>NZ_WKKW01000002.1 GCF_009683175.1 Bifidobacterium asteroides
AACGGCATACGCCTGTCAGGGTGAACAAGCCTGACCGCAAGGCGTACCCGGACCTGCCAGAGGATTTCACCTACGTACAAATCAGCGCCGGAAACGATTATTCCCTGGCCGTGGGCAGCGACGGCAACGCCTACGCCTGGGGATGGAACGGCAGTGGCCAGATCGGCGACGGGACGACCACCGAACGGCATACGCCTGTCAGGGTGAACAAGCCTGACCGCAAGGCGTACCCGGACCTACCCAAGGATTTCACCTACGTACAAATCAGCGGCGGAGCCGATCATTCGCTGGCTGTGGGCAGCGACGACAAAGTCTGGGCATGGGGATGCAACTGGTATGGCCAGCTCGGCAACAACACCATCAGCGGGTACAGTGACGTGAATCCTGTTCCTGTGCGCGTGCGCGACCCCGCCAACCCCACCGACAAGAGCAAAGGACTAAAAGCCACACAGGTCAGCGGCGGGTGGCATCTTTCGCTGGCCCTGGGCAGCGACGGAAACGCCTGGGCATGGGGTGCTAACGACAGTGGCCAGCTCGGCGACGGCACAGGAAACACCAAGTCGGCTCCCGTGCCGGTGGTGTTCAACCTGCAGCTGGTGATCACCGGCGTCAGATTCGACCAGACTGCCGTATCAGGCTTGACGCGCGGCGATGGCAACAGTGTCAGCGTGCTCACGCCTGCACACCAGCCGGGCACGGTCACGGTCAGCGTCGACTACACGATGGGTGGCACAGGAATCACCCTGACCGACACTTCCCTCAGATACACGTACCTGCCCGCAGGCGTGCTCCCCCGAGCCGGAGGGGAGGGCATCCTGCTCGCCCTGGCCACCGGCATGACCGGCATGGGCGGGGTCCTCGCCTCACGCCGCCAAAGAGAAGAACAACGTAGTATGTCACATGCTTCGCACGAGTAAGAAAAGGCCTGGGGCGCGTATCAATCCCCCCGCCCTCGGCCCATATAGGGGGCAGGGAGGAAAAGTGCCACTTAAGGCCCAACCCCAAGAGAGCCGACACCCCCTCCCGCGCCCCCAGCACACAATCGGTCGACCGCCCGAACGCAAGAGAGGAAGCAGCTCCTCTCTGCGCTCGGACGGTCGACTACAACTGTTCTACTGCTGGTCGGCAGTCGTGGCGTAGATGGTCTTCTTGCAGGCCAAGTACACGACCAGGCCCAGCAGGGACACGGCAGCTCCGATCAGCAGCAGGTTGCTGTAGTTGGCGGCCGGCCCGGTGGCTCCCATGATGCTGAAACCCTCCAGGCTGGGCTTGCCCATCAGACCGCCGATGATGGCGATGCCGATGGAGCCGGTCACGTTCATGACCAGATCGTTCATGCCCACGCCGCGGCCCGACTGATCCTGGGGCAGGGTGTCAAGCACGGTGGAGACGATGGGCGAATACATCAGTCCGACCCCGGCATAGTAGACGCAGGCAGTCAGCGTCAGGGCCAGCAGGCCGGAATTGACCACCAGAGCCGTCCCGGCGAAGCCCAGAATCATCAGACAGGCGGCGATGATGATGGCGGTCTTTCGGCCGATCTTATCTACAATGGCGCCCGAGGTGGTGCCCAGCACGGCGGCCACCAGGAAGGCCCAGACCACATGCAGAGAGACCGTGGTGGTCGACACCTTGTAGACGTCACGTCCGATGGCGTTGAAGATGGGCGACATGCAGTAGTTCATGAAGTAGAAGATCAGAATCAGCCCGATGCCCATCAGCCAGCGCTTGTTGCGGAAGAAGTCCGGGGTGATGAAGGGGCTCTTGGCCCGGCTGATGTACACGGCGAAGATCAGGTAGCAGACAGCGGAGGCCGCCAGCAGCCACCAGGCCGTGTACGAGAAGAAGAGGGTCAGCAGGGCCGTGGCCAGTCCGAAGATGACGAAGCCCAGCCAGTCCACCTTCTCGCCGTTGCCGCCGCCGGTGGGCAGGCTCTTGAGCAGGATGGGCAGGAAGATGATGGTGACCGCGGGAATCAGGAAGAGGTACTGCCAGGCTATGGAGCTGAGCAGGCCGGCGGCAAAGATGCCGATGGCTGCAGACACCTGGTAGCCTGCCGTGAAGATGCCGAAGAAGATCACCTTCAGTGAGGGCTTGAGGTACTTGGTTGCCACGACCAGGTAGGCCGAGCCAGCCACCTGTTCGCCGGCGGTCTGCAGCAGCCGGGCCGCGATCACATTCCAGATGTTGGGGGCCATGATCGTGTTGGCCACGTATCCGTACACGGACCCGATGAACAGTATGCACAGGCCGAAGGTGACCAGCTTGCGCAGGGATACGAAGTCACCCAGGGACCCGTAGATGAAGCAGACGATGCCCAGGACGATGCTGGGTAGGGCCGTGATCAGCGAGGCCTGGTCGGGGGCGCCGGCATCCTTGCCGACCTGCTGGAAGACCAGGTTGAAGCCCTGCAGGCACAGGGTGCCCAGGACGAAGGTGATCAGCAGCAGGATCAGCGATCGTACGGCTGTCGAATCCTCGGTGGATTGCTTTTCGGACATAATGTCTTCAATTCTCTTTCTTTTGCGTGAACTTGCCGGGGATGGAGGACCTCAGTCGGCCTGGGAGGCCAGCCTGGTGATCCGGGTCATGAACTCGTCCAGGAAGCGGGGCACGTCCACGCCGACGGCCACGCGCATGGTCTTGTTCGGGTCGTTGAGCCGCTGCTCGTCCCCGATGGTACGCCCGCGAGTGGCGCCTTCGGTCTCCACCTTCATATTGATGGGCAGGGTGGTGACCAGGGTCGGATCCACGGCCACGCCCACGGCCAGCGGATCGTGCAGGCCGCAACCACCCAGATGGGGCGAGGTGGTCTCGTAGGCCTTGATGTAGAAGTCGGTCATGTCCGCCAGGAAGTTGCCTGCCGCAGTGCCCAGCTGCCGCCAGCGGGCGGTCTCCTTGTAGGTCAGCAGGGTCTGCAGGGTCACGTCCAGGCCGACCATGGTCACGGGAGCGCCGGAGCGGAAGAGCACATCGGCCGCGTCCGGGTCCTGGGAGATGTTGGCTTCCTGCCAGGCGTCCACATTGCCCGGCACGGTCAGGGCCCCGCCCATGAGCACAATGGAGCCTATGCGCTGGGCGATGTCAGGCTCCTTGGCCAGGGCGGCGGCGATGTTGGTCATGGGGCCGGTGGGCACGTAGACCAGATCCTTGCCGTAGGTGTTGACCGCATCGATGATGAAGTCCACGGCCGACTGTGTCTCAGCCTTGCGGTCCGAGTCGGGGATGGCCACGTCGCCGATGCCGTTCTCGCCGTGGATGAAGGCGGAGACGGGCAGCACCTCGAAGGAGTCCGCCTTGCAGGCGTGGGACAGGCCCGGGTAGACCTTGACCTCAGGATGACCCAGCAGGTCGGTGATGGCCAGATCGTTGCGGATGCCCTGCTCCAGGAGCACGTTGCCATAGGTGCCGGTTATGCCGATCAGCTCAACTTCGGGGCTGCCCAGGGCATAGGAGATAGCCAGAGTGTCGTCGACACCAGTGTCCAGATCGAGAATCAGCTTACGCATACAATGTTTCCTTTCATCGCCATGGCTGTATGGAACCATGGCCGTATGCATCCACGATGTCCTTGTGGTGGATGCTTGTTTATCATATGCGAAATCGAGCGGTTTCGCTCCCCTATGACATGCGCAAGTCGTGGACAATATCCGCAAATGTTCATATAGCCCGCAACCAGGGCCCGGATAACGAATCCGGATAGCGAATCCAACAGCTGGTTCTCCGGCTGATTCCCCCTATCCACAATGGCGAGCCTGGTCGACGGACCGCTCCCCCAGATGCCTATGATTACCCTGATTAAGCCCGGATGATCTGGCGAAAGGGGAGCCCATGGCTGCGATTCAAGGACGGCGGCGCAATCTGCAACTGATGACCGCCCTGGGTGTGCTGGCCGGCGGCCTCTATGGCTATACCTTGACCGTCATCTCCGGCGCGCTGATCGGCATGAATCTAGGCTCCGGCCCGGGCGGGCATCTGACTGCCGGCGAACAGGGCATGGTCACCTCAGCCCTGCTGATAGGAGCTGCATTGGGATCCTACCTGGCTGGCAAGTTCAACGACCGTTTCGGCCCCAAGCACATCATCCTGGCCGGCGCCCTGCTGGCCATCCCCGGAGCCCTGCTGAGCGCCCTGGCCCCCAGCCTGATCCTGCTTGGTCTGGGAAGATTGATCATCGGGGCTGGCATCGGCATGACCTCGACCATCGTGCCCATCTACCTGGCCGATATGGTCGGCACGGAGGAACGCGGACGGGTGGTTTCGGTCAACTCGGTCATGATTGTGGTCTGGCAGCTGCTGGCCGTCAGTGTCAACGCCATCCTGGACCGGATGGGTGCCGACTGGCGGACCATGCTCTGGGCCCTGGTGCCTCCGGCCATCCTGCTGGCCCTGCTGGCCTGCTTCCTGCATGACAGCCCGGCCCACCTGATCCGCCGTGGCCAATCGGACCAGGCAGCAGTCTTCCTGGAATCCACCCGCGACCAGGCAGAGGCCCGGGTGACCATGCGGGAGCTGTCGCATCCGGCGAGCGCGAAGACCGCCGGCTTCAAGGCCCCCTGGCTCCGGCGGGTACTGATCGTGGGCATCGGCGTGGCCATGATCAACCAGCTGACCGGGCTGAACATCGTCAACTATTACGCGCCGACCATCTTCACCGACACCCTGGGCTTCGACCCCTCCCTGTCCATGGTGGCCACCGTGCCCGTCATCCTGGTCTCCGCCATAGCGGCAACCATCGGAGGGCTGGGACTGATCGACCGCTTCGACCGCCGCGCCATTCTGGCTGTGGGACTTGCAGGCACCATCATCTTTCTGGCGGCCATCGGGGTCTGCTACCGGTTCGTCGGCGCCCCAGGCAGCGGGTCACGGACTGCCGCCTGGATCATGATCGGCATGATGATGATCTACGTGGTCTTCGTCCAGGGCCTGGTGGCCCCGGTCACCTGGCTGCTCCTGTCCGAGATCTTCCCCCAGCAGGTCAAGAGCCGTGGCATGGGCTACGCCAACGTGGCCATGAACCTGACCAACTTCGGACTCTCCCTGGTCTTCCCCACCCTGCTGGCCCGACTGGGTGGCACCGGCACCTACCTGCTCTTCGCCCTGATCAATGTGTGCGCCCTGGTGTTCGCCTGGGTCATGGTGCCCGAGACCCGTGGCAAGAGCCTGGCCCAGATCGAGCAGGAGGCCCGCACCCGGGCATGAAACCGGCATAAGAAGAGGGCGGAACCGGATACCGGCCCGCCCTTATGGAATCTGATACTTCAGATTCAGATGCCTCAGATTTTAAAGACCTGCTTGGCCAGCTTGGCGATGGTGTCGCCGCCCAGCTGTGCAACATCATTCTTGCACTGGTTGATCCTGCCGAAGAGCTGGTCCGCGTCGTTGTATGACAGGGGCTGGCCGATCTCCTTGGACAGGTCAACCAGCTGGTCGATGGTCTCCAGGTTGCTCAGCTTCTCTACCAAGGTCTTCTCGTCCATGAATCACTCCTCTGTAAGCGGCGGTGCAGACACCGGGGGCCTTACGCCATCGATGCCCACCTTTCTCTTCCCATCATAGCCAGCGAACGGATGAACCGGGCGCGCACGGGGGCTCAAATCAGGTCGTATGAGAAATCGTGGATCTGGTCCAGGGTCTGCCGGCTCTCCTCCAGCCAGGTCATGGCCACCGGATAGACGTGCCCCAGGGTCTGCAGGCGGTTGGGCCTCGGGTCATGCAGCTCGAAGTCGCGGCCCTTCCTGCACAGAATCCCGGCCAGCTTCAGAGCGTCGCCCTGCAGGAAGTCGTCGGCACTGGTGTTCAGGAATACCGGCGGCAGGTGGACCATATCAACCATGGTCGTCAGGTCGGCCACCTGGTCGCCCCCAGCCTGCACGAAGCTCCCGAAGAAGGATGGAGCAACCATGGTCAAGGCATCGGTGGGCGAGCCACTGGGTTGGAAACCATCCAGATTCACCGATAGGTAAGGAGTCAGGTCGAAAAGCCCTGAGACCAAGGCAGCGCCACGGGGCCGCAGCCCGGCAGGTTTCAACCCCAGCCTCTGCGCGAATTGGTCATCGGACTCCACTGCCAGCGTATATAGGGCCAGCGTGCCTCCGGCCGAGTCTCCCGTCAGAAAGATCCTGTCGGGCGAAACCGGATACTCGTCCAGGTGGTTCTTGATCCACGTCAGGGCCGTCAGCACGTCACCCAGCTGGCCCATGAAGTCCGTGCTGGGGACCAGCCGGTAGTTGATCGAGAAGACCGCAAAGCCGCGCTGGGCCAGATGGGTGCAGAAGTTCCGGTTGAGCTCCTTGTAGCCGTACATGAACCCGCCGCCGTGGATGTCGATGTAGACCGGCGTCACCCTGCCGTTGCGCAGCAGGGCATCATGCGGCAGGTAAAGATCCAGCTTGTGGGCGCGCAAACCGTCGTCCACGTAGGCGATGTCGTTCAGGCAATCCACCCCCTCGGGCACCTGCCAGTGACGGGAGCGGGGAGCGTCCATGCGCCCGAAGGTCAGCCGGGATCCCAGAACGGCCCGAACCATATCCGGACTGCAGCCATCCAGGTCGCCGTCGACCTCGGTCCAGCCCTCCAGGAGTTCGCGTTCCTCGTCGGTTACGGTCATCTTTGCATCATTGCTCATCATTCAGCCCTCATAACTCCAACCCGCACTGCTCTTTGCATCCGGTCTTGTGGGTTTACAGCCAATATACAATGCCGGCAGACGGACACTCCTGGCCCTGGTCGCGATCCTACCGGTAGAATGACGGGAACAGCGACAGAAAGGCCAAGGATGACAATCGCAAGCTACGAAGGCGTATCCGCGCTCTCCCTGGGCCTGCCGCCCACCACCGCCATTCCAGCAGCCAAGGGTGAACTGCCCATACGGGCCTTCACCACACGGCCGCCCGTCTCCTCACGGCTGCGCCAGCACTTCTCCACCAGCGTCGACAGGATCGTCATGCTGGCCCTGCTGCGGCCCGGGACCATCCCTGTGACGGATGGCGCGCACTGTCATGAGGTGCTGGTCATGGCCATCGGACTGAAGACTCCCGATGTGCCGGAGGACGTGTTGGAACACATCGCCGCCATGCGCTCCTCAGGCATGGTCTTCATCACCATTCACCAGGGTGAGGAGGGACTCGTCTGTACGCCGGCCGTCCGCCGGGCCCTGCCCACCAAAGCCGGTCATGAGACCAGACATACGCTCCACCTGGGCAGTCCTCGCCCTGCTGATCAGACCAATCTGACCTTAGCCGGCGACGATATGGACCAACTCTGGGACAGCCTGTGTGCCCAGGTGACCCTGGACCAGACTGACGGCACGGATCTGGACAACCGACTCGCCGTCCGCGAACGCATCGACCTGCTCAAGGCCCAGGAGGCCAAGCTGACCGGAGAACACGGCCGGGCACGAACCACTCAGGACCGCAACACAGCCTTCGCCAAGCTCCAGAAGGTCCGCGCCGAGCTGAAGCGGCTTTCCGCCGATAATCAGACTTTAGAGGATAATTAATCAAGCAGCAACATCCTCATACACCAATCTGATACACATAGATCAGAGCGGCCAGATTTCCACAACGGAATCTTTCTTGCAACTGCAATGAAATCCCACCTTATGCAGAGACAAAGAGGCGGATAATCCCGAAGCCAAATAGCCAAAAGTGCTTTTGGTCACTGCAAATTTTCTGATCTTATGCGTATTGAAGAAACAATCTAACTGGCACTTGTTAAAAGCACAAGAGCACAACGAGTGCGGACGTCACAGGAGTCATCATTTCCTACAACGTCCGCATTAGTCGTAACAATCAGCTGACTTAGCATTGCTTACCCAGTCATGATGCGCCAAGCTAAATCATCAGCGGGATTCGAGAATATCAGCAATTCTTGCTTCCTGGTCGCCAGTAAGTTGGACAGCAGGCTTTCGTATATCTGTACAAATCGGCAATCCCTTGGCCTTTACCGCTCCCTTAATAGAGGAAATAAACAGATCGGCCACATCATATATCTGCATTAAGGCATTGACACGCTCCGCACATCGCAGAGCCGTCTGGTAATCTTCATGCTCATATGCAGAATGCATGGCGACAAAGGTCTCTGGTTCAACGTTTGTTAGCCCGCAAAGCACTCCATCGCCACCGGCAATTCTGTTAGCTGTGTAGTATTCATCAAACCCCGAGAGTACACAAAAATCAGGATTAACCTTGCGAACAGCTGCGATTACCTTGCGAGTATGGCTGATCGTATCGACCGTATCTTTGATTCCGACGATATTGGGATGGCTGGAAACCAATTTGACAACTAGGTCTGGGGACAAATCCATTCCTGTTCGGGGAGGAAAATTGTAAAGGAGGACCGGGAGTTTGATCGATTTGCAAATCATATCATAGTAGTCTTCAGCTGCCTCATTCGAGGGGCCGAAGTAATAGGGAGCTACAGCAACAACAGCATCAGCTCCGGATTCCTCGGCATTTATCGCGAAGTCGACCACCTCATCAGGATTTGTTCCGCCAATCCCCACCAGCACCTTCATTCTGCACGCCACGTGATCTGAGACGTACTGTATGACCTTCTTTTTGGTCTCCAAATCGAATGCATAAAACTCACCTATGCTGCCAAAGATCAGTACTCCGTCAATTCCGGCATCGATCAGATGGTCGAGATGACGGCCCCAAAGATCGTAATCAATGTCACCGTTCTTTCTTGTAATCGTGATCGAAGGGCAGTAAATACCGTGGAATTTTTTCGCCATACCAATACTCCTCATTCGTTAAACAATGAACCCCTATGCTTCTGGCAAGAAGTTTATGATGAACGGGCTCATCCCCGAACCAACCAATCGCTCCTTTACATCAGGACAATGCTCAAGAGCATCACGAAGATGAACGCCACAACCCCTAAGAGAGTTTGCATCACGGTCCATGTCTTGAACATCTCGGTCAAAGAGAATCCGAAATATTCCTTGACCAACCACAATCCGGCATCGTTGACGAATGAGAATACGATGGAACCGGCACCAATGGCCAATACCAGAAGAGTCACACCAACGGGGTTCAGGCCCATCGCTACAGCCACTGGTTCAAGGATTCCTGCAGTAGTTATGGCAGATACCGTAGAAGAGCCGGTCGCAATCCTCACAAACGCAGCGATAACCCAAGCGATAAGCAGCACCGAAATATGGGAGGTCTTCACAAATTCAGTTAACATATCGCCAATCCCGGTATCAATAAGGACTGTCTTGAAACCACCACCCGCGCCTAGGATAAAGACGATTCCTGCGATGGGCTTCAGAGAATTGCCTGCCTCGCTTTGAATTTTCTTCCATGGGAAATTGGTGACCTTGAAGAGGACAAGGGCCGAGAAAATGAGCGAAATCAGCAAGGCGACCTCAGGATTGCCGACGAACTGCAATATCTGCGGACCCATCGCTTTTGAAGTGCCAAGCTTAGGATCGATCATTGTTGCAATGGATGTGATCAACAGCAGAAGGGCTGGGAAAATAATGCACATAAGAGAGAGCAAGAACGAAGGACGCCTGCTACCCTCTGGTCGATTTTCCAAACTCGACATGTCGAAAGTATCTGGAGCCCCTCTACCAACAATCCTTGTAGCATAGCGCGCAAAGAGAGGGCCGCAAATAATGACAGTGGGAATAGCGATCAGCACACCAATTCCCATGGTTATGCCCATGCTTCCGTTAGAAAACGTCTTTAAGGCAGCCGTAGGTCCAGGATGAGGCGGTACAAGAGCCTGCATGGAAGACAAACCAGCCAGGGATGGCATTGCAATCATCATAATGGGCAACTTGGAACGCTTGGAAACCATGATAATGACCGGAACCATAATAATCAGGCCCACATCGAAGAACATGGGCAACCCTATCAGCGAACCAATCAAAGCCATAGTCCAGGGCAACCATTTTGTTGACGAATGATCAACCAGTGTGTCTACAAGCACACCAGTCGCACCCGTAACCATGAGTGTTTGACCTAGCATGGCACCGATTCCAACTAATATGCCCACGCTTTTGGTCGTCGAACCGAACCCATCAAGAAAGGAATTGATGGTATTCATCAAACCATAGCCTGATCCGATGCCTGTGATCATCGATGCAATCATTATGGCTATGAATGGGTGAACATGTGCGGCAGAGACCAACATGATCAACACAACCACACCCACGATAATGCTGATCAATAGAGCCACGGGGTTCAGATGAACCTGTGGAGGCTGTTCTGAAGCAGCTGCCAAGAGTAAAGGAGCCGCTGCGATAATTGAATTCATGAGACGTCTTTCTGTGAAACGATGTGCAATGTATGATTGAATTCATGCTTCATTCGAGCTCACCACATAAATGTTCCTAATGGAAAAGTCCGGGGCTCAGAACTTTGGAGCGAAAGGCATGAATTCAGCAGAATCAAATAGAAGGGAGTGAGGGCGAGGGGGCGAGGGGGCGAGGGGCATCATTGCCTTCCCAGCCGAACATCAACCGCGGTAAATATACTTTTCGGCCGTCTCTATCGTCATCTCAGTGCCATTACCTGGGGCTGTGGGAGCCACATAATTGCCATTACGTATCTCAGTGGGATGGACAAAATACTCATGTTGGTTATCAACGTATTCGATCATCCGGCCATCCATGGTACCAGACACTGCGCAGTAATCGAACATGGCAAAATGGCAGACAGCTTCGCACAACCCGACTCCTCCGGCATGCGGGCATACAATTTTATTGAACTTCTTTGCCATAAGATACTCGAGCACGATCTCCTGAGGGCCAGCAACCCTGGTAGCGTCTATCTGCATGACGCCGAAGGCATTTTCTTGTAGGAATTGCTTGAACATGATGCGGTTCTGCATCTGCTCGCCGGTTGCTACAGGGATGGGGTTGATAGCACGGGCGATAGTCGCGTGACCAATGATATCGTCTGGATTAGTCGGCTCCTCCACCCAAGCCAAATCAAAATCATGAAACTTATTGATCCACTCTATGGCCTCAGGAACATCCCATACTTGATTTGCATCAACCGCTAAGCGAACTTCAGGACCAACTGTCTCACGAGCCAATGCGAGACGACGCAGATCGTCGTCAACATTATGCCCAACCTTAAGCTTGATTTGCTTGAAGCCTTTTTCTTGGGTCTCCTTCTTGGCTATTTCCACCATCTTCTCGTCTGCGTAACCCAGCCACCCTGCTGCAGTGGAGTATCCGGGATAGCCGTTCTTGAGCAGATATTTGATACGCTCTTCCTTGCCTTCCTGCCCTTGTCTGAGGATTTCTGTAGCCTCCTCTGGACGAAGGGCATCAGTCAGATAACGGAAATCAAGCGTGCTTACCAATTCCTCTGGTTCCATCTCAGCAAGGAGCCTCCACAGGGGCTTGCCTGCCCTCTTAGCCTTAATGTCCCAAAGAGCGCTAAGTACAGCGCCAATGGCCATATGTTCCACTCCCTTTTCCGGACCAAGCCATCGCAATTGGGAGTCGCCGACCAAGAGATCCCAGGCACTTCGCATGTTATCAAGAAAATCCTCAACATTACGCCCTAACAAGACCTGCGACATGGAATCAATGGCCCTGCAGACCACATCGTTACCCCGACCGATGGTGAAGACAAAACCCGTGCCTACGATACCGTCGTCTTTATTAGTGTGAACTTCTACGTACGCAGCGGAATAATCAGGATCCGGATTCATGGCATCTGAGCCGGATAGGGTTTGAGAAGTGGGAAAGCGAAAATCATATGTTTGGACTTTGGTGATTGTGCTCACGATAGACTCCTTCGTCATATATACCGCGATCAATTCTTTGATGACAGTTCAGACTATAGCGATATACTTCGAAAAGTACAAACATGCTTTGGAAATATTTCCAAGCTGGGGATCTTTATTATATACTTATGAACTAAGCAGGCTCTGCGTCAACCTGCAATTGCACAGGTCTGCCTTTGTAACCCTAAGTTTCTGAGTCCCGTCCTTGCAAGGATCGATCAATGGGGGAAGGAAGTGACTTGCAGTGAAGGTTTCCGAAATAGCAGAGCTCGCTGGCGTTTCGGCGTCGACAGTTTCCAAGGTCATCAATGGCAGAGCGGGAATCGCTGCTGAGACTAGGCGACATGTAGAGGAGGTGCTTGAAGAAAATGGATACTTCAAACCGCTGGTCAGCACCAAAGTATCTCATACAATTGAGCTGGTTCTAGACCATATCGACTCAGACTGTACAACAGCTTTTACCAAAGAAGTCTCGTATTGGGTACAGCAGGCCGGTTTCGCACTGACCGTAACCCAGCTAGAGGCAGGCCTCAGCATAGAGCACTGCTTCCGAAACATCATTGACCGCAACCCCATGGGTGTGGTGATACACCAGATAACTCAAATTCCCGAAGCAGAAAAGAAGCTTTTAAAATCTAGAAATATTCCATATGTTATATTAAATCCAGTCACACCTCTGGATGACAAAGCAATGTGGGTCTCCTTTGATAGGTGGACTGGAGCCTTTCAAATAACTCAGTATCTGATATCTATGGGGCATAGACGCATCGGCATAATCAATGGTCCCGCAGATGCGCAGGCTACCATTTCGAGATATGGAGGTTTCCTCACCGCAGCACATCATGAGGACATTGATACTTCTGATGAGCTCGAAGAGACGACTGATCTCTCTCCTCAAAGCGGATATGAGGCTGCTTGTCACTTGCTTGACCGTTCTGATCGACCCACTGCGATTTTTGCCTGCAACGACCAGGTAGCAACGGCCGTCTACCGTGCAGCACACGAAAGGGGCCTATCTATACCCGACGATCTCTCTGTCGTTGGTTTTGAGGATATATTCCCTGCAAATTACTTGGATCCGCCTCTGACGACAGTTCATCAACCCTTCAACTCTGCTTCACGTAAGGCCATAGAAATGATTATCGATCAACGACGAAATCGAAAAACAGAAAATCACGTGGTATTACCTATGACTATCGTTAAACGTGGAAGCGTGATGCGCCCCAAAGAACACTAGCAATACAGCTTAATATGCAAATTATTTTAATAAAAATAATCCCAAAGTAGGCAGTGTATGGTATTTGACATCATGATAGGCTAGTCCATTTTTTATTGAGGATCATCCATGACAGTCATATATTTGTTGATCTAGGCACAAAGACACAGCATAGCAGTGCAACCGCGAACTGCGCATGTACAAAGCTTACCGCGATGCTTCGTCTTGGCACAAAAGAAGCTATATTGCGAAAGAACCGATGTTTAACAGTGCGCGAAATACCGACATCCAACATGTCCTTCTGGTCGAATTTTCACAACATAAAGAAAATTTTTGCCGATCTGAAATTTAGTGAAAATTAGTAATTTTAGTTCGTTGCACCTTAATTACAAGCAATATGTAGTCTTTCTAAAAAAACATCATGTACTATCTAAGCATAAAGAATCACCATCTTTCTGACTCAGCGCGGAAAACATCGGACCAATCATCATATAGAGCAGATTATCCTAACTAAGGAAAGGTAAAGGGGTTGTCGGACTGCAGCGGTCCGACAACCCCTCATAGATCCATATCATGAATCTACTCAATTAGGCACAGAGTTCTGGAATCAATTGATTTTCCAATAAACCCTAAAGACCGATCAGTCGAATTCGGTGATGACCGAACGGATGACCTCGCCGTTGACCAGCTGCTTGTAAGCCTCGTCGATCTGGCTCAGCTTGATGTGCTGGCTGACGATGTCATGCATGTTCAGCCTGCCGTCCACAGCAAAGTCGGCATACATGGGGATGTCGTGCTTGATGTTGGTGGAGCCCATCCACACGCCCTTGAAGCCGCGCTGGTGAACCAGCAGGTCGGCCGGGTTGATCTCCAGGGAGACCGTGGCATCCGGCTTGGTCAGACCGATCGGGTAGGCGGTGCCGCCCACGCCCAGCATGTCCCAGGCCTGCTTCATGGTGACGGGCAGACCGATGGCCTCGAAGGCCTGGTCCACGCCGCCGTCAGTCAGCTCGCGCACCTTGGCCACAGGATCCTCGTTCTTGGAGTTGATGACGTCGGTGGCGCCGAACTTGCGGGCGAACTCCAGCTTGTTGTCCAGCAGATCGATGGCGATGATCCGCTTGGCACCACAAATCCGGGCTCCCGAGATGATGTTCAGACCGATGCCGCCGGTGCCGATGACGGCCACGGTGTCGCCAGGACGCACATGGGCGGTGTTGATGGCCGCTCCGGCTCCGGTGATGGTGGCGCAGCCGATGCAGGCGGCCTCATCCCACTTGACCTGGTTGTTGACCACAGCCAGCTGATTCTCGTGAATAAGGGCCTTCTCGGCGAAACCGCCGGTGCCGAAGGCCTGGGTGATGGGCCGACCGTCGGGGAAGGACAGACGGGGCTTCTCGCCCGCGCCGCGCACGCACTCCTGCTGCTGGGTGCAGGACTGGGGCTGGCCCTTGAGGCAGTTGGCGCAGTGTCCGCAGACCTGCTCCAGGGAGGCCACCACATGGTCGCCCACCTTGATCCCGGACACCTCGGGGCCCACGGCCTCGACGATGCCCGAGATCTCATGGCCGATCACAGCCGGGAAGGGGAAGAACTTGTCGTCATCCTCGACCAGATGCAGATCCGAATGGCACAGACCCGAGGCCTGCACGTCCACCAGGACCTCCGCGCCAATGGGGTCGTCAATGATGATCTCCTCGGGCTGGGCAAAGCCCTTGCCGATGCCGTAGGCAATCGACGCCTTGATCTTCTGAGGCATAAACCATCTCCTAATCACAATGCCGCCACCGGCCTCATGCCGGGCAGGGCAAAACAACGTTGAATATTCCGCTGTGGCCACGGCCATCCTCAATGTATGAACCGCTGCCGCAGACCACCTTCATGCTAGCAGGAAAGAGGGGTCAATAGGCATTTAGACCGGCCCGGGAAAAGGCCTCCGGCGTTTCCTCGACGGGGGCCCCAAGCATCCATAGAATGGGCCTCATGTGTGGACGATTCGCGGCCGACCTGGACTACTCCACCCTGGCCCAACACTACGGTGCCCGGCAGGCTCCGGGACTGCCCGAACCCTCATGGAACATCAGCCCCGGGTCGGTCATCGCCCTGGTGGCCCAGGACCGACATGGGCAACGGCACCTGCATCCGGCCCGCTGGAACCTGGTCCCCTCCTGGTCCGACAGCGATCGGATGGCCTACCCCACCCATAACGCCCGGGTGGAGAGCGCCCTGACCAAGCGGACCTACGCAGAATCAGCCAGGAGTCAGAGGGCCATCATTCCGGCCAGCGGCTACTACGAGTGGACGCCTGACCATCAGCCCTACTACTTCCAGGCTCCCGACGGCCACACCCTGAACATCGCCGGACTCTACTCCTGGTGGCGTGCCAGGCCTGGTCAACCCTGGCTGCTGACCGCCACCATCCTGACGACGCAAGCCACGCCAGAGGCCGCCCGGGTGCACGATCGGATGCCCTTGCTGATCACCGATGAAAACCTGGACTCCTGGCTGGACCCAGACATAGAAGGCAGTACGATCCTGCCCAAGGCTGTGGAACCCGGCCGTCAAGCCTCAGAAGAATTGACCATGCACCCAGTGGCGCCCCTGAAGGGGGACGGACCGGAACTGACTGAGGATATGGCCCTGGATCAGCGGGTCAAGAGAATTTAGAAGGTTCGCGGGATTCAGATGGTGAAGCCCAGCTCCTGCGCCGCCTCGGTGGGGACCGGGTCGTAGGCCCAGTACTCGCTCAGGTTGTCATCGGAGGACAGGCTGCGAATCTCGGCCTTGTCGATGTAGACCTCACCCGACAGATGGTCGGTCTCATGCTGGAAGATGCGGGCCGGCCAGCCGTGCATGTGCTGGCGATGCTTGCGCCCGGAACGGTCCTCCCAGCTGGCGGTGATGTCCAGCCAGCGCCGCCGGACCGCCTGGAACCCTTCCAGCGACAGGCATCCCTCGTAGAAGGCCGCGGTCTCCTGCCCGATAGGCTCATAGGAGGGGTTGATGATGACCCTGAAGGGCAGCTCGTCGATCTGACGCGGATCGTCCTCATCGTCGCGGACATGGTCCTCGATGACGGCGATGGCCAGGCCCAGACCCACCTGGGGTGCCGCCAGCCCCACGCCCGGTGCCTCGAGCATGGTGGCACGCATGGCCTTGAGCAGCCTGTTCAGAGTCTTGGCTGCCAGCTGGCCCTGGTAGGGCTGGGCCTGCTGGCGCAGGACGGGTTCGCCCATCTGCACGATGGGCAGGAGCTCTTCCTTGCCGGCCTCGGCCAGCATGGATTCCACCCGGTGGTTGAGATCGGCGTCGAAGGCCGCCTTTCTGCCGAACATGGATGATTCCGCCTTTCCTGGGTCGTCGGTTCAGATGGCCAGCTCGTCGGCAACAACCGAAGCCAACCGCTGGCAAACCTGGTCGGCCTGCTCCTGGGTGGCCGCCTCGACCATGACCCTGACCAAGGGCTCGGTGCCCGAGGGCCGCAGCAGAACCCGGCCGGTGTTGCCCAGCATCCGCTCCTCCGCCTCGACCGCATCCTGGACCTTGGCGTTGGTGCGGGCCGCGTTCTTGTCCACGCCTGAAACGTTGATCAGTTGCTGCGGCAGCTGGGGGAAGTCGGCGGCCAGTTGCTTGAGGCTCTTGCCTGAGCGCACGACCTCCTTGGCCAGGGTCAGGGCCGTCAGGGTCCCATCGCCGGTGGTGGCGAACTCCCGGTTGATGACGTGCCCGGACTGCTCGCCGCCCAGGGTGTAGCCTCCGCGCAGCATCTCCTCAAGGACGTAGCGGTCGCCCACAGCCGTCTGGACGGTGACGATGCCCATCTGCTTCAGGGCCAGCTTCAATCCCAGGTTGCTCATGACAGTGACCACCAGGGTATCGTTGGCCAGCTTGCCCTCGCGCTGCTTGGCGCGGGCCAGGATGCCCATGATCTGATCGCCGTTGACCATGTTTCCCTCTTCGTCCACGGCCAGACAGCGGTCGGCATCCCCGTCGAAGGCCACGCCCATGACCGCGTCCGAGGCCTTGACCATGGCCTGCAACTGCTCGGGATGGGTGGAGCCGGCGTGCTTGTTGATGTTGTAGCCATCGGGCGAGGCGTTGATGACCACCACGTCCGCTCCGGCCCGGCGCAGGGCCTCGGGGGCCACCACCGAGGTGGCTCCGTTGGCGCAGTCGGCCACGATCCGCAGACCGTCCAGGGGCTTGGGCTGGGTCTTGTCGGGGGCGACAGGGGCCACGGCCTCCACCAGATGGTCGATGTACATGTTGGTGGCGGTCACTGTGTCATGGGAGACACGGCCCACGCCCTCGCCCACCGGGCGCTCCCAGTCCTGGCCCAGGACCGCTTCGATGTCGTCCTCCTTGGAATCCTGGAGCTTGAACCCGCCCCGTGCGAAGAACTTGATGCCGTTGTCGGGCATGGGATTGTGGGAGGCGGAGATGACCGCTCCCATCTCCACGTTCAGCACGCTGGTCAGGTAGGCGATGCCCGGGGTGGGAATGATGCCCACGTCGATCACGTCGAAGCCGCCCGAAGACATGCCGGCGGCCAGGGCCGAGGCCAGGAAGTCCCCGGAGACCCTGGTGTCGCGGCCGATCAGGGCCCGTCGGCGCCCCGCGGACCGATCCGCGCCACGGCCCAGGACACGGACTGCCGCATCGCCCAGATCCAGGGCCAGTTGTGCAGTCAGGTCTCTATTGGCCAAACCGCGTACACCATCGGTACCGAATAATCTGGGCATTTGCTCTCCTCCGAACGTACCATCCTGCATGCAGGCAACAGATTCATTATGGCCCCGACCCTGACCCGTCGCCACCCGGGCCAGGGTCGGGCGGAATACTCAGCGCAGACGCTCGTTGTATTCGCGGACCTTGAGGATGCGCCTGGAGGACTCCGTGTTCTGGATGATCATCCCGCGCAGGGCCTTGGGGGCCTCGGCGTGGTCGGCCAGCCAGGCATCGCCCGCCTTGACCAGGGCGGCCGGGTCGGCCTTGGTCGGGTAGAGCCCGCCTGCCGACAGGGGGTTGAGCAGGGTCTCCGCAATGTGGAAGGTCTTATGGGTCCAGACCTCGTCCACGGCCGCGAAGAAGCGATCCACATAGGGCGCGAAGAGCTCCTGGTCACCCGAGCCGGAGAAGCCGTCGGCCAGGGCCTCGATCTGCGAGTTGGTCAGATCCTCGTTGTGCAGGGCCTGATCCCAGGCCCAGGCCTTGGCCTGATCCGTCGGACGGGCTGCCCGGGCTCCCATGGCGAACTCCCGGTTCTCCGTGGTGTCTTTCGCGGCCAGCTCCCGGTCGATCTCCCCGTCAGCCAGCAGGTCGTGGGCGGACAGGGCGTGGATGATCAGCCAGCGGGTGTTGTTGTCGATGGTCAGACCTTCCAGCTTCAGGTCGCCGCTCAGCAGACCACGGGCGTGATCCTCGAAGTCGGCGTCGTTCCCGTAACCCAGGTAGGCGCGGACCAGCTGGAACTGCTCGTCCGAACCGGGCTGGGCCTTCATGGCCAGATCCCAGAGCGTGCCGGCCACCAGCTGCAGCATGGGCTGGCGGCGACGGGAGGCGGTGAAGTGGTGGGCTGCCGTGGAGATCTGAGACAGGGCGTAGCGGAAGGTGGTGGACTGATGCTCGGTGGCCAGGGCCTTCAGACTCAGGCTGATGAAGCGCTCGGCAGGGAACTGCGCATCCCGGGTCATGTCCCAAAGGCTGAGCCAGACCACAGCCCGGGCCAGACGGTCCTCAATCCGGTAGAGATTCTGCGTGGCATACTCCAGGGAGTCCTGGTCCAGACGCAGCTTGGCGTAGGTCAGGTCGTCATCGTTGATCAGGATCAGGGCCGGACGCTTCTTACCGACGACCTGGGGCACTTCGGCTCCCTGGCCCTCCAGATCCAGCTCGAACCGGTCTGTGCGCACCACCTTGCCGGACTCGTCCTCGTCGTAGAAGCCCACAGCCAGGCGATGGGGACGCAGGACAGGATGCTCCTCGGGGGCGGTCTGGTCGATCCGCATGGCGGTGATGATCCCCCGCTCGTCGGTCTGCACCTGGCTGCTCAGCGTGGTGATGCCGGCCTCCTCAAGCCAGAGCCGTGACCAGTTGCCCAGGTCGCGGCCGCTGGTCTTCTCCAGCTCGGTCAGCAGATCCTTCAGGGTGGCGTTGCCGTGGGCATGGGCCGTCAGATAGTTGTGGATGCCCTGGAAGAAGCGATCACGGCCCACGTAGGCGACCAGCTGCTTCAGGACAGAGCCGCCCTTGGCGTAGGTGATGCCGTCGAAGTTGACCTCGGTATCGTGCAGGTCGCGGATAGGGGCCACCACCGGGTGGGTGGTGGGTAGCTGATCCTCGGTCAGGGCCCAGCTCTTCTCACCGGAGCAGAAGGTGGCCCAGTCGTCGGTCCACTCGGTGGCCTCGGCGGTTGCCAGGGTCGACATGAACTCGGCGAAGGACTCGTTCAGCCACAGATCGTTCCACCACTTCATGGTCACCAGGTCGCCGAACCACATGTGGGCCAGCTCGTGCAAAACGGTCTCCACACGGCGGTTGATCTGGGCCCCGGTGGCCTTGGACTCGAAGACGTAGGAGTCGCGGAAGGTGACCAGGCCGATGTTCTCCATGGCGCCCGCGTTGTATTCGGGCACGAAGATCTGGTCGTACTTGGCCCAAGGGAAGGGCAGATCCCAGGTCTTGGCATAGAAGGCGAAGCCCTTCTTGGTCACGTCGAAGAGGTATTCGGCGTCCCCGTCCAGGGAGTCCTTCAGCGCCTGGCGGCAGTATAGGCCCATGGGGATGGTCCGTCCATCCTCGTTCTGGTATTCGCTGGTCCATTGGGCATAAGGTCCGGCGGCGAAGGCGGTCAGGTAGGAGCTCATGACCGGGGTGGTCTGGAAGACCCAACGGGTCACGCCCTCGGTGTGGCCGCCCTCCAGGGTTCCCTCGGCGGTGCGGCTGTCCAGGTCCTGATGGGAAGCGGGAGGCATGTTGGACAGGACCGTCCAGGATGCCGGGGCATCCACGGTGAAGTCAAAGACGGCCTTGATGTCGGGCTGGTCGAAGACGGCATAGACCCTGCGGGCGTCGGGCACCTCGAACTGGGAGTAGAGGTAGACGTTGCCATCCGAGGGGTCCACGCTGCGATGCAGTCCCTCGCCTGTGCGCGAGTAGCGGCAGAGGGCCTCCACCCGCAGCTGGTTGTGCTGGCGCAGGTCGTTGAGCTCAATCCGGTCGTCCCGGAAGGCCAGGGCCGGGTCCAGACGCCGGCCGTTGAGCTCGATCAGGCTGACCTGGTCGGCGATCAGATCTACAAAGGTGGACTCCCCCGGCCGGGCATCAAAGTCGATCAGGGCCGTGGAGGGGAAGGTGGCAGGCCCCTTGGTCAGGTCCAGATTGACCTTGTAGCTGACATTGGATACGACGACGGCTCGCTCTTCGGCTTCCACACGAGTCAGATTGGCTCCGGGCATGAATTTCCTTTCGCACATGGATGTCGGTGCCCCCACCGGCATCGGCATAGGTCCTGTATGGATATGGCATGTCAAGTCTAATGCGGGCACCAGCCGACGGGCCAGGAGGACGGTTACCCTCTTTTCTGATGGCGCAGTCCGGACGGGAATAGTCGGGCCTCCAGGCGGTTGTTCATGGTCCATGCCTCACGAGTCTGGCAGAAAGGGAGCGTCATGCAGGTCCGGACCGGGTTCACCACTCAGCAGCTCAACATGCTCTGCCAGTACTCCTACGGGATCGGTCGAGGGGATGTCAAGACCAGGCCTGGCCTGCACCGGTTCGAAGATCCGGCCCTGGGCAGTTACTGGGTACTGCGTTCCCGCTACTGCCCCGAAAACGGCTTCGAGGGGATGATCGCTGCCCCGGATCTGGAGGGTGGCCCGGACTATGCCCATTTGATCGTGGTCTATGCAGGCACCAACCTGCGCGACGACCCACGCCACGACATCCACGCCGCGTTGACCTGTTTCCTGCCGCCGCTGAACGGGGAGCCGGGGCAGACACAGCAGGCAGGCATACTGGCCGAGCAGGCACTTGACCTGGCCAGACGGAGGGCGGGAACCGACCGTGGGGTGCTCTTTACCGGGCATAGTCTAGGCGGAGGCCTGGCCCTGATCCAGGCGGCGGAGCAGGACATGCCCGCTCGGGTCTTCTGCGCCGCCGACCCCTGGCGGGTGCTGGACCAAAAGCAGCGTCAGCGGGTGGCCCGTCACTACGGGGACGGAAAATTCCTGGACTATCGTCTGGGCAACGACCGGGTGACCGGGACCGCCAATCGACTGCTGAGCGGACAGGCCGACCGCAGCGCCTGCGTAGTCTGGTGCGGCAAGGGACCCAGCAGGTTCGGACACTGGTTGGGCGACTTCGACTTCGACCAGGGCGGCGAGGTCCTGGTCGAAACTCCCCTTACGGTGACCGCATATCCACGGTAGTATGGAAACCGGGCGGTCTCCAATGAGGGAGCGTCACCCGCCCGCAGGGATGTCATGTTGGGTTATTCAACTTCGTCCGTGCAGGGCCTACACGCATATCAGAGAGGATATACGATATGAAAGCATTGATGTACTACGGCAAGGAAGATGTACGTCTGGAGGACATACCCGAGCCTGAGCTCAAACCGGGGACCATCAAGATCCACCCCGCCTTCACCGGCATCTGCGGTTCCGACCTTCACCTCTACTTTGACGGCGAGCAAAACGGCGGCAACTCCAAAGACACCCCGCACCCTCTTTCCGGGGAGACCCTGCCGGTGGTCTTCGGCCATGAGATCTCCGGAACCATCGAGGCCATCGCCGATGACGTGCACACCGATATGAAGGTGGGCGACTCCGTGGTGGTCGAGGCCGAGATGGCCTGCGGAGAATGCCCCGCCTGCAAGGCCGGCAACTACAATGACTGCCCCAAGCTGGGCTTCATCGGCATCAACGGCTGGGGCGGTGGCATGAGCGAGCACATGGTGGTGGCCGCCGAGCGCGTCTTCCCCGTGGGCGACCTGCCCCTGGATCAGGCAGCCCTGATCGAACCCTTCTCAGTGGCCTACCACGCCGTGCGTCTGATCCATACCGAACCCGGGCAGACCGCCCTGGTCGGCGGAGCAGGACCTGTCGGCCTGCTGCTGGGAACCGTGCTCAAGGCCAAGGGGCTCAAGGTCATCATGTCCGAGCTCTCCCATGCCCGCAAGGACAAGGCCCTGCAGTCCGGTGCCGCTGACCTGGTCATCGACCCCAGCAAGGAGGATCTGCTGGAGCGGGTCAGGACCGAGACCGATGGCCGTGGCGCCGATGTGGCTTTCGACGCGGCCGGCGCGGAACCAGTGGTCCACCAGCTTCTGTCGGCACTCAAGGCACAGGGCAGCCTGGTCGTCGTGGCCATCCACGTCAAGCCCGTCAACTTGAACCTGACCATGGAGATGGGCTTCGGCGAGAAGCTGATGTCAGGATCCATGGGATACGCCAACGATCATGCCGACGCCATCAAGCTCATTCATGACCGGAACATCGACCTGTCCACCTTCATCACCGACCGGATCAAGGTCGAGGACATCGTGGACAAGGGCTTCCGTCCGCTGCGTGAGGACGCGGAAAACCACGTCAAGATCATCGTGAGCATGTAAACGCTCCCTTCTGCTGATAACACTGAAGGCTCCTGCCGTCCTTCTGGGCGACCGGAGCCTTCGGTATTCAGTATGCAGGCAGCGGCGATCAGTCCTGCGGCTGCACGTCGGTGGCGATGTCGGCCACCACGGGCACGATCATGGGCCGGCGGTGCAGCTTGCGGGAGATCCAGCCGCCCAGGGTGCGGCGCATCATCTGCTGAAGCTGGTAGGTGCCGGTGGTCCCCTTGGACATGGCATCTTCAAGCTGATCGACTATCTGGGAGTTGATGGACTTGAACTCGCTCTCGTCCTCGGCCACGGCGTTCAGGTAGAGCTTGGGGCCGGAAACGACCTTGCTGGTCTCGGTGTCGACCACGGCGAAGGCGGAGACAAAGCCCTCGGTGCCCAGAATCCGGCGCTGCTCCAGCTCGTCGTCGGTCAGCTGACCCACCGAGTCGCCGTCCACATAGACGTATCCGCAGGGCACGGATCCGACCACGGCGGCCTGGCCGTGGTAGAGGTCCACCACGTCGCCGTCCTCGGCCAGGACCACGTTCTGCGGATCCACGCCGGTCTTGACGGCAATCAGGCCGTTGGCCACCAAATGTCGGTTCTCGCCGTGGATGGGCATGGCGCACTTGGGCTGCACGATGTTATAGAAATGCAGCAGCTCGCCCTCATCGGAGTGGCCGGAGACGTGGATGGCCGCGTTGTCTCGATTGACCACCTTGGCGCCCAGACGCACCAGCTTGTTGATGACCTTGTAGACCTCGTGCTCGTTGCCGGGGATCAGTGAGCTGGCCAGGATGACCGTGTCGAACTCATTGATGGTGATGTCACGGTGGGTCCCGTCGGCGATGCGGCCCAGAGCCGCCATGGGCTCGCCCTGGGATCCGGTGCACATGTAGACGATCTTCTCGTCGGGGATGCTGTGGGCGTCCTTGAGGTCGACCACGGTGTCCTCGGGCAGGTGAAGGTAGCCCAGGTCGGAGGCGATGGACATGTTGCGGACCATGGACCGGCCGGCGAAGACCACCTTGCGGCCGAACTTGTGGGCTGCGTCGACCACCTGCTGCACCCGGTGGACGTGGCTGGAGAAGGAGGCCACGATGATCTTGCGCTGGGCCTCGGCGAAGGCCTTGTCCAAGGCGGGGGCGATGGAGATCTCGGGCTTGACGAAGCCAGGGACCTCGGCGTTGGTGGAATCGACCATGAGCAGGTCCACGCCGGACTCGCCCAACTTGGCGAACTCCCTCAGGTCAGTCAGTCGATGATCCAAAGGCAAGGGATCGATCTTCATGTCACCGGTGTCGATGATGTGACCCGCGGGGGTGCGCACAGAGACAGCCAGGGCGTCAGGAATGGAGTGGGTCACCGCCACGAACTCCAGGCTGAAGGGGCCAACCTTGAGCTTGTCGCGGCCCTTGACCTCAACCTCGGTGGGCTTGAGATGATGCTCCTCACACTTGGCATCCACGAACCCCAGGGTCAGCTTGGAACCAATCAGGGGAATGTCCGGACGCAGCTTGAGCAGATAGGGCACGCCGCCGATATGGTCCTCATGCCCATGGGTCAGCACCAGGGCATCCACCTGATCCAGCTTGTCCTTGATGTAACTGAAGTCGGGCAGAATCAGGTCCACGCCCGGCTGCTCCTCCTCCGGGAAGAGCACCCCGCAGTCAATAAGCAGAATGTGGCCGTTGTACTCGATCACATTCATGTTCCGGCCGATCTCCCCCAAGCCACCAAGCGGGACGATACGCATGGAGCCCTTACGGTACTTGGGAGGCGCCACCAGACGCTGCTCGGTCTGGGTGCCCTTGCCGCGGGCAATGGCGCCGTTACGGCGGCTGCGGGATTCACCCCGGGACCTGCCCGACCCCTGCTTACCGTTCTTCGAGGAGGACCGACGATTTCTGCTCTTGCCGGTCGTGTTTGATTCTTCTTGTTTTCTTGCCATTCTCACTTGTGTTTCCATTATCTGTACCCCCGTCTGATACAGGGGCGACGCTTGGTTGCTTGTCAGGAACGCATCAGCCCTGCGGCCTTCATGCCTTTCTCGGCTTGGATCAGCTGGTCCTTGCCAGGCCCAAGATTAGGGAGCCTCATCGTCGTGCTGTCCAAGACGCCGGCCACCTTCAAAGCGGCCTTGGCCATTACCGCCTGCTGCCCTTGGCCGTTCAGAGCCTGGACCAGCGGCGCCAAGACGGTCGACAACCTCCGCGCCCCTTTCAGGTCGCCTTGATCGAACCGAGTCGCCAGGTCCTGCATAGGACCGCTGGCCACATGGGCCATGACCGATATGACGCCGACGGCACCCAAAGCCAGGAAGGGCAGGTACAGCCCGTCATCGCCGGAGTACCAGGTCAGCCCCGTCTCCTTACGCTTGATGGGAACTGCGGCCAGGTCACCAGTGGCATCCTTGACTGCCTCGACATGCGGCAATTCGGCAAGACGACGGTAGGTATCCACAGTCACGTGCAACCCTGTGCGGCCAGGTACATCGTAGAGCACGATGGGACGATCCACAGACCGGCAGACGGACCTGAAATGCGCTACAACCCCATCCTGGGAGGGTCTGGAGTAGTAAGGCATGACCACCAGGAGCGCATCTGCCCCGGCTTCCTGGGTCATCTCGGCCATGCGGACCGTATGGGCCGTGTCATTGGAGCCCGCACCCGAGATGACCGGCACGTCCACCGAATCCTTTACTGCTCGTACCAAATCGACTTTTTCTTCCATGTGGGTGGCCGGAGATTCGCCGGTGGTGCCGTTGACCAGTATGCCGTCGGCCCCATCAGCCACCAGGGTCCGGGCCAGATTGGCGGCAGCCTCGTAATCCACGGATCCGTCATGGTTCATGGGGGTGACCATGGCCGGCACGACCCGCCCGAATGGGGCCTTGTCCAACAGATGGGTTTGGAGCTCAGACATACTTCAACGCTACTTGCAGACGGGGACTCATCACCCTCACGACACCCTTCCCCCACTGTCAGTCTTAGACAAGCAACGTGTGCCGAACCTCCTCAATCCCTGCCCAATCAACAAGAGGGGAAAGAGACGGTCCCCAGTAGCATAAGCCAGATGGCAGAGCCAGCCCGGTCACCCTGCCGCATCCCACGATGTGCGTTCGATCCGTGCCTATAAGCAGAGAGCAGCATCCCGGGGCAAGCTCATTGTTGGTCCTGCACGGCGGTGCCGCCGCGATACAGGGCGGCCACCAGGGTCATCAGGTCGAAGATCAGCGCCCAGGCCGCCATCCACTCGAAGGAGGCGTCGCGATCATCGCCCGCGCAATAGTCGATCGCCCACAGGTCCTGCAGAAACCACAAAGCTCCCGTTGCGCCCACCGCCACGCACCAGGGCAGGCACGACAGGGGGGAGCCCCCGGACAACAGGCACAGCATCCACGACGGCACCACACACGACGCAGCCGAAGCCGCCCACGCCGCCACACGGCCACGCACCAGATCCGACACGAACCGCAGCCAGGTCACCCCGGCCACCACCAGCACGGCCACCGACACCAGCACCCAGCGCATCACCCCCGGATTCGCGCCGGTCATCGCACCGAACACCACCCCCCAGCAGGGCATCGTCGGCATCGTCAGCGCAAGGCACCAGAACCCCGGACGCCCCCCACGGCTCTCAAACCGGTCCAAAAACCACCACATCGTAAAAACCGAGAGCAGGCCCGCCAAGCCGAACTCCACAAAACGGTACCGTACCCACAGCTCCTCCTGGTCGTACAGGAACGCCCAGCCAGGCACAAACCCCGCCAGGAAGGCCGCCCCGTACACCGCCAGCTTGCGCACCACGCCGGCACGCGAAAAGGCACGCTCCCCCACGGGCGCATGACGCGCGCAACCCGCCACCCGCGACATGACCGAAGACGCGCTCTCCAGCCAGGACCCCCCCGCAGGAAGCCGCAAGGAACCGGAAACACCAACAGCCATCACACACCACCCTCCTGCTCAAAGCCGCGAATCCGCCACTTCGCCCACCAGACCGTTGATTCCGGTCTTGTATCAGTGCCGTTCATATTGGTCTCTTTCCATCTCACATCGTCGGAGTTCGTCCTACTCCTGCGCAAGCACGGACCCCCAAGACCCGGCCGACGACGAGAAAGGCTTCGAATAACCAAGGCCCTCAGACACCAGCGTCTTCCACTGACACCGCCTTTATCCTGATTATAGACTTGCCGCTTCAAGGCATCGACATCGTCTTTGACCACGGAGAAAACGGACGGGTCCAGCCCGGCCTGGGCATCCGGCATCATCGGCTGGCATCGTCGTCATTTTTAGAGGCTCCCAGAAGGGAGGCGATCAGCACGATCAGGTCGAACACCAGGGCCCAGGCCGCCAGCCACTCGAAAGCCGCGTCACGATGCGTGCTCGCACACTTCCCGATCGCCCACATGTCCAACACGAACCACAAGGCGCCGACGACGCCCACCAAGCAGCACCAGAACAAAGACACGCCAGCAGACCCTGTTGTCTTGGCCAGCATCCAGGACGGCACCACACACAACACCACCATCGCCGCCCACGACAAGAACCCGTTACGCACCAGCCGCATCACCAACGGAAACACCGACACCCCGACAACCACCAGCACAGCCACCGACACGAGAATCCACCGGAACACGCCACCAGAATAGCGGGCGCCTGAACCCGATATGACACCGAACCCCGGAGCGAACGGAAGCGACAACACCACAAACCAAGGCCCAGGACGCCCCTTCCCATCCTCATACCGCCCCAACAGGACAACCACAGCAAGTCCGGAAAGCACAGCAAGCAGCAACCCTTGGCCTATCCAGGTGCGCACCCAATCCTGGTCCTGGTCAAACAGGAGGAACCAGCCGCAGGCGAACGCGGCCACATAGGTCAACGCGTACAGCACCGTCTTCCACAGAACCCCGCCCAGGGAGAACTCACGGGCGCCAGGCCGCGCATGCGGGACGCTCCCGACCACACGCGACATCACCGACGACAGGACAAACGCATCAACCCGATCCCCAGCGCCATCCGACACCCCGCCGACACCAACACCCCCGCCGCTCGGCTCAGACATCACCACCACCCATCTTTCACTCTTTCCGCTACTGCAGGGGAATCACCGTCCGTTCGGGTCCACTGGGTACTGCGCCGTGCCAGTCTGACTCGCACCGAGGCTTCCGTTATCGACAACTGGATGACGACGACGCGAGGGAACGCACATGATGACCAGCCGAATGACCACGGCCAGAAGGAGGATGACGATTCCCACAGGCGAAGGGGCGGACGGATCCAGCCCCTCCAAGGTATCCGACACCATCGAACCGACAACCAGACCAAAGCCCACCACAATCAGCACGTAGAGGACGAGCGCCAGCCACCCCGACAGGGCCAGATCATGCAGACGCCGCACCGTCAGGGCATACATAGGCACCAGCATCGCCAGGGAGAACAGCGCCGGTATGACGACCAAGGGACCAGAAGAGAACACGCGGGTCAGGCAGGTGTCCATGAACGAGACGAACAGGGAGAAAACCCACATCTCCTTGCGGCAGGAACGCCCCTTTCCCCTAGCATACAGGTAGAAGGGCCGTTGCAGGCACTCCTGCAAGGTCGCATCATACATGGGCTCGTACCCCTTCATCACATCCACGCGACGCGGCCTCTTCGAGAACAAGGCACTGGCCATAATCCTCACCTTTCCTTTCTTCATAAACCCGTCCCGACGGTCCGTCGTGACGGACATCCGATATCGACATCGACGCAAGCACACCCATGGCGCAGCCCGCCGTCCGGCATCACCGGCCGGTATCATCGTCATCTTTGTAGACTCCCATATAAGAATTGGAGCTTCCAATAATGGAGGCGATCGTCAGGGTCAGATCGAACGCCAGCGCCCATGCCGCCAGCCACTCGAAGGCCGCATCACGATGCATGCTCGCGCACTTCTCAATCCCCAACATGTCCAGCACAAACCATAAGGCGCCCACGACACCCACCAGGCAGCACCAGAACAAGGACGCACCAGCCGACCCCGTCGGCTTGACCAGCATCCAGGACGGCACCACACACAACACCACCATCACCGCCCACGACGCGAACCTGTTGCGCACCAGCCGCATCACCACCGGAAACACCGACACCCCAACAACCACCAACACAGTCACCGACACCGGAACCCACCGGAACACGCCACCCGAGGTAGAACTGGCAGCCCCGAGTACGACGCCGATCACCGGAACGAACAAGAAAGACAAGACCACAAACCAAGGCCCCGGACGCTCCTTTCCATACTCATACCGCCCCAACAGGTTCCGAACAGCAAATCCGACAAAGAAAGCAAGCAAAAGAAGGCAAACTATCCAGGTGCGCACCCAATCCTGGTCCTGGTCAAACAGGTAGTACCAGCCGCAGGCGAACCCGGCCACATAGGCCAGCCCATACAGCACCGTCTTCCACAGGACCCCTCCCAGGGAGAACTCAACGGCGCCAAGCCGCGCATGCGGGACTCTCTCGAGCATGCTCGACAAGAACCACGACAGGGCAAACTTATCAACCTTATCAATCCAATCGATAACGTCATCCGATACCTCACCGGCATCAGCACCCCCGCCGCTCGGCTCTGACATCACCACCACTCACCCTTCGCCCTACACCTTCGCTAGCACGGGACCCAAAGACCCGGCTATAGGCGAGGAAAGTTTCAAATAACCACGGCCTTCAGACACCGACGTCTTCCACCCGACACCGCCTTGATTCTGATTATAGTCCTGACACTTCAAGGCATTTACATCGTCTTTGGCCACGGAACGGATTCCGCGGGTAACGGTCCCGTACAGAGGATTTTCCCGAATCGCGGGAAACGAATTTCAACATCTCGTTGTCGAACTTCGCATATGTATACAGACCGGCAGCTTTTGCAGATGACCACACTCCGCGCCCGAATCCCTCCATCCACAGCAGGGGCATGCCCATACGCTTGGGTGAAGCCGCCGTCAAGGATTTGGCTCCCTCCGCCCACTTCGAAACCGGCAGGATGCCATTCGGTTTACCCAGCATCATCGAAAAGCGGCAAACCAAATAAACACCTTGTTGCGTCGGGTCACCCAAAAGCCCTTGCAGATGGGGACGCTCTTGCGGATATCAGAACAGGTAGTGGTCCAGGCCCACGGTCAGTCCGGGAATGCTTCCAGCACGGCGGACTGCCAGGAGAACTCCGGGCATGAAGGAGACACGCTCGAAGCTGTCTGCACGGATGGTCAGCTGCTCGCCGGGATTGCCCATGAGGATCTCCTCGTGCGCGTTGAGTCCCCGCAGCCGGACGGCATGGACGTGGACACCGTCAACCACCCGGCCCCTGGAGGGATCAGGTTGTTGGGTCGCGTCGGGCATGGGACCCATGCCAGCCTGGCGACGGGCTTCGGCGATTGCGGAAGCGGTTCCCAGAGCAGTGCCGGAGGGGGCGTCGACCTTGTCGGGATGGTGCAGCTCGACCACCTCGGCCGACTCGAAGTAGCGGGCTGCCATGGCTGCGAACCGGTCGGCCAGCACTGCTGAGATGGCAAAGTTGGGAGCGATGAAGACGCTGAGTCCGGGATGCTCGTCCAAGGCCTGCCTGACCTGGTCCAGGCGCTCCTTGGTCCACCCGGTGGTACCGATTACGGAGTGGACCCCTTGCCCTATCAGGGTCAGGGTGTTGCCCAGGACGGCATCAGGGCTGGTGAAGTCGACCGCCACATCCGTATTGCTCGGATTGATGGCAGACGGATCGTCATCCGGACCCAGCAGCAGGGCCGTATGCATATCCTGCGCGCCCTTCAGAGCACGCACCACCTCGGTTCCCATGCGTCCGCCTGCGCCCAGCACCGATACGCGGATCATCGGCTGCCTCCTTCTTGCCTAATTCATTTCACTGTGCATTTTCGGTCTTTTCCACGACCATACCCCTCCTGCGGCTCCTGGCCCAGCCCAGCAAAGCCAGAGGGACAGCGCAGCAGGTGACCACAGCCGGGATGCTCATGCCGCCGTGGGGCCCGAACTGATCCAGGGCGACACCGGCCAGGGTGGATCCCAGTGAGGTGCCGATGGATCCGCCGGTGGACAGCCAGGAGAGCCCCTCGGTCAGGGCCCGGGCATCCACGTTCTCGCGCACGATCAGGTTGCCGGTGGCGAAGATGGGCGAGACACACAGGCCGGTCAGCACCTCGGCCAGACCCAGCAGGACCAGGTTGTCCATGACCAGGCGGAAGACCACGTAGCCCAGGGTCAGCAGCACCAGGAAGGTCGCCAGATAGCGCCAGCGGGATCCTTTGAGCTTGACCGAGCCGAAAATCAGCGCCCCGCAGAGGGAGCCCAGGGCGAACAGGGCCAGCTGCAGGCCCACAGCACCCTCGCGGCCCATGGACTTGGTCAGGGCGGTCACCGAGACGTCCACCGCCGAAAAGCTCATGTTGAAGACGACGAAAATCACGACCAACAGGAGGATGCCCGGGTAGACCAGAGCCGAGCGGGAGCCCTGGTGGCTGTCAGCATCACTCGGCAGGACATCCCCGTGGGCGTCCACCGGGGAATGATCCGCCGCAGACTGGCTGACGGATTCCATGCGAACGACGGCCGGAGGCTCGGTCGAACGCATGGCGAAGAAGGTCAGTCCGCCGATCAGCAGGGCCAGGGCAGGCAGGTAGAGTTGGGAGACCGGGCTGACCGAGGTGGCCAGGTAGGCGGAGAGGATGGGGCCCAGGATGAAAACGCACTCGTCCAGCCCCGACTCCAGGGCGTAGGCGGTGTTGAGCAGGTTGGTCTTGTCGTCGCGCAGCACCCAGGCCCAGCGGGTGCGCACCAGGGCTCCGAAGGCGAACTGGGTCAGGCCCATCAGAGCCGCCAGCACAAAGAGCACACCCAGGGGAACCCGGCGCATGGCGCCCACGGCAAATCCCAGGATGGCCAGAGCCTGCACGATCAGGGCGGTCACCCCGATCCGACGTTGGCCGAACCGGTCGAACAGGCGGGCGTAGAAGGGGGTGACCAGGGCCGCGCAGAGCGTGTAGACGGCACTCATCAGACCGGCCGAGGTCCAGTTGTCATAGATGTGGTTCAAGGCCAGCACGATGCCCAGACCCATCATGCCCAGGGGCAGGCGGGCCAGGACGGCCGACAGGCAGAAGCCGGCGGCGCCCGGGTAGGTGAACAGGCGCAGGAAGGGGGATTTAGCGGCCGCCATGATCACCGTCCTTGCCCAGCTGGTCGCTCACACGGCCGGCATAGATGAAGATGTCGTCGATCCCCTCGAAGAACTGCGGATCGTCAGAGGGGTCGCGCCCGGCGAAAGCCGCATGATCCCTCCCCCTGAGCTCGGCCAGCCGCTCCATGCCCTTGTGGTCGTAGAAGCCCACATCGCAGGAGGAGTCCGTATGCAGGTAGAAGCGCTCGATGCCCGCCTGATCCAGATGCTCCAGGTTGTCCCGCCACAGGGTGCCGCCAACGCCGCGTCCCCGGGCACGGCTGGAGACCAGGAAGAGCCTCAGCTCAGCCTGGGGCGGGACCGTCAGACCGCACTTCTCCTCCAGCTTGACCTCGGTCAGCTGCCACTGGCGGGCCCGGTCCAGAGTCCGGGCGCCCAAGGTCGTGGCAGACAGCTGCTGGTCCACCTGCTCCAGCTCCTCTTGGGCCTGGGGGAAGCACAGTTCGCCACGCCCCTCGGCCAGCAGGGTCACCCCCAAGAAGTCCTGCCCATCGACGGCTATCCGGGCCCTGGTGGCACCCACCAGGTAGTGCAGGATGAAATGCGCGGCGCTCAGCCGGGACACGGTCCCCTCGGGATCCTCCTGCACCTTCCAAGTGGCGTCGAAGGTCCCCACCAGGTCGGGCATATCCGCCCAGACCATAGGTCTTATTGCCACGCTCCCCTTCCGCCGGGAGGGCTGGTCGTGATTACTGGACGTAGTCATCTGTCTCATTGCTCCATTCGGGCGTGCCCGGCCCCACGACGGCCCTTGGCCGTCCGCCGATCGCCTGCTGTTCATGATTGCTGATGCGCGACACCCATCGCCCTTGTCTGGCGGGGTCTGCCGCAGACTCAGTCCTCGTCCGACTGCTCGGGTATGCCCTCGGCCAGGGTTGCGAGAATTTCTTCTTCGGTCCTGGCACGGGCCCGGATGAGTCGATCCTGGGGCCGGTCTTCGCTTACATAATAAAGGCAGGCGTCGATGGTCGACAGGCCGATACCCTCCAAGCGTGACAGGAGCAGCCGGTAGAAGTCCAACTGGACCAGACGGCGGTTGGTTGACTCCTCTCCGTGCGGTCGTGCTCCGGTCTTCCAGTCCACGATGGTGTAGCGCAGATCCGGGCGATCAGGGTCCAGTCCGCCGGCAAAGACCGCATCCAGCTTGCCCTTGACGATGGAGCCGGCCAGCACCGCCACGATGGGCCGTTCCACCCAGACGGGGGTGCGTTGGGCCCAGTCGGACTCAGCCAGCCGCCGCTCCCAGGTCAGCAGACGGGCCTGAACGGGATCGGCCTTGGGATCCAGGGTCTCCCGCTCCTGGTCAAGCCCGGTCAGCATGCGGGCCCGCTCAGCCATGGCCCCGGGACCCAGTGGGCCATCGAGCAGGTTCGCTGTCTCCGCCTGATCGGGCAGGTCCACCAGTCCTTGGGGGGCGGAGATTTCGGGCAGGATGAAGCGCCTGGCCCAGTCGTGGAAGCGGGTGCCTGCCTCGGCCTGCGGGGAGGCCACCTGTGGTATGGGCCTGACCAGCCCCTGCCAGTAGTCCCTCTCCATCTTGGGATCGCCCCCTGCCGAACCGGCCTGGATGGCGGTGACGCTGCTAGCCCCATGCCCCAGAATCCGACGGCCGGTGCGCCGCAGCAGATCCAGGTCCGTAAGCAGCTGGTCGTCGGCAACCCCCAGGCGGCCGGTGCTGACCTGCAGGACGCGGACCGCATTGGCGTAAAGCCCGTCATCGCCCTCCTCAGGCATTGCGGGGTTGCCCGGTTTTCCAGCGCGCACCCAGGCGGCCGAGCGATTCAAAGCTCCGCGTGTGCGCGCATTCAGGACAGGGGGCCATAGCGCCTGATCCCGCTGACCGTCGCGGGCGGCGATCTGGTCCACCTCTTCCAGGGCGCGGTCGACGATAGCCTGGCGGTAGGACTGGGCATGCTCACCGACAAAGAGCCCCAAGGGCGGCGTTGGCTGGCCCTCCTGGGCATCCTCTGCCTGCTCCAGCTTGACCGCATCGGGCTCTTCCTGGAAGAGCTCCACCAGCTCGGTCCAGAAGTTGGAGGCCTTATCCGGGTCCGGAGCCGGCGTGTTCAGGGCGGCAGCCTCCGCCTGGGAATCCTGGCTGAAGGTCAGCAGCAGGTCATGCCGGGCCCTTGTCGCCGCCACGTAGATCAGCCGTCGCTCGTCGTCCAGCAGCCGACGGCCGTACTGTTCGCGCTGAGAGGGGGCGATGGCATCAGCCCGGACCGGGCGGGCCTGGTCGTCCATCCCGCTCTCCCGAGACAGACCCATGGCCTCCTCCTCCAGGCTTGTCAGATCCAGCCGACCCAGCAGATCCTCTGGGTCGGCTCCCAGGGGGGCGTCGTGGGGAAAGCGGGGCAGGATCATGGCATCAGCCCGGACCGGCACCGGCACGGCCTGGGGATCGACCAGCCAGGTACGGGCCGTGCAGTTGTACTGGTAGAGCGGGCCGTCCGGGGATTGGACCACCGGCTGGTCCAAGGCGGGCTTGACCGTGAGCCGGTCGCCCTGGCTGCTGGGAAAGGCTCCACGCTTGAGCCCGACCACCGCCACGGCATCCCATTCCAGACCCTTGGCCTGGTGAACGGTCATCAGGGCCACATCGGCCTGTCGGTCGTCCCCGTCAGTGGGCATTTCGGGGCTCTGGTCCAGCGAGGACAGCCAAGAGACGAATCCGCGCAGGCTGGGCCCCAGGCCTTGGGGCAGCTCGGACAGGTAGACATCCACCTGGTCCAGCAGGGCCTGAATGCCGGCCTTGGCCTGACTGGGCTCCAGAGAACGTTCAGGATTGGCCAGGGAGCGGGCCAGCACCAGGTCCACGTCCAGGTCCAGGGCACGGATGGCGGCGATGACCACCTGACGCAGGGGGGCCGAGGACTCGGCCTGGACCTGGCAGATGACCCGGGCGGCCTCGGCGGCCAGGACCCGTCCCCTGGCGGAAAGCCCGGAGCTCTTCAAGAGGTCCGGCAGGTCATCGCGCAGCAACAGGTCCACCAGGAAGACGTCGTTGGGGACCTGGTCACGGTAACGGTGCAGATCCTCGCGACGACGGCGCGGATTGAGGTCGGACTCGACCAGGCCGGCACGGACCAGGGCCCGATACTGGCTGTCCTCGTTGACCTTGGCGGCCAGGGAGGCCAGAGCGCTCAGGTCGGCCGCGTCCATGCCGAACCGGGCCGAGGCCAGCAGGCGCATCAGGGAATCGCTGTCGGTGTGGTCGCAGATCAGGGAGAGCAGGGCCCTGAGATCCATGACCTCGGGCCGGTCAAAGAGGGAGGAGTACCCGACGACCTGGCAGCTCAGTCCCGCAGCCTCCATGGCCTGGCGGTACCTGGGCAGGGCGGCCTTGGAGCGGAAGAGGACAGCCACGTGCGGCGCGTCACCTTGGTTGCCATAGAGCTCGCGGGCTCTGAGGGCGAACCTGACCACGCCATCAATCTCCTGGCCACCGGTGCTGTAGCCCAAGAGGCCCACGGTACCCGGGTCAGCGTCCTCACGGGGACGGAGCCTGGCCACGTCCACCTCGCGCAGTTCCGCCTCCGATCGGCTCTCCTGTCCCCGGTGGCGTAGGGGGACGGTCAGCTGGTTGGCGGCCTTGAGCACCCAGCTGGAGTTGCGGAAGGTGCGCGACAGGGTCAGCGGGTCCTGGTCCTGCGAGCGCCCAAAGGCTGTCACGCCAGACAAAGGCCCGCTGCCGGAGTCGGGTCGGTCGGCCAACATGCCGAACTGGGCCTGGAAGGTGCGGAAGGCCCCGGGACTGGCCCCGCGCCAAGCATAGATGGACTGGAAGGGATCGCCCACGGCGGTCACGGCCGACCTGCCGGGAGCCTGGTCCGCACTCCCCTGATCCTCCTGCCGATTCTGCGGGTGGAAGATGGCCGCCAGAAGCAGGGCCTGGGTGGTGGAAGTATCCTGGTATTCATCCAGAAAAACGTGGCTGTAGCGGCGCCTCAGCTGGGCGCTGATGGAGGGGAAACGCTCGACCAGCTGGAAGGCGGCCAGGGTGAAGTCGCCGAACTCGGCCATGTTGGCCTGACGCTTGGCCCGCTGGTAGTCCTGGACCAGGGTTAGCAGCTTCTCACGCGTCAGAACCGCCCGTCGCATGGTATCCACCCGGTAGAGGCGAATGCTCCGCCGCTTGTCTCGGAAGTCCTTGATTTTGCCCTGGTAGTGCTCGTCGGTCTCCTTCTTGCTTCGCTTGGGCGGCGAGGTGCTGACTGTGGGCTCGGCGGCCGGCACGGGCTGGTCGCCGATGAGCTGGTCCGCACGATCCACAAAGGCGCGGTCCCAGGCGCGGATCCGCTCCACGGCCTGGTCGAAATCTGGGCAGTCGCTGCTGATCATGGAGGTGGTCACCGCCCCGGTCAGCCCCAGGACCCGGTTGACGGTGGTCGAGAAGGTCGCGGAGCCCAGGTCGTCGGATTCGCCATCCTGCGCCGTGGCACCGGCGGGAAAGATCAGATCCAGATGGTCGGCGACCACCTGGGAGGCCAGCTGGTAGGCCCCCGCCGAGCTCAGGGGACGGGTATCCTGGTCCATGCCCACCAGCAGGCCGTACTGGCGCACGATGGACTGGAAGAAGGCATCATAGGTGGACACGGTCGGCTTGAGGAAGTTGCGCTCAGGGTCCACGCCCGAGGCTCCTCTGCCCTGGTCGCGTCGGATGACCGCCGCCCCCACCCTGGACTGGAGCTCGGAGGCGGCCTTACGGGTGAAGGTCAACCCCAGAATCTGCTCGGAGGGCACTCCCCGACGGATCAGCGCGATGATCCGGCTGGTCATGGTCATGGTCTTGCCCGAGCCGGCCCCGGCCACCACCAGAAGATCCTCGTTGACATCCGCATAGACGATGGCGGATTGTTCGGCAGTCTGCTTCATTCCTGATCCTCCAGTAGACTGGGCGCCACCAGTTGCCATGCCTGACATTCCTGGCCATTGCCGGCCCGATGGCAGCGGGCCGGGTCGAAGACCGCGTCATCCCGGCCCGCCGTCAGCTTGACCCCGGCAGCGAAGAAGACCCTGGCTATCATGGTCAGCCCCCATACAGCCTGGGAGGAGACCCGGGCGGCCCGGACCATGGCCCACAGGTCCGCATCCACCCCGGGCGGAACCTGTTCGGACAGGTCCGCAGGCTCGGCCTTGGACTTGAGCGGAGAGGGCATGCCGGTTCTGGGCTGAGCGATGGTGACCAGCCTGTCGCGCTCGAACAGTGGAGGCTGGTAGGCCATCTCCTCCCGGCGCAGCCCTGTTTGCGCATCCTTGGGCGGCGTCTGCAGCTGCAGGAGCAGGGACTGGCTCAGCTTCATCCCCTCGGTCCTTTCCAGATCGGGGGCCTGGGGCAGGCTCCAGGCCGCCCCCACCTCCGGGCTGCTGCCAGGAGTGGGTGGGAAGGCCAGTCCCAGCTGATAGCAGACCAGCTGCAGGTCGTTGAAGAGCTGCCCCTGGGTATAGGGGACTCTGCCGGTCTTGTAGTCCACCAGCCGCAGACGGATGCCCTCGGGCAGGGACCTAACCTCCAGACGGTCAATGCGGCCGGTCAGCCTGACTGTGGTCCTGGCACCCAGGGCTGAAGGGAAGCCGTCGACCAGGCCGGACATCAGGGCGAAGAGCCCATCGGCATCCAGAGGCCTATCGGGGAAAGTGGCCTTCCAAAGTGGAACCAGGTCCTCCACGGACAGGCTGACGTCGAAGGAGCGCTCGCTCTGCACCCCCAGCAGATCGCCGACCGGGACCGGATTCCTGCCCTCCAGGCCGTATTCGGAATCCGGGGAGCGCACGAAATAAGAGGCCAGGTTGTCCAGGATGGACTCCACCCGGCTGCTGCGGCCGCGCTGGTCATAGAGCTCGTCGGGGTCCCGCAGGCGCTGTTCCTGGGGAGCCAGATCCTGGTAGATGTCCAGGAGTGCATCCCGCACCTGCTGCTGGCGGGTGTCCGGGTCGCCATGGCCGGGACGGTCCAAGCCCTGGGCCGTACCCTCGCTGGCCACCTTGTGAATCAGGGAGCCGAACTCCGTGGGCACCCTGGATGGGGAGGGGCCGGAGAACTGATCGCCCAGGGCCCACTCCAGGGGGCAGTTCCAGATGGCATCGACCGCCGAGGGTGAGAGGAGAACCACCTGGCGGTCGGACCCGTGTTCGTGGCGGTGCTCATGACGCTGGTCACGGTCATGGCTTGGACCCGCCTGGGTGTTTTGATTGGAGGAAGCAGGTGCGGAACGGGAGGCACGGTCCTTTTCAACAACCGATGCGACACCTGCGGCGGCGGCCACAGCCCTTGACCCGGCAGCCTGCTCAACCGGGGCCCCTTCATCCGAAACCTGCTCATCTGAAGCATGCCGGTCCGGGGCCGACCCGACCGTGGACTGTCCGTCTGGGGCATGCTGATCCAATGTCGACTGGTCGTAGAGGAAGGGCCAATGCCGTGGATCGGCCGAATCCTGACCCTGGTCGACCAGCAGCCGCAGGGTTTGTACGGCATCGTCCACCCGGTCACGGTCAATCCGGTCCTCCGGAAGCAACGCCTGGACAGCCAGGATGGATCGGGCGGCCGCAGTCAGGCCCCTGGGAGACACCTCCAGCCCCCCATAGCGCTCACTGCCGCCTGAGCCAGCACCGACCATGCTGAACTCGGCCTGACTCATATCCGCAGTGCGTGGATAGCGTTCGGGCAGGTAACCGTAGAGGAAGTCCGATGGAACCAGGTCATCGTTCCAGACCGCGCTGATGCGCACCTGGGTCCGGGCCCGGGTCAGCGCCTCCAGAAAGCCCTTCTTCTCGGCGTAGAGGATGGAGCGCAGGGCCGGATCGTGGCTGAGCGTGTCCGCCAGGGGGTCGCCGATGCGATTGTGCAGGACCAGGTCGGCCAGCTCCTCGGCTCCGAACATGGTGTCGCGGGGAATCAGGTTGGGCCAGACCCCGTCCTGGACGGCGGGCAGCCAGACCAGGGGCCAGTCGGCGGCCAGGGCAGCAGCGCCGGCGGGTGTGGTCAGCGTGACGGCGTGCTCAATGGGCCCGATCCGCGCCAGGGAGTCGGCCTCGATCTGCATGGTGCGCACCTGGTCCATGAAGGCCTCGACCGTGGGAAAACGACGGGAGTCAGCCGCGTACTGGAAGAGCCGCATGAGCGCGTCCAGGCGGTCGTTGGCCTCCTCCCCCTCCTGGGTGGCCATCAGGGCCCTCCGCTGCCAGTCATCGGCCAGGTCCAGACTCCGCCAGGCCTCCCAGAGCACGTATTGGGGCTGACGGTCCTCCAGGGCGCTGATGCGGGTGGCCGTCAGACGCAGAACCTGCAGGGCCTTGTCCAGAACCTGTACGTCGGGATCCTCCCGGCGACCTCCGGCGATGGCGGTCATGGCCTCCAGGATGATTCCCGAGGATCGGTCATCCGGGTCCAGAACCAGCAGGGTCTCCAGGGCCTGAACGGAAAGAATGGCTGGCCGTTGGTCATCCCGGTCGCCCAGATCCACCGGCTGGTCGGGGGCCGGGGCAGTGGAGAAGGGACCGGACGCTGCCCCTGGCTCGACGGAATCATGCCTGGCCAACAGGGAATCGTCGACACTGATGCCGGATGAACGGTCCCGCTGAGCCCGCCGCTCGGCCAGATCCTCCACCCAGGTCCGCCAGGCCTGTCCAAGGAGCGGCAGATCGTCCAAGGTGCCCGACGAGTCCGCCTCGCTTCCCTGCCGGCCGGACAGGGGGGCCAATGCGGCCATGGTCTCCATGATGGACTCCAGGCGCTCCATCCTGACGGGACGCTCTGCACGAGCGGCGGTGGCGGGGACCCGGAAGAGGGGGCCGGCCATCAGGGTGCGCAGGCGCGAACGGATCCAGGCGGCCACCTGGGCAGGATCGTCCGGGTCGCTTCCGGCAGTTCCAGGGTCCAGTACCGACTGGGCCAGCTCGACCAGGGCAAAGAGACCCTGGATGGCTGGCTCCTGGCTGAGCGGACGGGTCACTGAGGAAAAGCGCACCGGCACGCCCTGCACACGCAGTTTGCGGCCCAGCGTGCGCAGGGTCATGTTGTCGTGGGCGATGACGGCCATGTCGTTCCAGTCACGTTTCTGGGCCAGGAACTCATGCTTGATCTGCCAGACCAGGTCGTCATCCTCCTGGTCGGGGGTACGGAAGAGCCTGGTCTGCACGCTGCCGTCGCGGATAAGACTGTCGCCGTCGGTCAGAGGCGCCACCGGTCCGGCGCCGGGCCAGGCGGGCAGCTTGCCGGGTCTGGCAGGCAGGGGGGTATCGTCCTCCTCAACCCCGGCGATGCCCAGGCTGACCCTGGCAGCCACCAGGTCGGCGTAGGAACCCGGAGCCGCCGAATCTGAACCCTGGCGGCCTTCGGTATGTTCTTCGACTGCTTTCGGAACCACCATCCTCCGGGGTTTCAGGGTCAGGGTGGCGGCGCCCAGGCAGGCGAAGTCCTGGGCCAGAAGGGGGGCGGCGTCACCTGGCACAGGCTTGGCCAGGGTCGTCAGACGAGTGGCCAGAAATTCCGGATAGGAGCCACGGAAGGACTGGACCGACTGGTCGGGATTGCCCACCAGAAGAAGTCGGCAACCGGCCCGGTTCAACCCCTGCAGCAGGCCCATCCCGGCCAGGGTGACGTCCTGCCAATCGTCCACGACCAACAGGTCGGGCAGGTCGTCATCAGCCAGTCCATCCAGGCTGCGGGAGGCTTCGACCATGAGCTTGGAGGGGTCCAGACGGAATTCATCCGGGTAGCTCTCGGTGATGCTCTGGCGGTATTCGTCCTCCAAGGCGAAGGCCAGCCGCCACTGCAGGCCTAGCCGATCGCGGCGGTCGGGGTCCATGGGCTGTATGGCCAGGGTGTCCAGAAGCTGGTCCCGGTCCCCCCTGTCCAGGCCCAATTCCGTCATGCGGGCGAACATGTCCCGTAGCTGGGCGATGAACCTGTCGGCGACCCCTACGACCCGTCCCTGTCCGTCGCCGACCAGGACGGAGGACCAGCCCGCCCCGTTGCGAAAGTAGCGTTCCAGGAGTCGGCAGACCGCGCAGTCGTCCCCGGCCTGGACGTGCTCCAGGTGGACGGTCATGACCTGCCTGAGCAGGGCATCCTCCTCGGCGCCGTTGAGCAGCCTGGGCAGAAGCGGATCGCGGCCTCCCTGGGCCAACCGGGACCGTGTCAGCAGACGGAAGGCCAGGGCCTGCAGGGTGCCCACAGGCCGGGTACGGTCGGACCTGCCCCGCTCAAGAATGACCTGGCGGCTGACCTGGTCGGCTGCGGTCCTACCTGATACGGCCATGCTGGCACCGTCGCCGAACCGTTCCGTGCCGGCCAGCAGGGCCCGGGTAGCCAGCCTGGTCTTGCCGCTGCGGGGAGGACCAGCCACCACCAGGGCACGGGTGGGCCGACCCTCCCCGTTCCGGAGCCGATCGCCGATAAGGGCGCGGACCGGTTCCATGGCCTCTTGCGGATCCACCGGTGGCTGCTTGCTCATAGCTACAAGAATAGGGTCCGGCATGGTCCATCCGCAGGCCTCGGAAGCCGCTGGTCCGGGACCGTCCTTGGGCGGTTGAAAGGATGACCGATCGGGAGCGGCGTGCTGTTATCGTGGATAGCAGTTGTCAGGCAGTCCTTGGGAGGTGATGTCCCTTGCAGCAGAATGGTTCCCAGGCCCGGCACCCGGGTGCGGTCCCATCCATGGACCAGGCGCCAACGCTGCCCGGGCTGCGGCTTATGCGCCCCTTGGATCTGGGAGGCACCGCCGCCGTCTACCTGTACGAGCAGGAAGGGCTCAACCGACCCGTAGCGGTCAAGGTGGCCCTCCAAGGCAGCATGGACCAGCAGACCCATCAGATCTTTCTGCGGGAGGCCAAGACCCTGGCCAAGCTCTCCACCCACCCCTGCATCCTGAGCATCTACCAGGCGCTGGTCAGCGATGACGGACGGGATTGCCTGGTGCTCGAATACGCTCCGGGCGGCAGCTGCAAGACCATCATGCTTCACGGGGGCATGGACCAGGAAGGCGTGCTGGACCTGGGTGTGCGCATGGCCTCGGCACTCTGCTGCGCCCATGAGCGCGGAATCCTGCACCGGGACGTCAAACCCAGCAACTTTCTGATCACAGACCAGGGTCTGCCCGTCCTGGCCGACTTCGGCATCTCCTCGGGCATCTATGGAAGCGAACGGGCCGGCGGACTTTCCATACCCTGGGCGGCCCCGGAGGTCCTGGCGAACCGCTCGGGAGGGTCGGAGGCAAGCGACATCTACTCCCTGGGAGCCTCGCTCTTCGGCATGCTGGCCGGCCGCTCCCCCTACGAATACGCTTACCGGGCCCGGGATGAGGATGACCTGACCCGGCTGATCCTGACAGCGGAAACCCCGGTTCTGCACATGGGCGAGGCCTCCCCCACGCTGGCCGCCGTCCTGGAGAAGGCCATGGCCCATGACCGAGACGACCGCTATTACTCGGCGCTGGAGTTCGGGCGGGCCCTCCAGGAGGTCCAACAAGAACTCTACGGCCATGCAACGCCCTTCATCGGCGAGGGAATCGGCCCCTACCCCACGGAGGATGTACGTTCACACTCCCGGACAGGAGACATTGCTGGCCGACCCATTGCAGGCCGAGGGGGAAAGCGACCAGAGAATAAGGAATCCGGCCACCCCTGGGCTGGTGCACGGGCCAGCTCCCAACCACGTCTGCGCCCAGACAGGGATGCGTTCGCCGACTATGAAGGCAGCCAGGCCAAGCGGTTTTTGGGCGGCCGCTGCCGTGTGGTCCTTTTGGGACTGATCCTCGCTGTCATCCTGGCCCTGGTACTGGTCTGGGCCCTGGTTGTCGGCCTGCCAAACAGATCCGAGCGTGGTTCACGGCCGACTACTACAGGTTCCTCCCAGGCCCAATCCCGACAGGCTCAGTCCCCGGACCCGACGGATTCGAGTGACCCCCAGGATCTGCAGGAGGGGCCGGTTCCCTCGCCCACCCAGGGTCAAGGCCACTACCAGGGCACCACGGCTGTTTTCACCTGGGCCAATCCCGATCCCAAACCAGGAGACACCTATGTTTGGCATCCCCTGGACCAGGGCGGCGCCGGAGACCGTGGCCGCAGCGTGCAGACCCGACAGCCGACCGCCCGCATCGACAGTCCGCAGGGGGGCCAGACCTGCATCAGTGTCACCCTGGTGCGGGCCGACAGGAGCATGTCCCAGGAACCCACCATCATCTGCGCCGTTCAATGAGCCCGGTGGATGGATTTTCACATTCGACCACCCCGACTTTCACAGACCGCCAAGACCCGGCAAACCAGCTAAAATCAGTCCTCAGAGAGGGCATCGACGGCGGTCCGGGACTAATTAAAAACAAAGGCAAAAGGTAAAGGAAGGTATAGGTCAGACATCTTGGCCTGTGCGGCAGAACAGGAAAGGAACCCAGGGGATTATGGACTTGCAGGGACGCTTCCTGCGCATGCGCCGGGCCAGGCTGCGTCTGCGGCATGCTCTTGCCGTCCGCGCCAAGAACCCTGCCACCATCCTGGCCGTCACGCTGACGGCTCTGGTCCTGCTCATATTAGGCGCCTTGTTCATGCATGGAGTGGACCGCCGTGCCGTTCAGGTGGATGACGGCAGCATCTGGATCACCTCCGAGAACGAGCGCAAGGTCGCCCGGTTCAAGCCCGACATCGGCGAGGCGGACGTGGCCCTGTCGACAGGCACGGACCACTTCGACCTGGCCCAGAGCGGATACGCGGTCATCCTGGGCCGTGAAGGAGGCATGGCTCCCATAGCGGCCTCCACCGCCACACTGGGAGACACCACCCGATCGGATGCCAGGGTCCAGCGGATGGTCAACGGGCCCACTCTGGTCCTCTTCCAGGCGCGGACCGGCAAGGTCTGGGTGGGTCAGGCCACTTCTCCGGGAGATATGGACCCGCAACGCCGCGACCCTGTGCTGACCCTGGGCTCCGGGGCCGCCGTCACCGTGGATGCCTCCGGAACCGTCTACGCCTACCGGCCCTCGGACGGGGTCGTGCTGAAAATCGACGGACCGGACTCCCGGGCCCACCGTGAGCTGGACTCCCTGACGGATCACGTCCCCGTTCGGGCCACTGCATTCAGCGTCATCGGTGGAAGACCCGTCCTCCTGGCTGGCAATCGGCTTTACTGGCCCCAGGGATCCGTCCGGATACCGCACCGGGGAGACCTGCAGCTCCAGTCCACTCCTGTGGACATGGACCGTCAGGGACCCTGGGTGGGTCTGACCGATCAGGAAAGCGTCCACCTGGTTGATCTGGACCATCCGCGCAATCAGGTCGAGACCGTACGCACCGGCGGCAGCGGCCAACCCGCCCAGCCGGTCTCCTCCGGCGGATGCCTTTGGACGGCCTGGGCCTCCTCGGGAAGCAATTTCCTACGCCTGTGCGCAACAGGAACGGCCGGGCCCAAGGTCCGGTCACCCCAGCCCCGCCCCACCACCCTGGAAGCCATCAGCCCCACCTCGGACCTGGTCTTCCGGGCCAACCACCGGAGGGTCATCCTCAACGACGTGCTGACTGGCGATGTTTGGAACCCGCAATCCTCCACCAAGGTGATCCGGCCGCAGTGGCAAACCATGGAGGTCAAGCACACAGACAAAACCGATCAGCGCCAGGACTCGGCCGACAACCGCCAGCGGTTCGCTGCCACCTGTCGCTCAGGATCCCAACCCATCCAGGCCGAGGACGACAGTCTGGGCATTCGGGCCGGTTCCAGAGCCCTGCTGGACCTCCTTCGCAACGATCGTCAGACCGACTGTTCGGTTCTGCGAATCGAGGATGCGCGCAGCTCGCAGGGCAATCTGCGCCTGACCCCGGTCATGAACGGCCGTTACCTACAGGTGGATGCCAGCGACGCACCTGTCGGCCGGGCCCGAATCAACTACTCCATCACCGACGGTCGCGGCCAGGTCTCCTCGGCTGGCATCGACCTGAACATCGCCCCGGCCAAGATGGACCGAAGTGACCAAGCACCGGTCCAGAACGATACCCCTCCCGAGTATGAGGTGGAGCAGGGCGCCACGACAACCGTCAACGCTCTGGCCGGCTTCGAGGATCCTGACGGAGACCCGCTGACACTGGTCGGTGCCGAATCCGTCAACTCCGATCGAATATCCCTTTCCACCAGAGCTGATGGGCAGCTGACCATGAGTGCTGGGTCGGCCACATCCGGTCGGTTGGCTGTCAAAGTCACCGTTTCGGACGGACTCATGAGCGGCCAGGGACTCATCTACTTCACCGTCAGACCCGTCAACACCCTGGCCCCACTGGTTGATCCGGTCATCCGCCAGGCCACTCCCGGCCGAGAGGTGACCGTGGACCTGAGCAGGAGCGCACATGCCAATGCCGCTCAGCCCCTCCGCCTGGTCCGGGTCGACAAGACTGATGGAATCCAGGTGGAGGTCAACGCCGAGAGCCTTTCCTTCACCGCCACCGTCGCCAACCCGGGCACCTATTATGTGCCCTACCGGGTGGCCCAGGGCGACCAGGAGACCCAGGGGCTGGTCAGGCTGGAGGTGGAACACGACCAGGGCGGATCCGCGCCGCCGGTACCCGTCAACGACGTGGCCCTGCTGGGGGCCGACCAGACCGCCATCGTCGATCCGCTCGACAACGATCTGGATCCCATGGGCGGAGTGCTGGCGCTGACCGATGTGCGCGTGGACCCGGACTCCGGCATCAAGGTCGGCATCGTGGACCACCGTCGAGTCTATCTGTCAGCCAGAAAAATTCCCACACGCCCGCTGAGCATCGCCTACACGGTCGCCAACGCCGAAGGCAGCGCTCAGGGGACCATCGTCCTACAGCCCCCCTCCTTGAGCAGGGCGGCCTCGGCGCCCAAGGCCCCGAATCTGACGGTTGGGGTCCGATCATCGGGCCTGGTCACGGTTCCGGTCATGGACAGGGTCACCCACGCTGACGGGACCAGCGTCAACCTGGACCAGCAGCTGACCACGGACCAGCGGACCTTTGCGGGTCTGACCTTCGTATCCGGGGATACGGTCAGGTATCAGGCCAGCGAGCGCACCGGGGACTTCCCGGTCACCTATACGGTCAGGGATGATCTGGGCAACGCAGCCTCTGGCACCATCACCTTCCGGGTGCATGCCTCCGACCCTGCCAGCAAGCCCGCACCCACTCCCAAGGACCTGCGGGCCCAGGTAGCTGCCGGGACCAAGGTACGCATCCCCGTCCCGCTGACCGGCATCGATCCGGATGGAGACTGTGACACCCTGTCCGGCTTGGGCAACCAGGCGCCCAGGCTGGGAAGGATTGTCAAAGCCGGGGCCGACTACCTGATCTATGAGGCCTATCCCGACTCGCACGGCACCGACGAGTTCACCTACGCCGTGGAGGACTGGGTGGGGCAGCGTGCCCAGGCGCGCGTCCGCATCGGCGTCTTTTCCGACTCGTCGATGACCGGGGTCTTCGCCCGGGACGATAAGGTCAGGCTGCGGCCTGGGACCGTGGCCGACGTGCCGGTCCTGCTCAATGACATCTCCGGGGACGACGACCCCTTGAGCCTGGACCCCCACATGGAGCGCCAGGGCCTGGACCAGGCCGGCGTAGAGGTCGACATGATCCGGCTGACTGCTCCTTCGCAGCCAGGGACCTCCTATCTGGTCTACAAGGCACGCAACCGGGCAGGGCTGAGCGACCAGGCCACACTGACCGTGGTCTCGGATCCCCAGGCCCCCATCCAGCCGCCCATAGCCCAGGATTACCAGGTTGCTCCCGAGGACACGGTGGACAAGCGCAGTGTGGAGGTCGATCTGGCCGACTCCATCAGCAACCCATCCGGCACCCTCGATGACCTGCGCCTTGGGATTCATCCCAGCGCCCGTGCCCATGCCAGGATCGTGGGCGAAGCCGGCTCCACCAAGCTGGTCATCGATCTGACCGACCAGGCCAGGGCGGTGCCCTACACCGTGACCAACACCCGGTACAAGATCACTTCAATGGCTTTTGTGAAGGTCCCCGCCTATGGGGTATTCCCCCCGGTCCTGAGACCTCGCGCTCCGGCCCTCAAAGTGCGGGCTGGACAGAGCATCACCATCGACATCGCCGACCAGGTCAGGGTGGGTGCGGGCAAGACCGCACGGATCGCCTCCCGCCAGTCAGTCTCGGCCACCAAGTCCGACGGATCCGACCCCTACGTGGACGAGCACACCCTGAGGTTCACCGCCGCCAAGGACTATGCCGGCCCAGCCTCGCTGACCTTTGCAGTCCGTGACGGGGATCCAGGGGGCCAGGCCATCGTCAACGAGTCGGTACTGACCCTGCCCATCACCGTGGTAGGCGGCAGAGCCTCCCCGCCGGTCCTTTCTGCACCGGTCATCGATCTGGTGGCCGGGGAGCCGGCACAGACCATCTCCCTGACCGCCATGACCCGCTGGCCCCAGGGAAGCGACCCGGCCGAAAGCACCTTCTCCTCCGGGGACCCACAGGGGCCGATCCGTGCCAAGCTGAGTCCTCGGGGCCAACTGAACGTAGCCGCCGACAAGACCGCGACGCCCGGCACCAAGGCCACACTGCCGGTGACCATCACCAGTTCCTCCGGCGATGTGCATACGGTCCTGGTCTTCCGCATCGTCGCCACCACCCGACCCCTGGCTTCGGTCCCCTCGCGTCAGCTAGGGCTCAAGGCCGGGCAGAGTCTGGAACTGGACCTGTTCGACGGCGCCCTCAACCCCTTCCCTGACACTCCGCTACGCTTGGTCGGCCTGGTCAGCGACGACACCTCACGACTGACAGCCACCAGCCTGGGCGACGGAAGGATTGCCATCAAAGCCGATCGCGACATCGGCGCCTCCACCAACACCATTCTGGCCACGATCGAGGATGGCAGCCGGGATCCGGGACGCCGGGTCAGCGTCACCATCACCGTGGGCATCATCGACCGCCCGCAGGCCCCCAGAATGCTGGCAGGCGCCGCCCAGGCAGGCGACGGAACAGTTCTCCTGACCTGGGAGCCGGGCGCAGTCAACGGCAGTCCGGTGGACGAGTACCGGGTCACCTACACCTCATCGGCAGGCTCCGGACAACGCTCCTGCGGCAATGCCGTCACCTGCCGGGTCGACGGGCTGGCCAACGGCCATGACTACTCATTCACAGTCCAAGCCCACAACCAGGTCGGCTGGTCCCCCGCCTCCTCGCCGGCGGCAGCCAGACCTGATGCGCTTCCCGGAGACGTGCAGGCATTGACCGTGGACGGCGGCAGCAAGGAAACCCTGACCGTCACCTGGCGTCCGCCGGAGAATCATGGCTCACCCATCCAGGGCTATACGGTCCACGCCGATGGTTCCGGCTGCGGTTCGCCGCGATGGCGGTCGGCCACCGCCACCAAGGCGGTCTTCGACGTGGACCATGACGAGGCAGGAGGCACCTGCACAGTGAGCGTGACCCCCGCCAATATGGCCGGATCAGGACCTGTGGCCTCAGCCTCCGGAGCCACCTGGTCGCATCCGGATCCGCCTGCATTCCAGACTTTGGAGTACCAGGGCAAGGACCGGGTCAAGCTGGTCCTGAACCCCGGTGCCGAACACGGCCGACCCTGCGCAGATATCCAGGTGAGCATCGATGGCCTCGACACAGACAAGGCTTCCTGGACCCTGCCCTGCAACCAGCCGGAGGTCAGTGAAGTCATCACCCTGCCCGCCGGGTCAACCAAACCGGGCGCCAAGCTGAACTTCCGGGCGGTCGCCCGCATCCGTGGGGTGGGGTCCGAAGGCCATTCGCCCGCCGCCACCAAGGAGCTGACCCTGCCCAAGGATGCCGACAAGCCAAGCGACAAGACACTTAATCCGTCAGGGGTCCCCTCAGCAGACAAGGATGAATGACCATGGATGAACGAAACGCACAGGAACCCATCCAGCAGGACGGCACCATCCCCGATGACGCGACCAGGAGGAGTACCCCCAAGGCCGCCCGCGAAGCAGGCAGCGAAGGCCGACGGATCCCTGCCGACCGACTGGATGTACTGAAGCGACAGCGTCAGGCCCTCATGGCCGGTCTGGGTCAGCAGGAATCCTCCCAGGCGGCGAACGACGATCGGACCCGGCCCGCCCGCATCCCTGTGGCTGCCAGGCAGGAAAGGACTCAGGAGTCCGAGGCGGAATCCGTCCCATCGGACCGCACCATGGTGGAAGACGGGACCATCCCCGTCCGCCAGCCGGTCCGTGACCTGTTCACCCGGTCCTCATCGACTCCTGCCAGGCCCGACCTCGTCGATGTCACCGATCAGTCCCGACACCCCCAACTGGAGCGGACCTCGGCTCCCAGATACGAAGTCAGGACCGACGAACCCAGGGGAGCAGAAAAGACCGGTCAGAACCAGAACCAACGGTCTTTCACCGAAGCAGGAAATCAGGCAGAAGAGGCCAGGCGGAAGAGACGATCAGGCCAAGCAGGAGGCAGCAGCCAGGCAGTGGACCGCAGCCAAGCCGCCGTGGATGTATCGACCTTCGCCAGCCTCTTCCGCTCCATAGTCGACAATGTCGGCCAGGCGGTGCTGGGCAAGGAGGAGACCATCGCCCTGTGCGTCACCGCCCTGATCGCAGGAGGCCATGTGCTCCTGGAGGACAATCCGGGCACCGGCAAGACCCAGCTGTCACGGGCACTGGCCGCCTCAATCGCCGTGGACTGCAAGCGGATCCAGTTCACCCCCGACCTGCTGCCCTCCGATCTGCTGGGCGTGACCTTCTACGACCAGTCTCAAGGACGATTCTCCTTCCGGCCCGGTCCGGTCTTCGCCTCTCTGGTTCTGGCTGACGAGATCAACAGAGCCTCCCCCAAGACCCAATCGGCCCTGCTGGAGGTCATGGAGGAAGGCCAGGTGACCGTGGATGGGCGCACCTACCGCCTACCCCGGCCATTCATGGTTATGGCCACCCAGAATCCCATCGAGCAGCTGGGCACCTACGCCCTGCCCGAGGCTCAGATGGACCGCTTTCTGATCCGCACCTCGCTTGGGGCACCGGGGCATGATGCCAGTCTGCGCATCCTTCAAGAAGCCGACATCCGTGACCGGGCCGGCCTGGTCGAACCGGTGGTCGATGCCAGCCAGGTGGAGGCCATGGCCGCCTGCGCCTCCAAGGTCTTCTGTGATTCCTCCATCATGGAATACGTCATCCACATCATCGAAGCCACACGGCACAGCCCCGCCATCCGGGTCGGCTCCTCCATCAGAGGCGGACTTGCTCTGGTCCGTTGCGCCAGGATCCGGGCCTGCGCCCAGGGCCGCGACTACGTGATCCCCGACGATGTCAAGGACCTGGTCGACCCCATCCTGGCCCACCGGCTGCTCCTGACCGCCCAGAGCAGGCTGGCGGGCATGGACGAACACCAGGCGCTGGCCGAAGTCCTGTCCAAGGTCCCCGTCCCCACAGGAGAGCAGTGAGCCATGACCGCCTTCGCCCGCCGACCTGCCACGGAGGCAAGACCGGTATCCTCGACAGGATCCAGACAGGGCCTGCGATCCCGGGCCGCTGACCTGTGGCAGTCCGTCACTGCCCTGGGCCGGGCCATGGCTCTGGCCGCACTCCTGTGCGCTCTGGCCTTCGTCCCTACAGGCTGGCGTGAACTGCTGGCGGGCACTTTGCTGGGCGTGGGCATGCTGTTGCTGGGATTGCTGATGAGCCTGGGCAACCTGTCCTGTAGCGCTGAAACGAGTCTGGACCAGGGCCGTCTGGAGGTGGGCGGCCAGGCTGAGCTGGTCCTGGTTCTAACCAATCCGGGCAGCCGTTCCACCCGCCGCGGCCGAATCGGTCTGACCCTGGGCCAAGGAACCATCATGGCGCCGCTGCCAGCCCTGGCTCCCGGCCAGAGTCACCAGATCCGCTTGAAGCTGGAAGCCAGGTCCCGTGGCGTGATTGACCTGGGCCCGGTGACCATGGAGGCCGGGGATCCGCTGGGACTCATCCGCCGCCGCCGAATCCTGACTGGCGCCCGAAAACTCTACATCCATCCCCGCACGGTGGCCCTGCCGCCACTTGAAGCCGGACTGGAACGCGACCTGGAGGGGGATCCCGGCCCGGGCATTGTCGACGACGACCTGGAATTCCACGCCCTGCGCCCCTATGCTCCGGGCGACGACATGAAACGGGTCCACTGGCTGTCCACCGCCCGGACCGGCACCCTGATGGTCCGCCAGTACGAGCCCACCCTGCGCACCAGGACCGAACTGATTTTGGACGGCAAGGCCACCTCATACCGGAATGCGGATGAGTTCGAGCTGGCAGTTGAAATCTACGCCTCCCTGGGCTGCCGATGCCTGCTTGATGGCCGTCGGCTGCAAGCGGTGGCCCCGGTATCCGACGATTCCGATGCCCATGGAACCATCCTGCCCACGGAGGATCCCCGAAGCTTTCTGGATGCCTGCAGTGCCATCCGCCCCAGCCAGGACAGCTACGACAAACCAGACCTGGCTGACGCTCCCGAACGAACCAGCCTGACCATTCTGGTAACCGGTTCGCTGGGCGACGACCAGGCCTCAGCCCTGGCGGGTGAATCTGCCCAGAGCTCCTCCCCGGTCATGCTGCTGGCTGCTGACCTGGATGCCAATCCAAGTCTGCAGACGCAGCCGGGCCTTGTCAACGCCGTTTTGGGCAGCCTGCAGGACCTTCCCATCCTCTTGGAGAACCAGCCATGAGCACATCTGCATCATGGATGGACCAAGTCCAGAGGGAGCCCATACGCCTGATTGACCGGGCAGGTCTGCAATCCACTGTCGACCCCACCAGGCGCCGCTCCCCTATCATTCTGATCGCTGCACTTGCCCCCCTCGATCTGCTGGCCGGACTGCAGTTGCTTCCGGTCTACGGCAGCCTGCCCCTCTGGCTGACAGTGGGAGCCGTAGCCTGCCTGGTCGGACTGATGATTGCCTTGCTCCCCCGCCGTGGTATTGCCACAGCCCTCCTGCAACCTCTGCTGCTGATTGCGGCCCAATTCCTGCTGGGTCCTATCTTCGCACTGAACGGGACCACTCTGGCACACGTCCTGCCCACCTGGACAACCCTGGCACAAGGGTGGTCCGCCACCTTCGGCGCGTTCAAGACACTGGCAGCCATCGACCCGCCACTTGGCCAGGAAGCCGGCGGACTGATGGCCCTATGGACGCTGACGCTCTGGACCTCTTATCTGGCCGTGCTGCTGGCCCGCCATGGCCTGGGTCGCAACCTGGGACAGCCGGCGCACCCCGTGGCCGTCCTGGCAGCCACCTTGCCCATCCTGGCCACCATGGCTGTGTCAGCCGTCCTAGGCACCAGCAGAGGCCTCCACCCGGCGTTGACGGGCGGCATCCTATGGCTGCTCCTGCTGATCTGGTGCGCCAGCGGACTGGGTCTGCTGCGCCTGCAAGGACTCGCATCCACGCTTCTGACCCTGGCATTGACAGCCGGACTGATTTTCTCCGCTGGAATCCTGCCCGCCCCGACCCGGCTGGTCATCCGAGACCACTATCAGCCCCCCATGGACCCCTACCAGTTCACCAGCCCCTTGAGCGATTACCGCGCCTATATCAAGCGTCACCGCGACGATACCCTGGTCACGGTCCGCAACCTGCCCGCCTGCACGCCGGTCCGAATGGCCGTCATGGACCGTTATGACGGCAAGGTCTGGAACCTGTCCGACTCATCAGGCGCTGGAGCCGCCGACTACCGGCGCATCGGTGCCCAGATCCGCACAGAAACCCAGCAGAGCAAGGCCAAAAACGGCGAACAGGCCGGACAGCCTTTTACCGCGACCTTTCTGATTCGGGAGGGATTCGACCACGCCTGGCTGCCTTCCGCCGGACAAGTCAACGGCATCGATACAGATCAGGGCCTACAACGGAAGGACCTCTACTTCAACAAGGCCACAGACACCGTACTGACCAATCAGGCCCTGCAGGCCGGAGCCAGCTATACGGTGCACGGCGTGGCCGAAGACCGACCCGTAGCCCGTCGCATAGCCGACAGCAATCCAGGAGATGCACAGGTGCCTCCCCTGGCGGATGCGCCCGAGAGCCTGCCCAAGGCGGCTGCCTCCATGACCTCCATGCAGGCGCGCGGCGGCGCCAGGGCGCTGGCCATCGAGGAACGGCTGCACCAGGAGGGATGGTTCTCCCATGGTCTGGCCGGCGACTATCCCTCGCCCTCCGGTCATGGCGACTATCGAATCAATCAGCTCCTGCAGGGCCAGGCCATGGTGGGCGACAGCGAACAATACGCCTCGGCCATGGCCCTCCTGGCCAGGCAGATGGGTCTGCCATCCCGAGTGGTCCTGGGATTCCTGCCCAAGAATCGCGACGGCTCCATCACCCGGGCACGGACCAGGACTCAGGCGGACGGGAGCACCCGAATCGACTTCACAGGACGCGATGCCCAGGCCTGGGTGGAGATCAATCTCAAGGGACTCGGGTGGGTCCCCTTCTACCCCACGCCACCGGAGACCAAGACCCCGGACAAGTCCCTGGACTCCACACCGCCCGATCCGCGGACCCTGGTCCGCCAGCCGCCGCCCCCGCTGGTCGATCCTCCTCGTGACGACAGAGCTACCCAAGGCAGAACCACCGTTGGCGGCCAGGAGGCATCCCGGCAGTCTTCACCCTCCTTCTGGAAGCGGTACGGACCCTTGGTAGCCAGAGTGACGCTCTGGACAGCGCCACTCTGGCTGCCTGCTCTGCTGGTTTTGCTCCTGCTGGCCGTCAAGTCCTGGCTGCGTCGACGGGCCCGGTCGAACGGCGATCCGAAGACACGTATCCGTGCCGGCTGGCGACAGATCGGCAACCTGGGCAGGCAGACCGGCTTGTCCCTGGATGGCACCCGCAGCGAACAGGCGGCTCTGATCGCCCAGACCCTGCTGACGGACCCCCCAGGGTCCTCGTCGTCCGGACTGCGCGGGGATCTGGATCGACTGCGCAGTATGGCCGATCAGGCCTCGTTCGACCAGAACCCTTCAGATGAACAGGAGGCCGAGGATTGCTGGCAACTGGTGGACAAGCTTCGATCCGCCATCCTGGCATCCCTGCCGCGAACCCGACGTTGGCGCACCCTGCTTTCCCCTAGGCACCTGCGCTGACCCGTCCGCCGAGAACCCGGACAGCGGGAAAACAAAATGAGGGCCCGGGCGATCACTAAGATCGCATGGGCCCTCATTCTTTATCACATATCCTGTAGCCGAATCCGCCGGTCCGGGTTATCCGGCCCAAGCGGATCTGCGGCTACTGGTCGTCCATGCGCTCACTGGTTGGAGTGCTGGTCCTCCGAGGAGGAGAAGGTGGCAGAACCAGGCTGCTGGGACGGCTTCTGATCGGAGTCACTGCCATTGGCGGCATCCGAGGATCCCGTGCCCGTGGCAGCCGTCTGATCGCCGGCCTCAGCCGACGGATCCTGCACATTGGGGGTGTCCAGATGGCTCTGGCCGCCCTGGTCGTTGAGGAAGTCGTCCGGGTTGAAGTCGTCGCCCAGCTTCAGGTCTCCGAAGTCGATGTTGGAGAAGTCCACATCGTTCAGGTCGGCGTCGCTCAGATCCACGTCGCCGCCACCCAGACCGAAGTTGGGGTAGATGGTGTCGCGGATGGCCTTGTCGGGCTCCACGGTGGCGTTGCGGTACCTGGCCAGACCGGTGCCTGCGGGAATCAGCTTGCCGATGATCACGTTCTCCTTGAGGCCCTTCAGGTCGTCGACCTTCTGGTTCAGGGCGGCCTCGGTGAGCACGCGGGTCGTCTCCTGGAAGGAGGCGGCCGACAGCCAGGAGTCGGTGGCCAGGGAGGCCTTGGTGATGCCCATGAGCTCGGGGCGTCCCGCGGCCGGCTTGCCTCCGGCCTTGACGGCCTTCATGTTGGCGGCCTTGAACTTGGCCTGGTCAACCAGCTCGCCAGGCAGCAGATCCGTGTCGCCCGAGTCGATGACCGTCACGCGGCGGAGCATCTGGTGGACGATGACCTCGATGTGCTTGTCGTGGATGTCCACGCCCTGGGAGCGATAGACCGTGTGCACCTCGTTGACGATGTTCACCTGGGCGGCGCGCGGGCCGAGGATGCGCAGGATCTTCTTGGGATCCACGGAGCCCTCGATCAGCTGGGTGCCGGCCTCGACGTGCTGTCCATCCTTGACCATCATGGGTGCACGGCGGGTGACCGGGTAGGTCAGCGCCTCCACGGAGGTGTCGTCGGGGGTCAGGGTCACCTGACGGCCGCGGTCGGTGTCCTCCACCTTGACGGTGCCGGGGAACTCCGCGATGGGAGCCTCGCCCTTGGGGGTACGGGCCTCGAAGAGCTCGGTGACACGGGGAAGACCCTGGGTGATGTCGGAGGCCGAAGCCACGCCGCCGGAGTGGAAGGAACGCAGCGTCAGCTGGGTACCGGGCTCGCCGATGGACTGGGCGGCCACAATGCCCACGGCCTCGCCGACGTCCACCAGCTTGTTGGTGGCCAGGGACCAGCCGTAGCACTTGGCGCACACCCCGCGGGTGGACTCGCAGGTCAGGACCGAACGGGCCTTGACCTCCTCCACGCCGTGGGCGACCATGTCGCGCAGCACATCCATGGACAGTGCGTCGCCGCGCTTGTAGAGCACGGTCTTGCCATCCTTGGGGTCGATGACGTCGGCGGCCAGGAGCCTGGAGTAGGGTCCGCCGTCGGCGGCCTTGACCAGGACCAGGTTGCCCTGCTCGTCGCGCTCGGCCACCTTCATGGTCAGACCGCGCATGGTGCCGCAGTCCTCCTCGCGCACGATCACGTCCTGGGAGACATCGACCAGACGACGGGTCAGGTAGCCCGACTCGGCGGTACGCAGTGCGGTGTCGGCCAGACCCTTGCGGGCACCGTGCTGGGAGATGAAGTACTCCAGCACCGACAGACCGTCGTGGTAGTTGGACTTGACCGGTCGAGGAATGATCTCGCCCTTGGGGTTGGCCACCAGGCCTCGCATACCGGCAATCTGGCGGATCTGCATCCAGTTGCCTCGTGCCCCGGACTGGACCATGATGTTCACGTTGTTGTCCGGAGTGAAGTGCTTCTGCATGGCGTCAGCCACCTTGTCGGTGCATTCGGTCCACAGGTTGATCAGCTCCTGACGGCGCTCCTCGTCGGTCAGCAGACCCATGTCGTACTGGGAGTTGACCTTGGCGGCCTGCCCCTGGTACTCGTTGACGATCTCGCCGCGCTCGGGCGGCACCACGATGTCGGAGAAGGCCATGGTCACGCCGGACCACTGGGCCCGGGTGAAGCCCAGATCCTTCAGGGCATCCAGGGTTGCCGCCACCTGTGCGGTCGAGTATCGGGTGGCGATGTCGTCCACGATGCCGGACAGCTTGCCCTTGGGTACCTGCTCGTTGATGAAGGGGTAGTCCACAGGCAGCGTCCGATTGAACAGGACCCGCCCGTAGTTGGTGGCGAAGAGCCTGGAGCCGTCCTTGAAGACCTCCTCCTTGACCACGTCAGGGCTGCCGGGCTCGGGGTCGACGACCTTGAGGTCACCGGGCTCCCAGTCCTTGGGCATGACGAAGTCGGCGGGGACCCGCAGCAGGATCTTGGCCTGCATGTCGATCTCGCCCAGGTCCAGGGCCATCCGGGCCTCGGCCAGGCTGGAGAAGATCCGGCCCTGGCCCTTGGCGCCGTCAACCACGGTGGTCAGGTAGTACAGACCCAGAATCATGTCCTGGGAGGGCATGGTGACCGTGTGGCCGTCGGCGGGCTTGAGGATGTTGTCGGAGGCCAGCATGAGCGAACGGGCCTCAGCCTGGGCCTCGGCCGACAGGGGCAGATGGACTGCCATCTGGTCGCCGTCGAAGTCGGCGTTGAAGGCCGCACATGCCAGCGGGGGCAGGTGGATGGCCTTGCCCTCGACCAGGATGGGCTCGAAGGCCTGGATGCCCAGACGGTGCAGCGTAGGCGCACGGTTGAGCAGGACGGGGTGCTCGGAGATGACCTCCTCCAGCACGCCCCAGACCTCGGGGTCGCCGCGGTCGACCAGACGCTTGGCGCTCTTCATGTTCTGCGCGTAGTTGAGGTCGACCAGCCGCTTGATGACGAAGGGCTTGAAAAGCTCCAGGGCCATGGGCTTGGGCAGGCCGCACTGGTGCATGCGCAGGGAGGGCCCGACCACGATCACGGAACGGCCGGAGTAATCCACGCGCTTGCCCAGCAGGTTCTGACGGAAGCGGCCCTGCTTGCCCTTGAGCATATCTGCCAGGGACTTCAGGGGACGGTTGGAGGCTCCGGTGACGGGACGGCCACGACGGCCGTTGTCGAAGAGGGAGTCCACAGCCTCCTGGAGCATGCGCTTCTCGTTGTTGAGCATGATCTCGGGGGCGCCCAGCTCGATCAGGCGCTTGAGCCTGTTGTTGCGGTTGATGACGCGCCGGTAGAGGTCGTTCAGGTCGGAGGTGGCGAAGCGGCCGCCGTCCAGCTGCACCATGGGGCGCAGGTCGGGCGGAATGACCGGGACGACGTCCAGGACCATGGCCTCGGGCTTGTTGCCGGTGTTCAGGAAGGCGGAGACCACCTTCAGCCGCTTCAGGGCACGGGCCTTGCGCTGGCCGGAGCCGGTGTCGATCTCGTGACGGAGCTCCTTGGCGGCAGCCTCCAGGTCGAAGTCCTGCAGGCGCTTCTTGATGGCCTCGGCGCCCATGCAGCCCTCGAAGTAGTCACCGTAGCGGTCCTGCATCTCCCGCCACAGATCCACGTCACCCTCCATGTCGCCGGGCTTCAGGGTCTTGAAGCGGTCGAAGACGGCGGTGATCCGCTGGATCTGGTCGTCGTAGCGCTTGCGGATGGCGGTCATGTCCCGCTCGGCCCCGTTGCGCAGACGTGCCTTCATGGAGCCTTTGACCTCGTCGGTCTTCTCCAGCTCGGCCAGGTCCTCCTCCAGCTTCTTGGCGCGCTTGTCGATCTCCAGGTCGCGCTTCTTCTCCAGCTGGTTGATCTCGTTGTCGAACTCGTCCTGCAGGTCGGGCAGGTCCTTGTGGCGCTGCTCCTCATCCACCTTGGTGACCATGTAGGCCGCGAAGTAGATGACCTTCTCCAGGTCCTTGGGCGCGATGTCCAGCAGGTATCCCAGCCGGGAGGGCACGCCCTTGAAGAACCAGATGTGGGTGACGGGGGCGGCCAGTTCGATGTGGCCCATACGCTCACGGCGGACGCGGGAGCGGGTGACCTCCACACCGCAGCGCTCGCAGACGATCCCCTTGAAGCGCACGCGCTTGTACTTGCCGCAGGCGCACTCCCAGTCGCGGGTGGGTCCGAAGATCTGCTCGCCGAACAGGCCGTCCTTCTCAGGCTTCAAGGTACGGTAGTTGATGGTTTCCGGCTTCTTGACCTCGCCATAGCTCCAGCCGCGGATGTCATCGGCCGTGGCCAGTCCGATTCTCAGTTTGTCAAATGCATTGACGTCCAGCACTCTGTGTCCTGTCTCTGATCTTGTAACTGCTCTGAAGTTTGCCTCTTGGCGGGATGCCCTTCAGACGGGCATCCCAGTGACTTGTGGTTCAGCGGTACTCCGGCTCGGGAGCGGACTGGTCGGCCTTGGCGGCGGCGTCCGGGCGGGCGCCGATGTTGAAGCCCAGGTCGTCGGAGGCGGCGCTCGGGTCGTCGTCCTCGTCCTTCATCTCGATCACGTTGCCTTCCGCGTTGAGCACCTCAACGTTCAAGGAGAGCGACTGCATCTCCTTGAGCAGCACCTTGAAGGATTCGGGGATGCCGGCCGCCGGCAGGTTCTCCCCGCGCACGATGGCTCCATAGGCCCGGACACGGCCGTCCACGTCGTCGGACTTGGTGGTCATCATCTCGTGCAGGGTGTAGGCGGCGCCGTAGGCCTCCAGGGCCCAGACCTCCATCTCGCCGAAGCGCTGGCCGCCGAACTGGGCCTTGCCGCCCAGGGGCTGCTGGGTGATCATGGAGTACGGTCCGGTGGACCTGGCGTGGATCTTGTCGTCGACCAGGTGGTGGAGCTTGAGCATGTACATGTAGCCCACGGAGATGGGCTTGGTGAAGGGCTCGCCGGTGCGGCCGTCGTAGAGCACGGCCTTGCCGTCATCGCCCACCAGGCGCTCGCCGTCACGGTTGGGCAGGGTGGTCTTGAGCAGACCGTTCAGGGCGTCCTCACGCACGCCGTCGAAGACCGGGGTGGCCACGGCGGTGCCGGGCTCGGCCTTCTCGGCACCTGCCGGGATGTGCTTCTTCCACTCGGCCTCCAGGTCGGGATCCAGACTGATGTCCCAGCCGGAGTGGGCGATCCATCCTAGGTGGAGTTCCAGGACCTGTCCCAAGTTCATACGGGAGGGCACGCCCAAGGGGTTGAGCATGATGTCGATGGGGGTGCCATCGGCCATGAAGGGCATATCCTCCTCGGGAAGGATCCTCGAGATGACGCCCTTGTTGCCGTGGCGGCCCGAGAGCTTGTCGCCCTGGGTGATCTTGCGGTGCTGGGCGATGTAGACCCGGATCATCCGGTTGACGCCGTTGGGCAGCTCGTCGCCGTCCTCCTCGGCATCCTCGCGGGTGACCTCCTTGACCTCGATGACCGTGCCGGTCTCGCCGTGGGGCACCCGCAGGCTGGTGTCGCGCACCTCGCGGCTCTTCTCACCGAAGATGGCCCGCAGGAGCCGCTCCTCGGGGGTCAGCTCGGTCTCTCCCTTGGGGGTGACCTTGCCGACCAGGATGTCCCCGGCCTCGACCTCGGCGCCGATGCGGATGATGCCGCGCTCGTCCAGGTTGGCCACCGCATCCTCGCCCACGTTGGGCAGGTCGCGGGTGATCTCCTCGGCGCCCAGCTTGGTCTCGCGGGCGTCGGTCTCGTACTCCTCGATGTGGATGGAGCTCAGGGTGTCGTCCTGGACCAGCCGCTGGGAGATGATGACGGCGTCCTCGTAGTTGTAGCCGTTCCAAGGCATGAAGGCCACCAGGACGTTCTTGCCCAGGGCCATCTCGCCCTTCTCGGTGGCGGGGCCGTCAGCCAGGACCGTGCCGGCCTCGACCCGCTCCCCGTCCTTGATCAGGGGGACCTGGTTGTAGCAGGTGGTCTGGTTGGACCGCTGGAACTTGGCCAGCTTGTAGGAGGACTGGGTGCCGTCGTCATTCATGACGCGGATGATGTCGGCGGAGACGTAGGTGACCACGCCCGGCTTCTCGGCCAGGATGACATCGCCCGAATCGATGGCGGAGCGCCACTCGGAGCCGGTGCCCACCAGGGGACGCTCGGACTTGACCAGGGGGACGGCCTGACGCTGCATGTTGGTGCCCATCAGTGCTCGGTGGCCCTCGTCGTGCTCCAGGAATGGAATCAGGGAGGCGCCCACCGAAACCATCTGCCGGGGGGAGACATCCATCAGGTCCACCTGGGAGACGGGCACATCCTTGGCCTCGGCCTCGGCATCACGCACCAGGGCCTCGTCCTCGACGAAGTGTCCGGTCTCGTCGATCTCCTGGTTGGCCTGGGCGATGGTGTGCTCGGACTCCTGGTCGGCGGTCATGTAGACCACGTCATCCGTCACCTGGCCATCGATGACCTTGCGGTAGGGGGTCTCGATGAAGCCGAAGGGGTTGACCCGGGCGAAGGTTGCCAGGGAGCCGATCAGGCCGATGTTGGGGCCTTCAGGGGACTCGATGGGGCACATGCGTCCGTAGTGGGAGGGGTGCACATCGCGCACCTCCATGGAGGCGCGGTCGCGGGACAGGCCGCCGGGGCCCAGGGCCGAGAGACGACGCTTGTTGGTCACGCCGGCCAGCGGGTTGTTCTGATCCATGAACTGGCTCAGCTGGGAGGTTCCGAAGAACTCCTTGATGGTGGCATTGACCGGGCGGATGTTGATCAGGGACTGCGGGGTGATGGCCTCCGCGTCCTGGGTGGTCATCCTCTCACGGACCACGCGCTCCATACGGCTCAGGCCGGTGCGCAGCTGGTTCTGGATCAGCTCGCCCACCTGACGGATGCGGCGGTTGCCGAAGTGGTCGATGTCGTCCACGTCCACCCGCAGCTCGATGTCCTTGCCGTCGCGGCGGCCGGGGAAGGTCTGCCCGCCGGCATGCAGGGTCACCAGGTACTTCAGGGTGGCGATGATGTCCTCGGGATGCAGGCTGCGGTCGTTGAAGTCGGCCTCAAGACCCAGCTTGCGGTTGATCTTGTAGCGGCCGACCCGGGCCAGGTCGTAGCGCTTGGTGTTGAAGTAGAAGGAATCCAGCAGGTTGCGGCCGGCCTCGGGCGAGGCTGTGTCCGCGGGCCGGATCTTGCGGTAGAGGTCGGTCAGGGCCTCGTCCTGGGTCTCGATGGTCTCCTTCTCCAGGGCGTCCAGCACCAGTGGATAGCCCTTGAAGGCCTTGCGGATCTGCGGCTTGGTCATGCCGATGGCCATGAGGAAGACGATGGCGGACTGCTTGCGCTTGCGGTCCACGCGCACGCCCAGCACATCGCGCTTGTCGATCTCGAACTCCAGCCAGGCGCCCCGGCTGGGGATGATCTTGGCCCCGAAGATCTCCTTGTCGGAGTTGCGGTCCTGGGTGCGGTCGAAGTAGACGCCGGGAGAGCGGACCAGCTGGGAGACGATGACGCGCTCCGAGCCGCCGATGATGAAGGTGCCGTGGGGGGTCTGCAGCGGGAAGTCGCCCATGAAGACGGTCTGCGACTTGATCTCGCCGGTGTCCCCGTTCTCGAACTCGGCGTTCACGTACAGGGGGGCGGAGTAGGTGTAGTCCTTCTCCTTGCACTCCTGGACCGTGTGCCGAGGCTCCTCGAAGTAGGGATCGGAGAAGGTCAGGCTCATGGTCTGCGCGAAGTTCTCGATGGGTGAGATCTCCTGGAAGACCTCATCCAGGCCGGAGACGGGGGCCACGGTATGGGTCCCGTTGACCCGATCCTCCTCGACACGCTTCTTCCAGCGGTCATTGCCGACCAGCCAGTCGAAGCTATCGGTCTGCACGCCCAGGAGGTAGGGCACCTCGATGGGTTCGCGGATGGATCCGAAATTGACACGATCGGTGGCCTTGTGCAGTTTGATGTCGTGTTCGTCAGCGCGTGCCTGCGTTGCGGTGGTACTACTTACAGCTTTATTGGCAGCCAAAATGGACGTTCCTTATCGCTCGCCGTACTCGATCATTCCTGTTACCCCAGGGAGATGCCGAATGGCCGCCATATGCCTATTCGCGGGCATCTCCTCGATGATGCATGCCCGCTATATGACACACCTCATGCAAGGACAAAACTATAGCAGACAAGAACCATGGACGCAATCGGCGTGTCGTCTTGGAAAAGCTGCTATTGGACCATGACCGGCACTGGCTGGGAGACCACCTTGGAATCGGCCTTGAGCACCAGCTTGGCTTGGTATGAACCAGCCTTGACCCGGGGCAGCTTCTGATCAGGCTGACAGCTCTCCTGGCTCCTGTCGGCATGCCAGGTGATGGTCTGCACATCCTTGTCTCCTGTGGCCATGAGCAGGGTGCGCGCCCCCACCGGGCAGGCATCGGAGCGCCAGACGGTATCCTGACCGCTGGTGATGACCAGCACCCGGCCACCGTCGGAACCGTCCACCAAGCATGAACCCGTTCCCTTGTGCCGGATGGTCACCGTAAAGTCGATGGACCCGCCGACCCCAGTGCTGGGATCGGGCGCAGCCAGCTCCAGAGCCAGATCCCCCTTGTCGCAGTCAGGAGCCCCGGAGGAACGCTTCTTGCCGGCGTCCTTCTTCTGCTTGTCCTTGTCCTTGGATTTGGTCTTTGCGTCCTGCCGGGCGCTGGTCGAGGCTCCCTGGCCCCCATCGCCCCCGCGCAGGGCTCTGATGCCTGCCCCCACGCCCCAAACCAGGCCAGCGCAGACCAATAGGAAGAGCACCGCCAGCAGGGCGGCCGCGATCCTGCGGCGACGGTACATCCGCCGCTTCTTCTCGCTCATGCGTCGCTTGGCCATACTTCTCCAGTCTAATCGCCAGGGCGGCCTTTACTGCGGCAGACTCAGGCTGCCGTCCTGGCCGATCTCCAGAAGACCATCCTCATCCAGTGAAGCGATGCACCGATCAAGTCGGATTTCATCGTTGCACAGGGGTTTCAGGTCCTTCCTTGAGACGGCCACGCCCGAAGCCTGCCGCAGGGCCTGAAGGATGGCACCGCGGACCTGTCGGTCGGTACCCGCGAAGCGCTGTCGGGGCCTGGTCCTGCCTTCGCCCAGACCGGGCAGTCCAGCCTTCATAAAGCGGCAGTGGCCGGCCAGAGGGCAGATGTCGCAGGCCGGCTTGCGGGCGATGCAGACCGTGGCGCCCAGCTCCATGACGGCCTGGTTCCATCGGGCCGAGGGCGGCTCCCGCCAGGCTGCCGACCTGACCTTCGGATCAGCCAGTCCCAAACGGCCACCATCTTCCTGGGCACCACTATTCTGGGCACCGATATCCTCCCGCCCTCCGTCTTCGGCGCTGACACCCTCCTGCCCCTCGTCCTCAGGCAGGACCTGCCAGGCCAGTTGGCGCTCCTCTCGACTGGCGGCGCCCCCGGTGGATTCACGCCCCAAAAAGACCCTGGAGAGCACCCTGCGGATATTGGTGTCGATGACGGCTATCCTCTCGCCATAGGCAAAGCTCATGACAGCGCTGGCCGTGTAGTCGCCGATGCCAGGCAGGGCCACCAGCTGGTCGTAATCCCGTGGCAGCCGGTCTGCATACCGGCCGGCCACCTGCTGCGCGCATTCCTGCAGGCGCAGGGCTCGGCGCGGGTAGCCCAGCCGACCCCAGGCCGTGATGACCTCGGCCTTGGGTGCAGCGGCCAGGGAGGCCGCATCCGGCCATACCTTCATCCAGGCCGTCCAGTAGGGCACCACCCGGCTCATCTGAGTCTGCTGGCTCATGACCTCGGAGACCAGGACCCCCCAGGGCGTGGTCCGCCCAAAGCGCCAGGGCAGGTCGCGGGCGTATCGGCTCCACCAGTCGAACAGCCGCAGGCGGATGGGTTCAGTCTCCGCCAAGGCCGTCTCCGCCTTCTCCATGGTCACACCGCCCTTCACCATCCGATTCTGCCTCATTCAACCGCCGTATTTTGCCCGATGGTGCCGACCAGCCCCGCCTTGTCTGTCGTTTGGCGACGGTAGGTTGGCCTCATGAACAGGCAGGAGCAGGAGCGGTCCGGCGACCCGTCGAAGGCCGTCGAAAGCATGTACGAGTATGGATACCGCAAATCGAATTATGGTCCCGACGAGCTGGTCACTGACGCCCATGGCAACCCCATCTCCGTGGTGGATGCCATGATGAAGGCCGATCAGGCCAGCCGGGTCAAGACCTCCACGCCCCACCTATGCTATTACTCGCCGCGGATCCCCGGCAACACCGGCTCGGCCATCCGCCTGTGCGCCGTGACCGGCACCATCCTGCACCTGATAGAGCCCCTAGGCTTCAACCTCAAAGACACCAAGCTGCGCCGGGCCGGCCTGGACTACCACGACATGGCCCACGTGGTCCTGCACCCGGACTTCGACGACCTGGTCCGCTCCATGCCTGACAGCCGGATCATCGCCTTCACCGCCCACGCTGACAAGCTCTACACCGAAGTCGACTACCGGCCGGACGACATCCTCCTGTTCGGCCCCGAGCCGGGCGACATCCCCGACCCCATGGACATCATGGCCGGCCCTCATGTGGCCGAACAGGTCAGGCTGCCCATGCGGCCCAGCCTGCGCAGCCTGAACCTGACCAACTGCGCCTCCATCGCCATCTACGAGGCCTGGCGGCAGCTGGGATTCCAAGGCGGCCGCTGAACCCCGCGAGCGCGCTCAGTTCTTGAAACTGTGAATGGGCGCTGGGATGTGTCCGCCCCGGTTGACGAAGTCGGCACATGAGCGGGTATTGACAGGCACGACCGGCCCACCGCCCATGAGCCCGCCGAACTCGGCCCATTCGCCCACCTGCTTGCCGATGACAGGAATGACTCGGACAGCGGTGGTCTTCTGATTGATCATGCCAATGGCCGCCTCGTCGGCGATAAGGCCGGAGATGGATTCCGCGGAAGTGTCCCCGGGGATGGGAATCATGTCCAGCCCCACCGAACAGACGCAGGTCATGGCCTCAAGCTTCTCCAGGGTCAGGCTCCCCTCTTGCGCAGCCTGGATCATGGCGGCGTCCTCGGATACGGGAATAAAGGCCCCGGACAGCCCGCCCACCGAGCTGGAAGCCATGATGCCGCCCTTCTTGACCTGATCGTTGAGGATGGCCAGGGCCGCAGTGGTCCCCGGTGCGCCCACCTGCTCCAGGCCCATGGTCTGCAGGACTTCGCCCACCGAGTCCCCCACCGCCGGGGTGGGCGCCAGGGACAGGTCGATGATCCCGAAGGGCACGTCCAGGCGACGGCTGGCCTCCTGGGCCACCAGCTGCCCCACCCGGGTGATCTTGAAGGCCGTGCGCTTGATGGTCTCGCAGAGCTGCCCGAAGTCGGCTCCCTTGGCTGATTCCAAGGCGGTCTTGACCACACCGGGTCCGGAGACCCCCACGTTGATGACGGCCGACCCCTGGCTGACCCCATGGAAACCGCCGGCCATGAAGGGGTTGTCGTCCGGAGCGTTGCAGAAGACCACCAGCTTGGTGCAGCCGGAGCTGTCCGAGTCGGCGGTGCTCTCGGCAGTGGCCTTGACGACCCGGCCCATCAGGGCTACAGCGTCCATGTCGATGCCCGTTCTGGTGGAGCCCACGTTGACGCTGGCACAGACCCGTTCCGTCTGGCTCAGTGCCCTGGGCAGGGACTTGATCAAGAGCCGCTCGGCCGGGGTCATGCCCTTACCGACCAGGGCCGAATAGCCGCCGATCAGGTTGACCCCGACCTCCTGGGCCGAGCGGTCCAGGACCTTGGCCACAGCCACATAGTCCTCCACGGTGTGGCAGGCTCCGGCAGCCACCAGAGATATGGGAGTGACGGTGATGCGCTTGTTGACGATGGGAATGCCGTACTCGCGGGCGATTGAGTCCCCAGTGGACACCAGGTCGCCGGCCAGGGAGACGATCTTGCGATGGATGTTCCGACAGAGCATGTCCACATCCCCGCTCACACAATCCAGCAGACTGATGCCCATGGTTATGGTGCGCACGTCCAGGCGCTCCCGGTCAATCATGTCGTTGGTCTCCAGGACCTCGTCGCGTGTGATCATGGCTGCCTCCTCAGACCCGGTGCATCCTGGTGAAAATCTCCTCGCGCTGGCAGCGGATGGAGACTCCGATATCCTCTCCCAAAGATTCCATCCTCTGGCTCAGCGCATCGAAATCATCCCTGCAGGCGGTGCAGTCCACAATCATCATCATGGTGAAGAAGCCGTCCAGAATCGTCTGCGAAATATCCAGCACATTGACCCCCTGCTGGGAGAGGTCTGTGCAGACCTTGCCGATGATGCCTATGGCATCCTTGCCCACCACCGTGATGATCGCCTTGTCCATGGCCGTCCTCCTCATCCACCTCACCCTTGACCGGTCCCCCTGAAAACCGGGACCCCGCTCCCCCAGCTTAGAGGAGCGCCGGGAGAAGCGGGGTCGTAGAGGTCTGCAGCCTGATTCAGGATTCGCGTGTGGCCGAAGAGGAGGGCAGAGCAATCAGAGCCCTTGGGGCCTTGAATCCCTTGGAGGCGAATCGTTCGGCAATGTCACGGGCAATATCGGAGCCCTTGCCGGCGTCAGCCAGGGCGATGATGGACCCTCCGAACCCGCCGCCGGTCATGCGAGCCCCATAAGCTCCACCCTGACGTGCCGCGTCAACGGCCTCATCCAACTCCGGGCAGGTGACCTCGTAGTCGTCCCTCAGGGAATCATGGGAGGCGTTGAACAGGCGGCCGGCCAGGACATAATCGCTCCTGCCGAAGGCCTCGATGAAGCGGTCCACCCGTCCTATCTCGCTGATGACATGGCGGACCCGCCGACGCATGGTCTCATCAGGCAGCTGCTCCAGCAGGGCAGCCAGGGCGGATGGAGGATCAGCGGCCCCATTGACCTGATCTGCCACCCGGCGCAGGTTGGCCACCCCCAGCAGGTGTGCGGCCTGCTCGCATGTTGCCCGCCGCTTATCATATTGACCATCGTTGAGCTGGTGCTGGGCCCGGGTATCGACGACCAGCAGCTCCAGGCCCGCAGCCTGCAGGTCGAAGGGAACCTGGCGCACGTTGCTCATGGCATCCAGCTCCGGCCGGCAGTCCAGCCGCAGGGCACAGCCGGATCGACACCGCATGGCGGCGCTCTGATCCATGCCGCCGGTGGAAGCGCCGGCCATATCGTTCTCAGCCGTGATGGCGGCCTGGATCAGCCTGACCCGACCAGCCTCGTCACCGCCCAGCCCCAGACCGAACAGGTCATCCAGAGCCAGGGCCACGGCACAGGTCATGGCCGCCGAGGAGCTCAACCCGGACCCCACGGGCACGCAGGAGGCCAGGGCCAGGTCGAACCCTTGAACCTGGGGGAAGCCGTCCCGCTGCAGGGCCCAGGCCACCCCGACCGGATAGGCCGCCCAGCCGCCCACCCCCCGGGCCTGGAGACCATCCAGGTCAGCCTGGACCGGATGCTCCGGATCCATGGTGGAGACCAGGCGGACCCGGCTGTCCGTCCTGGGGCTGGCGGCCACATAGGTACGGTTGGGCAGGGCGATGGGCAGGCAGAGCCCGGCGTTGTAATCCGTGTGCTCACCGATCAGATTGACCCGGCCGGGGGCGCTCCAGACACCCTGGGGGTCCCCGCCATAGACCTTCTGGAAGAGCTCGCGGGCCTTGGTGGCCCCTTGGCCGTCAGCGCCCTGGGTCCAGGCCTGTATGAATTGGACTGTCGTCGTCATTGATTCTCTCCATTCTCCAGGTCCAGGGGCCCCAGCTGGCGGAATCGGTCGGCGATCCGCTCAGGGGTGGTGTCCGACACCCAGGCGGCCATGCCTGACTCGGACCCGGCGAGATACTTGATTTTGTCCACGGCACGGCGGAAGGAGAAGAACTGCAGGTTGAGCCGGTAGTCTTCCCGCCGCGGATCGTGCAGCGGGGCCTGGTGCCAGGCGGCGATGTAGGGCAGATCCATCCCCCTGCCGTCTCCCTTGTCGAAGAAGGCATTGCCCCGCTTGAGCAGGGTGGAATACATGACGGCCAGATCCCAGCGCTCCTGGTCGTTCAGCTGGTCCAGGTTCAGGATTCCGTCGCGCACGGGGGCCATGTGGACCTCCAGGGGCCAGCGGGCGGCGGCGGGCACATAGGCCACCCAGGTGGCGTTGCGGAAGACGACCCGTCGACCGGAGTCCAGCTCGGCCTTGAGGATGTCCGCCAGGAGGTTGCCGCCGGTGCGTTCCCGGTAGGCGGCGCACTGCCTCAGCTCCTGCTCAAGGCGGGGGGCGATGAAGGGATAGCAGTAGATCTGTCCGTGGGGGTGGGCAAGGGAGACGCCGATCTCCTGTCCATGGTTCTCGAAGGGGAAGATCTGTTCGATGCCCTCCATGGCCGAGATCTCTGCAGTCCGGAAGGCCCAGGCCTCCACCACCGTCCGCAGACGCGAGACCGGCAGATCGGCAGGGAGTGCATGCTCGTCAGGGTCGAAGCAGACCACCTCGCAGCGTCCGTTGGCCTCGCGCACCGGCCAGAGAGGATTGCCGTCCACCAGGGATGGCTGGTCGGCCGCCTGCATATTGGGCACCTGCATCATGGAGGGGAAGCGGTTCTCGAAGACCGCCACGTTGTAGTCCACATCGGGGATCTCCCCATCCTGGTAGGGGTCTCCGGGCTTTCTGGCGGCCAGGGGGTTGCCCTTGGCAGTGGCCTGTGGCCCGGCGGTGATGGGCCGGTTCATCCGGGCCGTGGCCATGGGGATCCAGTCTCCGGTCAGAGGGTCCCGGCGCATCTGCGGCGGCTGGAAGGGCACCGTCCTGCCCTCCTGATCCCGGTGCGGGGCGAACCGGTCGGTCAGCGGACGAGGATCGTCCAGACGCCTGGTCCTGCGGCCGGATACATACTCGGGATCATCGTCCAGGTAGAAGAACCGACGCCCGTCGGCCAGTCTGGTGGGGGTGATGCGGATGTGCCCCCTGGCATAGTCGCCGGGAACATACCGTTGGGGGACATACTGCTCTGACTTCATGCTGCTCCTTCATCGTCCGTGATGATTGACAATCCATGGCAACCCGCTATGGCAACCTGCGCACCCCTGTGTGACCGGTCGTTCATTGAATCTGGGCTGCTTTCCCGGCATCGGCCTTAGGCACGTCGGAAGAACCCTCTTGAGCCTGGCCTTCCTCGGGGTTGACCGGGACCAGGACCAGCCGCTTGACCAGGGACCGGGTTGCCTCGGCCGACTCCTGGTCCAGCTGGTCGTCGGTGATGACGGTGTCCACCTGGTCGAAGGAGGCGAACAGGGACAGGGAGGTGCAGCTCCACTTGGTGTGGTCGGTCAGGATGATGGTCCGGTCGGCGATGTCCATCAGGGCCATATCAGTGGCCGCCTCCAGGGAGTTGGGCATCAGGAAGCCGCGTGGTATGGAGACCGAGTGGGTCCCCAGGAAGACCGTGTTGACCCGCAGAGAGGCGATGACCTTGTCTGCGATGGGGCCTACCAGGGAGTTGGACCGGGTGATGACGCCGCCGGTGACGATGACCTCCACATCCTTGCTTTCCATGGCCTGGACCAGTTCGGCCACGGGTATGGAGTTGGTCAGCAGGGTCACGCCGGCGCACTGGCGGCTCTCCAGCAGGTGCTGGGCGAAGACATAGGCCGTGGTCCCTCCCCCGATGGCGATGACGTCGCCCGGGGAGACGTAGTCGATGGCGCGACGGGCGATGGTGTCCTTGAGGCCCATATCCATCTGCGACTTGACCGAGAAGAGCGGCTCAGCCAGAAGCGAGCTGGTGGTGACGGCCCCTCCGTGGACCCTCTTGAGCAGGCCCTTGTCCGCCAGGTCGGCAATGTCCCGGCGGATGGTCATGGCGGAGACCCCCAGCTCCTTGGAGAGGGCGGTGATACGGACTGCGCCACGAGTACGCAACCGGTTCAATATCAAGTGTTGGCGTTGTGACGATATCATTCGAACATTATCGCACACATTCGCCCAAATTGGCAAGCCGGCTATCGGACTGCGGTCGCCACCACAAAACATAGGCGAAAAATCGACGTTTCTCAGTTACTGGGACCATTCTTCCATACGCCTGAGGCCTGCCGAAGCTTTTACAGGAATCCATTCATCAAGGCGTAATTTATCCCCTGGGACTCGAATAAGGCCTACTGGGTCGCTCATGAAAGCGAACACGAATGTGAGCCAATGTCAGTTTCGACGGGTCAACCGTTCAAGCCCCCACAGGGTCACCTGGACCATGGCCTCCAGAACGATCCCGGCATCCATCTTCGAGCTGCCGCGAACCCGCTCCACGAAGACTATGGGCACTTCGACCACGCTGACGCCCATGGCCTGGACCCGACGCAGCATATCCACCTGGAAGACGTAGCCGCTGGATCGGACCCTTCCCAGATCGATCCGCCTCAACACGTCCGCTCGATAGACCCGCAGGCCGGCGGTCATGTCCCTTACCGAGGATCCCAGGGCGGTGCGGGCATACCAGGATCCCGCACGGGAGATCAGATCCCGATACCAGGGCCAATCTTGAGTGCGTCCTCCACACACCCGGCGCGAGCCGATGACCAGGCCCGGATGTGCATGGCCTCGTGCCACAGCCAGCATTCTGGCCAGATCCTGGGGCCGATGGGAGCCGTCCATGTCCATCTCGCAGATCAGGTCATAGCCCTGTTCCAGCGACCAGCGGAACCCCTGCACGTAGGCTGGACCCAACCCGCGGCGGGCATGCCGATGGAGGACGTGCACGCGAGGGTTGCGACCGGCCATATCCTCGGCCAGGGCACCGGTGCCGTCCGGTGAGTTGTCGTCGACGACCAGGACATCGACCTCGGGGCAGCAATCCAAGAGCCGAGGGAGGGTCACCCCAATGTTGTCAGCCTCCTGGTAGGTGGGCATGACCACAATGGTCCCTGCTCCGCCACGAACAACGTCCATGGCCGCTCTCAGCGTGCGATGCCGTAGGCCCCGCGCCGGTAAGGCTCAGGGTAGGGGGCCTGCTGAGCGGACAGCCCCAGTTTGTAGGCGGCCCTGAGAGGCCAGTAGGGGTCGCGCAGGCTGGCTCGACCGATCTCGACCGCATCGGCCAGACCCTTGCGCACAATCCGATCGGCCTGCCTGGGCTTGGTGATCAGCCCCACCGCCGTGGTTGGAATCAGCACCTGGCTGCGCACCTGGTAGGAGAAGGGCACCTGGTAGTTGGGAGCGGCCGGAATCTTCACACCCGGCACCAGACCCCCGGTGGAAACGTCAATCAGGTCCACCCCGTGCAGCTTGAGCACCTTGGCAGTGCGGATGGTCTCGTCCAGGCCCCATCCGCCAGTGGCCCAGTCGGTGGCGGACATGCGCACCAGCAGGGGCATCCCCGAAGGAATGACCTCGCGCACGGCATCGGTCACCTGGATCAGCAGGCGCATCCTGCCGGACAGGTCGCCCCCATACTCGTCGTTGCGTCGGTTGACCAGGGGATCGAGGAATTGGGAGAGCAGGTAGCCGTGGGCGGCATGCAGCTCCACTCCCAGGAAGCCGGCCTGGACGGCTCGCACGGCAGCGGAACGGAAGTCGGCCACAATGGAAGCTATCTGAGCCCGTGAGAGCTGGACCGGTACCGCCATCCTGCCAAAGGCGATGGGGCTGGGGCCCACAGGCTGCCAGCCGCCCTCGGCCACAGGCACGGTGGCGTTGATGTAGCCCATGGAGGAGCACCCGGAGGAGCCCTTGCGCCCCGAGTGGTTGAGCTGGACGATGGGCACCGCCCCAGCGGCCTTGACATCACGGACGATGCCCTGCCAGGCCCTGGTCTGCTCGTCGTTCCACAGTCCCACATCGCAGGGCGAAATCCGCCCTTGGGGATTGACGGCCGTGGCCTCCCCGATGACGACTCCGAAGCCGCCCAGGGCCCGGGACACATAGTGCTGGTAGTGGAAGTTGGTAGGAACCCCGTCGTGCCGAAGGGCCGAATAGGTGTCCATGGGCGGCATCCAGATCCTGTTGCGGATATGCTGGTCGCGCAGTTCCATGGGCTGGAAGAGCGCAGGCAGGGCCATCTCATGCCTTCTGTCTGATTTTGATTTCCCAGCCTTTTTGACCCTCTTGTCTTTCTTGCCCTTCTTGGCCGATTTGACCCCCTTGGCAGCCTTGCCGGTCTTTTTCTTTCCGTCAGCGGCACCCGGCTCGAAGGGCCAGATCGGTTTGGACACATCCAGCCTGCCGGAGCCGCTCACCGGCCCCGGCATCGCCTGATCCTCCTTGACCCGGCCGTCGGCCTGAGGGGCCTTGTCATCCAGCTCTGAATATTCCTGGACCATCAGTTCCTGCCTCTCCCGGCGGGCGGCCGCACCCCTCGTGGTCCGCCCGTTGACGAATCCCTCATGGTCTCCATTGTAGGCACAGGCCCTAGTCCTCCGGCGAATCCACCGTCTGCGACTGGTCCTGACTGGTCCCCTGGTTGCCCTGTTGTCCCCCCTGGCTGTGACGGTAGGTCTGCCGCTGTCTGCCCGAGGACCGTTGCTGGGACGGCTGAGACAGCTGAGGCTGCTGGACCCCGCCAGTGAACCGGGGATCGGGATTGCCATAGGAGTTGTCCGGCTGGATATTGGCTGCGGCCAGGTAGGTATTCATGAAGTCCTTCCAGGCCGGGGTGGCGATATACATGCCGTACCAGGTGTGCATGGACCGTCCGTTGATGGTCCTGTTGGTGAAGGAGACCTGACCCTCCGCATTGCCCACGGTGACGAAGGCGGCAACCTGGGGCACGAATCCGCCGGTCAGCATGTACTTGTCCTCGTGGGTGCCGGTCTTGGCAAAGGTCTTGCGTCCCCCGTCCAGCTGGGTCGTGGACGCCTCGCCTCCGGGCTGGACGACGCCTTGGTTGAGTGCGTAGGCGGCGGTCTCGGCGATGCCCGGATCGATGGCCTGATGGCAGTTGGCCTTGGGGACCTTGACGGACTTGCCGTTCTTGTCGATCACCTTGGTCATGGCTATGGGGCTGCAGGCCACGCCCTTGGCGGCGATGGTGGCATAGACGTTGGCCATGGTCAGCGGGGAGGCCTGGACCGCACCGATGACCATGGGCGGCTGGAAGGTGTTGACCGAGTGGATGTCCATCTGGTCCTTGGGGGAATTGTGGTAGCCCATCTCCTTGGCCGTATCGGCTATGGTGCACAGACCGATCTGCTGGGCCATGGAGGCCTGGGTGGTGTTGTGCGAGCGCACCAGACCCTGCAGGGGGGACTCCGGCGATGTGGTGCCGCCGCCGGAGTTCTCCACATGCCAACTGCCGGCGCCGAACCCGTAGGGGGTACCGTCCGCCATCTTGCAGGCGAAGGAGGTCTGCGGGTAGCTGGTGGAGGTGCGCAGGGGCTGGTTGATGGATTTGCCGGCCTTCATCCAGGACACCAGGTTTATGGGCTTCCAGGTGGATCCCACAGGGAAGCCCCAGCCGCCGCCGTCGACCTGATCCACGGCATAGTTGATGGCCGTGCGTGTGCCGCCGCCCGAGTTCTGGGTGGCATCGTAGATGCGGTTGATGCCGAAGCCCAGGACCTCACCGGTGCCCGGGCGGATGGAGGCTATCGTGACCTCGAAGCCGCTTCGATCATCCACGGGGATGGTGTCCCGGGCCGCCTTCATGGCCGCTGCGTTGGCGTTGACGTCCATGGTGGTGTATATATCCAGGCCGCCCTCCTTGAGGAGCTTGTTGCGCTCCTCCTGGCTCTTGCCGAACTCCTTGGAGTTGAGGATCTGCTTGGTCACGTAATCGCAGAAGAAGGCTGCGTCTCCAGCCGCCTGGCATCCGGCATCGACCGACTGCACGTGCAGCATCTGGTCCAGAGGCTTGGCCTTGTCCTCGTCATACTGGCGCTGGGTGATGTAATTCTCCTGGCGCATCAGATCCAGGACGATGTCCCGCTGCTCCTGGGAGGCCTTGATGTTGACGGTTGGGTCGAAGCGGGCGGGATTCTTGGTCACGGCGGCTATGGTGGCGGCCTCGCCCGGGTCCAGGTCCTTGGCCGACTTGCTGAAGTAGCGCCTGGCTGCCGACTCGACCCCGTAGACGTTGGTGCCGAACTGGGCTATATTCAAATACCCTTGAAGAATCTCGGCCTTGGAGTACTTCTTCTCCATCTGCACCGCGATCAGCATCTCGCGCATCTTGCGGGCTATGGTCTCCTCCTGGGCGTGGTACTCGGCGATGGGGTCGTTGTTTTCCTCAGCCTGGCTCATGAGCACGTTTTTGACATACTGCTGGGTCAGGGAGGAGCCGCCCTGGGTGTCACCCTGCTTGATGTAGGTCTGGATGAAAGCCCTGAGCACGCCCTGGGTGTCCACGCCGGCATGCTCGAAGAAACGACGGTCCTCGCGGGCCACCACGGCCTTCTGCATATAGTCGGAGACGTCCTTGATGGGTACCACGATCCTGTTTTGCGCATAGAAGGTGGCGATGACCGTATGCCCGTCGGAGGCGTAGAGCCGGGACTGCTGGGGCAGATCGTTGACGTTGAAGTCGATGTTGTCCGTCTTCAGGGCAGGCATCAGATTCCTGGAGGCGGCGTTGATGCCGAAGACAGCGGGGAACAGGAAACCAGAGACCACCACGCCACCTGCGACGCAGAAGATGAGGTAAGCCAGCAGCAGCGTGAAGAAGCGCCTGACCGACATGGATTTCTTTTGTTCGGGCATGGTCTCCATCCTAGGCCGTCGGCTCTACCGAACAGTGGCGTTCACATACGCGAGCGTCGAATCAGCGGTCCGGGCTGGAAAATGATGATGGTGCGGCCCTTGCGAGAGATCCACCCCCGGTTGGAGAAGTCCATCAGGGCCTTGTTGACGGTCTCTCGTGAAGCGCCAACCAGCTGGGCCAGCTCCTCCTGAGTCAGATCGTAGGGGACCATCAGCCCCTGCTCGAAGGGTTCGCCGAAGCGTGTGGCCAGATCCAACAGGGTCTTGGCCAGTCGGGCCGGCACATCCAGGAAGACCAGGTCGGAGATGCGCTCGTTGTCGGTCCGCAGGCGGTGGGCCAGCACCTGAAGCATATCCACAGCCACCTTGGGATGCTGGTTGAGCCAGTCGAAGAGGGCATCGTGGTCCAGGGCTGCCACCTTGGTCTTGTTGACCATGACCACTGCCGAGGCGGTACGCGGCCCGCCGGATGGGTCAAAGACGGGAATCTCGCCCAGGATCTCCCCACGCCCGTGGATGCTGAGCAGCTGGATGCGGCGGTCGGGCGACTGGCGGACCAGCTTGACCCTGCCCTCCTCCAGCAGATACATGCGGTGATCGGTATCCCCCTGTCGAAAGACCGTGGACCCCTTGGCGTAAGTGGACTCGTGCATGCTGTCCAAAAGCTGGTCGGCGTCCTGCCTGGGCACTTGTTTGAATAGGGCGGTCTGCCGGAGGGCATTCCCGTCATCGGGAATCTCGTTGGGCTTGTGAACCGCCATACTCCGCACTCCTTTTCGCCATGTCTGGCGGGTCTGCACCGACTCACGCATGGTTGATGACCTCACGCCGGGTTCGACGCGACTGAGCACGATTATACCCACACGCATCAACCCACTTTTTTGGTCAGGCAATCTGTGCGGTCCACTCCTCACGGCCGTAGCGATGCCGGGCCAGAGTGCGGGCCCGCTGCTCGACCTCGGGCGCCGGACTGGATGTGCGCAGATCCGCCACCAGGGAGGGCAGGGTGTCCAGAAGGGCATCGATCAGGGGTTGACGGGACAGACCGGTCTGCCTGTCGATGGGGTCCACCCGGCTTCTGACCGAGGTCACGGCCTTGTCATGGAATTTCTCCGGGTCCACGTTGAGCACCTGGGCCATCAGATCGGCATCCACGGAATAGGAAAGCGTGGTGTGGTGGAGCAGTCCGCCCGGTCCGCGGGAGCCTGCCGGCAGCCTGCGCTGGGCGGCGCCACCCATCTTGCCGCGTGGGGAGGCGATGTCATTCATGCCCTGCCAGCCGGCCTGAATCCCCTGCATGCGCAGACCACGAACCAGCCAATAATCGCAGATACGGTAGGAGTCGATCAGGTCGGCCCCTTTGACGAAGTCCAAGGGCAGATAGAGGGAATAGGTGATGGCCCGGTCGGGCTGAATGACCATGGTGCCACCGCCTGTGCAGCGGCGAACCAGGGTGAATCCCAGAGTGCGTGCCCGCTCGACGTGGACCTCCCGGCTCAGGGACTGGAAACGCCCCAGGATCACCGCCGGCGCCGCCCAGTTCCAGATGCGCAGGGTGGGCGGCAGCCGGCCCTGGGCCACGGCGTCATTGAGAGCCTGGTCCATGGCCATCTGCATGACCGGCTGCCGTGGACGGTCCCTGATCAGGTCCAACTCCAGGTCGGACCAACGGCGGCGGCATTCGGCCTCATCCGGTTGGGACTGCCTGGAAGAGGGCTGGCCCGGCGCTGACGAGAGTTGGTCTGGATCGCCTTGTCTGCGAATGACCAGCCCATCCGGCAGGGCACGCTCCAGCGCGGTCACCAGGGTCCGTGGGGACACACCGACCACCCGTTGACCGTCCCCTTCTGCCATGACCCTGTCCAGCCTTTCCAGAGCCAGACCAGGGTCCAAGGGCAACGGGAGGTCACAGATTGCGGATTCCAGCCGGAATACAGGCCCATGATTCCCCGCGGATTCCTGAGAGGCTGCCGGGGCTGGCTCCGTGAAGAAATCGCCGTCAATCCTGCATGAGGCGATGAACGGGCGGGAGTCGGATCCCCGGCCCAGGGTCAGGGTTACGGCCGCCAGTTTGCCGCCCATCTGCTTGCCGACGCCGCGCAGACGGGCCGGATTCAATCCGTCAGTTCCCATCCGCGTGCGTCACGATGCCAGAAGGAGCCGGTCGAGGATGTCAGAATCAGGATGCCTTCGATAAGCCCCCAGATTATGGCGATAGTCGGCCCGATGAAGAAGAAGGGGAAGCCGATCAGTGTGAGCATGAGCTGGGCCACGCCCCGCCCGGTCCTGCCCAGGTAGAAGTTGCCCACGCCGAAGCAGCCCAGAAAGATGCTGAGCAGACCGGCTGCAAGCTTGCTGTGCGGGGTAGGCGATATGGGATAGGGCCCACTGCCGTTGGGGACAGCCCCGGGGTAACCGCCCTGGGGCATGCCCGGGTAGGGCCAGGGCATGGAGGTCTGCGGCGGATACGGCCCGCCAGGATACTGATTGCCGGGATACGGGCCTGCCGGGTATTGATTTCCCGGGTACCCACTCGGCGGGTATTGGCCGGACGGATACTGGCCGGGATAGCCCGGTCCCGGCTGATATGGCCTTTGAGGATACTGACCGCCAGGATTCTGACCGCCAGGATACCGGCCACCGGAATACTGTCCAGCAGGATATTGCTGACCGGTTGGATATTGCTGACCGGTTGGATAACCGGCGGTCGGATACTGATTGGGCCAGTAGGGCCCTGCCTGATAGGCCCCTGGATATTGGCCGCCATTCTGGGGGGCGCACGGGTATCCGGCATTGGCCCTCTGACCGGTCGGATACCCACCATAAGGGTTCTGACCGGAGGAATACTGACCGGCCTGATAGGGGCTCTGATTCCCGACGCCAGCATCATGACCAGCAGGATAACCCTGAGCCTGCCGCTGACCGTCAGCCGCCCCGGCAGGAGCATTCCCACCGGCGGGCTCCCGATGCTCGGGCGGTTTCTGCGGTGACGGGGAGGAGCCGAAGCCAGGATTCCCTGTCGGCGTATCGCTGGGCTGCCGGTCGTCCGGCTGGGGGGCATCATCCATAGTCATGCCTTCCAGTCTAACCGCCAACCGGCCCGATCACAGACGGGCAAGAATATCCCTGCCGATCTGCTCGGTGCTCCTCTGGGTGGAGCCGGAGCGCTCGATGTCATCCTCCACGGCCCGCTCAATGCTGGCCGCCTCCTCCTCGAAGCCCAGATGGTCCAGGAGCATACCCGCCGAGAGGATGGCTGCCGTGGGGTTGGCGATCCCCTTGCCGGCGATGTCGGGAGCGGACCCGTGGATGGGCTCGAACATGGATGGGTAGGTGCCCGAGGCGTTGATGCAGCCGGAGGCCGAGTAACCCACGCCGCCCACCACAGCTCCCGCCTCGTCCGTGAGGATGTCGCCGAAGAGGTTGTCGGTCACGATCACGTCGAAGCGACTGGGCTCGGTCACCATGAATATGGTGGAGGCGTCGATGTGCAGATACTCGCGCTCCACATCGGGATACTCCTGGCCCACATGGTCGACCAGTCGCTGCCACATGTCTCCCGCATTGGTCAGCACGTTCTTCTTATGGACCAGTGTCAGGCGGCGGCGACGCTTCATGGCCAGCTGGAAGGCGTAGCGGATGACCCGTTCCGCCCCGTAAGCGGTGTTGATGGAGACCTCGGTAGCCACCTCCTGGGGAGTGCCCCGGCGAATGGAGCCGCCGGCCCCGGCATAGAGCCCCTCGGTGCCCTCCCGCACGACCACGAAGTCGATGTCGCCCGGGTTGGCCAGGGGCGACACCACGCCCTTGTAGAGCTTGGAAGGCCTCAGATTGACATACTGATCCAACTCGAAACGCATTTTGAGCAGTAGTCCCCGCTCCAGGATGCCGGCCTTGATGCGGGGGTCGCCGATGGCCCCCAGGAGGATGGCATCCTGCTGCTTGAGCCGGTCCAGATCCTCGTCGGGCAGAACGGCTCCATCACGCAGATAACGCTCAGCGCCCAGATCGAAGTCTTCATAACGGATATCAGCCTTGCCCCGGGTCACCTTTTCCAGGACGGCCTGAGCCTGGGGAACGATCTCCTTGCCAATGCCGTCACCGGCAATGACCGCAATGTGATATGTCTTCTGCTTGCTATTTGTCATACCCCGAGCATAACGAGCCAGCCGAGCCGCTTTCATGACCCCGACCGAATCCCGGACAGACCATGATGGACAGGCACCAGGCGTTCTCGAAGGCCAGTTCCTCCCACTGCCGGTAACGTCCGCTGATGCCCCCATGGCCCGCCTGGACCTCGATCCTGATCAGCGCATCGGCCCCCACCTGCGGCTCCTGCAGCCTGGCCACCCACTTGAGTGGTTCCACGTAGAGCACGCGCGTGTCGTTCATGGATGTGGTCACCAGGATGGCGGGGAAGTGGTCGCTGCCGAAGAGCCGGCGCCTGCCATCAGCATCAGGAACGTTCTCGTAGGGCGAGTAGGAGCGCATGTACCGGTAGACCTGCTGATCATGCAGGGGGTCTCCCCACTCGTCCCATTCAGTCACGGTCAGCGGCAGGTCCGGGTCCAGGATGCTGGTCAGCGCGTCCACGAAGGGCACATCCGCCTCGATGCCGGCATAGAGCTGGGGAGCCATATTGGCTACAGCCCCCATCAACAGCCCGCCGGCCGACCCGCCATTGGCCACGGTATGACGGGGATCCGCCCAGCCCTGAGCCTGCAGTGCGGCGGTCACGTCTATGAAGTCCAGGAACGTGTTGATCTTGTGCAGCCGACGGCCCTGCTCGTACCAGGCACGGCCCATCTCCCCGCCGCCGCGCACATGGGGGACGGCGTAGAGCACGCCTCGGTCCAGCAGGCTGAGCCGACCTGTGGAGAAACCGGGGTCCTGGCTGATCTCGTAGGCTCCATACCCGGTGATGAACATGGGCGCGGACCTGTCCGGATCATGGTCCGGCCAGGGACGGCGCTCGGGATGGTCGGGGGCCTGGATGACCGTGTCATCCGGCCCGGTCCTCCCGCTGGCATCCAGCCCCGGATGCATGCCCCGCCGCCAGACCAGGGAGACCGGCACCAGGGCTCCATCCCTGACCCGGACCAGAATTCGACGCTCGGCGTAACGCTCGGGTCTGAAGTCGCCCAGAACACGGGCCCGCTTGAGTAGTCGGTCCACGCCCCGGACCGGATCCAGCTCCCGCAGCTCAGCCGGGGTTCCATAACTACCCCGGATGTAGCGCAGACCAGGGGCCTGGTAGGAGGGGTTGTCCGTGGGACCGATGCTGTAGAGACGGTCAATGCCCTCCCTCCCTTGGTCGGGCAGGACCTCGCGGAAGCGCCAGGGTCGGCCCGCCCGCAGATCCTCCAGGGCCTGGTCCTTGGCGATTACAGCCATGTGGGGCAGGCTGTCGGCCCGGTAGGTCAGGACCACGAAGCTACGGTGGATGCCCAGCCCCTCGATGCCCAGTCCGCGAGCGCCCTGGAGGATGGCGGGATTGCCCGGATCCCGATAGGGCTTCTCGGGCGGCAGGGAGGCCAGGTCTCCGGAGCGCTCGCAACCATAGGGGCTGCCCTGGGCCAGCCGCACCCCTTCTCCCAGACGGAAAGGCGGACGGTGGCTGCGCAGATCAATCAGATCCACCTCGAAGTTGGGGTTGTTCACATTGTGGTAGACCACGGCCACCGGCAGGTCCTCCCCCGCCGGACCGGCATTTTCGAACCGGGCCAGGCTGATGTCGTACTCGACCCCCTCCTTGCGGGGGATCAAGGACACAAACTCGCCCTGTGGATCCTTCAGATCCAGCATGAGCACCTCGCTGGTGGTCTTGGACCCGGTGGCAATCAGCATGGCGGATTCGTCGTAGCTCAGGCCCAACCCCACCCAGAAGCGCTCATCGTCCTCCTTATAGACCATGACATCCTGGTCGGCCGAAGTACCCACCTTATGCCGCCAGACCGTGTCCGGACGCCAGGCCTTGTCCAGGCCGGTGTAGAAGACCCATTGACCGTCAGGGGTCAGCACTGCCCCGGAGGAGACCTGGTCGATCCGGTCAGGCAGGTCTCGGCCGTCTGTCAGATCGCGGATACGCAGGTCGTAGCGCTCGTTGCCCCTGGTGTCCAGTCCATAGAGCATCCACCGGCCGTCGGCGCTCAGGTCCAGGCAGCCCAAGGAGAAGAAGTCATGCCCCTTGGCCTCGGCGTTGGCGTCGAAGATGACCTCCTCGCCCGGCATGGATCCAGGCGCTGCATCGGACTGGACGGCAGGAGGGTCCCAGTCGTTCTGGTCGCGCACCGGCAGGCGGCACTGCACCCCATACTCCTGGCCCTTGAGCGTCCGGGAGAAGTACCAGTAGCCATGCATCCGGGTGGGCACCGACATGTCGGTCTGCTGTACCCTGTCGGTGAACTCCTTGAGCAGGGTGGTCCGCAAACCCTCCTGACCGGCAAGCCGTTCCCGGCAGTAACGGTTCTGGTCACGCACGTAGGCCTTGGTGGCGGGATCCTCCCGGTCGCGCATCCACTCGTAGGGATCCAGGAAGTGATCCCCATGGAAGCAACGATCGGTGGGACGGCGCTGTGCACGAGGGGGCGCGGAATTGACGGCCGAAAAACTCATGGGGCGATTATATTCGGGCGCGACGACGCAGATAGGGCAGCAGGGTTCGCATCAGATTGGCACCCGTGGTCCCGTAGAAGACCGGTACCTCCGTCACCGGCACCGGCTGTGTGGCAGTGCGTTTGACCAAGGCTCCCAGCCCGGTCTCCTGGGGACTCAGCTGACGGATGCCGATGGCCAGCACCCGGCCCGGATACTGCCGTACCACCTGGGCGAAGGTGGAGGGGTCGCTCTGCCCGTCGTCGCCCATGAGCACGAAGCGCATCTTGGGAAAGTCGGCCATGAGCTGACGGATGAACTCCATCTTGTGCTGCACGATTGAGGGCACAAAGGTCTTGGGTCTGGGGTCCAGATCCCGCAGCAGCAGGGGGCCCGCCGGAAAGCCGTGGTCGCGGATGAAGCCGCGTATGGATCCCTCCACATTCCAGGGCGAGGCCGACAGATAGAAGAAAGGCATCCGGGGGTCCAGGTCGCGGATGCGGTTGTAGAGCACGGCCATGCCCGGCACCGAGGACCGGCGGTGCGGATTCGACAGGAGCAGGTTCCAGGCAGCCTTCCAATGATTGGGCACCTGGCTGATCATGATGGTGTCGTCCACGTCCGATATGAGGCCGACAGGAGCCTGACCGGGCACGATGTATAAAGGCGCGTCGACGGGCCGACGGCCCCGCACCTGGTAGGAGACCCGGTGCACGCCTGGGGTCAGCCGATGCTCGGCCACCAGATCCAGGTAGCCCGATCGGTCGGAGAAGACCGCATCCGCACTCAGGCTGCGGCTGGGATCGACGGCATCGTAGACCGAGGAGTCACCCACCTGAACCCTCCCGATGGCCGTGCTGTCAATGGCCAGCCTGACCCTGGTCCTGGGTGCGGGTACGGTCAGCAGACCGCGGATGCCCCGCATGGCCGGATCCCCACGTCTGCGGCCGTCGGTCAGAATGGTACGGCATATCAGCCGGGAGTATGACTCGGTACCGTAACCCACATATGGCTGGACGTCGGCCGACCAGCCCAGACGGCCGGTCATATTGATGGACAGCCCCACCCAGAGGTCGAAGGCGCCGGTAATCAGTCGCCGCAGCAGGCGCACCGGGGCCGGTCTGCTCTCGATGCCTTCACCGGGCGCGGCCGAATCGAAGGTGGTACTGACCGACCGGACCCGCAGGGGCCTTTCATTACGGCCGGATCGCCTGGTCATAACCCGACCGTCAGTTCAGGCTCTTCAGCAACTGACCGTACTCCTCGGCGCTCATCAGATCAGGCTCATCGTCCTCCAGGTCGATCTTGGCTATCCAGCCTTCCCCATAGGGGTCGGAGTTGATGACCTCCGGATCGTCCGAGGCTGCCCTGTTGACGTAGGCGATGGTGCCTGCCACCGGGCAGACCACCGGCTCAACAGCCTTGGAGGACTCCAGCTCAATGACCTCATCGCCGGCATCGACGTGGGTGCCGGTCTCGGGCAGGTCCAGAAAAACCAGGTCTCCCAGCTGGTCCGCCGCATACTCGGTCACGCCCATGGGCGCCGGGGATTGACTGGGGTCGATCCAGACATGATCCTGGGAATACCGCAGGTGTTCGGGCACATCCAGGCGGGAAGTTCCATCACTGTGTTCATCGCTCATGGTTCCAGCCTACTCGACTGTCTGCCGCGGCAGGCGCTCCTAGCGGGCCGGACCCGACGGAACCTGCCCCTCCACCTTGACCATGGTCCCGATTGGGGCGTTGTCAAAGATCCACTTGGCGTCCTGCTCATACATATTGATGCAGCCATGGGATCCGTATTGGGCAGGGTCGCCCTTGGCAATGCCGGCAGAGTTCCAGCTGGCCGTGTGGAAGCCCTCGCTGCCGTTGTAGTAGGAGACCCATTTGACATTGGGCGTGACGTAGCCCTGCCCACGCATGGTCTGGACCGCGTAGCGCACATTGATGAAGAAGGTGCCGGTGTCGGACCATTTCCCGTTATCGGGCTTGCCTGAGCATATGGGGAAGGTCTTGACCTGGGTGGTGCCGTGGTAGGCGGTGGCGGTCTGGTCGCTGAGGTTGACCTGGATCCAGATGTCGCCGTCTGGCACGTCGTATCGGGCCACCCGAGTCTGCTCCTTGTGGGGTGTGATCTCGGCGCTCGCCTGGACGGGATTCGTGTCGCCCTCTTCCAGGGCCTTGACGACCAGGTCCGCCGTGGCGGACACATCCGTTACCCGGACACCGTCCACTCCCTTGGTGGTCTCGGCCACCACATCGCCCTTGGTGTTCTTGACGTTGACGGCGGTGACCATATCCCGGTCCAGCTGCCGGGCCAGCTCCTGGTCCAGATACTGTTTGATGGCCTGCCGATCGAAGCCCAGCTCCATGGTCCCCTTGTCCAGATCGGTGACCGGCTTGACCCAGGTGGCCACTGTGGCGGCCGGGACGGTCATGAGGTCATCATCAGCGCCCTTGATGACCAGATCCTTGGCCAGCCGCTGGTTGGCCTGGGAGGCCACCTGATTGGCGGTATCCAGGCTGATGGGCATGGTCACGTCCTTATAGACCACCCCTACGGCCAGACGCCTGCCGGGCTTGTCTATCAAGGATGAGACGGCATCCTGCACGCGGCCCAGCTCAGGCGCCTTGCCTCCGCGACCCTCCTGGGGCCGGAAGACGTGTGCGCCTTGGTCAAAGACGATGGTGGAGGGAACGGAGCGTTCCTGGCGGGGGATGAAACGTTCAGTAAGATACCTGTCCATGGCCAGCTGATCCCGCTCGGCCACCAGAGGCACCGCCTCGCCATGGAAGGGGTTCAGCCGTGAGAGGCCTGCAGAGCCCTTGGCGTTCATGACCTTGGTGACCGTGGCATCCGAATCCACGCTGACGCCCAGATCCTTCAGTCCCGCTCGGGCAGAGGTGCCTTCACCCTTGAGTTCCACCTGGGATTCACGAACCTGCCGATCGACGATCTGCCGGACCTGGTCCCTGGTCCGACCCATCATGGCCTGCCCACCCAGGGTGACGCCGGGGGCCACCCGATCACGGAAGAAGGCACGGACGCCGAACCAGCAACCCACCAGAATCAGCACAGCCAGAAGCAGCAGGGCCAGGATGGTGCGTCCGCGATGACCGCTGGAAGGAGCCTTGTGGGCGGCACCCGCGCCGAAAGCCCGCTCTGCTTCTTCGTCGGCGAACAGGTCCACAGGGTCGGGCCCCTCCCCGGTCGCCGGCGGCATGGTCACAGTTTCGGCCTGGTCGACATCCGAGATACGAGGCTCTTCTTGCCCCTCCATGGCCATAGCACACCTTTCGCTGCTGACAGTTCCTTGAAATATCTTACGACGCGACCAGGTCCGAGGGCGCAACACCACTCGGATGAATCAGAGCTCGCTGCCGTACCACTGCTCAATCATATGTCTGGCCACACTGGCCGCCTGAGGTATGCGCAACCGGCCCGAGGCCAGAGCAGCGCTGAATTCCTCCCGCGTGAACCAGTCGGCCTCATCGGTCTCCTGACCATCCACCCGGATGTCCGTATTCAGGGATCTGGCTCTGAAGGCCACCATCAGGGAGGCCGGGAAGGGCCAGGGCTGGGAGCCCAGATACCGCATCTCCCCCAGGTTCAGGCCCACCTCTTCCAGGGTCTCCCGCCGGACTGCATGCTCCAGGTTCTCCCCAGCCTCGACGAATCCGGCAGTGACCGAACGAAAGCCGGAAGGCCACTTCTGGTTGTGCTGGAGCAGGAGCCGATCGCGGCCATCCACCACGGCCATGATCACTGCGGGTTCGATGCGGGGAAAGAGCGTGTGTTGGTCCCCTGATTCATCCCCCTGGCAGATTTGGGCCCATCCGGCCTGGCAGGGATGAACCGGCGCGCCGCAGTGGGGGCAGAAAGCCTGACGTCCATGCCATACGGACAGGGCGACCGCACAGGTTGCCAGGCCCACCTGACGCGGACGTCCATGAGGGGCATACTCGCGCAGGCCAAGCCAGTCGAAGCGCTGATCCGCGGCCTGAGCCAGATCACGAAGAGGGTCCTGAACAGCCTGATTGGTGCAGGCAAGATCCAGATCCAGGGCCAGCCAGGCCTGCTGGTCGGCCTTCCCAAGGTAGTAGCAGGGCGGCTCGAACTGGTCTGCCGAGCCTGTCAGAGGATCTCGCAAGTATGCAGCAGGCATTGTGGCCAGACGGATGCTGGCTCCAGTGCGGCCAGCCAGCGCCCCCTTGCCCTTGGGCACGGCCACCTTCTCGCCCCGCACCAGGATGACCCCAGTGCCGTCCTGCTCCAGCAATCGGTCAAGCAGACCGGGCTGCGGCCGCGATGCCGTGTCGTAGTCCACATCCCCCTGAGCCAGAGGCAGGAAGGGCAGGGGCTCGGTAAGGGCCAGCGGGGAGAAGATCGTTTCGGAATCGCTCATGACTGCCTCCCTATACGGCCAATCAGGTCTAGCAGTGCAGCGGCCACCTGATCCGGGTGCTCGACGGCGCTGAAGTGGCCGCAGTCGTCAATGGCAGTGAAGGTAACGTCGGTGCCGGCCTGACGCATGGCCTGGGCCAGAGGCTCCATGGCGCGTGGAGGGCTGGAGGGGTCGCAGCGGCCGCTGACCAGGGCCACGGGCACCCTGATGCGGCCGACCAGATCACTTTGATCCGGGCGGCCCGCAGCCATCCGTTCCCGCCAGGCGATGCCCCGGGGATCCTGGGACTGTATCCATTCGGTCATGGTCTGCACGAAGGCGGGCGAACGCTTGACCCTGGAATCACCCTCCTGGGGCCTGGCGAAATGCATGACCGGATTGAGCGTCCCCTCCTCCTCGCAGGTTCGGGCGATCTGCAGCCGCCTGGCCCGGGAGGCCGGACGGTCAGCCAACATAGTTGTGTCGCATAGGGCCAGACCGGCCACCATCTGCGGATAAAGCCTGGCTACGGCCTCGACCAGGTAACCGCCCATGGAAAGTCCGACCCAGATGGCCTTCTGTGCACCAGTGGCGGCGATCATGTCCACAAAGGCACGGGCCATGACATCCAGTGCGCCTGGCAGGGCACCATCAGAGTCCACCGGGCCACAGGATGCCGGCCCGGGCAGGGGGCAATCGCCCGCTCCAGGCATATCCGGAGCATAGACCGGGAAGGGGGTCATACCTGCACGATCCGACTGGGCAATCAAAGAGGCCGCGCACCGATCCCACATGCGGTGATCCACAGGGAATGCATGGACCAGCACCAGCGGCAGCCCCTCCCCTTGCCGATATACGGTATTGGCAATGTTCATGCCCGCCTCCAAGGATTCACGGCTCATAGTGCACCGGCCCAGGTCAGGGCGCCCATCAGCACCTTGCCATGCCCGCCGGGCATCTGGCTCATGAAGGACTCCAGCATATCCCCCTTGGGATCGATCCATTCCACATCCAGGGTCTCGTCCTGGGGCTTGCAGTCCCCGGCCACCGGCACCAGATAGCACAGAGCGATGGCATGCTGACGCGGATCGTAGTACTCCGAGACCCCCGGCGTGGGGAAGAACTCAGCCACAGTGAAGGGCTGGGGGCTGGCAGGCAGCATGGGCAGGGCCAGCTGGCCCAGATCCTTGGCGATGTTTCTGGCCAGGGCCTCCCTGATGGTTTCGTGGTAGAGAATCCTTCCGGTGATCAGGGTGCGCTCGATGTTGCCCTGATCGTCCACGCGCAGAAGGGTGCCGACCTGGGTGACGGCACTCATGTCATCCACACGAACCGGCACCACCTCCACATAGGGCATGGGCAGGCATCGCCGCGCACGGTCGATGGCGTCACGGTCCAACCACCCGGGGGGATTCGAGCCCGAAAAACCGCGGTTGAAGTCCTCCGGGGTGATGTGTGAGAAGGCGCCACGGTCGCGATCGGCATCGAAGTCGTCATCATCGGGAATCTCGTCGTTCAGCACTGGCATGGTTCCATTATCCGTACCAGGCTTGACCGCTCACGGAACCCCGGCGGACATCTCCACCCAGAGCATATTCGGGCGCTTTCTCCAGCCTTGATGGAATGCTGATGATTGAAAGCGGTTGCTAAGCACGGGAGCTTCCCGCGCGACAGTCAAACGACTTCAAGGAGCGTTATCATGGCCACCACGACTATTACTTCGGAAAACTTCGAGCAGACCATCAAGGACAACGACCTGGTGCTGATTGACTTCTGGGCCACCTGGTGCGGACCCTGCAAAGCCTTCGGCCCTATCTTCGAGAAGGCTTCGCAGGCCAACACCGACATCGTCTTCGGCAAGGTGGACATCGATCAGAACCAGGATCTGGCCGCGGCCGCCGACATTCAGGCGGTGCCCACGCTGATGATCACCAAGCAGGGGCAGATCATCTTCAAGCAGGCCGGTGCTCTCAGGTCTTCGGACCTGGACGACCTGATCGACCAGGCACGCAAGGCCGATTTGTCAACCCCGGCACAGGCCTGAGTCAGTCGAGTTGGCTCCCAGGCCAATTTGCACTAAAGTAGTGCCGTGTTTGTCCAGTGACCCTTTCGGCGCTACCGGAAGCATGCGGTCGATAGGAAGCGTTACGTCGACTGATCACTGAGGATCTGTCGGTCCAACAGAGGAGAGTAATGGCGAACCACCGTAGAGGACGGATGAGTGCGGTCAAGGCCCTGACCAAGCGTCAGTGGCTGCGGTTGGCTGCCGGTGTCACTGTTCTCGGCATGGTCGTTGGTGCGGGTTTCGTCTCGCGCGACTTCTACACATCCACTGAGAGCTCGGCCAATTCAGGCGTAACGTCCTATTCCGCCACCCAAGATGCGGACACGGTGTCCCGCGGCAGCACCAGGCAGGCCATCCGCAACGGTGCGGGCGGCGCTAACGCGAACACATCTTATGTAAATGTGCAGATCAATGGGAAGAACAAGGTGGTCCTGGGTACAGGCTTCACCGATGTCAAATCCGTGCTGGAGGCCGGGGATATCGTCCTGCAGCCCGGGGACCAGATCACCCCATCTCTGACCACTCGCGTCACTGAGAAGACCGTCATCCGCATCGACCGGGCCGACGCCCAGGTCAAGACGGAGGAGTCGCCCATTCCCTTCAACACCATCGAAGAGAAGACCAACTCCCTCCCGGCAGGCACCACCAAAGTCAAGACGGAGGGACAGAACGGCGTCATGGAGACCACCAGCTTGGTCACGGCAGCCGGCAACAAGCACCTGACCAGCAACATTTTCGCCTCCTTCGTCAAGACGGTCCCCGTCGACAAGGTGGTTCTGGTGGGCACCGGCGGCGGTACTCCCGCAAAGTCAGGTTCGACCACCACCACGGTCCCCGTAGGTACGGCCCAAAGCATCGCCCACGGTCTGGTCACCTCCCGTGGCTGGGGCGAGGACCAGTTCACCTGCCTGGTGCAGCTGTGGAACAAGGAGTCCGGCTGGCGGACCAATGCCTCCAACCCATCTGGCGCCTACGGCATTCCTCAGGCATTGCCGGGTAGCAAGATGGCCTCGGCCGGTCCCAACTGGCAGACCGATGCCCACACCCAGATTGTTTGGGGCCTGGGCTACATCCAAGGCCGCTACGGAAACCCCTGCGGCGCATGGGCCCAATCCCAGGCGACCAACTGGTACTGATCCCTTTTCATACAACTTAATCAGGAACTTCCGGCAGGCTGGTTCGGCTTACCGGAAGTTCTTTTTATATCCACGAAACAACCAATCCCAATTTCCTGCCGCGAATCCGACCACCAAAGCAAAAGACAGGCCTCAATGAGAACTTGGTATTCCAGAACCACATGATATAAACTGATTTTGATTGAACGTCATGCACGTCGGTCATGGGGATTGAGCTGGGAATACAGGTGCCACGTTGCATGCGCCGTTGCTTTCAAAGGGGACCGTATGCAATCGTCATCCAGAAGTCGTGCATGCTGTATAGCTTCTCTTGCAGCCATTATCGCCTCAGGGCTCATTTTAGGAAATCTCTCGGGAATTGACCTGGCACAGGCGGATGCCACCGCATCCCCGACAGCATCGCAAAGCATGGAAAATCAAGGCGAAGGGGTGACCCCTGGTATACCCAGCTCAACCCAAACTCCTTCTATTGCCTCCTCGCCAACAGAAACTCAGAAGCTGGATTCCCCTATCCAAACAACACCCTCTCCAGCCTTTCCATCCCCCACTTCACAAGGCTCAGCAAGCCCTGCCCCCTCCACCCGATCGACAAGCTCCTGCCCAAATAATCAATGTTCGGTCACCTTTGACACCACCCAAGCCGACACAGCAACCCCTGACTCTCAGACTGTCCTTTCGGGAGGTCTGGCGAAACGACCGACCGATCCCACCAGGAAGGGATACCTCTTCGATGGCTGGTTTATCGGCCAGGTAGCCTACGACTTCAACCAGCCCGTCACCAACAACCTGAAGCTGACCGCAAACTGGACAGCAGGCGACGGCCATTGGTCCCTGACACCTGCGCATGGAGCCATATCAGGGGGCACCACTGTGACGGTGGCTCCCCCAGCGACCCGGGGCATCAAATTCTCACAGATCACGTCAGGATCCACCCAGTCACTGGCTCTTGGCTCGGACGGCAACATCTATTCCTGGGGCAAAAACGCTTACGGTCAGCAAGGCGATGGTACAAACATCGATCGCCAATCCCCAATAAAAGTATCTAAGCCAGCCAATGCACCAAAAGGATTCATTTTCACGAAAGTGGACGCTGGTGATCATTCCGTTCTGGCCATGGGTTCGGATGGCAACCTCTACACTTGGGGATTCAATGCTTCTGGACAGCTGGGCGATGGAACCACCGAGAATCGCAGCAGACCTGTCCCGGTGAAAAAGCCTGATGGGGCCGCGCCAGGATTTACCTGGAAGCAGGCAGAAACCCGGTGGGACCATACTGTGGCCTTGGGATCAGACGGCAATCTCTATGCATGGGGACTCAACGCATATGGGCAACTCGGCAATACCAGCGTTCCCAGAGGTCCCAACAATCCAGCTGCATACAGCACTAAACCCGTCCCCGTAAGCAAGCCGGCGGGAATCACCTTTACCCAGCCGGCCACGGGACGGTACAGTTCCATGGCCATGGGATCCGACGGAAAACTCTATGCCTGGGGATGGAACAGTTATGGTCGCCTAGGCGACGGTACCACAACAGATCGTTTGACACCCACCCAAGTCCTTCAGCCCAATGGGGTCACCTTCTCGCAATTCAATGTAGGAGCCGATTACAGTTTCGCCATCACTACGAACGGGGATCTTTACGGCTGGGGGTGGAACGACAGCGGGCGTCTGGGAGACGGCACCACAACAGACAGGCATGTGCCGACTTTCATACCTCGTCCGGATGGGACACCTGCAGGATTCACCTGGAAACAGGTCATGGGCAGGGACTACCACGGCATGGGCATCGGTTCAGATGGCAATCTTTATACCTGGGGCGTCAACTGGTACGGCGATCTGGGCTTGCCAGACGTCCCTACCGGCCAGACCAGCCACATCACCAGACCCCGGCCTGTGCAAAAGCCTAAACCATCCGTGGCTGGACAGGAAACCAGCTGGGTTCGGCTCTATGCTGGCTGGGAGCAATCCTTAGCCTTGGGGTCAGATGGGAACCTGTATACCTGGGGGTGGAACAGCGGAGGCCAACTGGGTGATCCGACCATCCCCACGGGTTATGACAACAGCAAAGCAATGAGGCTGACGCCTGGTTTGGCGGCCTTCCCGCTTACACCGGATCTTACTGCGGTCAAATTCGATCAAACACTGGGCAGCAATCTGAAAAAAGCAGGTACGAACTGGCAGGTGGTGACGCCAGCTCATAGGAAGGGTCGAGTGGATACGGCCATCACCTGGAATCTCTATGGTCCGCAACCCGATGACATCCTGGATTACACCTATGACCCGCCCTCCTATACCGTCACTTTTGACAAGGCTGATGGCAGCCAGCCCACCAGTCAGTCGGTCGTCGAGGACCGGACGGCTTCCAGACCGGATCAAGACCCGACCCGTCCTGGTTTCCTCTTCGACGGCTGGTTCAGCGGCGATGCGGCCTATGACTTTGCTTCCCCCGTCAAGGGTCCCCTGAAACTGACAGCCCACTGGACGGCAGGCACCGGGCGATGGACCACCTCTCCCAAGCAGGGGCCCGACAGCGGTCAGACCAAGGTGACCCTGGTACCCCCTGCAGCGCGGGGCATTAGGTTCAGCCAGGTCAGCGCCGGCGATGATCATTCATTGGCCCTCGGGTCGGATGGAAACATCTATGCTTGGGGTGCCAATAAATACGGACAGCTGGGCGATGGGACCAAGACGGACCGCTTGACCCCGGTGCAGATTCCCAAACCAACAGGCGTGAACCGATTCATACAGGTCAGTGCAGGAAAAGCCTTCTCAGTGGCCTTGGATGGCCAGGGCCATATCTGGGCATGGGGGCTTAACAGCTCTGGACAGCTGGGCAGCAATGCCGTTGCCACCAATGGTTCAGCCGCATACAGCTCCAACCCGATTCGCGTGCAGGCCCCTAGCGGTATGACGGCAACAAACTTCACTCTCACTGGCATCAGCGCAGGCATCACTCATGTCCTGGCCGTAGACGGGCAGGGCAGAGCCTGGGGCTGGGGATCAAATGAGTTCGGCAAACTGGGCGTTCCTTCAAGCACTGTGGCAACGACAGGGATCACCACCAGACCCGTCCAGGTCGCAACCCCGCAAGGCGAGACGACGGGATTCCACTATGCACAGGTCAGTGCGGGCGGCTCACATTCCCTGGCGACTGACGCCCAGGGCCGTACCTGGGGCTGGGGATCGAACCAGAACGGCGACCTGGGTAACACGAGCGACGTAGCACTCAACGGCTACACCTTTACACCCGTCCAGGCCAAACCGGGCACCAACCCGACAGGCGGATTCAAGCCGGTTCAAATTATCGCAGGCAGCGGCCACTCCTCCGCCCTCGACGATCTGGGACGCCTTTGGTCCTGGGGCGGGAACAGCAATGGAGAGCTCGGTCTGGGCGACACCACCACGAGGACTGCCCCGTCCCTGGTAACCATGCCTGCAAACGTCAGCACCTTCAGGCAGTTGACAAGCAGCAGGTCTAGCGGTAATTCACTGGCGCTGGATCAGAATGGAAACATCTGGGGCTGGGGCCAAAACTCGTCAGGCATGTTGGGGACCGGAGGCACAGGCAGCCTGAACAAGCCAACCAGGATGGGCAATCCGTCAGGCATCGACCACTTCGTCAAGATCAGCGCCGGGACTGGCCACACCCTGGCCATAGCCTCCACCGGCAGCACCTTGGGGTGGGGAGACAATGGCCAAGGAAGGTTGGGGAACAATGCGACGCAAACGGTCTACTCCCCTGTCAACGTGCTCTTCCCCTTCAGACTGGGCACCCCGTCCACAGTGCAGTTCGGAGGTGTCAGTGGAACCAGCCTGAGCTTCACGGGGCAGCCGGATGGCGCCTGGACCGTGCTGACACCGAACCATAATGCCGGCGATACGACTGTCAGCATCGCCTGGACACTCAATGGGGCTCCACAGCCCAACGATGAGACCAATGCCTTCCGTTTCATCCACTATGGTGTCCTCCCCTTAACAGGAGAAGCAGGCATCCTCGTCATCGTTATGGTCGGCTCACTGGCTGCAGTCAGTGGTCTGGCTGCCAAACGGCAGCGCCTTGAGGCACAAAGTGGACCAGGTGGAAAGACTGCCGCTCGGCACAAGCACTGACGGGCACGAACGAGCAGGGCCCCGCCACTAGATAATAGGTGGCGGGACCCTGCTGCGGTCTCTGTGCCTGATTTGCTCTATTCACACCCTCAAACAGTCAGATCAACCCGACAACAGCATGACGACTATCTGCACAGCTGAGCAATGGTTCTGACGAATGGCTGCTTGTGGATGCCTTGTGTTTGCGAAACCGTGCTCAGAGCACGGCCTGGAGCACGAAGTCCAGGATGAAGAGGGCCGAGACCGCCCAGATGATGGGGTGGACCTCCTTGCCCTTGCGCTTGCAGACCATGGTCAGACAGTAGGTGATGAAACCTGCGGCCACACCGTAGGAGATGGAGTAGGCAAAGCCCATGAAGATGGCCGTGAAGAAGGCCGGAATGGCTTCAGACAGCTCGCCCCACTCAATCTCTGCGAAGGAGCTCATCATCATGCAACCCACAATGACCAGGACGGGCGCAGTGGCCGCCGAAGGCACAGCCGAAATCAGCGGAGCGAAGACGGCGCTGAGCGCGAAGCAGGCGGCGATGACCACCGAGGTCAGTCCGGTCCGGCCACCGGCTGCGATGCCCGCAGCGGACTCCACATAGGTGGTGGTGTTGGAGGTACCGAAGAGGGCGCCGATGGAGGTGGCCGTAGCGTCGGCGAACAGGGCCCTATCCATCTTGGAGCTGAAGCCGCGACCGGTTTCCAGAGCCTGCTCATCCTCGGCTGAGAAAATGCCTGAGCGCCGACCGGTGCCCACAAAGGTACCGATGGTGTCGAAGGTGTCCGACAGGGAGAAGGCGAAGATGGTCACCAGAACCACTGGCAGCTTGGCCGGGTCGGAGAAGAGGGCAGGGAAGCCCTCCGGACTGAAAATGGCCAGGAAAGTCTGCGGCAGCTGTGACCAGGCCTGTCCCAGATCGACCGACTTGGCCATGCTGGTGACCCCCATGGGAATGCCCAGGAGCGTGACCGCGATGATGGCGATGACAAAGGCGCCTTTGTTGATGAAGGCCAGATGGCCCTTGAACTTGAAGATCAGGAGGAAGACGGTCAGCAACAAGCCGATGACGAAGAGGATGACACCGGGGGTGTTGAAGGTGGTCAGCCCTGGGTTGGCTCCTGCCGCCGAGGTCTTGTCAGGCGAGAACTTGATGATGCCCACATTGAGCAAGCCCACATAGGCGATGAAAACGCCGATGCCGCCGCCGATGGCGTGCTGAAGCAGAGGCGGGATTGCCTGGATGATCATCTTGCGCAGCTTGGTGGCCGTGACCAGGATGTTGATCAGGCCGCACAGGAAGACCATGCACATGGTCTGTTGCCAGGTGAAGCCCAGCCCCTTGACCACGGTGAAGGTGAAGAAGGCATCCAGTCCGACTCCTGGCGCCACGCCGTAGGGCACGTTGGCCACCAGACCCATGATCAGGGTGCCGATGATGGCAGCGATCAGGGTGGCGAGAAAGACGGCGCCCCAAGGCATCCCCGCCGTGGAGAGCACCGAGGGATTGACCACGATGATGTAGGCCATGGCGAAGAAGGTGGTGATACCTGCTACCACTTCCGTAGAGACTGTGGTATTATTATCCGAAAGCCGAAATAGCTTATGCATATTCGATTCCTTATTGTCTTATTTGGCGATGAGACAAGGAAAGAATATCACGAGCACTCGGCTTTTTCTGTTACAGGTCCCTCCTATTGAGCTCCAATACCGCTGCAGGACTTTCCGCTCACCTATAATCGGCATACCGGCACGGCCCTGAAGCCCTCCCGCATGGGGATGAGTTGAAGGGCACGGCGCTTTCGAGGAGGGGCATATGGCCAGGAACAATCATTGGGATCCGGACGATCAGAAGCAGTATCAGCACGTGCATGACAGCGAGGTCGATCGTGGTCAGGATGAACGAGCTGCCGAACGGATTGCAGCCGCCACGGTCAACAAGCAGCGCACCCGCGAGGGCCGCACCCTGCGTCAGGAGCAGGAACGCCGCGACCAGGGCGAAGACGACAAGAAAGACAATAAGCAGGACTGAACCCTCAGAGGGCACCCATCAGCAGGTGCGCCACAACCATGAGCACGGCACCGATCACCGCAGTCAGAGCCAGGGTGAATCCCGCCAGACGGGCGTTGCCAAGAACCTTGTCGGTGAACATGGTGGCGAAAACCGCCGTCGGAGCCAGGCAGCACAGGGCCACCGCCTGACGGATCAGGGGTTCGAAGGGCAGCAGATACCATGCGGCCACCGCGAACAGGATGCCGAAGGGCAGTCGCCAGGCCAGAATCTGCAATACTGACTTGACATCATCCCTTCCGCCAGGCAGGTCCATGAGCATGCCCACCATAAGCATGGAGCAGAAGGCGTTGGCGGCCGAGAATGGACGGGTGATCTGGGCCGACCAGTCCGGCAACGAGATTCCGGCCAAGGTAAAGCACACCATAACCATGTAGGTGTCGAAGGATGGCGAGCTCAGGAAGCCCTTGGCTATGGAGATGGCTGCAGCCTTGCGATGGAGTTTGCGGGCATCCGGGTCATCCAGCTTGACCGGCTCCCCCGCATCGGGATCCAGGGATTGGCCCGGTCGAATATGCAGTAGCCCCTGGGTCATGACGTTGGTCCCGGCAGAGACCATGACCGAGTTGCCGATGTCGAACATGGCGGCGGGCACCAGGGCCGCCGTGCCCAGCAACGACTGAAGCATGGGGAAGCAGAAGCATCCGATGTTGAAACCCGATCCGTTGAGCATAAGAAAAGCCCGCTGAGCCGTGGGCCGATGCCTGCTGGTCAGGAAGATGGCCAGGGGCGGAATCAGCGAGGCCACGAAGGCGAAGGCCGAGACCAGAAGAAGGCTGGGATCGTGTGGGTTGGTGGCGAAGGAGTAGATGATGGCCCCAGGCAGGACCAGATCGAACACAACGGTCTGCAACACCCGGTAGTCCAGTGGACGAAAGAGACCAAAACGCTTGAACAGGTAGCCCACCAGGATGATGCCCAAGAGGGTGGCCGGTTCCAGCAATACTCCCATGCCCTCGCTCCTTCCGTGGATGCCGGAACCATGATACCTGACGGGCGGGTGCGCGGACCGGTTCCGTCTCAGCCGAAGCGACCGGAGATGTAGCGCTCGGTGTCCGGCTCGTGCGGGTTGGAGAAGATGGTTGTGGTGTCGTCCATCTCCACCAGGTGGCCGGGCTGACCCACGGCCTTGAGGTTGAAGAAGGCCGTATAGTCCGAGACCCTGGCAGCCTGCTGCATGTTATGGGTGACGATGACGATGGTGTAGTCCCGCTTGAGCTCGTTGATCAGATCCTCCACAGCCAGGGTGGAGATGGGGTCCAGGGCCGAACAAGGTTCGTCCATGAGCAGGACCTGGGGGTGTACGGCCACGGCACGGGCGATGCAGAGCCGCTGCTGCTGACCGCCCGAGAGCCCGATGCCCGGCTTGTCCAGGCGATCCTTGACCTCATTCCAAAGGTTGGCTCCGCGCAGGGCCCACTCCACCAGATCGTCCGCGTCCGACTTGGCGATGTGCTTCTTGTTCAGCCGTATGCCGGCCAGGACGTTCTCCCGGATGGACATGGTCGGGAAGGGGTTGGCCCTCTGGAAGACCATGCCCACGTCCCGCCGCACCTCGACCGGGTCTACATCCGGTCCGTAAAGGTCACGACCCTCCAAGAGCACCTGCCCGCTCACATGAGCCCCTGGAGTGATCTCGTGCATGCGGTCCAGGGTGCGCAGAACCGTGGACTTGCCACAACCGGAGGGGCCGATGAAGGCGGTGACCTTGTTGGCCTGGATGCGCATGTTCACGTCCTGGACGGCCAGAAAGTCGCCGTAGTAGACGTTGAGGTGGTTGATGTCTATGCGTTGGCCCATGTTCCGGCCTCCGTTTCTCTCATGGCGGCGCTCAACGGGTCCGCCCAACAGCAAAGATGCGCGAGACCAGCCGCCCAAGCAGGTTGAGCAGCAGGACGATAAGGATCAGTACCAGGGCTGCAGCCCAGGCCCGCTGCATGTGGATGTCGGTCAGGCATCCCGGATCGGCCCCCGGTCCGCAGACGGCCAGCCCCTGTGAATACTCGTTGTAGACGAAGACCGGCAGGGTGGTCATCCTCCCGGAGAAGAGGTTGGGGTTGGTGGTGGCGATGAAGCCCGAGGCTATCAGCAGGGGTGCTGTCTCCCCGATGACACGTGCCACAGCCAGGATGGTCCCCGAGACGATGCCGGGCAGGGCCGTGCGCAGAACGATGCTGGTGATGGTCCGCTGCTTGGTCACTCCCAGAGCATAGGCGGCCTCCCGCAGGTCGTTGGGTACCACGGCCAGCATATCCTCGGAGGTTTTGACCACCGTGGGCAGCATGAGCAGGGAGAGTGCCACCGAACCGGCCAGGCCGTTGACGGTGCCTGGTCCGACCACCAGGGCGAACATGGAGAAAGCGAAGAGGCCGGCCACGATGGAGGGGATCCCGCTCATCACGTCCACCATGAGACTGATGGCCTTGGCCAGGCGGCCTCCATGGGCGTACTCGACCAGGTAGACCGCGGACATGACACCCACCGGAATGGATATGACCATGGATCCAAAGGTGATCTCCAGGGTGCCGATTACAGCGTGCAGAATGCCGCCATAACCTCCGGTCGGCGTGGGGTTGCCTCCTACCACGCCGCTCATGTTGTGAGTGAGGAAGTCCGGTGTCAGCCGCTGCACCCCCTTTGACAGGCTGACCCAGAGCACTGAGACCAGCGGAATCAGGGCCACCAGGAAGGAGAGCCCGATCAGGACGGTCATCAGCCGGTCCTTGCGCTTGCGCGCCCGGATGGAGGACCTGGTTGGCCTGAAGCGGTCAAAATCGATGACCGGTCCGCGATCAGTTCGGCTTGCCATCACGCACCCGCCTTTGCTGTGATCCTGCGCGCCAGATAGTTGACGATAAAGGTGATGATGAAGAGGACCAGACCTGTGGCCACCAGGAGGGCCACACCCTGGGAGTCCGCCTCGGGGAACTGGGCGGCGATGTTGGCGGCGATGGTCTGACTCTTTGAAGCCTGCAGCAGCCGCAGGGAGTAGCTGAAGCCTGGCGAGAGGATCATCAGCACCGCCATGGTCTCGCCCAGGGCCCGCCCCAGCCCCAGCATGGAGGCCGAGATGATGCCCGAGCGGCCGAAAGGCAGGACCGCGAGTCGAATCATCTCCCACTTGGTGGCTCCCAGAGCCAAGGCGGCCTCCTGCTGCAATCGAGGGGCCTGGATCAGGATGTCACGGGTGACTGAAGTGATGATGGGCAGAATCATGACCGCCAGCACCAGGGCCACCGTGGCCACGGACCGGGCCGGGGCTGCAACGGGTCCGGAAAAGATCGGAATCCATCCCAAATGAACAGACAGCCAGCGCCAGAAGCCGGTGATATTGGGAACCAGGACCAGAGCCCCCCAGAGCCCATATATCACCGAGGGCACGGCGGCCAGCAGGTCAATCACCGTGCTGAGCAGCGTGGACAGGCGGATGGGGGCGTAGTAGCCGATGAAGAGGGCGATGCCCAGGGAGACAGGGAAGGCCAAAAGCAGGGCCAGACCGGCAATCAGAATAGTGCCGAAAACCAACGGACCCACATAGCCCAGGAAACTACTGGCCCGGCCACCACTCAGGGAGATTATGGCGTGGGTTCGGGAATCCGCGTCCCCGGTGAAGGCCGGAAAGGCCCGCAGAATCAGAAAGAGAGTGACCGCAGCCAGGGCCAACAGGATCAGAATACCCGCCCCGGTGGCGCAGGCCTTGAAGATCCGATCCACCCGTTTGGCCTTGTTCAGAGTTGCAGTCTCGTTCGGTTTCTCGCTCACGACTTCCCCCCGATGGTCTCAACCGAAGCCATGGCCTGGCTGCGCAGCCCCTGCCCCAGCTCGGCGCTGCCCGCATTGGCCGCAGCCATGCGCTGGCCCTGCTCGCTCAGCAGATAGGTCAACCAGGCCTTAGCAAACTGGGCCTTGGATCCATCCCGATCGTCTCGATAGGTGGCGCAGACCACGTCGTAGGAGACCAGGACGATGGGATAGGTGTGCTCCCGGCTGGTGCGATGGTCCACGGCCAGGACCACCCGGCCCGGCTGGCTGGCCTGAGGATCACGCTGGGCCGCATCCAGCAGATTGGCCACTGTCTTGGCTGTAGGCGGCTGCCAGGTCTTCCCCACCTGGACGGCCACGGTGCCCAGCCCTGTGGTCTGGGCCGCGTCCGCATAGCCAAAGGTGCCCTTCGCCTGGTTCATGGTCATGACCACTCCGGCAGTGCCCTTGGCACCCTGCCCCAGGTCATTGGGCCAATTCTCACCCGCTGGATAAGGCCAGGCAGACCCGGCCGTGTCGTGCAGGTAGGAGAGGAAACTTTTCGTGGTGCCTGACTTGTCCGAACGGTGAATCACTGTGATGTCCAGGTCGGGCAGATTGGCCTTCGGGTTGAGGGCAGCGATACGCGGGTCCCGCCAGTTGGTGACCTTTCCGGAGAAGATCATGGCGATCAGAGCCGGGTCCATCCGCAGATGGCCGCCTGAACCCTTGGGCCACAGATCAGGCAGATTGTAGGCCACGGCGATTGGGGTGGCGTAAACAGGCAGGTCAAAGGCCGTACCGGAACCGCAGACCTTACGCGAGCGCTCAAGCTGATCGGCGGTCAGCGGTGCATCGGTGCCGGCCCAGATGGTCGAACCCGAAAGGAAGGCATTGACCCCGGCACCGGAACCTGCCGGATCATAGGAGATACGCGCCCCCGGATGCTGCTTGCGGAAGCCGGCTATCCAGGCCTCGTCAGCGCTCTGCTGGGAGGATGCGCCAGATCCGGCGAACTCGCCTTGGAAGAGGGTTTGATCTGCAGTATTGCCTGTCTCGCCGCCATTAACAGGAACATTGTCACCGCAGGCCGCCAGGGGAATCATCATTGCCAGGGACATGAGGAGGGCCGGGAATCTACCACGACCATGACCATGTGCGTGCATGCTACCTACCTTGACCGCCGTTTCATTTCAAACGTCCGTCCTTTTCAGCCCGTGTTGGACCTTCCCGTATTCACATTAGCGAAGCCCGCCTCACACAGCATACTGGAAACGCTGACCGCCGGACAAGCTCGCCGCATCCGCGTCAGCCATGTGGAAAAACCCAATCACAATCCACAGCCGGGTATATTATAAGGTCATTGTCAGACGCTTAGCTCTCTTGTTCTTTTCTTAGTGTCACCGGTATCGGTATGCCCTGATTTTCTTTCTAGGACGGCACCGCAGGGAGTGGTATGCGCAGCGAAAACTGAACCCATAGGAAGTGGTGGTTGCATGAGGAAGCAGGAGCTCGCCAAGCAAGGGCGGACCCTCAGCAAGGATGGAGCCTTCGTCAACGGAAAGCTCACCCATGAAGCCTTCCTGTCGCTGGCCATCCTGACCGTCATCACCTTCCTGGGCAACTTCACCCAGCTGCAGCTGGCTTCGGCCCTGCCCACCATTGTGGACGAGTTCCACATCACCCTGACCACCGGCCAGTGGCTGACCTCGGTATTCCAGCTGGTCATGGGCGTCATGGTGCCATTGACCGGTTTTCTGACCAAACGCTTCTCCACCAGGCAGATCGTCATCACCTCCATGGCCGTCTTCACCCTGGGGTCCCTGCTGAGCTGGCAGTCGCAGACCTTCGCCCTGGTTCTGCTGGGCCGCATCCTTGAGGCCATAGGCACGGGAACCATGTGGCCCGTCCTGCAGATCACCGTCTTCTCCATATATCCTCTGTCCAAGCGCGGCATGGCCATGGGCACCGTGGGCCTGGCAATGAGCGTGGCCCCGGCCATCGGCCCCACCCTGGGCGGATGGCAGACCGATGCCAACGGCTGGCGTTCCATCTTCCTGACGCTGAGCATCTGCGGGGCTGTGGCGCTGCTCCTGTCCATCTTCGGCCTGCGCAATTTCGGCCAGCGTGACACCAGCGTCAAGGCGGACTTCTTCTCGGTGGCCCTGTCCATCTTCGGATTCGGCGGCCTCATGTTCGGCTTCACCAACATCGAGAACTTCCCCATCACCTCCTTCATGACCTGGCCCTTCATGCTGGTCGGCCTGATCGGAATCGTCTGGTTCGTTCTGCGCCAGCTCCATCACGACAAGCCCCTGCTGGACCTGCATGTGCTGCGGATCAAGAACTTCACTGTGGGCACCATCATCGCCTCCATGTCCTTCTTCGCCTTCAGCTCGGTCACCGTCATCCTGCCCATGTACATCCAGACTGACCGCGGCTTCTCGGCCACCATGAGCGGTCTGGTTATGCTGCCCGGAGCCATCGGCACCGCCATAGCCCAGTTCTTCGGCGGCCGGCTGCTGGACCGCTGGGGCGCACGTCCCGTGGCTATGACGGGCTGCTCGGTCCTGCTGCTGGGCACCATCGCCATGAGCCTGATCGGCGCCAATACCTGGATCGGCCTGGTCTCCATCTGCCAGTTCATCCGCCAGATCGGCATGGGCTTCACCCTGATGCCCTTGACCACCTGGTCCCTGAACAACCTGGCTCCCAAGGACGTTTCAGCCGGTTCGGCCGTCACCAACACGGCCCGGCAGATTGCAGGCGCTGTCGGCGCACCCATCCTGGTCATCCTCATGGAGACCATCACCACCCTGCGCCACAACGCCATGGGCGGCGGCCACTCCACCCAGATTGCAGCCAACATCTTCGGCGTGCAGTGGGCCCTGCGCATCTCGGCACTGATCTGCCTGGGCATGGTCCTGCTGGTCTACTTCGGAGTTCGCGGAAACGGCGCTGGCTCCGGACGCCAGATGACCCGCATGCTCCTGCGGCACATGCACATCATCCACACCGAAGCCCCTGCCGTCACCGCCTCCACCGCCGAATCCAAAACCCAGGACTGATTGCCGGTGGTCTTTCTCCGGCACCTGCTGGATCTGACCGGATTCATCGCAAAGTGCAGGATCGACAGACCGGTAAATACAAGACATCAATTGAAGGATGTCAGTTGTCAGTCAACCCTTTCGACGGAAGCGTCGATCTCCTGTAGGCTCGCAATCAGCGATCCTGTGGAAGGGGCTGGCCTGGGCAGGTATGCAGAACGGCCAGCATGGCCTGCTTTTCCGAACTGGTGACGCTCAGGGAGTACTTGTCCTTGACTCCTATCTGACGGGCCACATAGGAGCACTGATAGTCCTTGTTCTCGGGCAGCCAGTAGTCAGCCGAGGCACTCCCCTTGGCCTGGTTGGCGGGGCCGTCCACGGCGAGAAGATTGTAGGGGTCGTTGCCAAAACGGTAGCGGCGGGCCGTGTCCCACTTGCTGGCTCCTGACCGCCAGGCATTCTCCAGGGCGACCACATGGTCGATCTGCACAGCCGAGCTAGTCTTCGGCCCTCTGACGAATTCGATGGTCCGCCCGGTATAAGGGTCCTGCAGACGACCACTGGCCACCTTGCACCCGCCGGGAGTGGTGGTACGCAGGTCGGTCAGGTCGCGGGTCAGCACATCCTCGCGCACATTGCAGCCGTTGCCGTCCTCGTCGGTCTCCTTGAAGCCGAAGGCCTCGCGCCTGTACTGGCGGCCGGGACGGGCATGATCGTCCACCGTCAGGCCTTGCAGGGTCTGGGCCGCATCGCCGGTTGCTGTATATCGTCCGGTCAGCCGTCCGACTCCACCGTTGACCCTTGGCAGTATCAGACCGATGGTGATGCCCAGAACCACAGCCACTACCAGAAGGATCAGCACCCGTTCCGTGAGTGATTCGCGACGGAAGCGGGCCGGGGCGGGATTCCTCCAAACCGAACCGTACCGACTGCGGCCTCGATACCGATATCTTCTGCGTCTCGGACCGGTCATCTACCGCCGATACCTCCTATGTCGACTGCTTGCATGAATCATCCATCATAGCGGTCAGGCGTATGCATAGGTCATCGGGTCGTGTCCTGCGCGCACCGGGGAGTCCATGGCATCGATGGCGGCATGCTCCTCAGGTGTCAGGTTGAAGCCGAACAGGTCCAGGTTCTCGGCCTGCCTTTCCCTGTGGACAGACTTGGGAATGATGATGGTCCCGTTCTCGATGTGCCAACGCAGCACCACCTGGGCCGGCGTAACCCCGTGGGCCTGGGCGATTTGCTCCAGCTTTCCCCCGCCGGCTGTCAGATCTGCACCGCGCGCCAATGGCGAGTATGCCTGGATGGCGATGCCGTGCTCCTTGCAAAAGGCGGTCACCGAGCGCTGCTGCCAGCTGGGGTGCAGCTCAATCTGATCCACGGCAGGGTACTCCCCCGTCTCCCGGTGCAGCCGTTCCAGGTGTTCTGGCAGGAAGTTGCAGACCCCCAGGGTCCGCACCCGCCCCTCATCGCGCAGCCGATGGAAAGCTCGCCAAACCTGGTCAGCCCGCCAATCGAACGGTGTCGGCCAGTGAATCATATACATGTCGACATAGTCGGTGCCCAGCAGGGCCAGCTGGCGGTCGAAGGCCTGCAGAGCGCTGTCATACCCCTGCTCGGAGTCGCGCAGCTTGGTCGTCAGCCACAGCTTGGTACGCCCAGGACCGCTCTGGCAACCGAATGCCTTGAGGCCACGGCCTACGCCGCCTTCGTTGCGATAACCCGCTGCCGTATCGATGTGGCGATAACCCAGCTCCAGGGCGGATTGCACTACTCCAGCGGTTTGATCGTCGTCGATCCTGAGCACACCCAGGCCCACCTGCGGAATGCGATTGCCGTCAGACAATAAGATGTCAGGAACTGCTGTCATGGTCCACACCTTCCCAGGATGCAGCCCAGCAGTCTGCCGGGCCATGCTCGCTCCATTCTAGAGCCAGGCAAAAGTCTGGCTGCAACAGAACAGTCCTATGTGGTCAAACCTGCCCGCTCATGCACCGGCTTAGATTTTGCTGATGCTGAAGAAGTACAGCACGTGGGTATCGAACCAGTGGTAGCCAAGGTCGAATACGGGCAACAGGCTGATCTTCATCATCATGCCGACCGTACCCCAGGCGAAGAAGAGGCCGAGCACAGCCAACAGCCACATGAAGGCGCTGCAGATTCGCCGGGTTTTGATCAGCCGGCGACGACGGGTGGCTTCTGAACGGGTCTCCTGCTCATGGCTGACCATGATCGTGGCCAGCGGCTCCCCCATGGTCCCCGGTCCGGTCGCTCGAGATTCCAGATGCTCCATCTGCTCCAGCTCGTGACGGCAGTTGCGCCGGCGACGTGAAAGCAGGTACCAACCCACCAGGCAGGCCAGGAACAGGGCCAGAAGCACCCAGACCATGTAAATGGGCGCCCCTTCAGGTTGGGTGGGAGGCACGTCGTCGCCGATATAGTGACCACGCACGATCAGTCTGTGGGAGTTGACGCCATAGGGGTAGCAGGTCAGCAGGGTCACATAGTTGGAATTCTGGATTGGCTGCAAGGCGCTGACATCGGTAGGCAAGATAATCTTAATCTGATCCACCTTGTAGCTCATATGCCGCTTGAGCACTCGTATCTGGAAGACATCCCCCTTGCGCAACTGGGTCAGGTTATCGAACAGCATGTAGCCAACTTCGCCGGTGTGTCCGGTAATAACGGAGTGGATTGTTCGGTTGTCTGTAGGCACGTGGGTTGTGGCGATGTGCCCTGTGCCGTCCTTGAGCACCTCATCGCTGGTGCCGTGCCGCACGGGCAGTTTAACGTTGATCTTGGGAATCTCCACATAGGCCATCATGCCTTTGCCATCTACATTGAGGATTTTGTAGTAACGGCCCAGTGGTTCCTTGACTTCCTTGTACTTGAAGGGGTCCCTCAGCGTAGGCTTGCCCAATTCCTCGTCATACTTCTTGGCATCACGCCACATCGCCCTGCGCTGTGCAGGCGAGAGTGCATCCACGATCTGATCGTAGTTGTCTACTGCGGAGGAATCCTTGGAATAGTTCACATAGGCTGCCAGCAGGGGATAGAGAAAGATTGCCAGACCGATCAGGAAGGCCAAGGTCTCCAGGAGCCCGAACCCCCGCCCTGACTTGCCAGCCCTCCCACCGTTCTTGGTCTGTTTGGATGCAGTCGCAGCTTCCTGATCTGCTTTACCTTGTTGATCTATGTCCTCGGAATGATTTCCTGAAACGACAATTATCGGAGCAGACGTTGTAGCGTGGCCTGTAACTGTCACTGGAGCTGCTATTGCATCTGAATCAACTGACTCTGAAGCTCCGCGATCCTTAGGTGTTGCCGAAGGCGGATAGGAGGGCGGCACCTCGGAACTAGGAGCATATGCAGGTGGCATGTCCCCTTGCTCAACAGGCATGTCTGACGATGCTGACTCAGCCGGCATGGACGCATAGGAAACTTCACCGTTTCCGGTCGTCTGGGATGGGCTCATAGTAGCCGAGTCAGTGTGCTGGTCCATCTATAGCCTTTCTCGTGCCCGCTTCAAATAGTCCGATTGTTAGTTCTTGACATACAAAGACCGGCGGCACCTGTATGATACCGCCGGTCTTTACACATCCTCACAGATGCCTACGATGCCGTCTGATGGCATCACACCGACATTGCCATGAGAATACCTAGCGCTCATCCCTGTTCCAGGATCGTGCGACTACCGCCAAGTAGAGGCCCATCATGGCCAGGATCATAAGCAGAATCCCAGGCGCTACCATGGATACACCGGTAGCTGCCAGCTTGCCTGGTCCAGATCGGACGACTGGGACGACCTGAGGTATGTCCACAAGCTTGGGGCTTATAGTCACATCATAAAGCGGATGGACTTCACCCTGCTCGCGGTAGAGCGGCAACTGTACGACCACAGGATCGGCTTTTACCTTTGCATTCTTAGGTGTGGCTACCAGAGTGATCAACCAGTATGAAGCATGGAAGTAGTCGCCATCAAAAACAGCGGGACTTCCTCCGGTCAGACTGGGTGCGTCTAAATCAAGATTGGCTCCTGTAAGCCAGACACCTTGTGATTTGGCTTCTGATGCGTTTGTTATGGTGCCTTCTTGATCAGAGACACCGTAGTATTCAGCGGGTTGTGTCTTGTCCTTGAAAGCATCTGGGTTGGCTGCCACCTCGTTGCTGATGGCCGCTTGTGCCTTATCGGCGCCAGGATTATGGTCAAGTGCCTCCACCCGGCTCTTCAGAGTACCGGCATCCAGTCTCAGGGCACGAAAGACGTACCCTGCTCCAGCCGATACAGGAGCACTCGGCAGGATGTCATTCTGACCTCCTTGACCTGAATGCCCTCTCTTGAGTTGCACCGTCAGGGTCGGGTTGACCGTCGCCGCCTCTGCCGCCGGCGTCATATCGAAAGCGGTAAGGCCTAAACAGGCCACGGCCGCAATCAGACAGGGCAGGACCCGGTGGGTGAGGCATTTCGGCAAGGCAATTCCCTTCATAAACCTTCCCTTCCAAGGCCGCCTTTCGACGACGTGGTTGCGTCAGATCCGCTGGCTGAGTAAAACCCAGACCAGCGTCCCGACATGTGCGGACCGTAGAAGTTCAGCGGTCCGTATGAAAATGGCGGACGATTCACGGAGGAACCGTCCGCCATCGGGTCACCTCACATGATTCTTGATGTGACCGTGATCATCAGGCCCGGGCGGCGTTGTTGCGCCGATTGCGGGCATAGAGGGCACCACCCATGATCAGGGCACCAACAACCAGCAGCAGCAGGATGCCACGACCACCAGTCAGAGGCAAAGCCAATGGGGAATCACCATCAGTGGTCTTATAGTGGGCCAGATACTTGGAGACTGCCACATTGTTGAACATCATCTTCGTGTCGGCACCAATCTCACCTACTGGGGCGTTGAAGTTGCCAAAGTTCAGAGCATCGTAGTTCGGTTGCAAAGTAGCGTTACGACCGTACTTCTGTACGATGCCTTCCTCGGTCATACCTACATCCCCAAAAGTTACTGTTCCGAAGGGGATGCCGGGGTTACGCCAGTCCTGTGGGGTCTTAGTCTCAACCAACATCCAGCTTGTATTTTGGACAGTCTTGTCAGCTGCCTTGCCTTCTCCTGTTCCGAAGATAGGCAGGGCGGCAAAGACGACCAGACCTTTCTTGTTGGCCGTTGCCTTGTAAACCTGAACATTGTCAGGAACGGTATCCTTCGAGCCGTAGAACTTACCATCTGAAGCCAGGTACTTGTCCGTGGAATCAGCGTCCTTAACCAAACGATATTCCGTCTCAGGCAACGCAGGGTAACCCAGCTTCTTGCTCCCCACAGAACCAAAAGCTAATGCTGCATTGGTAACGTTTGTATGAGAGGGCACAGGATCCAGGTTATTGCCGTCAGAATCCTTGTTATCGATAAAGTCAGATGCCGCATCGTTAACTACACCACCGGTACCTGTAGAATCACCATTGCCGGTGACCAAAGCGTCATAGGTGACCTCAAGTTCCATCACAGAGGTTTTAACTTCCTTCACTTTTGCAACACCACCGGTGGTGAAGAAGTTGAATACCCAGTAAGTCACATCATCCGAAGGCGCATCTGCAAACATCTTCTTAGTTGTATCGTTCAGCGCAGCGGGATTTGCATTAGCAGTTAAATCCTGAGTGTAGTCATCAGTTATTGCCAAATCTACTACTTTATTACCATCGCTATCCCGAATGTCTGCCTTGATGGTGGCTGGATTGCCCTTCAGCGAACTAGACATACGATCAGCAAGCCTTACATCTTTCCCTTGACCCTTCAATTCCTTGACATCGAGCTTTCCGTCGTTGCTAGCAGAACCATTACCTTCATTGTAAATCTTCTGAGACAGCTTATAGGTGACTGTATCACCAGCGGTCGCAGTGGTTTGATCCTTGACATTCCCGTCAGCACCCTTCACACTTTGCACTGTCTTGGCGAAAGATTGAGCGTTGACGTTCTTTGGATACAGGTGCAGGTGATAGATGAAACCGCGAGTCTGGTTTGCATCCGTTCCATTAGTTGCATAAGGCAGACCAAAGAATGAGTTGACGGCAGTCTTATACTTGGACATATCAATTCCGTGTGGATTCGAGGGATCGAAAGCAGGAGAACCAGCTGTATTCTCATTCATAACATAGTAATGATTGGGACCTGTGGGGAAAGTCAGCTTTGTGCTAGTTGGCTTTCCACTTGCGTCACCTTGGTACCAATCGCTGATGACACCTTGACCGTCCGTCACACCTGCATATACTGTAGTATTCTTAGGTGTAAACGAAGTTGGGTCATTAGCATTGATATCAGCCAGACTCTTGCCGTCTGCCGGCTGTACTTCCCTCACGTTAAACAGAATGTCTTTGGCAGGAGCCAGATCGTGATTTGAGTTCAGATGAACAGCATCATTGGCTGAGCCAGTAGGTGCATAGCCGTCATTCAGTGACAGATACTTGGTGACAGTTAACTGAGGCACCTTGGCAGTGTCCAAATCGCCTGCTACGAAGTCATCTTCAGCGGCAAATCCATAGGCGTCAGCGGCCGAAGCCTGGGTGGCTGGCAAAACGACCATGCCCGCCAGGAGCGTCGCTCCGGCAACCGCCAAGCCTAAAAGCTTAGGGAGCCTAATCCCTTCATTATCTCGTTGCATGTGCATGCACGCATTCCCTTCTTTGTTAATAGGCACAGGATGGCCAGGCACATCTTCGCCTCCCCAACCGATCACTTCCCCGACTCAGGGGGGTGGGCAATATGTCAACTTTGGGACATGCCACTGTTCCCATTGCCTAATCATCACTGTACCGACAAAGTAAGGACAACGCAAACCGACAAGCCGAATGTCAAAGGCCCCACCACATGTGTTGTGGCAGGGCCTTACAATCTGTCCTAAGACAGGCAATCAGTGCCGGTTGTCCAGCCGGTGGTAGAGCTCTGCTGCACGCAGATCGGCCTCAAAACGGCGCGGTTCGGTGTTCTCGTCGATGACGGCGAGCTCCACGCCGGCCATCCGGGCGAAGTCCTCCCAGGCCTCGCGACCAACGGTGGTGGTCATGCAGGTATGGTGGGCCGCCCCGGCACGCAGCCAGCACTCAGCCGAGACCTTGAGCGAGGGCCGGGGCTTCCAGAGGGCACGTGCCACAGGCAGCTTGGCCAGGGACCCGCCGGGCTCGACCACATCCACCACGTTCATGACCAGGCGGAAGCGTTCGCGTACATCCGCCAGGGAGACGACCACGGCATCAGTGCAGGGAGTGGCCGTGAAGACCAGACGCACCGGGTCCTCCCTGTCGCCGATGGACAGGGGGTGGATCTCGAGGCGGGGCCGTCCCTCGGTCAGCAGCGTGGGCGAGACCTCCAGCATGTGGGCGCCCATGATCTCCTCATGGCCGGGCACGAAGTTATAGGAATAGTCCTCCATAAGCGAGCAGCCGCCCTTGAGCCCGTAGCCCATGACGTTACCGATCCGGATCAGAACCGAGGTCTTCCAGTCGCCCTCTGCCGAGAATCCGTACCCGTCGGCCATCAACCGCTGGGCTCCCACGCCGGGCAGCTGACGCAGGGCTCCCAGATCCTGGAAGTTGTCCACGGCGGCAGTGGCGCCCACCTCTTCCATCATGGCCCGCATGCCGAGCTCCTCGCGGGCGGCCACCACCAGGGAGTCGTACCGGGAGTCCAGAAGTTCGGGAGCCACCTCATAGCTGCGCTTGTAGTCCTCGATCAGATCCTTGACCTGGTCGTCGGTGACGGCGTTCACATGGTCCACCAGCTCGTTGACCGGCCAGGTGTTGACGGAGACGCCGAAGACCCTCTCAGCCTCGGTCTTGTCGCCCTCGGTGACGGCAACGTCGCGCATGTTGTCGCCCCAGCGGCAGACCTTCATGTTGTTGGCGGCATCCCAGCCGGCGCAGGCACGCGCCCAGACACCGATCTTGTCGGCAACCTCGGGGTCGGTGTAATGGCCGACCACAATCTTGCGCGGGATTCCCAGCCTGGTCAGGATGTAGCCGAACTCACGATCGCCATGGGCCGACTGGTTCAGATTCATGAAGTCCATGTCGATGGTGTCCCAGGGAATCTCCACATGGTGCTGCGTGTTCAGCTGCAGCAGCGGCTTGCGCAGCTTCTCCAGACCCCTGATCCACATCTTGGCCGGGCTGAAGGTGTGCATCCAGGCCACCACGCCGATGCAGGCCGGGTTCGACGAGGCATCGACCATGAAATTCAAGATGGAATCCGAATCCTTCAGCGTGGGCTTCAAGACCAGCTTGACCGGGATCCGACCCGAATCATTGAGGGACTTGGCGATGTCCGCAGCCTGGACACCCACCTGGCGCAGGGTCTCCTCGCCGTAGAGGTCCTGCGAACCAACGGCGAACCAGAGTTCCTTGCCCTCGAAGGGATTTTTCATGCTCATACTTCTTGCTCCTTTGCTTATGTTTCCAGCTCAGTGCTGGCCGTAGACGTGCTGGTACCGGTCGTTGAGCTTGGCTATGTCGGCCGGATCAATGGGCTTGGGCGTGCCGATCTGCTCAGCTGCCCAGACAGTGTGGGCCACCTCCTCGGTCATGGCAGCCGCCTTGACCGCTGCCTCGGCATCGGCCCCCACGGTGAAGGGCCCATGGTTGCGCATGAGCACGGCCGGGCAGCCCGGGTGGTCCTTGAGGGTGTCGACCACGCCCTTGCCGATGGCCTCGGAGCCGATCAACTCGAAGGGACCCACCGGCACGGGGCCGCCGAACTCGTCGCCCATCATGGTCAGCACACAGGGAATGTCCCTGCCTGTGGCCGCCCAGGCGGTGGCATAGGTGGAATGGGTGTGGACCACGCCATAGACATCGGGCATGTGCCGGTAGATATAGGCGTGGGACAACGTGTCCGAAGAAGGAGCCTCGGTACCATCCACCACATTGCCGTCCAGATCGGTGACCACCATGGATCCCGGGGTCAGGTGCTCATAGCGCACCCCCGAGGGCTTGATGACCATCAGATCGGCAGAACGCAAACGCTGCGAGACATTGCCCGCCGTCCAAACCACCAGATTCCACCTGGTCAGCTGCGCATGCAGGGTGGCCACCTGCTCGCGCACCAGTTTCACCTCGTCGCGCACCTCGGGCGAATAATCAGCCAAGGACACCATCAGCAACTCCTTTTCCCGGCCCGATCCCGCTGATCCGGCCGTTTGACGTTTTCAGCTCCGGCCTCATCCCTGCAGGGGGATGGTCTTCACGGCCGCCTGCTCGATGGGCAGGCCCTTGGTGAAGCGGTCGAAGAAGGTTCTGAAGCCCTTCACATCAGCCGGATCCGGCTGCTCGGTTGTGGACTGGACGCCCGCAAAGACATTGGCATCCAGGTAGTCGGCCAGGGTCTGGTCGGGATGGCCCAGATAGTCGGCCAGGACGGCCATGCCCCAGGCGCCCCCCTCCACAGCGGTGGACATGACCTTGATGGGGGCATTGAAGGCGGCGGCCAGGATCCGCTGGGCCACCTTGGGGGTGGCGAAGATGCCGCCGTGGCCGACCATGGTGTCCACCTGGACATGCTCCTGGCGGGTCATCACATCCATGCCGATGGTGACCGGCGAGAAGGCCGAGAAGAGCTGGGCGCGCATGAAGTTGGCCAGGGTCATCCGCCCCTCGGGGCCGCGCGCAAAGACGGGCCGGCCCTCCTCCAGGCCAGCCAGGAACTCCCCGGAATAGAAGCAGTAGTTGATCAGCCCGCCGGCATCCTTGTCTCCCAGAAGGGCCTGGTTGAACAGGGTGGCGTAAAGCGCATTCCCTTTCAGGTCCAGACCGGCGGCCTTGGCGAAGTCCCCGAACAGCCCGACCCAGGCGTTCAGGTCCGAAGTGAAGTTGTTGGCATGGCTCATGCCGGCCGGATCCCCAGCCGGTGTGGTGACCGGATCCACCTCGGGGTGGAAGTCACGCAGGGGATGCTCCAGAACCACCATGGCGAAGATGGATGTGCCTGCAGACACGTTGCCGGTGCGGGGACGAACCGCGTTGGTCGCCACCATGCCGGTTCCCGCATCGCCCTCGGGCGGGGCCATGGGCACGCCGGGCTGCAGCTGACCACTGGGATCGAGCAGGGCGGCGCCTTCTGCGGTCAGTGCCCCCGCATCGCTGCCGGCGGTCAACGGCTCAGGCAGCAGGTCGTGGATGTCCCAGGGCTGAGCCTGAACCTGCGGCAGTCGGGAGAAGATGTCCAGCAGGCCCTGGTCGAATTCCTTGCGGGTGGAGTCGATGGGGAACATGCCCGAGGCATCGCCGATGCCGATGACCTTGCGGCCTGAGAGCCTCCAGTGCATGTAGCCGGCCAGAGTGGTGATGTAGGCCACCCTGGGCACATGCTCTTCGCCGTTCAGAATGGCCTGGTAGAGGTGGGCGATGGACCAGCGCTCGGGAATATTGATCCTGAAGGCCTGCGACAGATCCTCGTGGGCCTGGCGGGTGTTGGTGTTGCGCCAGGTGCGGAAGGGCACCAGCAGCTGACCATCCTTGTCGAAGGCCAGGTAGCCGTGCATCATGGCCGAGATCCCCATGGCGCCGATTTTGGTCAGCGTTACCCCGTACCGGCGACGGACGTCCTCGGCCATGGCCGCATAGGCCGCCTGCAGACCCTGGTGGATCTGGTCCATGGAGTAGGTCCACAGACCGTCCTCCAGCCGGTTCTCCCACTCGACGTCCCCGGTGGCCAGCGTCCGGTAGTCATGGTCGATCAGCACAGCCTTGATGCGGGTGGAGCCGAATTCGATGCCCAGACTGGTCGCACCCTCCTGTAGTTCGCTTACGATGACGCCTTGTTCGCCAACAGCCATGTCCGCTCCTTTGCCTGATATGTTAACGCTCACATAGTCTGATTACGATTGTATCCGAGACCAGAGCATCAGGCAAGCCCGCTGGACGCGAGCCGACGGTGGTCAGATGCGCTTGACGGCGTAGCCCAGGGACCGACGCTGAATCACATCCGCCTGGATCAGCCCCACACCATGATGGGTGACGGGGAAGTCCACCGGCTGCCCCTGATGCAGCAGGGCCAGGACCTGCCGCATGGTGGCCACACCCAGATCCTCAAAGCGGGGACGGACCGTGGCTAGCGGCGGATACATGTTGTCTACAGTGGGTACATCGTCGAAGCCCACCAGACTGATGTCACTGGGAATGCGGATGCCGTGCTCCTGCAGGGATCGGGCCACGCCCACGGCCTGGTTGTCGTTGGCGGTAACCACGGCTGACGGCAGGGAGGTACCGCTCATGCCCCGCTGATCGATCAGGTGATTCATCAGTGTGTATGACTCCCCCGCCTCCCAGCTGCGGGCATGGACCACGGCCATTCGTATGCGGCAACGGGCGCAGGCCACCTTCCAGGAGGCCAGTCGGGTGGCGGCATCCCGCCACTGCGCAGGGCCTGCCATATAGAGCACCCGCCTATGGCCCCTGGAGACCAGCAGCCGGGCCAGCCGCTGCACTGCTCCCCATTGGTCGATTCCGGTCAGGGCAATCCTGCCGTCGCCCCGCCGGCGGCTCAGAGCCTCTTCGACGCTGGTGATGCCATGCGTGGAGGTGACGATGACCCGGGGCTGGCTGACTTCAACCTGGCAGGCGGCCTGGAACATGGTGTCGGTGGGGGTCAGAAAGATGAAAGCGTCCACATTCTGCTCCAGGAAGGTGCCGCAGAGCTCCTGAAATCCGGCAAGCGTGCAGGTGGATTCGTCCACCATCATGACCGACATAAACAATCCATGGGAACGGGCCACGGTCTCGATGGCCGTGATTGACGAAACAGGCCCAAAGAGACTGACACCGCCAGCCACCAGTCCGATGGTCCGGCTGCGGCTAGATGCCAGAGCCCGCGCAGAGTTGCTGGGACGGTAGCCCAGCTTCCTGATGGCCTGCTGGACCTTGATCCGAGTGGCCGGCGAGACATCCTTGGAATTATTGATGACCCTGGACACAGTCTGGTGGGAAACCCCGGCCAGCCGGGCAACCTCGAACATGGAGGGGCGCTTGGACCGTGACCTGCCCCCGCTGCCTGCGGGCATGTGACCTTCTTCCGATAGCCGTGTCGACCGTTCCGATATTAGCCCCTGCCGGGACCGGACGAGGGCAAATGCCAGCTGACCCGGTGCAGACGGCTGGGCCCCAGACGGCGAATGGCCTCCAGGTGCGCAGGTGACCCATAGCCCTTGTTGTGCTCCCACTGGTATGGGGACAGGGCGGGATCGGAGGCGGCCAACCGGACCATGAGCCGGTCACGGGTGACCTTGGCGATGACCGCTGCGCAGGCCACACTGGCACAGTGGGCGTCGCCCTTGACCTGGGTGGAGACCTTGGGCAGAACCGGAAGGTCGGGGGCGTCAAAACTGTCGGCGGCCGGGGTGATGTAGTCATGGGGGCCGTCAAGGATGGCGGCCAGACGGCAGCCAGGCCCCAGGTCCATCCCCTGCTCCAAATCGGCCAATGCACGCAGGGCGGCGATGCCCAGGGCATGGACGATGCCCCACTGGTCGACCTCATGGTTGGAGCAGGCCCCCACCGCCCAGCCGGCAGCCCAGTCCTCCAGGTCACGGTACATGGCCAGCCGGCGCGCAGGGGTCAGCATCTTGGAATCAGCCACCCCGTCAGGGACCTTCAAATGAGGCAGGTCAGCGGACCGGACCGCCACCACGCCGACCATGACCGGACCCGCCAGGGCTCCGCGGCCGACCTCATCCAGGCCCAGCACGTACTCAGCTCCCTGGTCAGCCAAGGCGGCCTCGGTGGCCAGGGTCGGCAGAATCCGCCTCACAGCCGGTTCAGTCCTGCGTCGGCTCGGGCACAGCGTCGAAAACCTTGTGCTGGTTGTTGAGCAGCTTCCAACTGCCTACCGGATAATAGGTCAGCAACGCGGTGCCCTTGATGTTGTCCATGGGGACCAGGCCGTTGTGGCCGTCGTCCTTGTGCAGGCGGGAATCGGCGGAATTGGAGCGGTTGTCGCCCATGACGAAGACGTACCCAGGGTCCACCTTGACCTTGAAGGCAAAGGCGCTGGGCTCCACTCCTGGGCGCAGGTAGGGGCTCTCATCCAGGGGGACGCCATTGACAGTGACCGGGGCGCCATGACCCTTGCAGGCCACCGTGTCGCCCGGCATGCCGATCAGGCGTTTGACCAGGTGACTGCCACGGAAGCTGGGTGTGGACTCCTCACCTAGCCAGTTGGCAGGGTCGGTGAAAACCACCACATCCCCTCGGCGGGGGGGCACCATGGATCTGGTCAGCCGGTGAGTGGTCAGGATCCTGTCCCCGATGCCAAGGGTGTTCTCCATGGAGCCGGAGGGGATGACGTAGATGCTGAACAAAAATATGCGCAGGACGGCAACGACGGCCAAGAGGGCGACCAGCTCGAACAGAAACTCGGGCAGGAAACCGCGCTCGCCCAGACGCGGGTGGCTGCTCTTGGTGGAGCCGCGTCCACCGGGACGGTCAAAGGCATGACGGGGCGGCACCGGGGCTGAGGTGGCCTGCCTGCCGTCCGGGTACCAGAGTCCCGACGAGGTCGCTTCCTCATCCCGAAAGGCCATATCCACTCCTTGTCATCCGCCGGAACCCTGACACAAACAGGTTCCGCATGCCTCATAGCGTACACACCCAAGCATGGAAAAACCCGGGAGAATTGCATCCCGGGTGTTAGCGGCCAGGCCTGGGCTGGGTCGCCCTTGTCGAAACCTACTTGTTGGACTCGGCCTTGTTGTCGCGACGCTCGACGATGCGGGCGGCCTTGCCGTGCAGACCACGCAGGTAGTAGAGCTTAGCGCGGCGGACACGACCGTGGCGCAGCACCTTGATGGAGTCAATCTGCGGGGAGTGCAGAGGGAAGCGGCGCTCGACACCCACGCCGAAGCTGACCTTGCGCACCAGGATGGTCTCGCGCACGCCGGAGCCCTGACGGGCGATCACCACGCCCGTGAAAGCCTGGATACGGGAGTTGTTGCCCTCGGTGATGTTGACGTTGACCTCGACGGTATCGCCGGGGCGGAAGTCGGGGATCTGCTCCGCAGGCTTCATGTGGCTGGCGTCGAATTCCTGAATCGCGTTCATGCTGTTCCTCCATGGCCGCCGCACATCGACCCATGACATGGACCGCAACCATCAAAGGATGCAATCCTGGACGGAACCCGACGGTCTACCGTCGGGGGTGCCGATCCGCCGGAGCATCCGGCTGGACCTGAAAGGAAGGGAGCCCATGCGGCAACTACCCTTCCGGCAAACAACTGTCCAATAATATACCACGAGCCGGACCTGCAAGGGCCCGGCCGGACATCAGCGGCGGTGGGCCCTGTAGAAGGCGATCAGGGATTTGGTGGACTGGTCCTGCTCGGCCAGCGCCTGGTCATCCCGGGAGATGGCCGGGGTGATTTCGCGGGCCAGCTTCTTACCCAGCTCAACACCCCACTGGTCAAAGGAATCAATGCCCCAGACCGTGCCCTCGGTCAGCGTGATGTGCTCATAGAGGGCGATCAGCTCGCCCAGGGCGGCCGGGGTCAGCGCATCACCGAAGATGGAAGTGGTGGGCCGGTTGCCGGTGAAGACCCGGGCAGGGACGATGGCCTCCGGAGTGCCCTCGGCTCGGACCTCATCGGCGGTCTTACCGAAGGCCAATGCCTTGGTCTGCGCCAGGAAGTTGGCCAGGAAGAGCTCGTGCACGTCCTGGTCGCCGTCCTTGGCCGGGTTGGGAGTGTTGGCGAAGGCGATGAAGTCGGCAGGGATCAGACGGGTGCCCTGGTGGATCAGCTGGTAGAAGGCGTGCTGGCCATTGGTGCCGGGCTCCCCCCAGAAGATTTCGCCGGTCAGACTGGTCACCGGGGTGCCATCCCAGCGCACGGACTTGCCGTTGGACTCCATGGTCAGCTGCTGCAGGTAGGCCGGGAAGCGGTGCAAATACTGGTCATAGGGCAGCACAGCGTGCGAGTGGGCGCCGAAGAAGTTGACATACCAGACGTTGAGCAGACCCATCAGGGCCACCACGTTCCGATCCAGAGGGGTGGCGCGGAAGTAGCGGTCGACGGTGTTGAAGCCCTTGAGGAACTCCTCGAAGCGGTCCGGGCCGATGGTGATGGCCAGGGAGGTGCCCACGGCGGAATCCACCGAGTACCGGCCACCGACCCAGTTCCAGAAGCCGAAGACGTTGTCCGGATCGATGCCGAAGTCGCGCACCTTGTCCAGGGCGGTCGAGACGGCGATGAAATGCCGGCGGATGGCCTCGGCCGAAAGGTCCTCGCCGTCCTTGGACAGCAGGCCACGCTCCCCCAGGCTCTTCAGGAGCCAGGCGCGGGCCTGACGGGCGTTGGTCAGGGTCTCCAGGGTGGTGAAGGTCTTGGAGACGATGATGAAGAGTGTGGTCTCCGGATCCAGATCACGCGTCTTCTCGGCCAGGTCGTTGGGGTCGATGTTGGAGATGTAGCGGGCGCTGATGCCGGCATCCGCATAAGGCTTCAGGGCCTCATAGGCCATGACCGGGCCAAGGTCGGAGCCGCCGATGCCGATGTTGACCACAGTGGTGATCCGCTTGCCGGTCAGACCGGTCCAGCTGCCCGAACGGACCTGGTCGGCAAAGGCGTAGATGCGCTTGAGTGTGTCGCGGACGTCACCCACCACATCCTGGCCGTCCACCATCAGCCGGCCGCGGTCCTCCTCCGGGCGGCGCAGCGCTGTGTGCAGGACGGCCCTGTCTTCGGTGTTGTTGATGTGCTCGCCGTTGAACATGGCCTCGATCCGCTCCTCAAGGCCGACCTCGCGGCCCAGCTGGGCCAGCAGGGACAGGGTCTCGGGCTGAATCAGGTTCTTGGACAGGTCAATATAGAGATCACCCAGCTCGAAGCTGAGCTTTTCGGTGCGCTGGGGGTCCTTGGCGAACCATGCGCGCAGATCGATCCCCTGGCGCTGCATGTCGTCGAAGTGCTGGTGCAAGGCCGCCCAGGCCTTGGTGCTGGTAGCGTCCACTGGAGGATTGATGGCCATGGTTGTTCGGGTCCTTTCATGAGGTGATGCCCGGTCTGACGAGCACCCGGTTCTGTAACCCAAACTACTCACAAAAGCAGACAGAAGACAACAAAATCGGTCAATCTTCTTAACCGATCCGGATTGCTCTCAGAGTATGTCGTCACAGCCGTACTGGGCCAGCTTGGCCACCATGTCCTTGACTTCCTGACTGCGGGCCCGGGGGGCCACCAGGAGCGCGTCGGGAGTGTCGACGACAATCATGTCATCCACACCGAGAAGGGCGACCGTGCGTTCGGAGCCTGGCACGACCATGTCTCCAGCGGAATCCAGATACATGACCCGGTCGGCATCCCCAAGAATCTTGATGTTGCGCCTGTTGGAGGACGGCAGCAGACCCGCCACTGAATTGAAGTCGCCGATGTCATCCCAATCGAAACCCCCGGGAACAACCGCCACGCCGCCGGCCGCCGATAGGGGCTCGGCCACGGCATAGTCAAAGGCAATCTTCTCGATGCCCGGCCAATGCTCCTCCATAGCCTGGCTACGGGCCTGCCCACCCTGATCCCAGACATGGGCGATGGCCATGACGGCGGCGTGGAGCTCCGGCTTGTAACGACGAAGGCAGTCCAGGAGCACCTGCGCCTGCATGACGAACATGCCGGCATTCCAGCGATACTCTCCTGTGGACAGGTAGGCCTGTGCCGTGGAGGCATCCGGTTTCTCGACGAATTCGCTGACCAGGCGGGCATCAGGAGCACCGGGAATGCGATCGGCCAGGGAGGGGCCTTGGTGGATGTAGCCGAAAGCTGTTGAAGGACGGGATGCTGCGATACCGATGGTGGTCACATACCCGGCTCGGGCCGCTGCCACCGCCTGCCCCACTGAGGCCGCAAACGCCTTGTCGTCTCGGATGACGTGGTCGGCGGCGAAGGAGCCCACGATGATTTCCCCGCCGTGCCGCTGTGCCAGCACAGCAGTAGCCAGGGCAATGGCCGCCGTGGAATCGCGAGGAACAGGCTCGGCGAAGAGCGCGTCCTCAGCCAGATCAGGAAGCTGCTGACGCACCTGATCCACATGCCGCTGGCCAGTGGAGACGACCACATGATCGGTCCCGCAGATGCCAGCCAGCCGGTCAAAGGTGCCCTGGATCATTGTTCTGCCTGATCCCAACAGATCGTAGAGGAACTTGGGCCGGTCCTGGCGGCTCAATGGCCAGAGCCGGGTACCCACGCCACCGGCCGGAATGACGGCATAGAAATCATTGAGATCCATGCCCTCCATTGTGTCAAGAAGCTTGTACACCCTTGGCCCGAAGCTCAAGGCGTTTTTATCGCGCGCATCCAGTATGATGTAGCATGTTGTCTTCTTCCGGCGGGTCCGGACGGGAGGCGAAGGCCACTTTAGCTCAGTTGGCAGAGCGTCTCACTCGTAATGAGAAGGTCGACAGTTCGATTCTGTCAAGTGGCTCTTTCTCCAGCTGCCTTTTCAACAGCAGGGCATGTCGTACGCGCGAGTGGCGTAATGGTAGCCGCGCAGGATTTAGGTTCCTGTGTCTTCGGACGTGTGGGTTCGAGTCCCATCTCGCGCACGGGAATTAAGAACAGGGCCTGCAAGAACAGGCCCTGTCTGATGCTGCCGTGGTCAGTGCCGGCTTTCCTGCTTGTTTCTCAGACAGGCCACAAAGCCGACCAGGCCCAACGCCATAAGCGACAGGATCCTGAGCACCGAAAGCGGCCATCCACCGGTCAAAGGCAAAGCCGAGTTGGAAGGACGGAACTCCAGCTCATGCGACACCGGGGCCGACTGGTTTCCGCCCTGGAACCTGCCTTGGGCATCAGGGCCCTCGGCATCGTCGGAAAGCACCTGAGCAGTAAACTCACCCTGGTTGACACCCTCGGGCGGAGTCGCCTGCCATGAACCCTGGTCCCCCACAATGACATCAGTGCTGTTGTTGCCACTTCCAGGCCAGGTTATCCGGACAGCGGTCCCCTTGGTCTCGGGAACCTTCCTGTCCCCGTCCACGTACTTGTAGGCTTTGCCAGCCACCTGGAAGACGTCGTACCGCTCCAAGACCAGTGTGGTGGACGTCATGTCGACCTTGCGCTCGATGGATGCCGGATTCGATCGGAGGTTCATCGGGTTGATCATCTCAACCTGGAAGGTATAGGTCTGCGTCTCGTCGCTGCCGTTGTAGCCAGCGAACTTGTCAGCAGGAATATCCAGCGACCAGGACCAGGTGGAATCCGCCGTCTTGGTCAAGCCCAGCATAAGACCTGTCGCGGAATCCGCGACGGAAGACACAGTGCTGACCGCCGCATCCCTCTGGAAGGTGTTGGCCGAGGTGGTCACCAGGGGCGTCCAGTCCGAGTCAGCATTCTGCTTCATGGAAACAGCCATCCTTGAATCCGTCATCCCCAGCCCTCCCGAGGACCAGGCCGTATACACGGGCGACACCTCACCCTTGAATGTGACCACCGAATCCGCCGGGAGACTCCCGTTTACCGTGTGGGGCACGGTGACCGAGAACTTGCTCGCATCCGGGACGTTCTCGCCTGAGACGAAATAAGCCGTGCCGATATTCGAGAAGAAGGAGGTCAGGCCGAACCCGGAGATAGACTCAGTTACCCAGGCATGATAACGTCTGTAGCCGCTGTACTTGTTGCCCGGATCCGGGGACGGATACAGCTTGTTCGTGTCGTGTATCCGCCAGGAACCCCCCTGCTTGCTACCGGTGTCGACCTCGCATGCGGTTTCGCCCAACCTGAATCCCCATGTGTCCGAGCTTTTCACCAGATCATCGCCATTCGTGCCCTGCCCCTCCGCAATAGGATTATTGGGATCCTCGCCGTAGAGAACGACCTTGTTGGGACGCGCAGGATCCTTGGAGGGCGTACACTCACCGCTGATTACCGGATCAAGCTTGGTCGTATACACGCTCCCCGAAGCATCCAAAGCGCTGTCGGCGTCATTTTCGATCTTGGTGATTGTCGGATCATCGGGGCGAGGCACATCATACTTATAGAAGGCACTGTTGATTGTCCAGCCCGCAGAAATATTCGTATCCTTCTCCACGGCGGACATACCATCGTTTATCCCTACAAGACCAGCGCTCTTGGGGTCGTACACTTCAGGACTTACGGTGCAAGCGCTGCCGTCCCGATTGGTGGTAACAGGCCAGGTGACCATCTTGAAATAGCCATCAAGATCCTGCTTCTCCTTGGCCACCTTGAAATCAATCCCGCCGTCAGCCTTCTGGGCAGGCATGGGATTGCCATCCTTGTCAGTGGCAAACAGCACGTTGGGGTTGTCGAGATATTGAGGATCCTTTGGACTCACGTTGAAAGCGGAATACTTGCTGACTTGGGCCGCCTTGCTGGTCGTGGTAGTCGCCGTATTGGGGGACGGCTGCTGGCCTGTCACCAGGACCGGCTCGGGGGTCAGCTCATCGACAGGCACCCACTCGCTATCCTTCAGAGCCACCCACTGGTAATAATACGAATTGGTCTCAGAACATATGCCATCAGGATTGTCATTTGTACTGCCACGCGGATTCAGCCAGTATACGAAGAAAGACCGTGCCGGTGCTGTGCCCGGAGCAGTACCGGCGATTGGCCCAGTAACATTGCTCTTATAATCAGGAAAACCGTAATCCGTCACCATGCCCCAATTAGCCTGATTGTTTTGGTAGAGATTTGGATTGTAGTCCCAACCGACCCAGGAATACGGGCCACTGCACTTCATATCCTCTTTGCTGTCCAAGCAGTAACCCATATAAACTTTCATCTGTTTATCCTGGGACATGCTCGCTGTGATATTTGAATATCTATCCTGAGCCTGTAAATCACTCATGGAAGCCGGATCAAAATTTTTACAGTTATCGGTAGTCCAGGACCAGGAAGAATTGCCGCAAGACAGGGCGGTATTCTGGTCACCAACGATGGCAAAGACATTCAAGGGCTCAGGGTGACCGCCAACCGCAAATTTTGCGGGATCTGGAGACTTATCCTTAATGTTCATATCACCCTCAATGGATATGGTCAGGTAGTCATACAAACCAGAATTGATGATCTTGTGAACGGTGAAGAACTCATCCTGATTCCTGGCCCAGGCTAGGGCGCCATCATAAGCGTTGGCATTTTTATTGCTGTCTACGTAATCATCCGGGGTAATAGTGTTCATATACCGTACGCGTCTGTAATAGTCAGGATTTTCAGAACCAACAAACTGATATATGAAAGACAAATTGCATTGTGACGGATTTTTGGTATCAGTCCCACCAACACCGACGCAATCCGGCTTAAATTCATTGTGCTTCACGCGCAGGATGAAGTCCATGCGCAGCTCATCCTGGTAGGCATCGATCCTGTCGTTGAAGGCCATCATCCTATAGAGCAGGGGTTTTCTGCTGGCCGTTTCGTCCTGTTTATCGACGGCATTGGCCCGATTGGCCGAAAGGGCGCTCAGCCCCAACGGAACAACCATGGCCACAGTCGCCAGAAGGGTTACCAGAACGGCGATGATCGGACGGCTCGCATGCTGCGGACCCTTGGCGATCCGTTCCTGTAATCGCTTCAATACAATACCCCCAAAATCAAGATACAATCATGCTTTAAAATGGCTAGATTTTGCTCTTTTAATCTGTCCCCAATTGCTTCGACTCTATCATAGAGATAAAAAAATAGCATCTTCGCTTTTTCCATACATGCTCCACGAGCACTGGAATTTCAACCATTAGCCGGGATTCCGATAGGGTGTGTCACGACCGGTATTGCGCAGCAGTTTATGGTCTTCATCTGGCTGGTCTGGGTTGGAGGTGGAGGCCACTTTGTCACGGAAAGGTCGACAGTTCGTTTCTGTCAAGCGACTCTTCCACCAGTGGGCTTCAGACGTATGGGCACGAGTCCAATCTCATTCACAGGAAACACAAGCAGGGCCTGCCCTCACCCCCAAATTCCTTGGAGATGAGCACAGGCCCTGCCTTATGCCCGACGGAGAATCAGTATCGGCTCTCCTGCCTGTTCCTCAGGCAGGCCACAAAGCCGGCCAGGCCCAGTATCAGCATCAACAGGATCTTGAGCACGGAAAGCGGCCATCCTCAAGCGAAGGGTAGGGCAGAATTAGACGGCCGGAATTCCAGTGCATGCGACACCGCTGTTGACTCGTTTCCTCCCTTGAAGTTGCCACTTTGAGGATCAGTGCTTTCGGCATCATCGGAGGCAACCTGAGCGGTGAATCGCCCCTGATTGATGCCCTCAGGCGGAGTCGCCTGCCATGAACCCTGGTCTCCCACGGCGACATCGGTGCTGCTATTGCCGGGCCAGGTTATATGGACCATGGTGCCTTTGGTCTCAGGAACCCTAGTGTTGCCGTTGACATACTTATAGGCCTTGCCCGCCACTTGGAAGACATCGTACCGCTGCAAGGCCAGAGTAGTTGGCGTCATGTCGACCGTCCGGTTGATGGAAGCCGGATCCGAAGGGACATTCAGAGGGTTGATCATCTTGACCTGGAAGGTATACTTCTCTGTCTCGTCATCACCGTTGTAGCCGGTGAACTTGTCAGCGGGTATGTTCAAGGTCCAGGACCAGGTGGAAGCCGTCGTCTTGACAATATTAAGCACAGAGCCCGATGTGGGGTTCGTGGCGGAAGACTTGGTGCCGACTGCTGCATCCCTCTGGAAGGTATTGGCCGGAGTGGTCAGCAAGGGCGTCCAATCCGAAGCAGTGTTCTGCTTCATGGAAACGGCCATCTTGGAATCAGTCATCCCCAGCCCTCCCGAGGACCAGGCTGTATATATAGGTGAAACAGTCCCCTTGACAGTGACGACCGAGTTCGCCGGCAGAATCCCGTTTTTCGTATGGGGGACTGTGACAGAGAGCTTGCCGTCCGGAGCATTTTCGTTGGAGACGAAATAGGCTGTGCCTATATTCGAGAAGAAGGAGGTCAAGCCGAACCCGGAGGCGGACTCAGTCACCCAGGCATGATAGCGCCTGTAACCGTTGTACTTGTTGCCGGGATCCGGCGACGGATACTGTTTATTGGTGTCCTGTATCTGCCAGGAACCCCCCTGCTTGCTCTTGGGATCGACCTTGCATACGGTCTCTCCCAGCTTGAACCCCCAGGAGTCCGAGCTTTTCACCAGATCGTCACTGCTCTTGCTCTGCCCCTCTTTGAAGGGATTGCCGGGATCCTCTCCGAACAAGGTAACCGTGTTGGGATGTGTGTCATCTTTGGAGGGAGTGCACTCACCGCTGACCACCGGATCAAGCTTGCCGGTATAGACGCTTCCTGAGGCATTCAAGGAGCCATCGGTGTCATTCTGAATGTTGGTGATGGTCGGATCATCGGGACGAGGCACATCATACTTATAGAAGGCAGTATCGATAGCCCATCCTGCATCCAGATTCGTGTTTTTCTGGGCTGTAGACATATCGTCTGTTATCCCAACAAGGCTATCCTGTTGAGGGTCATATATCTTAGTGGTGACTTCAGGAGTGCTTGCCGTCGGCTTGCACTGGGTGCCATCGGCATTAGTAGTGACAGGCCAAGTAACTAGTTTGAAATAACCGTCAAGATCCTGCTTCTCCTTGGCCTCTTTGAAATCAATCCCGCCATCAGCCTTCTGGGCAGGCATAGGCTGGCCATCCTTATCAGTCGCAAAAAGCACGTTGGTGGTATTCGCATACTTTGGGTCAGTCGGATCGACGTTGTAAGCCGTATTGTCATTGACCTGATATTGAAGACCCCAGGAATTGGTCAAGCCGTTTACTGCTGGCTTCTGACCAGTTACGAGCACCGGTTTAGGCGTCAGCGCATCGACAGGCACCCATTGGCTATTCTTCTGCGCCACCCATTGGTAGTAATAGGAGTTGGTCGTGGAACATATTCCACCAGCGCTGTTATTTCCACGCAAATTGAACCAGTATACAAAGAAGGACTTGGGGGGCGCTACTCCTGGAACCGGATTGGCTCCTATAGGAAATCCATAATCCGTTACCATGCCCCAATTGGCCTGGTGACCACCATAAAGAGGGGGATTACCATTCCAGCCAACCCAAGAAGCAGGTCCGCTGCACTGAGGGTGGGGACTGTTACCTAGGCAGTTGCCCATGTAAAGCTTGATGCCCTTACCCTGGTCTGCAGTGATATTGGCGACCCTGTCTTGGACGTTGCTGCCGATAGAGCTCGGATCGAAGGATGTGCAGTCATTCGTGGTGTAGTCCCATGGAGAACCTCCACACGAGAGCGTATTGTTTTGTTGACCAACAATTGCGAAGACGTTCAAAGGCTCCGGATAACCGCCAGTCACATAATATTTCGGATCCAAGGAGGTATCCATGTAGGACAAATCACCCTCTATGGATACAGCCAGGAAATCATATAAACCAGAGTTGATCACTTTATGAACCGTAAAGAACTGCTCCTCATTTTCCGCCCATTGCTCAGCACCGCCAGTGGGGTCGTTGGGATTTGTTGAAATAGTATTCAGGTACCGAATCCGGGTATAGTGGGACGGACTTTGCGCTCCTTCATATTGATATGCGAAAGACAGATTGCACTTTACTGAATCATAGGGAGAAGTATCACGCATCGGAACGCATTGCGGATTGAAATCGTTGTGCTTCACGCGCAGGATGAAGTCCATCCGCAGCTCATCCTGGTATGAATCAATCTTGTCGTTATAGGCCAGCATCTTATAGAGCAGAGGCTTCCTGCTGGCCGTCCCGCCCTGCCCATCGATGGCATTGGCCTGATTGGCCGAAAGCGCGCTCAGCCCTAGCGGAACAACCATGGCCAGCGTCGCCAAAAGGGTTATCAAAACAGCCACTATAGGGCGATCCACATGCCGTGGACCCTCATTGACCCCTTCTTGCAATCGGTTCAACACGCTACCCCCCACACCTCAATGCAACCATCTCCAGAATCAGATGGACTGCACGCTTGATTGGTCCCCGGTGCAGGCCACGAAACCCTGGAGCACAAGTACCGTATCCTCACTTATGGCATCTTCTTGTCCCCTTTACATGCTTTAAGAGTACCGAGACTGAAAGCGTGATCTGGGATTCAGAAAGGGTGTTTCGCGACCGTCCTTAGTCTTGACTAAGAACAGTCTGAGTTAGGGGTGCGGGTGACTGGCAACGGCAGGGCCCCACTCATCCTCTCAACTTCATGGGGCGGGGGCGGATCCTGTCTGATGCTGCCGGGGTCAGTGCCGGCTTTCCTGCCTGTTCCTCAGGCAGGCCACGAAGCCGGCCAGGCCGAGGGCTATCAGCAGCAGGATTTTGAGCACGGAAAGCGGCCATCCGCCAGTAAGAGGCAAAGCCGAGTTGGAAGGACGGAACTCCAACTCATGCGACACCGAGGCCGACTGGTTCCCGCCCTGGAACCGGCCCTGGGCGTCAGGGCTCTCGGCATCGTCGGAAAGCACCTGAGCAGAGAACTGCCCCTGGTTGATGCCCTCAGGAGGAACCGCCTGCCACGAACCCTGGTCCCCCACAACGACATCCGTACCACTGCCGCCGGGCCAGGTCACATGCACCAGGGTGCCTTTGGTCTCGGGAACCTTCCTGTCCCCGTCCACATACTTATAGGCTTTCCCCGCCACCTGGAAGACGTCGTACCGCTCCAAGACCAGTGTGGTGGACGTCATGTCGACCTTCCGCTCGATGGATGCCGGGTCCGAACGGATGTTCATCGGGTTGACCATTTCAATGCGGAAATCATACAGTTGTGTCTCGTCGCTGCCGTCGTAGCCGCTGAACCTGTCAGCAGGGATGTTCAGCGTCCAAGACCACGTGGAAGCCGCCGTCTTGGTCAAGCCCAGCGTAAGGCCCGTTGCGGAATCCGCGACGGAAGACGTGGTGCCGGCTGCTGCATCCCGCTGGAAGGTGTTGGCCGGAGTGGTCAGCAGACTGGTCCAATCAGAGGCAGTGTTCTGCTTCATGGAAACGACCATCCTCGAATCCGTCATCCCCAGCCCTCCCGAAGACCAGGCCGTATATATAGGCGACACCTCACCCTTGAACACGACGACCGAATCCGCCGGCAGGCTCCCGTTGACCGTATGAGGCACCGTGACCGAGAACTTGCTGGCATCCGGGACGTTCTCACTCGAAACGAAATAGGCCGTCCCGATGTTCGAGAAGTAGGAGGTCAAACCGAATCCGGAGATGGACTCGATCACCCAGGCATGATAACGCCTGTAGCCGCTGTACTTGTTGCCAGAATCCGGCGACGGATACAGCTTGTTCGTGTCCTGTATCCGCCAGGAACCCCCCTGCTTGCTCTTGGGATCGACCTGGCACTCAGCCTCGCCCAGCCTGAACCCCCACGTGTCCGTCCCTTTCACCAGGTCATCGCCATTCGTGCCCTGCCCCTCCACAATCGGATTGGCTGGGTCCTCGCCGTAGAGAACAACCTTGTTGGGACGCGCGGCATCCTTGGAAGGCGTACACTCACCACTGACCACCGGATCAAGCTTCGACGTATACACACTGCCCGAAGCATCCAAACCGGCATCAGCATCGTTTTCGATCTTCGTAATCGTCGGATCATCAGGACGAGGCACATCGTACTTATAGAAGGCACTATTGATCGTCCAGCCCGCTGAAATATTCCGTTCTATATCCGAGCTGTTCATGCCGTCACGTATACCGACGAGGCCCTTCTGATCAGGGTTGTACACTTCAGGGCTGACGGTACAAGCGCTGCCGTCCCGGTTCGTGGTGACAGGCCAGGTGACCATCTTGAAATAGCCGTCAAGATCCTGCTTCTCCTTGGCCTCCTTGAAATCAATCCCGCCATCAGCCTTCTGGGCAGGCATGGGCTGGCCGTTCTTGTCAGTGGCAAACATCTCATTGGGATTATCCGGCTGTTTGGGCAAGTTGAAAGCCGAATACCTACTAGCTTGGACTTCCGCGCCTACCGTGGTAGTCAACGTATTGGGGGACGGCTGCTGGCCTGTCACCAGGACCGGCTCAGGGGTCAGCTCATCAACTGGCACCCACTCGCTATCCTTCAGAGCCACCCACTGGTAATAGTAGGAATTGGTCTCAGAACATATGCCATCAGGGTTAGCTTTGGTACTGCCGCGCACATTGAGCCAGTACACGAAGAACGACCGTGCCGGAGCTGTGCCCGGATCAGTGCCGGCGATTGGCCCAGTAGCATTGCTCTTGTAGTCAGGAAAACCGTAATCCGTCACCATGCCCCAGTTAGCCTGATTGCCTCCATAAAGATTCGGGTTGCTGTTCCAACCAACCCAAGAATACGGGCCGCTGCACTGAAGATCAGCACCCGTGCCCAAGCATTCTTGCATATACAGGGTGAAGTTCTTGCCGTTGGCCGTTAAGGCTGACGTAATGTTGGATACCCTATCCGGCGCATTAATCATGGTGTCAGGTACAAAATTGCGACAATTATCGATTCCGGTGCTCCAGCTCCATGGACTACCGGGACGAAGGCAGGATAGGGCGTCGTCCTGTTTACCAACAACCGCGTAGATATTCACCGGCTCGCTGGCCCCACCAGGCTGGTAATATGACGCATCGGCAGAATTCTTAAGAGCCAGATCACCCTCAATGGAAACAGTCAGATAATCATACAAACCGGAATTGATTATCGTGTGCACAGTGAAGTACTCATCTTGGTTTTGCGCCCACTTGTAGGCTCCGGACCAGGGCTGATCCGAGGATGATGCTGAGGCTATGGTGTTCAGATACTTCATTCTGCGATAAAAGGAAGTGTCATCTGACCCCTTGTACTGATAGACAAAGGCCAGATTGCAATTGCCCTTGGTATCGGCACCAGAAGTGGCGTCGGCACAAGAAGGGTCAAACTCGTTGTGTTTTACCCGCAGGATGAAGTCCATGCGCAGCTCATCCTGATAGGAATCAAGCTTGTTGTTGTAGCCCAACATCCTATAGAGTTTGGGCTTTCTGCTGGCCGTTTCGTCCTGCCCATCAATGGCGTTGGCCTGATTGGCTGAAAGTGCGCTCAGCCCCAACGGAACAACCATGGCCAGCGTCGCCAGAAGGGTTACCAGAACGGCAATTATCGGACGGTTCACACCTTGTGAACCCTTAGCGCCCCGTTCTTGCAAACGCTTCAATACAATACCCCCCAAACCACAATGAAATCATGCTCCAGAACAAATCAAGTCTGCTTTTGACCTACCCCCAATTAAGGCAACTGCACATAGAGCACAACAATGCATATAAATTGTTCTTTGCCTTTTCAAGGCTACAGAAATGAAGGGCAAAATCTGGGATTCAAATCGGGTGTTTTGCGGCGGTTCAAGTTCTCGACCATGCAGGACCAGCACCCAGCTGGTAAGAAGCAATATGTTGTCTTCTTTCAGGCCGGTCCGGATTGGGGCGGATGCTGCTTTGGCAACGGCAACAGCGCGGGGATTTTTTAAAAAGCAGGGCCTGCCCTCATCTGCCAAATTGCTTGCAGGTGGGGACAGGCCCTGCCTTATGCTGCCGGGGTCAGTGGCGGCTTTCCTGCCTGTTCCTCAGGCAGGCCACGAAGCCGACCAGGCCCAACGCCATAAGCGACAGGATTTTGAGCACCGAAAGCGGCCATCCGCCGGTCAGCGGCAAAGCCGAGTTGGAAGGACGGAACTCCAACGCATGCGACACCGAAGCCGACTGATTGCCGCCTTGGAACCCGCCCTTGGGGTCAGCGCTCTCGGCATCATCGGAAAGCACCTGAGCAGTGAACTCCCCCTGATTGACGCCCTCAGGAGGAACCGCCTGCCACAAGCCCTGATCCCCAACAGTCACATCCGTGCCAGTATTGTCAGGCCAAGTCACATGCACCACGGTCCCCTTGGTCTCGGGGACCTTCGTGTCCCCGTCCACATACTTGTAGGCCTTGCCCGCCACCTGGAAGACGTCGTACCGCTCCAAGGTCAGCGTGGTTGGTGTGATGTCGACCTTCCGCTCGATGGACGCAGGGCCCGAACGAATGTTCATCGGGTTGATCATCTCAACCTGAAAGTCATACATCTGAGTCTCATCGCCGCCGTTGTAACCGCTGAATTTGTCGGCAGGGATGTTCAGCGACCACGACCAATTGGAATCCGCCGTCTTGGTCAAGCTAAGCGTCAGGCCCGTCGTGGAATCCGTGACAGCTGACGAAGTATTGACCGCCGCGTCCCTCTGGAAGGTGTTGGCCGGAGTAGTCAGCAGGCTGGTCCAGTCCGAGGCGGTGTTCTGCTTCATGGAAATGGCCATCTTCGAATCGGTCATCCCCAGCTTCCCCGACGACCAGGCCGTATACACAGGAGATGCCACACCCTTGAACGTGACCGCCGAACTCGCCGGCAGACTCCCGTTGACCGTATGAGGCACCGTCACCGAGAACTTGCTCGCATCCGGCACGTTCTCCCCCGAGACGAAATAGGCCGTCCCGACATTCGAGAAGAAGGAGGTCAGACCGAACCCAGAGGTTGTTTCAATCTCCCAGGCATGATAACGCCTGTAGCCGTCATACTTGTTGCCTGGATCCGGCGAAGGATACTGCTTGTTGGTGTCCTGTATCTGCCAGGACCCTCCCTGCTTGCTTTTGGGATCGACCTTGCACTCAACTTCACCAAGCTTGAACCCCCACGTGTCCGCGGTCTTCACCAGGTCCCCGCCGTTCTGGCTCTGCCCGTCACTGATGGGATTGGCGGGATCCTCCCCATAGAGAACAACCTTGTTGGGATGCGCGGCATCTTTGGAGGGCGTGCACTCACCACTGATCACCGGATCAAGCTTCGAGGTATACACGCTCCCCGAAGCATCCAAGCTGCCATCTGCATCATTCTCGATGTTGGTGATCGTCGGATCCTTAGGGCGAGGCACATCATACTTGTAAAAAGCACTATTAATCGTCCAACCAGCAGACAGGTTTCGTTCTATATCCGAACTGTTCATACCGTCACGTATGCCGACCAGACCTTTCCGCTCAGGGTTGTACACTTCAGGACTGACCGTACAAGCGCTGCCATCCCGGTTCGTGGTGACAGGCCAGGTGACCATCTTGAAATAGCCGTCAAGACCCTGCTTTGCCTTGGCCTCCTTGAAATTGATGGAGCCATCAGCCTTCTGGGCAGGCATGGGATTGCCATCCTTGTCAGTGGCAAACATCTCATTGGGATTATCCGGCTGTTTGGGCAAGTTGAAAGCCGAGTACCTACTAGCTTGGACTTCCGCGCCTACCGTGGTAGTCAACGAATTGGGAGACGGCTGCTGGCCTGTCACCAGTACCGGCTTGGGGGTCAGCTCATCAACTGGCACCCACTCGCTATCCTTCAGAGCCACCCACTGGTAATAATACGAATTGGTCTCAGAACAGATGCCATCAGGGTTATAGATAGTGCTGCCACGCACATTCAGCCAGTACGCGAAGAAAGAGCGGGGCGGAGCTACGCCCGGATCAGAACCCGGCATTTTCCCAAGAGTAAGGCTATTGTAATCAGGAAAACCGTAGTCGGTCACCATGCCCCAGTTGGACTGACTGCCTCCATAAAGTAAGGGATTGCCATCCCAGCCAACCCAGGAATACGGGCCGCTGCACTGAAGATCAGCACCCGTGCCCTGGCATGTCTGCATATACAGGGTGAAGTTCTTGCCATCTGCCGTTAAAGTTGAGGTAATGTTGGATACCCTGTCCGGCGCATTAATCATGGTGTCAGGGTTAAAAGTGGCACAGTCATTGATTCCTGCGACCCAATTCCATGAACTACCAGGAACAAGGCAGGATAGCGTCCCTTTCTGCTGTCCAACAACCGCATAGATATTCACCGGCTCGTTGGCACCACCAGGCTGATAATATGACGCATCGGCAGAATTCTTAAGAGCCAGATCACCCTCAATGGAAATGGTCAGATAATCATATAAACCGGAATTGATTATCGTGTGCACGGTGAAGTACTCATCACGGTTTTGTGCCCACTTGTAGGCTCCGGACCAGGGCTGATCCGAGGATGACGCTGAAGCTATGGTGTTCAGATACTTTATCCTGCGATAATATGCTGGATATTCTGAGCCCTTGTACTGATAGGCAAAGGCAAGATTACAACTGCCCCTGGTATCGGCACCACCGGTACTATTGGCGCAGGAAGGGTCGAACTCGTTGTGTTTTACCCGCAGGATGAAATCCATACGCAGCTCATCCTGATAGGAATCAAGCTTGTTGTTGTAGCCCAACATCCTATAGAGCAGCGGCTTCCTGCTGGCCGTCTCGTCCTGCCCATCGATGGCATTGGCCTGACCAGCCGAAAGCGCGCTCAGCCCCAACGGAACAACCATGGCCAGCGTCGCCAGAAGGGTTACCAGAACGGCAATTATCGGACGGCTCACGTGCTGTGAACCCTTGTTATTCTGTTCTTGCAAACGCCTCAATACAATACCCCCCAAACCACAATGAAATCATGCTCCAGACCAGGTAGAACAGATCAACTCCGCTTTTGACTTATCCCCAATTAAGACAACTGCACATAGAGCACAACAATGCATCTTCATTTTTCCATTACGACTTCAAAGCGTACAGAGGTAGAAGGCGTGATCCGGGATTAGGATAGGGTGTTTTGTGGCCGTCCACGGTCTTGGACCCGGCAGGCCCAGCAACCTAGCTGACGAGAAGCTCTACATTGTCTTTTGCCAGGCCAGTCTGAGTTATGGGCGGATGCTGCTTTGGCAGCGACGCAGGAATTTTTTTAAAAAAAACAGGGCCTGTCCTCATCTCCATGGAATTGGAAGGATGAGGGCAGGCCCTATCTAATGTTGCCGGGGTCAGTGCCTACTTTCCTGCCTGTTCCTCAGGCAGGCCACGAAGCCGACCAGGCCCAACGCTATAAGCGACAGGATTTTGAGCACCGAAAGCGGCCATCCACCGGTCAAAGGCAAAGCCGAGTTGGAAGGACGGAACTCCAGCTCATGCGACACCGGGGCCGACTGGTTTCCACCCTGGAACCTGCCTTGCGCGTCAGGGCCTTCAGCGTCATCTGAGAGCACCTGAGCAGAGAACTCACCCTGATTGATGCCCTCAGGAGGAACCGCCTGCCATGAACCATTGTCTCCAACAACGACATCCGCACTGCTATTGCCGGGCCAGGTTATATGGACCACGGTCCCCTTGGTCTCGGGAACCTTCGTATCCCCATTCACATACTTGTAGGCTTTGCCCGCTATCTGGAAGACGTCGTACCGCTCCAAAGTCAACGCCGTGGGCGTCATGTCGACCTTCCGATCTATGGACGCCGGGTCTGAATGAATGTTCATTGGATTGATCATCTCAACCCGGAAGGTATAAGTCTGCGTTTCGTCGTCGCCGTTGTAGCCGGTGAACCTGCCGGCAGGAATATCCAGCGACCAGGACCAGGTGGAAGCCGCCGTCTTGGTCAGGCTCAGCGCGAGACCTGTCGTGGAATCCGTGACGGAAGGCGTGGTGCCGACTGCCGCATCCCTCTGGAAGGTGTTGGCCGGAGTGGTCACCAGGGGCGTCCAACCCGAGGCAGCATTCTGCTTCATCGAAACGACCATCCTCGAATCAGTCATCCCCAACTTCCCCGAGGACCAGGCCGTATACACAGGCGACACCTCACCCTTGAACGTGACCACCGAACCTGCCGGCAGGCTCCCGTTGACCGTATGGGGCACCGCCACCGAGAACTTGGCCGCATCCGGCACGTTCTCGCCCGAGACGAAATAAGCCGTGCCAACATTCGAGAAGTAGGAGGTCAGGCCGAACCCTGACGTGGACTCAACCACCCAGGCGTGATAGCGCCTGTAGCTGTTGTACTTATTGCCGGGATCCGGCGACGGATACTGCTTATTGGTGTCCTGTATCCACCAGGACCCTCCCTGCTTGCTGCCAGTGTCGGTCTCGCAAACAGCTTCCCCCAGCCTGAACCCCCACGTGTCCGAGCTTTTCACCAGGTCATCGCCATTGGTGCCCTGCCCATCCGCAATCGGATTGGTGGGATCCTCTCCATACAGAACAACCGTATTAGGATGCTTGTCATCCTTGGAAGGCGTGCACTCACCACTGATTACCGGGTCAAGCTTGGTCGTATACACGCTCCCAGAAGCATCCAAGCCGGCATCCGCATCATTCTCGATCTTCGTGATCGTCGGATCATCAGGACGCGGCACATTATACTTATAAAAAGCAGTATCAATCGTCCAACCCGCAGAGAGATTCGTATCCTTTTGCGCGGCGGACATGTTATCGTCAATCCCCACAAGACCAGCGCTCTTGGGGCTATACACCTCAGGGCTGACGGCTGTACATTCCGTGCCATCAGAATTCCTGGTGTCAGGCCAGGTCACCAGCTTGAAATAGCCGTCAAGATCCTGCTTCTCCTTGGCCTCCTTGAAATCAATCCCGCCATCAGCCTTCTGAGCAGGCATAGGATTGCCATCCTTATCAGTCGCAAAAAGCACGTTGGTGGTATTCGCATACTTTGGGTCGGTCGGATTGACGTTATAAGCGCCATTGGTATTGACCATGCCCTGCAGTCCGTAGGTGGTAGTCAAAGTGTTGGGACTCGGCTGCTGGCCTGTCACCAGGACCGGCTCAGGAGTCAGTTCCTTAACAGGCACCCACTGGCTGTCCTTAAGAGCCACCCACTGATAGTAATAGGAACTGGTCTCAGAACATATGCCATTGGTTTTGTTGCCTGGACCACGCAAGTTCATCCAATACACGAAGAAAGACCGTGCCGGAGCCGTGCCCGGGGCTGTGGCATTTATTTTTCCAACCGTACCATCGCTATAAGCCGGAAAACCATAATCGGTCACCATACCCCAATTAGCCTGATGGTTTCGATAGAGATATGGGTTGCTGTCCCACCCAACCCAGGAATATGGGCCGCTGCATTTCAGGTCGTCTCCTCCGCTACCCAAGCAGTCACCCATATACACTTTCATCTGTTTATCCTTCGATAAACTCGCGGTGATATTTGAATATCTATCCTGAGCCTGTAAATCACTCATGGAGGCTGGATCGAAAGTTGAGCAGGTTTCGGTACCCCATGCCCACGAAGAACTACCGCAAGACAGGGCGGTATTCTGATCACCAACGATAGCAAAGACATTCAAGGGCTCAGGGTGACCACCAGCCACGAACTTTGCGGGATCTTTAGACTTATCCGCAATGTTCATGTCGCCTTCGATGGATATGGTCAAGTAGTCGTATAAACCCGAATTGATTACCTTATGAACAGTAAAGCGCTGCAGATGATTATCAGCCCACGCTGTAGCTCCATCATATGCATACCCAGTTTTGTTATTTTCAAGATAATCATCTGGAGTTATAGTGTTTATATACTTTACACGATGATAATCTGCAGGGTTATCAGAACCAACATACTGATATACAAAAGATAAATTGCAATTTGACTTACCACCGGTGTCTGCCTTACCAAGGTCGACACAATCCGGCTTGAACTCGTTGTGTTTTACCCGCAGGATGAAGTCCATGCGCAGCTCATCCTGATAGGTATCGATCCTGTCGTTGAAGGCCATCATCCTATAGAGCAGGGGCTTCCTGCTCGCCGTTTCATCCTGTTCATCGATGGCATTGGCCTGAGTGGCCGAAAGAGCGCTCAACCCAAGCGGAACAACCATGGCCAGCGTCGCCAGAAGGGTTATCAGAATGGCGATGATCGAACGGTTCATATGCAGTGATCCCTTATTGTTCCGTTCTTGCAATCGCTTCAATACGAAACCCCCAAATCCCGATGGAATCATCTGATAGAACAGATCGGCTCTGTTTTTAAGTTGTCCCCAATACCGCAGACTGTATCATAGAGATAAAAAAATCGCACCTTCGCGTTTCCTTGCATGCTCAAGTGCGACCGGCACTCAGAACATGATCGTTGATGTTTCGCGACCGTTCACCGTACGGAATCTATATGGATTTATCAGCCTTTAAGGTGGCCGCCGCCCAGCACCCAGTTGACGAGAATCGGCATGATGGCCGCCAGGGCCTTGCCCCTGTGCGAAATGGCGTTCTTTTCATCCGCGGTCATTTCCGCCGAAGTCAGCGGCTGCTGGCCGCTGGCGCGCCGAGGCTGATCAAGGGGCACGAAGATCGGGTCGTAGCCGAACCCGTTTTCCCCTCGTACCTGGCGGATGATGCTTCCGGGCATCTCGCCGACCCTGGTCACCTGAGACCCCCGGACGGCATACCCCGGCACATCCGGAACGACCAGGGCGGCAGCACAGACAAACCGCCCTCCTCTGTGATCGTCGGGAATGTCGTTCAGCTGGTTCAGCAAGAGCTCCAAGTTGGCCTGGTCATCACCGTGGCGGCCGCTCCACCGTGCCGAAAGGATTCCCGGGGCAGCGCCCATCACATCAACGACCAGCCCCGAGTCGTCCGCCAGCGCGGGCAGACCTGACTCCCGAGCGGCCTGCCCAGCCTTGAGAAGTGCATTCTCCTGAAAAGTGGTGCCCGTCTCTACCGGATCGGGCAGGCCCAACTGGCCGGCCGAAACCAGCTCGATCCTCTGACCCTCATCGGCCAGGAAACCGCCGAGGATGCGACGAAGCTCACTGAGTTTGCCCTCGTTGTGCGTGGCCACAACCACTTTTCTGGCCTGCCCCATACCGATCCTCCTCGCTGAAATTCCCGCTCCGGGCGTCAGTCAGATGCCAGAGCCTTGCGCTGAGCGGCCTGAAGCTCCTTGTTCCCCTTGGATGCCAGGTCCAGCAAGAGGCCGAGCTCCTGACGGCTGAAGGGGCGATGCTCCGCCGTCCCCTGTATCTCGATGAAATCGCCGGCTCCGGTCATCGACACGTTCATATCGGTCATGGCCCTGCTGTCCTCCAGATAAGGAAGGTCGAGCATGGGCTTGCCATCGATGATGCCCACCGAGACGGCCGAGACGCAATCCTTGGTCACCTTGTCGGCACTGCGGATGTGATGGTGGTCCTGGGCCCATCGGAGGGCATCGACCATGGCCACATAGGCGCCGGTGACCGAGGCCGTACGGGTGCCGCCGTCGGCCTGAAGCACATCGCAGTCAAGCTGGATCTGATTCTCGCCCAGGGCCTTCATATCCACCACACCGCGCAAGCAACGGCCTATCAGCCGGCTGATCTCCTGGGTGCGGCCACCGACCTTTCCCCGGACCGATTCTCGCGCAGTCCGGTCGCTGGTGGCCCTGGGAAGCATGGCGTACTCGGCAGTGACCCAGCCCAGGCCGGAGTCCTTGCGCCAACGAGGCAGCGTCGGCGTGAAGGAGGCCGTGCACATGACCCGGGTCTTGCCGCACTCGATCAGCACCGATCCCTCGGGGGCCTCCGTCCAATGCCTGGTGATGACGACCGGTCGCAACTCATCAGCCGCCCTGCCGTCAGGCCGCAGTACGGCACCCTCCTGGAGCATGTCCTTGATAGCAACCATCAGTGATGATCCTTTCCCGTTCCGCCCAGGCTCCCCTGGTCTGGTCCTTATTATTCCGTCAGCCGTCTACTGATCAATGGTCAGCGGTGTCTTGGCCGGCAGAATGCGATCGATCAGGAAGATGACCAGTGACAGGGCGAAGAAGACGACCAGGTACTCAGCCAGATTGACCACAAGCTGGGCCCAGCCCAGATGTCCGAGGTCCAAGAAGGCATAGGGATAAGGGTTGCCGTCCGGCTGCGGTCCCGAATGAGGCCAGATGGCGGCCCTGATCAGCACAAAGGCTACATAGAAGGGGAAATAGATCAGCCAAGTCAGCACATTGTGCCAGCGGAAGCGACGATGAGGGTCGAACAAGAGGAAGTCCACCGTTGCCATGATTGGGCTGATGACGTGAATCATCCATGTGGTCCTGATGCCCAGGACCAGTTTGTAGTCCGTGCTGTTCAGCCCCAGGACCAGGATGGCCACCAGCCCGGTGATGACGATGTAGAGCGTCAGGCAGCCCTTGAGCCAGGAGGGGGGCTGGATGCCCTTGAGCAGGGTGGCCGCTCCAGCCCATAGCATGACCAGACCCAGGGCGATATTGGTCTGGAAGGTAAAATAGACCCACTTATTGCCGATCCCAAGCAGCCAGGCTTCGAAGGTGCCGCCCAGGCAGAAAAAGGCGATCAGCAATCGGTAGATGCCCACGACGAATCTCATGCGGACCAGCTTAGCCCGACCTTGCGAGGACAGGGCGAGCCAGTAGGTCGGCAGAGGATTAGACTGGGGGCCAACCAAGGGCTTTTCCACCCACAAAGGGGAAGATATGAACGCCGAAAACAGTAGTAGGGTCACCGGAACCTCTACGGCTCTGATGACCGACATGTATGAATACACCATGCTGGATGCCGCCCTGCAGGACGGGACGGCCGGGCGACGATCCGTCTTCGAGGTCTACACCCGACACCTGCCGGCGGGGCGCCGCTACGGAGTGGTGGCCGGCACCGGACGGATTCTGGATGCGCTGGCGGATTTCCACCCCAGCGAGGATGAACTTCGCTTCCTGTCCGACCGCCACATCGTCAGCCCGACCACCATCGACTGGCTGGAGCACTTCCGCTTCACAGGAACCATCCGCGGCTACAGGGAGGGCGAGATATTCTTCCCCGACTCCCCCATCCTGCAGGTCGAAGGCGGCTTCGGCGAGTGCACCCTGCTGGAAACCCTGATCCTGTCCATACTCAACTACGACTCCGCCGTGGCCTCGGCCGCCTCCCGTATGGTCACCGCGGCCAAGGGCAGGCCCTGCATGGACATGGGTGCGCGCCGGGCCAACGAATATGCGGCCGTGGCGGCGGCCAGAGCGGCCATAGTCGGCGGATTCCAAGGGACCTCAAACCTACTGGCGGCCAAGCGATACGGCTTCAAGGCCATTGGAACCGCAGCCCACTCCTTCACCCTCCTGCATGACAACGAGCGCGAGGCCTTCCAGGGGCAGATCCAGGCCTTGGGCAAGGGGACCACCCTGCTGACCGACACCTACTCCATCGAGGAGGCCGTCAGGACGGCCGTCGAGGTGGCCGGACCTAAGCTGGGCGGGGTCCGCATCGACTCCGGAGACCTGGGCTCGCTGGCCCAGCAGGTCCGCGCCCAGCTGGACTCCCTGGGAGCCACCAAGGCCACCATCACCGTCACCAACGATCTGGATGAATACGCCATCGCCTCCCTGCAGGACGCCCCGGTGGACTCCTACGGGGTGGGCACCATGCTGGTCACCGGTTCGGGGGCCCCCACCTGCGCCATGGTCTACAAACTGACCGAGCGCGAGAACTCTTCCGGAGTCATGCAGGCCGTAGCCAAAAAGTCGGTGGGAAAGGCCTCGGTGCCGGGACGCAAGCTGGCCTACCGCTCCTACCACAACGGGGTGGCCGACGCCGAGCACGTCATCTCGGGTGCTGAGGATGCGCTGGCAGCCTTTACGCCTGAACAGGACTGGCGGGATCTGCTGGTCACCTATGTGGACCATGGCCAGAGCATGCCGGAGTTCCAGGGCGGGCAGGCGGTCCTGGATGCCCGGGAGCATCGGGCCAAGGCCCTTGAGGAGTTGCCCATCAACGCCCTGAGTCTGATGAAGGGTGAGCCGGTCCTGCCCACCCTGGTGAGGAGCATCTGATGAACACGCAGTCCGAAACCTACCAGCCCGACCCGAGCCGGTACGATGCCACAACCTACCGGCCCTGCGGCGACAGCGGCCTGAAACTGCCGCCCATCTGCCTGGGCTGCTGGCACAACTTCGGCGACACCACACCACTGGACCGTATGCAGGAGCTGTGCACGACGGCCTTCGACCACGGCATCACCCACTTTGACCTGGCCGACAACTACGGCCCTGAACCGGGCGCCGCCGAGCGCAACATGGGGATCATCCTGCGGCGATGCTTCAGCCACCATCGCCAGGAGCTGGTCATCTCCACCAAGGCCGGTTATGAAATGTGGCCCGGCCCTTACGGAAACCTCGGCTCACGCAAGCATCTGCTGTCCGGACTGGACCAGAGCCTGAAACGGCTGGGTCTTGACTATGTGGACATCTTCTATCACCACCGCCCCGACCCGGATACGCCTCTCGAAGAAACCATGGGCGCCCTGGCCCAGGCGGTCACCAGCGGCAAGGCCCTCTACCTGGGACTGTCCAACTACGACGGGCCGACCATGGCACGGGCTGCGGCCATCCTGACCGAGATGCACGTCCCCTTCGTCATCAACCAGAACCGCTATTCCATCTTCGACAGAACCATCGAGGACAACGGTCTCAAAGAGGCGGTGATGAAAGAGAAGAAAGGGCTGATCACCTTCAGCCCGCTGGCCCAGGGGCTGCTGACCGACCGCTACCTGCACGGGATTCCCGAGGACAGCCGGATTCGGGCCGACGGCCGCTTCCTCAAGGAGTCCGCGCTGACCCCCCAGCGGCTGAAGCAGATTCAGGATCTGAACGAGCTGGCCCGCCAACGCGGCCAGAGTCTGGCAGAAATGGCTCTGGCCTGGCTGCTCAGGGACCCTGCTGTCACCTCAGTGCTCATCGGCGCCTCCAAACCGGAGCAGATCCTGGACAATCTCAAGGCCGTCCAGTCGGCCGATTTCAGCCAGGAAGAGCTGGAGATGATCGACCGTATCGCCTTGGGCAAGCGGTCCTGAAGCAGCCTGGACCACTCAGTGGCGCTCAGTGGCCGCCGCCGGTCATCTGCTCGTAGATGCGCTTGCAGTCCGGGCAGACCGGGTATTGGGAGGGGTCATGCTTGGGCACCCAGACCTTGCCGCAGAGGGCCACAACAGGCCGGCCGGTCAGCTTGGACTCGGCGATGCGCTCACGGGAGACGTAGTGGGCGAACCGGTCGGCATCACCCTGGTCGTTCAGCCGGGTCTTCTCAGCGGTCTCGGTGTCCGGACGGTCCAGAACGGACGTGCCAGTGCCCTGGTCGGGGTTCTGCTCCCGCTCCGGATCCTCCATGCGAATGCTCTTGCTTGCAGTCATGACATCCATGGTACGGCGGTGAGCTACACGTTCGCTCCCTATGACGCGCTACGCTGAGAATCATGACTATCGCTGTATGCCCTGGCTCATACGATCCGGTCACCTCCGGCCACATGGATGTGATCGAACGCTGCGCCTGCTTCTTCGAGACGGTCCACGTGGTTGTGGCCGTCAACGCCGCCAAGACCCCCATGTTCAGCGAGCAGGAGCGGGTGGCCATGATCCGCCAGGCCCTGGACGAGGACGGGTACCCGAACATCACCGTAGCCTCCACCGATGGCCTGATCACCGACTACTGCCGTAAGGTAGGCGCATCGGTCATCGTCAAGGGACTGAGGCAGAACGGGGACTATGAGGCCGAGCTGGGCATGGCCCTGGTCAATCGCAAGCTGTCCGGGGTGGAGACGCTCTTCCTGCCAGCCGATCCGGTGAGGGAGCACATCTCCAGCACCATCGTCAAGGACGTGGCCAGACATGGCGGGGACATCACCGGCATGGTCCCCGACAGCGTCGTGGACGCACTGATAGGCACATTGCACAGGGACACACCGCACACGGAAAAGAGTCAAAGATGAACGAGCAGACCCAGGAAAGGGACGATGGCGAGCCTATCGACGACTCGACCAGAGCCAGCGCTCCCAAGCCCGCAGTCGACATGAAGGACCTGCCCGACCTGCAGGAGGATCGAAGCGAGAGCGGGAACCCCCGATCGGAATTCACCACCGTCTATGACATCATCGACCGGATCCAGGCCATGCTGGATGAGGCCAAGGCCCCGCTTTTCAGCCCGGGACTGGTCAAGGTGGACAGAGACGAGCTGGCCGACGACCTCAACGAGCTCAAGAAAATGCTGCCGGTGCAACTGGAGCGGGCCTCGGCGCTCATGAGGGAGGCGGAGCGTCGGCTGAACACGGCGCAGACCCAGGCCAACGCCACCGTATCCGACGCCCAGAGCCGGGCTGCAGACATCGTCAAGGAGGCCGGCGAGCAGGCCCGCTTCCTGGCCGGCCAGGAGAATGTAGTGGCCATAGCCCGACAGAAGGCCCAGACCATCATCGACACGGCCCAGGCCCAGGCAGACCGTCTGGTCCAGGGGGCCGATGGGTATGCCGCCCAGGTCATGGGCGAGCTTGACACCCAGCTGGGCAAGATGAGCCAGGATGTACGTGCCGGCCTGGAGGTTCTCCACCAGCGTGAGCAGGAGGCAGCGCGTAGCATGAACGCGTCAGTCTCGGACCAGGGAAAGGAGACGCAGGGATGAGCAGACCGGAGGATTCCCCCTGGGCGGTGTCAGTGGCCCAGGTGTCGACGCGGGCAGGACAGAGCACCCGGGTGGACCGCGATTTTCCAGCCCCGGAAGGCATTGGCGACCAGGTGGTAGGCATCCCGGCAGGAACACCCGTGCATGTGAAGGGCGACATCGACTCGCTGGTGGACGGACTTTTATTGCAGGCCCACATCAGCGTGCCCCTGAAGACCGAATGCACCCGCTGCCTCAGGCCTGTGGATACCAGCATCCAGGACGATCCGGTGGTCTTCTTCCCCTACAAGGAGCCCGAGCCGGAGCCGACCCATGGCAAGGAGGAGATCCTGGCCGAACAGGAAGAGGCCAGCGGCCAGACCTATCCTCTGGCCAGCGGGGGCGCCTTCATGGATCTGGAGGCCCTGTTGCGCGACACACTGGTGGAAGCCCTCCCCCTGCAGCCCCTGTGCCGACCCGACTGCCGGGGCCTGTGCCCCCAGTGTGGCATGGACCTGAATGACCATCCCGATCACCACCACGAGATAATGGACGACCGCTGGGCTGCCCTTGAGGGACTCAAGCAGCGTCTGGAGCAGGAGGAGAACCCCGGCAGCGACGGCCGAACTGGCGAATGACCGGAGGTTGCGGTAGACTGCTCTACGCTTAAGCTCGAAGTATTCGATCGAAACAGAGGACAATATGGCACTGCCAAAGTACAAGACCTCGCGCGCCAACACCCATTCGCGGCGCGCCAACTGGAAGACCCAGGCCGCCGCTACGGTGACCTGCCCCAACTGCGGAGCTCCTGCGTTGCCGCACATGGCATGCCCCAGCTGCGGCATGTACCGTGGGCGCGTCTACCGCGACGCCATTCGTTCGCAGTTCAGCAAGTGAGCCGATAAGCGTTCGACACGCAATGAGAGAACCCCGGCCATCGACGGGTGGCAGGGGTTTTTCCATATCATCGGACGGCAAAGCCGAGAAAGCGAGGTGGGCCATGCAGACAGGGCACTCCAGGAAGGATCAGGAAGACCATATGCGGCAGGAGGAACAGGGGCAGGCGGATCCCGGCAACCAGGCGGCTGAGGAGCTCTTCCAGGCCTTGGGCGGCAGAATCAGCCCGGAGCTGCTGGTACACGCCCTGACCCATCGCTCCTTCGCCCATGAGCACCCGGGCATGCCCAACAACGAACGGCTGGAGTTCCTGGGTGATGCGGTTCTGGAACTGGTAGCCACCGAGACCCTATACAAGGTTCATCCGGACATGACCGAGGGCCAGCTGGCCAAGATGCGTGCCAAGGCGGTCTCCGAGGAGGCCCTGTCGGCCATCGGCCGGCAAAAGCTGCACCTGGGGCAGTATATTCTTCTGGGGCGGGGAGAGAGCGAGAACGGCGGGGCCGACAAGGACTCCATACTCTGCGACACCGTCGAATCGCTGATCGGGTCGGTCTTCGTGGAGCACGGCATCGAGGGGGCCAGGACCACAGTCCATACCCTTCTTGACGATACCCTGGCCGAGGTGGCCACCGAGGGGCCGGCACTGGATTGGAAGACCTCGATCACCGTCAAGGCCCACAAGCTGGGCTTGGGCGAACCCCGGTACGCCATGGCGGTCTCCGGGCCGGAATACGCCCAGGTCTTCACCGCCGAGCTGCGCCTGGAGGACGGCGGGACCGTGATCGGCAAGGGCCGGGCCAGCAGCAAGCGGAAGGCCCAGCTGGCTGCTGCCGCCCAGGGGTGGAAGCGGCTGGACGACCAGGATCTGCTTGCGACCCTGCGCGCCGAGCAATCAGCCTGAAGTTCCTGTCGGAATTCCGGTATGCGGTACTGCGCCAACGCCCCGACCAGACCCCTGTTTAGACTATGGGCATAACCCGGAGACACGCCGTCACGAACGGCACAGGTGCCTCCTCCTGATCGGGATTCGTCCGCCCACCCCGCCGACGCTCCGACAGGTTCGTATTTCGACATGCACGGCCGCAGGTCGGCGCGCAGTCTGGAGGTCGAGAGGAAACATGAGTCTGCCGACACCTCTGCAAGCATTCAGCTCGGTACCCAAGAACTGGGACCACGACGACAAGGCTGTCCCCGCCCAAGGCGAGCCCATGACGGGAGCCCAGGCGCTGATTCGGTCCCTGGAGGATCTGGGGGTCACCCAGGTCTTCGGTGTTCCAGGAGGGGCCATTCTGCCCGCCTACGACGCCATCGACGAGCAGGTGCGCTTCAACTTCACACTGACCCGCCACGAGCAGGCCGCCGGCCATGCGGCCGAGGGCTACGCCGTCTCCACGGGCAAGGTCGGAGTCTGCCTGGTGACCTCCGGCCCCGGGGCCACCAACATGGTCACCCCCATAGCCGATGCCATGATGGACTCGGTTCCCCTGGTGGTGGTGACCGGTCAGGTGGGTGTGGACTCCATCGGCACCGACGCCTTCCAGGAGGCCGACATCGTGGGCATCACCTACCCGGTGGCCAAACACTCCTATCTGGTGACCAAGGCCCAGGACATCCCCCGGGTCATGACCGAGGCCTACCACATCGCCCGTTCGGGAAGGCCCGGCCCGGTGGTGGTGGACCTGAGCAAGACGGCCCAGAACGGCAAAATGCTTTACTCCTGGCCCCAGGAGATGATCCTGCCCGGCTACAACCCGGTGACGCGGGCCCACGGGCACGTCCTGGACGATGCCGCCCGGCTCCTGGTCCAGTCACACAGGCCCGTTCTCTATGTGGGCGGCGGCGCAGTCCGGTCCGACGCGCGTCGGCAGGTCCAGGAACTCGTGCGAGCCACAGGTGCCCCCATGGTCACCACCCTGCCTGCGCGGGGCATCGTACCCGACTCCGATCCAGCAGTTCTGGGAATGCCCGGCATGCACGGCACGGTGGCCGCCAACGGGGCCATCCAGCACTCCGACCTGCTGGTGGCCGTGGGCACACGCTTCGACGACAGGGTGACCGGCAGCCTGGAGGACTTCGCACCGGTGGCCCGGGTCATCCACATCGACATCGACCCGGCTGAGATCGGCAAGAACCGGCAGGCGGACGTACCCATAGTCGGGGACGTGGGCCAGGTGTTGGACGATCTGATCCCGGCCCTCAAAGCGGCCCAGCGCACCTGGGGCAAGCCCGACCTCAAGCCCTGGTGGCGGCTGATCGACGGCTGGCGGCACGACTACCCAACCACCTTTGAGCCCAGCCCGGACGGCACCCTGGCCCCCCAGTGGGTGGTACAGACCCTGAGCAACAAGGCCGATCCGGATACCATCTGGGTATCCGGCGTGGGTCAGCACCAGATGTGGGCCAGCCAGTTCATCGACTTCGAGCGCACCCGTTCCTGGGTCTCCTCCTGCGGGCTGGGAACCATGGGCTACGGTCTGCCCGCCGCCATCGGCACCGCAATCGGCACCAGGGAAGAGGAAGATCCGCGGCCCGTCTGGCTGATCGACGGGGACGGATCCTTCCAGATGACCTCCGAGGAGCTGGCCACGGCCGGGCAGGCGGGACTGCCCATCCGCATCGCCATACTCAACAACTCGGTCTACGGCATGGTCCGTCAGTGGCAGACCCTCTTCTATGGCAGCCACTACTCCCAGACCAACCTGGAGGACGGCGGCGCCAGGCCCACAGACGGCAACGGCATCCCCGACTTCGTCAAGCTGGCCGAGGCCTATGGCTGCCTGGGACTGCGGGCCTATACCCAGGAGCAGGCCCTGGAGGCCATCGATAAGGCCAACGCGGTGACCGACCGGCCGGTCCTGATCGACTTCCGCGTCTGGAAGGATGCCATGGTATGGCCCATGGTCCCGGCAGGCGCTTCCAACGACACCATCATCTACAAGCCGGGAGTGCAGCCCCTGGCCGGTATCCGTCCGGAGCAGGAACAGCCCGAGCCGCGCGAGCAGACCGGAGCCGACCGTGCAGCCATGGCCAGCGATGCCGCCGGTCGGATGAACAAGTAGGAAAGGGGCACCACATGGCCAATTATCCAGCATCCAAGCCCGGTTCCGAACGGCACACCCTTTCCGTCCTGGTCGAGAACCGCCCCGGCGTCCTGGCCAGGGTGGCCGGCCTGTTCGCCCGGCGCGCCTTCAACATCAACTCCCTGTCCGTCTCGTCCACTGAGCGGGACGACATCTCCCGGATCACAGTCACTGCAGACGTGGAGGCCGTCCCCCTGGAGCAGATCATCAAGCAGCTCAACAAGCTCCTGCACGTGCTCAAGATCGTCGAGCTCAAGGGCGACGAGGCCGTGGAACGCGAGCTGGTCATGATCAAGGTCAAAGCCAACGAACGCAACCGCTCCGACGTGCTGGAGATCGTCCAACTCTTCCGCGTGCGCGTGGTCGATGTCCACCCCGAGTCCCTGACCATCGAAGCCACCGGAGCCGAGGGCAAACTGGAGGCCCTGCTGCGGCTGCTGCGGCCCTTCGGCATCATCGAGCTGGTCCGGTCGGGCGCCGTAGCCGTCACCCGGGGACCCCGGGCCCTGAGTGAGAAGGTGCTGGGTTCCCAGATCACCGATCGCTGATTCCCGGGACTTCCATCCAAGGCTGGCGGTAGATTGGGGAATCATGCCCATCTATGATCTCGGTCTGGAACACGTCGCTCTGTCATTCGCCACCAAAACCATCTTTACGGATGTGACTCAGGGGATTTTCGAGGGCGATCGGATCGGCATCGTGGGCCGAAACGGCGACGGCAAGTCCACCCTGCTGCATTTGCTGAGGGGCACCCAGGAACCGGATCGGGGCCGGGTGACCATGCGCAATGGACTCACCTTCGGCATGCTGGACCAGCGTGACCCCCTGAAAGACGAGGACACGGTCCGCAAGGCGGCCTTGGAGAATCGACAAGACTATGAATGGGCTGCCGACCCCAGATCCCGCGAGATCGTCGAGTCCCTCCTGGGCGGTATGGAGCTGGAAGCCAAGGTGGGCACCCTGTCCGGCGGTCAGCGCCGCAGGGTGGACTTGGCACGGCTGCTCCTCCGGGATTGGGACATCCTGGCCCTGGATGAGCCGACCAATCATCTGGACCTGCTCACCATCCACTGGCTGGCGGAGCACCTGAAGAACCGCTGGGCCAGGAATTCCGGAGCCCTCCTGCTGGTCACCCACGACCGCTGGTTCCTGGACGAGGTCTGCACCTCCATGTGGGAGGTGCATGACGGAACCATCGACCCCTTCGAGGGCGGCTACAGCGCCTACATGCTCCAGCGGGTCGAGCGCGAGCGCCAGGCGGATCTGGCCGAGACCAAGCGCCGCAACCTGGCCCGCAAGGAACTGGCTTGGCTGACCCGGGGCGCCCGGGCCCGCTCGACCAAGCAGAAGTTCCACGTCAAGGCCGCGCAGGAGCTGATCGCCGATGTACCCCCCATGCGCAACAGCCTGGAGCTCAAGCGGATGGCCACCTCCCGTCTGGGCAAGCAGGTGGTGGATCTGGTCGACGTGACCAAAATCTATCCGGAGGCCGATTCCGATGACGATGGAAACGGGAACCACCGGGTCCCCTCCCCTCATGCCGAGCGCCCTCTGATGGGCTCGGTGACCGTGGCTGTTGATCCCGGCAAGGACCGCCCGGGCACTGCAGCGGCCGACACCCTGACCATCAGCGGACGCAAGGTCCTGGACGACGTGACCTGGCTGATCGGCCCTGGCGACCGGTTCGGCATCGTAGGCGCCAACGGGGCCGGCAAGTCCACCCTGCTGGGTCTGATCGACGGCAGTGTGTCCCCCACGGCAGGGCACGTCAAGGTGGGCAAGACGGTCCGCTTTGCAGTGCTGACCCAGCGTCTGGATGAATTGGAGAAACTGGGCCGCTATCGCATCAAGGAGGTCCTCAGCCGCTATAAGCCCACCTATTTGGTTGAGGGCAAGGAGGTGTCCCCGAGCCAGCTGATGGAGCGCCTGGGCTTTGAAAGCTCCCAGTTGATGACCAGGATCGGCGACCTGTCTGGCGGACAGAAGCGCCGCATGCAGCTCCTGCTCATCCTGCTGGACGAGCCCAACGTACTGATCATGGACGAGCCAGGCAACGATCTGGATACCGACATGCTGGCCGTCATGGAGGACATGCTGGACTCATGGCCGGGCACCCTGATCGTAGTCTCCCACGATCGCTACCTGCTGGAGCGGGTGACCGACCAGCAGTTCGCGCTGATCGACGGCAAGGTGGTTCATCTGCCCGGCGGGGTCCAGGACTACCTGGATATGGTCGATTCGGCCGATCGGGAGGCTGCGGATGCACCGGACCGGGCATCAGCCAAGGAGGCCGGGAATCCCAATCAGGCCAAGGCCGAACGTGTCGCCAGGCGAAATCTGAGCAAGCAGGCCTCTGCCATCGAACGCAAGCTGGCCAAGCTGGCCGATCAGCGCAAGGATCTTGAACGACAGATGGCCGAGCACGACCCCGGCGACTACCAGGGTCTTAACGAGCTCAACAGCAAGCTCAAGGATCTGACCGGGCAGTCGGACCAGCTGGAGGAGGAGTGGCTGACCATCGGGGAGGAGCTGGAGTAGCCTCAGGCGGCAGCCAGCTGAGCGGCCTGGGTCGAGCACCGGGCCGCAAAGGCAGAGAAGATTGCGTCGGCCAGGGGTTGCATCTGCGGCAACCCTTTGATGAATTCCTCGCGCATTTTAGCGATCTTGGACTTCTTCATCGTGCCGACCATGCCCGGCACCTGCATCCACTCCTCGAAGATGGGCGCCGTCACCTCCAAGTGGAACTGCAGACCCAGGGCTGACCCAAGCCGAAAAGCCTGAACCTTGGTTGCCTGGGAGCGGGCCAGGAGCTTGGCCCCAGGCGGCAGGGTGACCTGGTCGGCATGCCAGTGCAGCACATCCGTGTTCTTGCTCCACATGGCCACGTCATCGTCCTGCCCCACCCAGCGGATGGGCCCCATGCCGTATTCGGGCTCCTGGTCCCGCATCAGGGTGCCTCCCAGGGCCCGCGCCAGAATCTGATGACCCAGGCAAATCCCCAGAATGGGCTTGTTGGCAGCCATTGCCGCCTTGGCCAGCTTGGTCTCCGCCTTGAGTCCGGGGTGATGCTCATAATCGTCAGCCGACATGGGCCCGCCCATGATGACCAGTCCCGCCAACTCACGCGAGCGCGGCAGCCTGGGCTTCTTCTCGTCCACGATATTGGTGATCTCGGTATCCAGCCCGCACTCCTGGAGGTTGTCGAGAATGCGACCCGGCTTCTCCCAATCAACATGCTGGAGCACCAGAACCCTAGGTTTCGCCATGATTCCATTCTTGCACATGTGCCGTCGGGCCGGGTCCACAGGCTCGGCATTTCCTCTTGGACGGTCAGCAAGCCTTGATAGGCTCAAGGATATGGATACGAGTTCGCAACCGCATGATTCCAAGGCTTCAGTCAGTCTGGCCGCAGCTGGTCTGCGTCTGTATGACACGGCTGATCACCAGGTGACCCCCTTCCGACCCATCGAACCGGGCAAGGTTGGCATCTACGTGTGCGGGGCCACGGTGCAGAGCTCCCCCCACATTGGCCATATCAGGACCACACTGGCCTTCGACGTGATCCGGCGCTGGCTACTCAGGCTGGGATACCGGGTGACCCTGATCAGGAACGTGACTGACATCGACGACAAGATCCTGACCAAGGCCGCGGCCAACGGCCAGCGCTGGTGGGAGCGGGCCTACATCTACGAGCGCGAATTCACCCATGCCTATGAGACCATGGGGGTTCTGCCACCCACTTACGAACCCAGGGCCACCGGACACATCCCCGAGATGATCGACCTCATACAGCGCATTATCGACCATGGCCACGCCTATGTGGTGCCGGACGAGCAGGGCCGTCCATCAGGCAACGTCTACTTCGATGTGGCCTCCTGGCCTGAGTATGGTGCCCTGACCCACCAGCAGACCGGCACACAGCCGACCGACGAACAAGCCGCCGCCAACGACCGGCTGGGACCCAGCATCGACACCGATGAGCAGACTGCCGACACCGATGAGGAGCCCGGCAAGCACGACCCCCGCGACTTTGCACTTTGGAAGGCGCCCAAGCCCACCGATCCGCCCACGGCTCGCTGGCAAACACCCTTTGGCACAGGTCGGCCGGGCTGGCATCTGGAATGCTCGGCCATGAGCCACCGCTATCTGGGTGCGGAGTTCGACATCCACGGAGGTGGCCTGGACCTGCGATTCCCCCACCACGAGAACGAGATGGCCCAGTCGCACGCGGCCGGCTGGGGATTCGCCCATCGCTGGATGCACACGGCCTGGGTGACCCAGAAGGGCGAGAAGATGAGCAAGTCCCTGGGCAACGGGCTGTCCGTGGACCAGGTCCTGTCGCAGCATCCGGCCTGGGTGGTGCGCTACGCCCTGGTCTCTGTGCAGTACCGATCCATGCTGGAATGGTCCGACCAGTCCCTGCAGGAGGCCCAGGGCGCCTACGAACGCATCAGCAACTTCGTGGACCGGGCCGGACGAATCCTGGGAGCACAGCCCGAGCGTGACCTAGTGGCTGGACTGGGCGCGGACGATCTGCCAGAAGACTTTGTGCAGGCCATGAATGACGACATCAACGTCTCCGGCGGTCTGGCTGCCCTCTATGCGCTGATCCGTCAAGCCAACGCGGCAATGGATGCCGATTCTGAAACGCCGGACCGGAAGTGGCTGGCCAATACCCTGCTCCAGGTCAGAGCAATGCTGGATGTCTTCGGACTTGATCCACTCGACCCCCACTGGGCCAGGGCCGCAGCCGACCGTGACGATCGGGCCATGGACACCCTGGATGCCTTGGTAGGCCAACAGTTGCAGGAACGCGAACAGGCGCGAAAGGATCATGACTTCGCCCGTGCCGATGCCATCCGGGACCAGCTGACGGCGGCCGGCGTGGCCGTTGCGGACACACCCGCTGGCAGTACCTGGGATCTGAGCCGCTGAACCCATGTCCGACATACGCGACGTCGCCAGAAGGGCCGGGGTCTCGGTCAGCACAGTATCTTATGCCTTCTCCGGCAAGCGCCCCGTTTCTCCGGAAACCTACCAGCGGATCATGCGGGCCGCCGACGAACTGGACTACGCCCCGGATGCCGGCGCCCGGATGCTGCGGGCCAAGCGCAACCAGATCGTCGCCCTGAGCGCCCCCCTGCGCCCCGGACAGAACCGGGCCTCCTACGCGGATTACTTCATCGAAATGGCCAGCTGCGAGCATGCTCGCGGTTACGACTCCCTGCTGTTGACCGCTGAGAATGGTGTTGAAGATATTCGGCGGGTCACCCGTAGCAATCTGGCTGACGGGGTGGTCCTGATGGATCTGGTGGACGATGACATCCGTGCCGCCCAGGCCGCCTCATACGGACGCCCCTGCGTGGCCCTGGGAGTGCCTCGGCAGCACGCGGCCTGCGCCTGTGTGGATTTGGACTTTGATCTGATGGGCCGCATGGCGGTGGAAGCCATGGCCCGAGCGGGACGCAAACGCCTGCTCTTTCTGGAGGATCTGGAAGGCGAATACCGGCGCGGGTCCGGCTTCCGTCTTATCCTGCTACGCAGTCTCAAGACCTGGGCCCACCGCCTGGGCATGGATCTGCAGCTTCAACCGGGGCCTACCGGCAGCGATCTGGCCTACACCCAGCAGGTGCTGGACGTCATCCATCACGGCCGCATCGATGGCCTGATTGGTCAGATTCGCCCCTCCCTGCTGGACACCGTGGTGGTCCGCATGCGCTCGGACGGCGTGAGCATTCCCGATGACGTGGCCGTTCTGTCCTGCGCCGCAGGCAAGGTCAGCCCTACCCTTGAGCTTCAAGGCATATCCGAGATGCCCCTTACACCACGCTCACTGTGCGCCAAGGCCGCGGATCTGCTGACCCAGGCTGTGGAGGAGGGGGTTTCCCTGGCCGGTCGGGTCCAACTGGAGCGTCCCAGGCTGATCGACCGCTCCTCCATCAGCCGATAGACTCAACGGGGCCGACGATCCCGCTCCCCTGTCTCCAGCACATCTTCCGGGAAGGTCTGGTGGGGCTCCTGCTGGTACCAGTAGGCCACGCTGGCCAGGTCGTCCTGACGCTCGAAGTAGCCCTGCTCGTCTACGCCGATCTGTTGCAGGGTCACCTTGATGTCGCTGCTGAAAATAATGGGGTCGGGGATGTGCCAACGGTAGAACCCCCTGGTCACCGGAGTATCGGCATCCCAGTACTGGGATGCGCGGTTGTCCAACTGCCTGGAATGGAAGGGAAATCCCATATAGGCCCCGCTGTAGGTGACCTCGTGCATGCGGCCATCGGGGTCCTGCCCGGCAAAGCTCCAGGCACCACCGAAGTAGTCCTCGCTGCCCGTGGAGCACCAGGTGGGATAGTCCTTGTCCCCGTCCAGATAGACCTTGACCTCACCCTCGCCCCACCAGCGGCTCTCCAGAGCTGTCAGAGCCAGATAGGTGCCCACGTAGGAGCCCCGGCCATGCACCCCATCCAGAATCACGTAGTCCTGACCCAGTTCGGTGACCCGCTGACGGCGCCACTGGGCATGGAAGGTCATGACCTCTTCGGGCAACTCGTCCTTCTCCACGTAGTCGATCTGGTAGAAGAAGGCCTCAATGGGCTCGTTGTGCCGGTTGCGCAGGACGATCCGTGCCCCGTCATGGAAGGGCATGGGCCAGTAGCAGTTGAAGCCCCGGCGCGGGTAGACGGCCACAGGCACGGATTCCACCCGGCAGGCCTGGGCGTGGCCACAGCAGAAGAAGTCACCCAGGGGCACACAGACTGAGGGTGTCTGTTCGCCATCCCAGTAGCATTCCAGGATCAGGTTGCGCAGGACGTTGGGCCCGGTGGGCGAGGTGGCATCGGTCACGGTCATCCAGATATGACGGATCTCGCCCGCGCCGGACAGGTCTGCCAGGACCATGTCCTGACCGGGAGGAATGTTCCTGAGACAGGGGGTCCCCTTTCTGGATGGACCGAGATTGCTTGCCGTCATGGCTGCACTGCCCTTGCCTCCACGAGGGTTCTCGGCGTTGATGCAGCGGGTGCGGTCTGCGGATGGGCGGGTCAGCGCCTCAAGACCGTTGGTGATGTTCGGCATGGTCATACCCATGGTTGTGATTGCCTTTCATATCCGGGCCGCCCGCTCCCCTCCTCCGCCTTCTCGTAGCGGGCGACCATGTTCAGTGTACTTATGCGGCGGCGATTACTTGACAGCGCCCGCCACTATCCCCTGCGAGAGCTTCCTCTGGAAGAAGATAAAGAAGATGATGGTGGGGATGATGCTGAGCAGGGAGGCGGAGGCCAGGTCGGTGGCAGCCATGGTGTGCTGCCCCTGCATGGTCGCCAGGGCCAGCGGGATGGTCTGCGTCTTCTCACTCATCAGGAAGGCCATGGGGATCATGTACTCGTTCCAGGTCCAGATGAAGAAGAAGACGAAGAGGACGCTGATGGTCGACCAGGACACCGGCAGCACGATCTTGCGCAGAATCTGCCAGCGCGAGGCCCCGTCGACAGTGGCCGCCTCCAGGATGGCTTGGGGGAAGGTCCCGTAGACCGAGGAGAGCAGGTAGGTGCCGTAGGCGCTCTGGATGATGGTGAAGATGATGATGATGGACCACTGGGAGTTATAGAAGCCCATCCACTTGAACATGACGTAGAGCGGGTAGAGCAGGGCCTCTTGTGGAACCATGTTGGCCAGCATGATGAACAGGAGGATGACCGTGTTGCCCTTGACCCTGCCGATGCCCAGGGCGAAGGAGTTGAGGACCGAGAGCAGGACCCCGACCACCGCAACCACCAGGGAAATCAGCAGGGAGTTGCCCAGCTTGAGCGGGAAATTGCTCTTGTTCCAGAAGGAGATGATACCGTCCATGCTGAAGTGGGCGGGCACGGACAAGGGGCCCGTGGCGTTGTAGTCTGCCGTGGTCTTGAATGCGTTCAGGACCAGGATCAGCAGGGGGAAGAGCATGATTACGGCTCCTGCAATCAGCAGGACCAGACCGACCCAGTTCCCCCAGGTGCGGATTCTATGGGCGTGCCGGGAGGACACCCGGGCGTCGGCTTGCAGTGTGGCTTGATTATTCATGATGTGCTTCCTAGCCTTCCTCAGGCGATGCTCTTTTGCACGCGCTTCTGCACGATGGTGAAGACGATGGAGAAGATGACGATGACCACGGTCAGGGATGTCGAGATGGCGGCGCCGTAGCCCACCTGCTGCACCTGGAAGAACTGGTTGTAGGAGTAGTAGGAGGGAACCATGGTGGAGGTGCCGGGCCCGCCCTTGGTCAGCAGATAGACCGGGGCGAAGGTCTTCAGGGCGCCGATGGTGGAGGTGAGGATGACCACCAGCAGCTCGGGGATGATGGAGGGCAGGGTGATGACGCGGAACTTCTGCCACCAGTTGGCCCCGTCCAGGCTGGCCGCCTCGTAGAGCTCGGGGTCCACCCGCTGCAGTCCGGACATGAAGATGACGATGGGATAGCCCAGCTGGATCCAGATCAGGATGACCATGAGGATGGGAAGGGCCGTGGTGGTCGAACCCAGCCAGTTGTGGGCCAGGCCACCCAGGCCGATCTTGGCCAGCAGGTCGTTGACCGCACCGTCTTCAGGCCGGAAGATCCAGCCCATGATGATGGTGGCCACGGCCACAGGCAGAACCTGGGGCAGGTAGTAGAGGGCCCGTAGGGTCGAGGAGGTGTGCGGGCCGAACTTCTTCTGGATCACGTCGGTCAGGGCCGATGAGATCAGCAGGCCCAGAACCGTGGGAATGATGACGATGGCCACGATGATCCAGAGGGTGTGCCCGAAGGAGACCCAGAAGGTCGAGTCGCCCATGAGCCGTCGCCAGTTGCGCAGACCCACCCATTTGGTCGGCCCCACCCCCCTCCAGCGGGTGAAGCTCAGGTAGATGTTCCAGAAGATGGGCACGATGACGATGGCCACGATGCCTATCAGACCGGGAATCAGATAAGGGACGAACCGAGAGGGCGCACTGCCCGGGATGCGGGACTGCGCCTTCTTCCTGCTATGTGTGTCAGACATGCTTGTACTCTCCTTGGCGGATTGACGCAGATCAGTTGTCATCCAGATCGAGCTGGGCGACGCCGTCGTCGTAGTTCTTATGCAGGGTGTCCAAAACCTGGTCGGGGCTCTTGGTGCCGTTGACCAGCTCTTGGAAGGCGGCCGGCATGGCGTCGGTCAGGTTGGGCGCAGGGTAGTCGGGATAGTAGCTCATCCGGCTGGCGTCCGAGGCTTTGGTGTATTCATTGACCAGATCACGGCTCTTGGGGTTGGTGATGGCGTCCGTATCGGCCGCCACCGGCACGCCGCCCTTGTTGCCGATGTAGTTCTGAACCTCCTTGGACAGGACCACATTGATATAGCGGGCTGCGGCATCCTTGCGCCGTGACTTCTGCGGGATGACCAGCAGGTTGCCCGCGCAGCCCTCGACCATCCTGGCCCCTGGGAAGATGGATGCCGTCCAGTCGAAGGTCTTCACCTGTTCCATGAAGCGGGTCTGGTTCCAGGTGCCGGTCTGGTAGATGGGATAGGTCCCCTTGATGAATGCCGTGGTCGTATCCTCGGCCTTCATGCCGGTGGCGTTCTTGGAGATGTATCCCTTGTCGATCCAGTCACGGATGGTGTTGGTGGCGAAGGTCAGCGGCTTGCTTCGCCAGTTGACCGGATGCTTGTAGAGCTGCCAGTCGTCGACGAATTTGGCATCGGCCTTGGTCATGGCCAGCTGCCACCAGAGCCAAAGCACCCCGTATTCCTGGGCATCGGCCGCTATGGGCGTGACCCCGTGGCTCTTGAAGGCCTTGAGGGCTGCCACGAATTGGTCAAAGGTTTGCGGGATGGGGATCTTGTACTTGGCAAAGAGGTCCTTGTTGTAGTAGACGCGCTGCATCTCCGCATAGGAGGAAACCCCATACCAGGTATCGCCGTCCATGACGCCGCGCTTGTCGTACTTGCCCACCGCCGCCGCCTGGCCGCGCACTTTCTTGTCCCAGCCGTACTTCTGCACATAGGGCTTCAGGTCGGTCAACAGCTGCAGGGTGGACAGGACCCCGGCCGAGCCGTTGCCGCGATTGGACTCCATGACGTCCGGGGCGTCGTCCGAGTTGAGGAACTGGCTTCCATTCTGGGCAATCTGTGTGAAAGACTTGACCTCGAAATCCACCTTGATGCCAGTCTGTCGGGTAAAGATGTCGGCAGCCTTCAGCCAACCCCTGGCCTGACCGCTACTGGGCTCCTCGTAGTACCAGATCTTGATGCTGGACGGATGGGCCTCCTGGGGAGCATCGCCCCCAGATCCGCAGGCCGCCAGTGGCAGGATCGACATGGCCAAGGCCAGGGCCGCTCCGATCCCTCTTCTGATCTTCATGATGGCTCCTAACTTCCTTGCATCCTTGCATCCATCTACTGCGATTCAACGTGTCGAAAGGTTTCGACTTCGGGCGCATTGCTTGGCGCTGACTATCTTCGTCGACATGCCCGAGATGTCGAATCGTTTCGACTCAGTATAGAGGCTCAAATCGGTTCATGTCAACCGGGCACACTGAAGAGGACTGCCGAAAATACGAAAACCCTCCCCCTTGCCCGATGGTTTCGGACAAGGGAAAGGGGATTGGAAGCGCAGCGATCAGGGGCGCCGCATGCCCCCGGGGCTGGTCACCTTCGACTCGACGAGATCCGGCGGATGGTCTTGTTCCTGGCCACATAGGTGACAAAGGCCAGGCCGTAGGCAATCAGCGACAGCCAGTCTGCCGTGGCCAAGGAAAAGACCATGCAGAAGATCATCCAGTACTGCACCCCCCGAATAATCGTTGAGGGCCGCATGGCTCGCAGAGCCACAATGAAGGAGACCGCCCCGAGAATGAGCAACAGAAAACCGTAGGACTGGGCCACAGTGGCCGCGCCGTTGACTGTGGCCATGTCGTCGGCCAGACGTCCGGCCCGGCCGAGGATGGCATAGCCCTCGTCCTTGAACCAGGGCGAGTAGATGAACATGGTGACCGAGGCCATGATCACGTTGATGGCTGCCGCCACCAGGAGGATGATCCTCTCGGTCCTTCTGCTCGTTACGTCCTTGCCCGCCGGATAGTCGCTACGGTTTTCCTTTGCCATTGTTGCCGCCTTTCCTGATTCAGCCCTTGAGGCCCGAGGTGATGTTCAGCGACTGGAGGAAGTAGCGCTGGGCGAACACGAAGAGCAGCAGGGTGGGGATGATGGCCAGGCAGGTGGCCGCGCAAAGCGTGCCCATCTGGTTGTACTGCATCATTTGGTTGCCCAGCAGCTGCAGGCCGGCCGTGACCGGGGTCTTCTTGATGTCGTTGAAGACCAGGGTGGGCCAGAGGAAGTCGTTCCAGGCGCCAGTGAAGGCGAACAGGAAGATCACGATCAGGATTGGGCGGATGGAAGGCAGCATGATGCTGCGGAAGATGCGGAAGTCGCCGGCGCCGTCAATCTCGGCGGCCTCGTCGATCTCCTTGGGGATCCCCTTCATGAAGTTGCGCACCAGGAAGATGTTGGCCACGTTCCCCAAGCCGGGGATGATGCAGGACCAGTAGGAGTTGATCCAGCCGAAGGTGGCCACGATGCGGTAGGAGGGAATCATGTTGACCACACCCGGGAACATCGAGATGAGCAGGAGGACGAAGAAGAGCGTATCCCTGCCCTTGAAATTGATGCGGGAGTAGCCGTACCCTGCCAGGGCCACCACGCAGACCGCCAGGATGCCATGGGACAGCGAGATGATCAGCGAGTTGCCCAGCCAGTTGAAGACCGGGTAGGAGGCCGAGGCCTGCAGCAGGGTCAGGTAGTTGACGGTGACCCAGTGCGCGGGCAGGAAATTGTAGGCGTTCTTCAGGAACTCCTGGGGTGACTTGAACGATGTTGTGATGGTGTAGACCACAGGAATGATCCAGACCACAGCCAGGACGATCAGCACCACATAGATGGCCACCAGCGATGGCTTGAGCACCTTGTGGTGGTTTTCAGGCACGTTCTCGCCGCCGGGAACCGTTGCGCTGGGGCCTGGAGCCTTGAGCCCCTTGCCCAGGGATGACATATCAAGGGTTGCCGAACTCATGTCAGTCCTCCTTGTTCATGAAGAATATCTGTACCAGGGAGATCAGCATGAGGATGATCCCCAGCAACAAGGCCATTGCCGAGGCCATGCCAGCGGCCGAAGGCCCCTGCGGGAAGGCCAGGTTCCTGATGTCCATCAGCAGCACCTGCGAGGTGTAGGCAGGACCGCCGCCGGTCAGCATCTGGGGCTGACCCCAGACGTTGAAGGCACCGCCCGTGGTCATGATGGTCGTGTAGAAGAGCGGCAGCTTGATGGCTGGCAGGGTGATGCTGAAGAACTGCCGGATGGGTCCGGCGCCGTCCACCGAGGCCGCCTCGTACAGATCCTGGCTTACCCCGGACAGGGCCGACCGATAGATGATCAGGTTGCCACCGATACCTCCCCAGAGGCTGAGGACAAAGATGGCGATCCAGGCCCAAGGCTGTTTGCCCAGCCAGTTGATGTCCCACCGGAAAGTGGTGTTGAGCAGGCCGAACTGGGAGTTGAAGACCAGCCGCCAGACCAGGGCTCCTGCGGCCACGGAGATCAGCCCGGGCACGTAGAAGATGGCCTGGAAAAGCCCCACGCCTTTCAGGTGCTTGGTCTGCAGAGCCCAGGCCAGCAGCAGGGGGACGATGATGGTCAGGGGCACGCTGATCAGCACGAAGATGATCGTGTGCCACATGTCCCTCCAGAAGATGGAGTAGAAATAGGTGGACTTGTCGAAGATCAGCTTGAAGTTGTCCAGCCCGACCCAAGTGGGGGAACCGACCAGGTTCCACCTGGTGAAGGCCAGGTAGATGCCGAAGAAGATCGGGATGACTCCGAAGATGGCGAAGACCACCATGTGCGGGGCGATGTAGGGGAAGGCGTGCCAGAAGGACTTCTGTCCCAGCGGACGACGCTTGCCCCGTCCATCCATGACTGCGGTTGTGCCGTGTGCGCTCATGATTGCTCCTGAATCTGGATCTGGCCCTGGGTCATCAGATCAAGCGTCTTCAGACCTTCCTCCAGGGAGATGTTCCGATAGACGATGTCCATGAAGGACCCCCACCCGGCTGTCGCATAGCCGCCATAGATGTAGTTGGATGTCTTGATCCATTGCCGTTCACGCTTGTCGTTGGTGAAGGATGCCTGGATGAGCTTCTGATATTTCGGATTGTTCAGGTCACGATAGGCCGGCGATATGGATCCCACGTCCGACCACATCATCCAATGCTTGTAGACGAAGTCCACGAAGTCTGCGGCAGCTTTGACCTTGGCCTCGGGCCGGTTCTTGTCCTTGAGCTGGAGCCAGTTCTGCTGGTATAGGAAGTTGGAGGGGTGCTCGGTACCGTACTGGAGGGTGTTGATCTCGCCAACCTTGTCCTTGCCCAGGGTGGAGGACATGTTGCCCTGCGCCCAGGTGCCCAGCATGCCGAAGACCGCATGCCCAGAGGCGAAGACCTGCTCGCCGTCGCTGTCGATGGGCGAGAGCATGCCCTGGTCGTTGAGGTCGCGCAGTGCCTTGAGCGGCTTGCGCCAGCCTGGACCGGTCATGTCCTTGACACCATCCTCGATGTTGGTGCCGGTGCTGTATAGCAGGGACATCATGGCCCAGGGCAGGTTGCCCAGGCAGAGCCCATAGACATCCTTGGGCAGCTTGCCCTTCATGGAGGCGATCTCATCAGTGGTGACCAGCCGGTCGTCCAGGATGTAGTCCAGGCCGTACTTGTGGATCAGATCCTTGTTGTAATAGATGGCCATCTGGAACATGTACAGGGGAATGCCGTAGGACTTGCCCTCGACCACGGTGTTCTGCCAGGCCTGCGGCAGGAAGTTCGACTTCTTGAGCTCCGGATGGTACTTGGTCCACACCGACGATGGGTTGAGCAACCCTTGGCTCTGCAGAACCGAAGTGGAGAACGAGTCGTTGATGACCAGATCGGGGATGTTCTTCCCGGTCTGCATGACGCTGTAGATCTTGGTGGTCAGATCCCCGCCGTTCATGGGCTGGAAGACCACCTTGTACTCGGGGCTCTGTGCATTGAAGGCCTTGATGATTTTCTGCATGGCCGGGCCGTCATCGCCGGTCAAACCATTCCAGAAGTAGATCTCCTTGGCGGATTGATCCGCGCCGCCACAGCCTGCGGTCGAGACCACCATGCCACATATGGCCGCCAGACTCAGCAATAGCCTGAGCCACCGTCGCGCAAATAGGGGCATGTGGGTTCCACCTCCCCCGTGTCTTTCTTCCTTGAAGACACTCACAATCCCTCTAGCTCCTCTCGATGGGACCGGCACACCCGTATGCCGGCAACCCTGCATCGTTTCTTCCGAACCCGTCGGCCCCCGGGCATCAAACATCGACGCCCTGCGAGCCGGGCCGACCGGTTCATAGTGATTTGCAACGTTGCAAATTCAGGGTAGCATGCATTCTGCAACCGAACAAAATCGTTGTTCCATATCAGAACCATCCAGGTAGGCCTTAAGGAATCAACAGCCAATCTCCCGGCTGACAGGTAGACTTGGGGCACTATGGCAGCATTTTCATCTTTGACCGACCGGCTCTCCCAGGCCTTCACCCACCTGCGCTCCAAGGGGAAGCTGACCGAGGCCGACATCGACGGCACAATCCGCGAGATCCGCCGCGCCCTCCTTGATGCTGATGTCTCCTTGGACGTGGTGCGCTCCTTTACCGGACGCATCCGGGAACGCGCCCTGGGCGAGGAGGTCTCCAAGGCTCTGAACCCGGCCCAGCAGGTGGTCTCCATCGTCTATGACGAACTGACCGACATCCTGGGCGCAGGAGTGGATCGACCGCTCAATTTCGCCAAGAACCCGCCCACAGTCATCATGCTGGCCGGCCTGCAGGGTGCAGGCAAGACCACGCTGGCCGGAAAGCTGGGTTACTGGCTCAAGGATGCCGGGCACACCCCCCTGTTGGTGGCGGCCGACCTGCAGCGGCCCAACGCGGTCACCCAGCTCCAGGTGGTGGGCGAGCGCGCCGAAGTGCCGGTATACGCACCCGAGCCAGGCGTGCAGACCAGCGGATCCGAACTGGCGGCCCCCGGTCAGGTCACGGGCGATCCCGTCAAGGTGGCGGCTGACTCGATCAGGGTGGCCAAGGACAAGCTCTACGACGTGGTCATCATTGATACGGCCGGACGGCTGGGTGTGGATCAGGAGCTGATGGAGCAGGCCCGCAATATCCGCGACGCCGTCAACCCCGACGAGATCCTCTTCGTCATCGATGCCATGATCGGCCAGGACGCGGTCGCCACAGCCAAGGCCTTCGACCAGGGTGTGGACTTCACCGGCGTGGTCCTGTCCAAACTGGACGGCGATGCCCGCGGCGGCGCTGCCCTGTCGGTGGCCTCGGTGACCGGCAAGCCCATCCTCTTCGACTCCAACGGCGAGGGTCTCAAGGACTTCGAAGTCTTCCACCCCGATCGTATGGCCTCCCGCATTCTGGACATGGGCGACATCCTGACCCTGATCGAGCAGGCCCAGCGCCAGTTCGACGAGGAGGAGGCCCGCAAGGCCGCCGGGAAGATGTCCGAGGGCAGCTTCGGCCTGGACGACTTTCTGGAGCAGCTCCAGCAGGTCCGCAAGCTGGGTTCCTTCAAGAGCATCCTGGGCATGATCCCAGGAATGGCCCAGCACCGCAAGGAGCTTGAACAGTTCGACGAAAAGGAGGTGGATCGGACCCAGGCCATCATCCAGTCGATGACTCCCCAGGAACGACGCGACCCCAGCATCATCGACGGCTCACGGCGGGCCCGGATCGCCTATGGTGCCGGCACCACGGTCTCGGCTGTCAACGGCCTGCTGCAGCGGTTCGAGCAGGCTGCCAAGATGATGAAGCGGATGACCAATGGCAGCCGCTCGATCCCGGGCATGGGCGGCATGGGCGCTGCCGGCGGCAAGAAGGGCAAAAAAGGCAAGAAAGGCCGTAAGGGTTCCCGCTCAGGCAATCCCATGAAGCGGGAGGCCGAAGAGAAGGCTTTACGCGAGCGCCTTTCCGGCAAGGGCAAATCCTCGGGCGGCTCGGCCTTCGCCAAGCGCCCCGAAACTGCGCAGATGCCTGAAGGCCTGCCGGACCTGCCACCCAACCTGGGCGGGGGGCTGGGCGGTCTCTTCGGCGGCCGCTGACCCCTCCCTCCTGCAGGAGACAATGGCACGTGAACACCCTTCTCTGGATTCTCGTGGGGCTCATCGCCCTATGGATGACCCTGCGCTTCCTGCCTGCCGGAGCTGACCGGCACCGCCCCCTGGTGGAGCTGATCGCCCTGATCGACCTGCTGACCGTTCCCCTTCTGGCCATACTGATATGGACGGTCGTCGCAGGCGCCTGGCCCCAATGTCTGCTGGCGCTGATTGAACTCACCCTGGTCAGCTGCCAGCGCCTGCGTTACCGGCTACCTCCGGCAGACCGGACCTGTCAATCATCTTCTGAGCATGGACTGAGCGTCATGACTCTGAACTGCCGCTTTGGCAGGGCCGATCCCGAAGAAGTCGTGCGTTGCGTGCAGGCCTATGGAATTGAAGTGCTGGCCTTGCAGGAGGTGAAAGGAAAGCTGCTGGAGTCGCTTCAGGCTGCGGGCCTGAATCAGCTCCTGCCCTACCTGACAGAGGGGACTGCGAGCCCTAACGACAACGGCGGCTACAACGCCATCTTCTCGGCCTACCAACCCGTCAAGGCCTCCCCGTCGGCCTTGGACCTTCCGGCGGCTGCAGTACCCCTGGTCGAGCTCAAGACCGGCTCCGGACCGATCCGAGTAGCCAGCGTCCATCCCAAATCACCCCAGCGAGGCGCCAGGCAGTGGGGCAGGGGCATCGCTGCCCTGGCCAGGCTGAGCCATCCGCCCGTACCCACCATCGTCATGGGCGATTGCAACGCCACCCTGCAGCACCCGACCTTCCGGGCCATGCTGGCCAAATCCGGGCTGCATGACGCTTCTTTGCACCTGAAAGCCGGCAGCCATCCGACTTTCCCATCGGCAAGCGCGTTGCCCTCGTTGATCGAAATCGACCATATTCTGACGGACGGCGACCTGGTCCCGCAATCCATGCACGCCCTTCGGATTCCAGGCAGCGACCACCGAGCTCTGGTAGCCCGTCTCACTCACCGTACAGGCCCACCATCCGCCATATCCCACGGTTGAGGTATACTTTTGCTGTTATTCATGTCCGGAGGAGCCCTCTCATTCCGACGGCCGTGAGGAACACGCCAGGAGCGCCACCATGCCCCACATGGAGACGCCGCCGGGCATACCAAGTACCAAGGAGAGCCGTTTTGGCAACCAGAATTCGTCTGAAGAGAATGGGCAAGAAGTTCTACCCCTTCTACCGCGTGGTCGTGGTCGATTCCCGCAAGAAGCGCGATGGCAAGGTCATCGAGGAGATCGGCACCTACGATCCCAACACCCAGCCCTCTTCAATCAAGATCGACTCCGAGCGCGCCCAGTACTGGCTGGGTGTGGGCGCTCAGCCCAGCGACCCTGTCTTCAATCTTCTGAAGATCACCGGCGACTGGCAGAAGTTCAAGGATCTGCCCGGCAAGGAAGGCACCCTTAAGGTGCCGCAGGCCGAGGTCGACGCCCAGGCCCGCATCGAGCAGGCACAGAACGAAGCCCAGAAGCTCAAGGCCGCCAAGTCCGAGGCTGACGCCAAGGCCAAGGCCCAGGCGGAGAAGGAAGCCCCCAAGGCCGATGAGTCGGCAGATGCCGCCAAGGCCGAGCAGACAGCTGAGTAAGGCACATTCACTTAAGGATTGGAAGGACCGGCTATCATGCTTGCACAGGCTGTTGAGCACCTGATCAGGAACATCGTGGACTTTCCCGATGACGTGTCGGTCAAGTCCCACGAGAACTCTCGCGGAGAGCTGTTGCGGGTGCGGGTCAACCCCGAGGACATCGGCCGCGTGATCGGCAGGGGCGGCAGGACCGCCAACGCCATCCGTACCGTGATCCAGGCGCTGGCCGACCACAAGGTGCGCGTCGACATCATGGATGTGCGCCGGTGAGCCCCAGCCGGTCCACCAATCACGACCCGCAGGGTCCGGACCCTCAGCAGCGAAGGTTGCTGAGGGTCTGCCGTATCGGACGCGCCCAGGGACTCAAGGGCGAGGTCAACGTATATGCCTACACCGACGAGCCCGGGCGGCGCTTCGCCCCCGGCACCCGGTTGCAGACCAAGGACGGGCAGGTCTTCACGGTGATCTCATCCCGCCGCTTCAAACAGCGTTGGATCGTCCTCTTCAAAGGAGTGGAAGACAGGAACGCATCCGAAGCTCTGAACGGCATCGAACTGTATGTCCAGGCTGACCCAGCCCAGGAGCTGGCGCAGGAGGATGCCTGGTATCCCGAGGATCTGATCGGACTCGAGGTCCGCATGGCCCCGGGCAACTCTCTGGGTGAACCGTCCGGACGAGTGGTCGGCCAAGTCAGCGACGTACTGGACGGTGTAGCCCAGCAGCAGCTGCAGATCCGCATGGCCACCACAGAAAACGACGAAGAGGCGGAAGGGCTGATACCCTTCGTCGAAGCCCTGGTGCCCCAAGTTGACATTGAAAACGGGTACGTGGCCATTGATCCACCTGGAGGACTTCTGCCCGGGCTGGGCTGAACCTGTCTTTCAGCAGAAACGTAAGTGGGGAGTCGGCGTCTTTCTTCGAGCCGCTGACTCCCCACTTACGGGAAATGCGCCTGCCTGAGCAGGAAATCTAATTGAGTTACATGTCTTCAACAACCAAATATGTCATATCCAGGGGACCATGCACGCCCACCACGATCACCATCTCGATATCGCCCGTGTTGGAGGGGCCGGTGATGAAGTTGATGTTGGAGGTCTTGAGCTCACCCGAGACCAAGGCTGGATCATAATAGTCCATGGCCTGCCGGGTTCGGGGCAGGATCTTGGACTTGCGGATGATGCTCAGATAGTGCACCGGCAGGAAGTGGAAGGCTCGACCCTGACCCGGGGTGGTGGCCACGGTGATGGTGCCTGACTCCGCCAGCAGGAAGTCCGCAAACGCGATGGCCGTTCCGGACTCGTCGGCGGTCTTGATATTCTCCTCGCGGCTGGCTCCCGGCTTCCAGAAAGTGGCTGGAGGGTTCAGACCGTCCCTCCACTCCTCCAGACCGAAGTCTGCGAACAGGTCGGAGGTGGGCAGCATCACATGGTCACTGTCGTCCTTGCGCGAATCGATGAACTCGTCCAATGCGGTGGGCAGCCCGGCCTTGGTGCAGGTGTGGAAGTCCACATGGACCGCCTCGCTGCTCTTCCGGGCGATCTCCAGCAGCTCGTCCTGGGTGTGGCCTGACAGGGTGGTCTCCGGCAGATCGTTGACCGGCACCAGAGGATGTTCCTTGAGCTGGTGGCGGGGCCGTCCGCTCTTCTTGGCCAGGTAATCCAGGAATACCTCACGATCGGTCATGCCTGCTGCTCCTTCTTGTGATGAGCGAACCAACTGCGGAAGTTCTGCCCGTGCTTGGGCGGATCCGGCAGATCACGCACCTTGGTCCATCCGCCGAAGACGAAGGGCATCCATTCCACATGCCGGTCACTGGTGAAGAGGTTCTTGGCCGTCTCCGGCTGCTTCTTGGATATGGGCGTCAGCATGGTGTGATCCACCCCTAGGGCGGTGCGGAAGAGTGAGGAGTGGCCGGTTCCCAGGCCCACGACCCTCATGACCGCGTCGTCGATCAGATTGGCCTGGGACTGGTCATCCATCATGATCCGCCTGTGCTCGATCATGAGCTGATGCAGAGGAATCTTGACCGGACAGGTTGCCGTGCATGCCGCGCACAGGCTGCAGGCGTAGGGCAGGTCTCCGAAGTCGTCGTAGCCTCCGTCCAGCACCGGCGAGAGCACCGAGCCCACGGGACCGGGATAGATGGATCCGTAGCCGTGACCGCCGATGTGCCGGTAGATGGGGCAGACGTTCAAGCAGGAGGCGCAGCGGATGCACTGGAGGATGGGCTCGAAGACCGTTCCCAGAGCGTTGGAGCGGCCATTGTCCAGAATGACCACATAGAAATCGTCCGGTCCGTCAGACTCCTGGCCGGTGCGTGGCGCAGTGTAGGTCAGGTAGGAGGTCAGCTTCTGGCCGACAGCGGACCGGGCCAGCATGTTGTCCATGGTCTCGGCCTCCTTCATGGTCGGCACCAGACGCTCCATACCCATGACCACCACCTGGGTCTTGGGGATGCACATGGCCAGGTCGGCGTTGCCCTCGTTGGTCACCAGGTTGATCATGCCCGTGTCGGCCACGGCGAAGTTGCAGCCGGTGATGCCCATGTCCGCCTCAAGGAAGTGCTTGCGCAGAACCTTGCGCGAGAACCGAGCCATGTGCTGGGGGTCGTTGTCACCCTTGTAGCCCAGCTTCTTTTCGAAAACCTGCCGAACCTGCTCGCGGTTCTTGTGCAGGGCGGGGAAGACCAGATGCGTGGGCTGGTCCCAGTCGTCCTCCTCCAGGATGAACTCGGCCAGGTCGGTCTCCAGCACCTCCAGGCCGGGCACAGTCATCAGCGTGGGGTCCAGGTTGATCTCGCTGGTCACCATGGACTTGCTCTTGACGACGTGTTTGGCCTTCTTTTCGATGGCGATCTGCTTGATGTATTGGGCAGCCTCATCGTCGGTCTGGGCGAAGAAGACATGACCGCCGCTCTTCTCCACGTTGTCGGAGAACTCCTCCAGGTAGTCAGGCAGGTAGCGGATGACGTGCTGGCGAATCTGCTCGCCCAGGTCGCGCCACTGTTCCCAGTTGCCCAGTTCCTGACGGGCGGCCTCCCGCTTGACCCACTGGGCATCCTGGGCCTTGGCCACCGCCTGCTGGGCGAATTTGTCCTGCTCGGACTCCTTGACCCTGGTCAGGAAGGGAGCCTTGCTGGTCCGCAGATATTGCGCGGCCTTCTTGCCATTGACCATACTGCTCATACCAGAGCCCCCTCTTCCTTGGCAGCCCTGACCGAGCCCACGGCCCCATCGCCGGCAGAGCGGCCTTCCACATACTTGACGCGGCTCATGTCCACCTTGTGATTGAGCACCTCAGCCAGGTGCATGATGGTGATCTTCTCGCCGCGCCGGTTGAAGCGGCCGCCGATGTTCATCAGGCAGCCCGGATCGCAGGAGATGAGGACGCTGGCCTTGGTGCTGAGCACGTCGTTTACCTTCTCATCGACCATCTGCTTGGAGATCTCAGGCTCCTTCATGGAGAACATGCCGCCGAACCCGCAGCAGTTCTCGATGTGGGGCAGGGGGACCATGGTCAGTCCCTTGACATGGTCCAGCAGGACGAAGGGGCTGGTCCGCTCCCCCAGCAACCGGGTCATATGGCAGGAGCGGTGGTAGGTGGCCACGGCATCGAGCTCGGCACCCGCGTCCAGCACACCCAGCACCCTATAGAGGAACTGCGAGAACTCATAGGTCTTGTCAGCCATGGTCTGGGCCTTGGCCGCATAGACCGGGTCGTTCTTCAGATGGAAGGGCAGCTCCTTGAGCATGTTCACGCAGGAGCCCGCCGGACCCACGATGTAGTCGGCATCCACGCTCAGCAGGGCATCGACCTCGTTGCGCATGACCTGCATGCTCTCCTTGACATACCCGCTGTTGAAGGTGGGCTGGGCGCAGCAGATCTGTTGCTTGGGAAGGTAGGTGTCGCAGCCGAACCGCTCCAGCACCTCCACCATGGCCTTCCCCACGTTCGGAAACATGAGGTCCACCACACAGGTGGAGAATATCACTACTTTCATTACCGCACCTCTCTACAACCTTGCACGCCAGGTCCGAACCATCCCCGGATCGCGGAGAAACCCAACATCACTTGAACCCCTAATCCTTCCAACGCATCGCTGCCTTGCGACCGACCACGTCCATGCGGACACCGATGCGCAATCCTTGAAAGGACCCATCATTATCATGGTCTCGACCTGGAATTCGCACCGTCGGGAATCGCCCACACTCAGCTTCCGAACGTGTGAGATTTACCACATATATGTTACCACGGCGGTCTGTGAATCCCGGGCATGTCAAGGATGGGAGGTGACTGGCCGATTCGCTACAGTGGAGTAAGACCCTACGCGGCCATTCTCGTGAAAGGGGCAATCGGCGCATGTCCAACTACCTGCAACTCCTCCTGCTCTATGCACCCGCCATCATCTTCGGCCTGCTCTTCCTCTGGGACCTGCACAAGGAGCCACGGCAGTTCCGCAATGCCATCTGGCTCCTGCTCCTGCTGCTGACCCTGGGCGGAGCACTTCTTCTGCAGTTCGGGATGCGCTGGCTGATTCTGCCCCTGGTTATCCTGCTCATCCTCGCCCCACTGCTGGTGATCTGCTTCCTGTTGGCCAATACGGTCATCGTCATCCGGCACGAGGGGGTCTCCCTGACCACTTTGCTGCCCGGACTGCTGGCGCTGGCCGTGGTGGCCTACATGATTCTTTCGCCCCTCCTGGCCGGGTTTGGCGCCCCCTCATGGCTGCAGAAGCTGGCCGGGCTGATCGACCTGGAAGCCACCTGGTTCTTCTTCTCCTTCCTGGCCCTGCTACTCTATTCCAACTTCTACAGGATGCTGCCTCGCAAACGTCGCTACGACTACATCATCATCCACGGAGCCGGCCTGCGCGGCGAAGAACCCACGCCTCTGCTCCGGGGACGGCTGAACAAGGCTGTGGACCTCTGGAAACGACAGGGACGAAACGGGCGCTTTGTAGTCTCAGGCGGTCAGGGTCCCGACGAGGCTATCAGCGAGGCCAGGGCCATGGCTCAGTATCTGCGCAACTCCTGTGGGGTGCCGGCCGAGGCCATCATTATGGAGGACAGGTCGACCACGACCCTGGAGAACCTGCGCTACTCCAAGCAGATCCTTGATGACCGCTACGAGATGGGCACCGGGCCTGAACATTACCGGGTGGCCCTGGTCACCAGCGACTACCACGTCTTCCGAGCCAGCGAATACGCCAGCAAGGTCGGGCTGAATGCCGACGGAATCGGCTCGCACACCAAGGGCTACTACTGGCCGACCGCCTTCATCAGGGAGTTCGTGGCCATCACCCGCATGCACTGGTGGCCCTACCTGGTCCTTGCAATAGGCTGGGCCGTCTGGGCCGGCATCTCATTGCTGAATTAAGACCAAACGGCTTTCCAAAAGGAATCAGGCATCACACAACCTGAACGCCGCCTCCATCCCGACCGGCCAGGCTGCGTTCCAGGAACCAGGCCACCAAGAGGATGCCCAGGACGATCAGAAAGACGAAGACGAAGGCCCAGAGTGCTCCGAACTGGAAGGCCTGGGCGCCGGCATGGATCCCCCGGGCCTTGGGCATGCCCGTGATGATGGCAGCCAGGACCCCGGTCGAGGCGGCACCGGAATACTGCTGAAGCGTGTTGAAGAGGGCATTGCCGTCAGGCACCAGTTTGGGCGGGATATGTTGCAGCCCAACCGTAAGCAGGTTGTTGAAGACGCAGGCCTGACCGACCATGTAGCAGGCGTAGAGAAGGATCATCAGCGGAACGGACAAGTGCCGGCTGAGGACCAGGAAGCCTAAGGCCGAGAGGAAGAAGGCAACGCTTCCCACCGCCAGCAGTCCACGCAGACCATGGCCATCCAGGTAGCCGCCTGTAATGGGCTGGCAGAGGGCGGAGAGCAGGCTCCCCGGCAGCAGAAGCAAGCCAGCCACGGTGGAGGTCTCCCCCAGGACGGACTGGGCCATGTTGGGCAGGATAAATGTCAGGCCGATCTGGACGAACTGGACCAGGAAGTAGAGAATCAGGGCCAGAGTGAAGGTACGGCTCCGGAAGACTGAGATGTTGATCAGCCTGGTGCGCTGATGCGCAAGGGTCCAGACTCCTGCAGCAAGGGCCAGAACACCGATGAACAGGGACAGCCAGGTAATGGGCCCATGAACATCCAAGGTGCTCAGCCCCAGGGTCAGCCCGGTCAGAAAGACACCCAGAAGAAGGAACTGAAGCCAGGCGAAGGGGCCGACATGGGCGCTCTCCTTGTCAGCTGCGATGAGTGCGATGATTCCGAAGACCAGCTCGATGGGCAACACGATCAGGAAGATGTCTCGCCAGGACAGGGCCTGGATGACGGCTCCACCAAAGGTCGGACCCAGGGAGGGTGCCAGGGCCACCGCCATGCCGGCGCTGCCCACGTAACGACCCTGGATGTGGAGAGGAACCTTTTTCATGATCAACGAAAACACCAAGGGGAGGGCGATACCAGTGCTGATGCCCTGCAGGAGGCGCCCCGCCATAAGAACGGGAAAGCATGGAGCGAGGATGCACATCAGATCGCTCCCCAGGAATATTCCCACGCTGGCCAGAATCAATGCGCGGGTCGTGAATGAATGCTCCAGCCAGGCGGCTGCCAGAACCGTCAAAGCCACCACCAACAGATAGCCGGTGGTCAGCCATTGGACAGTGCCCAGCCCGGTTTTGAAGTACCTGGTCATCTCCGGAAAGGTGACGTTGAGCGAGGTCTCCAAAAGGACCCCGCAGAAGGCGAGCCCGGCTGTGCCGGTAATCAGCAGTTTTGTTTTCTTATCAACATGGTCGACCATGGACCGTCCGCTCCTCACACATCAGACCGTTCGCATAGCCATCACCACGGATCCGTACGGCATGGCATCATCCGATGCCGCTCTCATTGCTGTTTACGCAACGGTTATAGCTCTCTGGCTGCGTTGATGACATCTTCCAAGCAGGATTCATACGCGACTTGAAGACCCAGACAGTGTAACACCAGCAGGCGTACCTCTCCTGGCGCGCACACCTTACCCGAACAGGTTTGGGAAAGTTGATAGCATTGAGATTTGCTGTTTGCACTGACGCGGTTTCGAACAACTTACATTCATTATCGACCAGACTAAGCTACCCGTCCGTTGATTTTCCAAACTTCGCCGCGCCTGCAATAATTCTGGACGAATCTAGCCCTCGCGGTTCCAGTCATACTTTGTCTGTTCCGTCGACAAAGGACCCGTTGAGATTCTTTTCGACTTGACACTACCCGTATGAAAGTTCTTTCCGAATATCTCGCTGACAAATGTGGTCTTCATGGAGATGTTCCTAGTAGCTGCTTTAGCCTATCTCATGATCGTCCAGCTCGCCGCCTTTTCCGTCAGCCTGTTGTCACACCAATCGTTCGCAAGTTCAAAAGGAATGCCAAGGAATCCCTCAATCCCATCCCTGGGCACCGTAGAACGACCGGTATCGTCCAGTCCGCCAAACGCACGGCCGAGCATTTGAGCAAGACGCACCGGATGCTCCGTCTTGACCTCTACGGGCTCATGCTTTATCCAGTGACGCTGCGCCATGCGAACGTATAGGGATTTGTATTTGTCCCCATCGATCAGGCCCAAATCGAAAGCTCTGCGCACAGCCGCACCAACGGAAATTCCCCACCCGGACTTTACGTACAGGTAGTCCTCGAGCATCATGCTCGGGCTGATGACCGCTCGTGCGTCAGACTCAGGAAGAAGGAATTCACCAGCGAACTCGTTAGCCTCCCTCTCCATCAAGGACACATCCTTGGGACGGCGGTACCGGTGCAGCACCAGATGACCCAGCTCATGAGCAATAGTAAATCTGAGCCGGTCGCCAGGCTTGTTTTCCGGAAAATAGCCTATAAGAGCCTTGCCTGGGTAAGTAACTCCATCACTGACTGAATCGGCCACCTTCGTCGTCAGCGGCGCAATGATCACTCCTTTACGTTCCACGATTCGAATCATGTTGCGCACCGCTCCCGTGGAAGGCAGACCCAGTATCGCACGCGTGTTTGCCGCGATGTCGCGGACTCCCTGTGCCTGCGGGTCCAAGGTAGGCGCAATCTCATCAAGCCAGGAGGCCGTCTCATCCGGCACATTTGACATCGAACTCACCCTGGAGACCATGTCCGTCAACATTTCGAACTCCGCGCAGATGCGGTTACTGAGATTCAGTGTGATTCTTTTCTTGCGGCGAAAGGCTAGACGATTCCAGTCAAGACCTGGCTCGCGCAGCATAAAGAAAGACAATGGAAGGCTTGTCGCATAGGCTATCTTTTCAATGCTTGATTCCGTAAGATTCGCAGTCGGATTGCCAACCAGAATGCCAATGTAGGTCGGGGTCATGCCAGAATGCTCGGCAAGCTCTTTTTTGGTCCAACCCCGATACTTCCGAGCAAGCTCAATGCGCGTGGGGTTGAACTCATTCATCCGTTCGTCTCTTCCTTTTCTTCCTGGACAATTGTATTTGAGCGTGGGACCAACAGCTCGTTTTCTTCGTCATCACCGTTAAATGCCATACCGTTGAAACCTTCACCCATCTGAAGAACCATGAGAGCGATGCAGGGAGCGCCCTTAGGAAACCGGCCGGTTCCAGTAGGTTGGTAGGCGGAACAATGAAAAATGCCGTTTGCTTCAGTCCAAACCAAGACAATTTCTGAGTTGCTCAGCGGCTTCTTGCCGGAAAGCTCCTGGTCGAACATTGCTGGTTGCACCCATGCCTCCCTACGCCGTAAGTTCGTTCCGGCTGGAGGAACACTTCCCTCGAATTTAAACTTCTTGAGGAATCGAAGCTTGAGGCCTGAACTGATATTGCGCAGATGAAGACAAGAGGTGGACTTCGTAAGTTTCCAGCCGTCGATTGGCTCATCTGCGATTTCTGCGCGGAGCGTTGCATTGAAGTTGTCTGCATAGAGCTTCGGATACTCGATTCGAGGAGTGCCAAGCGTGTTCATGGCCGACAGTGAGCGAAGCCTAGCCTGCGGTAACAATGTCGGAAGGGCATCATTGATTGGAATGAGGTTCTGACGGATGAGCTCAAGTTTTTCCAAGGAGTCTCCTTAAAACGCGCGTTTGTGTTTGATATTCGGAGCATTATTTTATTTTACTATCTGAGTTTGAGATTACTGCCATAAAATTAATCTATCAAGTCGGAATACATGCAGATTTGCTTTGTCTTTTCACCGTCACGCTGTCACGAATCCTCATGACGACAAATACAAGGCGACGATATAGAGCCCCACTGAGCCGACCATATTCGAACGGTTGCTGCACAGCAGCCATCAATCTGACAGACTCGTTGGAAATGAAGCTCGCCACATAATCAACCTTTAGGCGAACTTAAAGAAGCGCCAATCCGCGCCCGATCCCGACCCGAACAGGCTTGGGTAGAGTTGGTGACATGCAAATCGATATCGTCTCTGTCTTCCCCGAGTATTTTGACGTAACTGGACTCAGCCTGCTAGGCAAGGCCCAGGAGAAAGGCCTGGTGACCATACGCGCCCACAACCTGCGCGATTGGACCCATGACGTGCATCACTCGGTGGATGACACTCCGGTAGGCGGCGGAGCCGGCATGGTCATGAAACCCGAAGTCTGGGGCCAATGCCTGGACGATCTGCTGGGTTTGCCAGACAGATCGAATCTGCAGCAACCCACCCCAGACCAGACAGCCGACACTACCGATACTGAAGAAGAAAAAGAGGCAGCGAAGAGTTCCGGCAACAAAAGCTACAGCATAGCATCCGAGGCAGGTTCATCTGCAGACAGCCACGAGGCCGGCGCGGCCGGACCAGTTCTGATCTTCCCCAACCCATCCGCTCCCCTGTTCACCCAGGCCGATGCAACAGAGCTGTCACGGGCGAAGAGGCTGGTATTCGGCTGCGGCCGCTATGAGGGCTACGACGCACGCATTCCCGACTACTACCGGAATCAGGGGATCGATGTCCGGGAATACTCAATTGGCGACTACGTGCTCAATGGGGGCGAGGTAGCAGTCTCAGTCATGCTGGAGGCCATAACCCGGCTCCTGCCCGGCTTCATGGGTAATCCTGAATCCATCGTGCAAGAGTCCTACACCGGGGATGAGCCGCTGCTGGAGTATCGCCAGTACACACGCCCCACCGCCTGGCGTGGCATGGCCGTACCCGAAATACTGACCAGCGGTGACCACGGAAAGGTGGACAGGTTCCGGCGCGATGAGGCCATCAGGCGAACCAGTCGGATCCGCCCCGACCTGATTGCCCGATTGGACTGCTCAACCCTGGATAAGCATGACCGCCGTCTCTTGGAAGACCTGGGCTGGGACACAGGGGAAACCCATCCGAGACCTCTGGACCAGCCTTCAAATTGATCAGCCACCAAATTTGCAGGGACAATCAGCGGGCTGTCAGATAGTAGATTGCTGTTTCCCCGTAAGCGCGAGCCTGATCAATGGCCCATCCTTCAGGAGCCGTGGGCGACGGGGTGCGTGTCGATCGCTCCAGAATGATCATGCCTCCATCGTCCACCATTCCGCGGCCAGTCAGACCGGTCATAATGCTCTGGCAATCCGCAGTCGACAGATCATAGGGCGGGTCCATGAAGACCAGGTCGAAGCAAGCCTCGGACAGAGCGGCATCCTCATGACCGGAGGAGAGGGGACGGACAAAGCGCTCGGCACGATTTCTGCAGACACGAATATCCATGGTTTGATCCCAAGCTGGATGATGGCGCAACCCTGCAGCCGAACGAGACAGCAGTCCAGCGACGCGGCCGGAAGACTCCACAGCCACCAGGCTCTGGGCCCCGCGGGATAGGGCTTCGAATCCCAAAGCCCCGGTACCGGCGAATAAATCAAGAACTCGTGCACCGGGCAGCAGGCCTTCGGACTCCAGGTGGGAGAAGATGGCTTCCTTGGTCCGATCGGTGGTGGGCCGGGTGCCCTTGAGGGCTGCAGGAATGGGGAATCCCTTGAAGCGGCCGGCGATGATGTGCATATGGTCCGTTATCCTTTCAGCTGGAGACCAGGAAACCTTCGTTGCCCCTCATGAAGTCCAGAACGGCGCCAGCCAGCTCGGGCTGACCGGCCAGGGTAGGGTCGGACTCCAAGAGTTGGCCGGCCTGGGTTCGAGCACGGGCAATCATGGGCGCATCGGTAACCACCCGCAAAAGCTTCAGGGAGGAATGCCCGCCGGACTGGGCATCACCCAGCACGTCGCCAGCTCCCCTGATGCGAATGTCCTCCTCAGCGATTTTGGCCCCGTCAGTGGTGTCGCGAATGACATCAAGCCGCTCGGCAGCCGGGGAATCCGCAGGGGCACGCGAGATCAGGAAGGCCCAGGAGTCTGTGCCTCCGCGTCCCACCCTGCCACGCAGCTGATGAAGCTGGGAGAGTCCGAACCGATCGGCATCGAAGATGACAATGCAGGAGGCTTGGGGCACGTCCACCCCCACCTCCACCACAGTGGTGGCTACAAGTAGGGGCGTGCGGCCCGAGGCAAAATCCGCCATGACAGCATTCTTGGTGGTGTCGTCATCCCGACCAGTCAGCGTGGCCATGGCAATGCCCTGGAACTGCGGCAGGGCCGCCAGGCGCTGGCTCATTTCAGCTACCGAGTGCAGAGGCGGACGCTGGCTACTCCCCTGGTCCTCATCGACCAACAGCTGAGGCTGGGAATCGACTTCGCCAGATTGGTCAGGATGGTCGGACGCGGCCGAGGGATCGTCCTCATCGTCGATGCGGGCGCAGATGACATAGGCCCGCTCCCCAGCCTCAATCCGTCGACGCAGGTGCAAGAACATGGCACCCATGGTCGCTCCTTCAGACTCGGCGATGACGTGCGTGCGGACCGGCTTGCGGTTGCTGGGCAGCTCGGTCAGGGCGGAGATGTCTAGATCGCCGAACCAGGTCATGGCGGCTGTACGCGGGATGGGCGTAGCGGTCATGATCAGCAGGTGGGGAACCCGCTCGGATTTGCGACGTAGCTCCTCGCGCTGCTCAACCCCGAAACGATGCTGCTCGTCTATGACGGTAAGAGCCAGATTGGGAGCCTGGAAAGTCTTGGAGAAGGCCGCATGGGTGGCGATGACAATGCAGGGACGTCCGGAGGCCGAGACAGCCAGGGCAGAGCGGCGCTGGGTCAGTCTCATACCTCCGGTCAGCAGCACCAGAGGCAGGACCAGCTGATCCGTCATACGGATCATGGTGACGTTGTCCACAGGCTTATGGTGGCCTTCTACGGCAGTGGTGGTTACATCGGTGCCCATGGCCTTGAGCATGCCGCCGATAGAGGCATAGTGCTGCTCGGCCAACACTTGGGTAGGAGCCACCAAGACAGCCTGATGACCAGCCTGGACCGCTTGAAGCATGGCCGCCAGTGCCACCACGGTTTTGCCGGAGCCGACCTCGCCCTGCAGAAGCCGTTGCATGGGCTGATCCTTGGCCATGTCGGCGCCTATATCGTTGATGACCTGACGCTGGCCATCGGTCAGTTGGAATGGCAGGGAGTCGATGAAACGGGCGGGCAGGGTGCCTGGACGATCAGCGCCCGAATCCGAACATGGATAAGTGGGCTGCTCTTGAGTCTGGCGACGGGTCTGCAGAAGGGCCGTCTGCGAGACGAAGGCCTCCTCGTAGCGCAGGGTCTTACGGGCCGCAGCGAAGTCGTCAGGGCTCTCAGGGGCATGCATGCCCAAGAGGGCACGGGCACGATGCATCAGCCCTTGGTCGACACGGACCTGCTCGGGCAACACATCAGGTATGGCCCGGCCCAGCGCTTCCGGATTGATGCGAACCTCGGCACTGGCCTGCTCCTCATCGGCGGCGCCGGCTGGGGATATGGGTCCAGATGCATCATCGGCCTGTGCCAGCAGACGCAGAAAACCCAGAATGATGTCGTGAATATGGTCCGAGGAGATGCGGGAGCTGGCGTGATAGACCGGCCGCGGCCGACGGACACGCTCCAGTGCCTCGTCAAGGCTGGCCGCATCGGGCCGGGAAGCGTCCACAGCAATTTCCTGATTGGCATCGGCAACAACCAGGGTCTCAGGATGGGTGAACTGGAGCTGGTCCATGTAGACACCGGGCTCACCGGCTACGACCAGATCCGCCCCTACTTGCAGCCGACGGATCATCCAGTCCATATAGGGCTTCTTGTGAGAGAAGAAGACCAGCCTGACCGACAGCGGAGTGCCACCCCGACCGGTGACGAAGGCCGCATCGTCCACCATCACATCCAGCCGAAAACCCCGGTGCCCGCTCAGTGGCACCAGACGTACCTGGTCCACCCGGGCGGCGAAGGCGCAGGGCTCGCCAAGCCGGATGCCGGCAATAGTGGTGACCTGCATTGGGTCGGTGATGCGGAAAGGATAGTAGGTCAGCGCATCCCCGACCGTGACCACGCCCAGAGCCTTGAGAGCGCTCACCCGACGTCTATTGGCCACCAGCGAGGCCACGGTGCTGTGCAGACCAACACGAGCCACTGCCGACATACCCGATCACCTCCCGCAAGCGCCGACCATCATCCCTCAGGATGACAAGAACCCCCGGAGCTTTGCCCCCGGGGGTCCCAATACGACCGACGAACCGCACTCAGGCGGCGACGCGCTGCACCTTACCTGCCTTGAGGCACTTGACGCAGACGCGCAGACGCACGTTCTGACCGTCAACAGTGGTGTGCACCGACTGCAGGTTGGGGCGGAAGATGCGCTTGTTCCGGATATGCGAATGAGAAACACTGTAACCGGTCTGCGGGCCCTTGCCGCACACCGCGCAACGAGCTGCCATGATGACTTCCTTTACGTTGTTTTCCAAGTCGTCTCAGGTGTTCTTGCCCGCAACGCAAGGCTACGGATGAACACACAACTTTGTTAGATTACTACATTCCGCTAAGTAAGGCAAATTAACGGTCTCAGGCACGGGGAGGCTTGCGGAAGATGCCGATCAGAGACTGAAGTACTCCGCAGAATACCCCGCCGATGATCCAGATGGCCCAGAATGGAATGCGCCAACCGAAGAGATTGTCATAATTGCCGGAGAAGAGCATGGTCAGGGCCACCAGCGTGCAAAGGCCCATGATGGTTCCGCTGATGGCATTGCTTATCCGGTGCTCGTAACGATAGGTATCCCAGCGACCATCATCGGCGGAATCAACCTGCCTGTTGTAGGCACGGAGGTTCATCATCCTATGGCTGGTTCCCGCGTGGACCAGCAGAAAGACCCCGAGAGCCAGAAGAAGGAAGAAGACAAACCCTCTGACTTGATCGGACCAGTCCCAGATCAGGTATCCGGCAGAGTTGATCCCCACATCCAGAAGCACGACAGCCAGACCGCAGACCAGCTCCCAGGTAGTCTGCCGATAAACTCGCGAGCGCTCCTCATCGGTATAGAAATCCGCCACATAGGGATGCCTGCGGCGAAAGTCCTTCCTTGCGGAAACCGCCGGTATGAGACAGGCCAGACCCAGGACGATGCCGATCATCAGAGCAAGGAAGGCCAGACCATTCTGCGTGTCGGTCGGCTGGTTGGCTCCGGCGAAGAGACCACCGAAAGCCAGTCCCAGCATGATGAGGGCGATGCCGAAAGCCATGCGCAGACTGTAGACATTGCTGAAGGAGGCGTAGCCGGTCACGTCTTCCATACCAGATTGGACAGGCTGCATAGTCGCATGTGTTGTCGAAGTCGCCTGGGTGGTTTCCTGATGGTCCGGCCTGGACGCACGTTGCCCGGAACCTGGATGCCGCACATCGCCCAGGACCAAATCATCAAGGGTGCAGCCGAAGAGGTCACAGATGCCCAGGAGCTTGTCCATCTCAGGATATGCCTTGTCCGACTCCCACTTGGACACCGCCTGACGGGACACCCCCACCAGCATGGCCAGCTGCTCCTGAGTCATGTTCCGCTGCGAACGCAGATACTGCACGTTGGTTCTAAAACTCATAATGTTCTTTCTCCCGATCGACAGAATGCCGATTCAACCAGCAATGAGACCATGATGAAGCGTGCAGGGCTCCGACCGCCACCAGCTTTGGGTTGCACCCGGCAAAGACACCGATATTTTCCGTCAACCAACGGTTGCATCCTTGCAATTCCAAGGAAATAAGCAATCACTGAATCCCTGTCATCCTGATGACGACCCGCCCATCAATCCCCCTTCCGGCAAGAGATACGACCCCTCTACGTTCACGATACATATCTTTCAGAAGCAAAGGCGAATTGTGTGGTTTCCACCCTGAACCGTCCCCGATTCAACCCTGAAAACACCCTGAGCGGAGCTCTCGCCATGGTCTTATAGAGGTAGAGGCCAGGCGGGAAACGAACGAAAGGAAGGCAACGATGCAGCATCGGATGGCTAAGGATCCATACGCACAGACCCCACTCATTCTGGACAAGATCTCCTACGACTACGGAACGCGGCAGAAGCAGGGCGCCCGAGTGCTGGACGAAATCAGCCTGGAATGTCAGGCGGGGACCTGGACGGCAATCATGGGTCCTTCAGGCGCCGGCAAATCGACCCTTCTCTATTGCGCCGCTGGACTGCTCCAAGTCAGGCAGGGCAGTGTGGCCATCGCCGGTGAGGACCTGACGCGAATGAAAGAAAGGGAGCTGACCAGACTCCGGCGCGACCATATCGGCTTCGTCTTCCAGGACTACAACCTGGTCAACGCCTTCACCTGCCTGCAAAACACCATGCTGTCCAGCCTCTTCGGCGGCAGGAAAATCTCCGCCCAAGCGGCCCTGTCCGCCCTGTCGAACGTCGGCTTGGAGGGGTATACCAATGCCTATCCGGCCGACATGAGTGGTGGCCAGCAGCAGCGCGTGGCCATCGCCAGGTCCCTGGCTGCCAGCCCGGAGATCATCATGGCCGACGAGCCCACAGGCGCCTTGGATACCCATAGCTCTCGGGATGTCATGGACCTCTTCGACCTGGCCGTCCGAAGCGGGCAGACCATCCTCATGGTGACCCACGACCCCAATGTCGCCGCCCGGGCCCACCGCGTCATCTTCCTCCAGGACGGGCGCATTCAGGCAGCATGCCCGGGCGGAGACCCGCAGACCATAGCCCAGCAGCTGGCCAGCATGGATGCTGTTCCAGACCAGGAGGCCTTCAGCCCTCCCCTGGCAGTTCCATCCGATCAGCCTCGGTGATGGTCCGAATTGCCCGGCAGGGCACGCCCACGGCCAGGGAGTCAGGCGCGATGTCATGGGTGACCACGGATCCAGCCCCGATGACCGCTCCATCGCCGATCGTCACTCCCCCGGCCACAGTCACGTTTGACGCCAGCCAGCAATTGGAGCCGATGGTGATCGGAGCGCCCAACTCGTAGTCGTAGAGGGAACCATCCTCATGGCGCCTTAGATTCCGCTCCTGCCACCGCAAGGGATGCAGGGGGGTGGCCAGGGTGACGTTGGGGCCGATCATTACATCGTCGCCGATCCGTACAGGGCAGGTATCCAGGACAGTGAAGTTGAAATTGGCGAAGATGCGCGAGCCAAGCTTGGTGAAGCATCCATAGTCGAAATAGATAGGCCCCATAAAGTCCACATCCTGACCATGTTCGGGCACCAGCTCGTCCAGGAGCCGGCTACGCAGGTCCCGCTCCTGCTCGGAAGATGCGTTGAACAGACGGCAAAGTTCGTGGGCCTTGACCCTCAGCTGGCCCAGTTCGGAATCCGAGGCATCATAGAGCTCGCCAGCAAGCATCCGCTCCCTCTGTGAGCCCCAAGCCCCTTTACTGGCTCCGCCAGCCGCACCTGTCAGTTTTGAGTCCTTGTCCATGGCCATCCAATCATTCCCGCGTCACTTCAATGTCACTGCAGCAAGTCTGCACTGCTTGCAGATTCCCCACCCATGTAATCGTCTGGGTCAGACAGCGGACAGCCGCACATACCAGTCGTCATTCTGTTGCGGACATACGTTCACGCCCAGGGTCAAGCTTGGTAAATTGGAGGCAGCTGAGGACCATGGCGAGGAGGAAACATGCGGTATGAGGTGAGCGAGACCATCCCCGATGATGCCAGGGCCATTCGTACGGCCGTATTCGTAGAGGAGCAGGGCTTCCACAACGAATTCGACCAAACCGACGATGCCAGCCTCCATATCGTGGCCTATGACGGGGATGAACCCGCCGGTGTGTGCCGAATCTTTCCCGACCGTGACAAGACATGGACCCTTGGCCGGTTGGCGGTTCTGAAGCCCTACCGCGGTCAGCATCTGGGCGCCAATTTGGTAGGCAAGGCTGAGGAAACCGCTCGAAACCAGGGGGCTGACCGGCTCACACTCCACGCCCAGGAACGGGTGGCAGGCTTCTATAGATCCTTAGGATATAGGGACATTGGCATTCACGACCAGGACGAGGGATGCCCGCACATGTGGATGGACAAGCCGCTAACGGACAGCGATGGAAACGAGCCGGAGGACAAGGCCTCATGAATCTGACCGTCGATTTTGCCAGCACAAGCATCGCTACGAATAAGGATCCCATGGGAAGGTCCGAACAGGCCATCTCCAGCTTCAGCGATGCCGTCATCTTCTGGTTCCGTCAGAATTTCGGAAAAATCATCCTACTAATTGTCGTGGCTGTCTGCGCTGCCTTGATCTCCAAGATTGTAGCGGCGGCCATGCGACGTGCCTTGGAACGGACAAACCTGCCCAGTGCCTCCATCTTCGTCAACATCGTTCGCGCCCTGATCTGGATCTTCGCTGCTGCCACAGTCCTGCAACCCGTCTTCGGAATCAACCCATCCACTGTGGTCGCTGCCCTGGGCGTCAGCGGCTTGGCGCTCTCATTCGGATTGAAGGACACAATCGCCAATATCGTCGGCGGCTTCGGACTGATGGTCAGCAAGGTGGTCCAGCCCGGTGACATCATCACCATCCAGGGCACCACCGGAACCGTCCGCGATGTGACCTGGCGCCATACCATTGTCATCGACAGGACCGGCAACCAGCTGCTGATCCCCAACTCCATCCTCAATACCACGGCGCTCGAGAAAATCACCGAGGCCGGCGAGGCCGCCACCACGGTTCCCTTCACTCTGCGAGGGGATGCCGATATAGCCAGGTCCTCCCATTCCATTGCACAGGTGGTGGCCCAGGCAACCAAGGGCATGGCCATGCCATCCAACCCGCCCATTGTCCAGCTCCAGGGCTTCACCCCTTATGGCATCAAGGGCCAGGTGGTCATGTTCGCCAAGCAGGGTGTCATCGCCGCCGATATGCAGGATGCCGCCACCCGCGCTCTGGCCGGCCAGGAATACCTGGTTCAGGAGGCCGAGCTCCCATCGGTGAAAGGCGTAGACCAAGCCAACTGATTGCTGTAGGTTTTCGTCTTGAATGACTAGCGGACGTACTGGCTGACGCTTTTCATCTTGAGCAAAGCGTCAGCCAGCCAACGATAGATATCATCCCATTGGTCTTGCTTGTAATCAGTATGCCTCGTCAGAGTCAGGTGGCGTGACTTCTTGTCTGCATCCTTATCATCCCATTCCAAATCACCCTCCTGGCTTGACAGGTCGCTCTCGACCTGAGACTTTTGCTCAAGGAAGTCCGCATATTGCGCAGGATCATGAAAGAGGAATTCAACGGTGGCGTACCCGTCCCTGATGCCGATGAGGCCTGCCAGATTGCATCCGGACACGGGCGAGCCAAAACTCAGCAGGTACCTCGTATGGTCCGCTCTGGTAAAGGCCGAGCCGAAAGCGGCCATGAAGTCATTCCTGGCCTTACAGAAGTCAACGAACCCATCCCAGAACATGGCCCTCACCTTCGAGCGGTCCAAAGACTCCATATCACCTTGTGAAACCTGGTAACGAGAACGAAAATCGTCAAGGCTGACGCCCCCATGTCCCCAAAACGTCCAGCCATTGATTGAGCTGCTGCTCGCCCCAGCCAATTTGAGAACATGCGAAGCCGCTGACGAGGGACTCTCAAATTCACGTCCATCCGAGACCCTAATCATCATCTCTCCAGTAATGAGGGCACTGGCCTCATACTTGCGGGAAAGACTCTCCAGTCGATCGCCAGGCTTCAGCAGGCCACTGGCACCCAACATGTGCAAAGAAACCGTCTTTGTCGGAATCTTCGCCTGCTTATCAGCTTTGTACTTGTCAATAGTCGCACGATCGATCTTCGGCATAGACCAGACTTCCAAAGCCTTGTCAGCCAGTCGACACGTCCTGGCCTCGATGGACTCAGCGTTCCATGTCTCCGCACCACGCAACTCACGTGAAATAGACAGATATTCATCCTGATACCCACCGACAATTCGATCCCTCTTCTGCTTAAACAGCCCATCCGAAAGTTCCGAGTTATAAGCGGTCAGAGTTAAATTACCCAGCTTGTTGACATGCTCCGCAAAAACCCGTTCGCAATCAGCACCCAACATTTGCCGCCACTGCTCATGAGCGAGCGCATTCTGGGGCAGAATATGCTCAATGGTGTAATTCCTGGAGGAGAAGTCAATAGGGTTCTTAGGATGGTACGCATTCTCCAGTGTCGTCAACATGTAATTACAACGCGGAAAGGGATAGAAGTCGCGCGAAAGAAGGGTCTGACGAAATTCATTGTCATCAGGCATCCGATGGCTTGTTCCAGCCCCGCCCAGCAAGGCTGCCTCAAAAGCCTGCCGATAGCCGGGTGACCCATCTTCCTTTATCTGTCTGAGACGTGCTATGACCGAAAGCGAGAACCGGTTCAGCCCGTTGTTGGACATCTGGCAGGCAATGCGGCGGAAGAGATAACTCTCCAACAGCTTCAGCATGGATACAAAATCACTCCGACTGAAGAGGTCATCCCCCTCCTGGTAATCATCCAAAAGGGTCATGAGCAAGGGGTTGATGACAGACATATTCAGAGCACGAATGCGATCAAACAATCGATCTATTTCAGGATCATCCCCCGAGCTCGAAGTGATGCGCGAATAATACCCGGCAAACTTGCTCATCTGATCAAGAAGCCCGACTATTTGACCATGGTTATCGTAGCCATTGTTGGTCACGTAGTCTTTAAAGAACCGGTATACGTCTCGTGTAGGCACTGGTCTGGGGGCGTTGATGATGGCAAGCCAATCATAAAGAAAATCATCAAAAACGTCATTATAGACATCCACGCCAAGCTTTATTTCAATTGTTCTCCAATGATCTTCATACAACTTTCCCTGCATCTCCAGGGGCTGCCGCATAAGCACATAATTACGAACCAGATCTGCAGTCGAAAGGTCCTTACCGGTTGAGTTCATGGACTCAAAGATGGCCTGTGGATCATCCTGACCCTGCGTCAGGGAGATCGACACTACCTCCAAGCGCCTGAGCCCAGCCCACACGCTGTTCGGATCCTTCATCTCCTTCAATTGATGGCTGAACCATTGGAAGTTATCGATGATTCTATGGGACTCACTTGTAATCGGGGCCCTAGGATCCTCCAAATGGTGAATGACAGACTCGTATTGGTCATGATCACCCTCCGAGAGGCATAAACGATAATGCCCTTCGCCTTCTCGACAGGAATCAATCAGATATTCATCTGTGAGTTCATTGCAGGAAAACTGCAACTGATCGGCCTGGTTTGGGTGGCTATCTGCATAGTCAGCAAGTGCTGCTAAGAGAAGATTTACGGTTGTGATTCTCTGCTGACCGTCGATAATGAGAGCCGGTGTCACCCCATCGGCGCCCATGGTGCCCTCTTGAACCCATACCACTGAACCCATGAAATGGGCGCCTTCTTGTAAATGCCCGATGTGAAGCACATCGTTCCAAAGCTGCTCGCATTGTTCCTCATCCCAAGAATAAGGGCGCTGATACACAGGAACGATAAAACGCTTGCCCTTATCGGCAATCAGACTCAGCAGCTTAACGGGACCAGCATCCATAGGGAACCTTGCCTTACCAGCGAGTACAAGAGCGAACGCTTCTATTATAGGAAGCACTCACTGCCACAGTCAGGCCGATACACCCTCAATCAGATCGGTGATCAGATCGGTATATGTGATCCCTGTGGCTTCCCAGGCCTTGGCATACATGGAGATAGGCGTAAAGCCAGGCATGGTGTTGATCTCGTTGACGATGACCCTGCCCTCGGGCGTCACAAAGCAGTCGACACGGCTCAGACCGGCACCGTCCACGGTTCTGAAGGCCTTGGCGGCCAGGTCGCGAACCTTCTGAAGAGTCTCCGCCGGCAGGTCCGCGGGAACCTCCACATGGGAGGCGGAGGAGTCCACGTATTTGCTGTCGAAATCGTAGAAGGCCTCGTCCTGATCATCCTTGTCCAGCACCACCTCGCCAGGCCAGGCAGTACGGGGTTTTCTGCCCTTGCTTGAGGCGAGCACGGCGCACTCAATCTCCCGCCCTTCAATGCCCTTCTCTATCAGGACCCGCCAGTCATGCTTTGCAGCCTCGACGACCGCAGCAGCCAGGGCTTCGGCGTGAGGCTCTTCCACCTTGACCACACCAAAGCTGGATCCTGCGCGGGAGGGCTTGATGAAGAGCGGGTAATGCAGCTCCGCCTTCTCCACAGCGGCCAACAGGTCTGCTCCGGATCGCTGTTCACGGGAGTCAATGGTGATGCCGGGAGCCACAGGTATACCGGCCTGACTGAGCAGAATCTTGGTGTAGTGCTTGTCCATGCATGCGGCAGAGGCGAAGACCCCGCATCCTACATAGGGCAGACCCATCATTTCAAGCAGGCCCTGCAGGGTACCGTCCTCACCGTAAGGGCCGTGGAGCACCGGGAAAACCGCGTCCACATGCCCCAAAGGCTCCAAGGACCCGACGGACCTGGAAGGCTCGGATCCAGAGACCAGGTCGGCATGGTCACCGATCAGAAACCCTTCCCTGCCACGAGCCATGTCGAGGATGATCGGACGGCTGCCTTCGGTTATCTGCACGGTTGGCAGACTGGCATCGCCCAGACCCCACTGCCTGGGATCCTGGCCGCCGATGGTCCATCGGCCATCCTTGGTGATGCCAATGGGGATGGGCTCATATCGGTCGGTATCGATGGCATTGAGCACACCGGCCGCCGACACGCAGGATATGGAATGTTCGTCGGCACGCCCGCCATAGAGCACCACAACACGTTTCCTGACCATCATTCCTCGGCTTTCCTCATCCTGGACATGATTTTCAACCTCATGCACCTGCCCGGGCAGATACATCATTCAAGACAGCAGAATATCCCCTTGCCAGGCGGCAAGGCCCGGACACAGTCGCTCATCCACAAGCTTGGCACGAACAGGCATAACAGGGCCGATACAGCAGTCAGACAAGCCAGGCGCACATCCTGATCCGGAAAACATTCATCGCCGATCAAAAGGTTGATAGCGCACGCTTCACAGCCTTCGTACACCCTCTATAACCCTCAGGATTTTCTGATGGACACCATTCTGATGGTCGTCAGACTCATTCTGTAGTGATCTGCCCGCCGAACAGCTCATCGATCATGCCCCGGCAGCTCAGTCCCTGATCCAAGACATGGCTCATGGCCGTAGCCAGCGGGGTCGCCACCTGGTAGCGCCTGCCCAGGGCGACGACAGCATCGGTGGTGGGTACGCCCTCGGCGACACCCTTGCTGACACGAGTGGCTTCCTCGATGCTTTTGCCCTGGCCCAGATTGAATCCAAAAGTATAGTTCCTGCTCAGGGACGACCCACAGGTGGCGACCAGATCGCCAACCCCGGCAAGGCCGGCGAAAGTCTTGGACTTGGCCCCGCAGGCCTCCCCCAAGGCAGTGAGCTCAGCCAGCCCCCTGGCCTGGATCATGGCGGCCGTGTTCTCCCCGAATCCAGCCCCCCGTGACATCCCGACAGCCAGTGCAGTAACGTTCTTCAGCGACCCGCACATTTCCAGGCCGACCACATCGTCCGAGACGAAGGCCTTGAAATAGTCGGTCGTACAAGCACGGGCTACTCTCATGGCGGTATCGGCATCCGCGCTGGCGACCACAGTGGCGCTCGGTTCGCGGGCAGCCACCTCCTTGCTCAGATTGGGGCCGGAAACGGCCGCAAATCTGACAGGGTCCAGATCAAGCGTCTGGCAGACCACCTGATCCATCCGCCTGTCGGTGCCCCGTTCAATCCCCTTCATCAGGGAAACTGCGATGGCATCATGACCCAGCAGACCCTTGAATTGCGTCAAGGCCTCACAGGCGTGCTGAGCGGCTATGGCAACGACCACGATCTCTGCCCCCGAGACGGCCTTGTCCCGGTCACCCTCGGCGATGATAGCGTCGGGCAGCCTCTCCACGGTCGGCAGGCGGTGAGTATTCGAATGTTGACTGTTGATTTCCTCTACGACATTCGGATCGATGTCCCACATGACCACCTGATTGCCTGCGTCAGCCAGTACCTGGGCAAAAGCGGTTCCCCATGCGCCTGCTCCCAATACCGCGATCTTCGTCATCATTCTCCTTTGCATAATGCCGTGCGCACGGGAACGCCGACCAGCAGCCTCATTCTTGTCTCTACCATCCTATGACACCGCCGCCGGACAGTGGGAATTGGAGGTGGGTTCCAGCCTTATTGCTCGCTTCTGGGCCGACGGGTCATGGTCACGTAATCGAAGTATCCAGCCGCCGGAGGTTCCTCGCCACGGATCTCGGCCATGACCTCCTCCATCCTGTTGCGCAGGCGGACGCAGAGGAGATGCACGGACTGTTTGGGAGGTTCAGCACCCCACTGACCCACGTCTTCCAGAAGGTCGGAATAGTCAAGGAGCCGGTCATAGCACATAACCACGTTCTTCCGAGGCCAGGGCCACTTGTGATTGATCGAAGCCGCCCCCCAGGTGATGCTGGGATAAAGAGGGACCATGCGACCCAACTGCCGCGAAGCCTCCAAGGCGATGAATCCGACCCCGGGCTTGAGCGACATGGGCCACTTCAGGGGGTCACGGGTCACGGTCCCCTCGGGCCAGATGGTCAGCGGCCTGCCCGAGGTGATGATGCTGATCGACTCCTCCTCGATCGACCTGGCCTTGCCGGACTTGCGCTCCACCGGCTGCATGCCCACCATGCGAAACCAGCTGCCGATAAGGGGCCAATGGGCCATCTCGGCCTTGGCCATATAGCGGGGACGACGACCCAGGTGGAAGAGGGTCATCATGGGAATGAAAACGTCGAACTGGGTCACATGGGTGGCTGCGGTGATAAAGGGCCCGGTCTCCGGAACCCGCTCCAACCCCCAGGCATAGACCCGGCAGGAGTCACGCACCACCTGGGAGACCCCGCGCAATAGGCGGGTGGTCCCCACGGGGTGCTGGCCGTCTATCTCGTCCAGTGCCGGTGTGCGATGTCCAGTGGGATAGTAGCGGGTTGGATCCACCAACCTGTGCCGTTGGGCCAGCAGGGCCACCTGCTGGTCGGACAGGGCAGGCACCGCAGACCGGGGGGAGGGTTTGCCTTTGGAAGCCATCTATGTCTGCCGGATCAGTCGATCTGCGCGTCCAGGGCCAGCAGCTTGTCGCGGAAGTCCTCGTAACCGCGGTCGATCAGGGAGATGCCGTGGACGGTGGAGGGGCCGGAGGCCGTCAGTGCGGCGATCAGGTGGCTGAAGCCGCCACGCAGGTCGGGCACATCGATGTCCTGGCCGGTCAGCGGGGTGGGCCCGAAGATGACCGCCGAGTGGTTGAAGTTGCGCTGCTGGAAGCGGCAAGGAAGGGACCCCAGGCACTCCTTATAGAGCTGAATGGTAGCGCCCATCTGAATCAGCGGCTTGGTGAAGCCGAAGCGATTCTCGTAGACGGTCTCGTGAACGATGGAAAGACCCTTGGCCTGGGTGAGGGCCACCACCAGGGGCTGCTGCCAGTCGGTCATGAACCCGGGGTGCACGTCGGTCTCGATGGCCACGGGCCGCAGGTCGCCACCCGGATGCCAGAAGCGGATGCCGTCGTCGCGCACATCGAACTGGCCGCCGATCTTGCGGAAGACATTCAGGTAGGTCATCATGTCGGGCTGGTGGGCGCCCTTGACCATGATGTCGCCATGGGTGGCCAGGGCAGCGGAGGCCCAGGAGGCGGCTTCGATTCGGTCGGGCAGGGAGGTATGGGTGAAGCCCTTCAGGGAGGGCACCCCCTCAATGCGGATTGTCCTGTCCACGTCCACGGAAATCTGTGCGCCCATCTTCTGCAGAACCGCCACCAGGTCCATAATCTCGGGCTCGGTAGCCGCTCCTGACAGCTCGGTACGCCCCTCGGCCAGGACTGCCGCCAACAGAGTCTGTTCCGTCGCGCCCACCGAGGGGTAGGGCAGGTGGATCTTGGCTCCATGCAGGCCGTCTGGCGCTGTGATATGGATGCCGGCCTCATGCTCCTTGTCGACATTGGCCCCCAGCTTGCGCAGGGTCTCCAGATGGAAGTCAATGGGCCTGCTGCCGATGCGGCAGCCACCCAGAACGGGGATGAACGCCTCTCCCATCCGATGCAGGAGCGGTCCGGAGAAGAGGATGGGTATGCGGGAAGAACCCGACAGTGTATCCACATCGGCTACATCAGCCAGCTCCACATGGCTGGCATCGATGGTGACCACGCCCTCCTGCGGACGGACGTCCACCTTGACACCGTGAAGCCTCAGCAAATCTGAGACCACCTGGACATCGCGGATTACAGGCACATTCTTGAGTACTGAGACACCCGGAGCCAAAAGGGCGGCGACCATGGCCTTGCTGACGAAGTTCTTGGCACCGCGGACCTGTATGGTGCCATGCAGGGGCCTGCCGCCCACCACATGCAGCACATCATTCTGTGTATTCACCTTGGGCATTTATCGGCTTCTTTCTCGTATCCGCTCAGAGCCGGGCTTTGGCGCATCATCGGCCCTTATTTGCAAGTCTGCCACAGGGGGTGTGGGGACACCGTGAATTGTCGCCTCAGGCATAGAGCGTCCACCCTGTCAGATACCGGTCAGGCGCCGGCTGAAACAAAGGGGGTCAGCATCGTGAAGCCCATGATCAACAGCAGCATGATGAAAAATGGGCAGGCCCAGGCGCCATAGACGTTCGTGTAGGTGCGGTTTTCATGCAGAAAAGCGGCAATCCGATGACGGCCCAGGTAAAGCACCAGAACGGCCGCCATCATGCCTGCCAGCATCATGAGCACATTTATGTAGGAGGACATGTTGTCGCTCATGAACCCGAGAAGGACTTCCAACCCGTCGCTGACGACCAGGTTGTTGAACACGTGCAGGGCTATTGACCAGAAGATGGAGTATTCGCAGGCCAGATAGCCCAGGAGCAGACCCATGATGAAAGCGAAGAACCCCTGGCCAAGGTCGCCATGGAAGAAGCCGAACATGACCGCAGAGGTGACGATGGCGAAGACGTGGCCGTAGGGCTTCAGCGCGTGCAGGATGGCACCTCTGAAGACCAGCTCCTCGATGACCGGGGCCAGCAGGCTGACGTATATAAACATGGGAATGGTACCCGAGGCCTGCTGAATCTGCTCGGTCGTGGTCCAGGACTGCTGCACTCCCAACCGCGCTGCGGTCCAGTCCATGCCCGACTGATACCAGTCGGCCAGGGTCTGCCCGGTCAGCGTCAGTGCAAAGCATCCCAGCAGAACCTGCCATGTCATGGGATGCAGATCAGTGTGGAAAATGCCCGAGGGACCGGAGTCGCAGATCTGCCGGCGTCGTGTGAAAACCAGGAAGCAGAGGCCTGTGCAGGCGGCAATCAGATTGATGATGCCCCCATACTCCTTGTCGGCATGGCTCATCACATATATAAATCCCGAGTGGGCAGGCACCGGATCGAACACGGCATTCCACTCCATCTGAGCCAGGACACCGAACAGAAGGCCGACGCTGTTGATGATAAGCAGGTAGACCAGCAGCAGGGCGGCCTGACGGTTGAGCATGCCCCTGGCCGCACTCATCCATGCGCGATCCGCCGTGCCTCGTCTGGGCTTCTGAGTCTGCCCAGTCCCTGACGCGTCGGCCGCCGTCGCTGTCTGCCCCATCTCACCATGCCCTTTCACGATCCTCTGCAGGTTTAGCCATCCGGCATTGACCTCCAGCTGGTCCAAGTCTACGCCACCACCGGCAGCACCCATACGTCATGCTCTAGAGCAGGCCGGGCACGAACTTGAAGATTGCCAGCAGCAGGCAGAGCAGCAGATAGAGCAGGAACCAGGGCTGCCTCCAGGACACATAGGTTCCCTTAGGCGCTCGATAGCGCCGCCGGTAATCCAAGAGGCTGGCGCGGTGCAGGAAGAACATGAGCAACCCAGCCAGAACCAAGACCAGAGCCACTGCCAAAACCGACAGACGGGCGGTTCGCGGAGCGTTCATCAGATAGCGGTTGGGCAAGCCGGTGAAGAGCAGATCGCCGACCACACGGGCTCCGATGGCCCAGATCAGACCATACTCCAGGGAGCAGTATCCCAATGCCAGCCCCAGCAGGAAGATCCAAAGCCCAGAGACCGGATCACACTGGAGCAGGGCGCAGAGCAGGGATGCGGTCAGGATGGCAAAAACTCGGCCAAACCGACGCAGTCCGTTGAGGATGATGCCACGGAACACCAGCTCCTCAGCCAGGGGAACCGCCAGGAGGGCGTACAGGGCCATCATCGGCGAGGAAGCACCTGTGACCAGCAGGCTGCGCGAGGCCAGGGAGGGGATGTGCAGAAGCAGGCAGAAGTGGTTGAGGAACTTGTTCAGTTCATGGACCATCCCCTGGCCCAGCAGGAGCACCGCCACAAGGGCCAGCAGAGCCGCCACCGTCATTCTTCTGTCTGTGCGCCAATGAACGGCGTCCTGTCCTCGCTGATCCTCGCCTCGAATAACGCTCCACTCTGAAATGCAGGCATAAGTCAGCGCCAGCAGGACCGACAGGAGGGTAATACCATCGGATAGGAAGGCGATGGATCTGGGGTCCTTGACCTGCTCCATGATGACAGGCAGGATCATCCCCGAACCGACCATGAGCACCAGAACGGATATGGCCAGGTAGACGAAGGCGAAGGCGGCCTGGCCGTTGACGGCGTGAAGAACCCCCGAACTGGCTGTGTAGGTGGCGGACTTTTTGGCAGCGGGTTTGCCCGCAACTGCAGCAGCTGGCGTGGCAGCGTTGAGTTCACTCGGAACAACGATCGGCTGCGAATCGGCCGACGCCGGTCGGCCTGCTCCTACGACGGGTTCTGCCGAAGCATTGGAAACGACCCTGGGGGCTGCCGACCCGATTGAAGGACGGGTGCGCTTACGGGCAGACCGCCACTTGGACGATCGACGGGCTCCCCCACTCCTTTCATGGCCTCTGGTGGAAAGACCGAGATGAAGACCATGCGAAGAGCCGGACGGCTTGGCTGCGTCCGTCCTTGCCGCCTCGGCCTCGGCGGACCCGGCCTTGGCAGCCACAGCAGCTGCAGCAGCCTCGGCAGCCTTGGCGGCGAGAGCCACAGAAGCGCCCGGAGAGGACACGGATGTCGGCGAAGACACAAACTGGACGACCGACTGCTTCCCCGGAGCTGCGTTCACAGCCTCGGAAGATTCAGAGGCGGCAGGCTGACCGGCATGATTCTTCTGCGCGAGCGCCGGCCCCTGTCCCCCGATAGCCTTTGAGGAAACGACCCGACCACCGGTGCCGTCACTGGCGACTGCAGCGGGCTGGGCAACTACCCGTGGAGTCGAACAGACACGACGCCCCTGATGTTCGGCCTCGCTGGCCACGGATTGTGCAGCGGCATCGCTCTGTCCTGGAGCCGAGGAACCGGTGACCAGGGAATTCCAGTCCGCATCCGAACGACGGACAACGACTGGCCGGTCGGCGAATACCACAGGGGTCGCAGGCGCAGAGACCTCGGGACTCGGTTTCGCAGACATCGAAGCCTGAGAGCCGGAGGCCGAGGGCGCCTCGGCTGTAGTCACCGACTTGGGTTCGGCTGTTTTGACTGCGGAAGGAACGGGAGCGGAAGCTTTTGATGACTCCTGCTCAACCTTGGAAGGTGCCCGGACAGCGGAATCGACAGCATTGGCAGACGATGCGGAAGCTGCAGGTTTGCCTGCACGGATGCTTGTGGACGGCTTACGACGCTTGGGCATATTCCAAGAGAAGACCGGGCCTTTGTTCGTCTCGGGCTTGGTCCAGGACCAAACGACCTTGACTGCAGGCTGCTCCTGCTGTGCCGAGGTCCCTGAGACCGTCCCGGTGGCCTTGGAAGCCTCCAGCTCTCGGCGTACCACCACACGCCGCGGGGATGGCTCTTGGCCGGAATCCTTTCCGCTCTGCCCGTCAACCGGCAGGTCTTCCGGGGGAAATGTGGGAACCTCCGGTTGACTGGCCATGGTGACCGAGTTCAAAAAATCATAGGACCCGGGAAGCACCGAGGGTCGTTCACCGACTGGCATGGCACCCTTGTGCCCTTTGCCACCAGCTCCGTCATCACCCAGAAGAGCAGTCTTCCTATGGGCTATCCGCCCCGGGTAGGCCAAGCCATCATCCACGGCCTCCCCCGGCAGGCTCAAGGGTGGCAGGCTGATGGACCCTTCCTCATAGTCCCAGTGGCGTGCGTAGTCCTTGCTGGCACTGTGGCTTGCAGTCATGAGGGCAATAGAGGAGCGAGACACCTTCAAGCGCCCCTGATCGCTTTGGGCATCGGCAGACTCACTGCCGCTGTCGCGATCCTCATCATCCCTCATCCGTCGATGATCCTTCCCCTTCATGCACTACCGTACGACCGCCAAGGGCGTCCAGCGACACGAACCTTTCCCCACGTTCATATCAACACTACATGTCCGAGTCTAGCCCGACCCCGCCCTTCCCTCGACAGAATCCCGACAATGGGCCAGTGCCATCGACCGTCTGCTCAGGACAGCCCCGGTACGAATTCGCTCAGGGCCATCAGCAGGCATGCCAGGCAGAAGAGCAGGAACCAAGGCGCCCTCCAGGAAGCGTATATCCCCTTGGGAGCGCGATTGCTTCGGCAGTAATCACGAAGAGTCCTTAGCTTGAACAGCAGTCCGACGACTCCGGTCAGCAGCACCAGGATCATGAGCAGACCCAGGCCGATGCGAACCACCTCGGGTGCCAGGGGCATGTACTTGGCCAGCAGACCCGAAGAGAAGGCATTGTTGAGCATGTGCACCAGCAGGGACCAGACCAGCCCGTACTCCATGGCCAGATAGCCCAGAACCAGGCCGGAAATGAAACCGAACAGACCCTGGACCAAGGAGCCATGCATGAAGCCGAAAAGCAAAGAAGAGGTAATGATGGCGAAGACTCGGCCAAAGCGGCGCAAGCCATTCATGATGACCCCTCGGAAGACGAGCTCCTCGGCAAAGGGCCCCAAAAGAATGGCATAGAAGAGCATGATCGGCGTTTCCATGCCGCCGTCGTCGGATGCGGTCGGCGGATGCAGACCAGTACCGGACAGAATGGCGCTCAGTCCAGAGTTGGCAGCACCGGCCACCAGCTGACTGAGGAAGAAGCAGGCCAGGGCGATGATCAACGCCAGCAGGCTGAATCGGCGCGCAGTGACCCAACGCACCTGGTCCTGGCCATGCCGTTCATGGCCGACGATGACCGGCCATTGACTGATCAAGGCAAACATCAGGGCCAGCACCACGGAGACAACCACTGTCCAGTCACCTAAAGGACCGTTGTATTGCTCCTTGGAAGCATGCGGGAAAAGAGCAGGCAGAACCACCTTGCTTCCCAAAAGACCCGCCAGGGTCTCGATGGCCACATAGATGAAAGCAAAAGCACTGAGGGCATTCACTGCCTGTCTAACGCCCCAGTTGTGCACATCGCCGCTGCTGTGCCTCATGATAATCGCCCCTCTTAGCTTGCCAACCGGTCACAGTCGACCAATGACTGTCACATTCCATGGTAGGCGAAGAAGGGGCGAATGACTTTCATATCAGGGCGCACGGCCCGTCGGTCAGATGATGCCGCGGTCAGCCAGGGGCCCAGGCCAGTCGATTTGACCCTCCCTGGCTGAAGTGACCGGCTCTTCCGGCATATGCCGGGCCGGCAGGGTACGCGGCTTGAAGGGGAAGCGCTCGGCCCTTATGCGCTCATAGGCACGGATGTCATCCTCGTGCTGCAGGGTCAGATCGATGTCGTCGTACCCGTTCATGAGCCGCCATCGCACATAGTCGTCCACCTGGAAGGGCAGGGTCACATCCGCGCAGGTGACCGTGCGAGCGCCCAGGTCCACGGTCATCTCGGTGCCGGGGTCCTCCTCCAGGATCTTCCAGAGCAACTCCACTGATTCCTGGGGCATGATGGCGGCCAGAACCCCGTTCTTGGCGGTATTCCCATAGAAGATGTCGGCAAATCGGGGGGCGATGACCACGCGGAAGCCATAGTCCCGCAGAGCCCAGACCGCATGCTCCCGCGAGGAGCCGATGCCGAAGTCCGGCCCGGCCACCAGGATGCGGGCACCCGAATATTCGGGCCGGTTGAGTACGAAATTCGGATCCCTTCGCCAGGCGTAGAAGAGCGCATCCTCGAAGCCTGTCTTCTTCACCCGCTTCAGGAATACGGCGGGGATGATTTGGTCAGTGTCGACGTTGGAGCGGCGCAAGGGCACCCCGACCCCGGTTACAACGGAAAGTGGCTCCATGATGACCTCCTGCCTGCTGGATGGCGATGATGATGACGAATAATTGATGGGCTTACAGATCGGCCGGGGAGCAAATGGTTCCCTTGATGGCCGTCGCAGCAGCCACCTCGGGCGAGGCCAGATGCGTCCTGCCGCCCTTGCCTTGACGACCCTGGAAGTTGCGGTTGGATGTGGAGATGGAACGCTCTCCCGGCACCAGCTGGTCAGGATTCATTCCCAGGCACATGGAGCAGCCGGCGTTGCGCCATTCGGCTCCGAAGTCCTCGAAGATGCGGTCCAGCCCCTCCTTTTCGGCCTGAATGCGAACGCGCGAAGAAGCCGGAACCACCAGGACGCGATGCAGGTTCTTGGCCTTGTGATGCCCCTTCATGATGGCCGCTGCCGCGCGCAGATCCTCGATGCGCCCATTGGTGCAGGAGCCGATGAACACGGTGTCCACGGCGATGTCGCGGATGGGCATCCCCGGCTTCAGGCCCATATAGTCGATGGCCTCCTGGGCTGCCTGGCGCTTGGCCGGATCGGCGATCTTTTCGGGCACAGGCACATCAGCAGCTATGGGCAGGCCCTGTCCGGGATTGGTGCCCCAGGTCACGTAGGGGGTCAGCTGGTCGGCATCCAGAATGACCTCCTTGTCGAAGACCGCATCCGGATCGGTGGGCAAAGTTCGCCAGTAGTCCAGGGCCTGATCCCACATGGCCCCCTTGGGGGCGTGCGGCCGGCCCTCCAGGTAGGCGAAGGTGGTCTCGTCGGGCGCAATCATCCCGGCCCTGGCCCCTGCCTCGATGGACATGTTGCAGATGGTCATGCGTGCGTCCATGGACATCCGCCGAATGGCCTCGCCCCGGTACTCCAGAACGTGCCCTTGGCCGCCGCCCGTGCCGATTTTGGCGATGACAGCCAGGATGACGTCCTTGGCGCCTACGCCCGGCTTGAGCTGCCCGCGGACGGTGATGGCCATGGTCTTGAAAGGCTTCAGGCTCAGAGTCTGAGTGGCCAGGACATGCTCCACCTCGGAGGTGCCGATGCCGAAAGCCAGGGCCCCGAAGGCCCCGTGGGTCGAGGTATGCGAATCGCCGCAGACGATGGTCATGCCGGGCTGGGTCAGCCCCAGGACGGGTGCAAACGCATGCACGATGCCCTGGTCGGCATTCCCCAATGGAAGCAGACGGACGCCGAACTCACGGCAGTTGCGCTCCAGGGTGGAGATCTGCAGGGCCGAAACCTTGTCGGCGATGGGCCGATCGATGTCGATGGTGGGGGTGTTGTGATCCTCGGTGGCGATGACCTGGTCCACGTGACGGATCTTCCGGCCTGCCAGGCGCAGACCCTCGAAAGCCTGTGGACTGGTCACCTCGTGCATGAGCTGCAGATCGATGTAGATCAGATCGGGCTCGCCGCCTTGGCCCTTTCTGACCAAATGATCGGTCCAGACCTTTTCCGCCATTGTGCGTCCCATATCGCCTCCTGAAAGCCTACGACCGGCCAGGGCACCAATCTCATCGGCACCCCGCCGGCCTCTTACCACCGAGTATGGAACTGCCCAACCGTTATGAACTTTTGCATTTCATATACTGAGATGGCATAATTCAACCATGGACACACCTTCTATGAACGACGACGACAGATACCCCTCTGTAAACGATCGGAACATGCATCAGGAGGAGATTCATTCGGGCGTCGGCGTTCTGGACAAGACGGTGCGAATTCTGGACACCCTGGAGACCGGACCCATGACCCTGGGCCAGCTGGTCAACGCCACCGGATTGGCTCGACCCACAGCCCACCGGTTGGCCATCGCCTTGGAGCGCCACCGCTTCGTGCTGCGGGACGCGCATGGCCGCTTCGTCCTGGGCTCCCGCTTCGCCGAGCTGGCTGCCGCCGCCGGCGAGGATCGACTGCTGACCGCCTCGGGGCCCATCCTGCACACACTGCTCAACCGTTCGGGCGAGTCGGCCCAGATTTTCCGCCGTCAGGGCGAAGTCCGTGTCTGCATCGCCGCAGTGGAACGCGCATCGGGCCTGCGCGACTCCATCCCCGTAGGCGCCCTGCTGTCCATGGAGGCCGGGTCGGCAGCACAGATTCTACTGGCCTGGGAGGAACCTGAGCGCCTCCATCAAGGTCTGCGACACGCCAAGTTCAACGCAGCGACCCTGGCCACGGTCCGCAAGCGCGGCTGGGCCGAATCCATCAACGAGCGGGAAGAAGGCGTCTGCTCCATCTCGGCCCCCATCCGCAACGGATCCGGACAGGTCATGGCCGCCATATCCATCTCCGGGCCGGTCAACCGCATGTCGACCACGCCGGGAAGGCGCTACGCCCCCCTGGTCATGGCCGCCGGCAAATATCTGACCGAAGCCCTGCTGCGAGCCTCATCTCCCGCCCGTCGTAGGGCCTGAGCGGGAATTCCTAACCCCTTGGCCCTGATCGCCGCCGGGAGGAACCCCAGGAGGCGATCAACCCGGCCAGGGCCGTCAGGCCGCCTGCCAAGACCCCGGGCCGACGCAAGAGGTTGACCGCATCTCCGGTGGAGGTGGGTACATGGCTCATGGCGAAGGTGTAGACCTTGTGGGATCCTGGCCGCCCCACCAATTGCCCGAACTCCAGGAGCTGGGTGCGAGGATGATGGGGATGGCGGATGTCGAACTCGAAGAGCCGGGCCGCCCGCTTGCTGGGCACCGGACCGTAGGAACCGAATCCACATGTGGGCGTGGCCCCCAGCGTCAGATCCCCGCTGCGTCCGACGAAGCCATTGCGATGGTCATGCCCGGCGAAGAGGGCGAAGTAGCCCCGGTTCCGGATCAGCAGGTCATACTCGCCGCTGTCCTCGTCAGGACAGGAGACGCCTTCGCCCAGGTAGGAGCCCGGGCAGGTGCGCGACTCGTCCAGGATATAGCAACGGGAGTCGAAGCTTCGGTAGCCCTGGACCGCATAGGCTGTGGTGGCCGGCACCGGCTTGAGCAGATCATAGAACTGGGGGATGGGCATGTGCTGAAAGACTATGGACCGGTTGCCCAGAAGGTCAGGAGCGGCCGCCAGGAAATCCAGAGCCTGGGCCGAAGGTGAGCCATAGCCGCCTGCTCGGGCATAGTCGCCAGAGTCCAGCAGGACCAGTCCCATGACCACCCCGTTTCCGTCGCAATCCGCCACAGGCAGGGCGAAGGTACCCGGGGCGCAGACGAAGGCCGTCTGGGAGGGCAGGGCCGACCCGATCAGCGCATGGACCCTATCAGGATGGGCGACCGTAGCCTCCGGATTCAGACAGCCAGGCACCTCCCGATAGATGGCGTCCATCTGATCGGTGTCCAGGCCGCACTGGAAGTCGTGGTTGCCATATGTGACGACGAAGGGAATCCCACGTTCAACCAGCGGGCCGGTGATCAGGCCGACGGTTCTGCGGACCAGATCCTCGGTGTGCTTGATGTTCTGCTGACGTACACGCTCGGCATCCCTGCGGTCCGGTTCCCGACGGTCCGCGTCTGCTTGATCCTCCCGGGGCTTGGAGGATCGTTTCAGGGAGGCTCCCCCAAGTCCCAGTGCGCCGCCCATGCTCAGACCAGCCGAATAGATGCCGTCCAGAGGGGTGCTCCAACGTCTCTTACGGAAGGTGCGCTCGTATGCCGTGTCGTAACCGGCCACCTGGTTGCCCGAGAAGACCACCAGATCGGGCTTTGCCGCATCGCAAGCCGCGCCTATCAGCCTGATTGTGTCCGGAGAGACCTTGGGGCCCTCCTGGACGTCGGCCAGCTGCAGAAGTCTGAACTTGCCCGAGTAATGGAACTGAAGTCGCCCCAGCCGGGCCGAAACGGACAGCGGTCGATCATGCTCTCCCTCGCCGCCTTGTGAGGAAACCTGATCCGCGTGGTAATGCTGACTCATACATCTAGCCTACTTCACCCGTCTTCGCCTCCAGGCCAATCTATGCAGCCCCCTTACGAATGGAATCCAGGCCGACACCCGATGTTAGCTTGACCACAGTGGGTACGACGACAGCCAGGACCGGGCCGACAATCTTCAGGGCTGGCCCCGGTCTTGGTATATTGGATACGTTGCGGTTCTTAACGAGATAGAGGGAGCGTACCTCCATGGCAGAAGGACAAGAGCTCCTGTTGCGCAAGGATCTTGAGCGGGTCGTTGACCGCCTGCACCAGGAACGTACCCATGTGGCCCCCTATCAGGAGGATTACCGTCGACTGCTGGACAACCACGGCAAGATGATTCGCGCCGCCATGGTGGTCCTCTTTGCCCGGGCCGGAGCACGGACCGGAGGGCAGCTGAACGACACCGTCATCACCGGCGCCGCCGCCATCGAGATGCTTCATCTGGCTACCTTGGTCCACGACGACGTTCTGGACAACGCCCCCATCCGCCGCAACAAGCCCACGGTCCACACCATCCGGGGCAACAAGGCAGCCATCTATCTGGGTGATCTGATCCTTTCGCGCTACATGGAGATCATGGCCTCCATCGCCCCTGACACAGGCTTTATCCGCGAGCAGGCCGGCACGGTCTGCGAGATTGTGGGCGGCGAACTCTACCAGGAGTCCGAACGCCACCATACCCACATCACCATTGACGATTACGACCGAGCCATCTCCGGCAAGACCGCAGCCCTCTTCCGACTGGCCTGCCTGACCGGGATCCGCCTCGATGACCAGCCAACTGACCCGGCCTTGGAGCGGACCGCCAGAGACTTCGGCGGCAATCTGGGCATGGCTTTCCAGATCATCGACGACATCAACGATTTTGATCTGGACCGTGACACCGGCAAGCCCAAACTGGAGGACATTCGCGACGGAATATACACTCTGCCGGTTCTGCTGGGATTCCAGGAGGATGAGAACTTCAGAGCCCTGGTCCAGCAGGATGATCCCAACCTGGTGGTCGACTACCTCAGAGCACATCCCCAGTTGATGGAAAGCAGCCGTCAAACCGCCAAAGACTATCTGCGGCGGGCTTCAGACAGCCTGGAGGATTCCCCCATGTCTGAGGGCATACGCAGCTTACTGCAGCGTATTGTGAGCAAACTGACTGCTCAGGTCTGACCGAATCGGCGCGACGGAACCAAAGCAACATAATCAGAGCGAGCGAGACCAGCCTCGTATTGGCCGCGGGCCGAACATCCGTCATATCTGTCGCTTCATTCTCTGCATGGCTCTCTTTTCTGAATCTCACCCCCGCCGGCTGCCGCTGACAGCAAACATCCCATGACAGCAAATCCCCCGCTCCGAACCATGCGGTCCGAAGCGGGGGATTTACCGAAGGGGAAGGAAGGGTTTGAAATCAGTCGACCATCAGGCCAGGGCCACCCGAGCCGGTGCACCATGCACCTTGGCAGGCTGCGGCCCATTACCGTCATCCGGCTTGTAGAAGGGTCCTTGGTGCAGGGTCCTCCTGGTGTAGAAGACCATGACTCCGCCCAGAACCAGGAAGAGCAGGAAGTAGACAATGCAGGTGAAGAGCAGGTTCGGCACCGTGCTGGTGGGCGAAACCCCATCGGCGATGGTCTGGTAACCATAGACCAGCCACGGATAGCGTCCTAGCTCGGTCACCAGCCAGCCGCTGGTCGTCGCAGCAAATGGAGCAAAGGTGAAGATACCCATGATCCAGAGCTTCCAACGCGTGGTAAAGAGCGTGTTCTTCTTCTTACGTGTGAACCAGAGCACCAATGCGGATATCAGGGCAAAGGCAAACCCGATCCCGACCATCAGGCGGAAGACCCAGAACAGGGTGGTGACTGGCACGTAGTAGTTCATATCCTTGCCGTACTTGGCATCGTACTTCTCGTGCAGCTCCTTGTTCACGGTGTTCATGCCCTTGACGGCGCCTGTTTTCTTGCCGTAAGCCAGCTGCGACATAGCTCCGGGAATCTCGACGGACCCCTCAATCTTATGGTCCTTCTCATTGATCAGAGCCACGGCATTCCAAGGGGCGGGATCACCGGTATCCTCGTAGATGGCCTCGGTGGCAGCCAGTTTCATAGGCTGATCGGTCACAATGAACTTGCCTTGCAAATCACCGTAGGTGATCACGCAGATGGAACCGATGAGCCCGAGCAGGGCGGCCAGACGGATGGACTTGGTGAACAGGTTGACCTTGGCCTGCTTCTCGGAGTCGGCCTCGACAGCAGCCACGGCCTGATCCTTGTTCCCCATGTGCATTCTCAGCAGGCTGAAGGCGCTGCAGCCCATGACCACGAAGGCCCCTGTGCAGACGGCGGCGAAGAAGACGTGGGGGAACTCGATCCACAGCTGAGGATTTGCCATAACGTCGCCAAAGCTGCGCAGTCGCACATGACCAGTGGCCTGGTTGATCTCGAAGCCAACCGGGTGCTGCATGAAGCTGTTGGCAGCCAGAATCCAGATGGCCGACATGGAGGAACCCAGGAAGGTCAGCCAGATGAAGATCACATGCACGGCCGGCTTGAACCTATTCCAGGTGAACATCCACACGCCGATGAAAGTGGACTCCAGGAAGAATGCCAGCAGGGCTTCGATGGCCAGGGGGGCGCCGAAGATGTCACCCATGAATCTGGAGTAGTTGGACCAGTTCATGCCGAACTGGAACTCCTGGATGATGCCCGTGACCACGCCTACCGCAAAGGAGAGCAGGAAGATCTTGGACCAGAACATGGTCATCTTCTTGTAGACATCCTTCTTGGTCACCACATAGGTGGTCTCCATGATGGCGACCGCCAGGGCCAGACCGATGGTCATAGGGACATAGAAGAAGTGGAATATCGTCGTCATGGCGAACTGGAATCTAGACAATCCCAATACAGTGAACATCGTTCCTCCCAATCTCTGCAGGGTTCGTCGGGCGCGGGTACACGGGTCGAATCCGGACGGATTCAGATATGACCAGGCTTATGCCTACGAGAACCTCTCAGCTCTCCCCGACTTCGCGACCTGGTCGCTTCCGCGGGCTCCGGTTTCCATGTCGTCCTGTCCATGAACCGACGGCGCACGGTGACCCGCCGGGAAGCCATCCGCAAAGATCGGCAACCCGGCAACCGTGCAAAATTCATTGCTCGGGAAACAGCCTGATGGTCATTCAACAGGGTTCCGTCCATCTGAATCTGACTGCTTCTTTAAGTATATCCCTTGACCGGTACCATTGTCCACGTCCGAGACGTCCATGCGATAAAGCTCACGGAAACGGGCGTTCTCATGGTACAAATCAGCAGGCCGACCCTGCATGGCTATATGACCATCCTGCATGAATATAACCTGATCGGCCTCCTCCAGCCCCTGAAGGTGGTGGGTCACCCAAAGAAGGGTGCGATCCTGGCTGACCTTGAAGATCATGGCCATGAGCCGCCGCTCGGTTATAGGATCCAGACCGATGGTGGGCTCGTCCAGAAGGATGATCGGGGTGTGCTTGAGCACGATCCTGGCCAAGGCCAGACGCTGGCGCTGACCGCCTGAAAGTCGGCCGCCGGCCTCATCCACCGGCGTGTCGATTCCCTGGGGCATGTCATCCACGACCTGATCCAGCTGTACAGCCTTCAAGGCCTGGCGAACCTGATCATCATCGGCCTGTGGAGCGCCCAGACGCACGTTGGAGGCGATGGTGGTGTTGAAGAGGAAGGCCTGCTGGTTCAGGTAGCCAAAGAGCTCAGGACGCTGATCCTGCAAGGCATCGACCGGTATTCCGTTGATCAGGATGCGGCCGCTGGTTGGGCGCAGGTCTCCCAGGAGCAGCTGAAGGACCGTCGTCTTGCCCTCGCCGCTGGGACCGAGCAGAGCCACCCGTTGCCCACCCTCGATTCTCAGGCTGAAGTCGTCCAGCAGCAGGGGGTCATCAGGACCATAGGAGAAGCTGACATGGTCGAAGACGATTGACTTGATCGGCCCCTCCAGCCTGGTCTGGGCACTCGGCTCAACCCGCCGGGACTCGACGCGCTCGGTCAGATCATTCAGGTGGTCCAGGGAGTCTGTGTATAGGGGAACCTCAGCCACAGCCTGGGAGACCACAATGAAGCAGTCGACCAGCGGGAACACCGCCAGGACCACGGCTGCCGCAAAGTCCGCAATGGAGGTGGAGCTGGTCATGCGCAGATCCGCTCCAACGATCAGAGCCACCACCATGAGGGCGAAAATCATCTGGATGCCACAGTTGCGCCAGCGTTCAAACCGCTTCTGCTCTCTGCGGCCGGTGGCGATGTCGTTGAAGTCGCCGGACGCCGTATCCACGAAGCGCCGCCGACGGCGGGTAATCACCCAATCCCCCAGGCCCATGTAGCTCTCGGTCACTGCAGTGTACTGGTCCTGCCGCCGTGCCTTCTCCCTGTCGTAACGTCCGTCTGAATAAGCCAGCGACACCAGCGGGACCAAAATCAGAATCAAAGCGAAAAGCAGGAAGAGCAGGAGCGAGGTCAGCCAGGAGAAGACGCCTACGGCGATGGTGACCACCACCCACATCATGTAGGCCACGACCGTAGGGAAAATGGTGCGCAGGTAGAAGTTCTCCAGATGGTCCAGGTCGTCCGAGAGCATGCCCAGGACCGTGCCTGTGCGCTCATGCTCGTTCAGGAAAGCCGCGTCCTGCGAGAGGGTGCGGTAGAGCTGAACCCGCAGCTTGGAAACCACTCGGAGCACCCAGTCATGGCTCTTGATGCGCTCCATGTACTTGAATGTGGGTCGTCCGATGCCGAAGGCCCTGGTCAGGACCACCGGCACGTATACGGCGAAGATGTTGAAGGGATGACGGGCCGACCTGCTGATCAGGAATCCCGATGTGAACATCAGTCCGGCCGCGCACACGAAGGTAACGGTTCCCAGGAAGAAGATCAGGGCAAGCAGCCCCTTGTTCTCACGCAGGTAGGGCCAGAACCAATGGTCCCGGTGCCAGATATGCATGTAGCCTGACAGCCCACGGCCGCGGCGGGAGGTCTTCGACGATCCCATGCCACCTCTTCCGGCGGTTTCAGTCCTGCTGGTAGTCGGCAATCTGGTTCCCTCCCATCTCATCGATCAATGCATCCAGGGGTCCGCCCTGACCAATCAGCTCTTGCGGATTGCCCTGGGCCACAATTCGTCCATGCTCCAGCATGATCACCCAGTCCATGTTGGCCAGCCAGTGCAGCCGGTGGGTGGCCAGGACGACCAGATGCCCGTCCATGATGGGCAGCAGGGTCTGTTTCAGGTCGTATTCGGTCTCGATGTCCAGGTGGGCTGTGGGCTCGTCAAAGAACAGAATCTCGCGCGAGGGATCCAGGATGCCCCTGGCCAGGGCGATTCGCTGTGCCTGGCCACCGCTGATGCCACGGTTGCCCTCCCCGATTTGGGTGTTCAAACCGTCGGGCAATGTGTTCAGCCAGTCGGTCAGTCCAGCCCGATCGGCTGCACGGGCCACTTGAGCATCGTCTGCTTCCAGGTTGTAAAAGCGGATGTTGTCGGCCACTGTGCCGTGGAAGATGAAGGGGTTCTGCGGAATGTAGCTGATGTGCCGCTGCCAGGCAGCCACATTGCAGTGCTCCAGCTGATGACCATCCAGGTCGATGGTGCCTGCCTTGGGCTGGTCAAAGCCAGCCAGCAGATCCATCAGCGTGGACTTGCCGGCTCCGGAACGACCCACAATGGCCACCTTGGAAAAACCGTGCAGGTTGAAGTCCAGACCGTTCAGGGCCAGAGGCTGCTCCTGAGAATCCACGGCTGCCTCGGCTCCGGTTCCCTGCGATGCCGCGGAACCGACCTCAGCCGAGACCGCTCCCCCATTACCGTGATGAACCTTGGTTGCCTTGCGTTTGCTGCCCTTCTTGCCGGACTTTTGGCTCTCGGACTTGGCCATGGCATCCATCTGCGCCCCGGCTGAAGCAGTGCTCTCCACCGGTTTGGGGCCAGGATAGGCGAAGTCGATTCCTTCCAGGCGCAGGTGGCTGTCTTCCTTCCACCCGGACCAGTCCAGTTCCTCCAAACGTTTGGGCTCTGGTTGCGCCAGCATGTCCGCGATGTCGTCCAAGGCGTTCTTGCCGTTCAGCGTGGCGTGGAAGTCGTCCCCGAACTGCCGGATGGGCATGAAGTACTCAGGGGCCAGAATCAGGGCCAGCAGGGCTGGGAAGAGCTCCACCTTGGCGTTGATCAGATTGTTGCCCAGGAAGACGGCCATGATGGCGATGGCCAAGGTGGCGAAGAAGTCCAGAGCGAAGGTGGAGGTCATGGCCACCCTGATAACGCTCATGGTCCTCTTGCGGAAGCGGTCCGAGACCGAATAGATCTCGTCCTCGTATTCCTTGTCAATGCCCAGCATCTTCAATGTCGGCAAGCCCAGGACCGTATCCATGAATCGGGTGTTGAGCTTTCGGAACTGAGCGTACTGCCGACTGGAGCGATCCCTGGCCGCCAGACCCAGAATGACCATGAAGAAGATGAGCAGGGGCAACATGAGCAGGAGAATGAGCCCGGAACCTGCATCCTGGGTCCAGACCACGACCAAGACAATCAGCGGGATGAAGATGAGATCCATCATCTTGGGCAGAACCGTCAGCACGTAGGTACGCACCTGGTCAAGCCCATCCACCAGCATGGTGACGGCCGAGCCCGTGCCACGCCGAGCCAGAGCCGACGGCCCCAGCGAGAAGACCTTGTCCTGAATACGGGGCCGCAGCTCGGCTACGATGGCATCGGCACGGTCGGTTGCGATACGATCCTTGGCCACATCACAGAGCTGTCGACAGGTGTAGGCGGCCAGAAAAATCAGTACCGGCACCACCAGCACCTTCAAATTCTTAAGGCGCCAGATACGCACCAGGGCCAGGGTCAATCCATAGGCCTGAACCACCACGCCTATTCCCTGGACCAGGGACAGTGCGGCCAGCAGGCCCAAGGTGAACCGGACTCCGTCGAAACGGAAGAGATTTTTGTCAATCAATGCATTATCCTCCGGATGCGCTCCGGTCCTGTCAGCACTGCCCCCCTGCCTCCTTCAATTTTCAGACGGTCTCAGCCACGGTGGCCGAAGGGCCCACAGGCGAAGCCAGGTGGGCACCATCGGTGTCCAGCCGCTTGCGCTGGATGAAGTAGCTCCAGATGAAGTAGGCCAGCATGATGGGCAGGAAGATGCAAAGCACCACGGTCATGATCTTCATGGTCAGCGGCGATGCCGAGGCATCCTGGATCAGCAGGTTGTGAGCCGGATCGTCAGCGATCATCACCCGCGGGAAGAGCCCGTTGAAGATAAAGGCGATAATGGCCATGAGGGTGATGCCCGAGCAGGTAAAGGCGTAGCCGCCGCGCTTCTTGAAGACGGCAACGTGACCTCCGATAACCGACGCCAGGATGATGACGGTGATCAGCCAGGTGGACAGGGGGCGTGCCTTGTAGAAGTCGGTGTTGAAGATGGCCAGGAGCACGAAGACAATCAGGGCCGGATAGGCGATCCAGTAAGCCTTCTCGCTGACGTTGAGCATCCGGCGGGAATCCATGGCGCCCAGCTTCAGGCTCAGGAAGTGCAGGCCATGAACGAAGCTGAAGAAGACGACAGCGATGCCGCCGACCACGGACAACCAGTTGAACACGTCGAAGAACCCGGGCCAGGCATCGCCGTTCTTATCCATGGGAATGCCCTGAATCAGGCTGGTCAGCATCATGCCCAGGAAGAGTGGCGCGAAGAGCGAGCCGATGAAGTTGGCCCACTGCCAGACGCCACGCTCACGGCTGGTCAGCGCGTGGGAGGCGAACTCGAAAGAGACACCACGCAGAATCAGGGAGACGAGCACCAGGAAGAGCAGAAGATAATACCCAGAGAAGAGAGAGGCGTACCAGAGCGGGAAAGCAGCAAACATAGCGCCACCGGCGGTAATCAGCCAGACCTCGTTGCCATCCCAGTGGGGGCCGATGGCCCTCATGAAGGTGGCGCGCTCATCACCGTCACGGGCCACGAACCTGGTAGCCATGCCAACGCCGAAGTCGAACCCTTCAAGCAGAAGGAATCCTGCAAAAAGCAGGCCGATGACAAAGAACCACAAACCTTGTAGAAAACTCATGCTAATGCCACTCTCCTCTCGCTCCTGCCAATCCGCGCACAGGCCCGGGAATCTTCGCCCAGGCTGTGAGCACTCCAGATATCCGCCCCACTGGAGCGGCAGACCGTGTCTTCCACCGGGAGGAGGAAGAGCAGGAGGTAGTCGATAATCTTAATGAACACAGGGTCGACGGCCATCGTCGGCAAGGACGAACCGGGGCGAGGCGAGGGCAGGACGAACAGGCCCCCCATCGAAGAACAATGTCGCGACATCCTCATGGCATTGACCATGTCCGTCCTCCTCTCTCATCGCCTCTAGCCCCTGGCGTCTTTAAGACGCTGGTTCAGTTGCTCTCCAACATGGTACGCACGTTGGCCAACTCCAGGACCGACCGCTCGTTGACGATCCACTTAACGACCGAGACTATCTTGCCCTTGAGCTTCAGCGTCCCCATTCGGTCGATTTCGGCAACCCCGGCGTGGGGGCCAAGGGAGCACACGGTCCCTAGGCTTCGGAAGGTGAACCGCTGGGGCTCCTGCCCCCGCATTCTGGCGAGGACATTCGCGGCCGCGGTATCAGCCTGGGCCATCGAAATCTGCGCAGTGGTCGGGTAGAGCCGACCCGATTGGGGGTCGGGAACGGCACTGACATCACCCACCAGGAACTCCTCTGGATGCTGCTCGACCGACAGGTCATCCCTGACCACTACACGGTTACGCTTCTGATTATACCCGGAATCGGCAATAACGTGGCTACCACGCACACCCGTTGTCCAAATGATCGTATGGGCCTTGAACTCCTGATCATTGGAGACCACGGCATCCTGCCTGACCTCGGTAATGGGGGTGGAGGTGTGGAAGTTGACTCCCCGCTTGCGCAGGTAATCCACAGCCCAGTCGACCAGGTCCTTGCTGAACATGGGCAGGATCTTGGGCGAGGCCTCAATGCAATCCACCTTGACCTGATCCATGGGGAAGCCCAGGCGCTTCGAGAGTTGAGGCAGACGGTAGACCAATTCGCCCAGGTACTCGATGCTGGTGAAGCCAGCGCCGCAGACAACGATGCTCAGATCCAGCGGATCATGGCTGGTCTGGTAGCGGGCCAGCGTCTCTTCCAGCTTCTTGCGGGCCGCCAAGGCGGTGTCCACGTCGACGAGCGGCCATCCATACTCATCGGCACCCTTGATGCCGAAGGTTTCGGACTCGAAGCCAAGGGCGTTGATCAGGTAATCATAGGACAGAGGATCGTGATGCTCCAGGCTGACCCGGCGGTTGTCCTGATCGATGCCGACCACCTTGTCGACAATCAGCTCCACTGAATCGGGCAGGGACTTGCGCAGGTCGAAGACCACGTCCGCCGGCTCCTTGGTTCCCGCAGCCACCTGGTGCAGCTGAGTGGACTCGTAGTGGTACTCGTTCTTATTGACCAGGACTATATGGGCATCAGTCTTTGCATGAGCCAGCTTCTTGACCACGCGAAGACCCGCGTAACCAGCTCCCAACACCATGATTGTCGTCATAATCACACACCTTTACCGAAAAAATCGTACAATGATTCATATACCGGGTGATGTTGCCCGATCAGCCGATGATTGGGTTCATCACTCAAGCTTCTATGCTCAACGTATCAGATTCCATCATCGGAAACTCTGACATAACAGTCTGCCGGGCCTCCTCTTTTTGTTTGCTTGCTCACACCGTGAACAACTCTCGTGGACGCCTCCGTCCGCCGCTTTGCAGGACAGAAGCATTCCTGCAATCCATGGTAATGCGTAAACAAGAAGAGCGGAACACCGTGTCGGCATTCCGCTCCTTGAGACCTTATGTCCCTACCGCTGGGGTACCTGGACTCGAACCAAGAATGGATGAACCAGAATCACCTGTGTTGCCAATTACACCATACCCCAATTGGCTGTGCGACAACCGCTTGGACGGTTGCCACATGTCGTACCCCCGACCGGATTTGGACCGGTGTTGGCGCCGTGAGAGGGCGTAGTCCTAGACCGCTAGACGACGGGGGCTTCACTTTTCGCCGCGTACGAACCCGGTTCAGCAGGTCAGTAGCACAACAAAAAAGAAATATACCCGCTTAGAGGTTTTGGCGCAAGTTGGCCATCCTTCGGAGTGTTGTACCTTTGCCCAGAATCTCCAGGGACTCGAACAGGGGCGGCGAGACGCGCCTTCCCGAGACCGCCACCCTGACCGGACCGAAGGCCAGTCGGGGCTTATAGCCTCCCTCATCCACCAGCGCCTGAGTGAGCAGGTCGTGCAGGTGATCGGTCTTCCAGTCCTGGTCTGACACATCCTGCAGGGCGGCAATAGCCAGGTCCAGGACCTGCCCGGCCGAGTCCTTGAGCTGTTTGCGGGCGTCCGGCTCGGGTTCCAGGTAATCATCCTGGCTGAGCAGACTCCCCACCATGCCGGAGACCTCGCCCAACAGACGCACACGAGGCTGGACCAGCGGGGCGGCAGCGCTCAGAATCCGCTGCTCCCTATCGCTCAGGTCCTGCCAGCACTCGGCACTCACCAGCCCGTCACGCTTGAGGTAGGGCAGGGAGCGATTCAGGAAGTCCTGCGGCTCCAGCATGCGGATGTGCTCGGCGTTGATGGCCACGGCCTTGTCGATATCGAAGTGGGCGGGATTGGCCTTGACATCGCGGATGTCGAAGTGCTCAACCATCTCATCCATGGAGAAGACATCCCGGTCCGGGCCGATGGACCAGCCCAGCAGGGCCAGATAGTTGAGCAGGCCCTCGGGAATAAAGCCGTGCTCCCGGTGCAGGAAGAGGTTGGACTCCGGGTCACGTTTGGACAGCTTCTTCTTGCCCTGGCCCATGACGTAGGGCAGGTGCCCGAACAGGGGCATGGCCCGGGCTATGCCCAGCTTCATCAGGTACCGGTAGAGGACTATCTGTCGGGGGGTGGAGCTGAGCAGATCCTCACCGCGCAGGACCACGTTGATGCGCATCAGGGCATCATCCACCGGGTTGGTCAGAGTGTAAAGGGGATCGCCGTTGGGGCGCACGATCACATAGTCGGGCACGGACCCGGCCTTGAACTCGATATGCCCGCGAATCAGGTCGTCAAAGGCGATGTCCTCGTCGGGCATGCGGATGCGCAGGGCAGGACGGCGGCCCTGATCACGGAAGGCCTGACGCTGTTCGTCACTCAGGTCGCGGTCGTAGCCGTCATAGCCGAAAGCGGCAGGACGGCCGGCGGCCAGGTTGCGCTCCTTGATCTCCTCAGCGGTGGAGTAGGACTCATAGGCGTAGCCGGCATCCAGAAGCTGCCGGGCCACATCGCGGTAGATATCGCCGCGCTCGGACTGCCGGTAGGGGCCGTCAGGGCCGCCGACCTCCACACCCTCATCCCAGTCCAACCCCAGCCACTTGAGGGCCTCCAGAATCTGCTGGTAGCTCTCCTCGCTGTCGCGCTGGGCATCGGTGTCCTCGATGCGGAAGACGAAGGTACCATGCGAGTGCCGGGCCTGGGCCCAGTTGAAGAGTGCGGTTCGGACCATGCCCACATGCGGGGTGCCGGTCGGCGAAGGGCAGAAGCGGACCCTCAGGTTCTTGGGCAGGTCGGGTTTGGCGTCGTGATCATGCTCATCAGTCATGACTCCCATTGTGCCCCGGTAAGGCGACGTAGACCAATTCAGAGGTGGAGCCGGTATCAGCCCCGCTGCTGCTCCTGCTGCCGATCCTTGCTGTAGGTCTCCGGAATAAACCTGGTCTGGTCGTGCAGTTTGGGCCAGATGACCACCCGGCCCTGCTCCAGGGAACGCGGCACGTCGATGATCCGCTGGTTGTCCGAGCCCCGGAACTGGAGCAGGCTGTTCTTACGATTCTCCAAGTAGCGTCCGTCCACCAGCACGTCAAGGTAGGAGATCAGCTGGGCCTTGTCCGGGGTCTCCCCCGGCCGGTTCAGCTCCTCCCAGGTGTAGCCGGTCCAGCACCAGATATCCTTCTCGTGGCCGAACTCGCGCCGGATTCGCTCTGAAAGGCCGAGCAGCATGGGGGTGTTGAGCAGAGGCTCCCCGCCCAGATAGGTGATGCCCTGCACGTAGGACAGCGACAGGTCCTTGATGATCTGGTCCTCAAGCTCCCGGGTATAGGGATGCCCGGCGCCGAAGTCCCAGATGGAAGCGTTGTAGCACCCCTGGCAGCGGAAGGGGCAGCCACTGACGTAGAGGGAGCAGCGGATCCCCTCGCCGTCGGTCATGACCAGACGCTTGTAGTCCGCCACGATTCCCCGACTGAGTCGGCGACCGTCCCACTGGCCGGCCTTGGGATTGTTGGTCAGCGCAGAGGGAACCCCCGGACCACGCCCCTGCTCATCAGCAGCGAAGTCACGGTGGCCACCCGTCTTTCTCATGCTTCCCTGTTTGTCCGTCATCTGGTCCTCCTCATGACAATGGCGGGCCGCAAACTACCCGGCCCGCCATTAACTGCGTCTTGTCAGAGCCTATTCGGCCTTGTCGTCGAACCACTCCTTGGTGGATCCGTCCTTGAGGACCACGTGGCCGGTCTCGCCCTCCATATGCTTGACACGGTGGGCGATCTCCTCGTGCCTGCCGTGGACCATAGGCCGCTGGACGGGGTTGCCCAGGTAACCGCAGGTGCGCTTGGTCACGTTGCACTTATCAGGATCGTCGTTGCCGCACTCGGGGCACTTGAAGCCCTCCTCGGTGGGCTCGAAGTCACCCTCGTAGCCGCAGACGAAGCAGTGATCGATGGGGGTGTTGGTACCCAGGTAACCGATGCCGATGTCGTAGGCGTAGTCCCATACAGCCTCCAGGGCCTTGGGGTTCTGCTGCATGGAGGGGAACTCGCAGTAGTTGATGAATCCGCCCGAGGCCAGATAGGGGAAGTCCCGCTCGTAGCTGAGCTTCTCCATGGGCGTGGGCCGCAGCCAGACCGGGTAGTGGAAGCTGTTGGTGTAGAAGTCGTGGTCGGTCACGCCGTCGACTACGCCGAACTTCTCCTTGTCCATCCGGGCGAAGCGGTCAGTCAAGGACTCGGCCGGGGTGGAGTAGACCGAGTAGTGGTATCCCTCAGCCTTCTCCCACTGCTTGCAGAGCTGATTCATCCGACGCACGATGCTCAGGGCGAATTCCTTGCCCTCCGGATCCCAGGAGTGGTCCTTCATCCAGTCCTTGCCGTAGAAGACGCTGGTGGCCTCATAGAGGCCGATGTAACCCAGCGAAACGGTGGCGCGGCTGTTGCGGAAGAGGGTATCTACACTGTCGGTCGGCTTCAGCCTGCCGAAGGCGCCGTACTGGTAGAGGGTGGGAGCGTTGATGGGCGTGGCCTGCTTGCAGCGCATGATGCGGAACTGCAGGGCGTGGTGGGCCACCTCCATGCGCTGGTCGAATATCTTCCAGAAGCGATCCTTGTCGCCGCGGGACTCAAGAGCGATGCGGGGGATGTTGACGGTGACGACACCCAGGTTCATGCGGCCGTCCTCCTCGTCCTCGCCCGTCTCGGGGTTGGTCCAGGCCTGCAGGAAGGAACGGCAGCCCATGGGGGCCTTGAAGGAGCCGGTGATCTTGATCAGGTTCTCGTAGAAGACCACGTCAGGGTACATACGCTTGGTCGAGCACTCCAGGGCCAGCTGCTTCATGTCGTAGTTGGGATCGCCCTCGTCCGCATTGAGACCATGCTTGATGGTGAAGACCAGCTTGGGGAAGATGGCGGTGTGGCGGTCCTTGCCCAGCCCGCGGATACGGATCAGGAAGATGGCCCGCTGAATCTCCCTGGCGAACCAGGAGGTGCCCAGGCCGAAGCCCACAGTGACGAAGGGCGTCTGGCCATTGGAGACACGGTTGGAGTTGATCTGGTACTCCATGGTCTGCATGGCATCGTAGATGTTCTTGCGGGTCAGGATCTTGGCATAGACCTGGCGCAACCGAACAATCTGCGGAGCGTCCAGGTCGAAGGGGGCGTCCTCGCCGATAGGGGCACGATCATCCAGGTGGAGCCAGTCAGCCTCCCGAGCCTTGAGGCCGCGGACGACATCCTTGGCCACATCGATGGGCTCCTCGTCCGGCAGGACGGCCTCAGCCATGGAATAGTTCTTCTTGTAGTCCAGACGCGCATACCTGTCCAGCATCTCGTCGCAACGGTTGACCGTCTGGCCGCCGTACTGGGAGCCGGCGATGTCCTTGATGATCTGGGTGATCTGCGTGGCGGCCGTGCCGATGGACTTGGGCGAGTCCATCATGGCGTTGCCCAGTTCGAAACCGTGGGCCAGCATGTCGCCGAAGTCAGGCAGGGAGCAGTTGGTCTCGGCCGTAAAAGGCGAGTAGTCCGCGTCGTGGAAGTGAATGTCACCCTTCATATGGGCATTGGAGACATCCTTGGGCAGCATGGCGAAGGCCGAAGCCTTGGAGACCGCGCCGGCCAGCAGGTCGCGCTGAGTTGCGTAGACGTTGGCATCCTTGTTGGCGTTCTCGCGCACCAGGGTCTCGTCCTTGCTGGTCAGACGGTGAACAGCCTCGTTGACATCCGTGGCCTTGGCCCGCTGAATGTCACGGTCGAGACGGTAGGAGGTATAGGAGCGAGCGATCTCGTAGAGGTGGGCATTGACCAGCGCGTGCTCGACCAGGGTCTGGATGTCCTCGATCTTGACCGGGTTGGTGTAGCGATCGGTGATCTCGGACTGAACGGTCAGGGCCATACCCCGGATCTGCTGACGATCCTCAGGACTGACCTCGTGCTTGACGTCCTTGAAGGCAGCCTCGATGGCGTTCATGATGTTGACGGGATCAAAATCGACGATCCGGCCGTCGCGCTTCTCGACCAGAATGCCGTCGACAGCATCGCGATCCGAAATGCCACGCTCCTTCACGCTATCGGTCATGACCTCAGTATCCATCGTCACTCCTCATACGGTCGTCATACGTTTGCTCATGTGCAGTTGCTTTGGCGTTCCCGAATTCCATGCCGGGAACGGCGAATCACATGGATGTCATTCTTGATGACAAGATTCACTCTATCACGTTGTGACCACCATATGTAGTGCCTGAGGATGATTCGTTTCCTACATCTAGTAATTCCCGTGTTTTGTGAGCTGAGTCACAAATAGTGGGGTATGGACAAGGGCCGCAAATGGCCGAAAGGCCGTTGGAGGTCATTTACAGGGACGATACAGCCGTCCGACACGCACATGATTTGTCGAGCCCCAACCCCTGCATCAAGCAGGAACAGACCTAAGCCAGCAAGCCCCTTGGCACGAAGAGGGTTTGGGTGCGCAGACGGCGATCCACGCCCATGCCCTCCGGAGCCTGCCGCCCCGGCTCGATCATGGACAGGAGCATGTCAACGCCCTGGCGGCCCATGCGATCCACCTGTTGGGAGATGACCGACACCTGAGGACTGATCAGCTGAAAGACCTCCAGGTCGTCGAAGGAGACCAGGGGCACACGTGAGCGCAGGTCGCCCTCCCACTCCATGGCGACGGCCTTGATGGCATCGGCCGAGTAGCCGAAGATGACGGCATCCACCCCCTGACCGAGCAGGTGGCGCATGGTCGAGGCCGCGCGGGGACGGTCCTCGAACCCCTGGCGGACCACCAACCCCATCAACCCCTGACGGGCATCCACGCCGTCCAGGAAAGCCTGTTCGCGCTCGCGGAAGGTGTAGGAGCGGCTCTCTGGGCCCGGAACGAAGGCCACTCTTCTGCTCCCCCTGGCTGCCAGAGCGTCCAGGGCCGCCTCCATGCCAGGCACAGGGTCGGAATCCACCAGAGGGACACCGGGCAGGGTCCGGTCCGGACGATCCACGAAGACCACGGGGAATTCCCTTGCCAGCATGGTGCGCAGCATGGGCGAGGTCGGACCGTCAGGGACAACCAAAACGCCGTCCATATGCCGAGAAAGAAGGATGCGGTAATAGTCCTCCTGCCTGCTGGCCTGGCAAGAGGACACGCCGATCAGGGGCGCATAGCCTGCCGAGTAGAGCTGGTCCTGAACCGCGTAGACCAGCTCGGAGAAGTAGGGGTTGCGGATGTCGGGGACCAGCAGGCCTACGGCATGCGAGCGCGAGGATCGCATGGAACGGGCCCGGCTGTCTGGGATGTAGCCCAGCTCCATGGCCGCCCTGCGGACCCTGTCCTTGGTGGGCGGGGAGATGCGCCCCTTGTCGTTGAGCGCCTGGGAGACCGTGGATACGGACATGCCCGCCTGCTTGGCCACATCACTGATGGTCACCGACATGGGAACCCTCCGTCGTACCCTACCGAAATCGGATGTCTTGCTCCGGACGAGACCGACAGCGGTCGGCCCGCACAGACCTCTCGTGAGTTTCCAGTATAAGGGCAAATGATGCAACCTTTCATCACGGCGAGGCAGGACCGTCTGAGTTGGACTAGAGTGGTCTTGTTCGCGCGGCTGGTGGCAGCAGCCGTGGCACACATCGCAGAATTCCATCGGTCAAGACCGTACCGGATCGTCGCGCGGGCTCCTCACCTTCCCGTAACGGCCCCGATGCGGATGGGCACCAGGGGTGCCGGAGAGGCAAGGTGACAGTGATGAGCATGTCGGAGAAAAGCGGCTTCAGGAGGATTCCCGGCCACAGACTGATCGTACGGGCGCTCGCTCTGACAGCGGCGCTCTGTATGGCAGCCACGAGCGCAGCCTGCGGGGCCAAGGGGGCAGGGAACAAGGCCGATGACGGCTCCAAGCTCTCCTTCATGCTGGACTGGACGCCCAACACCAATCATGTGGGCATCTACGTGGCCCGTCACCTGGGCTACTTCGACAAGGCCGGCCTGAAGCTGACCATCCTGCCCACGGCCCAGGCGGGAGCCGAGACCTCCGTTCAGAACGGGGTCGCCGACGTAGGCTTCTCCAAGTTGAGCAACCTTGCCACCTTCAACTCCCAGGGATCCGACCTGCGGCAGGTCTTCAACATAGGCCAGCATTCCGTGGCACGCTGGTGCTCGCTGGCCTCGCGCACCGACATCCAGACCCCCAAGGACTTCGACGACAAGACCTTCGTCAGCTTCGGCTCGGCCGAGCAGACGGCCGTGGTCAAGCAGATGATTCGCCATGCAGGCGGCAAGGGCGACTTCAAACGGGTGACCAGCGGCACCAACACCTTCGCCACCCTGACCAGCGGCAAGGGTGACTTCGCCGGCTTCTACGCCAACTGGGAGGGCGTAGAGAGCGAGCTCAAGGGTCCGGCACTGCACTGCTTCACCCAGGCCGACTGGGGAGTGCCCGGCAACCCCGACCAGCTGGGCTTCGTGGTCAAGAATTCCTGGCTGCAGCAGGCCGGTCACCGCCGCGCCCTGACGGCATTCGTCAAGGCCTGCCTGAAGGGATACGACTACGCCCTGAATCATCCCGACCAGGCGGCGGACATCCTGGTCAAGGAGACCAAGGGATCGGCCATCGACCCGACCCTGGCCAAGCGCTCCATGCAGAGCATCGTCAAGGAGGGGTACTGGGTTGACAGTCCAGAGCAAAAGAGCATCACCGGACTGATCAACGTCAAGGATGCCCAGGACTATCTGGACTTCCAGTTCAAGGCGGGCACCTACCGGGACGCCAAGAAGGGAGACCCCAACAAGGCCCCTCAGGCCAAGGACCTGTGGACCGATCGCTACGTTCGGGAAGCAGCCGGTCGATGAGGGTGCGGAAGCAGAGCGGAACCCGGGCGCTGCCTCCGACCATCACCCTGCTGGCGCTCCTGATCATCTGGGAGCTGGCTGCCCGCCTGGGCGGAGTCAGCGAACAGGTTCTGCCGGCGCCCAGCCGAATCCTGGCTGCAACAGTGCAATCCCGGGAGGACCTGCTGCCTGCCACCGCCATCACCGCCCTTGAGGGCCTTCTGGGCTTCCTCCTGGCCTCGGTCCTGGGAATAGTGATCGGTCTGGCCCTCTACAGCTGGCGCACCCTGCACGACGCCCTCTACCCCCTGATTGCAGGTGCACAGATGATACCGCTGATCACCATCGCCCCTCTGTTTGTGATCTGGTTCGGATTCGAGCCCCTGGGCAAGGTGGTCATCGTAGCCGTCTTCGCCCTCTTCCCTATAGTGGTCCAGACTTACCGGGGGCTCAAATCCGTGCCCCGCTTCTACCAGGATGTAGCGCTGAACTGCGGGGCAACCCGAACCTGGACACTCTGGCACGTCAAGCTGCGAGTGGCCGCCGGGCAGATCTTCGGCGGTCTGCGCATCAGCGCGGCCTATGTCTTCGCCACCGCGGCCACCTCGGAGTATCTGGGCGCCAGGAACGGCCTGGGCATATGGCTGCAGTCGGCCTTCAACTCCTTTAGAACCCCGCTGATCTTCTCGGCCACCCTGGTCATCATCCTGCTGACCGCACTCCTGTTGGGCCTGATCACCCTGACCGAGCGGCTGCTGCTGGGCGATGCCGGCGATGATCATATGGTCAATCCGGACGACGAGTGAAGAGTCCTGCAACAGCAATCACCTACCGAATTTAACAGAATGGCTCAAGTAAGTGTGACGGGTCCCCCATACCCTGCACAAGCCGTGACTAGCAAGCAGAAGAATTGGCCTGCCATAATAGGGATATACGGCAAAGTCAGATTCAGGATTATCAACAGAAGATGAGAGGGACGATATCCATGAGCCATCCAGATGATATGAACAACGGGAACCAGACCCCCAATGACCAAGGTTCGGCCGATCAGGGTTCGGCCGATCAGGGTCCGGCCAACGACTGGTCCCCGAAGGACCCCGGTGACGGAACCGGCTCAGGAACCACAGCCTACCTGAATCAGCCTCAACCAGGACAGTCCGGCTATGCACAGACGGTTTCGGACCAGAGCGACATTTACCATCCGATCAGCGAAGCCCAAGGACCTGCCGACGATTACCACCGGGAACAGCCATACCAAGGGCAGCCATACGGTCAACAGCCAGGCTACAGCCAGCAACAGCCCTATGGTCAACAGCCCGATGAACAGCAGTACTACGGACAGCAGCAGGCGCCCTACGGTCAAGGTCCGAATCCCGGCCAGGCAAATGGCCAGCCCAATGGCACAACCCCGCCGTCTGGCTATGCATCGGACAACTCTTACCAGGCACCCGAGGGCTGGTCGCAGGCAGGCTACCAGCCTGGGTATCAAGCAGGCTACCAGCCCGGACCGCAGGTTCCACAGTATCCGGCCTATCCCTATGCGGATGCCGGATTCAACGGCGAGCCGCCACTGAACGCACCCTGGTACGGCATTGACTTCGTAAATGCCTGCAAGCGTTTCTTCGTCAAATACACCGTCTTCTCCGGGAGGGCCTCCCGTGGGGAATTCTGGTGGGCTTTTCTGATGATCTTCCTCATCAACTGTGCGATCTCGATCATCACCTCAGGATCCACTTTTGTGGGACGGATCCTGTCCCTCCTGGTCACCATAGGACTTTTCATACCCAATCTGGCCGTGAGCATACGGCGACTTCATGACACCAATATGTCCGGCTTCTGGATACTCCTGCCCTCCGTAAGCGAACTGGTGGGCAGCATCCCTGTGATTTTCGCCATCGTGGCTATTGCAGACGGACATCCAGGATCCTCGCTCTCCCTGCTCGGCTTGGGCGCGTTGATCATGCTCGCCGGAACCGTCGCCGGAATCATTCTGCTGGCCAGGCCCAGCGATCCACGAGGAGCACGCTTCGACCGCTGAGCCCAATCTGCCTTTCGCCTTGACCGATGCCAAGGCGAAAGGCAGAAGGTCTTAAAGCTCCACAGGAGGCTTGTCGGGGTCCTCGGGCACATGGGCGAACTTGGCCTGCAGGGCTTCGCGGCTCTTGCGTTCGTCATCCTCCTTGGCCTTGCGCTTGGCTTCCTCGGGATCCCAGAGCACCTCCTGACGATGGTGGTCCCACTCAGCGCCCACCAGAGGAGCCAACAGGTCGGCGAAAGCCTCAGGATCATCCAGTAATCCCAAGGCATGAACGACATCCGCGTCAGACAGGAAGGCCTGGGGAATGCCCAGCCGTTCGTTGAGCTCATTGACATAGACCAGAATTGGCGCGGCGGCCGCAACATGGTCAGAGTCGGCGCCTGCGCGTTGAAGCAGATCCCGGCAAATCTCCAGAATCGTAGCCAGGGCCTGGGCCACTCCCTCTTTGCTCAGTGGAGATTCGGGGGATTTGTTCTGCTCACCCAGGGACTGCTCGACCTCGGCCGCACCGGCAACCACATCCTGCTGCCGGGCCTGGTCCCAGCCGCTGCCCAAGGTTTCGGCCAAATCCGCAGGCGTCCTGGACTGGTCGCCCTGCGCCTGTGCAGCCGCCTCGATGGCATCGTTGGCCGCCATGAGTGCGTCCACCAAATCCTGGGGACGGCCAGGGATGTCCTCAGCACCCTCATAGACGTATTCAGCGTCGGGGATGGTCACATCCTCGCCCGTCATCAGTTGCGCCAGCACCATGCTGATGCGCACCTGCAGGTCCTCCGCATATTTGGCATCGTTGGCCATATGCTCGGCATTCGTCAAGGGCCAAAGGTCTACCAGCCTGGCCCCTTGTTCAGCTGCCTCGGCCACGGCGGGCCGTCCGGCTATCGCCTTCGCGCTTGTCTGTACATCCACCATGATCATCACGCTCCTTCATCGGGTTCTCGGACAGTCATCCACGACAGCATCCTCAGTCATCCTAAGCCGTGCAAGCGGTCTTTACACGCCTGCCGCCGGGTCCGCGTAGGTGATTCCCAGCACTTTGCCGGTTTCACAATCCAAGGTAATGGAGGTCACCGAGGCCAGGGCGGTGGCCCGGAGGAGCATATTGTGCTCGGGATGGCCGGTCTCCAAGAGATGACGATACGACCAGATGGGCGACTCATGCGAGACGGCCAGGACCTGCGCATCAGGATGGCTGCGAACCACCTGCCGGACGAAATCCCCCACTCGCCGGGCGATCTGCCGATAGGACTCCCCCCAGCTGGGACGGCGCAGGTCCAGGATCAGCCGCAGGTTGGAGGGTCGCCAGAGGGCCCCCTGCCCGTGACCGATGCGCTTGCCGCGGAATTCGTTGCCGGCCTCGATCAGACGACGATCGTAGATAGGCTCCAGCGGTTTCAAACCGTGATGGACACGAGCGGGGTTGATCTGCTCAAGCAGGATGGCCGTGGTCTCCCGGGTTCTGTCCAATGGAGAGGAGTAGACGGCTTCCAGATCGCGCATGCCGGGAGCCTCGGCCATAAAGCGGGCCGTGGCCTCGACCATGGCCCTGCCTCTGTCGGACAGATGGAATCCAGGCAATCGCTCATAGAGAATATGATCGGGATTATCAACCTGGCCATGACGGACGAAATGAATGGTCGTCGCAGGCACGACCCACCTCCCAAACTCCCCGACGGGCCCCTTAAGTGACCATGGCGGAGGGTAGAATTATCAGTATCCGAATGGCACCCATCGGGCGCCGATATGGTTACCACTGTAGCAGTTCCCCCAGCAGCCCCACATCCCTTCATGCCCCTGGAAGGTCCGGCGGAAAAACATGCTTCGGGACTGTGAAAACATCCACGGAAAGCGAGACGAACAGCCCATGCCACGGCAATTGAAGGCGGCTCTGGTCGAAGCCGGTCACAGGGTCTTCGGAGGATACTCGGCGCTCCTGCGGCTGCCACACACGGCACGGTTCGCCGTGGGGTCGGTCATCGCCTCCATGCCCTTCCCCATGGTGGGCATGACCATCACCATCTCGGTGCAGCACTACTACGGCAGCTATTCCCTGGCCGGAGCCCTGACCGCCATCCAGGCCGTGGCCCTGGCCCTGGTCAGCCCCATGCTGGGCAAGTTGGTCGACAAGTTCGGCCAGAGGCAGGTCTCCATCCCCACGGTTCTGGTCTGGATTGTGGCCGCCACGGTCCTGATTACGGCTATCACCGCCCACGCTCCCACCTGGGTGCTCTACCTGGTCACCCCCTTCATGGCGGCCATTCCCCCCTGGGGAGCCATGAGCCGGAGCCGGTGGACGCACCTGCTGCGCGGTGACCACCGAGCCACCAACCAGGCCCTGTCCCTGTCAGGGGTCTTCGACGAGGCCATGTGGGTGATCGGCAACCCACTGGCTTCCATACTGGCGGTCATTTCAGGCGTGTTGGCCTTCTCCTTCACCGGGATTTGCGTGCTGGTCGGGGCCTTCATGTTCCTCTCCTGCCGAGAGACCGAGCCGCCCTCGCAGACGGACATGGCCCGCGCCCAGGGCATCACCCGCAAGGAATACAGAGAACGTCAGGCTCAGCAGGTGGCTCGTCTGCGGGCACAGGAGGGCGGGAACGGCCGCAGCGGCGCCTTCTGGAGTGCCGGCATGATTGCCGTCTGCGCCACCTGGTTCGGCCTGGGAGCCTTCCAAAGCGCAGCGTCCATCTCCATCATCGCCTTCGCCACAGAGCAAGGAATGAAGCAGATGACCGGGTTCGTCTTCGCCTGCTTCTCCTTCAGCTCCCTGGTCGGCGCCCTGCTCTACGGGGCCAAGAACTGGACCATTCCACTCTGGAAGCGTTTCTACTTCTGCTTGCTGGTGGTCAACCTGGGTATCGGAACCTTCATGTTCGCCAGGAATCTGTGGACCATCATGGTCATCTACCTGATCATCGGCGTCTGCCAGGCACCCACCTGGATCAACGGCAACCAGCTCATGCTCCACCTGGTGCCGCCCATCCGCTTCACCGAAGGTATGGCCTGGCTGAGCGCCATGAATTCGATCGGGTCCTCGGCCGGTTCTGCTGTAGCAGGGCAGTTCATCGACCGTTACGGATCCCAGGGCGGGTTCGGGGTGGTCACTACTCTGGCTCTGGCCTCGCTGGCCATCGCCTTTGTGGGCTTCCGTCAGATCCGCAACAGCACCGAGGAGCCCATTCTGACCGAGCTGCCCGCCTGAGGGCGTAACGTAAGGCTTTTGCGCACAAGCGGCTTCCGGTACCCCGCCAGCACATGAGGGATGATTGAATGGGCTACCGTGCGTAGATTAATCGGGCAACTGCTCAAGTTCGGTATCGTGGGTGTCATCGCCTTCCTTATCGACATCGGCATCATGAACCTGCTGATCATGGGTCCGCACCTGAACAATGTCCTGGCAGGGGCCATCTCCTTCCTGATCTCACTGGTCTTCAACTATCTGGCCAGCATGCGTTACGTCTTTAAGCATCGGGAGGACATGGCCCGGTGGATGGAGATGGCGGTCTTCCTGGTCTCCTCGGTCATCGGTCTGGGAATCAACGAGGTGATCCTGTGGATGGGCACCGCCATGCTGCCCCCGGACGCCATCACCACCATGCACGCCCGATACCTGCTCTACGCCAACATCGCCAAGATCACAGCCACCGTGGTGGTGGCCATCTGGAACTTCCTGATCCGCAAGTGGCTGCTGGACGCGCCAGCGCCAGGAAAGCCGGTCAATCCGCGGTCGGTGGCCCATCGTCTGGGGGCCTGGTCCCTGAGTCATCGTCCCTTCGGCTGGCGCTGAGCTCGTTTCACCAGGTCGAGGCTACTATGGGACGGGAATAGTCAGCCATCCGCCAGGCGGATCGAATCATTCTGATCGGTCATGCCGGACGGACCGGAAAGGAAGCACCATGCCCGTTATTCATACTCATGTAAGCACGCCCGTTACCGCCGAACAGCGCGAGCGGATCAAGACCGCCTACGGCAAGGCCATCACCGCTGTCCCCGGCAAGTCCGAGGGCTGGCTCATGTGCCCCTTCGAGTCGGACATGCCCATCTACTTCGGTGGTGATGACAGCAAGCCTGCCGCCTATGTCGAAGTCAACGTCTTCGGCAGCGATGTGCCCAAGTCCGCTTGGGAAAGCCTGACCAAGACCATCATGGATACGTTGGAATCGGAGCTGTCCATCCCCAAGGACCGCACCTACATCCGCTACACGGCCACCACCGACTGGGGTTGGAACGGCGGCAATTTCTAAATCGGATAATGCCCTGTAACGCATAAGGAGGCCTTCCCGCGCACAGTCTGCTGCGGGAAGGCCTCCTGCTTAAGCCCAGATCCCTATTTCAAGGGATCCTTATGGGAAGGGATACTTATGGGATAGGTCGCATTTGCTACTCAGCGACGACCTTGACCGTGAAAGCGGCCGAGATCTCGGGGTGCAGAGCTACGGTTGCCGGGAACTCGCCAGTGGTCTTGATGGTCTCCACGGAGATGGTGCGGGGATCCACGTCGGCCAGGGGGCGAAGGGCCTGGGCGATGGCATCGTTGGAGATGCCGCCGAAAAGCTTGCCCGAATCGGACACCTTGGCTGCGATCTCGACGGTCTGCCCATCGATAGCGGTCTTGGCAGCCACGGCATCCTCACGGGTGGCCATGGACTTGGCGCGACGGGCCCGCTGCAGGGACTCGATCTGCGCGGCGGCGCCCTTGGACCAGGCGAAAGCCAGTCCCTGGGGAATCAGGAAGTTGCGCGCATAACCGGGCTTGACTGCGACGACGTCGCCCTTGTGACCCAGATCGGTCACGGTATCGGTCAGAATAACCTTGGTTTCCTTTGCCATAATCCTGACCTCCCTCAGCGACCGTTGGTGGCGTAGGGCAGCAGGGCCATCTCGCGGGCGTTCTTGATCGCCTTGGAGATCTCGCGCTGCTCCTGGACGGTGACGCCGGTGATGCGGCGGGAACGGATCTTGCCGCGGTCAGAGATGAACTTGCGCAGCAGAGCCACGTCCTTGTAATCGATGGTATGAATCTTAGCGGCCCTCAGAGGATTCGGCTTCTTCTTGAAGGGCTTGACCGGCGGTTGCGGCCTTTTACGTGACATTGGTACTCCTTAAATGAATGATGACGCTTTGAAACTTCAGAATTCGGGTTCGTCCCCGGAACCACCGAACTCGCCGGTGGACCCGAAGGATCCGAAGGAATCGCCGGACCCGGTCGATGACCAGGGATCCTGAGCAGGGGCCTGCTGGCTCTGCGCTGGCTGTTGACGACCCATGGGGGCCGATGCCGCGCCGGCGCCGCCCTGGTAGGAAGCCCCACCCTGGTATCCGCCGTTGTTGGAGCCTGCGAAGCCGCCACGGGATCCTCCGCCACCAGTGTTGGCATTCCTGGTGACCTGTGCGGTATTCCGTGTCAGTGCGGGTCCAATCTCGTCCAGACGCAGCTCCACGACCGTGCGGTTGTTGCCCTCACGATCCTGATAGGAGCGCTGCACCAGACGACCCTGAGCGATCACCCTCATGCCCTTGGTCAGGCTGGCCTGGATGTTGGAGGCCATGGGACTGTAGGTGGAATCCCAGGCCGAGCAACGCATGAAGAGCGAGTCGCCGTCCTCCCACTGCCCGGAGTTCCTGTTGAACTGCCTGGGCGTGGACGCGATGGTCAGGTTGGCCACCGTCCCTCCGTTGGAGGTCGTACGCACCTCCGGATCCGCAGTGAGATTACCCACCACGGTGATGTATGTATCTCCCGCCATGTCACGACCTTTCCTCGGAATGAGGACTTGGGAATGGGCCTGCTGGGGCGAATGTCAGCCGACGCTCCGACGTCCTTTTGCTGTTTGCTTACTTGTCATCCTTGCGAAGAATCTTGGTGCGGATGACGGACTCGTTCAGGTTGAGCACACGATCGAGCTCAGCGCTGGCGGAGGGCTCGCAGGTGTACTCGACCACCACGTAGTTGCCTTCCTTGTGCTTGTCGATCTCGTAGGCCAGCTTGCGACGGCCCCAGACATCGATGTTGTCGACGGAGCCGCCTTCCTTGGTGACCACCTCGAGATACTGGTCGGTTAGCTTCTTCAGCGAGCGCTCATCCATGGCCGGATCGGCAATGAACATCAATTCATACTTATGCGCAGACATCACCCACCTCCTTTGGACTTACAGGTCACGGACCTTCCGTGACAGGAGGGTGTATTGCACGCCATTCGCGGCAGAACAGTTCTCTGGCCACGATGGGAACCTGACTAGTTTACATCCAAGGGTGGTACAGCCACAAATATCAGTGTCCCTGCGCCCGATAACGAGCTTCGACTGCCTGCTTGTCACCTGCCCACCACTTGCGGTGACGACGATACCAATCGATCGTCTCTGCCAGACCCTGCTCGAAGTCTCGGTGCAGAGGCCGCCAACCGAGGTCCCGTCGTATCTTTCCGGCATCGATGGCATATCTACGATCTCCTCCAGGCCGATCTGCCACCAAGTCGAATTCATCGGGTCCGCGCCCCATGAGGCGCAGGATCATACGGAGCACCTCCATGTTGCTCAACTCGCCATCCGCGCCGATCAGGTAGGTCGATCCCGGCGCCCCATGCACCAGGATGCTCCAGATGGCCCGACAATCATCCTCCACATGAATCCAATCTCGGACAGCACGTCCTTGGCCATAGATTCGTGGACGGATTCCGGACAGGATGTTGGTGATCTGCCGAGGAATGAATTTTTCAATGTGCTGGTAGGGGCCGTAATTATTGGAGCAGTTGGAGATGGTCACGCGGGTCCCATAGGTGCGACACCAGGCTCGTGCTAGATGGTCCGCCCCTGCCTTGGTGGCCGAATATGGACTCGATGGCCGGTAGGGGCTGGCCTCGGTGAAGCGGTGTGGGTCATCGAAGTCGAGATCGCCGAAAACCTCGTCAGTGGATACCTGATGGAAGCGGAGGTCGTGGCGACGGGCCGCCTCCAGCAGAACGTAGGTGCCATAGAGATTGGTCCTGATGAAGGGGGCTGGGTCCTGGATGGAGTTGTCGTTGTGCGACTCAGCCGCAAAATGGACGATGGCTTCGACATGATACTGGCGGATGGCCCGTTCCACGGATTCGGAGTCGCAGATATCGGCATGGACCATGTCGATTCGATCGGGAATAAGGCCATGGAGGTTATCCATCTTGGCTGCATAGGTGAGCAGATCGTAAACCACGATGTGCGTGTCGGGATGGTGGGCCAGCACATAGCGCACAAAGTTCGTACCGATGAACCCGGCACCCCCCGTCACCATCAGGCATGAGGGGTCGGCAGACCCACAGTCCTCAACACTGCCTGAACGAAGCTCGTACACCTCACTTTCGTTCTTCATCGCCAAGGGCCTGTCCCCCACCATCCGAAAGCATCCGACGCATGGCTTGTACCGATTCCTGCGAGGCAATGTACTCATCTGCGACATGCTCATGGGAATGCATGTCGCGCGGCAGAGCCATGTAATCGCCATAGGCCTTACTCAGGTACTCACGATAGTTGCTGGGCACTGGAACGGAGATTCCGCGGAAGGGCAGAGTCGTCGAACCGGTCCAGTCACCGGTCAAGTAGGGACCGGATTGGCGCACCTCGTCAATGTTCTCAATGCCTCTGATCAATCCTGTAGCACCATCAGCCGTGGGCAGGATGGATACGCGAGTCGCCAGATCTTCCAGGTGTGCGTTCAGGTCAGATTCCAAGGCGGGTATCAGAGGATCCGCGCCGGAAATATAAATATCCCGGCTCCAGGAGGAACTCGCGTATTGTTCGCGGATTCCCTGGACAAACTGTAAACGTTCCTGCGTGCAGACCTGCCATGCATCTTCCGGATCGCCAGATACCCAATCCAGGGGAAAAAGATCAACAAAACAGGGGTTGGCCTCATCTATGGACCGGAATCTGATCTGCTTGCAAGACACGTACCAATCCCAGACGACCGTGACACGGAAGCGCCCATCCTCGCGCACGGCTTTTTCCAAGCGGCTCAACTGTTCACGAGTGATGTAGACATCAATATCGTCATCCCAGGGGATGAAATCCTGTTGGCGGAAGGCGCCCAGCACTGTGCCGCCGGCACCCCAGTAGGAGATCTCATGATCCCGGCAAAACTGATCAAAGAGTTCGAACAGCCTGGCCTCCGCATCCTGGAAGAGCGCATGGATGCCTTCGGCCTTGGGCAACCCTCTAAAGAATCTGAGTTGTGCCTGCTCAGTCGTCTCGTTATCTCCCCGGAACAGCTGCCAGTACATGACGCTATTCGAATCATGGACGTATTCCAAGGTCTCATTAAGCGCACGGCATTGCTTCTCCAAGCGATCGAGACTCTCCTGAGCCTTATCCAACTCCTTCCGCTGATCATCAATCACCTGAAGGAGTTGGGCGTATCTGGCATCATCCTGCGCCCGGAAGCCTCGCAAAGACCGTGAGGAGATGGGCAGGCGCCCCTTGATGCCGGCGATCAGACGGCTATTCATTGTCCATGCCTTTCCTTGCGACATTGCCGGTCTGCAATGTTGACGGCCGCATGCCAAAATACCGACCGGTGCGTTCCAGTCCTTGTACCAGTCCGACCTCCGCCTCAAACCCCAGAGCCCGTATTTTGGAAGTATCAAGAATATTGTCCTCCGGAGGGGAGAAGCGCGCAAGCTCTTCCTGATCAGGCTGTTCATACCGCACCAGCCCGCCCGGGCGTCCAAAAAGCTGGGTCAATTGCTGGGCCACCCCGGCAATGGGGACTTCTTCCCCGCCATTGGCGATGTTGTATGTCGAATCCTGGCCACGCAAAAGAAGCAACATGATGCCATAAACGGCATCTTTGATATAGCAGTAGCTGCGTCGCTGCAGACCAGGACTGTGCATTTCGATGTCCCTGCCCTCTTGAAGCATCCGCAGAAAAAGCGTAATAATCTTGGGATCGTCCAGCCGGTCACCCGGGCCATACAGGTAGGCCATACGTGCCACAGTCACAGGAAGGCCCAGCTGCAGACGTGCCCCTGCGCAAAGGTTTTCAGCGGCTAGCTTGCTGATTGGGTAGCAGTTGCGGACCACTGCCGGGTCAAAGCTTCCCCTATCCCCCTCCTTGAGGATCTCCTCCTGGCTATGACCTCCATAGGCTTCAACGCTGGACAGATAAACCACTCTGAAGGGCTTGGTGTCCAGATCCGCCAGATATTGCAGAATCTGCTCAGTCCCAACCACGTTGGTCATCATGGTCCCCATGGGATCGGATTGGTAGGCCACCGGGTCGGCATTGCTGGCGGCGTGGATGCAATACTCTATCGGTCCTTCGTTCTTCAGGGAGAGGGGGGCCCGAAGATCCAGTTCCGCGACTTGCAGCCATGAGCCCTCCCAATCGCTGCCCAAAACATCTTGCAGACGTTTCCGACTCCGGACCAATGCGAGAACATCGATACTCAAGCCGTGGCGATGTCGCAAAGCAGCTATCAGATGCAGAACGAAGGAGCCCACGAACCCTGTCCCACCGGTAATCAGTATTCTGCAGCCGTCCAACTCCCGCCACAGGTCCGAATGGGCGTCGGCCAAATCATTCACATCCCGCTTCAGAATGTCTGCATCGACTCGTCTTACCCCAGTCATCAAGCCATTCCCTTGGCATCGAGATAGGCCTCGAAGAGCGCCACATCCTCGGGACTGGTGAGCTTGAAGTTGGAATTGTCACCGGCTACCGCATGAACCACATGACCAGTCTCAATCAGCAGCGTGCAGGTAGCTACCGAATCATGAATACCCATCTCATCTGCCTGGCGATGGATTAGTGAAAGATCGCGCAGACGCAGGCTCTGTGGGGTCTGGGTTCGCATGACGTGAGAACGTTCAACCACTCTGCTGCTGGACTGGCCGTCATCGGTATGGAGCAAAGCCTCAGTTGCCGGCACTACAGTGACGGCATTGCCGTATTTCTCCACACCTGCGATGTTGGCGTTGATCACTTCTTCAGTCAACAAGGGGCGAACCCCGTCATGGATCAGAATGATGTCCTCAGGCGAATACTGTTTCTCAAGATAACGCAAACCACAACGTATGGATTCGAAACCGCTGGCACCTCCAGGTAAAACAGATCGGACCTTGGTCAGTCCACAATCTTTGACATATTGCTCAACGATTCCCGTCCACTCGGGCAGGGATACGACAATGATGTCCTCGACGGCCACTGCTCGTTGAAAAGCCTCCAGGGTATAGACCAGTACCGGCTTGTTCCGAACTACCAGAAACTGTTTGGGCACTGGTCCGCGCATACGGGCGCCAACCCCACCGGCCAGCACCAAGGCTACGACCCTGACGGTGGGCTCATCTGGGGAATCCATGCTCCTCTTTCCCCAACTCTCGTCACTCATGTTCCGATTCTATCGAAAGTGCCACAAGAGCGGAAAGGTTAGAGTGATTCCTCGCCCAAAAGACTGATCTGCAGCCCACGGTCGCTCAACAAGGCGTACTCCCTGTTTCGCTTGTCTCTGATGGCAAAGACACAGGAGTTCTCGTCATTGGTGAAGGCAATCATTTTTGTGGGGGCATTTTTGTCCGCTTGCGCGGCATCCCGCACGCGCAGGGATACGACGAGACGAAATTCGCCATTGTTGAAAATGTTCAAGGGCACCGAACAATGCACCACCTGATGCCCACAGGCTTTTAGACGGATGACATCGGAACCTGTGTCATAGGCTATGCCGCCGCGTCGAGTGTCGTGCATGGCGATGGCCATATAGAGATTGTCATACTCAGCGCAGTCGTATTCCACGTCAAAACGGAAGGTATCCGAGCTCTTGCAGACCGAGGATGATACCGGATAGGCGCGCAGAAGGGGCACCTGAGCGCTCAGACCAGTCGGATATTCGTCCCCTTGCTTCTTGCCATCGGATTGCTTGTCGGGGGCCTTGAGATTCTCCAAGGTGTACCGGTTGGCGACATCATCCTTGTCGCCATTAATCACCACATGGCCGTCCTTGATCAGAATCGCCCGGTCGCAGTACTTCTTCACGGCACCCATGTCATGGGTGACGAGGATGACCGTCTTGTTGGGATCCTTCTTGACCTCGGTGAAGTAATCATCGCACTTGCGTTGGAAGGCCTCATCGCCGACGGCAAGAACCTCGTCCAGGATCAGTATGTCGCCCTGGGCCTTGATGGCCACCGAAAAGGCCAGGCGCACCTGCATGCCGCTGGAGTAGTTCTTCAGCTTCTGATCCATGAACTCGCCCAGTTCAGCGAAGTCCACGATGTCATCGTACATGGCATCGACCTCGCTGCGGGTGAATCCCAGCAGGGCTCCATTCAAGTAGACGTTCTCACGGCCTGTCAGCTCCGGGTTGAAGCCGACGCCCAATTCGATAAAAGGCACCAGCTTGCCCGTATAAGAGATATGACCGCGCTCAGGATAGTAGATGCCCGAAATCAGCTTGAGCAGGGTTGATTTGCCGCTGCCGTTACGCCCGACGATGCCGAAAAAGTCGCCCCGATGCACCTGGAAGGACACATCCTGCAGCACCTGCTGCTCCTTGTATCCCTTGATTCCGCGGGTCCAGTTGATAAAGGCCTGCTTGAGCCCTGTGGCCTGTTCGGTAGGCAGCCGAAAGACCTTATCCACATGCTCCACAGACAGGACCACGGGCCGATCGTCTTTTTTCTGAGGGATTGGTTCCCCAGCCTTGCTCATCACATCACCTCGGCGAATTTGTGATTGTACTTGCGGAATACGCATACACCCAGCACCACCATGATCACAGTGAGCAGGATGGGGATCATGGTCACGAAGGGATTGCTGATCTGGTTCCATACAGTGGGTGTGGTTTCCGGAGCAATGAATGAATGCCGGATATCCTGGATGGATTGCGCTATAGGGTTGAGCAGGAGCAGCTTGGCTACGACGGGACCCCACCAATGGTGGATTCCCGAAACAGCCGTCAGAGGATAGATGACAGGGATGGAATAGAAAATCACCTGTTGCAACACGTCCCAGATATGCGAGACGTCACGGAAGTAGACATACATGGTAGCCATGATCAGCGTGAAGCCCAAGGCAAGGATATACAGCTGGAATACGCTGATGGGCAGCAACAGGACCCTCCAGGTGAAATGCACCCGGCAGAAGATGGCAAAGATGAGAACCACGATCAGGTTGATGCCGTAGCTGATCAGCGCCCCCATGGTAGCAGATACAACCACGATGTAATTGGGAAAATGCACCTTACGCAGGAGGTCGCCACGGTCCACAATAGAACGCAGGCCTATGGAAGTTGACTCGTTGAAGAACTGCCAGGAGCTTATGCCCAGAAGCAGCACGACGGGATAAGTCGGCGTGCCATCGGTCATCCTGAGGAATTTGGCGAAGACCAGGTACATAACCACGAAGAGCATCAGCGGCTGCAGAACGGACCAGGCAACCCCAAGGAAGGAGCCCTGATACCTGAGCTTGAAATCGGTCTTGACAAGCTCACGCAGGATAACCAATGAATAGTGGTATCGCTGGCGTAATCTATCTACGATGCTTCTCACAAGCGTACAGACTACCAAACAGCCGTGAAAGATATCCTTCCATCTCTGCATTCTCACAAATAACAACGGGTTGTTGATACTTTACAGCCACTGCTTCAGGTAGGCACCAGGCATTATCCTTTGACGTATTCATGTCATCTTGATGGGAGATCAGAGTGATGTCTCAACCGGAGAAGGCAACAGGCCGATCAGCTCGCAGCCTCAATATCGAACTCCTACGCATATTGGCAATGCTGATGGTCGTCTATTGTCATATGATCATCCACGTTGATTTCACTAACGGGGTCTCGCGCATCGTATTGCCCATGTACCCAGGCTGGAAATCTGCGATCAGCTTCACTATTGTGCAATACGGCCAGGTTGGCGTTTCAATCTTCTTTATGATCTCAGGATACTTCCTCGTTAAGAAACAGTTTTCGTGGAGACGAATTTTCTCGACCTGGTTCCAGATGTTTCTCTATGCAGTTTTATGCTTAGTGATTGCAATTGTTGCCAAGCAATTCCGACCTCTGCCGTTCGGCACCAACGAGCTGCTATCTGGTTCCCAGACCCTGGATACAGTCCTATGGAGTTTATGCCCATTTTTGTACAACAGCTACTGGTTCATAGATGCGTACATTCTCATGCTGCTTCTTAGCCCATTTATCAATACTGTATATGCGCACATGTCCCAGAAGCAGATTCTTGCGCTGATCGCTCTTCTTATGTTCATCGGTACCTGGCCCTTATTTTTCGGCAGAGCAAATCATTGGAACAATGTAGTATACGCCGTTCTCGGATATATCATCGGCGCTTATATCCAGACCTACCACGATTCATTGCGGGGCATATCAAATGGCGCGCTGGCCATCTGCACAGTCTTATGTACAGCACTCATGCTGGGGTTCAATCATTTTGTCTTGTCAGAATCCTACTGGGCACAGAGACTGACATGGACGGCACAAATCCATCAGGGCCTGCAAATACTGCCTATATGCATTGCTTTTTGCCTTTTCGTGGCAGTTTGTCGGCTACCACAGCTCCACCTCCCACACATATGGAGCAATTTCCTACTGCAGGTATCAGCAGGGACCTTCGGTGTCTACCTCCTGCATGAGAACACATTCGGTTTCCGATTCATCTGGGGCACTGTCGCTTCGTGGCTACCAAACATATCCAGCAAGACTGGTTTTGTTTTAACTTATATAGTTACGGGGTTGCTCATCTTTGCTGTTCTTGACATTATCGCCATGCTGGTCGACCGATGGCTTATCCATCCATTGCGTGATTGCATCATTAGCAAAGTGGGATGGATTCAATAAGGCATAAGCTACAATAGAGCGTCTTTTATGCCGATCTACTTACCTTGCATTCCTTGGTAAGCACTTTGGCAAATGGAATAGCAAGCGTAAGTGCGAAAGCAAAAAGGAAACTAAGCGTGTACCTCGCCTGATGCGATGGCAGGAGCAGCAAACTGAACCAAGATACCACGGTAGGAATTAGATAACAAAGGTTCATATAGCGTCTGCTCGATATGGTCAGTCCTAATGCTCCCATCGGTAGCCATACAGTATACAAAGCTTCACTACCAAGAAAAGAAAAAGGTGGCACTTTATTTAATGCGTTCTTCAAGGGAAGTGCAATCTTCTCTTGCGTATAGCTGAGTCCACATTCAGGATATTCATTAAGAATCTGCGATCCACCTGCTTCCCACCAACCACAGCGAACGGGTCCGCTATAGTAATAGGTATCTCCATATATAAATGGATTTATTAGATAAGGCACTGCAGCAATGTAATCCTTTGGGTATCGGAAAAACAAACGTATCCAAGTTAAAATAAAGTTTTTCCTGTCAGACGAACTGGCATTCAGTCTGTACCCATAGTGCTTGGCATAATCAGCTGAATCAGCCTGCCAATACGGCTTTAAATGATTAATATCAAGGACTTTGTCAATCGCCTCCCGATCGGATCTTGTTAACTCATCTTGATGAAGTATCGCAACTCTCGACAGCTGTTGAATAGGGACAGATATGGCCTCCTGAGAACCTCCAGGTGCTATATCCAACGCGGGAAGCACCGCCACAGGCACAAAACCAATCACTAGAGCAGCGGGTACAATCATAGAAATCAAGAAAGCGGCGAACTGCTTTCTAATGACAATTATTGCTAATAACAGCGACACTGTAGTAACATAAATTCCCAGCTTTTTTGTTAGACCTGAGAACAAGCCAAGCACCACAAGGCACAGCGCTAATTTCCAGCCAACTGCATGGTTATTGTTACACCGATATATCGCTTCAAAGAAAGCCACCATCCATAAGAGAAAGATGGAAACCCAGGTTGAATCCTTGAGCACAATACTCATATACATAGGAAAGGCTGGCAATATCGCTGCCAGGCACCAACAGACGCAAATACAGGAATCTGGAAGATTCGTTCTTTTCTTAATCCATACTAGCGATACAACTATCGCAAAGGCCGCCACTGTGCTTTGCAATGCTATAAGAATGCGAAAACCCAGAATTTCCTGACCAAGCCATAACCCAAGTTCATCAAATAGTCCATATATATAAGTATCAAAAAAAGGGTGGTGATCCTGTCCCGCATATCCCGGTAATTCAGCCATCGTCATGGGATCCCAAACATGTCCTGTACGAAACTGAACTAGCTGCACCATAGAATCCACGCCTATAATAGCTGGACCCTGAATTATGAGCATAGGTACCCAACAAAGAACCATGGCCAAGGTAGCCACGGTCATGTGTTTAGGTTTGCCATCAAAGAAGCGAACTCCTCTTTCCCAGATACTGAGGTTTGTAGGTGGGATAGAATTTGACGCATCGTCTGTGTTCCTGTACTCAACAAAGTTAGCTGCTTTATGCATTAGCCAACAGATAATAACAGCAAGAATAAAACCAATTGTCAGCAATTGGACACTAGCAACCATCCAAAAAATCGGCTTGTGCCACTGTGGCACACCACCCACATAATTCGGATAACTGTCGAAAGACACATTAGGCAGTTTCATTAGACGCGGCACGACAATTGAAAGAGCCAAGAAGAAAGAAAGAATTGCAGAAATCAGCTGATCTCTCTTTCCTGCATGATTAAAATTCGGATAAAACCGATAAAATAAAACTCCAAGACATACAGCAAGGGCGATAGAACCAGCTGGGCCAAACTGTGCAATTGAATCCAAACCCTTAGCTGTTAAATTGGCGAAGTTATCGAACGCTGCAGAATCCACGTTCCTAAACGCCAAAGACTGAGCACAAAGGATTCCTACGGCCACAGATAAAAAGCAGCGCAACTTTTGTACGCATGGTCTATTCGTTTTGCTGGTCATTAGTCTCTCCGGATTGCTTACAACTGCGGATAATCGATTGATGGGTTGAACCTTATAGCTTCAATCATCTTGCAGTACATCTGTCGACGCAGCTTCTTGTCGACTCCCCCGGACCGCATGGCATACCAAACCTGGGCGCAAAAGAGCAGATAATGAGCGAGGCTCTTATGATGCAATCTGTAGGATCCCTGATTGCGGATGCCATAGGCGAACTTCCAGGCATTCTTCTCGTTGATCATCGAGAAATTGACCCCCTTATTCTCACCCATATCGTGCACCACTACGCTATCGAGAACCTGGACTCCGGGACAGTCTCGGGAGATACGAAGAGTGTACTCAGCATCGTCAAACCAGATGAAGTACTCCTTGTAGGGTAGACCGTAGGCTTCCATAACCCAGCGTGGGATGAGTACGGATACGAAAGATGCCTGATCGATCAGCACCAAATCCCTGAGCCCCATAGCCCGCAGCCGACCCCAGTCCCATGTAGGCACAGGATTGTTCATTTCCGAAATGGTCCCATCGATATATTTGATCAAGGAGCAGGCAAAAGGGATATCCGGACTCAGAGCCTTGGTGGCTTGTTCATAGCCTCCGAGCAGCTTCTCCAAGGCATCCGGCTCAGGATATCCGTCATCATCGAAGATCCACACGTAGTCGAGGCCCATCCTATAGCCCTCGCGCATTCCAGCAGAGAAGCCGCCGGCCCCGCCGACGTTTTTGGGTAGGGTGACAATGCGAAGCTCTACCTTCCCTCCCAAGGGGAATGCGTCCTGATATTCATGCAGGTAATCCGCAGTCCCATCAGTCGAAGCGTTGTCGACGATGATCAGGGCCTTGGGCAGAAAGGTCTGGGACTCCAGGGAGGCCAGAACCTTCTTCAGCTTTTCCAGACGGTTGAAGGTGACAACGACAGCGGCCACATTCCTCCGGTTATCTACAGCATTCATCACTGCGCCCATTCTCCCAACATCCGGGTGAAGAAGGAGTCGGCCGATTCCTTCCTTGAAAACTCTTGAAGCCGTTCCAGCTCCACGGTCCACAACCGCCTGCGATCCTGTTCATAATCATCCATCCTCAGCAAGGAACGGACCGATTGGCGGACAAGGCCTAGCGATTCTCGAGGCAGCAGTCCCTGGGCAGGAACCAGCGTCGATTGGGAACCGACATCAGCGCTCAACACCGGCATGCCCCGACTGATAGCCTCGATGGTCGTAAGAGTGATGCCCTCATTGATCGAGGTAATCAGCAGGGCGTCCGCCCAATCATATGTTGCAGAAACCGGCTGAGAGACATCACGACGTTCCACTACATGACCCAAGCCATATTTTGCAAGGAGTTTGCGTACCTCCAAGTCCATATCTCCGCTGCCATGCATGATAAAGCGAAAACGACCCGGGAAACGACGCTCCATCTCCTTGGCGACATTGATAAATGCCTCCGGGCGCTTCTGCCTGGTCATCCTTCCTACAAAGGCGACGTGGAACACATCCTGCTGTACCCGGTCCTTGTACTGTGGATTCATCTGATCGGCAGTCAGACCAACCAAGGGCGCCATAACCACCTTTTTTGCCGCTATGCCATGATGATTTACCAGCCAATCCTGCAGTTGGGGTGAAATGACATGGTGTAGATCGATGTAAGGGTCACGGCTCACGCTCTGGTTGGGATAGCCACCGCGGTCATGGTATTCAAGAATGTGCAGTGAGTCGACAATGAACGTATGCGGGTAGTACCGCTTGATCCACCAGAGCCGGTCGTACATCCACTGATTGTGATGAATCATGACGCCACGGATATTGTACTGCTCAAATAGAGCCCTGAGCAGGGGTACGTCACCGATGCTCTCTTGCGCAGGAAAGGTCAGATTGATGACGAGGGCATCGTCCAAATCCTTGCTGACAATCCATGGCTGATGACTGTCATTGTTGGTGATGACGATAGGCAATAGTCCCGCTTTACGGGCCAGAGCAACTGTTTCCATGGCCCAACGCTCGGCTCCCCCGGGCTGCAGCCAATGCATGGCAATAATGACAGCCTTAGGAGCCGAAGAATCCGGTTGCGCAGGTTCGATAGAACTGCCGGGATGATGCGCAGCCCCGCGAGCGAACAGATCGCTGGTTGAATCGGGGTGATAAGGCTCAATAGCCTGGTATCCCGCTTTCTCACGCTTACGCCTGAGCAGCTCACGAACCTGATCGAACAGAAGCGGGAAATGCAGCTCACAGTAGTTATAAATTTGGTTGCGCATGGGCAATCGGGCGGACAGATTCCTGGCTTTGACTGTCATATCAGTGGCATCGTCCGGAGTAAGTAACACATACCGTTCATTCCAGTCAACCAGCTGATGATGCAAGTCGAAATAATGAGGCGTAAAGGCGGTCTTAGGCTTGGATACGGACCGTGCTTTGAATTCGACTACAGGTTTAAGCCCTGCACCCTTGGTTAGAGAACCATTCAGAGTCGACGTATCCGTCAAGCGGGGATATTGCCAATCTTCACCCATATAGATCTTGTAGAGCAGCTCTCGACCAGGCTGTATCAACGAATGATAGTTAACTGCTGAAATAACCAATCGGCGTTGCCGCTCGCTCAAGCCACCAAGTTGCTTCCAGGCATCAGGTCCAGTTTCAAATAGATGCTGCATGTGGCCAATGGTAACCTGAACACGGTACGCCAATCGATGATGGAGTTGGCTACTGCCCACAAATTCCATATTTGCCGGTTCACCTTAGTCTCCGTACTAATCAGCTGGTTGCACACCTTTGCGTTGCACAAAACGGTTCTTGGCCACCCACCATAGGTGACCGAGGCCAGTCTTCAGATATCGTTGCTTAGTCTCACCTTGGCGTGTTTTCTGCACAATTTTCACTTCGCCAAAACGAGTACCGAGATATCGATGCGCATTAAGTTTAATCTGAGGCGACAAGTTCCAGTCGCCCTCAGTCAAATGGAGTCGAGGGGCCACATCACGACGGAAAACCCACATGCCCGAGAGGGAGTCGTGAATGACGACTCCATATAGAAGAAACATTTCAAAGTTGAGTACTTTAACGCCAAGTTGCAAAGCAAACGGAATCGTTGAATCAGGATACCTCGTGCAGGAAGCCAGCAGCAAGTTGCGCTTTTTCATTTCATTGAGAATTCTTGGGGCATCTTCGACAGGATAAGTGCAGTCTGAATCCGCACAGACAATGATGTCTCCTTTAGCGTGAGCGATGCCAGTCATATGTGCATATCCATAACCGATGCCTGAGGCACATCTATCGTCTATATACATATGAAACCGATTGTTGGTTTTTTCCAACTTCTTGCCCAGTTTGACGGTATCATCCGTTGATTTGTTGCTGACGCATATTATTTCATCATAAAAGTCGGGGAGCTCGGCAACCATCTGAGTCAGATGCTTTGCCTCATTTCGGCAAGGCATAACCAAGGAGGTAGTCAAACCATTTATCATTGCCTGTTACTCCTCTTATAGCCACCCGGTTGAGTCCTAAATCCTCTAAGATAGGCGACTCAATGTCCCGAAGATATCTTTTCAAATCATACAGCACCCATAAACATTCACCTTTTAATGAGGACCAAGAACCGAAGTGTCCGTGTCATCACCAATCAAAAAGATGCCACAGATTCTTATTGGCGTATATCCCATAATTGATTAGCTTGTCGATGAAAAGTATAAGAAATGAGCCTTGCACCAGGGTTGACGTTAGCCCCACATATGTCGATAGCCTTGTTGTTCAATACACTGCGTATTGAATAGCCTCCTGAATAATGTTGAAGATACCATAATTGGTTGCTTCTGCCAGTGGAGGGGAACTGAACGACATTACCTTCATCCCCCTGATAACCATATTGAATATCAAGATACAGTCCCGAATGAGCAGCTTGAAGAGCAAATTGCCCATTTCCTTTATAAACAAGTATGAATTTTTGGTTATCTCCGCCGTTAGGAGTCCATGTCTGCAAATGTGCGTCAGACGCTTGGCTGGCGCCCTCCACATCAAAGCTATTCCCATTGGCAAATCGATTGGTGATACTGTTGGTACCCTGGAAAGCCTCGCTAGCCTGCAAGAGTCTAAAGGACTGATTCATTCCACCATTGAATTGCCATATCTCCAGCTGCGTCCCGGATGAAGTATTACCGCCAGGTATGTCAAGTGCTGCTGATTTGCCACCATTTAATGCCGAAGTGATATAGACAAAACCATCAGGAGCACGGTAAAACCGCCATCGCTGATTTGCCCCACCGTTCTGTGTGTATTGAATGATCTCATTGCCGTTTTGTGTTGATCCATATCTGACGTCCAAGGCTTTCCCTGAATGTTTCGTAACAATGGAGTAAGTTCCGGATCCTTCGGGCTTTATGTGAAAAAGCTGATTCGCACCATCGGTGGGCGCCCAGACCTGAACTGGGAAAGCCTCCGCCTGTGTTCCTCCGGAAATATCCAGGTACTTATCGCCCAAAGAAGATTCGATGTAGTAATCTCCCTCAACCATATCGGTCAACGCCTCAAGCTGATTCGGGCCATCAACTCCCGAATCAGAATCCTTGACTCCACAAGCACTCAAATCCGTGTTTACGCCTATACCGCTGATGCGTCCATCATCAGCGTATTGCCAGCAGCGATAGTTAGTGTAAAAATTAAAACCAGGACGACGGCCGTAACTAGCGACCCAACTTGTTTTACTTAGTATATCAGGAGAATTCAGCGCCGAATTAAGGTAAGAGACATAAGAATATACAGACAAATTTTGAAATCCAGCATTTTGCAAACAAGTAAACCAGGCATTAACAATATCTTTGTAAGTGCTTGGCGAACTCGGTGGCACGTGATCTTTCCATACCCACTGCTCAAGATCGTAGTAAATAGGGTAGGTGAGATCATTCGGACTAATTCCAGCCCGGCGAAGAAGATCCACAATGCTGTTGCCCTCGGCCCGTCCAGTCCCTCCGTCATAGGCGTAAGAATACAGATAGATGCCGAACGGGATGCCTAATCGCTTGCATTCGACAATATTCCGCAATGCCTTGCCGTCGAAGCCATTGCCCCAACCCCAGCCAATACGAATAATTGCACCTTCTACACCCGAATGGCGGACCTGATCCCAATTAATTGTCCCCTGCCATTGAGATACATCAATTACCCCCTTTGCTTTCTGGGCGAATAAGGAACCATCAGCTTCAAAAAATGCCGGAGAGCCTGAATATGCACCCCAATATGCCCCATACGAGTTGCCTGCCAACGATGAGGAAATAACCGAACCTGCTTGCGCAGATGGACGGAGAGCAGCCGATTTCACCGATTTACCCTTTTCCTCAATATGACGAGTAGTTCTGCCGGGTTTCTCAAGGGACCCCTCACCAAGCGAGGATTCTTGGCGGCGAGCATCTCCAACCTTGACGGGAATAAAGCTGCGACCGTAGGTTTTTGCGAGTGGGTCAGCCGGCTTGGCAGAGGTCCCAATCAGCTGTTTATCAGTAACCGAGTGCCCGTTGCTGACAGACTTCAGCGATCCATCTTTTGTAACCGCTAAGTCCTGAGAAACCAAGACGGCGTCATCAGGAATGGACTTCACAATAAACTCAGGCACATCTTTATGTTGGTCTACATACCCATCCTGCAGATCAAATGATGAGATTGGCGAAATCAACATAATCAGCCCGGCAAGCAACGTCGCTACAATAGTTCTTACACCCATCTTGTGCCCCTACTTTCTGCAAGATCACAATTGCAGAGTCAAATTCGCTCTATTTTAGAATAGCCTGGCGCTGGGCAAACTTACCATGGCAAGACAGTCCACTATATTTATGCGTTCTCTCTACTGTGCAAGAATTCGACGACGAAGTGCGACTACGAGTTTGCATTCATGCCTGTATATGCGATTCACAAACACATCAACCGTTACAAGATGACAGTCTGGATGCGGTCCGCGTCCTTAAGATGAATGGTTTGTTTGGAAGAAAGCTTGTTTTGATTTCTTTCATCAGCAATGCGCCCGCTCTTCAGGAGATTCAAGCGTATCTGTCCCTGAGGGGCATCCTTGCCCTCCACACGCACAAGACTTCCCGGCACCAAGCCGATGCGAACCAGGTACCTGAGAGCATTCGAATCCTCGTCGCTGACGCGTTGAACTCGAACCGTTGAGCCGACCGGCACTTCGGATAGCGTACAGGTAGCAGGAAGTTCAGGCAGAGATCCGCTACCGGTTGGTATGGCATCTCCATGCGGATCCATGGTGGGATGGCCCAGATAGTCGTCGATGCGGTCGACCATCTTGTCGGAGACGGCGTGCTCAAGGCTGTCCGCCTCCTCATGCACCTCATCCCAGCCGTAACCGAGAACCTGCACCAGGAAGGTCTCCAGCAGTCTGTGGCGCCGGACCATGGTGACCGCATAGCGACGACCGGTTTCAGTAAGCTCCACCTTGCCGTAAGGCCTATGGGTGACCAGACCGGCATCGACCAGACGACCCAGCGCGCCCGAGACCGTCGACTGTTTCATGCCCGTCCTTTCGGCCACCGCAGTGGGCTGGACAGGGCCCTGATCCCATTCCTGAAGATCCCAGATGACCTTGAGATAATCCTGGGCGCTGGAGGACAGTTCGGCAATTCCCATGTTCCACAGTCTATAGCACAGATCCATGGCGCGACCCGCGAGCAACCCCTGCAGGCATATTTCGACATTGTCACAGATCACCTCTGGTATTCTTCATCGAGCGCCACTAGACTTCGAAGGGTCGAAGTCTATAGCCAGCCACACGACCACCACGGTCCAGAATCAAGGAAGGTGACATGCCGAACACTCAGACCCGACCCGCCTCAGGGTCCGCCAGTCCAGCCGGATCCGAAGTCAGGACTCCGCCGTCCAGTCGGCAGCACCAATCCCATCCCATCATTGAGACGGCCAATGGGCGCTCTCTGGAGGAGATCAACGCCACGGTCTCCGTACCCAACTCAACCTCCTCCTTCTGGAAGAACCTGGCAGCCTTCTCCGGCCCTGGCGCTCTGGTGGCAGTCGGTTACATGGACCCGGGCAACTGGATCACCTCCATCGGCGGCGGCGCCCAGTACGGCTATCTGCTCATGAGCGTCATCCTCATCTCCAGCCTGATCGCCATGATGCTGCAGTACATGTCGGCCAAGCTGGGAATCGTGACTGGTCTGGACCTGGCCCAGGCCACCCGCCAGCACACCAGCCGCCGGCTCAGCTTCGTCCTCTGGATTTGCACGGAGCTGGCTGTGATGGCCACCGACATCGCCGAGGTGATCGGCGGGGCCATCGCCCTGAAACTGCTCTTCGGCATTCCGCTGATCCTGGGCGTGACGCTGACCGTGCTGGATGTGCTCATCCTCCTGCTGCTGACCAAGATCGGCTTCCGCCGCATCGAAGCCATCGTGGCCACCCTGATCCTGGTCATCATGGCGGTATTCCTCTACGAGGTCTTCCTGGCCAGGCCCGACATGCCCGCAGTCTTCCGCGGCTTCATCCCCGACAAGGCCATCCTGGGCAACGGCCAGCTGACCATGGCTCTGGGCATCGTGGGCGCCACGGTCATGCCCCACAACCTCTACCTGCACTCATCCATCGTCCAGACCCGCGACTTCGACCGAAGCGATGACCGTCAGGTTGCCAACGCTGTCCGCTTCGCCACCTGGGATTCCAACATCCAGCTGTCCGCCGCCTTCGTGGTCAACTGCCTGCTGCTGGTGCTGGGTGCGGCCATGTTCTTCGGACACGGCGAAGGGCTGGATACCTTCACCGCCCTCTACAACGCCCTTGGCGACAAGACCATCGCCGGTCCGGTCGCATCCGGTCTGCTCTCCACCCTCTTCGCCGTAGCCCTGCTGGCCTCGGGCCAGAACTCGACCATCACCGGCACCTTGACCGGACAGATCGTCATGGAGGGCTTCATCCGCATGAGGATCCCTCTCTGGCTGCGCAGGCTGGTCACCCGTGTGATCTCCATCATCCCCGTGCTGATCTGCACCATCGCCTTCGGAGGCAAGGAGTCCGCCCTGGATAGTCTACTGGTCTACTCCCAGGTCTTCCTGTGCGTGGCCCTGCCCATATCCATGATTCCCCTGGTCTGGTACACCTCCTCCAAGAAGATCATGGGCAAGTATGCCAACCCTCGATGGATGGCCTTCCTGGCCTGGATTGTGGTGGCGGTCCTAACGGGGCTCAACCTTCAGCTGGTCATCCAGGATGTGGGCGAACTGATACAGATGCTCTGAGCACCAGTGCTCTGATGAGAGCCGTCGCCGTTTGCCGATTGAATGAGGCATCGTCGGCGGCTCTCTTGTAATTCCGCCCGCAACAGACACATCACTCTTCGGCATCATGAGCATCTTGCTCGATTAGTGACATATCTGACTCTCGCTCAGCGCGCATATCCACCAACTCAATCCCCCGTCAGATACGGTGGAGAATAGCAGGATTTTATCAAGAGTCCTGCCATCAGCGATCGAGTGGTCAACCAGGAGCTGGGTCGCGGACCTGACTCGCATGGGACCGTCAATCGCGAAAATCATAGGTGTCAGAGGAATCGAGCAGACATGAACGACAAACTTACTACCAACGAAGGGCAGCACTGGGCAGACAACAACCATAGCCAGACAGCGGGCACCCGGGGGCCCATCCTCATGCAGGACTACCAGCTCCTCGAAAAGCTGGCCCACTTCAACCGCGAGCGCATACCAGAGCGCGTAGTCCACGCCAAGGGAGCCGGAGCCAAGGGAACCTTCACCTTGACCAAGGACATGAGCGCCTACACCAAGGCCGACGTATTCAACGGAGCAGGCAAGACCACGCCCATCCTGCTGCGCTTCTCCCAGGTGGCCGGCGAATCCGGCTATCCCGACACCCTGCGCGACGTCCGCGGCTTCGCCCTGCGCTTCTACACGCAGGAAGGCAACTACGACGTGGTGGGCAACAACACCCCCGTATTCTTCGTCAACGATCCCCTGAAGTTCCCCGACTTCATCCACTCGCAGAAGCGCGACCCGGCCACCCACCTGCGCAGCCAGGAGATGCAGTGGGACTTCTGGTCGCACTCCCCTGAGTCTGTCCACCAGGTCACCTATCTGATGGGTGACAGGGGCAACCCTGCCAGCTACCGGAACATGAACGGCTACGGAAGCCACACTTTCAAGTGGGTCAATGCGAAGGGTGAACAGTTCTGGGTCAAGTACCACTTCCTGAGCGAGCAGGGCGTGAAGAACATGACCGATGAGACCGCCGCCAAGGTCGCCTCCGAGGACACGGACTTCCTCCTGCATGATCTTTACGATGCCATCGACAGGGGCGACTACCCCAAGTGGAAGGTCTGCGTGCAGATCCTGCCTTACCAGGAGGGCCTGGACTACAAGGACGATATCTTCGACGTGACCAAGGTGGTCTCCAAGAAGGACTATCCGCGCATTGAGATAGGCGAGTTCGTGCTGGATACCAACCCGACCAACTACTTTGATGATGTGGAGGAAGCCGCCTTCTCCCCCGCCAACTTCGTTCCAGGCATCGAGCCCTCGCCCGACAAGCTGCTGCAGGGCCGCCTGTTCGGGTACAAGGATGCTGAGCGCTACCGTCTGGGCGCCAACTACGAACAGCTGCCCATCAACCGCCCGGTCAACGAGGTCCACAACTACGAACGGGACGGTTTCATGTCCCAAGGTCAGGATGGATCGGTCAACTACGAGCCCAACAGCAAGGGCGGCCCCGTGGAAGACAACGATGCCAAAATGCACAGCGATGCCGTCCAAGGGCAGACCGAATACTCCCGCCCCTATGACAAGGACTACTATTCCGCAGCCGGCCGTCTCTACAGGCTGATGAGCCCGGAAGAGAAGGACCGCCTGATCCAGACCATCAAGAACACCCTGGGATCCGTCGATGACCAGGAGATCCAGGTTCTCGAGACCAGGCAGTTCTACCAGGCTGACCCCGACTACGGCCAGCGCGTGGCCGAAGCTCTTGGCCTTTCCATGGATCAGATCAAGTAACACAGGAACAGGGCGGGAATTGTCGGCGACACGTCTGGACTGGCCTGCAATCCCCGCCCTGTGTTACTATTTCCTAGTTGCCTTGATCAGGGTCACGTAGGCTACGGCCCCGCTCACTGCAGCTTTGGAGGATTCGCCTAGTGGTCTATGGCGCACGCTTGGAAAGCGTGTTGGGTTCACGCCCTCACGAGTTCGAATCTCGTATCCTCCGCCAGCAAGGGGTTTTGGGGTTCCAAAACCCCTTTTTGTTACTCACCTCCACGACCCCAAGAGTATTGGTAATAGTAAGTCGGCAAAGGCTGGTCGCATCCCTATCAACTGATACGACAAGGCACAGAATCCGATGCACACTCATCTCGGCATGATTCCCATCCAAGCGCCGTCATTGATCAGGCCGATTCAACATCGTCTTTCGCAACTGTCGCAGTCTTCTTTGAGCGATTTTTCTGATTAATCAGCTTCGCCAATTCCTTTTCACAGTTATGCATGTACCCCAGGCTCTTCTTAAGACCGGAGAGCTCTTTCTTGGTTTCCTTCTTCTCAGCCTTGTCTAGGTTCTTATCTTCAGAACGCATAGAGAAGACCTCCTGCTGAATTTCCGTTCGTTCAATCTGATCGAGCAAGCCTTGTCGGATCCGTTCAATCGTCTCTGGCCTCATATCAGCTTGAGCGAAGTCGGATTGGCAAAATGTTAGGAGCTTCGAACATTCGTCGAGGGCAAACGCTCCTTTGGAATCAGTGAGAAGCGAAGCAACAGCAGTTACCCCACTACCACCGACCAAACCCAAGACTGCGCCGCCACCAGCGATTATGGCTGTGCCGCCTGCCATACCGAGGCCTCCAGCAGCCAATGCACCACCGCCAACCGCTGCAAGGCTCGCACTGGTAAGAGCAGCACCAGATAGGCCGGCAACAGCCGACCCGGCAAACAACGGCGCTATGACTGGCGCTAATGTAAAGGCTGCACCTCCCGTAGCAACCGCAACCGCGGCAGTTCCCGCAGCACCGACAATTTTTTTGGTTCGGCTACCATTCAATACGCCGGCATTCCTATTCAGCGCCTTAGCGGTCTGCTGCACAGGGGATTTATCCGAATCGCCGCTTACATCACGCCATAATTCTTCGAGGATCTTTGAATCAAATTTTGGGCGTTTAGTTCTCTTGATCGAGGAGTCCGGCCCTCCCTCAGGATTCTCTGACTCCGTTTCAAAACGATATAGGTCATACGGAGCAAACCGCGCAAGTTCAATCAGAACCAATGCTTTCCATGTGTCTCCGTCCCGCGCAACAAGTTCTTCAATTCTCCGTTTCACTTGCCCGCGATTAAGGAGATCACAGTCATCAGGCAGGTTTTCAGACCACCTGTCAAACCATTTTTCCTTTTCTCTCCGATCCACTGCCCTACTTCGATCTATATCCTCATAAAGCGCCAACCGCTCTATCGAGAACAATACAGATAGATGCTCCGGCTTCAACGAGAGCATTTCCATTGTCACCCGACCGGCCGAATCGTCGTTTTGCCGCCGCTGCCTGTGGCTTGCTCTTCGTTCCCATACCGTTTTGACATCCACACCTATTGCGAAAACCAGACGAGTCACACCTACATAGTTGATTTTCAGCAGGAAGAGATTGCTATCGAATCCCCCTACTAGAATCCCGACCAAGGCGGCCCGAATAGCAGCATCCGCTAGATCCACTGCAGTAAAGGTAGCCGAAGCAATGGATACCATGCGGACTACTCTGGAATTATTGAATGGAAGGACCACACCCATATCCAGCTGTGACAGGTCGTCCAAAGAGTCGACTTCATTGTTTTTCATTTCCAGATAAAGATGATGAAGAAAATAGCAGCCCCGTGTCAGGCACTCATTCAGCAACACTGGGAGCGCCTGACGCCCCAGTACATGCACAATTCCGATTTCAGTTCGCAGGTTAAACCTACGAAGGACTTTACGACCTTCATCGTCAACTTGAGCGAATAAGGTCCCATTGAACATCTTGGAAAGAAGTTTCCGTAACCCCATGCCGGAATCCATGGCGTTTTTAAACACGGGCAAGGCGGACAATTCCTTAATAATAGAAAGAAAAGGCCCAGGTATTCCCGTGCCCTCACCGGGATTCGAACTTGACCCCGACACGTCTGACGCCATGTGAAAGAACCATTGCACCGTGCCTAAGAACAGCTTTTCGCAGACAGTATCGCCGATCAAACCTTCCTTAAACCAGTGTTCTTCCACCGGGACTGCAATGAAATCTCCGTTCTGATTGGTGCCGTATACCTTTCCTGTAAATTGAGTGAGTATCGAGAACACCAATCCTTCAAGGGAGAAGTGGTGAGAAAAGTCTCTGAGATGATGTTGCAAACCGCCGCCAAATTCGGCCGTGTACTTATCACCAACAAAAGGATATTGATCTTCTAGGAAATGAATGGCATCACGCAGGGACTCCCCTTTAAAACCAGAATGCTGCTTTGCCACCCAAACCACGAATTCATTGACTTTCTCCGAACCCCACTCGTTCGCCTTGTCCAGAGAGAACTTGCCAACAAAAATCGAATCACATAAACCCGCAACCACTCCACAAGCCGCAGCGATCTTGTAATCAAGCTGCGCGTCATCTTGCACATGGCCACTTGCAGCATCTTCTTCAATGGATTCCACATAGATTCCATCACCAAAATCTTCGGTCGTTTTATCAGCGCCGAATCCAGCCTCTATACCTTTGTCATTAGCAAGCTCCAGCGAATACTCAACAGAGACCAAATCACCACCGTGCCGTGGCGAAAGCTCCAACTCCCTTGTCATCCGTCCCTCTCCCTCCACAGTGCGCATAGGAACAAAGCAATATAGCCAGAATAAAACAGCACTTGGAGCGTCTGCAAACAGTCAACAGGGTGCTTGAGCCCAGGGAGTGTGACGACAATGGGCTAGACGTACAGCGTCTGGCGTCATTCCTGCATCGCACTCCCGACTCTATTGCCTTGAAAATCTGGAACATCGCAGCCCATGACGTCAATCGGAGGGCCCAAGGCAAGGCGGGCATGAAGCATGGCAGCAAGCTGGATTCCCAAGTCTGGCAATGGTACGCAGAAAATCCTGATGCCTTCATGGCGGAGTGCCTCGATTTGCTCCAACACGCACTCCTGCAAGCCAGCAAACAACACTTCCACCCAGCACCGTTGGCCTCTGACCGATATTCCCCGCTCGAAACCGCAACAAAAATGCTGCTTGACAAGCCCAATCCCGAAGGCGGCGAGCGCGAAGCGACCACGATTCAGCGGATCAACCAGTCCTACTTCCGCAATTCACTGCTCTTGAACTACCAGTGCACATGCTGCATCACCGGCATGCAGATACCTTCAATGCTGATTGTCAGCCATGTCAAACCATGGAAAGCCTCAACCCCGACCGAGAAAACTGCCGCATCGAACGGCCTGCTGCTCAATGCCCTCCACGACCGAGCCTTTGACCAAGGGCTCATCTCCATCGACGACGATTACCACATCATGGTCAACCACGACAAGGTAAGGCACTCACCGATCAACGATCGATGGCTCTCAGCCTTCGAAAACCGAAGAATCACGTTGTCGCCGATCAGCAACCCTCGTATGAATTTATCGAGTACCGCCACAAACACATATTGTTCACCGACACCGAAGGCTTCCTGCTCCCCGTATTTGGAAGCGCTTTTCCCTTCCCTATCGAATTCATGGCCTCACCCTGGGCAATAGTCGTTTTACGTCCGCAGCATTTCCCACTTGCTAGTCAACCGAACAGCATCTGAAAGAGACTATCCAGTAAATGCACAAAATTTTTCCTCTTACTCGCCCGTCAGTTTGCGCGGCTTGAGGAAGAGAGAGCCGCATAGACCGATTAGGGCTACGAGCGTGAGGAAGATGAAGGCCCATTGGTAGCCCTGGTCGAGTGCCTGGGCTGACGTGGCTCCGCTGAGACTGCCGCGCTGAGTGCCGATGGTCACAATCATCATGGCTGCGGCCGTACCCAGTGAACCGCCCACCTGGCGGACAGTCGAGGCAGCCGCGTTGCCATGGGCCGTGAGTTCTGCGGGCAATGCGTTGATGCCCTCGGTGAAGGTGGTCATCATGACCAGCGCCACTCCTGCCAAGCGCAGAGCATAGCAGGAGGCGATCACGATAAGACTGGTAGTAGTGCCGAACCATATCATCGGCAAGGTTCCGGCAAGCAGCACCGTGTACCCCAAAAGGGAAATCTTCCTCGCTCCGATTCTTTGATAGATCAGACCAGAGAGGGGGTTGAATATGCCCATGACAATGGCTCCTGGCAGCATGACCAGACCAGAAGTGAGCGCGCTTGACCCGCGCGTATTCTGCAAGTACAGGGGAAGCACCAGCTCCACTCCGACCATGGCAATGTTGCTCAGGGTGCTCAGCAGACTGGTCAGATTGAAGGTGGCATTCATGAAAACACGCAAATTCACCAGCGGAGACTTCAGATGAAGCTGACGCCGACAGAACAGGATTACTACCAGCACGCCAGCAAGCAGCAATCCCAGGTCAAGCACTGACGCACCACCCGCGTCTCCAATGGCGGACAGGGCGTACAGAATGAGCCCGAAACCCAGGCAGGAATAAACTACGGAAGGCACGTCCAGCCGAGTTCTCGCCTGGTGGTTGACCGTATAGACCAGGAAGAACGAGGCCACCAGAATCGCGGCGCTCAAGACAGCAAGCAGCACAAACAAGGCCCTCCAGGACCAGTGCTCCAAAACAAACCCTGAGAGCGTGGGGCCAACCGTCGGACCCAAGGCCACCACCAGGCCCACCACGCCCAGGGCCACACCGCGCCTATCCGGCGGGAAAAGCAGCAGTACCACATTCTGAATGAAAGGCATCAACGATCCGGCTGCCACGGCCTGAATGATTCTGCCCGCCAACAGCAGCGGGAAATGCCCTTCGCAGAAGACACAGACCAGGGAGCCCATCAGGAAAATACCCATCATGGCCATGAAGGTGTGCTTGGACCGGAAGTTGGAAAACACCCAAGCCGATACAGGTATCATCAGCCCCACCACCAACAGATAGGAGGTGCTCAGCCATTGTGCGGTGGATTGGGACACATGGAATTCCGCCATAATGGTAGGCAGAGCATTGTTAAGGAAAGTCTCCGCCATCAAGGCCAGGAAGGCCCCTGCCAAAAGCGTGCCCACCATCGCAGTGCGATTTCCCTCAGTCCCGCCTTGGCTTCCTTCCCCTTTGCCGCCATCCTCATTCATACCGCATCATCCCCGTCCTTCACCGACTCGGTCCGAAGCTTGTTTGATCCAACTAAGGCAGATCAGGATTCCATGTTTCTAATGATTCGTTCCAGATAGCCGACAAGCTGTCTGCTCTCCTGCTCATCGAACCCTTTCAAGGCAAGCTTGCCCGTGGCCTCCAATGCATGCCGGATCTCGACCTGGTGGGCGTTCAGCTCCTTGCGTGCATGTCCGGTAAGCTCAAGAACCATCTGACGTCGGTCATCAGTCTGTGGCTTTGCCGTCAGCCATCCTGCCTTGACCAGCCGTTTGACAACTCCCCGAACCGTGGGATGGCTCAAACGGAACCTGTCGCCCACCGTCTTCTGCGTCACCTCCAGGCCCTCATGCTCATACAGGTAATAGACCATGACGAATTGGGGACCAGTCAGATTGGGAAAGATGTTCCGCACACACTCATTCATGTGCTTTTCCAGCAGGGTGTTGGCTATTTTGACCAGCCCCTCTGGCCGCTTCTCCGAGAGCTCCAAAAGATACCGCCTCTCTAAAATGTAGCATGCTACATTATTAGCGAAGAAAGCCTAGCTGTCAAATCAAGGAAATACAAGAACCTATTCATCAACGTTCTTAATGCAGGAGGCTCGAGCAAAAGAAGAGCCTTAGCTCAGCCTTTCCGACCGGTGGGCATGCTGGTTTACCTAGCATTTTGGCCTCAGTATCGTCGTTCTGCATAGCCGATTGGCTAAGCAATACTGATAGGATGATAAGTTGACACTCTATCCCACCGCCGCTGTCAACAAATCACGAGCCTTTAGTCCAACAGACCTCCTTTACCTTGGAGCGACCAACAGAGAAAATTGCTAAACCGCATCAAGGGATCCACCAGGCAGACACACACCTACTCTCATGCAAGAAGCTCTTTCAACAACACAAGGCCAATATTGAACCTCCTGAGACGTGGCTTCATCAGTCAATACAGTCAGACAAGCACGAATCCGGGGCACAGGTAACTACCTGAGCAATAGATAATTTCCAATATGATATAGTTTCCATTATGAAATCAAATAAATCCTCTTCCCTTTATAACGCTCTCATGTATCTGCAGTGCGAATTCGTAGCAGAGCGTAATAGGGTCAACCCAGGAGACATCACCTGGCAACAGTTCGATATCCTCACTGTTTTGCGTACTGGAGCCTTCAGGCCATCACAGATTGGTCAGCGACTTGGTATGAGCCGATCCAAGGTCTCCAAGAACCTGAGCACGCTGCGCGATCTCGGATACATCAGACAGACGCCCGATACCCGTGACCGGCGAGAGCTGGAGACCTGCCTGACCCAGGACGGTCGGGACATGCTCGGCATCATCGATCAACAGCATAAGACCCTTGAGGAAGACGCCAGACAGGTCTGGTCCGAAGACGAGCAGGAAGAGTTCACTGCTCTTGCCAACAGACTCATCGCCAAGCTACGCCAGGAGCGGATCGCCCGATGAGGACGGAATCCATCCTTATTGATAGGGCCTCCACACACAATCTCCAGCAAGTCTCGCTGGCCATACCCAAACGGGCCATCACCGTGGTTACCGGCCTGTCGGGTTCAGGAAAGTCGTCTCTTGTGTTTTCCACACTGGCAGCCGAATCACAGCGCATAATCAACCGCAGCTACAGCTCCTACATTCAGCAGCTCCTGCCCAAGTATGAGCCTGCGGAAGTCGCCCGAATCGACAACCTGCCCTTCTCCATTGTCGTAACCCAAAAGCAGCTCTCGGGCAATGCTCGCTCAACCGTAGGCACCTACACTGATATCTACACTGCCCTGCGCCTGCTGTTCTCCCGTATGGCCCAGCCCTTCATCGGGTACTCCATGACATATTCCTTCAACAATCCTGCGGGGATGTGCCCGATCTGCCAGGGACTCGGAACTGTGCGCACTCTGGTGCTTGATCGCCTGCTCAACATGGATCTCTCGCTGAACCAGGGAGCCATCTACTTTCCCACCTTCCAGCCAGGCGGCTGGAGGCTGACCAGGTATACGGATTCAGGTTATTTTGACAACGACCTGCCTCTACAGGAGTGGGACAGAGATGACCTCGACTTCCTGCTCTACGGCAAGAGGCAAAAACCGGCACACCCTGGCCCCAACTGGCACAAGACAGCCATGTATGAGGGATTGGTGCCCAGGATCACCAAGACCTTCATCAACCAGAGCAACGACAAGTACCAGCATGAGCTGGAGGAGGTTACGCGAATCACCCAGTGCCCCGACTGCCAGGGGGCCAGAGTTAACGCCAAGGTGCGCTCAGCCAGGATCCGCGGACTGAACATAGCTGACTGCTCCGCCATGAGCGTGGCAGACCTCCAGGAATGGCTTAGAAAGATTCATGACGATCAGGCTGAGACCATTCTGCAGGACTTGAAACGCAAGATAGCCAATCTGATAACGGTAGGTCTGGGCTACTTGAGTTTGGAGCGTGGCACTTCCACCCTTTCCGGAGGAGAGGGTCAGCGTCTGAAAATCGCCAACTGCCTGAACAGCCCCTTGAATGACGTCCTCTACATCTTCGATGAGCCAAGCGTTGGCTTGCACCCCCATGACCTGACTGGGATCAAGAAAATCTTTGAGGGCTTGCGAGACAAGGGCAATACGGTAGTGATCGTGGATCATGACCCCGAGCTCATCGCCATTGCGAACCATATCGTCGATATGGGGCCAGGGGCAGGCAGTGAAGGCGGACGGATCGTCTTTGAAGGGAACTATCAGTCTCTGCTGAGAAGCGGCACAGCAACTGGCAGAGCCCTGGCAAATCCAGGCGTGGTAAATGAACCATCGGTGCCTTCGCATGGCTTCTATACAATAGACAAGGTCACTGCCCACAACGTCAGAGAAGCCCACGCCAAGATACCCCGGCAAATGCTGACTGTGGTGACCGGGGTGGCCGGCTCAGGTAAGAGCACCCTTATTAAGGAAGGCTTCATGGCTCAACATGAGGCCTTACTCCTGGATCAGAAACCAATCAAGACCAGCGGACGCTCCAACCTGTTGACCTACTTGGGTGTCTTCGACCCGCTGCGCAAGGCTTTTGCCAAGGCCACAGGCGAGTCCCCCTCGCTCTTCTCATTCAACGCTGCCGGAGCCTGTCCGGTCTGCAAGGGCAAGGGGGTCGTCACCCTGGATATTGCCTACATGGGCGACACCAGCACTATCTGCGAAAGCTGCCATGGAACCAGGTATTCAACGCAGACCTTGTCTGCCAGATACCGTGGTCTCAGCATCGCCCAGGTGCTGAAACTGACTGCCAGCGAGGCTATGCACCAATATCGTGAAGTGCTGGGGCCAGCTATGAAGGCCCTGGAGGATGTGGGTCTGTCTTACCTATCCGTTGGGCAGGCTCTTGATACGCTCTCGGGCGGTGAGCTGCAACGCCTCAAGCTGGCCAGACTACTCAAGGAGGGGATTCGCGAGACCCTGATTTTGGATGAGCCCACCAGCGGCCTGCATGAATCCAATATCCTGCAGCAGATTGCTCTCCTACGCAAACTCATCACCAGCAAAGGTCTCACTATCATCGTCATAGAACATAACCTGCGCTTCATCGGCCAGGCCGACTGGGTGATCGATATGGGCCCGGGAGCCGGAAGCGCGGGCGGAAAAGTGCTATTTGAAGGAACTCCGCTTGCGCTGATGCGCCGCAATGACACTCCTACAGCCCGAGCCATGAATGTTTATTTCGGTCTCATCAAGGATGCCGCGGCGCAACCATAAGCGGCTGCATTCAGATCAGCAATCGTTCAGCAATCTTGCAGACGGCGCCTCTGCATGCCATCCTGATCGAAATTGTCATCATCCAGCCAGGTCTCCAACCGCTCTTTTACTGTCGGCCATTCACTGTCCAATATGGAAAACCAATCCGTATCCCGAGTACGGCCCTTGTAGACCATATCGTTCCTGAACCGGCCTTCAGCCTGGAATCCCAGCCTCAGCGCAGCCGCCCGCGAGGGCGCGTTGAGGCTGTCACACTTCCACTCGTATCGTCGATAGCCCAAGTCCTCGAAGACATGCCGAGCCATCAGATATTGGGCCCCGGTAGCCTGTCTGCTTCTCTGCAGCTCACGGGTATAGATAACGTGCCCCATCTCGACGCTTCCCACGTCGGACCTTATCCGGTGCAAGGCGTACATGCCCAACAGATCCGACGAATCATGAAGCTTGACATGCTTCCGTATATCCGCATCCTTTCCATCTGCAGACTGACCGACACTGAGTCCATGTGCAGACGGATTGCGGAGAATAGCAAAGAAGAGAGGATCCCGACTATTAATCATGGATGCAAACCCTGAGTCGAATGTTGGTCTATCAGGATAGAGATCGTGAGTGCTATAGGTCATGATGGCTTTGTCGCATTCTGGACTGAAAATCCGCTCATAGAAGGCATCGCCTTGATTCTCGTTCAAGGGCACTACCAGAACGGTCCTGCCAGTCAAGATGACCGGCTCCGGCGTCATGGCCCCGGGAAACGAAATCGCATCACCTATAGGTTGCCCAAACTCATTGATCCTCATACCCGCATCTCCTCCCTTGGAACGATGCCCGCTCTGTAGTCTATGGAAGAGTCAGCCCCAGAAGCACCGGCTATAACTCCGTACAATCCTGGCACTTAGAATACCAAGCAAACACCCCAAAAGCCCGTATGGATCCGCCTCACACATCCGTGTTTATTCTCCCCCGTTATCCCCTTTATCATCTTGTCCACAAGATGCTGCTTCACCGCCATATTTGTCCACATGCACCCAAGCGGAAGGGCCGACGCGGAAGCGAGAATTAAACTGATACGTAAGAGGAATATTCGCCGAACTTCAACCGGTATTCCCTCTGCCTACCGTCAGCATCGACCAAGGGAGTGATCACCATGTCCAAGGCTTTGATCGTCGTGGATGTTCAACCAACCTTCTGCGAAGGAGGTGAACTCGGAGTCGAGGGAGGCAACGCCACGGCCGGCAAAATCGCCGATTATGTCCACAATCATGCCGGGGACTACGCCTACATGGCCACCACCCAGGATTGGCACATCGAACCCGGATCTCATTGGTCCGATCACCCGGATTTTGTGGACACCTGGCCCAAACACGGCGTAGCCGGCTCACCCGGAGCGGAGTTGCATCCCAAGATTCGAGGACTGGACATCGCCCACCACTTCAAAAAGGGCCAGTACTCAGCCGCCTACTCCGGATTCGAAGGCATCGAAGACAACACCGATAAAATCCAGAGCAGGCAGGAGTTCGCTGCGGCCAAAGCATCTGGAGTCACCTTGGCCGATGCACTGGCGCAAGCTGGCGTTGACCAAGTGGACGTAGTAGGCATCGCCGAATCCCACTGCGTCAAGGAGACGGCCTTGGACGCTGCAAAACTTGGCTACCAGGTCACGGTCTTCGAGGATCTGACTGTCCCGGTCAGCGAGGATCAGGGCGTCGAGGCTCGAAAGACCATGGCCCAGGCAGGCATTCGTCTTCTTTCCTCCAACGGCGACTAAGGTCAGCGGGAGAAAAATTCACCAAGGCTGGATGGTAGGGCCTACGGTGAATTCCGATACATTGGTATCCTCAGGCTGATCAATGGCAAAGGCCACTACCTGGGCTACCCGTTCGGGATCAATTTGGTAGCTGTCGTAGGTCTTGTTCATGTCGGCCAGGGTCTGCTTGTCCGTGATGGTATCCAGCAACTCGGTTCGAATGGCCGCCGGGTAAATGGTAGAGGTGCGGATATGGGTCCCTTCCTGGGCGGACTCCATCCTGAGTACCTCCATCAGATCCCGCAGACCCCACTTGGTTGCTCCGTAGACCGCTCCACCGGGATAGGCTTTGAGGCCAGCCACCGAAGAGGTGGCGATGAACTGTCCATGTCGCTGCCCGGTGAACTCAGGCAGGGCCGCAGCAATGCCGTACAGTGCGCCTTTCAGGTTGACGTCAATGGTCCGATCCCACTCGTCCACATGCAGGGCCGACAGGGGCGAGTTAGGCATGAGCCCGGCGTTGAGGAATACTACGTCCACCCCGCCGAACTGCTTCTTAGCGAAAGCCACGAAGTCCTCATTGGCCTGGCGATCGGTCACATCCAGAGCCATGGAGGCCGCCTGACCACCCGCCTGAACGATGTCGTCGACAATTTTATCCAGCCGATCCTTGCGGCGAGCGCCCAGCACCACCTTGGCCCCTCGCTGTGCCAACAGCCTCGCCGTGGCCTCCCCTATGCCGGACGAAGCTCCGGTGATCAACACCGTCTTATCAGCAACAGTCATAACAGTTCCACCTTTCCTTGATCTTCAGTCGGCCTGATGGTACAACCTCGAGTCGCTGGAAGTGCAAGTCTTGCTACAGCCAAGTCCAAACCAACAATCGTGACTAAATGCGTGGCATGGGGCTGAAGCTACTGAGAAGGACGGGTCAGTCAGAACTGCGCTGGCCGGGCACATGTAGAATCGACGCAGTAATCCACGAAGAAAGGCGGCTGCACTGCCATGAGCGCAAGGAACCAGAGTCACACTCCGTTTTCCCTCCTTATGGCTGTCTATGCCGGAGACAGGCCCTCCTTCGTCGCCCGCGCATTGAAATCCGACACCATCGATCAAACCCTTATGCCCGATCAGATTGTCGTTGTGTGCGACGGTCCGTTGGGTAAAGAACTAGGCCAACTGGTTGATCGGTATCCAGCTGAGTTGAAGAGACAGTTGCTGCAGGCCGACAGGGCCGAGGAAATGCCCGCATTTACGATTGTGCGTCTGCCGGCCAACAGAGGACTTGCCCACGCACTGAATCTCGGGTTGAAGTCCTGCAAGCACGAGCTGGTGGCCAGAGCGGACAGCGACGATATCTCCCGGCCATCAAGATTCAGCATCCTCATCCCCTTGCTTGCCTCATCGGGTTTAGATGCCCTGGGGAGTGCCATCCAAGAGTTTTCGGATGACGAACGCACTCCCGGACGGATCCGCTATCTGCCAAGCGGAGGATCCGAACTTCGAACATATGCCACCCTGCATTCCCCTCTGCACCATCCCAGTGTGGCCTTTCGCAAGACAAGCGTGTGCAAGGTTGGCGGTTATCCGGAAGAATCCGGGCGCTTTGAAGATTACCGTCTTTGGGAAACCATGCTGGTCGCCGGCGAGCATATCGGCAACATCAAGGAACCTCTTGTTCTCTACCGATCCGATACGGCCATGTATCACCGCAGAGGCGGCATGCGCATGTTTCGGGACGAGCTGCGCCTGCAAAACGACTTTCTGCACGACCGCTTCATCAGCCCCATACAATATGTCAGAAACATCCTCATTCGTGCCTGCTACCGTCTGCTGCCCGACCAAGTACGCAGCTGTCTGTATGCCATCATGACCACCCTGCTCAACCGGTTCCATGGGAAGTCGGTGAATGACAGCCGAAAGAAGTGATTCATGCAATCAACCCTGATGACCTGGCAACAATCCTGGCCTCTGCTGCTCTTCATCATCGCAGCCCTGTATCTGCCCGGCTGCCTGCTGGTAGCAGCACTGGGCAGCCGAAAAACTATCTTCGTGACGGCACTCGGCCCTGTGGCCTCCATCGCGCTGGCCGGCATCGATGGCGTACTCTTCCAGCCGCTCGGCATATCCTGGAACTGGCGTTCCTACGGGCTTTCAGCCATAATACTCATTGCCATCATTCTTCTAGCACGCCAACTTTTCAATCATTTTCGTAATTCAGATGGAGTCGACCGAGAATCCTGGGCACTGACTACCAATGTCGGAAAAACCAAACCTCGACTGAGCCACTTCCTTCCGGCACTTCCGGCAATCATCGGCACAGCACTGGCTGCTTGCAACATCGGCATCAGACTGATGCACGCCGCGCCTTCGCCGGATCAGGTCACACAAAATTACGACTCGGTCTTCCACTACAACGTAGTGGCACGAATTGTGCTCACCGGTCAGGCTTCATCCCTGCATGCTCTTCCGCCCATCAGGGAAATATACCCAATCGCATTTCAGCAGTTCGCCGCCATAAGCGCGATGGCCTACAGACCTGCCACCGCAGTCAGCGCCGTCACCTGCACTTGGCTGGTCTTTGCTGCTCTGATATGGCCGATTTCCATGCTCTTCCTGATCAGAATCCTGCTGGGCAGACATGCCTGGAGCGATCTGCTCACACCGGTACTCGCCTCATGCTGCGCGGGTTTCCCCTTCCTCTTGCTGGATTGGGGCACCTTGTATTCCATGTTCGCCGGTCAGGTCATACTGCCTGTTTTCGTCGCGCTTACCTGGGCTTGGTGTACAGACGGGTGGCGGGAAGGCCGCCGATCCCTAGCCGGCCTTGCCTGGATTCTCCTCAGCGTCGTCGCCGTATCCTTCTGCCATTTCAGGGTCATGATGACCGGCGCTCTTCTTGTGCTGCCACTGATCCTCAGTTGGCTGATCAGGGCAGGGAGGCAGCTGGCCCAAACCAACAAGCATCGTTTCCGAGTGGCCGCCGGAGTGCTGACTGCCGGATTCCTGGTTCTGCTGGCTATAGGCCTCAAGATCTTCCATAATTTGTACCTGCGTGGCCCTGCACGGAAAATATCGGATCATCTCAACGGCGGCCCGGCACAACCCACGGAAGACCTGCCAGCCGCCATAGTGCGCTTTCTGCTGGGGCAGCCCATCAATTCAGGCAACCGCCGACTGCCGGTCTACTGGCCCCTGGCCCTGGCCCTGATCCTGGCCCTGATTGTCCTCTGTCTGCACCACAGCCGAAAGGACATGCTCCTAGTGTCCTCCTTCATGCTGCTGGGCCTGGTCTTCGTCGCCTGTGCAGGCACCCACGCCGATTGGGCCAAGATCCTTACAGCCCTGTGGTACAAGGATCAACGCCGACTGTTCTCTGCCTGGCCTGTAGTAGCCATACCCATCATGGGCATGGCCTTGGAGCATGGCATAGGAGCCTTGAAAAGGTATACGCCTCAGGGTGAGAAAATGATATCAATGCCAATTATGATGTTGGCAGCCACGGTAGCTGTTCTGATCTGCGCCGTGAATCCGCAGTTGGACTCCATGGAGAAGACCTTGGGCTCAACATATGCCTTCGCAGCCAACAACGCCGATGCTCCGATGCTGTCAACTGATGAATTCCTGCTGATGAAGAGAATGGGCCGCCATGTTTCGGCCAGCGAACAAGTCCTGTCCGATCCATGGAACGGCAGCGGATACATGTTGGCTGTCGGTGGCACCACATCCTTCTACGCTCATCTGAATATGAACTGGGATCATGATCATGCCTACCTGGCCACAAACTTTGAGCGCATAGGCTCCGATCCACAGGTATGCAAGATCCTGACCGATCATCACATTGACTGGTATGCGGACATGGGCGGACCATACGTTGCCAACGACCCCCAGCATCAGATCTTCAATGGCCTCCACCCCGTTCCGCAAGCCCTCCAACTGGTCGACAGCCAGGGTCGGGCGAAGCTCTACCGGATTACCGCCTGCCGCCCCTGATCGGCACGGTCGATCAGTGCCTGAATCTCGGGCTCCTGGACAAACAGGTCGTGGTTGCTGCCAGGGTGTGTAGACATGCCGGCTTTGAATCCTCGAGACAAACAATGCTGGATCTGCCGCCGATCATGCGCCCTAATAAAGGTAAGAAGCCACCGTCTGCCAGTAGCAAGGAGCAGTGCAAGAAATTCAATCGTTGTGAAATTGTCCCTGCTGAATCGGAACATCCATATCTTGTTACGCACCTCGTAAAAGAAGCGAGAACCCGGGTCGGCATCGCTGGAGCCGAAGACCTTGGTCTTATGCCATACCCGACTGGCAGGAACGTAATAGCCTATGCCTGTTTTCAGCAGTCTGGAAGTGTATTCGAAGTCGTCATTCCAAAGGAAAAAGGCGGCACGTGGCAGGGTTCCTGCAGCTTGGATGGCCTTGACGTTCACCAGGCAGGAGACGAAGGACAGGGAGCGGACCTGGTAGGCATGGGCGCTGGCCTGCAACTGCGGTCTGCCTCTTCTGATCGACAGACGTCGACGGGGCTTGTTCATCCCATGCACCCTGCCGTCGACCCACACAGCCTCGGAGCCCAAAACGGCCGGCCAGGATCCGTTATCGGCGTAAGCCTCGGAGGCAGCATTAAGCAAACCGGACAGCGCATTAGGCTGCGGCACCACATCGTCATCCATCAACCACAGGTAGGCCTCACGCTGAGGAGGAATCTTCGCCAAGGCCGCCGCCATTCCAGCCACGAATCCCCCTGCACCGCCCATATTGTGATGCAAACGAACCAAGTCAGGCTTCAACGGGTGCGACATGACCACTTCCACCGGTCCGTCCTCGCTGGCATTGTCTACGACAAGGACTTGATCAGGCTTGTGGGACTGGCTACTTATGCCATCCAGGCACTCCTGAAGGAGTTTGGAGCGGTTGTAGGAGACAACAACAGCGACGACGAAAAACCTCATAGTCTGCATTGTAACGATAGGTGAGGGTCAAATATTGAACTACAATGAGTTCTTAACTTTCCCATAGTGGACATTCAAAGCAGACAAACCACAAATCAATGGGAGCATGCAAACCAAGCAACAGTTGGCCAGTCCCGATTCCGCAAAAGGAAGGTCGCAGTCATGTCGACGACACCGATACAGCCCTCATCACGAAAACAGGCTGTCTATCCGTACCTGATCGTGCTCTCGGGCATCGTCTTCACGGCCATCCCGGTATCGCTGGTCTGCAGTTGCGCAGGCATCTTCTTCACTCCTGTCAGCAGCTATTTCCATGTTCCCAAGGCCGCATTCACCGGATATTTCAGCATATTCAGCATCACCATGGTCATCTTCCTGCCGGTTGCCGGATGGCTGATGCACCGCTACGATCTACGCATCGTCCTGACGGCAAGCACCATCCTGGCCGGACTGGGCTGCCTGGGCATGTCCCGATCATCCGCCATGTGGCAGTTCTATCTATGCGGAGTGGTTCTGGGAATCGGCATGCCGCCCATCCTCTATCTGTCAGTGCCCACGCTCATCAACGCCTGGTTCCGCAAACGGGTCGGGTTCTTCATCGGCCTGTGCATGGCCTTCACCGGCATAGGCGGGGTAATCTTCAACCAGATAGGCACCATGATCATCAGGTCCGCCCCTGATGGATGGCGGCGGGGATACCTGATCTTTGCCATCCTGATTCTGGTGGTCACCCTGCCCTTCACCATTTTCGTCATTCGCGGCACGCCCGAACAGATGGGTCTACATCCCTACGGCGACATCGACCAGGAGCCTGCTGCGGCTGAGGCTGCCTCCAACAGCGCAGACAATGGAAGCAAAGACAAAAAGGACTCAAAGCTTGCCACGTCGACCGTGGGCATGACCGCTTCCCAGGCCTTGCACTCCCCTGCCTTCTGGGCGCTGGCGCTCTTCTGCGGCCTGATCACCATGAATCAGACCATCTACCAGTTCCTGCCATCCTATGCGGCATCCCTGCCATCTATGGCAGCATACACGGGCCTGATCGCCTCCTCCTGCATGGCCGGCCAGGCTATCGGCAAGATCATCCTGGGTATGGTCAATGACGGCAGCATCGTGGGCGGGCTATGCCTCGGCATCGGCGGCGGCATTCTCGGTGTCTGTCTCATGGTCGCCTTCCCCGCATTGCCCGCACTCCTCCTGCTGGGAGCCTTCGCCTTCGGTCTGGTCTACGCCTGCACTACAGTGCAGACGCCAATCCTGGTTACAGCGGTCTTCGGCTCGCGTGACTACACCAACATCTATGCCCGCATCCAGATGGTGGGGTCCCTGGCCTCAGCCTTCGCCGCTCTCTTTTGGGGCGCCATCGCTGACCAGCCCCATGGCTACATCATTATGTTCGGTCTGAGCATCCTGATCATGGTAGTGGCCTTGTACCTGGGCATTATTCCTCTGAAGGGTACACGAAAGCCGGCCACTCAAACCGCCTGACCGAGCCCTGCAGCAATCGGCCCCACAACCATTTCGCCGCCCTGCCTTCGTTGCATTGCCCCCCCTACACAGCGGACGGGTTATCCCTATACTCTCCACAGTCATAGACCTTGGCTTTTGAACACTTATTAGAAGTCAACTAGTTGTATCCTGGACCTGGCGCCCAAAGGCGGAAAGGCGATTGAGCACTCATGACCACGATGCGGACCAATCGGACAAAGACAACAAGCGTAGCAGGCGGAGCCATTCTTGAAAACGGGCTGATCCTATGCGCTCAACGTGGACCAGGCCGTACCCTCGAAGGTTGTTGGGAATTTCCTGGAGGAAAGATCAAGCTCGGCGAATCACCCTCGGAAGCCCTGCGTCGTGAGATTTTCGAGGAACTTGATTGCACGGTTCAGGTATTGGAACCAGTTTGCACGACCATGTACACCTATCCGTTCGGCCGCATCGCCCTCTGTATTCAACTTTGCCGCCTTATCCAAGGACGGCCGCAACGCAGCGAACACCGAGCTCTTCGCTGGCTGGCTCCAAAAAATCTTCCATCTTTGAACTGGGCTCCAGCCGACAGGCCGGCCGAGGCCATCCTTACGGCCATGGATCAGTGCTTTGCGAATCACCACCATGATCACCAATGAACGCCCGAAGATCCAATCCGTCGAGTCGGTCAAACCGGGGAAACTGAAACCTGCAAAGGAATCGAGGAAAATATGGATTCTAATTTGAATGCCGACATTCATCTGCAAATAGATCCTGATTCAACATCGATATTAGAAGGCGTGGTTACAGGCCTTATCGGCAACGATCCGACTCATGAGATATCTTCTGGAACCCAAGACTTCACACCCCGGCTGATCACCAACCAACCTGGTGATAATATGCAGGACGCGCTTTGCCAAGAACTCCAGGAAAGCGAGACTTTCGACATCTCAGTCGCCTTCGTATCCGCCGAGACCCTGCTTTCTCTATTCCAAGAGTTCAAAAACCAGAAAGCCAGACCTGGCAGCCGACCTGGACGGATCATCACCTCCACTAAAAACTATTTCAATCCTCCAAGAGCCTTCTGGGAGCTGCTCAAACTCAAGGACGTTACCGGGGCCGACGTAAGAGTCTGGCAAGGCGAACAGGAATCAGAGTCAGAGTATTCAACCGACCAAGTCACACCAGGGGGCCAACCCTTCCATCCTAAAGGCTATATTTTTGCCAAGCACCTAAAAAACGGCAAACCATACTATGACCTCTATATTGGCAGCTCCAATCTCACCCAACAGGCCTTGACGAATCAACGTGAGTGGAACCTACGCTTGTCCTCTCTGGACAGGGGAACGCTGATCGACCAAATCAGCCATGAAATTAATCGACAAGTGGCTGAATCTCTGCCTCTGACAAAAGACTGGATCGAGCAATATGAAGAGGACTTTCGCCGTTACGCCCCACCCAGAAAACAACTCGAGACCGCACGCCAGCACAGACACATACGCCCCAATTCCATGCAACGGGAGGCTCTGAAGAACCTGAGAGAACTGAGAGCTCGGGGCGAGCACCGGGCCATCATTATCTCAGCCACAGGAACAGGTAAAACCTACCTATCGGCCCTGGATGTCAAGCAGGTCGGTCCGGCCAGGATGCTCTACCTGGCTCAGCAGGAGCAGATATTGGAGAAAGCACAGTCTTCTTATCAGGAAATTCTGGGTTGTTCCAAGGAGGAAACCGGTCTATATACCGGCAGCGACAGGAAGAAGGACGAAAAGAAGGACAGACGCTACCTATTTGCAACGGTGCAGACCATGAGCCGTCCGGATATTCTGAAAGAGTTCTCACCTGATGCCTTTGACTACATTCTTATTGATGAGGTTCACCATGCCGGAGCTAAAAGCTATCAAGCAATCATCGACCACTTCTCCGCAGCAAACTTCATTCTAGGCATGACAGCTACCCCTGAGCGCACCGACGGTTTCAACATTTTCGAACTCTTCGGATACAACGTAGCCTACGAGATACGACTGCAGAAAGCATTGGACGAGGGTATGCTCTGTCCATTCCACTATTACGGTGTGGCCGAATATCTGGGGTCCGATCCCGCTAGCAGCAATGACCGGCCAAGCATCACCGTCAATGATGATAGACACAGCCGAGACCGCGGCCAGTTGACATATGAAATAGGGCAGCTGGCCACCCCCGACAGGGTCAGATACATTATCGATGTGCTGCAGCAGTACAGCCCCTACCATCAGCAGATCACCGGCCTCGTCTTCTGTAGCAGACGCGAAGAGGCTCAACAACTGTCAAAGCTGTTCAACAATGAGACCAATCAGCAGGCCGAGCGAAACTATCGTACTCAGGCAGTCACCGGGGATACCCCCGTTTCGCAACGTAATAAAGCTATCCGGGACTTGGAAAACGGCGACCTGGACTACATCTTCACCGTTGATCTGTTTAACGAAGGCATCGATATTCCGGCGCTCAACCAGATAGTCATGCTCCGCAACACCCAGTCCAGCATAGTCTTCACCCAGCAGTTAGGAAGAGGACTGCGGCTTTACGATCATAAAGAGAGCGTCGTTGTCATAGACTTCATCGGCAACTACACAAACAACTATCTGATCCCCGTGGCCCTGTACGGGAATACAGGCGATCGCGACATGGCCCGTCGCAACTTGCAACGCCATACCATAGGCCTGTCATCCATCAGCTTCGACCCCATCGCACGGACACGTATCCTGCGATCTCTGGACACAGCAGATTGGTCGGCTATGAAAAAGTTGACTGAAGCATATCGCCAGTTAAGGTTCGAACTAGGACGTATCCCTATGCTCACTGACGTCCATGCTCATGATCCATCGCTCACGCGTACCATGGCCGCCAAATTGGGTGATTATCACTCTTTCGTACGTTCTCGCGAGCGCAACCTGGGCAAGGATGGCACTCCGCCTGATCCTGTCAGCACAACCGAAACAGGCATTCTTAAATTGGCCACCGAAGTCCTGCTACCTGGTTTAAGGCCTCAGGAGCTTGTCATCCTCGAGCAACTGTGCCAACTGTCCAGGAGCGAGCATGCAAACACACCGACCGACGTTGGAAGGCTAAAGGCTGCCCTGAATGAACGATTTCCGCAGTCCTATCGGGATCCCACCCAGATCGCATCGGCTCTGCGAGTCCTGGACGGCAGTTACTTCACACCGACCCAAGCCCGCCGGTTCGGCGGTCTTCCGCTAATCAGCCGTATGAAGAACGGATCCATCCGACTCAACTCTACCTTCGCCGGGCTGATCGAAGAGCACAGCACCTTCCGTAACTTTTTTGTGGACACTCTGAAAACCGGACTGCTCAACTGCCAGGATGCGCTCGGGGATGTCTCCGCCCAGGAACTGCAGTCTGAGCACGGATTCCTTAGAGGAAGGCAATACACTATGGCCGAAGTCGTGCGCCTGCTGGGCTGGGATCACGAGGTCAACGGCCAGAGCATTGGCGGATATATGGTGGATCGGACTACAGGCACCATGCCCATCTTCATCAAGTACGCCAACAGCCAGTACCAGGACCAGTTCCTGAGTGATCAAACCTTACGCTGGTTCAGTAAGAATCACAGAAGACCCGAATCCAGGGAATTTCAGTGGATGCGTCAGGGCCTGGGACAGACAGGCTGGCAAGAGACTCACTTCATTCCGCTTTTCGTCATGCGCCGACAAGAGGCGGCAGACCGTCGCTACTACTATTTGGGCCATGTCACCGAGATAGGGCCATCGCAGACCGCGGAGAAACCAGGGCCGGACGGCAAAGGCCGAGTACCTGTCACCATCACCAACCTCGGTCTTGACCGACCTGTGGATCATGAACTCTATCGCCATCTGCTCGACGTCTAAGCGCAGCCCAGTCAGCAGAAGAGGTGCACTGTTTCAGCGGAAAATATATTGTGACCCCGCAGAACTGTTGGCATCCCAAGGATAACTTCGGAGAAATAGCGAACCGGGATCATCCGTACGTCGGCCATCAAAGTGGGCATACCATCCCATAGGATGGAATACGACAGCACATCTCTATAAAGGAGTGGATATGACTGATCGTCTACAAGGTAAGGTAGCCATCATCACCGGAGGAACCGGCGGCATGGGCGTGGGCATCGCCGAATGCTTCGTCCGTGAGGGAGCCAAGGTGGCCCTTACCGACATCAAGGAGAGCGATGCCTCCCGCAGCCTCATGCAGGAGCACCCCGGACAGGTCGTCTTCCACACCCTGGACGTGACTGATGAGGACCAGTGGATCTCCACCATCGACACTGTTGAAAAGGAACTGGGCCAGCTGACCACTGTGGTCAACAATGCAGGCGTCGGCGACAAGGGCGTCACTATGGACGAGGAAAGCTACGATGACTGGAAGAAGATCATCGCCATCAACCTGAACGGGACCTTCCTGGGCACCAAGCATGGCATGAGGGTCATGAAGGGCCGCGGCGGATCCATCATCAACATTTCCTCCATCGAGGGATTCGTGGGCCTGAGCCGGGCCGGAGCCTACAACGCCAGCAAGGGCGGCACCAGGCTGCTGACCAAGTCCGCCGCCCTGGATTCCGCCAACAACGGCTACGGCGTTCGCGTCAACTCGGTCCATCCCGGATTCATCAAGACCCCTCTGATCAGCCAGAGCCTTGAGGACAGGATGAGCAAGCTGACGCCCCTGGGCCATATCGGCGAACCCCGGGACATCGGCGAGATCTGCGTCTACCTGGCCAGCGACGAATCCAAGTTCGCGCTGGGTGCTGAATTCGTTGTGGACGGTGGATTCATCGCCCAGTAAGGAATTGCCGTAGGGAATAGCCCCAACCCCTCCCTCGTTTATCCGCCTCATAGCAATGCAAGCGGCTAGGCTGAAGGAGGGGTTCGCTTGTGGCCCCAACGAGGGGGCGTCATGCGATTGTGGCATCAGGATCTGATCCGACTGCTTCCCAGACAGCAGCTGCTGGGCCAGCATCGGGAGATCACTGCACTGCGGGGCCTGGGTTGGGGTCGACGGCATGCAACCGTTGACTATGTCTTTCACCACTCCCCATACAAGCTCTTTCAATTTCATCTGCTGGTCATGGCGACGATGCGCGAGCGCGGTTACCATCCTGATCCTGCCTGGCACGACCCGCTTTACCGCGGCAGGCACTGCCCACCATACAAGGATTTAACTGCCGTGCCGTTGACGGATCCCATCTTCCCCGAGCACGATGCAGCCTATCTGCAGGAATGCTTGGAGAACCTGGCAGGGAAAGGCATCCATCTTCCCCTCTGACGGTCGCCCTTCAGACTGCATGGGATCGCTTATAACAACGATGTACAATCATGTGTTGGAGTATGCTGCAGATATTTAGGGGAGTGCCCATGCCCATCATCGACATTATTAATCTCATCATTAACTCCATTACAGCCATAGCCACTGTGGTGGCGATTCCAGCGACCATTGTGTATTCCGCCCGGCAGACGAGAAGAACCTTCGCCAAGGACGATGAACGTCGCAGCTACGACCTTTACCAAACCATGTTCAAACAGGCCTCCCGAGTCGATGTCTGGGAGTCCAAGACAGTCAAAGACAAAGACCAGAAAGACGGGACCGACGAGCACCTGATTATCACCAACCACAGCGAGGGAACCATCCGCCAGGTCTCAATCCTGGTCCACTGGGATCTGCTGAAGAATTCTCATTTACGACCGATCAGCCTTAAAAACAACACGATCAACTATTACGGGGTGCCTGGATTCGGATATCATCATGCCTGGCGGACACTGCCAACAGCAGACTGGGTTATATCTATGGATCCTGACAAAAGATTTGTCTGGAGCCTGCCTACCATCTGCCCTAAGGACATCTTCGAATCCCCCCGGTTTCTGGACAAAGGCGATCCTCAGGGCAGGTGCCGACTGGCTGCTGTGGCCATAAAATTCACTGACGTGTACGGCAATATCTGGGAACGACTGTTTGAATCCGAGTATCTGCCCAAAGACCATACTGCCGATCTCCATCTCTTGTATTCGCCCGACAACCGGTTGACGGATTTTTGCCAACCGAAGAGCATCATTGCCGAGTGAGTCTGGACACCGTGGGCACCAGGAGGGTAACCGCCGCCAGCAAGAACGCCAAAGGCAACAGGGCCGGCCTGACACCGGTATGATCGGCCAGAAACCCGATAGCCGGAGGAATGATCCAGGAGACTCCGTAGTAGGCAGTTGAGATGACCGAAGCACGCTGAGCCGCCATGGCCGGATCCCTGGTTGCCAAAGTGGTGACGATTGGCACGCCCAAAGCAGCTCCGACCCCCCAGATCCCAGTGCCCACAAGGCTCAACACAAAAGAGGGCGAAAGAGCGTAGACCAGGATGCCCAGAGCCGAGACCAAGAGGGTCAGGATCAACGAGCGCATGTTCCCCAGTCGCTCGATCAGATGCGTCCCCAGCAACCTTGAGACAATCATGGCTGCAGCGAAGATCGTGGGAGCAAGACCGGCTTGAGACTCAGGGACACCGAAGGCATCGACCAGGCCAACGCCGCTCCAGTCGTTGACGGCACCCTCGCTGGCCTCCAGGGCCACGTTGATCAGGGCAAGCATGAGAACCAGGGCATCGCCCCAGGCCGCCACCTGCTTGCCGAAGGCGGACGATTGCCCTGCCCCCGCCTGCCGATCCGAACGCTCCTCGTCAGCGCCGCCCTTGTAATCACCCAGTGGCTGAGCCGGGCAGAGCAGGACGCAGACGACCACCAGAGCCAGGCTAATCAACGCATTGACCGCCAGGTGGGCACCTATGGCTACACCCAGATGGGACAGGAGCGAGCCCAGTCCCAGGGCAAGAAACATGCCCAGGCTATATGAGGCGTGGAAGCGCGGCATTATCGACCGAGAGGAGAAGCGCTCCACTGCGCCGGCCTCGACAGTGTTGACCGTTCCCCAGAGGCTGATCCCCGCCGAATTAAAGAGCAGCCCTAGAACCACCCCAGGCACTGACCGCAGAGTGACGGCCAGTGCCGCGATTACCATGCCCAGACACCAGGTGGAGGCTGCCAGCAGCATGGCCCGACGCACTCCCAGCCGATCGGTCAGAACCCCTGAGACCAGCATACCGACCAGAGCGCCGCAGCCGCCAAGGATGGTCATCAGAGCCAGGCCCGAAGGCTGCAGACCAAGGCTGGCCTTGACTGTTGGCAGTCGAGAAATCCATGCCGAAGTGCCTATGCCCATGATGATGAAGAACCCGTAGACAGCCGACCGCTCGCGCATTCCATGACCCGAAAAATCAGCCAACGAGAGCTCATGATGATCCCGTTCGCTCATGCGGGCCTCCCTGCTCTGTTCATAGTTGGCCCTTTTCTCCGGAGGCGCACAGCAATAGCGCGATTATAGCCAATGAATTTGTATACTGTTCGATATAACTAATATCGAATAACTCGAGAACCATCGTAGACAGTCGACCGGATGACCTGAAGGGAATGCCCGGCCCGACGCCCCAAGCGGTCGTCGGCGCTCAAAAGGAGAAACGTGGCAAAGGGTAATTTGAGCGGAAAAGTCCTGGTCGGCCTGTTGGCTATGGCCACGTTAATACCCACTATGGCCATAGCCGACAGTGGACAGACAGCCGATGCCCAGACCATCGCCTCCACATCAACATCTGCAACGACACATGCACAGCAGGCTACTGCGACAAACCAGGTGTCATCCACGTCGACCCAAAGCTCGACTCCGCAGTCAGACACTGCCGCGTCCGGGACAGCCCAAACCACTCAAAAGTCGAAGTCGACTCCTCCGAACCAGGCCGCGCCCATACAACCCAGCAGAAAGCCGACCGCCAAATCGGTAATCAAGGATATGCTGGACACCGACGATGCCGTGGTCACCACACTTTCCCAGGCCTCCCGCTCCACCGGCACGGCTCCTTTCGACAACGACAACAACCCCGGCGACGACCACGACGCAGACAATGATATAGTGCGCACTTTCGATAAGATGTCCTACACCTACTCTTTCGCCGTAAATACCCGCAGCGAGACAACCAGTTATCGCCGAGGCCGAATAGGCTTCCAATTCAGACTGAACCAACCTGAGAATCAGGTCACCTTTGATGTGGATTCCATGGGCTGGGTGGACACTACGCCGGAATACCAGCCAAAGCAAACTACAGAGACCATCGACGGTCATCCGACACAGGTGCTTACCGTTTACAGGCTACTCACCGCCCCACAGAATTTGTCTACCGTTATTCCGGGATCCTCCAGCGTCACTCTGGTCCTCCGGGTCAGAAGCATGCCCAATGGCAGTAAATTCGCCCCCGAGGTCCAAGCCTGGGGCGCTCCGAATACCACCACCAAGACCGATCCTGCTTCAGCCACATCCGATCAGGTCACCGTGTCGGCCAAGCTTAATCTGAACCTGCGAATCACTGGCGGAACCAATGAAGGCTCCGGCAACCAAACCTTCGACTTCAACACTCCAGCCGCCAGCAATTACCCCAACCATGAGCTGGGTAAGCGCAAGGGGATCATCAGCAAGTTCAACTGGGCCGTTGACATGCGTTGGCCCGATCGAACCAAGGGTCTCAAGGGTCTGGAGGTTCCCATTGGCCCCATTACCTTTTCCCTGTCACTAAGCAATTTGTGGCAAACCGCTGGCGGAGATGCCTACCCGAAGATAGAGGATCTGCAACCCTACTTCTGGGACATCGGCACCATCGACGGCGACTTCAACAACAGCGGGCGCAACACCGGCGATCAGGGCTGGAGACCCACTCTCAGCAACTATGGCTATGCCCGATCCACGGGTGGCACGGCTGGGAAGGACCAAGTCCAAGGCAATGGTCAATACACCGTGGCTGAACAGCGCAACAGCCAGGGACTCAAGCTGGACCTGACTTTGAAGGACTATAAAACCAACGACCCCTTCCCCTACTTGGGACACACCTATGCACTAGACGCCAAGTGCACGCCTGCACTGGCCTCGACTGACTGCACGCGACAGGAAGTGGCCGAAATCTCCACTGGTTACCTATATGTCTTCAACCCCTCCACTGTCGGCGGCAAGGACGTGGCCAACTACTATGGACAGACCGGTCTCAGCTTGCAGAGCAAGGTCGACGACGGCAACCTGAGTGCGAAATCGCTATCAAACCAGTCTTTACCCTCTGCCACCGGCCCCACGGACACGTCAAACCAAACCGACCAGTCCGATGACATGTGGCACAACGTCATCTTCACGCAAGGTTCCAGCACAATAAAGGCAGGCATCAGCAACATCATTCAGTACAGTTGCATGACGGCTTCCAACTATTTTGATGACGGCGTGGACTGCGGGTGGTGGACTGCTCCTGACAATCTACGGGGAACCGACTCAGCAGTCGCAGGGACCAAAGTGCGGGTAACGGCCGGCTTCAACTTCAAAACCAGCAAGGCCGATCTGCCTCTGCTGGGAATGTCCTTGGTCAAGATCGACCCAAAGGTCGTTAAACTTCCGGACCCCGCAGGTCTGGATATTCCCTGGGTCAATGGCATCTGGCAGAACAGCAAATACGATAAATACGAGTCAACGAACAATCAAAACCCGTCACAGGAACTGGTCATGTACGCCACTAAACCCGACGGAAAGGACTGGAAAAATGACACTGAGCAAGCCAATGCCGACATAGAGGATCTGAACTTTTATAGCACACAGGAGGATGCAAAGAAGCATGGCACGGTTGTAGGCATGCTGCTGGGCGGGCACACCGCCGCGCCCACCAGTTTTGCCGAAGAGAATTCCCGATTCGGCTTCGGCGGATTTGTGATCAACGTCCTCCCCGATGCCAAGGTAGGTTCGGTAGCCCAGCTGACATCAGTTTCGCGCACTTTCACCCGCAGCCAATTAGCAGCTATGGCCGGGCTAAGCCCCGAGAACTCCAGCGATCAGGAATGGGAGGACTGGGCCAAGCAACAGAACCCCTACGAACTGGCCAAAATCAAATCTCCCGTCTTAGCCACGTCGGTCGGAGGCTATACCAAGGCCAGCTATGACCAAATAAACGGTTACCTGGGCGGAGACACCGGCGGCAATGAACACGGGGACAGCCTCTATGTAGCCGGCGAAACCAACACCATCTCCAACGCCGTAGCACAAACAAGCACCAATTCCGAACCCAAAGAATACTTTGACATAGACAGCGATCAACGGTTCGTTGACTGGCGGCTAACCATCAACACCGGCACATCAGCTTCCCAAGCCAACAAGGGCGCCAAAACTGAACTCTACATCACCGACAAACTACCGGCAAAGCTCCACTACATCCCCGGCAGCGCCCGATTGGGTGGCACATATACGGAAGCCACGCCTGAAATGGGCCACATAGAGGGCGGAACCGCCTGTGAGCCATCAGTGAGCACGGACCCCGTAACCGGAATCACCACTCTGTCCTGGACACTGACGAACATCCCTGTGGACGGCAACAACCGCGTCATCCACTTCTCCACCTCCCTGGGCGACCTGACTGACCCCAGCAAAGACATCGGCTCCAACGAAGACCTGACGACCTCTGCCACAGTTCAGTCAAAACAGAATATGTCCCAGCCCAACACATACTTGAAGACTGCCGACTCCTTCACTATCCACGCTTGGCGGACCAACACCACCAGCCTTTCCACTTCGGCCGTACAGGATACGAATGAAGCCGGTGCACCAATCGGCTTCACCAACATGCTGAGCAGCACCTCAGGCAGCGGCAAGCAACATCACTATGCCATCGACATCATGCCGTACAAACAGACAAGCGGCAAACCCGACTTCCACGGGGAACCCACTTTTGCCGATATGAGCATAAAAGCTTCGGCGGGGGCTAGTCTGAGCCGAATCACCATCCGCTACACCACAGATTCTCGATGGCGGGTGAATGACACGAGTTCCATACAATCCCAGGATTACCTCTCTTGGGACGTGGCTGACCTGAACCCAACAAGTGGCGAAGTGAAAATGCCTGAAAACGTGGTCGCCTGGGCCTTCATCATCGATGGGCAGCCCAACCAATTCCGCTATGACATTACTTTCCATATAAATCCCGGAAACAACTCCTCCGGCGACCTCTATCGGAATCGCTGGGGCAATGCCCTGAACCAAATGCCGGCCCAGGCCATGGTTGTCCAGCGTTCCATCAGTGGCATCGTATGGTACGACCGCGATGGGGACGGCACCCGCTCTTCGGACGATATTCTGCTTAAAGATGTCAAAGTGACCCTGCTCAACGATACTGACGACAAGCCCGCCAAGTCGGTCGTCACCCCACATGATGATCTGAGTACAGAATCTGATTCCCAGGGCAAGTACGAACTGACCAATATACCGGCAGGGAAATTCCACCTGCGCTTCGACCCCGCTCCGAACACGAACTGGACCCACCTGACTACAACAATCCAAAAGGCAAGCGGAGCCAGCCCGAGCGAAAACTCCTCAGCCAGCGACATACTGGAGGGCGGAACCATGAAGGGCGCCGTCATCAACGATATTGAGTTCCAGAAGGCCGAGGATATGGTGGACACAGCCAGCCAATCCTTGGATTTCAATAACTGCGGCCTGACAGGAACAATGGACACCAATGAAGTGTCTGCCGGAGTCAAAGTACAGATCCAAGGCAGGAATTGGCTCAACTCAGACTCCTTCACACTGGCTGTCGAACCCCTGCGTGGCGCACCGTCCGCAGCGTTGCACAGCCAAATCACCATAGACGCCGACAACCAAAATACCCAGGTGCCTGTCAACGTGTCTGCTCTGCCCGACGATGGCAGCTACGAGTATCGTATACACCAGGAAACCGGCTCCATTCCTGGTCTGACGTATGATCAGAGCACTGCAACCCTGACCATCACTTTGACAACCAATGCAGCTCAGTTGCACCGTACCGCCACTGCGCAGTGGACTGACAGCGAGGGCAGCCAGATAGACACGGCGGCCTTCACCAACACCTACCAGGCCAAGCCCGCCACGGTCAGGCTCACCGCCGTCAAGCACCTGGACGGCCGGGGCCTGAAAGCCGGGGAGTTCGACTTCCTCCTGCAGAACACGAAGGGCGGCAAGCCGGCCCAGGCATCCAACAAGGCCGACGGGGCCGTCGAATTCCCCGACCAGACCTTGTCCGAGGCCGGCGACTACACGTACTCCGTGAGCGAGGCCCGGGGCAACCTGCCCGGCATCACCTACGACCAGGACACGCACCAGATCACCGTCCACGTCACCGACGACCAGCAAGGCCGGCTCCAGGCCACCATCGACGGCAACAACCCCACCTTCACCAACCATTACCAGGCCAAGCCGGCCAAGCCCGTCATCACCGCCGTCAAGCACCTGCAGGGCCGGGACCTGAAGGCCAACGAGTTCACCTTCCACCTGTACGACGGGAAGAACGCTGAAGCGGGCTCGGCATCCAACGACGCCCAGGGCAGGATCGCCTTCACCAACCTGGCCCTGGACCAGCCCGGCGACTACCACTACACCATCCGCGAGGACCAGGGCAGCCTGCCCGGCATCACCTACGACCGGCACGAGGCCACGGTCGACGTCCACGTCACCGACGACCAGCAAGGCCGGCTCCAGGCCACCGTCACCGGCAACAACCCCACCTTCACCAACACCTACCAGGCCAAGCCTGATAAGCCAGATGACCCCGATAACCCTGACAACTCTGGAGGACACGACAAGCCGAATCTGCCGGTAGAACCAAACAAGCCAGGCGAGTTCGATCATGCATCCAACAAACCAGATCAAACTAGTTCCAATAGCCAAAAACCGGCACCAGGAAACCAGCCTTCTAGTGACCAAGCGAAATCTTCTACGAATTCCCAGGTCCTAGCCGCCTCCGGCGCAGATATAGTCATGCCTGTAGCACTGACTGTCGGCACTGCCGTACTAGGCCTGGCACTGATGTGCCTGTTGCGGCATCGCAGGGATCAGGATACTGACCTGGGCTGATCGTTCCCTGCATGAGAACACAGCTGGGCCTCTTCTTCACTAATGACAGCCACCTATGGCGAACCTCACGGTTCCCTGCCCCTATTCGCAGACGAAATTTGGTATTCTTGCAAGTGGAAGGAATCTTGCATCCAGAGGTCACCGTCGACGATGGACGGTCACCTGAACGGTCATGGCCCTGCACGGTCATGATGTCGATTGTCACACGTGCAGGCCGTCACACAGAAAGGTCAGTCATGGCAGACGATACAGTCATTGTTGTTGATACTTCCATGTTCGGAAAAGATGCCGCCGCGAAGACCGCCAAGGCCAACGAGGTCGCCCGCAAATACGGCATCAGCGACGAAGCCCTCAAGAAGGTCGAGGACTACAAGGATCAGTTGAGCTACCACCAGGCATGGGACCTGCCTTTCCTGGGTTACGTGGACGAGGACGGCTATGGATATGCCTACGTACCCAACAAGGCTGTCGCAGCTGATGGCTGGGATGCCCATAAGGCCTTCCTGGACCTGCCCGATGATGCCCAGACGGCATTCGCCATCCGCATGCTCTTCACCCATCGCGACGTCGACCGCCATGGCGCAGAGATGTTCCTTCACCACGGCCGCGGGCTGACAGTCCGCTTCCAGGAGCCCACCTCAGCCAGCTACTGAGCTCGAGCTGCATATACAATTCGACCCCCGGCCCTGTCGTAATAACCCCCTGACAGGGCCAGGGGCTTTTCCATGCCGACGATCAAGGCAGAAGCCCCATCCAGGCAGGCGCTAACACGCCGATGCAGGCTCCGACGATCGGCCCGACGAAGGGTATCCAGGCGTAGCTCCAGTCCGCATCCTTCTTGCCGGACATGGGTAGAAGGCAGTAAGCCAATCGAGCGGAAAAGTCACGTGCAGGATTCATGGCCGCACCAGAAACCCCGCCCAGGGCCATGACCAGAACCGTGATGACCAGGGCTACGCCCAAGGGCCCGACCTGGGTAGGTGTCCCTCCATTGAGGAAAACCCAGGTAACTAGGATGGCCGTACCGATGGCCTCCGATGCCAGATTCCAGAAATTCGAACGTATGGCCGGTTTGGTGCAGAAAACCATGAGTTTGGTATCTGTATCGGTCGGAAGTTCGAAATGCTTGCGAGTGCCCAGGTAGCCCAGGCAGGTGCCGAAGAAAGCCCCCAGGAACTGGGCGGAAACGAAGATGGCCACATTGGCTAAGGTGACCGGAATACCGCCCTTGCCCATGGCCAGACCGTTCAAGGTCGCCTGTGGATCAATCCAGTGACCGACCACCCTGGCCAGGGTCACGGCAGGATTGAGATGGCCGCCCGTTCTCCACCCCGCATATACGCCTACATAGACAGCAAGACCCCAGCCCAACGAGGCGTTGATCCAGTCGGCTCGATAGGCCCCTGTCTTGGGGAGCGACCTACTGGCGGCAACCATGACCGCGATGGCCATCATAAGGGCGGTGCCCATGAACTCCGAGCAGAACATCTGCACACCGCTGATCATGGTTTCTCCTTTAGCTCCCTGTAATCAAAGGAGCTGAAAGTGGCCAGGCTCCCATAACCCGAATAATCAACCGCTGCCAAGCCGACGAAACCACCGGTAAAGTAACCGTCAATCTGCTTATACACATGGTCGTCCGAAAGGACTGCCGCATCCAGGATAACCGGAACCGTGGCCCAGTGACGACCATCGAATGAGTATTGATAGGAGTAGGACGAAGTGCGGACTTTGGTTTTAAACCAGACATGAGCGCCCGTAGGCACAGGAATTGCTTCATCCTTGAGATATGAGACGTAACGATTTCCATCAGATTGGGCGACCTCAATCACCCGCGTGCTACGCCTTTCGTCCCAGGTGACAAATATCCAACTGAAATTTGCGTCGCTGTAATAGTTGGTCAACCCCGCCATAGCCTGATAGGACCTCGGTTCGAAATCCATCCGCACCTGAGCGTCGAAGTCGAAGGCCTGCCAGCGTCTGGCCACCAGAGACAAGTCAAAAAGATTATGCAGCGACCCCTGGCCCCTCAAGCGAAGGGAACCTGCACCCACTGAGCCCATTTTTTCATTGAAGGGCACCCGTAATGTACACCAATCCGGACCAAGCGTATCCGATTCGAAATCATCATGCTGATGGCCCTCCTCGTGCTCTTGCGAAGACACTGGGGCATCTCTGGGAGCCTCCACATACCGACTGCCTCCGTGGCCTCCCTGGATGTGAGGCCATCCGTCCTTGTCCCACTCCACCTTCTGGATGGATGTCTCGCGACCTAGGGTGCACCACCCTCGAGGATCCACGACCGACTCCTGGGGTCGGTGCCAGGGACGAGCGCACAACGATGCGTAATACCACTCTCCCGTGGGGGTGTTCACCAGCGATCCATGCCCCTGCTTCTGCAGGTAGGACCGTGGGGTATCGAAATTGCTCAGGAAAGGCTCATCGCCCGGCATGGTTTCGAAAGAGCCAGCCTGAAGCGTCCGCGAACGAGAGACGGTCTCTTGATGAGAGAAAGTCGTGCCCCCCTCGGCCGCGAACAAGTAGTACCACCCATTGATCTTGTAAAGATGAGGGCCCTCAGACAACCTGACATCCGTTCCCCTCCATATGGTTCTGGATGTCTCAGGCAACAGCCGCATGGTGGATGTGTCGAATTCAGTCAGTGTTATTCCATCGAAGTGATGATGATACTCACGATGATCCCAGGTCTGCTGAATCAGATACTTTCTGCCGTCATCGTCGTGGAAGAGGGACGCGTCGAATCCCACGTAGTTGATGGGCACTGGATCGGTCCAGGGTCCTTCTATGCGCTCGGCGCTGGTCAGATAGTTGGTGCCATCCTTGAAGGTGCCCGTGACGGTCTTGATATCCGAGAAGACCAGCCAAAACCGTCCATCGGAATAGGAGAGGTCAGGAGCCCAGACGCCGCCCGAGGAGGGGTCACCACGCAGATTGACCATTCTCTCGGAATTCAGGATGCTGGTCACATATTGCCAGTGGACCATGTCACGTGAAGAATGGACGCGTACGCCGGGAAACCACTCGAATGTGGAAGTGGCTATATAGTAGGTGTCCCCAACACGAATCATGGATGGATCAGGATGGAAGCCCTTTAACACCGGATTGTCAATGATCATCTGTATTTCCCCCTTATGCGTAAATCTTGCGGCCGAGCTTGTCGGGCACTCCGCTCATGCGATGGAAGTATGTGTTTATCTGATCGCGCCATTCGACTGCGTCGGCTTTCTGCGCCTGGAGTCTGTCTGCCACGTTCTCCCAGTCAGCCTGGGGAATCGAGCCTTTGACTTTCTTCCAAAGCGTTATATATCGCTCAACCTCCTTTACGCCTTCGAAATGGGAGCTGTAGATGTGCTGGATGAGCGTCTGCCCATCATGAAGCACATGGTCATAAGGCAGATGGTGAAAGAAGAGCAGCAGATCGTCCGGGGTTGTTTCCGCATGCTCGAACCGCTCCTCAAGAGCCTGATGATACTGGGTCGTAAAACCTGTCCCAGTTGATTGCGTTCGGTCCACGCCGATTCCGTCTCGGTCAGCAAAATGATACGTGCCCCACCGATCGTATTCATATCCGTTCACGTCCACGCCATAGTGCAAACCGGGCTTGACCATGAACCCTACGCCCAGAGGAGCGGTGTAGTTCTTGAAGGTCTTGTTCGAAGTGAGCATGATCTCACTGACGGCCTCCCTTGCCGGGCCGCGCAAATCAGGAAAGGTGAGCGTCATCCATTCATCCAGAATGGAGCCAACCGTTGCATCGGGATCCCAGCACATACGACCGAACCCGTAAAGGTTGGCCTGAGCCAGGGTGTTTCCTGTCCAGTTGTCATCCATGCCCACATTGCTGACTCCTGCGAAACCCGTATGAGCGGAAACCAGGCACAGCTTCGGGACCACGGCCTTGACACGTGCATCAACCTGTGGGGCACAGGTATCCCAATTGGTCATTGCCAGCCACTGCGGCAGAACATAGTTGACGTCAATCTGCTGTCCTAGGTATTCAGCGGTGATTTGGAACTCGATCATAAGATTCGTATGGGTCATGCGACCTATCAAAGGGTTGGCAGGCTCGCTGACCTGGAAATCGATGGGGCCGAATTTGACCTGGAGAACGACATTTTCAGCAAACAGCCCGTCAAGACCGATGAAATTCTCATATGCGGATTTGGCCCTATCCAGGCTCCTATCCCTCCAGTCCTGATTGCAGTCATAGACAAAAGCTCTCCATATGACAAGGCCGCCGTGCCTGGACAGGGGTCGAGCCAGCATATTCGCCCCATCGACGTGTGTGCGCCCGTACCGCATGGGGCCCGGTTCTCCTTCAGCATCCGCTTTGACCAGAAAACCGCCGAAGGCGGGAATACGCTGATATATATCAGCGACTGTCTTTTCCCACCAATCCGAGACCTCATCAGCAAGGGGGTCCGCCGTGGACAGACCGCCGACATCGATGGGCGAAGCAAAGTTCACCGACAGGAAGACCCGAATGCCGAATTGCCCGAAGATGTCGGCGAGCACTGCAACCCGGTCGAGGTATGGTTCGACAATCAGTTTCCTGGCCTCGCCTCGCACATTCACATTGTTCAAAGCTATGGCATTGATACCGATTGACGCCAGAAGACGGGCATAGGCGGTCACCCTTGCCAGATCACCTCGGAAAGGATCATCCTGGCGCCGATCAGGAAAATTACGAAAATCAGCATGGCTATTAGAACCCAGAACGCCGAAAAAGATGGATTCGCCTGCGTACCCGCGCTCAACCGAACCATCCGTCTGATCCCAGTGATCAATCATTCTCAATGCCTGATTCGGCACTGACTCAAAGTCATCGATCTGCTGCCCGCATGCCTTTCTGCGCACCCATCCGTATAGGCCATAGAGGAGGGCCGTGGCCGTATTGCCTTCGATGCAGACACAATCCCCCTCTGTGTGGATGCGATAGGCCCCGTCCCGTTCTGCAGGTAGGGCAGCGGAATTCATTATGAAGACCAAATCCGCGCACTGCCGGTCAGCCGCTTGGCTAGCCCCGAAGAAATCAAGCAGTTCTCTATATATGCGCGCCGCGACAGGATCTTGAAAATCAAGACCTTCAATATAGAACCTGCGGGTGCCGACTATGGGTCTTATGACTTTTGGCGATAGCCACATGGGCTCAAACATGCTCATTCCTTCTTCGCTGCAGTAACTCGCATAATTTATAACGTAACTTTCGATATTAATACCGTAAATTTATTATAGTCCCGCCCTAAACAAGTAAGATTGCGACGACGGAAACAACACAAAAGAATCCGTCCCTTTGGCATGGAACTAGACAGGGGAGAAGACTGAATTCGGCAGGATGACAATCAACATCTCAACCACTGTCAGCTCACAAGGAAAACCAGAAATGTCCAAATGGCAAGCACATTACATCTCGGGTAATGAAATATGACCCTGCGAAAATCAGGCCGCATGCTATAAACGAATATATCCAAGAACAAAACCCAACAGGCCAGGACATAGCAACCATTGGCAGACGGAAGAGGCCCGATTATTGTGATGCTCGACCTCATCGAGCGCTAATGCAGGGGGGCAAGAATAAGCACAAGCGAATCTCTATCAATCTTTGCCGCGTCATCCAAACACTTGGCTTACGCCTCATCTGAATATGAATCAATAAAAAGCCTAGGACTCCCAATCAATGGAAGTCTGCCGCTTCTGCTCCGACTCCCAGGTATCCGTCAACCTCGCCATCGATGACACTGTGTATACAGACTGTCAACGCCCAGTCCAAGCCGCTCAACCCAACAGGGCCAGGAGGTCTTTTCTGCTCAGTCTTGCCACACTGGAAGCGCCGGTGGAGGCGGCGGAATCGACAAAGCGCGATGCTAGGTCGCTCTTGCTGTGCTGCAGGTTGAGGATGCGTTCCTCTATGGTGTCCTTGGCTACGACCTGATAGACGTTGACGTCCTGGGTCTGACCGATCCGGTGGGCGCGGTCGTTGGCCTGCTCCTGGGCTGCGGCGTTCCACCAGGGGTCCGCATGGACCACCACGCAGGCTCCGGTCAGGTTGAGCCCGGTATTGCCGGCCTTCAGAGAGATCAGGAAAACCGGCGTGGCATCCCTATTGAACTGTTCCACCAGCTCCAGCCGCCTCTTCTTGGATGTGGCGCCGGTGATCAGATCGTAAGTCACATCCAGCCGACGGAGCCGTTGAGCTATCAGGTCCAGGTAGGAGGTAAACTGGGAGAAGATCAGCATCTTACGCCCGGCATCCTGGCAGGAGACCACCAGATCCTCGATGGCATCCAGTTTGGCCGACTCGCCACGCCGGTCCCGGCCCTGATCCTGGTAGACCAGACGCGGATCGCAACAGACCTCCCGCAACCTGGTCAGCTGGGCCAGGACCTGGATTTTGCCGACCTCGTACTCCTGGTCCCTTTCCTTGTTGAGGGTAGCCCTCAGCTCATGCTCAAGGGCCGCATAGAGCTTGCGCTGACGACCCTGTAGGGGCACGCTGATCACGTTTTCGATCTTCTCGGGCAGATCCGTCAGCACCTGAGACTTCAGCCGGCGCAGAATGAAGGGTCCCACCAGGGCCTGGAGCCGGGACTGGGCATCCTGATCGCCGCTGAGTATGGGCATTTCGAAGCGGTCCCGGAACCGGGAGTAGGGGCCCAGCATACCCGGCATCAGGAAGTCGAAGATGCTCCAAAGCTCGGAAAGCCTGTTCTCGATGGGTGTACCGGTCAGGGCGAACCGGTGCAGGCTGTCCAGAGCGCGTACGGCCCGGGCGGCCTTGGTGGCATGGTTCTTGATGTACTGGGCCTCGTCCAAGACCAAGGCATACCAGGGCAGGCTCCGATACCGGTCCAGGTCCCTCCTGAGCAGGTCATATGAAGTAATCAGCAAGTCGTAGGACCTGGCCTGATCCAGCAAAGTCTGACGCTGGCTGCGCCCTCCGGCCAGGACCGCCACCCGCAGATCCGGTGTAAAACGACGACACTCGGCCTCCCAGTTGTAGACCAAGGAGGCCGGGCAGACAATCAGCGAAGGCCCTCGATCCCTGGCTTGATCCCGACGGGAGAGCAGGTAGGCCAGCATCTGTATGGTCTTGCCAAGGCCCATCTCGTCGGCCAGGATGCCACCGAATCCACGGTCGCTCAGAGTGCACAGCCAACGCAACCCTTCGACCTGGTAAGGTCTGAGCTGCCCCTGCAACCCGTCAGGGACCTTGAACCCCTGAGGATCAGGCTTGCGCTCCTTCAGGTAATCGCGGAAGCTGGAATCGCGGTCCTGCTCAGGCACCAACGCATCCAGGTAGCCGAGCTGAAATTCAGGCACACGGACCGGCCCCTTGGCCAGATCAGCCGGGTCAATACCCAGATCTTCGGCCAGGGTGTCCACAGCCTCGGTATTCAGATCAGCCAACTCGACGAAGGCCCCGTTGCGCAGGCGATGGAAGCGCCGACGGCGGCGATGATCGGCCAGAATGGCAGCGGCCTCCTCGGGCCGTACCTCATCGGCGATGGGCGAAATCTCGACCAGACCGGAGCGCACCCTCACACCCACGCGGATCTGAGGATGGGAGACGACGCTCAACCCGTCGAAGGCCGGGGTGGAGAAGACCCGTCCCAGGCCCTTGAGCACGGGCAGGCCCCGGGTCAGCAGGGTGTGGATGGCCTCCTCATTCTCCTCGGGGATGCGGGCCAACCCCTCCTCCATCAGGGGGAAGTAGCGACGGACCGTCTGCCGGGCCAAAGACTCGCTCTCCCGGTCCCTGCCGGGTTCATCCTCCGAGGCAGGGTCAGCGCCGACGGACAGAAGACGGCCCCCATAGCGGGCCTTGAGATCGCAGCTGACCCCCTGCCGATCCCTGTCCAAATAAAGCTCGATCCTGCAGGGTGGCCGTCGCCGGGCATCCAGCTCCTCGGGCAGACTGGCGGAGAGCCCGGATCCTTCCTGGGTACCCTGGTCCAGGTCGGGCAGAACGGTCCGGGCGAACAGGTCCAGGTCGTCTGCATCCAGATGCAGATCCCGATCCTCCCCAGGGCGGCAGAGAGTCTCCAACAGGTCCCGATGACGCAAGAAACGCGCGCTGCAACGGTGGATGACCGGCCCCGGATCCAGCCCCAGGCCAGGCTGCGAGGGGCGCACAATAACGAAGGAAGAAGCCTGGCCTACGATGAAGCGTTCCACGGCCAGGGCATGGGTGATTCGGTAGCCGTCCGCCTCCTTGCTGACCGCGATGCCGGGGTCTGGGTCTCCGTCGACCACGGGGGCAGGCATGGTCTGCAGGAAGGAGTCCTCGGGAGGCGTGTAATCGAGGGTGAGCCCGGAATCCACGAACAGATCGAGAATCTGCGCTACCTCGTCGTCGCTGAGTCGAATCCCCGCCAATCCTGCACGTGTAAGACGGCGGCGCATGCCCCCCTCCTGTTCGGCCAGGCTGCGGCGGATGGCGCCGGCCCTTTCCAGAATGGTCAGCAGAGCCTGGGCCCGGTCATCAAAAGTGTCACGAGAATGAATGAAGGCCAGCCGCCGTCCGTAAGACATGAATTCGCCCTGGTCCACGGCGCGCAGCAGGGCCGGCAGATCCTTGACCAGGTAGGCGACCCCGTGGGAGGACAGGGTGATGTGCAGGCGGACCAGCCAGCCGCCGCGCTCACTGGTCAGATCGGGGATCAGCCCGACTGAGCCAATGGGCAGGTGACGGCCTCCGACCGGTCCATTCTCTTGCTTGAGCAGGCTCAGCTGGCGGTCACGGAAGGCCTGCCGACGCCGACCTTCCTGCCGGTGCATGTAGGCCGCCAGGGATCCCGAGGTCGATCGGGTGGACCGGGATCGACCCTGGTCGCCGATCCAGTCATCCGATCCTGCAAAGGACTGGCTGGACTCGTTGTAGGCCATGATCAGGGCGACTACATGCTTGCAAGCAGGACCCTGGCGCCCAAATGCCCGGCAGGTGCAGGAGGAGTCGATGACCCGATGGGCCTGCTCGTCCAGCCGAGCCTGAACCATGCAGTCGCCATCCGGCTGATAGGTGGCGGGCACACGCCCCTTGAGAACGGTCAAAGCCCCCAGGTGCCGCAGGCGCAGGTCTGTAAAGCGGCGGTCATCCAGCAGTTGATGGGCACGGAAGTAGGCCTTGCCGCCCAACCGGCGCAGAGCGGCGTCAGAGATGGTGTCCGGGTCGCCAAAGGTCCGTCCCTCCTCCTCGTCGCCCGGATCATAGAAGCCATGGCCTCCTGAACCACCCGCTCTTGACCCGTAGACCGCTGCATGCCAATCCACACACACCCTCCTTATGGTCTCTGACGACCATTCCCGAGCATAACCTTTTCCGTCCCGATGTGGCACGCCTTCGGCGAAGCGAGTAGACATGCCGACTTACGAAAAAATGACCGTCTCCCTAAGATGGCGTGCTGTTTGTCTGAAGAAGGAGATAATCATCGTGCAAAACACGTCCACCTCTGCCTCCGTTCACCGGTCACGCCCGGCCGTCCCCCATCCCTGGCCGGCCATCGCCGCGCTGATGATCGGGGCCTTCGTGGGCATGCTGAGCGAGACCTCGCTCAATATCGCCCTGCCCAACCTGATGGAGAGCTTCCAAATCCCCGCCGCAACCGTGCAGTGGCTGGTCACGGGATACATGCTGGTCATCGGCATTGTCCTGCCCTTCTCCAGTCTGATCTCCAAGTGGTTCACCACCAGGCAGACCGTGATCTTCGGCCTGGTCGCCTTCCTGGCGGGCTCAGTGATCTCGGCCATGGCCCCCACCTTCCCTGTCCTTCTGACGGGACGGCTGATCCAGGGCATCGGCACCGGCCTGATCCTGCCGCTCATGTTCACCGTGGCCATGCTGATCTTTCCGCCGGCGCGACTGGGCACGGTCATGGGCATGTGCGCCCTGGTCATCATGTTCGCCCCCGCCATCGGCCCGACCCTGACCGGAATCATCCTGGGCAAGCTGACCTGGCACTGGATCTTCTGGTTCTTCACCCCCTTCCTGGTTGTGGCCCTGATCTTCGCCGTCTGCTTCCTGAAGAACGTGGGAACCATCACCCACCAGCGGCCCGACCTGGCCTCGATTCTGGAGTCCATTGTCGGCTTCGGCGGACTGGTGGCAGGCGTCAGCCTGGCCAGCCGGTACGGATGGCTCTCCCCGGTCACCCTGATCATCCTGGTCGTGGCCCTAGTAGCCCTGGTCCTCTATATTCGTCGTCAGCTGGGCCTGGAGCACCCGGTGCTCAACCTGCGCATCTTCTCCATCCCGGCCTTCCGCTACGGTGCCACCCTGGTCATGCTTGACTTCGCAGTCATCCTCTCCTCCATGTATCTGCTGCCCCAGTTCCTGCAGCGAGGGCTGCTCCTGCCCGTGGCCATGACCGGCATCCTTATGCTGCCCGGCGGCGCCATCAACGCCCTGGTCTCAGCCTTCGCCGGACGGCTCTATGACGGCTTCGGGGCCCGAATTCCCGTCCGTTGCGGATTCCTTGTCGCACTGGTGGGTACGGTCATCCTCCTGTTCACCGGCCCGCACACCCCTGTGGCCCTGGTGGTGGTTGCCCACATCATCCTCATGATCGGCTGCCCCCTGGCCATGTCGCCGGCCCAGACCTACGCGCTCAACTCTCTGAGCGGCCCGCAGTCCGGCGACGGCAGCACCATCATCAACACCATGCAGCAGATCGTGGGAGCCGTGGCCACGGCCATCACCACCTCCCTGCTGGCCATGGGCGAGGGGCATGCAGCCGGAGCCGATAAAGCCCAGGCCTTCACCAGGGGCACCCACTACGGATTGATCTTCACCCTGGTGCTGATTCTGGCCGCTCTGGCCGTCTCCCTTAAGGTGCGCAACTTCTCCCACGCCGACCTGGCAGAGGCCGAGCAGGACATTCAGCAAGCTCCAAGTTCGCACCGCTAGCTTGGGAACGTCCCTGGCTAGACTGGAGGACGGCGACCGGACTTAAGGCCCGCCATCGTGGGCCGCCCGGTCATCCCTGGAACGCTATCAGGAAGGGTGTCATGTTCGTTCTCAAGAACGCCTGGTTCACCATCAGGCGGCATGCGGCGCGGAGCCTGGTCATGGTTCTGGCCTGCCTGGTCGTGACGGCACTGGCCACGACGGCGGCCGCCGTGCTCCAGGCTGACACCAAGGCACGTACCACCGACTACGAATCCCAACAGGTGGATGCCGTCATCAGCCCACGCAAGGGGACCAAGGCATCCCCCCTGGGCTGGAACGAGTATTCCAAGTACGCCCAGCGCCTGCAGATGGATGGCATGCAGTACAAGGCCTACTTCCATGAGACCGCGAACATCGACCCGGAGGGATTGCCCCCGTCAGGCAGCTACTCCCTGGTGGGCGTCTCCGACAAGGCGGCCGAACCCACCCTGCCTCACGGCCCCTTCGTGCTGGACCAGGGCAGGGGCCTGGACTACGCCTCGCAGAATGCCTCCGGCACCCAGACCGTGCTGATCTCCAAGCAGATGGCACAGGCCAACAAGCTCAAGGTGGGCGACACCCTGACCATCAAGGATCCCCGCCAGCAGGATCAGCAGGTCAAGCTGACCGTCTCGGGCACCTATCACTACCGCAAGGCGGCCGACCAGGCAGCCAACCGGGCCATTTACACGGCCTACCCCACCTTCGCCATGCTGGGGCTGGATACGGCCAGCAAGCCAGGAGACCCTGGTCATGAACTGCTGGTGGCCTTCGTCCTGGATTCGCCGAGCACCTACCAGAAGTTCATCAAGGAACTGCGCAAGGACGGGCTCAAGGCCTCGCAGTACGACATCGACTCTCCCAGCCTGAAGGACTACCAGCGGCGGATGGAGCCGGTCCACCAGGCCGCCGACCAGGCGCGAACCACCCTCATCCTGGCCTGCCTGCTGGGCGGGCTGATTCTGCTGGGCTGCCTCTTTCTCATGCTGCGCGGCCGCGCCAACGAAATCGGCATGGCTGTCACCATCGGAGTCCACAAGGCCCGGCTGGGCTGGCAGTTCGCCCTGGAGACCCTCTTGATCACCCTGCCCGGACTGGCCCTGGGCCTGGCTCTGGGTGCCGCAATCAGCCGACCCCTGGGCCGGTCGCTCTTCCGGCTGGGAAGCCTGGCCAGCATGCCTCATGCCGGTCTGATCTGGAAGATGGTCCTGATCGGCCTGGCCGTCTGCCTGGTCCTAGCTCTGGCAGCAGCCGCCAGGGTAGCGGCCTTCCGGACCGCCCAGCTATACACCAACGACCTGGAGGACGAGGCATGAGCGAAAAGACATCAGACCAGCAGCCTAACGAGGAGTCCCAGGCAACGACCGATCAGAAACAGACCGATCAGAAACAAGCCGATCAAACAAGGGCCGACACCGAACAAAAAGCCGCCGAGAACACCAGCGCCGAAACGCTGCCCGCATCCGAGGAAGAAGCACCCATTCAGACGGGAGAAAGGTCCGAGGAGGATGATTCTTCGGAAGAAGATGTCTCGCTGGCTGCCTTCAAAGTGGTCATCGAGCATGAAGATGCCGAAGATCTCGATGGCGATCAGGAAGAGGACCCGCTGTCGGAGACCAAGGACCAACGTGTGCTGGTTCCAGGCGGCTACCCAGTGCTTTCCCTGAAGCATGTGGATTACACCCGCAAGGTCCAGGGCCGCCCCGAACAGATCCTGGACGATGTCGATCTGGATTTCCAACGACGCCGCATCTACTCGGTGGAGACCACCTCGCCTTCCGGACGGGCCGCTCTGATGGCTCTGATGACCGGTCTGCGAGCTCCCACCCAGGGCAGTGTGCTCTTCCGGGGCACGGACCTGCGCCAGTTGCTGGCCTCCGATTATCGCGGCCACCAGATTGGAGCCATCTTTGGCACCGATGCCCTGAGGCGCGACCTGACCGCCGTTCAGAACCTTGTTTACACCATGGATGCCAGTGGGCGCACCTTCCTGGGCCCCAAGGACAACCTGGCCCGTCAACTGCTGGACGAGGTGGGCTTCCCAGAGCGTCTGCAGGACAAGCTGACCGCTGATCTGGACCACCTGGACTTCCGCCTGGCCTCCGTGGCCCGAGCCCTGTGCTGCGAGTGCGATGTGCTCGTCGCCGACGAACCCACCGAGGGGCTGGAACCGGGCGACTGGGACACCCTGCTGGCCACCCTGAAACGAGTCTCCCGCCGTCATGACTGCACCGTGATCATCCTGACTTCGGGCGGTTCGGACACTGTAGACGAGGACACCTACGACGACCGGTTCATCGTCGATTGAGCCCCACCCTTCCGGACCGGGAACGGACGACGCTGCACTGATTTGTTCGGTCATCACCCATGAGGAGTGGATACCCCGGGTCATGGCCGCACAAATCGATTTGTGCAACAAGGACCCACGTTGGCAGCAGGCGGTCATCCTGCACCATCACCATGGATTCGGACCCGTTCGGGAGGTCGGCGCCAAGGAAGCCATATGGATTACTCCAGGACTGCTGATCGCCCAGAACGCCTGGCTGGCATCCCATGGCCGTCCCTCCTGGGCCCTGTCATCCCCACCGACCATGTGGCTGGATGGGCTGGACCAGTCCCTGACCGGACGCAGGATTCTGACCGCGACGGCCGAAACCATCCTGACCTGGCGCCGACTGCCATCAGGCTTGGGACAGCGCCCCTGGTCGCAGCTGGCCGCCGGCCGGGTATCGGGCCTGCCTGCAGCACGACGAACCCTTGAAGACCTGCAGGGTAATCTGCGTACAGCACCTCCGCAATCGCTGATTCGTATCCAGACCCACTTGCCCGATGTCCATGAGGAATGGCGGGTCATCGTCGACAGGGGCAGGATTGCAGCCTCCAGCGGATACTGCCTGCATGAGGGCGAGGGCTCCCGGGCCATTACCACGGTCTTCGACGGCGCCGTCTTCAATCCAAGGCATCGAAGAATCGCCGAAGACTGTGCCCTCCAGGCAGCCAAGGGTCAATCTCCTGCACCAATCAGCGTGGATCTGGCCTTCCTCCGTGGATCGGATCGGCCTCTTGTTCTGGAGGGAAACCCGGTCTGGTGCGCAGCTCCTTACAATTACGGATCGCAGGGGATGGTCTCTTTTCTGAAAGCCGTTGCAGCCTGCCGGACCGATCCAGCCAACCCCTATCAACCGGATCCGTGGATGCTGCGCGAATTCGGCGGTCGCTTCCGCAGTTCCTGGGGGCCTGTCCGGCAGGATCAGACGATGGTCATGCCATAGTGCTTGGCCAGGGGCTGCAGGTCCGGCACCCCGTACCGGGCCACCAGTTGCTTCCAGCGGGCCAGGTTGTCGGGACCATACTTGGCTGTGCGCTTGGCGGCGGTGGGCTGGGAGACGAAGATGGGCGGCTGATGCTTGCTGTGGAACTTGTCCGCATACATGACCACCTCCTGCTCAGGGTTGACCGGCAGGTAGTCGTCCGGCGGCAGGTTCAGATGTTCCTCCTCCACCTGGCGACGGGTCAGCCCCACCCCGGTGTGGTTGCGGGCGAACTGGGCCACCGACTCGTCCACCCCAGCGTCCAACAGCAGGCGATAGCCCTCCAACCCGTGCTCGATGTACCTCTCGCCCTGGAAGGTCAGGGGCCGGCCCTTTGAGCCGTCATCCTTGAGGATCCGGTAGGTGCCGATGTCGTGCAACAGGGCACCCGTGCGGACTAGGTCACGATTCAGAGGCCGCTCGGGCAGGACCCCCTCAAGGTCATCACCACGCAGCAGGCGTTCGTTGACCTGGTCGGCCATCCGCACCGCGAGGGCGGCGATGATCTGGCAGTGGGTATGTATCAGTTCATAGGCGGCTTGGGAGGGCGCATACTGACGATGCAGGGCCTCGGCCATGGGAACATTGGGAATCATACCGACCATTCTAGGGATCCCTGCCGCAAATGTGACCTTTGCGACGCTATGCACACTTCAGCGGACAACGAACCCCTCCCCTCTGCTGCCGACAGTAGACTGGTAGCCACAGTATTTCACGAGGAGCACTATGGACACTTCACCACTTGTGCGCTCCGCCGACCAAACCGCTCCCCCCGACAAGGACGGCGGTCGACAGGCGCCCTGGCACAACCCCCTGCTGGACCCGCGCGATCTGCGTATGCCGCGCATCGCAGGCCCCAGCTCATTGGTCATCTTCGGCGTCACCGGCGATCTGGCCAAGAAAAAGCTCTTGCCGGCCGTCTATGACCTGGCCAATCGGGGACTGTTGCCAGCCAGTTTCGGGCTGATCGGATTCGGACGGCGCGACTGGAGCGACCAGCAATTCGTCGCCTTTGCAGAGGAGAACGTCCGCGCCCACTGCCGAACCCCCTTCAACGGGTCCACCTGGCGGCATCTGAGCCAGGGCATGCGCTTCGTCAAGGGCAGCTTCGACGATGCCGAGGCCTTCCGCAACCTGTCGGCCACCGTCTCTGAACTGGACCGGGTCCGGGGCACCCGTGGCAACCATGCCTTCTACATGTCGGTACCGCCCAAGGCCTTCCCCCAGGTGGCCCGTCAGCTGGCCGAGTCGGGGCTCTCCCACTCCAAGGAAGGGGCCTGGCGCCGCGTCATCATCGAGAAGCCCTTCGGTCACGACCTGGCCTCGGCCAAGGAGCTTGACCGGGTGGTCTCCGAGGTCTTCGAGCCGGATTCGGTCTTCCGCATCGACCACTACCTGGGCAAGGAGACCGTGCAGAACATCCTGGCCCTGCGCTTTGCCAACATGATGTTCGAGCCCGTCTGGAACTCCAACTACGTCTCCCACGTACAGATCACCATGGCCGAGGACATGGGCATCGGCGGCAGGGCCGGCTACTACGACGGAATCGGAGCAGCCAGGGATGTCATCCAGAACCACCTGCTGCAGCTGATGGCCCTGACAGCCATGGAGGAGCCAGTTTCCTTCTCAGCGTCGGATCTGACGGCTGAGAAGACCAAAATCCTGTCCGCTGTCCGTCTTCCCAAGGATCTGGCGGCCCACACCGCCCGAGGCCAGTACACGGCCGGCTGGCAGGGATCCCAGCACGTGGTCGGTTACCTGGACGAGGACGGGATCGACCCCTCCTCGACCACCGAGACCTATGCGGCCATCAGGCTGGATGTTGACACCCGTCGCTGGGCCGGCGTCCCCTTCTACCTGCGCACAGGCAAGCGCCTGGGCAAGCGGGTCAGCGAAATCGCCATCGTCTTCAAGCGTGCCCCCCACCTGCCCTTCGAGGCCACAGCCACCCGGGAACTGGGCGCCAACGCCGTGGTTATCCGCGTACAGCCCGATGAGGGCGTGACCATGCGCTTCGGGGCCAAGACCCCTGGCTCAGCCATGGAAGTGCGCGACGTCAACATGGACTTCTCCTACGGGCGTTCCTTCACCGAGGCCTCCCCAGAGGCCTACGAGCGACTGATTCTGGACGTGCTCCTGGGAGACCCGCCCCTCTTCCCCACCACCGAAGAGGTCAATCTCTCCTGGAAGATCCTGGACCCCATCGAGGAGTTCTGGGCCGGACAGGGCCAACCCCAGCCCTACCGCGCCGGCACCTGGGGTCCGCGGGAGGCAGATCTGATGCTGGCCCGCGACGGATACCACTGGAGGATGCCATGATCGTCAGACTGAACAACACCACTACCTCCGCCATCGCTCGGGAGATCGACGAGCTCCACGTCGAACGCGGAGAGGCCGCCCAGGGAAGGGTACTGACCTTGGTCATCGTCACCGAGCAGGCCCATCTGGAGACGGCCTTGGAGACCGTAAACGCCGCAAGTCGTGAACACCCCTGCCGGGTGATCGCCATAGTGACTAATGCCGAAGACCGTCAGACCGAACAAGAAGCGGATCAGCCGACCACTGCGGCACAGTCCTCTGAAGACTGCGTCTCCTGCAAGAGCACCGACCATAACGGCGAGCGCACACTGGATGCCGAGATTCGCTTCGGCTCGGATGCTGGCGCCGGTGAGGTGGTGGTCCTGCGACCAGTGCGGGCCCTGCTGGACCATTCCGATGCTCTGGTCATCCCCCTCCTGGTGCCGGATGCCCCTCTGGTGGTTTGGTGGCCAACCAATCCACCCCTGGATCCCTCGCAGGATCCCATCGGGACCATGGCCGCCAGCAGAATCACCGATGCTATGGAGGCCGACGATCGCCAGGCCACCTTCGCCGGGCTGCTGGCCCATTCGCGCAATCAGGACGTGGACCTGTCCTGGACCAGGATCACCATCTGGCGAGCGCTGCTGACATCCATGGTGCAGCAGCCGCCCCACCTGCCCATCCGTTCAGTCAGGGTGACCGGCCAGGCCCACTACCTGCCATTGGAGCTGCTGGCTTCCTGGCTGGCCCTGAAATTGAAGGTGCCAGTCACTGTGGAGCGTGACCCGCAAGCCCAGGCTGTCACCGGTGTCTACTTCGAACGCCCTGACGGAGTCATGAGCATGGAGCGCCACCATGACGACCAGGCCCGGATCAACCAGCCTGGTCAAGCCCCACAAACCATCTCCATGCCCCTGCGCTCTGCCGTGGACTGCATGAGCGAGGAACTGGGTCGGCTGGATCCTGACGAGGTCTATCAGGATGTCATCCACACCGGCTGGGGAATGGTCGACCACCAGTAGGCGCTTCGTAGCGACTCAATTCATATGCAAACGCCCGGGTGTAGGCTGAGGCCAGCATCACCTGCATGCAAGGAGGATCAGATGACCGATCGTCGTACCGTGACCTATGCCACAACCAAGTTGCTCAACCAGGCTACAGCAGCCCGCATCCTGCTGGAGCTGGGAGACCTCCTGGCCCGTCAGGATCGGGCCGACCTGGCGCTGACCGGTGGCCGGGACGCGGCGGATGTCTACGCCCTGATGGGTGCTGATCCCCTGAGCCAGAGCGTGGACTGGAGCCGGGTCCACCTCTGGTGGAGCGATGAGCGGTTCGTGGGACTGGAAGACCCGGACCGCAACGACGAACAGGCACGGCGGGCCTGGTACGGCGCGCTGATTAATCAGGGGCTGCTGCCACAGGCCAATGTGCATCCCATGCCTGTGGACACCCGCAGCCCAGCCCAGGTTGAGGCCGCCGACCAGGAGGAGAACGAACGGGCCCTGACCCAGGCGGCAGCCACATATCAGCAGGAGATCATCGATCAGCTGGGCCCTGAGGGCCGGATGGATCTGGCGGTCTTTGGCGTGGGCCCCGACGGACACTATGCCTCCCTCTTCCCCGACCGCCCCGAGGTCAGGCTGCAGGATGACTCTCTGCTGGTGACGGGTGTCAGCAACTCCCCAAAGCTGCCCCCGCTCAGGGTCACCATGACCACGCCATTCATCCGCCGGACCCCCAAGGTCTGGCTCTTCACCTCAACTGCAGAGAAGGCCTCGGCCGTGGCTGCTGCCCTGGGAACCACAGACGATCCCCACGTCCCCTCCTCTTATGCCAGGGGGGCCCTGGAGACCCTCTGGCTACTGGACGCTGATGCCGCCTCGAAACTGAGCTGAGCCTTCTGTAGCAAGAGCCTCTACAGATCTCGGGACTCTGAAGATTCTTTTTCTGTAACAGGGACGGAATCTTCAGAGTCCTTTTTTGTCATTTGCTCGACAGCCCGATCGGACTCGTCGACGATCCACTCCATGGCATGCCGTGCCCCCTCTGCGTCGCCCCGACGTACCAGGGCAGCTATGTCGCCGTGCAGCCGCAGAGCCTTCTCATCGGCCTTCCTGGGCATGAGCTCATGCCGGGTCCGCCCAGACAGCACTGAGGCAATCACATCGCCCAGCGCCGCGAACATAGCGTTGCCCGATGCCTCAAGCAGGGTTCGATGGAAGGTTTCGTCAGCCTGAAGATAGTCCGGCCCATCGGCCCGGTCAGCGTTGGCGACCATATCAATGGCGGCCCGCGTCAACTTGGCCCATTGATCCTGATCAGCGCGGCTGGCCGCCAGCTGGGCAGCCATGGGCTCCACGCATGCCCTGAGTTCGGACAGCTCGTGCAGGGTCCGCCCCCGGTCAGGTCCGCGCAGCCTCCATTCGATCACCTGCGGATCATAGATATTCCAGAGTTGACAGTGGTTGACCGTGGCTCCGACCTTGCGTTTGACAGTGACCAGACCCATGGCCTCAAGAACCCTGGTGACCTCTCGGGTGACCGTGCGCGAAGGCCTCTGGCTGTCCAGGTCCGGTGCGGGCAGCCGGTCGCCCGGAGCGATTGCACCATCGACGATGGCCGCCCCCCACTGGTCCAGCAATCGATCATGCAGGGTGCCTTCTGCAGCCGCTTCGTCATCAGGTTTGCTCGCGCTTTCCACGAATTCCACTCTAGCAACCAGGCTCGTTCCCAACCGACTCGGAGGGGTCTGCAAACAATTAGAGACTTAACACTGCCCTCAGCATGCCATCTTCCAATCCGTCCCAGTTTCGTGTAAGATATTGTCTGTTAAGGCATACTTAATATCACACTATCGATATTACGTAATGCAAAAATAAGAGCCGAGAAGCCGCCGAAGCCGAACGGTTCACATCCTCAGAGAAGAGGCAGCAATGCTTTTAGCGTCGCAACCGACAGCCGAAGGGTTCCTGACCCTTGCGGCGAGTCAGGCCGTATCCCTGAACACCACCCGATTGGGCATCAGCCTGGTGCTCAGCCTGGCGGTGCTCATCTTCCTGGTCACTGTCGTCAAACTTCATCCCTTTGTCTCCCTGCTGGGTGCCGCCCTGGTCGTCGGCATCGGTTCCGGCTATGGTCCCGTAGCCACCCTGACCAGCTTCACTGGCGAGTTCGGCAACACCATGGGCTCCGTGGGCATTCTGATCGGCTTGGGAGCCATGATCGGCAAGGTCCTCATGGACACCGGAGCCACTGACCAGGTGGTCAACACCCTGGTGGCCAAGTCCAAGCCCGCCACCATCCCTTGGATCATGGCTCTGATCGGCGCCCTGATCGGCCTGCCCATGTTCTTCGAGGTCGGCCTGGTCATTCTGGTCCCGGTCATCATTCTGGTGGCCCGCCGTACCAAGCTCCCCCTGATGCGGGTGGCCATCCCCACCCTGGCAGGCCTGTCCATCATGCACGCCTGTGTGCCTCCCCACCCTGGTCCCCTGGCGGCCCTGAGCCAGTTCAAGCAGACCGGCAATGTGGGCATGACCATGATGTTCGGTATCCCCTTCGCCCTCATCACCCTGGTCGTCGTGGGCCCGGCCTTCTCCCGGCTGGCTTCCCGCTGGGTGCCCATTCAGGCTCCGGCTGATTTCGTGGCCAAAAGCGAGCAGGCCGGCAAGGAAGAGACCCGGCTGCCATCCTTCGCCCTCTCGGTCTGCTGCATCCTGCTGCCGGCAGTCCTCATGCTGCTGACCTCCATCTTCGAAATCGCCATTCCCGGGTTCAAGGACCGCACGGACGGACTGGCACAGACCATCAACTTCATCGGCAACCCGGTCATGGCCCTGGCCATAGCGCTGATTGTCTCCATGCTGGTCCTCAAGGCGGCCTCGGGCATCTCCTGGAAGACCGTCAATGACTCCCTGGGAGCCTCGCTGCCCGCAGTGGCAGGCATCCTGCTGATCGTGGGCGCAGGCGGCGGCTTCAAGGGCGTACTGGTCTCCACCGGCATCGGCAAGATCATCGGCACCTTTGTGGAGAACTCCAACATCTCCATCTTCCTGCTGGGCTGGGTCATCGCCGTCTTTGTGCGCATCGCCACAGGATCGGCCACCGTCTCCATCCTGACCACGGCCGGCATCCTCAGCAACGCCATGACCATGATGCATGCGGGCTCCATGGCAACCACACTCCTGGTCATCGCCATCGGCGCCGGCTCCATCTTCCTCTCCCACCTCAACGACGCTGGCTTCTGGCTGATCAAGGAGTACTTCGGCCTGAGTGTCGGCGAGACCCTGAAGACCTGGTCGGTTCTGGAATGCCTGCTGTCGGTAGTGGTCCTGGTCCTGGTCATGATCGCCAGCATCTTTGTGCCCATCACCGCCTGAGCGTCATTGCCGGATCACTTTTCAGAAAGGTTGCACATGATCGACACATCGTTGAAGAACTCCGACGCCTTGAGCGCAGAGGATCACCCGGAGCCCAAGGTCCCCGCGGCAGTGGACAACACGGTTCCCCCGAACTACTTCCAAGGCCGCACGCCGATTCTGGTCATCATGGGGGTCTCCGGCTGCGGCAAGACCACCATGAACGAGCACCTGGGCAACAAGCTGGGCTGGGACATGGCCGAGGCCGACGACTTCCATCCCCAGGCCAACATCGACAAGATGGCCCGTGGCATCCCCCTGAACGACGAGGACCGATGGCCCTGGCTGGACAGCATCCATGATTGGATCGAGGACCACATACGCCGTGGAGTGCCCGGAACCGTCACCTGCTCGGCCCTGAAGCGGATCTATCGTGACCGGCTGCGGATGCCTGGGGTGGTCTTCATCCACCTGAGCGGGGACTACGACTCCATCATGGAACGGCTCTCCAAGCGGAAGGGCCACTTCATGAAACCGCAGATGCTGCGCTCCCAGTTCGATGACCTGGAGCCCCTGGGACCGGACGAGGTCCACCTGACCATCGACGTGGGTCTGCGCATGTCCCCTGAGATCGAGGCCGAAGAGGTCATCGACACCCTGGGCCTGCAGTGCGATGTCAAGGCGCACACCGCCCAGGTTCAGGCCGAGCGCGCCCGGCAGGCAGCCCGCCAGTAGCACCGACAAATCGGCCCGACCGCGGCCGATCAGCAACCATCGCGGTCAACTTCACACTGTTGCAGTCAAGGGAGAGGAACTGACACTATGAAGATTGGCATGATTGGCCTGGGACGCATGGGCAAGAACATGGCGGACCGCCTGCGCACCGGCGGCCACCAGGTGGTCGGCTACGACATCGCTCCGGACTCGGGCAGGGATGTTGACAGCCTTGGGGCCCTGGTCCAGGCCCTCGAGGCCCCCCGGGTGATCTGGGTCATGGTTCCGGCCGGCAAGCCCATCGAGTCCACTCTCGATCAGCTGGGCGAGCTGATGGAGCGGGGCGATCTGGTCGTGGATGGAGGCAACACCCGCTTCACCCAGGATCAGGAGCACGCCCAAGCCCTGGCTGCCAAGGGCATAGGCCTGGTGGACGTGGGCACCTCCAACGGCATCTGGGGCAAAGAGAAGGGCTACGCTCTTATGGTCGGCGGATCGGACCAGGATGTGGCCCGGATCCAGCCCATCCTGGACACCCTGAAGCCCGAGGGTGACTACGGTCTGGTCCACGCGGGAGGCACCGGCGCAGGCCACTATGCCAAGATGGTCCACAACGGCATCGAGTATGGGATGATGCAGGCCCTGGCAGAGGGGTACGCGGTTCTGGAGGCCTCCGACCTGATCAAGGAGCCTGGCGAAGTGGTGGAGTCCTGGCGTAAGGGCTCGGTCATCCAGTCCTGGCTGCTGGACCTGCTGGCCCAGGCCCTGAAGGAGGACCCGCACCTGAGCGGGATCGCCGGCGAGGCCGATGAGACCGGCGAGACCAAGTGGATGATTGCGGACGCCCTGGAGCTGGGGGTGCCCACACCCGCCATCACCTCGGCCCTCTACGCCCGTCAGTCCTCCAAGATCGAGGACCCCATGACCATGAAGGTGGTCTCCGCCCTGCGCAGCGCCTTCGGCGGCCACCCCATCGTCAGGGAGTGACCCGGTCCCGAGCCGGGTACCAGTAGGATCCCACCTGCGGACGGACCTGGACCATGGCACCGTCATCAGCGAAATCCAAGGGGGCAAAGACGATTTCGCGATGGCAGCCGTCGCCTTGGCCGTCCCTGGCGAACCTGTGGTAGGCCACAATCCAGTCATCCCGGCCCGGCACGCGGGTGATGCAGTGGTGCCCCGTGGCCAGGATCCCCTTGGCACGATCGGCCTGGATCAGGACCTCGGGTGCGGCCCAAGGCCCGTCCAGCGATGGCGCACTGGACCAGCGGATCCGGTAGCTCGGATCCCTGGTGTCGTTCTCCGACCAGGAGGCATAGTAGGTGTCTCCCCGTCGACAGACAGTGATGGCTTCGCGGAAGTTGTCGGGCACGGCGGAGCGCACTGAGCCTTCTTCCAGACGCAGGCCGTCCGGGCTCAGCCGCCCCATGTAGGCACGGCCATTGCCCCAGAGCAGATAGGGCGCATCGTCGTCATCCACAAAGACCGAAGGATCGATGGGCAGGCAGTCGTAGTCCCCCCGGGCGATGAAAGGCCCCTGGGCCGCCCGGAAGGGGCCGGTTGGACCGGGAGCGACGGCCTGGCCGATCTGCCCGTCGGCCACAAAATACAGGATGCAGCGTCCCTGGCGCACCAACAGGCAGGGAGCCCAGGCGCCCTGTCCCCCATGCCACCAGGGAACCTGGTCCAGGTCCAGGATTTTTCTGCGGGTCCAGTGGCACAGGTCCCCGGATTCATAAACGTAGAAGGCATGCGAGGACCATTCAGGCAGACCGTCCTCGGTGCAGTAGAGGTACCAGCGGTCCCCGATCATGACCAGATCCGGGTCCGCGCAGTAGCGATGCAGGGGGTTACTCGCCAAGCCGGTCCCCTCCGACCCTTGATGTGCGTTTGCGATTTCCTCCATGGACTTTGACTCCGATCCTTCATGAATGCGGCGGCCGGAACCTCCGACCGCCGCCATTGACTACGACCTTCCGACTAGCCGCCTTACCCCTTGACCGCGCCGGCAACCAGCCCGGAGACGATCCACTTCTGGCAGAAGATGAAGAAGACGAAGACCGGGATTAGGGCCAGGACCGTGATGGTCATGAAGCTGGGCCAATCAGTGGTGAACTGGCCGACTGCGTTGTAGACCTGCAGAACGATGGTGCGCAGGTTGGAGCTGCTGATGAAGACGTTGGCCGTCATGAAGTCGTTCCAGGTCGACATGGTCTGGAAGACCACCACCGTGGTCAGGATGGGCCTGATCAGCGGCAGCACGATGTTCCAGAAGATCCTTAGGGGACCGGCCCCGTCGATCCTGGCGGCCTCGATGACCTCGAAGGGCAGGGACTGCATGTAGCCCACAATCAGGAAGTAGCAGAAGACCGCCCCGCCCAGGTACATGACGATCAGGCCCAGGAGCGTGTTGACCAACCCCACGCTGGACTCCATCCGGTAGAGGGGAATCAGGGTGGACTGGGTGGGAATGACGAAGGCGATCATGAGGATCACCCCTATGACCGAGGTGAAGATCGACTTGCGCAGAATCATCCCATAGGCGGCCAGGGCTCCGATCAGCACCTGGAAGAGGACGCCGAAGAAGGTGACGATCAGGGTGTTGACCAGGCTGCGGACGATAGGCACCGTAGCGAAGGCCCGCGTGTAGTTGCGCAGCGTCCACTGCTTGGGCAGACCCAGCGGATTGGTGGCCATGTCGGGGACGGTCTTGAAGGTGTTGATCAGGATGTACCAGAGGGGCACAGCGCAGATCAGGGCGATGATCAGCACCACCACGCTCCTGACCACCGAACGCCGCCGTTCCCGCTGGCTCAGTGTCAGAGTCGAGTTCTTGCTGCTGCTCATTGGAACCTCCTGGAAATCAGGCTGGCGGCGCCCATCTGAGCGAAGACCACCAGGGCCGTGGCCACGGTGAACAGGACCGCCAGGGCCGAACCCAGCCCGTACTGGGACTGGCCGATGCCCTGCTGAATGATGGACTGGGTCACCGTATAGGTGGAGTACCCGGGGCCGCCCTTGGTCATGGTGTAGGGCAGGTCGTAGACCTTGAGGCCTCCTGACATGAGCAGGAAGCTGGAGGTGACGATGCCCGGAATCAGCTGGGGCAGGGTGATGTGGACGAACTGCTGGCGTCTGGTGGCCCCGTCCACCGTGGCCTGCTCATAGAGGTCTCCGGGAATGGACTGCAGGAAGGCCAGGTAGAGTGTGGCATGCCAGCCGATCTGCGCCCAGACCGCGATGAAGATGACACAGCACCGGGCCAGGGTCGAATTGGACAGCCAGGGCACCGGTCCCAGGCCGAAGACGCCCAGGATGGTGTTGAAGACACCTGACTTCATGGGCGAGAAGATGTACTTCCAGACCATGCCCATGATGGCCAGCGAAGGCACGCTGAAGAAGAAGAATAGGGAACGGGCGAAGTTGCGGCCCCAGAACTTCCGGTTCAGGGTGACGGCCAGGGGGATGGCGAAGATGGTCACCAGAACCGTCTGGGCCACGGCATACAGGATGGTGAACACCAGACCCTGCATGGTCGAGGAATCGGTGAACACGCTGTGATAGTTCTTCCAGCCCACATAGTGCATGTTCAGGCTGTAGCCGTTGAAGTCGGTCACCGAGTAGATGATGGTCTGCACCAGCGGCACCGCGAAGAGGATGACGAAGACGGCCAGGATGGGCAGGAGGAACCAGAAAGAGGTCAGATCCTGCCGCAGGCCGACCATGCGCCGCCGATGGGCGTTGGCACGTTCTGCCGAGGATTGGGAAGCCATGTTCCAGCCCTTCCTACTTGACCGAGGCCATCTTGTCGTCAATGGCCTTGGCCCACTGATCCAGATTGATGGACCCCTGCACCAGCTGCTGGGTCTCGGACTGGCGGACCGTGGTCAGCACATCAGGCTTGGCATAGAAGTTCATCAACAGGAAGTAATGGCCCGGCTGCACGTTGGCTCGATAGACCTGCTCGTACTCGGGCTTGACCTTGGCCTTGAACCCCTGGACGGTGATGGCATCCCCGTTGTCGGCCGAACGCTGCAGGGCCCAGTGGCTGTCCATGAAGGTCAGGAACTTCCGGGCGGCCTTGAGCTTGTCGCCCTTGAGATGGGAGTAGATGGCGTAGGCAGGCGATGGCGATCCCTGGGCGTAATTGACCATGCCCTTCTCCATGAGCGGCATGGGGGCCATGCCATACTTGAGCCCGGCCTGGCCAATGGATGGCAGATCCCAGGGGCCGGTGCAGATCATGGCCACCTGGCCATTGATGAACTGGGTCTTCATGTCGTCGCCGCTGATGCCGACCGTATCCCGGGTGACCAGGCCCTGGTCGTAGAGCTTCATCCAGGCCGCAGCCGCCTCGCGTTGGTCGCTGCCGGGCTTTTGGGGGCGACGGTCGATCAGACTGGTCACATCGACCTTGTCCCTGTCGAACTGCGAGCCCATGAAGGCATCGGGAATCCTGCTGGGGCCATCGGCGATGGTCTCCAGGAAGGGCGTGACCCCGGCGGCCTTGAGCTTCTTGCACAGCTGCAGGAACCCGTCCCAGGTCTCCGGAACCTCCTTGGCGCCAGCCTTGGCCAGCAGGTCCTTGTTGTAGACGATGCCGGAGGCCCAGGAGGACACGGACATACCGTAGACCTTGCCCTCATGACTGACGAAGTCCTTGTTGGCCTGGGAGATGTTGCGCATGAAGGGCTCGTTGGTCAGGTCCCGCACGTAGCCGTTCTTGATCAGGTCAGCCTTGTTCTCGGAGGTGATGATGAACACATCCGGGGCCTGGTTGCCGACCAGTCGGGTCTGCAGGGTCTGGATGTACTCGGGGGTCGGCGGCGAGTAGCTGAAGTCCACCTTGATCCCCGGGTTCTGTTGCTCGAATTGGTCGATGTATGGCCTCATGACCTGTTCGTTGTTCCATGACAGGAAGGTCAGCGTGGTCTTGGACCCGTCAGCGCCACCAGCCCCGCAGGCACCCATGGCCGACACCAACACGCCGACCCCCAACGCCGCAGCTATGCCCTTCCATGCTCGCTTCAGCTTCATGACTCCTCCTTGCAATCAATCCTCTGAACTTCCTTCCGGGCTGTTCAACGTCGAGACCCGGGAATTGACACGATTCAACTGCTGTCACAATATGGTATAGCACGTTGATTGAATCGTGTCAATTACATTCCGATAAGGCCACCCAGGTGCCTAAGATAATGGCTGAACCCCGGGAAAGGTGCGAGAGATGGTGACGATGAGCGACGTGGCCAAGGAGGCGCAGGTCTCTCGGGCCACTGCCTCCTATGCCCTTCGAGGCGATACCCGCATAGCGGATGACACCAGGCGCAGGGTCCTGCTTGCCGCCCACAAGCTCCGCTACTCGGCCAATCTGTCGGCCAGAAGCCTGCGCTCAGGCAAGAGCGGCATCATCGGCGTGGCCATCTTCGAGCTGGATAAGCCCTACCCTGCGCAGATGAGTGCGGCCATCTCCCGGCAGATCAACGCCCACGGCATGCAGGCCATCATCCAGCAGACCTCCAACTCCAAACAGGACGAGGTCTCCATCCTGCGGCATGTGACCAGCCAGCTCTGCGACGGCACCATCTTCAGTCCAGGCAGCATTACCAATGAGGAGATGCAGGAGCTGGCCGATGGCAAGCCTCTGGTCCTGCTGGACGACCCCTCAGCCGAGCCGGTCTTCGACTCGGTCATGACGGCCGGTTTCGAGGGAGCCGCCATGGCCGTGCAGCACCTGCTGGACTGTGGATGCCGACGAATAGGCGTGGTGGGTGCCGACATGGCGGCCAGCACCGATCCGGTCCAACGGCACTCAGTCCGTGGCCGTAGGGTGGCAGGCTGCCTGAAGACCCTGAAGGCCGCCGGAATCGAGGCCCGGCGCGAAGACTTCCTGCCCCTGGATCGCTGGGACGGGGAATTGGCCCATGACCTGGGCCATCATTTGGCAGAGACGTCCGACCTGCCCTTTGACGGCATCTTCTGCATGACCGACTCCCTGGCCCTGGGCCTGATCCGAGGACTGCACGAATGCGGCGTGGAGGTTCCCCGGGACCTGGCCGTCATGGGATTCGACGGCATCCAGGAGGGAGAGTCCTATATACCTTCGCTGACCACCATCAGCACCGACAAGGAGGACCTGGCCCGCAAGGCGGTGGATGCCCTCCTGGCCCGCCTACAAGGCGACGACGATGATCGCCCTCCAACCCGGACGATTGCCGACTGCCGGCTGGTGGTCCGGGAATCCACAGCCAAGATCCACTGACAGGATGACAAAATGCCCGCCCAACCGACTTGTGGTTGGGCGGGCCCTTGTGGTTTTGGCGACAGGTTCAGTCCTGCTTGATCTCGGACTTGTCCTCGGCCCAGAGGGTGTGGAAGGCGCCTGGCTGATCCACGCGCCCATAGGTGTGGGCGCCGAAGAGGTCGCGCTGCCCCTGGATCAGGGCGGCGGGGAGCCTATCTGAACGCAGCCCGTCGTAGTAGGACAGGGAGCTGGCGAAGACGGGGATGGGGATGCCGGCCTGGGTGGCACGGGCCACAACACGCCGCCAGGAGTCCTGGGCCTGCTCGACCGCCTGCTTGAAGAAGGGGTCGAAGAGCAGGGAGCCCGGCTCACGGCCGGAGGCGTAAGCATCGGAGATCCGGTTCAGGAACTTGGCCCGGATGATGCAGCCGCCGCGCCAGATGCGGGCGATGGCACCCATGTCCAGCTTCCAACCATAGACCTGTGCGCCCTCCTGCATCTCGTTGAATCCCTGGGCATAGGCCACGATCTTGGAGGCGTAGAGAGCCTGGCGGATGTCCTCGATGAAGGACTTGCGGGCCTCGGGGTCGGAAGCCAGATCAGCCATGACGGCCTTGGGCTGTGGACCCTTCAGACCCTCCTGGGCCGCCTGGTTGCGCAACTCCGGTGAAGAGGAAAGTCCCCGGGCGAAGACGGCCTCGCCGATGCCGGTCACGGGCACGGCAAGGTCCAGCGCGGTCTGCACGGTCCAGGTGCCGGTGCCCTTCATGCCGGCCTGGTCGGTGACGATGTCGATGAAGGGCTTGCCTGTGGTGGCATCGGTGTGATGGAGCACCTCGGCGGTGATCTGCACCAGGTAGGAGTTCAGATCCCCCTGGTTCCACTCCTCGAAGACCTGGGCGATGGCCTCAGGCTCCATGCCCAGGCCCCGGCGCATCAGGTCATAGGACTCGGCAATCACCTGCATATCGGCATACTCAATGCCGTTGTGGACCATCTTGACGAAGTGGCCCGCCCCATCGGTGCCGATGTGGGTGACGCAGGGTTCACCATCGACCTTGGCTGCGATGGACTCCAGGATGGGCCCCAGGGTCTTCCAGGACTCATCGGTCCCACCGGGCATCATGGAGGGTCCCAAGAGGGCGCCCTGCTCACCGCCTGAGACGCCACAGCCCACGAAGTGCAGCCCACGGGCCCTAATGGCCTTTTCACGGCGGATGGTGTCCTTGAAGTAGGCGTTGCCGGCATCCACGATGATGTCACCCGGCTCCATGAGGTCGGCCAGATCATTGATCATCTGGTCGGTGGGATCCCCGGCCTTGACCATGATGATGGCCGTGCGGGGCTTGGTCAGCGAGGCCACGAACTCCTGCAGGGTCTTGGCCGGAACGAAGTGGCCCTCCTGGCCATGATCGTGGATCAGGGTCTCGGTACGCGAATAGTGGCGGTTGTAGACCGCTACGGTATTGCCGTGCCGTGCCAGGTTCCTGGACAGGCTGGCACCCATGGCGGCCAGACCCACGACTCCGATATTGGCTTGAGCTTGTGTCATCACATCACCTTTCGACGGTAGCCCGGAAAGGCCGGGCACCAGGTTCCATGCCGTCAATTCTATGGCCCGGACCCGATTTGAGCCAGACTCCATAGGGTGAGATTCCACTCACTCAGCCCTTGTGATGCTTGCCGCCCTTGATCTTTCGGGATGGCAGGACCACGCGCGTCAGCTTGGGAACCGCCCGCGTGGAGACGAACAGGGGCTGCACTTCCACGATGGGGTTGTAGGGAGCCAGGCCGAACCACTTGATCGGCGAGCCCGCCACCTTGCGGATGGCGTACTTGACCTTCAGCGAGAAGGCGCCTCGGGAGTCGATCTTGGACTCGGGCATCAGGGCCTTGTGGACCAGCACATAGGTGACTGTACCGATCTGAGGGTCCTCGTCCACCTTGGGGTAGATGGAGGGCTGCTTGGGCAGCTCGCCGCTGTCGATCAGCTCGTGCATGATCTGGTGCAGGTAGGTGGCCACATTCTGGTCCACCTTGAAGCCAAGCCTCATGCGCACACGGAAGAGGTAGTTGGTGCCGAAGTTCTCCACCGAGTACTTGCGGGTGTAGGGGGCGTCCGTGGTCTGGACCGAGACGGCCCACCAGGCCCGGGCCCGCTTGGGTCGGTTGGCGAAGATGGAGAAGAAGATGTCGGTGTCCAGCCGCCGCATCTCCGCGTCCGAGGTCAGATAGACCAGGTTGTCCGCATAGTAAGGGACGCGGAAGTCGTTGTGGAGCATCTCCAGGGCGGGCAGGCACTCCTTGGCCGTCATATGCCGCCGCTGCGAGCGCTCCACCTTGGTGCCCACATCCCAGGTGTACATGATGTAGAGGATGGCCGCAGTCAGCAGCATGGTGAACCAGCCGCCGTGCATGAACTTGGCCATTGAGGCCATGAAGAAGAGGATCTGGATGGCCAGGAAGACCAAGGCGAAGAGCAGGGAGAGCGCCCGCTTGCCGTCGTGCCAGATATAGTCGGCCAGCAGGACGGTTGTGGTAATCATGGTCACCGTCAGGGCCAATCCGTAGGCGGCCGAGATGTGTTCGGAATCCTTGAAGATGGCCAGCACCGTCAGCGTGGCCGCGCACAGGACCCAGTTGATGGTGGGGATGTAGAGCTGGCCGCGGGTACGCGCCGGGTAGCGCACCTGCAGGTGGGGCATCCAGTTGAGGCCGGTGGCCTCCGAGACCATGGTGAAGGCGCCCGTTATCAGGGCCTGCGAGGCGATGACGCCGGCCGTCACCGACAGGAGGACCGCCACGTAACGCACGGTGGTGGGCATCATCTGGAAGAAGGGGTTGAGCCCATCCACACCCTGCAGGGCCTTATTGTCGCTGTTACGCAGGATCCAGGCCCCCTGGCCGAAGTAGTTGAAGACCAGGGCGATGTTGATGAAAGGCCAGGTGGCGTAGATGTTGCCGCGGCCCACGTGGCCCATATCGGAATAGAGAGCCTCGGCTCCCGTGGTCGACAGGAAGACCGTGCCCATGATGGTCAGACCCACCGGATTCTGCGGGCTGAAGAGGAAGCGAATCCCGTAGACCGGATTCAGCGCCTCGAAGATGGACCAGTCGTCGCCTATGCAGTAGATGCCGATCAGGGCCAGGAAGGCGAACCAGACCATGACCACGCTGCCGAAGACCTTGCCGATCCGCTCGGTTCCGCGCGACTGGACCGCAAACAGGATCAGGATGATCACGAAGGTGATGACCATGGTCAGATTTCCGTTTTCACGGAAGATCGGAGTCAGCACAGGGATGGTCTTGAGGCCTTCGACTGCAGAGGATATGGAGACCGCAGGGGTCAACACAGAATCAGCCAGGAAGGCTGCGCCGCCGACCATGGCCGGGATGGCCAGCCATTTGCCGTAGTGCCGGACCAGGGTGTACAGGGCGAAGATGCCGCCCTCGCCCTTGTTGTCGATGCGCATGGCCACCAGGACGTATTTGACCGTGGTAATCAGCGTGATGGACCAGAAGACCAGGGAGAGCATGCCCAGCACGGCCGCCCTGTCCACACTGGCCATACCGCCCTGCCCGGCCACGAAGGCCTGCATGGTGTATAGGGGCGAGGTGCCGATGTCGCCGTAGACCACCCCTAGGGCCACGATGCACATGCCCAGACTGATCCTGTCAGGTGAGGACTGCACCCGCCGCCACCAGCGGCCCAGAGGACCCTTCGGCGGGGTTCGGCGACGCTGGGCCGCCCGCTGGGCCTCGCGCCGGACACGCTTGAGCTCGTTCTCTTCCTCCCGGGTGCGGGATTTGGCCGAAATCTTTGGTGCCTTGGTAAAGCTCTCCGGGGGAAGTATCGATTCTTTCGTCAACCGACCCTTACGGGAGGCCGCCGTCGGCTTCGCCGCTTTTTCACCGGATAACCGGGGTGGTTCGTCAGCGCCCCTGCCATCATCCTGAGCCGCCAACTCATGCCGCTCATCCGCCATAGAGCCCTCCATCGGCCAATGCCTTCACTCATCTACTTCCGGGTGCCGTATGTTGCTGTTTGCGCACACGTGCGACGACAACCGTAGCACTCTCCCCCCACACTTGGCAGGGGCGATTCAGACCGCGACACACCATAAGCTTAATCCCGGCCTGGCACCGTCCGTCGGACATCCCTCACAGGCCATAAACACGGCGCGTGGTGGCTGCCGTCGCTTCGGCCACTTGGGCCAGGGGGCGGTCCAGGGCATCGGCCATGGCACGCAGGGTGTAGGGAATCATGTATGGGGAGTTGGTGCGTCCCCGATAGGGCATGGGACTCAGGTAGGGCGCATCGGTCTCCACCATGATGTGGTCCATGCCGACCACGGACAGGGCCTGGCGGATTCCCTCGTTGCCCTTGTATGAGACCGTCCCCGAGAAACTCAAATACCAGCCATGCTCGGCAGCCACTCGGGCCATCTGTGCATCCCCCGAATAGGAGTGGAAGATCGTGCGCTCAGGGGCACCGTCCTCCAGCAGGGTCTCAATGACCTGCTGATGGGCGTCGCGGTCGTGGATCTGCATTGGCAAGCCCAACTCCTTGGCCAGGGCGATGTGATCGCGGAAGGCCTGCCGCTGAATCTCTTCGGCCCCCTGACCGGTCCGGAAGAGGTCCATGCCCGTCTCCCCAATGGCCACCACCTGGTCGGGATATGCGCGAGCCAGGCGGACGACCTCCTCAAGCGCCTGCTCGAAGGTGATCTCATGCCAGGGCTGATATTTCAGTGGCAGTCCGTCCGGTCCCGGCACCCCTCGATGGCCGTGAAGGACGGCCTCATTGGGATGGATGGCCAGGGCTGCGTGAACCACCCCGGGATGGGCCAGGGCCATGTCTACAGCCGTCTGCAGATGGGGCAACTCGCAGCCCACGTCGATGGCCCCGACCACGCCCACGGCCCGGGCCCTTGCCAGCTGCTGGTCGACCGTGCGGACGGGGACCGGATCCTGCCCGCGCTCCCTGGCCTGCCGGTCCATCTCCTGGGCAAAGGGGACCACAGAGGCCATGTGGGTATGATCGTCGATGACTCCAATGCCTTCGGGCAGCGGCTCGGGGTCGGGAGCCCAGCTGCGGTCGCGATGATGCCTGCTCATGGTCCACAGTCTAGGGTCCCATGCCACCCAAACCGCGACCCGCCCGGACGACCGGCTCTGTCAAAGGGAAGGTCGGCAGCTAGAATCGCCCATGACGGCCCTGGAACGGTCGGAACGGAAGAGCGAAGAAGCGCCCGCCGTCCGTCCGCCGGTCCCCCGCCGCCGCGGTACCGTTGCCGTAAGCAGGAAAGGTGGAACATGTCTACGGATTGGCAACCCTCGTTCGAGGCGACCAGCGCCTACCTCTTCGTCCACTTCACCGGTCATGAACAGGCTGAGACGGATGAGCAGCTCTACTTCGCCCTCAGCCGCGATGGCCTGCACTGGCATGATCTGCGGGCCCAGGGAGATCCGGTGCTGACCTGGAGCGATGGCGAGGGCGGCGTGCGCGACCCCTATATCGTCCGGGGACCAGACGGCCTCTTCCACATCATCGCCACCGATCTGTCCGTCTACCACAGGGGCGGCTGGCAGGAGGGCAAGGCCACCGTGAACGGTTCCACCGGCCTGGTCATCTGGGATTCACCTGACCTGGCCCACTGGGGCAGGCCCCGCCTGGTGGATGTTGCCTCGGCCATTCCCAAGGCCGGCATGGCCTGGGCACCGGAGGCCTGCTGGGATGCCGACAAGGAGCAATGGATAGTCTTCTGGGCCACGGCTGCCGCCGACAGCGCCGAGGGCCCGGCCGCAGCCGACCTGGCCAATGAGCTGGGCGACGGCATCAACATGTACTACGCCACCAGCGCTGACCTGATCACCTTCTCCCGTCCGGTCAAGTGGATCGACCGCAGCAACGGGATCATCGACACGACCATGCTCAAGGCACCCGACGGCTGGTGGTACCGGGCCTCCAAGGATGACCAGATCACCCTGGAACGCACCCGCAACCCCTATGCGGTCACCCATGAGCTGGTGCGCACGGACGACGACCAGGCCTGGTCCTACCTGTCCAACCTGACCGACATCTTCGGCCAGGGACGCTACTCCTCACGCTATCTGGAGGGCCCTGAGCTCTTCCTCTACAACGATGCCGATGCCACCGGACCCGACGGCAGGGCCATGCCCTTCGGCCTGATCTGCGACCAGTTTGCCGAGGGCCGGGGCTATCTGCCCTTCCGCTCGGCCGATCTGTCATCCAAAGAGCGGCAGGACTGGGCCCTGGTCACGGACATGAACTTCGGCCGGCTGACCAAGCGCCACGGCTCCATCATGCCCATCACCGAGAGCGAGTATCGGATTTTGAAGCGGGCCCTGACCCGCTGACTCGCTTTTTGGCAGGTTCGAGCACATGAACGTCCATGCCCGGCAGCCGTCCCCAGGAATAAACGGCAGCCATGTCTGCAAAAAGCGGCACGGCCAGGCCAAAGGTCACAGCCAGACCCGGCCAGGTGTAGTAGGCCCAGCCCGTGATCATGAGCAGGGCCAGGACCATCAGGGAGCATAGGGGACGCCCAACCACCATGGACAGGGCGGTCCGGGTTGCCCAGAGCGGCCCCTCGTCGAAGTTGGACCGCACCGGCCAACTGAGCAGGACGAAGAGCCCATACAGCAGGTTGAGCAGGAGGAGCAGCCCGGAGACCACCGGTGTCAGGGTGCCCATATCATTGATCATGGTCAACCAGTACTCCCAGATCAGGAGGGCCCAGACCAGGAACTGGGGCCATCCGAAGCGGTTGGCCGCGACCAGTTCTGAGCGCCAGGCCCGGTGGAAGATCATCCAGGTTTGCTTGACCGTCCATGAGCGGTCCCTCAGGTCCAGCAGCCAAGTCCGGTAAGTGGTGCATGTGGCCGCCATGGAGGGGAAGAATCCAACCAGTACCAGTCCCAGCAGAGTGTGAGCCAGAAAGGCCACATGGACTACGAATATCATCATGATGATTCGGCACAGGAACTCGTATCCCACTGCGAAGCGCTTCATCGCCACCCCTTTCCTGGATCCCATTGTTCCCGCCATAGCAGACGAACGCAACCGTCGTCAATCGATATGGGCAGGGTCACCAGCGGAGATTCGCCCAGGTGGTCCGGTCGCCACCGATCTCCGATGTACAGGCAGGGCAGGGCTGGATCCTCTGACAGGGGCACGATGGCGTCGCACTGCGACTGGTAGGTCTGCGTTCCCAGAGGCGCCACAGGCTTCCATGGGCCCCAAGGCCCGCGCAAGTCCCGCGAAACAGCCACCATGTTGTCATTGCAGTCCCAACCGGTCAACTGCGAACCAAACCAGTAGTACCAGTCGCCCCGGTGCAGGAGGATGGGGGACTCATAGCCGAAGCGGCCGTCCCGGCCACGCAGACAGGCCAGATCCTCCACCAGAGACAGATAGTCCCTTGAGAGCCGGTAGATGTGGGTTCCCTGATCCCGGTCCTCGGAGACCAGATACCCGCTGCCATCCCGGTCCTGGAAGGCGAAGATGTCACGGCTGGCATTCATGCCGAACCGCATGGTTGAAAGAGGCCGGAAGGGTCCCTCGGGCCGTTCGCTGACAGCCGTGCCCACATGGGCGTAACGGTAATCACCCTCACCGTCCACATGCAGGTACATGACATAGAGCCCGTTGGCTGGACAGCGCAGAACCCGGGGGCGCTCCACGATCCGCTCCGGAGAGGTCATCCCTCCCGGAGCCCCAACTGGCAGAGCACAGCCCAGATCGTGCCAGTGAACGAAGTCCTCAGTGGTGTAGCAGCAGATTCCTCCGAACCGGCTACCCCCGGTCTTGATCTCGCCATAGGCCAGCCAGCGGCCACCGTCTTTCAGCATGCCCAGGGCGTGCAGCTGGGCCACGGACCCGTCCGCCCGCCTGACCAACTGCACACCCGGTATGAGGCTCATGATCTCATCCCTTGACCGCGCCGATCATGACTCCCTTGTTGAAGTATTTTTGCAGGAAGGGATAGATGATCAGTAGGGGCAGGGTGGATACGATGATGACGCCATACTTGATCTGGTCAGCCAGCTGTTGCTGCTGCAGGACGTTCTGGCCGCCATTGCCGGTGCCCATCTGGTTGGTCTGATTGGCCAGCAGAATGGACTGGAGGACGTTCTGCAGAGGCTCCTTGGCCTCCTGTCGGATGTAAATCAGACCGGTGAAGTAGTCATTCCAGTGGCCCACGAAGTAGTAGAGGCCAATGACGGCGATGATGGCCGAGCTTAAGGGGATGACGATTTTCATGAAGTAGCCGAAGTAGCTCAGTCCGTCGATACGCGCCGCATCATGCAGGTCCTCGGGTATGGAGGTCTCAAAGAATGAACGGGCGATGATCAGGTTCCAAACGCTCAAGGCACCAGGCAGGATGAAGACCCACATGCTGTTGAGCAGGCCCAACTGCTTGTAGAGCAGGTAGTTGGGGATGAGCCCGCCGGCGAAATACATGGTGAAGGTGAACAGGAAGAGCAGCACCCTGCGGGGTTTGAACTCCAGGCGTGACAGCGCGAAGGCCGCAGGCATGGTGACCACCAGGTTCAGAGCCGTGCCCAGGACGGCGTACAGAACAGTATTTCCATAGCCGGTCCAGATGCGGGCATCCTGGAAAACCCTCTGGTAGCCGGCCAACGTGAAGCCCACGGGCCAGAGCGTGACCCGTCCCGAGGAGACCGCCCCCTGGTTGGACAGTGATGCGACCACGATGAACCAGAGCGGGTAGATGACCGCCAGAAGAATGACGACCAGAAGCAGGGCTATGACGATGTCGACGGCCAGATCGCCCGGCTTCTGCTGCTGTCTGGTGTGCTTGTTCCACGGGATGGCCCCAGGGTCGGCCTTGGGTGCCGGTTGCGCGACGTTGCTGCTAGTCATGATGACGCTCCTTATCCTGCACAATCAGAAGATGCTGGTGTCGGTGACCCGCTTGGATATCCAGTTGGCCGCGACCAGGAAGACGAAGTTGATGACCGTGTTGAACAGGCCTATGGCCGTTCCGTAGCTGAATTGGAAAGATTGGATGCCGATCTTGAAGGTATAGGTGGATATGACCTCGGAACCCGGCAGGTTCATGGCGTTCTGCATCAGCCAGACCTTTTCGAAGCCCACGGATAGGACCGAGCCCATATTCATAATCAGCAGCACCACACAGGTGGGCATGATGGTGGGCAGATCCACATACCTGATCAGCTGCAGCCGGCCTGCCCCGTCCATCTTGGCCGCCTCATAAAGGGACAGGTCCACCGAGCTCAGGGCCGCCAGATAGATGATGGCGTTCCATCCACAGTGCTGCCAGACCTCGCTGATCCAGTAGATGGGCGCCACGGCACCGGGGCTGTCCAGGACGTTGTCCTTGCCCAGGAAGCGGCCGATCAGCCCGGTGTTGGGTGTCAGGAAGATGTTGAGCATGGCCACGATGACCACGGTTGAGATGAAGTGGGGCATGTAGGTGATGGTCTGGGCGAATCCCTTGATTCGTTGCGAACCGATCTGGTTGATCAGCAGGGCCAGAATGATAGGGGTGACGAACCCCAGCACCAGCGTCCCCAGGCTGATCTTGAAGGTGTTGATCATGGTGGAGGCAAAGAGGGGCGACTGGAAGAACTGCCGGAAGTACTGCATCCCCACCCATCGGCCACCGGTCAGCCCCTTGGCTGGGACAAAGTCCCTGAATGCCAGCTGGATGCCATACATGGGCACGTAGGCAAAGAGCAGGGTGAAGCCCAGGGCCGGCAGAGCCATGAGCCAGAGCTGCCAGTATTGTCGGAAATGCCAGGCCAGCCGCTTATGCAGAGGCCAGGTTTTCCGCACCTTGTCGTTATCCACCACCTGCGCGTCGCTACCGCGCTCAATCGCTTCCTTGTCCGCACGCACCTTCAACCTCCTTGCCAGAGGAGCCGGCGACCGGCCATGATATACGGAGCCGACCGCCGGACCCCAACCCGCGCCAATCGGCTTACTTGACCTTGAAGGCCTTGTCGTAGGCCTTCTGCCAGATCGTGGTGTTCTGATCGATCTGATACTTCTTCAGATTGCTTTGGAAGTCCCGCCAGGCGGCATCATCCTGGACGCCCCCCTTGGCCAGCCAGTTGGAGACCACAGGCACGGCGTAGTTGAACAGGGCGGTGTTGTTGTTCGCCACGGTGTTCTGATCCGCCTCGCTGATACGCACATAAATAGGCATCATGTCCCGCTCGTGGTCGTAGTGCTTGTACTGCTCCTCATAGGCCTTGTCCACGGCAGCCACATGGTCCATACCCCGGTCGCCCTCAACAGTGACCGCATCAGGAATCCAGCCGGCCAGCCGGTCCTCCAGGGCCGGAATCTTGGCCGCGTCCTGGGCCTGGTGGAACTTGTCGGTGACACGGTAGGCGTGCGGACCGGTCTTCTCCAGGTACTTATCGGTCAGGGAGCCGTAGAGCTGCTGAATGGAGTACTTTTCGGAGTAGAGCAGGTTGATGACCTTCAGTGCGGCATCCTTGTTGGCCGCATTGGCGGACATGGCCATGTGGTAGTCCTCGAACCGGTTGGCCTCGCGCGAGCCGTCCCAGACCACCTTGTCGGCGGAAACCCCGTCGGCCGCAGGCACTGGGATGCTCTCATACTGCTGCGCGATGGCCGACCCGTAGGATCCCACGGCAGAGTCGTCCCAGCCGAAGACCATGCCCACCGTGGCGGTCTGCCCGTCAGATTGGTTGCGGGCGTTGTACTTGTCGCCTTTGGCAGTGACCCAGTCCGAGGGGGCCCATCCCTTCTCGACCATCTCGCGGTAGAAGGCGATGACCTGACGGAACTGATCTGTCTGCATCCAGTTGCCGACCTTGCCGTCGCGCAGATAGATCCCCTGCTGCGAGGGTCCGGAGTTGAAATGGGTGACGATGCCGGTCGAATTCATCATCAGGAAGGGGCTCCACCAGTCGCCGATTTTGCCGGTGACCAGGGCCCGTGGGTTGAAGGCGATCTCGTCGGCCTTGCCATTGCCGTTGGGATCGCGTGTTTTGAAGGCCTCCATGACCGTACGCATCTCGTCCCAGGTGGTGGGGGCCTTGAGCCCCAGCTTCTCCAGCCAGACGCGGTTGATCATCAGATGCTGTCCCGAGGCCAGGAACCCCTTGGTGCGGCTGGATGGCAGGACACGGACCTTGCCGTCTACAGTGACGAACTTGCGGGCTATGGGCTGCTCCTTGAAGAAGCGCTTGACATTGGGGAGCTTGTCCAGGTCATCCCCCAAGGTCTCGAAGGCCGAGGGATTGCGGACGGCATCGTCCGGATTGAAAGCCCTGATGTTCAGATCGTCAATCTCGCCTGCAGCCAGCGAGGCATTCTTCTGCTGCCCCCAGGCATCGTCGCTGACTTCGTGCCATTGAATGGAGCAGTCGCAGTCGGCAGCAAGCTCCTTGGTCCAGGTCATGTCGGCCATTTTGGTTTCGTTGGAGTTTTTCACCACCAGAATCTTGACTATAGGCCGTCCCTTGTCATCGGTGGAGGACCCCCCCCCCCCCCGCCACAGGCGGCGAGAGTGCCCGCCATGGCCAGTGCCGACAGTACGGCCAGGCCCTTCATCATCGTTGCCTTGGTTGTCATGATCAGTCTCCTTCTCCATTCCCGGCCCTTGAAAGGCCTGGCAAGCAAATCGGGTCATACAGGACCCGGGCTGCATTGCCTACGCATACGTCTTTGCATACTTGCAGAGGGTGAAACCTGTCGTCATCCCATAGGAATCGTAACGATTTGATTATGCAGTTTTTGCTACTACCTTGTCAAATCATTGCTGTTATAGGCGCGTTCATCAAATGATAGACATAGAATTATTGCAACGATTCGATAAGCAGGTCGACCTATGGGACCAAACTTAATCCGTCGGTTCCCGGTCAAGTTCGCAAGGAGGCGAAGCGGTGGTAACACTTAAGGATGTAGCGGATGCCGCAGGCGTATCACCATCGACAGCCTCGGCGGCCCTTCGCGGCATGGACATCGTCAAACCGCTTACACGCCGCAAGGTCATCAGACAGGCCCAGCGACTCCACTACTCCACCAACGTATCAGCCCGTGCCCTGCGCTCGGGCCGGTCAGGCATCTTTACCTTGATTGTGCCGGACCTGGAGAACGGCTACTACGCCAGGCTGGCCAACTCCCTGTCCAACCGGCTCTTCGCCAGGAACCTGAAGCTGATCATCCAGGTCAGCCAGTACGACAAGGCCAAGGAGCTCCACCAAATCCAGGAGCTGCGCTCGTCCATGTGCGACGGTCTCTTCGTCTGCTCCACTCACAACAGCGCCCGGGAGATCCAGCAGGTGGCCAACGGGCTACCGGTTCTGCTCTTCGACGATATGAGCGTGCAGAACCAGGCCTGCTACGACTCCATTGAGACTCCCAGCAGGGACGGAATGACCGCCGCAATACGCCATCTGCATGCCTGCGGGCGGCGGAGAATCGGCGTGGTGGGCGGCCATCAGGGAGCCCTGAGCGCCAGCCATGCCCTGAGTGTGACCCTACGGCGGAACCGCTACCGGCAGGCTCTGGACACCATGCAAGACCTGGGCATGGATACCTCCCAGGCTCTGGTCGCCTGTGACTGGTCAACCCCGGCCGGACGGCGGACGGCCCACGCCCTGGTCCGCCAGGGCATGCCCTACGATGCCCTCTGCTGCATGAATGACGCCCTGGCACTTGGCGTCATCCGCGGCTTGGCTGAATGCGGAGTGCGGGTGCCCGAGGATGTCGCGGTCACCGGCTTCGACGGGATTGAACCGGGAGCCTACTCTGTCCCCACCCTGACCACAGTGGCAGTGGATTTCACTGAGATGGCGCGGATGGCCGTCTCCATGATGCTGGATCATGTCGGTCAGCAGGAGGGTCAGGAAGATTCGGACCGAGCCCCTCGCAGAGTTATTGTGGGATACCATCTGCTGAAGCGGGAATCCACCCTGGGACGCCATGTCACAAACACGGTTCAAAGGGACCCGCAAACTCAGTCGAAATCCATATAGTCGACGAAAGCCCGGACGTAGGACGCGGTGTCGGCTACGTTGCTCAGCCCCAGGATGGCATGATCAGGCAGGCCAGGCACCTGCCTCCAACGCGATGAGCGGGAGAGATCCAGACCCATGGCATGGGAGGGATTCGATACCTGCCGGCCCTTGTAATCCACCAGAACGCCCTGGCTGGCCAACCGCCGCAGGTCGTCGCCCTTCAATCCTTGCGAGGGCTTAGCCACCAGCCCACGCTTGCACAGAGTCGGAAAGAGTCCCGCGGGGGCGATCACCATGTTGATCTCGCCGGCGGTGACCCGGGTCAGAGCCTTGGCCGAATCGTCGTAGCCCTGGTCATTCAGCGTCAGGGTCGCCTCCATGTCGACCAGCCGACCGTCCTTGATTCCCCGGTCGCGCATGAATCCCTGCTTGAGGCGGTCGAATCCCGCCTCCTGGGCGCTCATGTTGAAGCCCTGGACTGAAATAAGCGGGTCCGGCGGCCTGGTCAGTCTGGTGACGACCAGGCTGACCAGAAGGGCCAGTACCAGACCAGCGGCCAGAATACCAGGAAGGAAGTGCTGGGCGAAGTAGGGCCAACGCTTATCCGGCGGCAATTGCCTGAAGATGGTCCATTTGGACTGTCCGGCATGGGGATCCGCCGATGCCAGAACCCCCAGGGCCTCCTCCTGGTCGGAGCTCAGCCCATACTGATCGTCCTGACGCTCATCCATGCCTGACCTCCCCGTCCGCAACGTTCACCAGCCCAGTCTAAATCCAGAACAAACAAGGGGCCGACGGAGGTTAGTCATCCCCCGTCGGCCCCTTGGGTACCAAGCATAGCGGCCCGCCCCTCAACGGGCCCTGTACCTGGTGCCGATGATGTCGGCCTCGTCGGTCACTTGATGCCCGTCATGGCGATGCCTTGCACGAAACTCTTCTGGATGAAGAAGAAGACGATCAGCAGGGGCAGCGCCGAGATCAGAGCACCTGCCATGACCACGCCGTAAGGCGTGACCGAGGAGCCGTGCCCGGTCAGCATGGCCAGACCGGCGGTGATGGTCCTGGTCTCCGGGCGGCTGGTCATGATCAATGGCCAGAGCAGGTCGTTCCAGTTGCCCATGAAGTTGAACATGGTCACCACCAGCACCGCGGACTTGGCGTTTGGCAGGATGATCTGCCAGAAGATGCGGAACTCACCGGCACCGTCGATGCGGGCCGCGTTGTCCAGATCCTTAGGCAGGGAGATGAAGAACTGCCGCAGCAGGAAGATGCCGCCCACATCAGCCAGCCTGGGGATGATGATGCCCCAGTAAGAGTTGACCAGACCCATGCTTGCCAGCAGCTTGTAGACCGGGATCAGCAGGGCCATGGCAGGAATCATCATGGTTGCGATCAGGATTCCCAGCAGGAAGCCGCGCCCCTTGAAGTCGATCCTGGAGAGCCCGTAGGCGGCCAGGGAGTCGAAGAAGACCGAGAAGACCGTCACAGCCCCGGCGAAGATCACTGTGTTCATCAGCTGCTTGCCGATGGGCATCCGCTGGAAGAGCGAGGTGTAGTTGTCCAGGGTGAATGAGGAGGGAATCACCTTGGGCGGCCAGGTCTGGGTCAGCTTGTTGGGCGTGAAGGAGGTGATCAGCACAATCAACAAGGGGAAGATGATGATCACCGTCATCAGGATCAGCATGAAGTAGGTCAGGACCCTGGCCACCATGTGCCTGGCATGGGCCCTCCTGAGCAGCTTATCGTGCTCGATTGCGGTAGGAGTCGACTGGCTCATCCGATTTCCTCCTTCTCATGCTTGTTGTTCCAGACCAGCTGGATAACGCCGATGATCAGCGTCATGATCAGCAGGACATAGGACAGGGCCGATGCGTAACCCATCTTGCCGTTGCCGAAGGCCTCGGTGTAGATGCGGTAGACGATGGTCTCCGTGGCGCGGTCGGGGCCTCCGGAGGTCAGAATGAAGACCTGGTCGAAGACCTGGAAGGATCCAATCAGCCCGAAGATGACCACGTAGTTGAAAGTGGGCAGCAGCCCGGGCAATGTGATGTGCAGGAAGCGCTGCCAGGCGTTGGCTCCGTCCAGGGAGGCCGCCTCGTACAGGTCCGGGTTGATCCCCTGCAGACCGGCCAGGAAGATGACCATGAAATAGCCGAAGTTCTTCCATACGGTGATGAAGATGATGGTGGCCAGGGCCGTGGACTTGGTTCCCAGCAGATCCATGTGCTGGATGCCGAAGAGCACCTTGCCCCAGTAGGGTATAAGACCCAGGGAGGGCGAGAGGAGGAAGCTCCAGGCGATGGAGGCCACAGTCAGCGAGATGATGTAGGGCATGAACAGGCAGGTGCGGAAGAAGCCGACCCCCTTGATGTCCTTGCGGTTGAGCAACAGGGCGAAGGCCAGGGCCACGATGACCACCAGCGGCGCATAGGCAACCGCGTAGATGACCGTGTTGCGGAAGTCGGTCCAGAAGTCCGCGTTCGTGAACAGCTCGGCATAGTTGTGCAGACCGACAAAGATGCCCTTACGGTTGATGCGGTCTGTAGTCAGCGAGGTGAAGAAGGTCTTGATGGTCGGGTAGAAGACGAAGACCGACAGAACAATCAGGGCCGGGGCTATAAAGCTCAGCCCTATGCGGATATTGCGCCTGGAAAGAGTTTTCTTGTTCTCCTTGATGGCCGCGTCGGCGCTCTGCGCGGGTGGGATCCCAGTGGTAGTGGACATAGGTACTCCAAAGTGCCGCCCGGACACCGGGCCCGGGCGACGGTCAGCCATGAGGGACCGGCCGGCGGCACTACTGGCCGCCAGACCGGCTTCTCATGGGCGGATGGTCAATCAGTCCTCAGCCTTGTACTCGTCCAGATACTTCTGGATCTTGTTGGAGGCTTTGGACAGCGAGGCGGAAATGTCATCGTCGGTGCGGGCGGTGTTCTGGGTCACTGAATCCAGCGTGGCCGAGATATCACCGAAGCCGCCCTTGAGGCCGGCGATGCCGATGTAGGAGTTGTCCGTGTTTTCGGAGACCTTGGCGATCAGGGGGCGCTTGGAGAGCTCTTCGGTGGTCACGGTCTTGTTGTTCGGCGGATAGGCGGAGCCCAGGGACCACATGACCTGGTTGTCATGGTTGTTGTAGTACTTGAAGAAGGCGTAGATGCCCTTCTTCTTGGCCTCGTCCTTGACCTGCGAGGTGACCCACCAATACAGGCCGGTGGAACCGGTGTTGGAGCCCTTCCTGCCGTCGGGGTAGACATAGGTGCCATCTCCGTTGGGCACGGGGAACAGATCGTGCTTGATGCCCTTGTCGGTGGCTGCCTGGTCCTCCCAGGGGCCGACGATGACCATGGCCGACTGGCCGGATTCGAAGGACTCGCGTGCAGCGGTGTCATCCATGCCGGTCTTGGAGTAACCGCCCTTGTAGAACTCGCGCATCTTCTGCAGGAAGGCCTTGTTCTGCTCGGAGTTGATGGTGACCTTGCCCTTGGTGTCGTATAGACCAGTGCCGTTGCCCTTCATGAAAGCCGCCCATCCGGAGTCGGACAGGGCCATGCCGTACTGGGAACCGTCACCCTTGGTCAGCTTCTTGGCCACATCCAGGAGCTGGTCCCATGTCTTGGGATAGTCCTGATCGGTCAGGCCGGCGGCCTTCCACATATCGGTGTTGTACCAGACGGTGGTGGGTGCGTAGCCCATGGGGACCGCGCACTGCTGCTTCTTGCCATCAATGGTGAACTCGGTCTGCTTGGTCACGTTGGGCAGGTAGTTCTTGGTCTCGTTGGAGGGATCGTCATAGAAGTCCTGCACGCACTGGAAGGTGCCGTCGATGGACCAGCCCTGGCCGTTGTCGGCGCCGGTGGTGACGAAGTCGGGGCCGTCGCCCGAGGTGACCTTGGTGACCATGGTCTCGCCGATGGTGCTCCAGGGCTGCAGCTGGGCATCGATGTGATACTTTTTCTGCGACTTGTTGAAGTTCTCGACGATCTTCTTCAGAGTCTTGCCATCGGCCTCGGAGAATCCGTGCCACATGACGATGTTGGTAACGCCGTCCTTGCCCTTGGCATCCTTGCCACCACTGCCGGAACCGCAGGCCGAGAGCCCTACGGTGCTGAGCGTGGCGAGCGCGATTGCGGCTACCGCAGCCTTTCTGATTGCCTTCATTGTCTCTGTCCTTTCGACATCAAGCAACGGTTACAAAGGAACCGATGACGACCGGAACAACCATGTCCTGCCCATCTGGTCCAATGGCTTGCATCGCTTGGTCACGCTCCCAGATACGTGAACGTAGCCCACGCCTTTGTAAACCGACATCTTTCTAACGTTGCAAATTATATACTACTCGCTTCTCCAACGATGTACAAGCGTGTCGGGCTTGGCCCGGCAATGACGCTCAATGACTACCGTCGGGAGGCAGGATCTGACGGCTTGTCGGGGTCCACCGATCGTCCGGCAGAGGCCGTCCGAAGTCCGGGCCATGGTCGGTCCAAGTGACCAGTCCGACCCTGGCATGGCGGTTGGGATCGAAGAGGGGATCCCCTTCGATATGTGTGTAGTTACGGGCATGGTAGACAATCAGGTCCTGGCTGCCGTCCTCGCTGACCGTGAAACAGTTGTGGCCGGGGCCATACTGATGGTTCTCCTCTGCCGTCTTGAAGACAGGGTGATCGCTCTTGGTCCACGAGGCCGGATCCAGCAGGTCGGCATCCTCACGGGCGGTCAGCATGCCCACCGCGTAAGGGACCCCGGTGCCCGAGGCCGAGTAGGTCAGGTAGATCATGCCCTGGTGAAGCAGGACCGCCGGCCCCTCGTTGACCTTGAAATCAATGCATTCCCAGTCGTATTCGGGCTTGGAGAGCATGACAGGATCAGTGGCCAGCGTCCAGGGATTGGCCATGCGGGCGATATAGAGATTGGAATTGCCCTCGATGGCCGGATCCTTCTGGGCCCAGATCAGGTACTGACTGCCCCCGATCACCGCTGTGGTGGCGTCCAGGGAGAAGGAATCGATCGGGGTATGGATCTGCCCCTTCTCGGTCCATTCGCCTTCCATGGGGTCTTCGTTGGTATTCTCCAGCACATACATGCGGTGGGTGGGCAGATCGGCAGAGCCGAAGTCCTTCTCTGCAGCGGCAAAGTAGATGTACCAGGCTCCGTTGATCTGGTGGAGTTCGGGCGCCCAGATGTACTTGCTCATGGGGCCGGACTCGTGCTTGCGCCAGATAGTGCGCTCAGGTGCGGCCTGCAGGTCATTCAGCCTGGCGGCGGCACGCAGGATGATCCTGTCATAGGCCGGGTAGGAGGCGGTGAAATAGTAGAGGTCCCTGTGCCTGATGACCCAGGGATCGGCCCGCTGGAGTACCAGGGGATTGTGGTATGCGCTCATCATGTGTTCCTATCACGAAGACGGAGGTACTGGTCTATATGACCAATATACAACGTTGAATATTAGCGGACTGCCCACCCTCCGCCGGACGACGAAGTCGGAGGCGGAGAGCTGCTTGGGCAGTGTTCGGGTTCAGCCCCGGGCTCGGCGAATGGCGGTGAACACCAGTGCTCCCAGACCCAAGACGAGGGCCGCAGATGCGGCAGCGACGGGAGCCGACAGGGCCATTCCAGTCGAGGGCAAACGACCGGCCTTGCCTTCCTTGCCGGAGCGACTTGCAGGTGTATGAGTGGAGTCCGTGGCGGGAACAGTCGCATGACCGCTGTCGCCATCGGCATCGGTCAGGGGACGCGAACCCCAGATGGCCGCAGCACCTGCTGCCTTGGAGACGTCGGCGCCGGCCTCGGTGAAGACATCGCCGCCCAGCCCCGAGAAGAATGCGACCGGGTGGCCCTGCTCATCGAGCTGTCGGCCCAGCTTGGCCCGATAGACGCCATGCAACAGAGTGCCCGGATCCGCCGAGTCCACCTTGATGGTCAGGTCGCCGCCAGTCGCGGTCCAGGAGCCCTTCACCTGGCCGCCCAGCCGACCGCCAGCCAGCAGGCTCACCGACACCGACCGGTAGATGGCCGGGCTGGGCAGACCGGACCCCGCATAGTAACGGACCGGATCATGGACCACCACCTGGTAGTCGCCGACCACCTGGCTGGCGGAGACCCTGCCCACCGAGTCCCGGTATTCGAAGGGCGTCATGACCAGCCATCCGTCAGGGGTCTGCACCATCTGCTTGACCCGGACCTGATGTTCTTCCAGGTTGCCCTCAGCACGCACGAAGCGTGTGTGGTAAACGTTAAAGACACGATTGTCGTCAACCAACAGTGCGTTGCCCCCCTGGGAGGTCAGCACCTGGTCCTGTCCGGGCTGGGCGAAGGAGGAGTCGATACGCAGGCCCCGGTTGGCATCCAGATCATTCATTGCACGCCCATAGACGGCCGGCTTGCCGTTCTGGTCCAGGTAGGGGCCGGTAATGGAACGGGAGCGGAATTCACGCATCTGGTAGCCCCCGGTCTGCCCGAGTCCGCCGTAGGAAAGCATCAGATACCACCAGTCGCCCTGATGGACCAGGGCGGTGCCTTCGCCTGAGTTGCCGAAGCCTCCGGCGAGTTTGTGCCCGTAGTAGGCGTCGGACTGGTTGGCCTGGGTGGGGTAGGTGGTGGAGTAGTCGC
>NZ_WKKW01000003.1 GCF_009683175.1 Bifidobacterium asteroides
AACACACAACCAAACCCACACACAGAACCTAAAACAACGCGTTTAGTTCCTATAGGCCCAGTGTTGGGAATCTGGTAATTGCTCTTCAACGAAGAAGACCCGGGGGATTGCCAAGCATGAGCGGACACCCTTTTCGCCCACCAGTCACGATTTTGTTCAGGCAACTCTGCCTCTTAGCTATTATGTAGCTTTAGCTAAAGAGCACAGCAACAGGCTAAGGAAATGGGTGGCCCGGCAATCTTGGGGTTTGCGGGGCCACCCCGCTTACTCGTGCAAAGAGTTTAGTGGCGACGGCTGCTGCTTTCTCGTTGGTGGGAGGCTGCTGCCGTGGCGCCTGCTGCAGTGAGCAGTCCTGCGGCGAGCAGGACCAGGAGTCCGGCGCTGCCGGCCCTGGGCAGGATGCCCTCGTAGGTGTAGCCCAGGTGGGCGGTCGTCTGTGCGGCCTGGTCTATGGTCCAGTCGACGGCCACGTCGACGGGTCCTGCGTCGTGGGGCGGGTTGGTGATGCTCCAGGTGACATCGGCGTTCCGGTACAGACTGGTCCCGGCGATGCCGCCGAACTTGACGCCAGTGAGCACCAAAGGTCTCGGATCGAAGGCAACCGCCAGGGGGGTTGTGCTTTTGGCTGCCGTTCGGTTGCTGCCCAACTGCCCGTATTGGTTGTCTCCCCAGGCCCAGAGGTTGCCGTCCTGCCTGATGGCCAGTGAATGGAGCTGTCCGACGCTGCTTCGAACGGCTTTGAAGGTTTGGGCCTTGTTCGCGGGGTCCTTGATGGTCGCGGGCTTGTTCTGATTGACGGTGCTGCCGATGCCCAGCTGCCCGTTGCTGTTCCATCCCCATGCCCAGAGGCTGCCGTCACGGCCGACGACAAGGGAGTGGTTCACACCTGCGCTGATCTGGGCGGCTTTAAGGTTTTGGCTGGTATTGGTAGGGTTCTGCACGGTTTGGGGCTTGTATTTGTCGCTGGTGCTGCCATCCCCCAGCTGGCCGTACCCGTTGTATCCCCAGGTCCAGGTGTTCCCGTTCGAATCGATGGCCAGGGCGTTCCAACTCCCCGCGCTGATTTGGATGGCTTGGAAGGACTGATTGGGCAGTCGGGCCGGATTGGATGCGTAATTGGTGCTGTCGCTGGTGCCGTTGCCGAGCTGGCCGTTGGTGTTGTATCCCCAGGTGTACACGTTGCCATCGGCGTCCAGGGCCATGACGAAGCTCCAGTTGAGGCTGGCCTGGACCGCATGCAAGGTCTGTCCCGGATTGTCCGGGTCAGCGGCTGGAGTCGGGTTCTTCCTGGTCGTGCTGTACGCGGGCGTCTGGCCCTTGCCGGTGCTCTCGCTGCCCCAGGTGTAGACGCGGCTTTCGGAGTCGATGGCGGCTGAGTCGGCGACGCCGGCGCTGACCTGTACGGCTTTGAATGGCTGGCCGCTGGTGTCCTTGACGGGCTGGGGCTTGTACCGGTCTGTGGTGGTGCCGTCGCCCAATTGTCCGTGATCGTTGCGTCCCCAGCTGTAGAGGATGCCGTTGGATCCGATGGCCAGGACGTGCGAGTCGCCGGCTGCAACCTGGGTGTAGGTAAAGCTGGAATCCGCGCCGTCGGGCAGGGGGATTCTGACGGGAGTTTTCTGCATGGCGGCATCTGTCGGTTTCTGAGCCAGTTGTCCATATTTGTTGTTGCCCCATGCATAGGCGTTTCCGTCGCTGGCGACGCCTATGGAGAAGGAGCCTCCGGCGCTGGCCTGGTTGAAGCGGATGCCCCGGTTGATGGTGGGCGGGGTGATGGTTATGTGCTGGCCGCCGAGCACGTTGCCTTTTTGAGGGTTCAGGGCCCAGTGGGTGTCCATTTTGGTCCAGTGGGCGGCCAGGGTGATGTTGCCGGTGACCGGCTGGCTGAAGTCGTAGGCGATCCAGGAATCGTTGCTGGTGTCCTTGATGAACCAGCCGTCGAACAGGCAGCCATCCGCTTTCGGATTGGGGAAGGGGCGTTTGGCCTGTTTGCCTTCGGTGACGGTCTGGTTTTGGGGCATGCCGGAGGGTGTCGGGCAGGAGCTGTCCGTGCTGGTGAAAGTGACGGTGTAGGAGTCCAGGTATCTGTAGGCCAGGTGGGCGTCCGGCTGCTGGCCGTTGAGAGTCCATGAGACGGTTGTGTCCACTTTTCCCCGCACATGCGCGGGTGTGGTGACGCTCCATGTACCATTCGCGTTCTTGGTTATGTTCGTACCTGCCGTCCCGCCGAAGCTGACCGCAGTGACTGTGGTAGTGCCGGGCAGGTTCACCCGGCCGGGGATATGCCGATCGTTGGTGGTGTTGTCGCCCAGCTGGCCGTTTGCGTTTTTACCCCAGGAGTACAGGTTGCCGTCCGAGGCCAAGCCGAAGGAGTTGTTGTCCCAACCGGCGCTTGCCTGGACCCAGGTCAGTCCAGTTGGCGCGTTCTGCGGCGCAGCAACCCGGACAGGGGTGTTTCGCTGGGTAGTGGTGTTGTCGCCCAGCTGACCATTGTTATTGGCGCCCCAGGAGTAGAGGTTTCCGTCTGAGCCAATGGCCAGTGATGCAACAGATAGGAGGCTTACTTGTTTCCAAGAGAAATAAGGTAGCACTCCATTGGGTTTATGTGCTTGAGTTGGGCCGTAAACGTCAACGGTGGACCCATTGCCAACGTTGCCGTTTCCGCCGTAACCCCATGTATATATGTTGCCGTCGGATCCGATGGCTTGCGAGTAGTAGTCCCCCATTTGGAACTGTCCCCAGGTCAATCCGGAGGGGGCCCCTTGTGGCCAGGCGATTCGTACGGGCGTGATTTTATTATCGGTGATTGATCCTGTACCCACTTCACCACGGGTATTTGCGCCCCAGCCGTAGATCCAGTTATCCGATCCCAAGGCCAGAGAATGCCATCCCCATCCGCTCATCTGCTTCCATTTGAATCCGGAGGGTACTCCGTTTGGCATCTTCACCTGGATGGGGGTATGCCGTTCAGTGGTAGTGCCGTCCCCCAGTTGGTTATGATCGTTGTCGCCCCAGCTGTAGAGGTTGCCGTCGGATCCCAGGCCAAGAGCATGCAGGCTACCTACCGCTTCCTGCTTCCATGTGAACCCGGATGGGGCATTTTGTGGCATGTTAACTTGTTCGGGGGTGTAATGCGCGGTTGCAGTCTTGTTCCCCAACTGGCCATAGGTGTTGTCGCCCCAGCTGTAGAGCTTGCCGTCTGATCCCAGAGCCATGGAGAACAAGTACCCGGCTGAGGCCTGGACCCAGGTGAAATCCTGGGATACGCCCTGGGGTTTCTTCACCGGGACCGGCTCATGACGTTCAGTGGTGGTCCCGTCGCCGAGTTGGCCATGATCGTTGCTTCCCCAAGAGTAGAGGTTGCCGTCCGAGGCGACTGCAAGAATGTGCCCCCTTCCAGCGCTGACCTGGCTGAAGCGTATTCCTCGGGGTCCGGGCGGGGTCAGGGTGACTTTCGTGCCGCCGGCGACCGGCCCCTGCATGGGGCTCATGCTCCAGGCATCCGCCTTGGTCCAATGAGCGGTGAGCTTCAGATCGTTGGTGATGGGCTGGTTGAAATCGTAGGCGACGGGTGTTGAGCCGATGAACCAGCCGTCGAACAGGTAGCCGTCTTTGGTCGGATTCGCTGGCCGTTTCGCGCGCTCGCCGTCAGCTATGGTTTGCGTCGTGTCGGTGCCTTGGGGGTTGCTGAAGGTGACGGTGTGCGATGTGGAGGCGCGTGATTGCAGTCCAGCGTTGTCTTTGTCGTCGGGAGTCCCGGTCTTGTCCGGCGTGGGGGAGATGGAGGGGGTCGGTTGTGTGGGATTCAGAGGGGAGGATGTGGCCAGAGGAGATGGAGATGTAGGAGTTGTTGCTGTTTCTGTTGGCTGGGTGGTGATGTCAGGAGCATTGCTGGACTGTTGCTTAGCTTCACGATCCCCCTCCTCCCCGCTATTCCCATATGGGGTCGGCGCTACTGCGCGGGCCGCACTGGATTGGGTTGTGGCGCTGTCTGCCGTGGCATAGGTGCAGACCAGGAGGCTTGAGGGCAGAATAACTGCCAGCAGGAGGCTGATCAACAAGGCCGGTCGAGCGGATACAGTTATATTGGAGTGCTGGCGAGGCATAGTATGATCCCCTTCCCCAGGAATCGCAGCCATATTGTCAAGAATCCCCAACATCCGGCGAATCACGTGCCGAAGACAACTTTGGCCGCTAATGACACAGTAGCATAAGCGCTGATGGTCTAGAACAAATAAAATTGAGAAATTCTTGTTTACTTTCCGACGATTTAATGGGGCACGTCGGCTTTTCATTCGTAGCCGACCTTTCGCTCCCTAGGGGTCCATTACCGATCTGGTATGCGAAACAGAAGGAATACAGGAAAATAGATATGGTTATCACTGCAACGACGAAGAGAGCAAACACAAAACGGTGTTATGCATGCCAAGAGTTCAGTAGGGAAAACCGATAGCCATGGAACCTTGTAGCACTATTTAGGATGGCCACCGAGAGATTCGTGGCGGAGATGATATGGGTTCGTCGATGTGTTAAGTATGCGGTGTTGACAGTGTTGGCAGTAATGCAGGACATGGTTGATGTATCACCACGGTTTTCAATTCGTGTGCTAGTACACACGTTCTGGTTGCAGTTGATCTTATGCTAGTTGGCCATAGCTGGTTACTCGATCAAACCTGGTTTCCGCGCCAGCAAATTATCGAGGTATTGGCAAATACCGATACAAAGTGCAACGACTGGGTATGCTTCCGTGCCAAAGCTTACTGGTCAAATGCCGACTCTTCCTGCCGTTATACGCCAGGCAGCCCAACAGTATGCGGCAGCGCCCGAGCGACGTTCAGGGTGATGATTTGGGTGTGAGGCCCCAAGAGCAGACTTTCGGTCTGCGCTATCCTCATACGTCCAGATAGGACTGCACCGAGATCTTCTTGAGACGAGACTCCAACGGCGGTAGTTCGTCTCAAGCCTGAAGGTCTGCGGCAAGATATCATAGAGACAGGCAAAGGGGTAGCGAGATGGCACTGAAGACTTCGACTCACTTGCCTTCTATTTCCATGGTCGTCCCATGTGGTCGCTGATATTTGGCCGAGTGCAGCAAAAGGGCGAGGCTGGCGTTGAGTGTCAGCGAAATGGAGCACCTACAGATGGATGGGATGGTCTTGCAGTGCAGGCCGAGCGGAGCGGGTCTTTAGCATCATTCATTCCAGCAAGCCACCCGGCTCTGTAAAGCATAACAATCGGCGATACAGTTCCCCTGGTTGTCGATGGCCGGCCCCTCATGGCCTTGCTGCAATTGGTTCCACAGGTTGGGGTAGTCCTGAAGATTGAATCCGCCGCTGTGTTGAGTAGATGGGGCGGATCCGCCTCCTCCGCCGCCATGTTGACCGGTGGCTGGATGGGATTGCGTGTAGCCTTTCCGCCTGTTGCTGGAGGTCGCCGACTTTCGTTGCGGAGATCCTGACCTTTGGGCTGCCTGCTGCGAGGCCTATGCTGCCGCCACCGAATCCACCACCTCCGTCAGCATACGCAGCAAGCGGTGAAAACAGCGTAGAAAGCACAGCAACCACAGCAGCCGCTATGGTCGCTCCATTCTTCCACTCTCTCGTATTCTTCCCTTATCATTAAAGAGGCAGCCCCTTATGGGCTGCCGTAACAGGCTCCCCACTATCGCGCTCATCCGGCAAGATAGAACCGTGATAGCGGGGCGCATTTTTTATTGGTTTATTGGTTATAAGAATTGATTACCCTATCGGGCACACACTGTTACCGTCTACACAGCCTTGAATAGGCTTCGATGGAGTCAGATCAAACCCTGAACCCGATCCGGTGGAGCCGCCAGAATTGGAATGGTTCGAGCCAGAGCCGAAATGAGAATTGTTGTCTGATCGATTAGTGGTAGCGGATCCTGAAGAGCCACCGGTCAAACGGCGCTTAGTGGATCCCAAAGAACCGGAAGACGAGGATCCCGAGGAGGACTTCGACTGAGGCTGAGACTGCGACTGAGCGGCCTGCGCGGCAGCCGCGTCAGCAGCGGCCTTAGCGGCCACACTATCGTTCACGCTATTGACTGGAGCAGTCAACGATGCCTCAGCATCCCGATACTTCTGTGGATTCTTCACGTCCTTACCGGCAAGCACCTTGTTCGCCACGTCGATGGCCTGCTGCAACGTCTCGCGGGTCTTGTTGTCGGCAACCTTACCGTTCGTGGAGTCAAGCGTGCCCTGGGCTGCACTCACCGCCTGGGCCAACGACGTCTTCGCATCCTCCAGGGCCTTCGCATCCCGGGAGGCAAGCACGGCATCCGCCGCTTTGGACACGGCCGCGTATTCACCGTCAAGCTTCTCGGCCCTTCCGGCCTCTGTGTTCAGCCCGTCGGTGGGCATGGAAGTCTTGCACCGGATCGTCGGCTGCCTGATCCCTTCGGCGTCCTTCACGCTGCGCGCCAGGGCCACCACGGTGCTCGCATCCTTGACCTGGTCGGACTTTATGCCCGCCGCCTCACGGTAGCGGGCCATCCTGGCCGGACCGGTCTTGTCCTGCAGGGCCTTCACCGTCCGGCTGCAGGAGTCCAGCGCCGCATCATGCCGGCGGTTCTCCACCACGCGCCAGCCCACAAGGCCGGCAACAACCACCACCACGACCACCAAGGCGACAACCGCCGGAACCAGCCACTTCGGGCGCCGCCCGTTCGAAGGGGCTCCTCCGCCCTCGGGCACAATCGCCGCAGGAGCAGAAACCTCACTCACAACCGGGTCGGAAACGCTCTCCAGACCCGCAGCCCCCTCGCCATCATGGTCCTCCATGAAACACACCCTCTTTCCCTCAGCCTCTGTCTCTTTTCAGGATCAGTGCTTGATTGGGCAGGCGCGCATTGCCACCTCGCATATTTGTGGCGATGCCACTCTGTCACCCATCAGAGTCTGCCTCTGCTGCACAGTCTTCGTGGTCTCGTCAAGGCTGCAAACAACTTCCGTGCGCTGCTGTGCAGTGAATCATTGATGCATTGATATTCAATACTTTATCAGGAAGCCGATTATGAATCCTCTGACGATACAAAATTTGACGTAATTCGATAGGTGGATGATTAAATGAGAGTGAAAATACTGCCGGAAGATATATGAGTGTATCAAGTTCAGAACAGGTTTGCGGTCGTCTCTCATGCATCAGTAAGAGCAATTGAAGGGGAAATGCTAAAAAGAGAACAGTTAACCTTTCTCATACAACCTGTGTCTTCTTGTTCAGACTTTCTGCCTTTGTTGATATAACTTGGTTTGACTGGCAAAGTGAGGGCACTGTCATCCATAGAGGTTTGGGGCAGAGAGTCGGTCAACGCTTTTCAACGCTTTCATGTTCACATAGGAAAACAAGGTCAATTGCCGGCTATGGCTTCTCTCGGTACCGCCATCTGTAAGTCTAGGTGCGAACTGTGATTGGACCCGACTGTTAATTTGGAATTTAAACAATCGCATTTCGGCATCACCGATTACGGGGATCTGCGATGCAGGCACGAGACGCAAACCTTGTCGGGGGACGGGCTCGCAATAGTTGCATACATATCTTTATTAGTGATAGCTCGAGGCCTATTTTGATTTTGCATGAGTGATAATAAATTCGTAGTTATCTTTCAGCCTGGTACGTTGTGTGTGATGCTTGGCGAAGAGAATCGGAGAAAGGGTTATGGGCGATAAGGATCAGGAATCAGAAGTTGAGGAAGCAGACGAAGAGGCCAAGGTCGATAAGGCTCCGCCGACGGTCGTGCCGGTAGATGAGGATACTACGTCAGGCAGGCGACATCGGAAGTGGCTGGTTGCGGTAATTATCGCCGTTGTGGTGGTGGTCGTGGCTGGTCTTGCGGGCTGGCGCGTGGTAGAGAACCGCCGGCATGGTTCGGCGCTGGAATCCTGCAACCGGGCTGCCAAGAGCCTGCAGGAAAGGACTAGCTCTGCAAAGATGGCCCGCTACCGTGAAGCGTCAGGTGTGAAAGCAGACCAGGTCAAGGATGCGAAGACCGTGACAAACATGAGCAGAAGCGTGAAGGCTGCCGGCGGGCTCAAGCCTTCTTTGATTCAGTGCAATGCATCCATGTCCACAGGCGAGCTGAATGCGACGGCCGGCCAGGCCGGAAAAATCGACGGCAAATATGCGGCTGTGGCCAGGGCTGCCAAGGCGGTGATCGCCTCCAGAGATGCGAAAACCCTCGATGATGCGAAGGCGGCGCTGAACACGAAGAAGGATGAAGCGTCAAAGCTGTTGGGTGATTCCGACGGGAAGGTGGCCGACAACGCGACCCGTGACAATCTGCAGACAGCTATTAATCAGGCCGGACAGGTCAAAGGGGATGAGGCGAAGGCTTACCAGGATGCGGCTGGATCCTTGCAGGCGGCCATCGACCGGGTGAACGCCTCCGTGCAGGCCAAGAGCCAGGCCGACCAGCAGGCCGCAGCCCAGGCGCAGGCCCAGGCCGCGCAGCAGCAGGCGCAACGGCAGGGCGCCACCCAACGTCGTCAGGCCTCTTCCAGCAATGGGCGGAGAGGCTCCACGCAATCCCGCCGGCCATCCTACCGGCCGTCCGGCAACCGGGGCGGCGGAGGCGGCGGATCAGCTCCCTCTGTTCCGCAAGGCGGCGGTGAGGATAATAGCTGGATTGATGAATTAAAGAATCAAAAGCCGATTGGGAACCATGGTTGTAATTCGGCTGGCGTATGTGTCCTTGGCTGATTGATTGAGAATTTGCCAGCGGGACCGGTTTCTTACCAGGTCTCTCATCCCGCGGGCGTTGTTTGTGGGCGACCATATGGCCGTCCCCTTCATAGTAGTGGTAGGGAAACATAAATGATGACTCCTGGAAAGATCGGACACTGGGCGGGCAAGGCGGTGGTTGTGACGGTTGCTGTCAGCTGTCGTAGCCGTCATTGCGAAATAAATTACTTGCGAGAATGCACTCTGAGTTCGGGTTGGAGGTCCTGTATACGCCAAGGATCTGTGCCGACTCCCCTTCCTGGTGAGATTGGTCGGGCAAAGAGGCCTCTTTATCGTTTACCGGAGTTGTATATCCAACCCCTATGCGAGTAGAAGATTTCATTGGTCAGAATTGATCTTTGGTTTTACAGGGAGTGTTTCAGATAGGAACGGCTTGCTTCTGTGCAGGAGGAGGCTTGAGTTTTTGCGGGCTGTTGCCCTGGAGGAGGACAACAGCAATCCGCGTGGATGGGAAGAGAGGATGGTCATGGCGGACCATGATGATGAGGGGGCTTTGGGTCTGGAGAGCGTGTCCGCTCCGGTCGAGGGGGAGGACCCGGAGTCGCCGGTGATTGTGCCGGAGGGCGGTGGAGCCCCCTCGGGCGGGCGGCGTCCGAGGTGGCTGGTTCCGGTGGTTGTTGCCGTGGTGGTGGCTGTGGTGGTGGTTGTTGCCGGTCTTGTGGGCTGGCGCGTGGTGGAATCACGCCGGCATGATGCGGCGTTGGACTCCTGCAGCCGGGCGGTGAAGACCCTGCAGGACAAGACCGGCTCGGACCGGTTGGCGCAGTATCGCGAGGCGGCGGGCATAAAGTCCGACCAGGTCAAGGATGCAAGCACCGTGGTGGCCATGGCGCGCAGCGTGAAGGACACCGAAGGAATCAAGGAGCCGACGATCCGGTGCAAGGCCTCCATGTCCACCGGTGAGCTGAATGCGACGGCCGGCCAGGCTGGAAAGATCGACGGCAAATATGCGGCTTTGTCTAAGGCTGCCAAGGCGGTGATCGCGTCCCGTGATGCGAAGGCCCTGGAGGATGCCAGGATCGCCCTGGACGGGAAGAAGGGCGAGGCGTCGAGGCTGCTGGCCGATTCGGACGGGAAGGTGGCCGACAATGCGACCCGTGACGGCCTGCAACAGGCCATCGGCCAGGCGGGCCAGGTCAAGGGTGATGGGGCGAAGGCCTACCGTGATGCGGTAGGCGCCCTGCAGGCGGCCATCGACCGGGTGAACGCGTCCGTGCAGGCCAAGAGCCAGGCCGACCAGCAGGCCGCAGCCCAGGCGGCGCAGGCCGCACAGCAGCCGGCGCAACGGCAGGGCACCGCTCAGCGCCGTCAGGCCTCCTCCAACAGTGGGCGGAGAGGCTCCACGCAATCTCGTCGGCCCGCCTACCGGCCTTCCGGCAACCGGGGCGGCGGAGGCGGCGGATCCTCGCAGGCTCCGGCAGCCCCATCAGCCCCTCAAGGTGGTAACGGAGGTATCGATTGGGACCAATGGATAGATCAACATAAAACTCCGAGTAGCTGTCATGCCGGGGAATTCTGCCCCATTGGCTGATTGATTGAGAATTTGCCAGCGGGACCGGTTTCTTACCAGGTCTCCCATCCCGCTGACGCTACATGAGGGCATCTCTTCACGGTAGTGGAATGGAAAAGGAAACATCAGCGATGACACTAGGAAGATAGGACGCTGATCCAGTTGTTTTCTGGGTCTGAGCTCAAAATACGGTCACTTATTGAATTGCAAGTGTGGCATTTTGGCTGAGAAAAGTACTCCCAATTTTTATACGGTGGCGTGATGACTGGGAAAAAGAAATTCCCTCGACTTTGGTAGAGGCTCATGCCCAGCTCCTAAGTTGGTCGAATACTGATCAGCTACGAACCATCACTGTTTACATTGAAAGTGGCTGAGTTGAGGATGACTGGCTTATATACGTGAGGACACTCTAGTTTTACGTGGTCGGTTACTCTGGCATAAGGCGATGGTGCTCGCAAGTGAGAAGAAGGATTGTTTCATGGCGAATCAGAAAGATGAAAAGACTGAGAGGCTGGAGAGCGTGTCCGCTCCGGTTGAGGCTTCGGCGCCTCCGTCGACTATGCCGGACCATGGGAAAGCCCCGTCGAGCAGACCGCGACCAAAGCGGCCAGTTGCGGTGGTTGTCGTCGTGGTGGCTGTGGTAGTTGTTGTGGCTGGTCTTGTGGGCTGGCGTGTGGTGGAATCCCGCCGGCATGGTGCGGCGCTCGACTCCTGCAACCGGGCGGTGAAGACCCTGCAGGACAAGACAAATCCGTCCAGGATGGCCAGCTACCGTGAAGCATCATACGTGAAAACGGAGCAGGTCAAGGATGCGAAGACCGTGCAGGTCATGGCGCGCGACGTGAAAGCCGTCGGTGAGCTGAAGCAACCTACCTTGCAGTGCAAAGCCTCGATGTCCACCGGTGAGTTGAAAACTGCAGCCAGCAAGGCCAATAAGCTTGCTAGTGAATACGCGGCCGTATCCAAGTCGGCTAAGTCAGTTCTAGCCTCCCGGGACGCGAAATCCCTTGAGGATGCGAAGACGGCCTTGAATGTAAAGAAGGACGAAGCGTCGAGTCTGTTCAGCGATTCCGACGGAAAGGTAGCGGACAACGCCACTCGGGACGGCCTGCAGCAGGCAATCGATCAGGGTGGCCAGGTCAAGGGCGATAAGGCCAAGAAGTACAAGGATGCGGCGAACGCCTTACAGGCGGCCATTGATCAGGTAAACGCGTCCATGCAGGCCAAGAGCCAGGCAGACCAGCAGGCCGCCGCCCAGGTGGCGCAGCAGCAGGGCGCCGCCCGACGCCGTCAGGCCTCCTCCAGCAATGGGCGGAAAGGCTCTACGCGATCCCGCAGGCCATCCTACCGGCCGTCCGGCAACCGGGGCGGCGGAGGCGGCGGATCAGTCCCGGCGCCAGCTCAAGACGATTGGTCGGAACAAGCATTTTTGGAATGGTCGAAAGGAAATACTACAGGTGGCAATGGTTGTAATCCGGATGGCTCTTGTGGCATTGGCTAATTGATATATGCAGGTACCTTCCTGCCCAGCCTGCAGTACTTGTTATAAAACGAAATTGACCCTGAATGATATGAAAAACTAGGCGGCTCGCAGAAATGGATAATCGGGACAAGTCCAAACCTAATTCTGACGAAGCGAAGGAGCGTCGTCCGAAATGGATGATTCCCTTAATTGCGGTGGTAGTAGTGTCGGTGCTGGCCTTGGCTGTTGTTTTCGCCTGGCGTGCCTATGAGCATCGCCAACATGATTCGGCGCTTTCCTCGTGTTCGCAAGCTGTTAGCAATTTACATGGGCTCACAAGACCGTCTCAGCTGGCCAGATATCATGAAGCCGGAGCTGTGCGGGCCGACCAAGTGAAGGACGCGAAGACCATAAAAGCTTTGAGCCGGAGCGTCAAGGCTGTCGGCAGTCTTCGCCCGCAGACTCTCCAGTGCAAGACATCCATGTCAACAGAGAGTTTGGAAGCAACTGCCAACAAGTCTAAGAAGTTAGATGCTGGATACCACGCTGTGTACAAAGCTGCCAATGCGGTTCTGGCTTCCCGCGACGCCAAGACCCTCAACGATGCGAAGGCTGCTCTGAGTTGCAAAATAAACGAAGCAAAGAAACTGTTGCAGGACAGCGATGGGAAGGTGGCTGACAATACCGTTCGTGACAATTTGCAGAAGGTCATAGATCAGGCTGACCAGGTTACGGGAGACGAGATAAAGGCTTATCAGGACGCAGTGAGCGCGTTACAAGTGGCCATTGATCGGGTGAACGCTTCTACGCAGACCAAGAGCCAGGCAGACCAGCAGGCCGCTGCTCAGGCGCAACGGCAAAGCCGGCCAACATCCTCCAACAATGGTCGAAGAGGCTCCGTGCAATCCCGTCGGCCTGCCTCCCGGCCTTCCGGGAACCGGGGCGGCGGAGGCGGTGGATCCTCGCAGGCGCCGACAGCCCCATCATCCCCACAAAGAGGTGATGGTAATGGAACCAGCGGGCATGCCGTATTGCCCCCGTTAGATACAACGCATCATGGTTGTAATCCGGATGGTTCCTGTGGCATTGGCTGATTTATTGGGAATTGAACATCTGCCATAGGTGCTGATTGCCTGGAGGATTTTCTACCCTGCTAGCATTGCTAGTGGGGCCCATGAGGCTGTCTCTTTCACGGTACTTTGCTATATTCGCTAGGGAATGCGATATGACTCGGCCTATGTCTGAACGTTGTAGGTGTGGATAATGATATCAATGGCTTTTTGAATAGGCTCTAGGCCACGCAAGTGAGAGAATTTATTCTCAGATTCGTATCGCTTTTTGATTGATGCCACCTCACTGACGTGGGTTTAGGTAGTAGTTTGTCACCGGGGATGATCCGCACTGAATGCGGGCCGCTACTGCTGGAGCGAGTGCTGAAACGGCCGTTGCGAATGTAATGAATACCGCAGGGCTTTGCATCGCACTTGCTCCATTGCATCAATAGGGCGACGTGCCGGATCAGCGCAGGAGGCTGTACCCGGAATTATGCGGCCTGCTTCGGCAAACTCCGAACATGTGGATCGAGCAATGCAATCAATTTGAGACCATTTGGCTGGTCGCATGAGAGTTTGTGCGGATTACCCTGTTTAATGTCAATCTTTGCGAAGGGGAAGAAATTCTGCCCGTCGCCTGCTGGATAATTCAAGTTTGAAGAAGAACGCTGCATGGCTTGTCCGTTCACCTTGCATTGCCCGGCTTCTGTCTGCTTAAGATCGGCCCGCTGTGCGAGTACATACAGGGTTCCCGACTTGTTCGCGGAGATGGTTGTGACGTTGCCGTCACCAGAAACGTCGTACTTTGTCAAAGATGACAGGTAATTGGAGACCTGTTCCACGGACGGCTCTGACCGATTCGATCCCTGGCAGCCTGAGAACAGGGCCACACTCATCAAAACTGCTACAAGGGCGATTATTTGTTTTTTCCAGATGGCGCCAGCCGTTCTTGCTTCGCTATGGAACCGGGCTGGCGATGCCGTGAGCCGTACCAAGTGTCCTTGGGAATCCCGCTGATGCGCCACTGTCGAATTAAAGTCCGTCTGCTCAAAAGCCTTTGTCTTCTTCATCAGTTCTCCTTAGGCAGGTAGAGGAGGGTTCACAACATTGTTAGTTGGATCTAAGTTTCATAACTCAGATGAGCGGTAATTAAATAAAACGAGTTTAGCTCTTTATTTAAGAAATACAAATATTTGCCAGTTTGTATCTTTCGTGGTCGAATTCTGGCTATAGTTACGTGATTAGCCGTCATTCTCCTAATTAATCGAATAGCGCCATGCATGCGGTTCCTACCCGCTTTAATCATGAAATCTCAACAGGAATTGTGATCTGCTTTGCGGAAGTCTCTGAAGGCGTGTGCTTGTCACATTGTTTTCTTACCGGCTATTTACCAATACAGAAACAATTACTCGAAAATTATATGAGTCTGGCTGAATTTCTGAGTTGTGCGGCCAGTTCAGTGAATGTTTTCTGTCCGCTGACCATTTCTTGTATCCAGCGATACATGCCATTGCGCTCAGGTTCGTCTGAATCGTCAATATCCAACTCGATGCCCATTCTGAAGAGATAAGAGAGTGAAGCTCGCATGGCAGTCCTTTTGTTGCCATCACCAAAAATATGGTCTTTTGCCAGCATTTCTGCGAACCTGCTTACCTGATCGAAAATATCGGTGAATTCAAATCGTTCAGCAGGACTCATACCAAAGCTGATGCAGAAGACTGAATAAACCGGAGTAAGCAATCTGCTCTCAACTTCCAGTCGCTGTTTCTGCTCACCCCGAATGTCGCTTTTACTAAAACCACCGGTTTTCTGTATTTCTAGTTTGTGCAAATCAAAGATTCTGCTGGCTTGTTCTTTGCAATCCTCTTCGCTGAGGATAATGGGCGGCGCTATGGCCGCCCAATCCAACTTCTCATTCTTCATGAGTCCTTCAACAGTTTCAGTGCGTTGGGGAATCGCTCATTCACTGCACGGACACCACCGGCCAAGGTCCTGCGCAGATCAGGATGATCAATGCCATCGTGAGAGCTGAGTATGGCTTTTTCAGTGATTTCGTTGTTCTTGTGGGGTTGATACACCGCTTTCCAAGCGGAACCGTTGCGATGTGAATAGTCCATAAGTTCGAAGGCTGCCAATGGTCCGTATAAATCGACCACCCTTTGAACCACATCCTTTGCCTCTTGGAGGTCTGCTAAGGAATTGGCCTGATCATGATCCTCTGACATGGCTGGAGCAGTGATTCGATCTGAACCATACTTTCTGAATGCCGTATAAACGCTCGGTTCCACGGGGCCGTACTCCCATGCTTGTATGGGTTCATCGAAGAGCTTATGCCCATGTGTTCGGAGGCATTCAACCTGTGCAAAGTAGACTAACTTGTTGATTTTCATATTGGTCAGATACAGGTCCTGCTGAGGCACGGAAATTAACATATTAGCAATTGTCAATGCATGCATTGCTACTCACCTCCCGTCAAACATCCCTATGTACGTAATATCATTTTATGCTTGTTACCAATTTTGGAAAATAGTTGTCCACTTTGAGTGGATAACAGAGACCATGGTTTTTGGCAAAGTGTGAGTTGACACTTATTATTTTATCAGGAATATTTATTGACGAATCTAATGCGGTTTCAGTTTATGAAGCGCTGGTAATCTTTCGGCCAAGCATGGTTGGATCATTTGGGTTATTTAATCTGCAATCAACTGGCGGCTGCTGGATACTAGCCTGGCCAGGTTCAGGCTCTCTCAGGGCAACTGGTCCATATGCCCGCTGCAGTCATGGTTGACCGGATTGGTGTTCCAGGGGTAGGGCAGTGTGGTCTGCGGATAGATGTCCGCCAGCAGGTAGCCGGTCGGGTCGTATTCGCGCAGCTTGTTCCTGGTGTTGAGCGGACCTCGGACGCCGTCCCAGGTGTCGTCGGCGCTCTTGGCCATCACGTTGAACTACATTGTGGTCGGGGTGGTGAAGTACTCCTCGATGTTGCCCAGCGGGTGGATGGCGTGGCCGAATTCATGAGCCAGTATGGACTCGTTGGGGTAGCGGGTCTGGTGTACGCCCTCAGTGATGCGTTCGATATTGGCGGCGGAGATGGATGCGACCGGGTCGCCGATCATGCCCCATAGCCTTTGACAGGCCGATCCATGATATGGGCACCGCCTCGGTGCTCGGGTATGTCATAGACGTCCCCATTCAGTCCGTAGATGCGGTGACAGATCACACAGGCCGAGGTTCTTCGGATGCCGTCAGCCGACGGGTGGACTAGGGGTACCTGTACCTCCACCCTTCGGTTTCTGGAAGCAGGGCGATCGGATCGACATCCACTTCGAAATGCCAGTGCGTGCCGTTGCCGCCAACCCTTTGGTCAGCCAGGATGCGGGCAAGGTGGCGGTGGCTGGGGGGGGGGCATAGTCTACTGCGCCGAGGAAAGGGACAACGGGGCCAACCTGCACCTGCTGCATCCGGACGGCAACGCCTTGTCGGGTGATGCAAGCCACGTGAAAGTCGAGCCTTTCACTTTCCAGGCTGGGGCGTATCTTGATGATCCTCAGTCCGAAGCCATTCTGATTCCCCTATTTTGCCAGGTCCAACCGTGGCGAAAACGAGATGAGGGTTTTCCTGGACGTGGGCTGAAGGCCAGCATCACTCAAGCACGTTGCGGTTTCTGAGATTGACGCAGGGCGGTCAAGATCAGCAGCAGGATCAAGGCGTGCTGGAACCGTTGATGGTGCCCACCTCTGTACGGTCCTGCCGAGCAGCAGGGGGGGGGGCGGTGCCAGCGTGTCGATGACCAGTCCGTTTATCTTCATTTGCCGCAGGATTTTTTGTTGTGGACGGGTGGATGTAGAATTCCATCTCGATGTCCCTCCGGGTATGGTCTTGGGACTCGCCTTGGCTGCTTTTCTGGATCCCTTGTGCAGAGCTCCGTATGGAATGGTTCCAAGATTCCAACCGGTCTAAGGATGCAGTTGACGTGCATTGCCGGATTTCGGCAACAAATATCATCTTCTTGCTATGCAGGGGAAATGCCCGATTCCCGGGCTTACCGTATAGGCAAACGGAAGCCTTCCCGTCCGGCTCATATGTAGGTGGTTGGAAGTTAGCCACTTCTGCATGGCATGATCTGCGACAGAGCAGTGGACGTAATCATGTCTCGTGACAGGGTCCTTATCTTGTAGCAATGGCGCCTTGAATGCCAGGACCCCGGGATGAGCCGTTGGGTGGACAGTCTGACTATTCAGAGAAGAATGAAGGTACAGGACATGAGCATATCCCAAAAGGTCCTTGCAGGATTGATGGCAGGGGCCGTTCTTCTGACTGGTGCATCGATGGCGACTCCAGCCATGGCATCGGAGGATGAACAAACAATCAATGTGACGCCGAATCCCTGGTATGCCGATGGCCCCTTCCAGGGTTGGGGAACTTCCCTGGCATGGTTTGCCAATGCCACAGGCAACTATGGAGAAACCGGTTCAATCAGTCAATCCAGCGGAGACCCTCAGACCGATGCCAAGGCTTTGGCCTATGGGCGGCAACTTCGTGAGGATTTCTATACGAGCATCTTCGGTAAGGAGGGTCTTGGTCTCAACAAGGCTCGCTACAACATAGGCGGTGGCAATGCCTCGGACGTGGCATATGGCTATCCGTTCATGCGGCAAGGCGCCGCCATGCCTGGCTACTGGGCCCAGGACCCGGACGGCTCCTTGGGCCTTTACGGCGGTCTGGCGACGACGATGGCCAACAAGGCCGGGATTGACCGGGCTTTCGATCCTCACAGCGATGCCTCCTATGTGTGGGGATCCGCCTCCTCTGATTCCCCGCAGGCCCGCGATGTCAAGGCTCAGGAATGGTGGCTGAAAAGGGGAGCTCAGAACCATGACATCGACCATGTCGAAGCTGCAGCCAACGCGGCTTCCTGGTTCATGACGGAAAGCGGGTATGTGAGCGGCGGCGATAGCGGGAATGCCAACAACCTTGCGGATGCGGAAAAATTCGCACAGTATCTGGCTGCGGTAACCCGGCATCTGTCACAGCTCAAGGCTGACAATGGGAACCGGGTTGGGATCAATACGGTCGAGCCTCTCAACGAGTCGGAGACCGGATACTGGAGTTCGCCGCGAGGCCGGGCTTCGGATGCCTGGCCAGCCGAGGACAGGGCTCTGATCGACCGATACTGGAATCGGTATTACCAGGGTAAGAACAAGGCTGTCACGCCGTATACCACCGAGGTCAAAAAGCCCCAGGAGGGTATGCATGTCGATACTGGGACAGCCGGCAATGTCATACGCGCGCTCAGATCGGCTCTGGATGCAGAAGGCCTGCAGCAGACTTTGGTTTCAGCTACCGATGCGACGGATTCAGGCCAGTTTGTCGATTCCTACCATCGCTATCCGCAGGATGTCAGGGATGCCATCGGCCAGTACAACACCCACGGGTATGGCACCAACCGCCAGCGGGCTGCCCGGGACATTGCCCAGGGGGATGGCAAAGCCTTGTCCATGAGCGAGGTGGATGGCTCCTGGCAATCCGGAGGCTTCAATCCTTATGGTTTCGACAATGCCTTGGGCATGGCCGGTAAGATCAACGCCGATGTCTACGCCTTGCAGCCCAAGGATTACACCTTCTGGCAAATCGGTGAGGACCTTTACAATGTGGCCACCGGCGACAAGGATATGAATGGCAACAGTGCCAATCCCAAGGGGGAGGACACCAATTGGGGCACAGTCTTTCTTGATTATGATTGCTCGGTCGCCGGCGTTGACGGCAAGCTCTACTCTCGCAGGGAAGTGGACAACAATGGAGGCCAGACCTCGGGAATTCGCCCCTGCCGGATCGTGGTCAACGCGAAGTACAATGCTGTTCGCGCCTACACCAAATTCATTCATCCAGGGGATTTCATCACCGCCAATAACGCCACCAAGGACAATATGACCGCCAGCTCGGCAGATGGCAAGACCCAGACGGTGATACACCGTAACGGCAGCGATCAGCCGCAGACGCTGGTCATCGATCTGTCAAACTACGGGGGCATCGATTCCAACGCGAGCGGAAAGCTCTTCCTGACTACCGAACCTGATCATCAGCAGGATATATACACGGCTGATATGAGCTATATGAACAAGTACTCCAATAAGGAGCAGCCGCATGGAGTCACCATTGATGCGGCAGCCAAGACGGCCACAGTCAAACTGCCGGCCCGTTCCATCGCCTCCATACAGCTCACCGGCGTATCCGGGGTCTCCCCGCAGGCCCAGGTCAAGGATGGCAGCACGGTTCAGCTTCAGGGGCAGCAGTCAGGAAAGATGCTCACCGCATCGTCCGATGGTATTCTCACGCTTGAAGGCATGGCCAAGAATCCGGATCAGGGACGAGCCCAGGCTTTCACCGTCCACAGCGTCGAGCCGTCTGCCGGCAGCCCTACGGTGCGTCGGTACCTGATCTCTTCTTCGGACGGGGGCAAGTTCCTGTGTGCGGATGGCCGGATGCGGGCGGGTACCAGAGCATCGATAGGTACCGATGGACGGTTCATCTGGATGCTCAATACGGAAAATGGCAAGACCTTCAGTCTGGTCAACCAGGCAGGCAAGGTTGCCCTGGACGTGACTGGTCAGCGGACTGATGCGGGTGCCACAATCTCTGTGGCAGAATCGACCGGTGCCGACAACCAAGGATGGTACTTCCGGTCTACGGAGCCGACAGGCGCCGAGAAGACCACGGTACAGGTGCCACTTGGCGGATCCGTGGCCATGCCTCAAACCGTGATTCCCTATTATTCCTGGGGTCAGGGGGAGCCTGTACCAGTGGTCTGGAAGACCGAGGCCGTTGATGTGGGCAGAGAGGGAACCTATCAGGTTCAAGGCGTTGCCACTGATTTCTTCGGCAATACATTCCCTTGCCAAGCATCGGTTTTCGTGGGCGATCTTACCGTGACCGATCCTGCTTCCGCCACTATTCTCTTCGGTTCAGATGCCCGGGAGGCCCGCAAAGCGATGGAAGCCACCACCGTTTACGCCCATGTCAAGGCTTCGCTGGCCATCAAGGTCGACCCTCATGCCGTCAGCTGGGATTGGGCTGATCTTCAAGGAAAGCTGGACCGGGCGCACGAGGGTGACGTGGTGCCTGTGAAAGGCAACCTGTCCGTAAGCGGAGGACGTTCCCTGCCCCTATCTTTCAGCCTGTATCTGGAGGCAGCCAAACCACAGAACGTGGCTGATGTCAGTTACAATCTGACCGTTACCGACCAGGACGTTGAGTATGGCAAGGAGGATCAGTGGAGGAAGCTCACCGATGGCAATATGCGGGAGGAGGCCTGGGCGACTTGGAATTCGGCCGGCAACTACCGACATAGCCCAACTGCCAATCTTGACTTCGGGCGAGTGCGTCAGCTGGATCGGGTGGCCATCACCTACAAGGATCATCCGCCGGTGTCCGCCAAGGCCGAATACACCGATGATGGTGCCAACTGGAAGCCGCTGGGGAAGGTCATCAACAACCCGCAGCCTGGTCAGACCGTGACCTTCCAGGCAGCAGGCATGGTAGGGGCCAGCAAGGTCCGCATCGTCAACACGGTAGACAACGCCTGGATGGATGCGGCGGAAATCGAAGCCTGGGCTCGTCCATGGGTAGGCCCGGTCAGAAATCTGGCTTGGGGCGCCGGCACCCACTTCTCGGTCAACGTGCAAGATGGTGATACGGCCGGGAAAGCCATTGACGGGCATGTCGCCGCGGGTTGGTCCACCAAGTCGGCTTCTTCGGATGTCGATCCGACAGCCACCTTCAACTTTGACAAAATCAGGACTATCAGCAAGGTCAAGACCGTCTTCCACTGGGATGGGCGAGCATCCTGGCCAAAGTCGCAGACCTTGGAATATTGCGATCAATCCGACATCTGGCATCGGCTAGAAACCAAGACGGGATGGTATCTTCCCCAGGCCGGTGGTACGGATACCTCCACACAAGCCGATGCGCCTACGGTGACCTTCACCCTGGCCAGCCCTGTCCAGGCAAAGGCGGTGCGGCTTATCAACAGTCTTCAGGACACGAAAACCTATATCAACGTGGCCGAGATCGAGGTAAACGGCACGGAGAGTATTTCGGCCTTCGAGCCTGAACCAGGCAATGATTCCAACCTGGCTGATCTGCGCTTGGACGGACGAACCATTACAGATTTCTCGCCCGATCGCAATGATTATGTAGTCGATTTGCCGGCTGGTTCCGAAAGCAACCCGGTCTTGCAGGCCTTCAGCAGGGACAACGCGGCTAAGGTGGTTCAGACTGATGAAAGAACGACCATCGGTGGCAAGAGCATGATTACCGTCACCTCTGCTGACGGGTCGCGCTCCAGAGTCTACTCGGTCCGCTACCGGTCCTTCGATTTGCAGGGTTTGCAGGTCATCCCGCCAACGAAGACCTGCTATGCCATCGGCGAGCGGTTTGACCCAAGCGGATTGGCGGTCAGCGCTGTGTACATCTCCAAGGACAGGGACCGCACCGAAGTCAGGCCTTTGGCCTTGGACGATCCCGAGCTGTCGGTGACGGGCTTTGACTCTACTGTGGCCGGCAAAAAGACCATTGTCGTGGCCTACCGAGGGGTGAACGCCAGCTTCGGTATTTGGGTAAAGGCCAACGGGCGGAATGCGTCCGGCACAGGCGCTGTGGGTTTGAACGGAAATGATTCTCCGCTTGGTGGACCTTCACATGCGGTTCTGGCGCATTCAGGAGCTTCGATAATCTCGGTAGCCCTGCTGGTCGGAGCTCTGGCACTGACGTCATTTGCGGCATTGCTCGGCAGGCGATACCTGTCAAGCAGACGATAAGGGCACTGCGAATTTCTTGGCTTCTCACCTTACGCGCGGTTCTGGTTCACCAATGTTGCAATTGGCTAACCTGAGCCGCGCTCAGGTGGTTAGCCGACAAACCTTTTTAAGCGAAAGCAATATTTTGATATTAGATAGCAGTTTTCATGTACAGAGCCTTGTAATCGTTTATAGACTGAAAGTACGTTAATGATTGCACTATCAACGTAATGAAAAGAGGCACAAGGATGTGTGCATGTGAAAAGCAGTCGTGACCATTTACAGCAAAACATCTACATTCGGCAGAGTTGTCTGAATGGTTGACAGTTTCTGACATCTAGATGCTCAACGGCCAATTGGTGGGGCGTCCGTTCCCTCAATTCCGGTTTGTAGGCCCGGGTCTTCGTCGTCGTTGACGGTAGGGGTTGGGTTCACGCAATCAGACATCTCAAAGGAGAATAATGACATTTTCCAAATCGGCGGCAGGGCCAGCTGATGTTGCGAACAATCAGCAGCCGAGCACCGTCAACAAGCACAGACGGGATTGGCGCGGTTGGAAGTTCATGGGGCCTTTCGCGGTTGCTTTCCTGCTGGTGTTCATCATCCCGATCATCTACGCAATTTATATTTCTTTCTTTGAAAAACGAATGGTCGGCGGCACGGTTTTCGCTGGGCTCAGCAATTACAAACGTTTGTTCGCAGATGGTCATTTCTGGAGTTCGGTCGGCCGTGTCAGTGCTTTTACGCTGATTCAGGCGCCGCTCTGCCTCTTCCTGGCCGCCTTATTGGCTCTGGCGATTGACTCCATGAGATTGCATGGAACCAAGTTCTTCCGAATTTCCACATTCATGCCGTATGCCGTTCCCGCCGTCGTGTCCACGCTGATCTGGGGATTCATGTACGGGGCCAAGTATGGACTGGTCGGCTCCTTCAATTCATGGACCGGCTTGCATCTGGACCTGCTGGCTTCCAATATTCTTCTGGTCTCTATCGGCAACATCGTGACCTGGGAATACACCGGCTACAACATGCTGATCTTCTATTCCTCCCTGTCCACGATTCCGCATTCGCTCTATGAGGCGGCGGCAATCGACGGGGCCAGCGAATGGCAGATCGTCAGACGGATCAAGATGCCGGAGTTGCGTGGAAGCCTGGCAATTACCGTGATTTTCAGCATCATCGGCTCCTTCCAGCTTTTCAATGAACCCTCGATCATGCAGAACATGGTGCCTGGAAACACCATTACCAGCTACTACACGCCGAATATGTATGCCTACAGTCTGAGCTTCGCGGGCAACCAGTCGAATTACGCTGCGGCCCTGGCCATTGTCATGGCGGTGATCACCATGGCGATCGCGTACGCGGTCCAGCTGAACAGTCTGAAGGAGCAGATGAAATGACCTCTGACATTTTGGATGAGTCGCCTTCAGCGATTCGAGCGCGCGAACGCAGACGCGCCAAGCGAGTAGCCAGGGATGAAAGGGCGGAACGCAAGCGCGCCGCAAAAAACGGATTCTCCAATCCAGCGAACCCTCGTCGCTCGATGACCCTGACGCTGGTTACCGGCATCTTCGCGCTATACTGCCTGTTTCCATTCGCCTACCTGATCATCAACGCCACCAAGACGCAGTCCGACTTCACCTCGACCTTCGGTCTTTGGTTTGGTCACACCTTCGCGCTTTGGGACAACATAACCACGGTCTTCACCTATGAGGACGGCATATTCGGACGTTGGCTCTTGAACACGCTGCTCTACGTGGTTGTGGGAGCGGGTGGCGCAACCGTACTGGCCATCATGGGCGGATATGCCTTGGCCAAGTTCGCTTTTCCTGGCCGCAAGGCAGTCTTCGCGGTCGTGCTGGGTTCCATCAGTGTGCCCGGCATTGCCCTGGCTGTTCCGCAGTTTCTTCTGTTCGCCAAGATGGGCTTGACCAATACGCCCTGGGCCATGATCCTGCCAAGCCTTATCAGTCCCTTTGGCCTGTACCTCATGTGGATATTCTCCGAGCAGGCTGTTCCCACGGAGCTCCTGGAGGCGGCCAGGGTTGACGGTGCAGGGGAGTTCAGAACCTTCCTGACCATCAGTCTGCCCCTGCTGGCTCCCGGAATCGTAACCACGGCCTTGTTCGCCATAGTGGCCACCTGGAATAACTACTTCCTGCCCCTGATCATGCTGAAGGACGCCAATTGGTACCCCCTGACCATCGGACTGAACCAATGGAAGAACCAGGCCAACACTGCCGGCGGTCACGCCATACAGAATCTCGTCATCACCGGATCGCTGATCACTGTCGTTCCTCTGATGATCGCTTTCCTGATTCTCCAGCGGTACTGGCAGTCGGGATTGGCTGCAGGTGCGGTCAAGGAATGAATGAATTTTTGAAAACTGCGGTCACTTAAGCCATCGCAAAGTGAGTGGCCGGGAAGGGAGTCTCTCGTCTGTCATACGGCAAGGATTCATCCCAGTAAAAGCTGATGAAAAGCACTAAGAGAAAAGAGTGATGTAATGAAACATGCAAAAGGGCTGAAGCGCCTAGTGGCTTGTGCCGGCGTGCTGGCCATGTTTCTCGGTGTCACCGCCTGCGGAGGTAGCAAGCAGAGCAGTGGCGACGAGAATGTGGAGCTGAACGTCTGGGCATGGGAGCCCACCCTGAAAGCCGCAACCAAGGAGTTCGAGAAGAAGTACCCGAACATCAAGATCAAGCTGCAGAACGCCGGGACAGCCAAGGAGCAGTACACGGCGCTTGACAACGCCTTCCAGGCAGGCAAGGGAGCACCCGATGTGGCGCAAATCGAACTCTATGCCCTGAGCCAGTATGCCATCAATGATCGGCTGACCGATCTGAGTGACAGGACCAAGGGCTACTCGAAGTTCTACAATCCTGGCACTTGGAATTCGGTTCTGGTCAACAAAAAGCCCTACGGGCTGCCCTTTGGCTCGGGGGCCATGGCCTTCTTCTACAACAAGGATGTGTTCGACAAGGCGGGCGTCGATGCGACCCAGATCAAGACCTGGGATCAGTATTACGAGGCTGCTAAGAAGATTCGGGCGGTGGGTTCCTACATCGCTGCCGATTCCGGTGACGCGGGCTTCTTCGACGCCATGATCTGGCAGGCCAATGGGCATCCTTACAAGCTGTCCGCAGATGGCAAGGATCTGTCCATCAACCTTGATACCGACAAGGGGACTCAGAGCTTCATCAAGTGGTGGCAGAAGATGATCGACGAGGATTTGGTCGACACCAAGACCGTCATCTGGACCGAAGACTGGAACAAGAGCCTGAACAATGGCAAGCTCGCCTCTGCGCTGATCGGCTGCTGGATCCCAACTACTCTGGTCAACGTGGCACCCGACCAAGCAGGCAAGTGGAGGGTCACGACCATGCCCACCCAGGATGGGTCTGCTGTCAACTCCAACCATGGCGGTTCGTCGCTGGCGATTATGGCTTCAAGCAAGAAGACCGATGCAGCCTATAAGTACATCGATTTCATCTCGCGGAACCAGGCCAGCATTGACGCTCGTGTGGCAGGCGGTTCATTCCCTGACGATGTGAAGACCACTGAATCGAAGAAGTTCAAGGAGGCAACCACAGTCAAGAACACCAAGGGCGATGACATCGAATACTTCGGCGGTCAGAAGTACAACGAGGTCCTGGCCAAGGCGGCAAGCGATGTGATCCCTGGCCACGCCACGCTGCCCTTCGAGGTCTATGCGCGGACGGTATTCGCTGACGATGTCGGTTCTGCCTATACCGATAAGAAGATCACTCTGAAGCAGGGTGTGGATGCCTGGCAGAAGCACCTGAAGGAATACGGTAAGCAGCAGGGCTTCAACGTGCACTGATCTTCATAAAGTAAATGGAAACGCTGCCGTTGCCTTGTATTGTTTGAGTATGAGGCAACGGCATTGCCGTATTGGTAAGGACGAAGCCCTATGGCTGATGTATGCGTTGTTTCGTGGCTTCGTTTAAAGGTCGTCAGGAGCGGCTGTCCGTGATTCGTGGGGAAATTGGTTTGTGCGGAAAGGAGGGTACGTCATGGCGAAGCCTGCTGAACACGGCATCGATGTCAATGCCTCTGACTTTTTGATTCATACTCCTTCGGCTATTGCGCGGACGACTTTCTTCTATCCGCTGCGGGTGGGCAAATTCTCCTATGAACCCGGCTACAGGCTGGAGCGACGATCCTTTGACAGCTATCTGATCATTCATATCGATAGTGGCAGGCTGACGCTGAATCTGCCCGAAGGTTCTTTTGTGGCTGAGGAGGGCCGGTTTGCGCTGGTCAACTGCTACGCGCACCATGCCTACGGCACCGATGTCCCGACGACCGCCCAATGGCTCCACTTCGACGGCATCATGGCCCGGCCATACTACGACTACATCATCAGGAAGCTGAGCAATGTCTTCATGCTCTCCTCCGAGACCTACGCCTTGGAGCGGATGCGGACCATTACCTCCTTGATGACAGCGGAAAACGGCTATTCGGAAGCGAGGATGTCCAAATACATCACCGACCTGCTCACCGAGTTTGCCGATGAGCAGCCGCGATCCTTCAAACGAAAGCAGGAGGAGGTGGTAGAGGACACAATCGCTTATGTGTCCTCCCACTTGTATGAGCCGCTCACCGTCTCCGAGCTGGCCAAGCGGGTCTTTCTGAGCGAGTACCACTTCATCCGATTGTTCAAGCAGGAGACCGGCATCACGCCCCATGCCTACCTGGTGGATTCCCGGATTCATGCGGTGCAGTATTTGCTGGTAAACACAGGGATGTCCATACGACAGATTTGCCAGCAGTGCGGTTTCACATCCGAATCCTCACTGTGTGCCTCCTTCAAGAAGAGCACGGGTATGACGCCTATGAAGTATCGCAGGCTCAAGCAGGGCGGGTGACTGACACGTATTGATTGTGCTGTCGGCTCCAGCGGCTTACCCGTATAAACGCATTTCTAAAATGCGCGGTTTACGCAATCACAAAGTCCGGCCTTTCATGCATCTGTTCCTCGACATAGGCTGAATCGAAGGTGAACGATAATTCGTTACCGTAATTCGGTTTGAAATGCTGCTCCTATTCCTTTACGCAACGTATGCTGAATGGAATAGGAGCAGCAGCAAATCTGCCTGAAAGGTCGTCGGGCTAAGTCAGACCTTGTCTAAGCCAGACCATGTTCGTACCTGCTCAGCTAGGCTTTCTTCCTGGCTACCATCGAGAAGGTCAGGGGGATCTGAGGCTGATCGTGGGGCATGACCCATCCCTGGAGATCAGAATTGTACTCAAGCATTGGCAGTGACTGCCAGTCGTCCACATTATGCTCGCCGATGGCCTCTATGGTCAGTCCGGCATCCAGAAGAGCACTGCTTATTTCCTGAAAGTCATGAGCCCAATTGTGATTGGTGGTGTGCGTAATTCGGGGTTTTGTCCCAGCTTCGAGCGAGTCGGATGCTGAGGTGTAGCTTTGATCAGTCTCATAAGTCGTTTCTGTTCCGCCAAAATAATCTTGAACTATAGACAAGCCCTCATTGTTCAAGGCGAAGAGCAGGGGATGGTTGTCGCGGATTATAAATATTCCGCCGTCTGCTAGCAGGGTGGCTATTGAACGAGCCCAGTCCTTCAGATCGGGAAGCCAGGTGATGGTTCCGCAGCTGGTGACGATGACATCGAACGAGCCTTGTTGCTGGGGCATGGCATCAGCAGCGCAACGAGCATCGCTTTGAACATAGGTTATGGATGCGCCGGCCCGCTCAGACAGTTTCCTGGCATAATCCAGCGAGGTCGGGGAGAAATCCAGTCCATATACATCTCGTGCTCCCAAGCGCCACCATGACAGGGTATCAGAACCTATATGGCATTGCAGATGCAAAAGGCGCAGCCCTTTGATGCTGTGTTCGGGCAGATGGGGCTTCAAAACCTCCAGATCGCGCAAGGTCACGGGCGACAGGGCGGATGGGTCATCCGCAAAAGCGTCAAGGTCTCCATAACCGCCGTTGGCGTGCACAACTGCCCTGTCATTCCAGTTGAGAAGATTATCTTCTACATCCTTGTTTCGGTGCATTTGATGAGGCATGGTATTTCTCTCGAATGATGCTTATCGACAGTGATTGAGCCTGTCGATGTTCAAACCTGTAATGATGCTATACTATCGGCATCATTTGGCAAGTTGACAATGAATATTAGAAGCCTGGCTGTGTCGATTTCAATCAAGTCGACTTTGATCACGACAGTTGGTTCCTCCTGTTATCATACGTTATCTACTGGCTTTCAATTGCAGGTTTGTAAGCTATCTTCAAATACCCACTTTGCCAAAAACATGGTGTTCCGCATGAGGGTGAGGAAAACAGCATCGTAAAACTATGTTCAAAAAAGATGGGGCTATATAAAGTGACGTGTTAAATCTGGTCAAGTAACCTGCTGAGTCCATAAGATATCCGTTACAGCATCGGACTTTTCATTTCAGAAATATATAGTTAATTATGTCAGAATGGCGATGAAGCTGATGTAAAAGGAGATTGCATTGTCATCTAATAGCCAGCTGTTAATACTCGGCAATGGTTTTGACCTCCAGTGCGGGCTGAAATCCAGTTTCAACGATTTCATGAAAACGAGGCTGGAAAAAGTCCAGGAAATAAGCAAAGTATTAAAGGTATCGAAACATCTGACGTACATTGACATCACCCGACCAGATGGGATACTAAGAAAAGGCAATTTACTGTCCTACTGGCTTTGGAAGAAGGGCCTGACTGTTTGGGATTTCATTCTGTATGAGGACAGACAACAAAGAACATGGTATGACATAGAGGATTGCATCAGAACCTGGGTCGATTACCATCTGGCACCTGATAATGCTTCCTATAAGAATCATATACTACAAATCTGTCTGGACTATGGAAAATCCGATCAGAATAAGGACTCTAACTCTGCATTTCCTGTAAAAGCGGAACAGTACGTATTAATGTATGCATGCGATCTCTACCGCTGGGATGGTCAGCCCGGAACACTCCTGGATATTCTCCTGCGTGAACTGCGCCGCTATGAGCAAGCGTTTGCCAACTACCTGCAGGAACAAATAGAGGAGAATTCTGATTATTTGATTCGTGCAACCAGCTTGCTGACGAATTTGGTCAATGACCAAACATCCGTACCTGCGTTCAATGCCAATATTTCTGCCAAGCAGTACAAAGGTGATTCAGCATCGGTCAACATATTGGATTTCAATTATACGTACCCAATAATAGAGGATTGGGGAAATAAGCCGACCTGTCTTAACGTTCACGGTTTGGCCAACAAAAGAAATATTATTTTCGGCATAGATGGAACGAAATTAAGTACAGATCATGAATATTATGCGAACATCGTTAAATTTACGAAAACGTATCGTCTTATGGCGCTGAGCAGCCATTCTCACAGATCTCTGGTCCGCCCATATCTGTCTTATTCCCCAGGTGGAGTGACGGACATGATCAAGTTCTTCGGTCATTCCTTGGGTGATGCAGACTACTCATACTTTCAAGCTATCTTCGATGAAGTAGACCTTTACGAGAGCAATACACGGCTTATTTTCTACTATAACAAACACCGTTTAAATGATGAAGAGGAGACAAGGCAGAGAGAGAAGAGTGTGCAGGAGGAGATGTTCGAGAAAGTCAATCGTCTTATCGTCACCTATGGTCAAACTCAAAATAATAAAGATCATGGTAAGAACCTGCTACACAAGCTGCTTTTGGAAGGTAGACTGACTATCAAGCAAGCTCCTATGGGCAGACATAAAAAGTAATGCGAATATAATTGAATGGTCAAATTATCATCCGACGGGTCTTCATAGATTCAAAATGAAATCCTGCAGCAATTGTGAAGAAGCCAACAATTTTCTATATACGTTTACGCATTAGTTTTGCACGTATGAAAGCTCCGATTGCTTTAGGTTATCGTGCTGTCCTTTCGAATGGCACCAGCCGAAGCAATTTTAGCTGATTGTTGACTTCGATATCCCATAAACTCCGGACGACGGGTTTTCGACCTCCCGTTTCCATTCGGGCTGGCGATTGCTTATCAAGACCGGATGTACGTGCCGGTAGCCTCCCTACTCTCTCACTGACATTATTGATTTGGCAATCTACCGTGTCTGTTAAGAGCAAGCGGACTTACCATTAGTCGAGACGAATTCCTCGTCTTTCAATATCAGGGTGCAGCCGACTTCTGACTCACTCATCATGGTGTGTCAGAGCTTAACCATTGGTATGTCAGCTAAGCCTAGTATCAGCCTGTCCAAAATGGGGCCCTGCTCGTGTTGCCTGGTACTCGTATCTGCCGAACCGATGGAGTTGACGTATCTGCTCGCACATGTTGAGTGACAGTCAGCCTACGGGCACGTGGCAATGCCGACAGTACAGTATATGCAAAAGCTGTCTATGTACAGCTAGTGTATTTCTCTAATCCGATTCTTTGGCACTGGCTACTCACCGCTTCTATCATAAGCTCGAGCGTTGCGTACTCCCGTGCAACATTCAAGTTTTGTTTGGTCAAAATTTGTCTTACGGCATTTTTCGCCAGGACGTGTTGTGCAGCATCTACTTTACTTTTATCAAGGACCAATATAGTTTGCTGATCCTTCGTCTTGTAATACGCGAAACACTATCTGTCGGCGATCAAGTTATGCAGAACGTTTCTTTTTCCATTAGGAAGGGGAGTATCTTTCGAAACGCCTTGCATGCGGCATAGAGTGTCACAAAGCCAGATATGGGTTGGGAGATATGAACGCCTTCGATGATGACCTTTCCCGTTCTTATGTATTGCAGGTTTGATGCCTGAGAATGGATGCACAAATAAAAGCAAAACAAAACAGAAAACGGAAACCGATAAACATTATGAGTAATAATTCGGTAAACATTTTCGGATGACAGGGCGTCGATATGGTGAGTACCACCAGCCGCATCGAGTAACTACTCAATAGAGTCGACCTCATTGTCTTGCTGGTCGGGTTGGAATCTGGGCGAGAACAGCATATGCAGTACACGCTCGGCATGAGAGAATCTTAAGCAGAACAAGAACGGAGGGAAACGCACATGAGCGAGTACGGATTGCTGAGCACCAAACAACTTGCCGGACTCCTGTACTCCATGGGCCGCACCTTTGATGGACTGCAGTCGACCTTCATGGCTACTGAAGAGTTCCTGCGCACGGGCAACCCCCAAGTTGTCAATTCCAAGGCTGACTACAACCTTCTGCTTGATTTGCGACAGGCTGCAGAGTACATCCTGCACTATGACTATGCGCACAAGCCGATTGACCTGGCGTACGTAAAGTCCATCAATGCACAGATGACAAGGACCGCGGCCATGGAACCCGGCAAGCTGCGCGACGAATGCACTCCCGTCATGGTCAACACCCCTTTGGGAAGGTACGAGCCACCTCTACCTGATCCTGCCGCCATCGCATCTCTGATAAAAAGCACCGTGAGGGGAGCAACTGAGGAGGACATTCTGGAAGGTGCGGTGCGTCTTTTCGTTGGCTTAGCCAAAATGCAGCCATTTGGTGACGGCAATAAGAGGACCGCGCTGCTCGCTGGCAACGGGTTGATGATTGGGCACGGCGACCGGTATCTGCTCACTGTGCCTACAAGTGATAAGGACAGAACCTGGTTCAACCGGGAATTGGCCGCTTATTACCTCAACAATGATCAGACGATCATTCGCCACTTGGCCGAGTGGAACAGGCAGCAGGCACTGCAGACCGAACAGAAAGAGAATCGGGACGACGTGCCGTCCTCTTTTCCTCAACAGACTCGCGGAACTCAGATGGATAGCCCCACTCTGTAGCGTCTTCTTACTTTCGGCTTTGGACGGTCAAACGAGCATAACGATCAGCACATGGTGTGAATCAGCCCGTACCTGATTGATCGCTCTGACTTCGATGGACTGCCCGGCATCTGCATTCAGCCGGACCGCGTATAAGCTCGACTAACGTTACCGACACCTAATCCGCGACGGGCCACCCATGCCAATGTACATGTGTGGAAGCAGGCAGCGGGGGTTACTTAAGGCGAGGCGTCAGAATACATAAGCCATAGGGTTGGGAAACTGTTGCAGAGAGTAAAGCCTGGTACTTCTTTATTTCTGAACTTTCAGGGTGCCCCGGATGCGATTCGAACGCACGACACCTTCTTTAGGAGAGAAGTGCTCTATCCCCTGAGCTACCGGGGCAACGGAAACTACTGTACCACGAAGTGGGACTTGGGCAGGCCGCTGATGTGCAGGCCCAGGGGGAGGCCCTGTAGCCGTGCTCTTCCTGGAGAAGTTGGCTCCCTATTCCAGCCCGCCGTATGTCCATGGTTTACAATTGCTCCACGGTCGAACTGACTATACATCCCTAAGAGGGGACCGGGTTGGCGATGATTTGCTGGAGGAGACCATGGCGAGATTCAGACAGTCCTTCCTGGTGAGGCATATCTTTGGGTGGGTGGCCAGGCTGTTGGCGTTGGTCAGCTTGGTGGCCCTAGCGGCGCGTGCCTGCCCTGCATGGCTGTCTTCGATCCCATACCTACCGGATCTGGTTGCTCTGACGCCCTGGTTCATCCTCTTGGGCCTCCTTGCCCTGGTCCTGGCTCTTATGGCTTCACGATGGTTTACGGCTTTGGTCCTTATCGCCGCCGTGGCTCTGAATGTCTACTGGCAGTATCCCTTCTACCAGGAAGGATCCGAGCTCAATGGCCAGGCTGATCAGCTCATGGCCCTTGAGCATCCCGACCGCTATGACGACGTAGCTCGGGTCATGACCCTGAATGTCTACAAGGGCCAGGCCGATGCCGATCAGATCGTCAAGACTGTCAGCGACAACCGTGTCGAGGTGTTGGCTCTGCAGGAGGTCAGCAAGGATTTTGTGGACAGTCTGCACAAGGCCGGCATCGACCGCTATCTGCCACATGAGCAGCTTTCCACATCTTCGAAAGAATATGCCAACGGTCTTTGGACGGCCGCGCCGATGCAGTCGCCCTCAAAGGACGATGTGGGTTCTCGCTCTTCCATGATGCCGGCGGCCAGCATTGACTTCGGCAGGGGGAAGACCAGCGTCAGATTCGTCTCGGTCCACACCACCTCGCCGCAACCGGGCAGCTGGAATGCCTGGCGACGCAGCGTGTCCGACTTGGGGAAGCTTCGGAAGCACGAGCACACTCGATACGTGCTGATGGGAGATTTCAACGCCACCTATGATCATGCAGTCTTCCGAGACATGCTGGGGGAGCGGTTCAGTGATGGGGCGCGTCAGGCCGGGCATGGTATGAGCATGACCTGGCCGGCCAACCGATCCCCATTGCCCAGGTTGGTGGCCATCGATCATGTTGTTGTGGACCGTGACATCAGGGCCAACCGGCTTCAGACCATACCTATCGCAGGTTCGGATCATGCGGCCCTGCTGGCCACGGTGATGGTGGAGTAGAGGGCTCTCAGGCATCCAGGTTGGATTGGGTGCCAGCCTGGGCTCCGGCGCTGGCCTGCTCCTGCTGGGCGGCGTCGAGCTTGGCCCGCACCTGACCCAGCAGCTCCTGGGCGCGCTTGGCCAAGGCTTCGCCGATCTCCCACTGACGCATGGAGGCATCCAGATCCAGGCCACCGGCTTCAAGGGCCTGAACCGCCTGGATCAGCTGGTCCCGAGCCTGCTCATAGGGCAGTTTGGCGATGGTCTCGCGTTCCTTTTGACTCAAGGCCGAAGCCAGTACCGGCTGTTCCTTGCCCTGCTCCTTGGTCTGCTCCTCGTCGGTGTCGCTCATGCCTGCTCCTCTTCTTATCTGATTTCTATCTGGTGCGTTATCAAATTTCTGGTGATGTGGATAAGTATCGCGGATGATCATACGCGGCAGATCCCGTCGGACCGGTCACTGTCCGCTGACGACCCTGGTCTCTATCCGGCCTTCTTTGACAGTCAGGGTCAGATCCTGATCGGTCTGAACCTGCTGGGGACTGACGACCACCTTCCCGTCCAGGGTCTGCACGACTGCGTATCCGCGGTCCAGCGTGGACTGGGGAGAAAGGGCGGTCAGCGAGGACTGGAGCTTCTCCACGGTCAGGGAGGCGTCGTCCACGATCCGACGAAGGGCGATGTCCAGGCGAACCAGGGACTCATCTACCAGCCGTTGGGGCTTGTCCAGCATGGTCTGTGGCTTGGTCAGGCTGGGGCGGTTGGCATAACCTTCAATCAGCCGTGTCTCGCCTTCGACCATATTCTCGATTCGCGCGTTTATGCGCATCCGGGCCTCCTGGATGATGCCCTCCTGCTCGACCAGGTCGGGTACCACCCTCTTGGCTGCGTCGGTGGGGGTGGAGGCACGCAGATCCGCCGCCAAATCGATCAGGGTCCAGTCGTCTTCGTGGCCGATGGCCGAGACGATGGGGGTGACGCAGGCCGCCGTGGCCCGGACCACGGACTCGTCCGAGAAGCCCAGCAGATCCTCAAAGCTGCCGCCGCCCCTGGCCACGATAATCACATCCACAGCCGGATCAGCATCCAGCTTCTGGATGGCCTCGACCACCTCGGGCGGGCACTGAGGGCCCTGGACGTGGGCGTGCACTACCGAAAATTCGATGGTGGGCCAGCGCAGACGGGCGTTGGTGATTACATCCCCCTCGGCTCTGGCCTTGGGTGCGCAGATCAGGCCGATGCGCCGGGGAAACTCGGGCAGGGGAACCTTGTTTTCTGCGTCAAAGAGGCCCTCGCCCTTGAGCTTACGCCTGAGCTGGTCGATCTGCTCCTTCAGGTCGCCGGTGCCCACACGCTTGATCCGGTCGGCCATGAAGCTCAGACGGGTCTGTTTGATCCACAGGTCGGGCCGTCCGTGCACCACCACCCGGTCGCCCTGGCGGAACTCCCTGGCCTGGGTGGCGAAGGCACGGAAGCCCATGACGTTGATGGAGATGTCCTCGAAGTTGTCGCGCAGGGTCAGATATGCCGAACCGGTCCGGCGGGTGTTGATCTCCACGATCTGACCCTCCACCCAGGCTCCGGGCCAGCGGGCCACTGCGTCGTGGTACTTCTGGCTGAGCACACTGACCGGCCAGGGGTCTTCCTCGGTGGTATCCCGCGCCAGGCGGGGCAGCTGATCCAAGGGCTTGGGGGCCAGTCCAGACGGGGCTGAGCCAGACGGCGCACCCATCGACCCGCGCATGTTCGAACCCATGTATGCTCGCACCTGATGCCTCCTGACCATCGGTTCCGCCAGCCTGGCCAATCCATCCGGCATAGCCTGTACAGGATGGTATGCGGGTTGGTCGGCGAAGGAAACGTCCTTTCAGGGTCTCTCAATACGGGGACAATTCCATGTCCTCTGCAGGTCCCCCACAGGTCCTCTGCTGGCTGCTCCTGAGCCGATTTCGCCGAGGGCACAGTTCCATTTCTTCCGATTGCGGACAGGTTGGGGTTGCGGCGAAAGTGTGGAGGAGAAGGGTTGGAACAACGCCTTGATGCACCTTCCCTCGTCTGGGGCTTGCCTGCAGCAGAGGCGGTTTTGCTGTTGGCTGTGTCAAAGCAGACAGTCTTGATTCCTCCATACCGCAGAAGTTATTCACGCTCTGGCGGTAGCATAAATAAAGCAAGCCGGATATGATGTGGTGTCTGCTTTTCGAACCCATCATGCGGCGGTCTCACGGATTGAGGTTGTTTCATGTCTGATGGCATCGACATAGCGGGTCGATATAAGGGCACAGGACCGCGGGATCTCCTGCGTGTGGGTTTGGACATCGGTTCCACCACAGTCAAGGCAGTGGTTCTCGGCACAGGGGACAGGCTGGATCAAGCGCTTTTCAGTGACTATCGCCGCCACCATGCCAATGTGCGGCAGTGCGTGGCGGAACTGGTCACCGACATCAAGCTTTCCCTGTCACGGGTTGGCCTGGCCGGCAACCCCATCAGCCTGGTGATCACCGGCTCGGGCGGGTTGGAACTGGCCAGTCAGCTCCAGGCTGAGTTCGCCCAGGAAGTCATCGCCGAGACCGAGGCCATCAACGCCACCTATCCCGAGGGGGACGTGATCATCGAGCTGGGCGGCGAGGATGCCAAGATCACCTATCTGAAGCCTACCCCGGAGCAGCGGATGAACGGATCCTGCGCAGGCGGGACCGGAGCCTTCATCGACCAGATGGCCACCCTGCTCAATACCGATGCTTCCGGCCTGAACGATATGGCTTCCAAGTACAAGACCATTTATCCCATTGCATCGCGTTGCGGGGTCTTCGCAAAATCCGATCTCCAGCCTCTGATCAACGACGGAGCCGCCAAGGAGGATCTGGCTGCATCCATCTTCAACGCTGTTGCCACTCAGACCATTTCAGGTCTGGCCTGCGGGCGTCCCATCCGTGGCAACGTGATCTTTTTGGGCGGGCCTCTCTTCTTTATGAGCGAGTTGCGGGAAGCCTTCAAGCGGATCCTCCAGGACAGGGTCAGTCGCTACATCATCCCTGAGAACGCACACCTCTACGTGGCCTATGGCGCCGCCATCATGGCTGGCCGCCACGACCAGGACGACCAGGACAAGGCTGCGCAGGTCAAGACCGACTACTCGCCAGAAACAGATGTGAACGACCCCTTCGGTCCTGCTTGGGGACTGGACCAGGCGGAGGTCGACAAGGCACAGTCTGAGAAGGCTTCGAACCTGGACAAGATGGCTCTGCAGGATGCCATGCAGGATGGCCGCACCACCACGCTGGTCGGCGGCGACGATAAAGTCCAGGCGGCCGAGACCGGCAAGGATGCTCGCCAGGATCAAGACATGCATTTTGATCTGACTTCCTTGGATGGCGTCCTCTCCGCCCTGAAGGGCCTGGAGAACATGCCTTCCACAGCCAGAACGATCCGCCCGCTCTTCCTGAATGAGGAGGAGCGCAAGGAGTTCAATGACCGGCATGGTGCCCAGGTCATCCCTACCGGGGACCTGTCCGGAGCCAAGGGGCCGCACTTCCTGGGCATTGATGCGGGCAGCACCACCATCAAGGCCGTCCTGATCAACGACGACAAGACCATCGTCTGGTCCACTTACGGGGTGCACAAGGACAGCCCCCTGATTGCCGCCGCCAACATCGTCAAGGAGGTCAGGAAGTCCCTGCCCGAGGGTGCTTACATCGCCCGCGCCTGCGCTACTGGCTATGGTGAGGGTCTGGTCAAGGCCGGCCTGCATGTTGACGAGGGCGTGGTCGAGACCATGGCCCACTACCGGGCCGCCGAGGAGATCAGCCCCGGTGTCACCTCGGTCATCGACATCGGCGGACAGGACATGAAGTACATCGCCGTCAACGACGGGGTCATCGATTCGATTTGCGTCAACGAGGCCTGCTCGGCCGGCTGCGGGTCCTTCCTGCAGACCTTCGCCCAGTCCATGGGCATCAGCATCCAGGAGTTTACCAAGCAGGCGCTGGCCTCCGAGGCTCCGACCGATCTCGGTTCCCGTTGCACGGTTTTCATGAACTCCTCGGTCAAGCAGGCTCAGAAGGAGGGTGCCTCCCCGGAGGATATCGCCGCAGGACTCTGCTACTCGGTGGTCAGGAACGCCCTTTACAAGGTCATCAAGCTGCGTGACGCCAACGCCCTGGGGCCGGTGGTTGTGGTCCAGGGAGGCACCTTCCTCAACGATGCTGTTCTGCGGGCCTTCGAACTCCTGACCGGTCGCCAGGTGACCAGGCCCAACATCGCCGGGCTCATGGGAGCATATGGTGCCGCACTGACGGCCCGTATGCACTGCCCGCAGAATGAAGAGGTCGAGGATTTGGCTGCGGCCAGTTCCCACGTGGCCCACCCCTCCATGAACGTGGGTGACGGGGAGAAGTCCATGGCCAGCACGCCTACCACCCCCAATAGGGCGCCAGCTTCCACCAAGACGAAGTTGTCGCCAGCCGCCGTCAACAAGATGGCCTCCAAGAACGACCAGGGGTTCAAGACGACCCTGCCCGATCTGAAGGTGCAGGACGGCCATGTGGTCAGCTCCATCCTGGCAGGGGATGATCTGGACAACCTGTCCATGACCACCACCCACGATGTCTGCAAGCTCTGCCAGAACCACTGCAAGCTGACCATCACCGAATTCGAAGACGGCGGCCGCTATGTGACCGGGAACCGTTGCGAGCGTGGCGGAGACAAGAACCGTAAGCGCTCCGACAGGCCCAACCTCTATGACTTCAAGTACAAGCGGGCCTTCGCCTATCGTCGTTTGACCCCAGACAAGGCCACCAGGGGCGATATCGGCATTCCCCGCGTGCTCAACATGTATGAGGACTACCCCTTCTGGTTCACCCTGCTGACCTCGCTGGGCTTCCGGGTCATGATCTCCGGGCGGTCCAACCACGAGCTCTTCGAGAGCGGGATGGAGTCCATCGCCTCCGAGAACATCTGCTACCCGGCCAAGCTGGTCCACGGGCACATCCACTCCCTGGTGGACAAGGGCATCAAGACCATCTTCTACCCTTGCGTCACCTACGAGCAGGAGCTGGTTCCGGATACGGACAACCACTACAACTGCCCAATCGTGGCCAATTACCCGGTGGTGATCGAGGCCAACATGGGCGAGCTCAAGGAGAACGGCGTCCGCTTCATGCGGCCCTACTTCAACCTGTCCAACAAGGAGAAGATGGTTGAGCGGATCGTCAAGGTCTTCGACTGGGCCAAGGTGAGCGAGGAGGAGGCCCGGACGGCCGTCCAGGAGGCCTACCGTGAGGATGCCCGGTTCAAGGAGGATGTCCGCCAGGAGGGGCTTCGTGCCCTGGCCTACATGCAGGAGTACGGAGTCAAGGGCGTGGTCCTGTCCGGACGACCATACCATGTGGACCCCGAGGTCAACCACGGCATTCCCGAGACCATCTGCTCCCTGGGCATGGCTGTACTCTCCGAGGATTCGATCTGCGAGCTGGACGTGCATAAACTGCCCAAGCTGAGCGACTACATCATCCCGGCGGCAGGGGAGCGGGCCCTGGCCTCCAACAACCCCACAGCCGCCAAGTTCCGCAAGACCGTGCCGGGCTTTGGTGACGACCATCAGAAGATGCCTCTGAGGGTGACCGACCAGTGGGCCTACCACTCCAGGCTCTATTCCGCCGCCAGGTTCGTCTCCGAGTATCCCGACCTGCAGCTGGTCCAGCTGGTCAGCTTCGGATGCGGCGTGGATGCCATCACCACCGACCAGGTCCAGGAGATTCTGGCCGACAAGGGCGATGTCTACACACAGCTGAAGATCGACGAGGTCTCCAACCTGGGCGCAGCCAAGATCCGTCTGCGCTCGCTGAAGGCCGCCATGGACGAACGCCATCAGCGGGATCTGACCCAAAAGGACAGCGAAGACCAGAATGAAGCGTCCGTTATGGAGCAGGCGCCTGTGAAGGTCGCGGCTAAGGTTGCCGACGACCCATCGCCTGACCGGGTCAAAGCGGAGGATTCATCCGATTCTCAAGATTCGCAAGACCTTGCAAGCCATATTGAAGCAGTGGAAGCGGATGCGCCTGACCAGCCGAAATCCGATGGGTTCCGGTCCACCAACGCGCAGAAGATCAACCTCTCCCAGCGCAAGGCCGACATCGTGGCTCTGGCCCGGTTCGTGGCCCTGCACGACAAAAGCGATCAGGGTCTGATAGGTCTTCACCCCATGGGCATCAGACCCATCCGGGAGACCATGGCATCGCGGCAGAAGGAAGCCGAAAGCAAGTCGGCAGAGCGCCCGGCTGAACAGGACAAAGCTGTTCAGCCCAGCGGGGCCGCTGCCAAGCCGACCCTGTCCAAGTACGCCACCGAGCATCGCTTCACCAAGGAGATGGGGCACAAATTCACAGTGGTGGCACCGCAGATGTCCCCCGTGCACTTCTCCCTCCTGGAGGCGGTCTTCTCCAGCGCCGACTATCACTTCGAGCTCCTGAAGCATGCCACAGCCGAAGATATCAATACCGGGGTCAAGTACGTCAACAACGATGCCTGCTTCCCTGCCATCATCGTGGTGGGGCAGCTGGTGAACGCCTTCCTGTCCGGCAGGTTCGACCCGCACAAGTGCGCGGTCATCGTCACTCAGACCGGCGGCATGTGCAGGGCCACCAACTACTATGGCCTTCTGCGCAAGGCCATGGCTGATGCCGGCTATGGCTACGTCCCCATCATCACCCTGAGCGTTCAAGGATTCCGGGCCAATCCCGGCCTTCAGGTAACTCCGGCTCTGCTGCACCGCGCCGTCAAGGCCTTCTATCTGGGCGATGCCATGATCGAATGCCTGCTCAGGGTCCGCCCCTACGAGCAGGAGCCCGGCTCGGCCAACAGGCTCTACAAGCTTTGGGACACGATCTGCAAGGAGACCATCGAACACCACGGGTACTCCAAGACCGCCAAGAAGGTCTACGGTCATGGATATCTGCCTTACCGCACGCTGATGAAGCGGATGATCCGGGCCTTTGACCAGTTGCCCCTGCGCAATATCCCCCGCAAGCCTCGAGTGGGTGTAGTCGGAGAGATCCTGGTCAAGTACCATCCCGATGCCAACAACCATGTGGTCGACCTGATCGAAAGCCAGGGCTGCGAGGCTGTACTCCCCGGCGTCTGCGACTTCATGGTCAACGGCATCTCCAACGCCGAATGGAACGAGGAGATGCTGGGCACCGGCGGCCAGGTGGGTGTCAAGAAGATCGTCCTCAAGGCTGCTGATGTCTACCGTGCCCCCATGATCGCCGGCTTCAAGGCTTCCCATGGGAAGTTCGACATTCCCTCCCACATCAGTGACCTGAGGGAGAAGGCCGCCTCGGTTACCTCCCTGGGTGTTCAGGCCGGAGAGGGCTGGCTCCTGACCGGCGAGATCATCGAGCTTATCCAGTCCGGCGCCCCAAACATCGTGTGCGCACAGCCCTTCGCCTGCCTGCCCAACCATGTGACGGGACGCGGCATGTTCGGCAAGATCCGCAGGACCTACCCTGAGGCCAACATTGTCTCGATCGACTACGATCCCGGCGCCTCGGAAGCCAACCAGCTCAACAGGATCAAGCTGATGATCGCCGCTGCCAAGAAGCCGGGCGACCAACAAAAGCTCAGCCAGGACCGTAAGGCTGCCGTCGAATCCCAGCCCGCGGAATCGACCGTTCAGGACGAGGAGAAGGTTCTGGAGAGCCTGTAGTCGTCAGGCCGGGGACGGTGTTTGTAGATAACGCGCCGGCCCCGGAACTGCTGAACCACGAAGATCAAGGAAAGAGGGGGGTCCCATGACCAGTCGCGAAGAGATCAAGGCTCTGCTGGACACCGACCAGATTTACATTGCCGATACACCCGAAATGAAGCAGGTCCAGGACGCCCAGCAGGATCTGGTCTTCGAATTCAACGCCTGCCGCCCTACCCAGGTGGGAAAGAAGCAGGACCTCTGCAGGCAGATGTTCGGTTCATTCGGCCAAGGCAGCTGGATTGAGGGACCAGTCCGGGCCAACTGGGCCTGTAACACCTACTGGGGAAGCAAATGCTATGCCAACTTCAACCTGGTTCTGGTTGATGATGGACGCATTGACATAGGCGACCACACCATGTTTGGACCGAACGTCACCGTCGTCACCACTGGGCACACAATTCGGCCCGATATACGCATATATGGAACACCACAGTTCACTGTCCCGGTCAGCATCGGCAGGAATGTGTGGATCGGCGCAGGTGTCATCATTATGCCGGGAGTGACCATCGGAGACAACACGGTAATCGGGGCTGGTTCCCTGGTCACCAAGGACATCCCCTCTGACGTGGTCGCCTACGGCCACCCCTGCAAGGTCGTCCGTCCCATCGATGAGCATGATTATGAATACTTCTGGAGGGATCGCAGGTATCGGGCGCCTTATGATGCCCGGCCCTTCAAGATGGAAGAAGAGGGCTGACTTCTCGGATGTCTCTGCCGGCTGGTCCGGCCTTGTCAGGGAGACCGCCGCCTCTATGCAGTCTGTGCTGTTCAGCGGTACCCATCCCAGAGCGGCAGAGGGAAAAGCAAGTCTTTGAACAGGTTCCATTCCTGGACATAGTCGATTTTCGGTTCCCGTAGCAGTCGTATTTGTATGCCGTCCATGACTTCCATGCTCATCCTGACGCTGTCTTGCATATCTCTGGACCAATCCATGCCATCGGGGAGCGCCCAGGGGAACTTGGAATAATGCTTCCACACTTCTTCTGGTCTGTGGAGAAAATAGTCATGCAAGGGATGGTTGGTGGAGATGGCCTCGGTTTCCAGGACCGTATATAGCTGCGTGAGTTCAGGCTGGCTGGCATTGTGGGCGACCAGATAGTCAAAATAGGCCGGAAGATGAGGATGGTTCGGGTCGGATCCGGGTAGGCCCGTCTGCAAGAATTCCTCCGGGGTGCCATAGACGTCATAGATGTCGGTGATCAAGAGGGAGAGCAGTCCTTCCTTGCTGCCTACGTAATGGAGAACGCCCGGTTGAGACATGTCCACCATATCGGCAACGTCCTTGAGCGATATACCGTTGTATCCGTGTCTGCTGATGAGGTGGGCGGCGGCCTGTGTGATTTCCGCCCGTCTCACCTCTGGTGATTTTCTGGTTCGGCTCGCCATATTCCGGTCTTATGGCTCCTCTCCGCAGTTTCTGAGTGTCCTCATGCTGCTGGTTGTTTGATACTTATGGTACATGGGTGGTGCATGGGGATGGATTCGCAACAGTGATGAGGGAGTAGTTCAACAGGGTTTCAACCCAATCAGGTAAATGAAAAGGAGCCAATAGGCACTCCTTGATCTGCCTTAAGTAACTGATTTGACATTTATATCGAACATCTGTTAGATATATGGTTATCTAATGATTGGTAGATATGGCTGTCTGCCGGCATTGGACGTGTCAGAGAAGACTAAATAATAGAGAGGTCGACACCATGAGCGACTCAGCAGCCCCGGGGTTGGGGGATTCTGAACTTCTGCAGGCGCATAAGGCAGCCTTGGCTGCTGCCGACAAGAACCCCATGCTCTCGCCTGAAACTGGCAAACCAGTCCCGAAAAAGACCCTGTTCAGGTTTGGCGCGAGCTTCCTGGCCTTCGGCATTCTGTGGATGTCGGGCCTGGGCATCGTCAGCATCGTGCTGCTTCCCGAGCATCTCAAGCAGGTTCCAGGCATCGCTCCCGAGGCGCTGATGGGCATAGTCAATGCCTGTACGGCCGTAGCTTCGCTGGTCTCCAACCTGCTTTTCGGAAACTTTTCTGATCGCAGCCGCTCCCGGTACGGGCGTCGGACCCCATGGGTCCTGGGCGGCGCAGTCCTGGGCGGCGTAACCCTGTTCCTGACCGGCATGACCACCAACCCGGTCCTGTTGACCATCGTCTATTGCCTCTGCATGTTCGGTCTGAACTGCATGATCGCCCCCATGGTGGCCATCCTGTCCGACCGCGTGCCTTCAGGTGTGCGCGGAACACTGTCCGCCTTCTATGGAGCAGGCTCTACCATCGGTTCGCCCATCGGCTCCCTGATCGGCGCGGCCCTGGTGACTCATATGTTCACAGGCTTCGTCCTCGCAGGTGTACTCATGTTCCTGGGTGGTGTCGTGGCCATTCTGATCATGCCCAAGGAAGGATCGGCTACTTACCTGCCCAAGGACGAAGGCACCCTCATGGATGTGCTCAAGTCTTTCCAGCCTCCACGCTTCCATGGGGCCCATGACTTCTATAAGGCCTTCGCCGGCAGGCTCTGCATGTTGCTGAGCTATCAGATGATCTCCGCCTATCAGCTCTACATCATCGAGAAGTATGTGGGTCAAACCGTAACCCAGGCTGCCGCCACCATTTCGGTCATGTCAGTCATCACCATGGTGGTATCTCTTTTGGGTTCTTTGGTCTCCGGCCCGATTTCGGATTTGATCGGACGGCGTAAGGTGCCGGTGGTCATCGCCTCGGTCCTCTTCGCCATCGGCATCGCCATGCCCTGGATCAGCCCCACGGTCATGGGCATGTATCTATACGCCGGCATCGCCGGGTTCGGCTACGGAGTCTATTCTTCCGTCGACCAGGCGCTTAACGTCGATGTCCTGCCCAGCAAGGAGGAGGCCGGCAAGGATCTGGGCATCCTGAACCTGGCAACCACGCTGGGACAGATGGCCGGCCCTCTGGTCATGTCCTTCATCACGCTGAACTGGGGATATGCGGCGGCCTTTCCCACGGCCATCGCCTTCGCCCTGTTGGGATGCGTCTTTATCCTGTTGATCAGAAACGTCAAGTGATTTTGGCTGTTCCAGTCATACAGGCAAACCATGCAAAGGAGCAGAAGATTCATGAATAGGAATGCAGAACCGATCTGGGTTGCGACCACTCGCCAACAGGCCATGCAGGAGCAGCACTTGGCTGTCTCTGCGCTGGAGTCATCGCCCGATTTGGAATACACCGGCGGTAAGTTGCAGACTCTGCGAGGGTTTGGCGGCTGCTTCAATGAGTTGGGGTGGCTGCCCTTGCAGGAGTTGGGGGAGGAGAAACGTGATGGGGTCATCCGTGAGCTCTTTAGCCCGGACGAGCTGAATCTGACCTTCAACAGGACCCCGGTGGGCGCCAATGACTTCGCTGCGGGTTGGTACAGTTACGACGAGACCGACGGCGACTATGACCTGGAGCATTTCAGCGTCGACCACGACGAGCAGACCCTGATTCCGTATATCCGCCAGGCTCAGAAGTATCAGCCGCACATGGGACTGTTCGCCAGCCCCTGGAGCCCGCCCACCTGGATGAAACGCCCCAAGGTCTACAATTTCGGGCGAATCGACATGAGCGAGCGCAATCTCACTGCCTACGCCCGCTACCTTCTGTGGTATGTGCGCGAGTATGACCGCCGCGGCATCCACATCGACCAGCTGCACGTGCAGAACGAGGTCTTTGCGGACCAGAAATTCCCCTCCTGCCTATGGTCCAGCGAGGATATGCGCATCTTCATCCGCGACTACCTGGGTCCGCTCTTTGCCAAGGAGGCTCCGGATACGGCCATCTTCCTGGGAACACTCAATGGTCCCGAGGATATGAAATTCGCTCCCGAAGGCATGATTTTGGAGAACTACAACCGGTATGTGGACAACATCCTCTTCGACGAGGACTGCCGTAGGTACATTGCCGGCATCGGCTACCAGTGGGCCGGCCAGCATGTCATCGAGCGCACCCACCAGTCCTGGCCGGAGATTGAGTTGGAGCAGACCGAGTCCGAATGCGGTATGGGCGGCAACACCTGGGAGTACGCCGAATACGTTTTCTCGCTGGTCAACCGGTATCTTCGGGCCGGAGCCACCTGCTACACCTACTGGAACATGGTCCTGGGCCAGGGCATATCGACCTGGGGATGGCGGCAGAACTCCCTCTTCTCCATCGACACCACCACCGGCCAGGTCAGGCGGAATCCCGAGTATTACGTCATGCGCCACTACTCGCACTATGTGCGCCCGGGCGCTCGCCTGCTGGATACCCGCGGTCATTTCAGCTCCATGGCCACAGCCTTCGAAAATCCGGATGGATCGATTGTTGTCGTGGCACAGAACGCCCTGGATCGCGCCATGCCCTTCTCCTTCTCCGGGCCGGAAGAAGACGGCGAAGAGAGACAAGGCTTTAAGGCGACCCTGGAGCCACGATCCTTCAACACTTTCGTCCTATGAATTTAACCCTGTAGATTGAGATTGGAGTTCATCATGACAGACAACGCAGTCCGCACACGCCTTCCGGACAGGCTCATCTTCGGATGCGCCTACTACGACGAATACATGCCCTATGAGCGGGTGGACAAAGACATGTCCATGATGAAGTCCGCTGGCATCACCACCATTCGTATCGCCGAATCCACCTGGAGCACCCTGGAGCCCCAGCCCGGCGTATTCGACTTCAGCCATGTGGACCGCGTGCTGGACGCTGCCGGGCGCTTCGGCATTCAGGTCATCGTGGGCACGCCCACCTATGCCGTCCCCGCCTGGCTGGTCGCCATGCATCCGGATGTTTTGGCGGACACCCCCAAGGGCCACAACCGGTATGGCGCTCGCCAGATCATGGACATTGTCAATCCTTCCTACCGGTACTATGGCGAGCGCGTCATCCGCAGGCTGATAAGCCATGTGGCCGACAACTCCCAGGTGATTGGCTACCAGGTCGACAATGAGACCAAGTACTACGACTGTGTGTCTCCCGACATGCAGCGCCTCTTCGTCAAGGATCTGCGACGGCGCTTTGACAATGATCTGGACCGTCTCAATGCTGCCTTTGGCCTGGACTACTGGTCCAACAGGATCGACTCCTGGGAGGACTTTCCCGATCTGACCGGGACCATCAATGCATCCCTGGGGTCGGCCTTCGATCGTTTCCGCCGAAGCCAGGTCAGCCGCTACCTGGCTTGGCAGGCTGGCATCGTGCGCGAATACGCTCGCGAGGACCAGTTCGTCACACACAACTTCGATTTTGACTGGGGCCCGGGCTGGTCATATGGCGTCCAACCAGCCGTCGATCACTTCGAGGCGGCCGAATGCCTGGATGTGGCCGGTGTGGACATCTACCACCCCACTGAGGATGACCTGACCGGCAAGGAGATCGCCTTCGGCGGGGACATGACCCGCAGTCTGAAAGGTGGCGCCAGCTATCTGGTTCTGGAAACCGAGGCCCAGGGGCAGAACGGCTGGTTGCCTTACCCGGGCCAGCTGCGGCTGCAGGCATACAGCCATCTGGCCTCGGGTGCTGACGGGGTCATGTACTGGCACTGGCATTCCATCCACAACTCCTTCGAGACTTACTGGAAGGGGCTGCTTTCACAGGATATGGAACCCAACCTCACCTATGAGGAGGCCGGCCGGTTCGGCAGGCAGATAGCGCGGAAGGGTGTGGGGGAGCGTCTGATCAACCTTCAAAAGCGCAACAAGGTCGCCATCATGGTGGGCAACGACTCCCTGACCGCCCTGGACTGGTTCTCCCTGGAGACCGGCTTCCCCCGTCAGCAGGGGCAGATCTCCTACAATGATGTGGTCAGAAGGGTCTACGATGCCCTCTTCGAACTCAACATCGAGTGCGATTTCATCAGCGACAAGGCTGACCGGTCCCAGCTGGGCCGCTATGCCATGGTCCTGGCTCCTGCACTCTACAGCACCAATGAGGATACGCTGAAGGCCCTGGCCGACTATGTCCATCAGGGAGGTCACCTGGTGGCCACGCTGCGCTCCTTTGTGGCGGATGAGAACCTCAAGGTCTGGCATGACAAGGCTCCGCACCTGCTGACCGACGTGTTCGGCATTGACTACAACCAATTCACCCGTCCCGGCAAGGGGCTCACCCTGGATCTGCATGGGTCCGACCAGGCCGGACTGGCCTGCCAGGGACTGATTGAGCTGCTGAATCCGAGACCAGGCACTCAGGTCCTGGCCTCTTATGACCACCCGGTCTGGGGGCGGTATGCGGCTGTGACCCGTCATGATTACGGCCACGGCAGCGCGGAGTGGATCGGCACCCTGCCCTCTGCCCAGGGCATGCGGATGCTACTCTCGGATGTGGCGGATGCAGCTGGCCTGGGCGGCCCCGCCCGGGACCTGGCTGGTCTGGTCACCGTGCGGGAGGGCATCAACGCCCGGGGGGAGCAGGTCTCTTACCTGCTCAATTATTCATCCAAGGAGGTCAAGCTGGACGCGCCTTACGGAGGGCATCTGCTGGTGGCCGACGGGCAGGCTGATCCTCAGGCGCAAGTGGACCAGGGCCAGCCCATGACCATCGGACCCTGGGACCTGGCGATCATCGTTCGATAGACCGGCTTCAGTCTGATCGGCTTGAGACTGACCGGATACGAAGAAAGGAAGGTGCCCAGATGGCATCAAGAAAGTTGACGGAGGACCTGCCCTACCGCAATCCCGACCTAAGCGTGGATGAGCGAGTGGCCGACCTGGTGGGCCGGATGACCCGTGAGGAGAAGGTGGGCCAGATGATGCAGCTTGATGCCCGCTCGGGAGTGGACAAGGAGGTGGTGGATCAGCACGCCGGGTCCCTGTTGCATGTCTCTCCGCAGAACATGATCAAGGCTGACAAGGCCGTTCATCGCACCCGTCTGGGCATTCCTCTGCTGATCGGCGATGACTGCATCCACGGCCATTCCTTCTTCCGCGGGGCCACCATTTTTCCCGAGCAGTTGGGCATGGCAGCCTCCTTCGACCCTGAACTGGTTCAGCGGATGGGGCGAGCCACAGCCCAGGAGGTCGCTACAACAGGCGTCCACTGGACCTTCTCCCCGGTGCTCTGCATCGCCAGGGACACCCGCTGGGGCCGGGTGGATGAGACCTTCGGCGAGGACCCCTTCCTGATCGGCGAGATGGCCTCGGCCATGGTGCGCGGTTATCAGGGCGGATCAGCCATGACCGGAACCCTGCCCAAGGACGCTGTGCTGGCCACGGCCAAGCACTTCGCCGGCTACTCCGAGACCCAGGGTGGGCGCGATGCCTCCGAGGCCGACCTTTCGCACCGTAAGCTGCTCTCCTGGTTCCTGCCGCCCTTCGAGCGCCTGGCCAAGGAGGGTGTGGCCACCTTCATGCTGGGCTACGAGTCCATCGACGGGGTACCGGTCACCATCAACAACTGGCTGCTCAACGACGTGCTTCGAGGGGAATGGGGTTACCAGGGCACCCTGATCACCGACTGGGACAACGTGGGCCGGATGGTCTGGGAGCAAAAGGTGCAGCCCGACTACACCAGGGCCGCTGCGGCCGCCGTCAAGGCCGGCAACGACCTGATCATGACCACGCCCGGTTTCTACCAGGGGGCCTTGGATGCACTTGATGCCGGGCTTCTGCGCGAGGAGGACCTTGACCGGGCGGTCAAGCACATCCTGGCCCTGAAATTCCGCATGGGGCTCTTCGAGGATCCGCGTCTGCCCGACCCAGAGGGCCAGAAGGTGGTCATCAACTCCCCGGAGCACCAGGAGCTCAATCTCCAGGTGGCCCAGGAGTCGGTAGTTCTTTTGAAGAACGACGGCATCCTGCCCCTGTTCGGCGGGGTGGACGCCGATGACCGCCCCGGTGACGGCTCGGCGCACAGCATAGCCCTGGTGGGTCCGCTGATCGACGATGCCCAGAACCAGCTGGGGGACTGGGCCGGCGGCTCGGGTCAGTGCGACTGGATCAAAGACCAGCCGCGGGAGATGATCTCGACCGTGGCCGACGGTCTGCGCCAGGAGCTGCCTGAAAACTGGCAGCTCAACTGCGAGCAGGGCGTCGACGTGCTTCGTCTGGTCGACGACCCGGCGGGCAAGCTCTTCCCCGATGGCCAGCCCAGGCCCAAGGTGGCGGCCCCGGCCAGGATCGATCAGGACCGCTTCGACAGGGCAGTGGACCTGGCCAGGCAAAGCGACCTGGTGGTTGCCGTGGTCGGCGACGTGGTCCAGCTGGTGGGCGAGGGCCGTTCGACTGCCACCCTGGAGCTCTACGGTCCTCAGCGCGATCTGCTGGATGCCCTGGCGCAGACGGGCAAGCCCATGGTCATCGTGCTCATGTCCTCCAAGCCGCTGATCCTGCCTCCGTCCGCACAGTCTGCCAGGGCTCTGATCTGGCAGCCCGACCCAGGCATGCAGGGCGGCCGTGCCCTGGCCGGGATTCTCACCGGCAAGGTTGAGCCCACAGGCAGGCTGCCCATCACCTTCCCCAGGCATGCCGGGCAGCTGCCGGTCTACTACAACCAGATCCGGGGCCAGCATGGTGACCGCTATGCCGATCTAACCCAGGATCCGGCCTTCGCTTTCGGTCAGGGTATGGGCTACACCACCTTTGCCTACGGAAAGCCCCGGGTCGATGGACCGGATACCGTCGGACCCGAGGACACGGTCAGGGTGACCGTGGACCTGACCAACACCGGCCAGAGGCCAGGCACTGAGGTGGTCCAGGCCTATATCAGCGACCTGGTGACCTCCGTCAGCTGGGCTGACCGCGAACTCAAGGCCTTCCAAAGGGTTCAGCTGGATCCAGGGCAGACCCGGAAGGTGGTCTTCGATCTACCGGTGTCCGAGTGGACCCTGGTTGATGCCGACTGCAATCGCAGGGTCGAGCCCGGTCGGTTCCAGGTGCTGGTGGGGCCCTCCTCGCGCAGGGAGGACCTGCAGGCTGTGACGGTGACCGTGGGTTGACCACCGTCCGGTAGCGGAACTCCTCGCGTGTTGGTTGCCCAGGGCCCTCGCCCGCTCCTACCATGACAGCATGAGCAAAAGCGTAGGCGCTGGGTATGCGCACCTGTTGACGGTCCCTAATCCTCGGCATGTGGCCAGCCTGGTCGACTACTTCACACGAGGATCCAAGCCACGGTCCCAGTGGCGTTTCGGTATTGAGATCGAGCATCTGCCGGTCCGTAACGATGGGTCCGATGCCCCGGTTCCCTATGAGGGGGAGCGGGGTATCGAGGCCCTGCTGTCGGCCTTGGAGCCCTGCTACGACGGCGATAAGGAATACCGGGAGGACGGTCACCTGGTCGGGCTGAGTAGACCGGGCTGCGTGGTCTCTCTGGAGCCCGGGAGCCAGGTGGAGTGCTCCTTAGGCGTGGTCCGGGACAGCCGAGAATTCGAGGATCTCTACCGTCGCTTCCGTGCCGAGGTCGATCCCATTGCTGAGCGTCTGGGGTTCCGGCTGGTTGAGTACGGGTACCGTCCGGCCGGGTCCTACGCGGATGTGGGCGTCAATCCCAAGGAACGCTATGCGGTCATGAACACCTACCTGGGTCGCATTGGCCAGTGCGGTCCCATGATGATGCGCAGCACCGCCTCCACCCAAATCAGCATCGACTACCAGGACGAGGACGATGCCATCGCCAAGATCCGTCTGGGCACGGCCATCGGGCCCATTTTGGCCTACTTCTTCCGCAACACTCCAATTTTCGAGGGCAAGCCCAACCGCATGCCCCTGCGGCGCCAGCGCATCTGGGACTGGCTCGACACCCAGCGCACAGGTCTGATTCCTGGGCTGTTCGAAGACGGCTTCGGCTGGGAGGACTATGCCGTGGACATGCTCTCCACCCCGCTCATGGTGGCCGATGTCTCCCACACCCCGGAGGTGGAGGGGCCGCAGGGGCAACAGGTCTTCATAGCCTGGCATGAGAACGCCGGGGAGATCTATCCTGACCGCCGGCTCAACGATGCCGAGATAGCGCACATCCTGACCACGCACTTCAATGATGTCCGTCTGAAGAATTACATCGAGCTCAGGCACTGGGATTCCCTGCCCATGGAACGCGCCAGCCGACTTCTTGAGGTCGTCGGTGGCATCTTCTACGACTCGGATCGATTCGCCGGACTTGTCGGACTTTTGGACGGGGTGAGCGAGGAGGATGTGCTTGCAGCCAAGGCCGACCTGCAGGTTCGCGGCGGCCAGGCCAGCCCCTATGGTCGCTCCCTGGACTTCTGGCGGCAGGCGCTGGGTGCCGAGGACACCCTGGATGATCTGCCGGGCGATCCACGCCATCCCGATCTCTTCCAGTCCTGACGACTGTTTCGTTATGCGAACGGGCGGGTCCGGTTTCCTGAGGATGGTATAATCTGGTCACCAATGGGCCTTGATCCGTCATCAGCGGGGAGCCCTCGGAAGAACGGGATTGCTTGCGGCGGTCCTCAGTAGAACCGACGGGTGGGCCCGCACAGCCCAGATCAAGCGGTCCGGCGCGGGTCATTAGCCGGGCAAGCGAGGTGGTACCGCGGTGGGCCTCATGGGTCCCTCGTCCTCGACATGGCGACATGAACGACCAGCGAGGAGCGTGAACGGTGAATCAGACCACTGATACCTCAGATGTGACAAGTCGGGATGGCGAAGTCTATCCCAAGGCGGTGGTGGACCCGGCTCTGGCCAAGGTGAAGCCCAATCCCTCCTTCCCCCATATGGAGGAGTCCGTTCTGGACTACTGGGACCATGACGACACCTTCAACAAGTCGGTGGAGCGCCGCCCGTCCGGCGACCATGCCGACAACGAGTTCGTTTTCTTCGATGGCCCGCCCTTCGCCAACGGCCTGCCCCACTACGGGCACCTGCTGACCGGCTACGTCAAGGATGTCATTCCCCGCTACCAGACCATGAAGGGCCACAAGGTCAACCGTGTCTTCGGCTGGGACACCCACGGTCTGCCCGCCGAGCTGGAGGCCCAGCGCGAGCTCGGCATCGACAGCGTGGATCAGATCGAACAGATGGGCATCGAGAAGTTCAATGATGCCTGCCGCGCCTCGGTGCTCAAGTACACCAGCGAGTGGAAGGACTACGTCCACCGTCAGGCCCGCTGGGTGGACTTCGACCACGGCTACAAGACCCTGGATGTCTCCTACATGGAGTCGGTCATGTGGGCCTTCAAGACCCTCTACGAGAAGGGACTGGCCTACGAGGGGTACCGGGTGCTGCCCTACTGCTGGAAGGACCAGACACCGCTGTCCAACCACGAGCTGCGCATGGATGCCGACGTCTACCAGGACCGGCAGGACACCACCGTCTCCGTGGCCGTCAAGCTCAGGGACGAGGACGCTTATGCGGTCTTCTGGACCACCACCCCCTGGACCGTCCCCACCAACCTGGCTATCGTGGTCGGCGCCGACATCGAGTACTCGGAGGTCAGCCCGGTGTCCGGGCCCTTCGCCGGCAAGCGCTTCTATATCGCCACGGCCCGCCTGGGAGACTACGCCAAGCAGCTGGGGGAGGACTACCAGGTGGTCCGCACCCTCAAGGGGTCCCAGATGGAGGGCTGGCGGTACTGGCCGGTCTTCCCCTACTTCGCTGGAGAGCAGGCCGAATCAGAGGGCGGCACCCCCGGCCCCAATGCCTATACCATCTACACGGCCGACTACGTCGACACCGTGGAGGGCACCGGCCTGGTCCACCAGGCTCCCTATGGCGAGGATGATATGAACACCCTGAACGCCAAGGGGATCCGCAGCGTGGATGTCCTCGATGCCGGGGCCGTCTTCACCGAGCAGTGCCCTGACTACCAGGGCCTGCAGGCCTTCGACGCCAACATGCCCATCGTACGCAACCTGCGCGCAGGCGATGGCCCCCTGGCACAGATTCCAGCCGAGCATCGTGCCCTCCTCTTCCAGGAGAAGAGCTACGTCCACTCCTACCCCCACTGCTGGCGTTGTGGCACCCCGCTGATCTACAAGCCGGTCTCCAGCTGGTTCGTCTCCGTGACCAAGATCAAGGACCGACTGCTGGAACTCAACCAGCAGATCAACTGGATCCCCGGAAACGTCAAGGACGGCCAGTTCGGCAAGTGGCTGGCCAACGCCCGCGACTGGTCCATCTCCCGCAACAGGTTCTGGGGCTCGCCCATCCCGGTCTGGGTCTCGGACGATCCCAAGTACCCCCGGGTGGATGTCTACGGGTCCCTGGATGAGCTCAAGAAGGACTTCGGCCGTTACCCGACCGACGACAAGGGTCAGATCAACATGCATCGGCCCTGGATCGACCAACTGACCAGGACCAACCCGGACGACCCGACCGGCAAGTCCACCATGCACAGGATCACCGATGTGCTGGACTGCTGGTTCGAGTCGGGATCCATGCCCTTCGCCCAGTTCCACTATCCCTTCGAGAACAAGCAGTACTTCGAGGACAGGGATCCCTGTGATTTTGTGGTGGAGTACATCGGCCAGACCCGCGGCTGGTTCTACACCATGCACATCATGTCCACGGCCCTCTTCGACAGGCCGGCCTTCAAGAACGTGATCTGCCACGGCATCGTCCTGGGCTCCGACGGCCAGAAGATGAGCAAGCACCTGCGCAACTATCCGGATGTGAACGAGGTCTTCGACAAGTATGGGTCCGATGCCATGCGCTGGTTCCTGATGAGCTCTTCCATCCTGCGCGGCGGCAATCTGGTCGTCACCGCCGATGGCATCCGCGACACGGTCCGTCAGGTCATGCTGCCGGTCTGGAGCTCCTACTACTTCTACACGCTCTATGCCAACGCGGCCAACAAGGGCGCCGGCTACCAGGCCCAGGCGCTGACACCGGACCGTGTGGCCGACCTGCCGGAGATGGACCGCTTCCTGTTGGCACGGACCCGTCGGCTGATCCAGTCGGTGCAGAAGGCCCTGGACGACTTCGCCATCTCGGATGCCTGCGATGCGGTGACCGACTTCATCGACGTGCTGACCAACTGGTACATCCGCAACAATCGCGACCGCTTCTGGAGCGAGGACCACCAGGCCTTCGACACCCTCTATACGGTCCTGGAGGCCTTCTCCCGTGTTCTGGCCCCCTTGGCACCCATGGAGGCCGAGCAGATCTGGCGCGGTCTGACCGGCGGCGAGTCGGTCCATCTGGCCGACTGGCCCTTCCTGGCCGATGAGGCCACCGGGCAGGAGACCGAACTGGGACAGGTCCTGTGCGACGATCCTGCCCTGGTAGCCGCCATGGAGAAGGTCCGCGAGGTGGTTTCTGCCACCCTAGCTCTGCGCAAGGCCGAGCAGATTCGTGTCCGCCAGCCCCTGTCGCGGTTGACCGTGGTGGTTCGTGACCCCGATGCGGCCCGTCCCTACGTGGACGTGCTCAAGTCCGAGCTCAACATCAAGGATGTGGAGTTCTGCACCCTGGATCAGGCCGGCCAGCACGGCCTGCGAATCATCCACGATCTCAAGGTCAATGCCCGGGCTGCCGGACCCCGACTGGGCAAGCAGGTCCAGTTCGTCATCCGGGCCTCCAAGCAGGGCGACTGGTCCGAGCAGGATGGCCAAGTGGTCGTCACCACCCCCGACGGAGCGGTGGCCCTGGAACCCGGCGAATACGAGCTGGACAACCGGATCGAGCAGGAGGATGGCTCCCAGGCCGACCGGTCGGCCTCCGCGGCCCTGCCCACCGGCGGCTTCGTCATTCTCGACACCCAGCTGGACGACGATCTCCTGGCGGAGGGCTATGCCAGGGATCTGATCCGCCAGGTTCAGGATGCCCGGAAGACCGCTGGCCTGGACATCGCTGACCGGATTCGGCTGACCCTGACCCTGCCTGCCGAGGATGCCCCCAAGGCCCAGCAGTTCAATGACCTGATCGCCCATGAGACATTGGCCACCAGCCTGACCGTCAATGTCGGCGATGTGGATCAGCCGCAGGTCGGCCTGGTCAAGGCCTGACCCGTAGTCGCATAAAAGGGCTCCCATCCTGTATTGGACGGGAGCCCTTTTCATTCGATCTGTCTGGCTGGGAAGACCGATTGTGTCAAAATCGGCCCTGCTGCTGGCAACGAAGCTTGCAGATCAGCCCTTGACCTTGTCGCTGACCTGATCCAGGGTCTGCATATCCTGGTCGCTCAGTTCCAGATGGGCAGCAGCAAGCAGGGGCGGCAGCTGCTCAGGGGTGCGTGCGGAGGCGATGGGGGCCGCAATCCCAGGCCTGCGGTTGAGCCAGGCCAGGGCGACGGTGGCCAGTTCGACCCCGTGGGCCTTGGCGATGCCGTCCATGGCGGCGACCACGTCCAGCCCCTCCTGGGTAAAGAAGTCCTTGACCATGCCCTCGCGCTTCTTCCCCTTGAGGTCGTCCATGGTCCGGTACTTGCCCGTCAGGAAGCCCGAAGCCAGCGAGAAGTAGGGGAAGACCGCCAGATCCTCGTCCTCGGCGACCTGCATGAGGCCACCCTCATAGTCCTTGCGGTAGACCAGGTTGTACTGGGGCTCCAGGGCCACCGGCAGGGTCAGACCCTCCTTGCGTGCAATGCTGAACCACTCGCGGATCCGGTCCGGTGTGTAGTTGGACACTCCGATGGCCCGGACCTTGCCCTCCTTGACCAGCTTGTCGAAGGCTGTCGCAGTCTCCTCCAAGGGGGTGGAGCTGTCGTCGAAGTGCGCGTAGTAGAGGTCGATCACATCCAGGCCCAGTCTGAGCAGGGAGGCATCGGCGGCCGCCTCTATGTTCTTGGCCGAAAGACCGGGGTACTGGGGGTGCTGGCTGACCTTGGTGGCCACCAGGACCTTGTTGCGGTTGCCGTTCTTGGCCAGCCAGCGGCCCAGGACGATCTCGGACTCGCCGCCGGAGTGGCCGGGGGCCCAGGCCGAGTAGACGTCAGCTGTGTCGATCAGGTTGCCTCCGGCTTCCGTGTAGGCGTCCAGGACCCGATCAGACTCGGATTCGTCGCTCGTCCATCCGAAGGTGTTGCCGCCCATGACCAGGGGGAAGATATCGGCGTCAATGCCGCGTAGCTTTGCCATGTTCATCCTTTCAGTCTGAAGTCTTGTTACGCCGAGTCTATTACCGCTTTGTCGTCAGAGGGGATTAATCCAGTCGGGTTCATCATGTATAAAAGATGGAAAAGGCCGGAATGGTGCGGTTTGTCGGTCCGGCAACCAAGGGTTTTAAGCTCGAAGGAGAACGCTTATGAGTTTGGGCATTGTCATTCTGGTCGTCCTGCTGGTCATCTTCCTCCTGGGAATCTTCGTGGTGCCTCAGCAAAAGGCATATGTCATCGAGCGCTTCGGCAAGTACCAGCGGGTGGTCCTGGCGGGCATTCATGTCAAGATTCCCCTAGTGGACCGGGTGGCGACCAAAACCAACCTGCGGGTCAACCAGCTGAACGTCAAGCTGGAGACCAAGACCAAGGACAATGTCTTCGTCACGGTGGAGGTTTCTGCACAATTTCGTGTGGAGGCGGCCAACGTGGCTACGGCTTACTACGAGCTGGGCGACCCGGAGGGCCAGCTGCGCTCCTACATGGAGGACGCCCTCAGGTCGGCCATTCCGGCTCTGAGCCTGGATGACGCCTTCGCCCGCAAGGACGACATCGCCTCCGACGTGCAGAAGACCGTGGGCCAGGAGATGCAGCGCTTTGGTTTCTCGGTCATCAAGACCCTGGTCACCGCCATCGACCCCTCCACCCAGGTCAAGCAGGCCATGGACTCCATCAACGCTGCCCAGCGCGAGAAGGAGGCCACCAAGGAGCGTGCCGAGGCCCGTCGGATCGAAATCGAGACCCAGGCCAGGGCCGATGCGGAGAAGACCAGGATGCAGGGCGAGGGCCAGGCCAACTACCGGCGGGAGATCGCCAACGGCATTGTGGACCAGATCAACAGCCTGCGGGCCGTGGGCATGGATATCGACGCTGTCAACAATGTGGTGCTTTTCAACCAGTATCTTGATGTGATGCGTTCACTGGCCGAGTCCGGCAATGCCAAGACCCTGGTTCTACCTGCGTCGACCCCCGGCGGGTACAACGACCTCTTCAACCAGATGACCGCTGCATTGATGACCGCCCAGAGCAGCCAGGGGAGTCAGGATTCCCGAGACGGCCGTGGGGAGGCAGAGACTGAGAGCGGGGCCGAGGCACCGGTTCTCTAAGGTCTTATAGCTTATAGAAGGAGCCGAAGAAGGGACGCCCTTTACATGGTAGGCCCGGCGGGGGCGGATTTCAGCTTTCCAGGAAGTCGGCTATGGCCTCGGCGGCCCGATAGCCCTTGTCATACATGGCGTTGAGCCCCTTGAGCGACTTGCTCAGCGTGGTCAGTCCGCACAGGCTGTCCGGGGCCAGGATGAGTACCTGGCCCTCCTTTTCGGCCTGCTTGGCCAGGGCCACCTCGTCATTGTAGGTGTGGTAACGCTCCATCAGCCGCTCGCCGGCCGCCGGATAAGTTCTGGACAGGATCCGGGCCGGCAGGACGTCCTTCTTCTGCTCGCGCAGGATATCCCTCTGGCGTGTCAGGACCAGAACGATGCGTTCATAGCCCTCGTCCATGGCCTTGCGGACCGGAACTGGATCGGCGATGCCACCGTCCAGATAGGGCACGCCATCGATCATATAGGGCTTATTGGCTACTGGCACAGTGGACGAGGCCTTGAGGACGTCATAGTTGTCCTGGGCCAGGTCCGACTTGTCGAAGTAAGCGGTGGATCCGTCACTGGCCTTGCAGGCCACAATGGTGAACAGGGCAGGATTGGCCTTTAAAGCAGGGTAGTCCAGTGGGCATTCTCCATCGTGGGCCGACAGTTTGCCATAGACGTAGTCCAAGTCGACGAAGGTGTGCTTGGTCAGGAAGTTGCTTACACTCGCGTACTCCTTGCGGGAGGAATACACAGTGTAGAAGCGGTAGCAGCGCCTGAGCTGGCCCGACAGGAATGAAGCCAGATTGGCGCTGCCGGCCGAGACCCCGTAGCAGTGATCGAAGGTGATGCCCTGCTCCATGCAGCGGTCGAAGACGCCGGCGCCGAAGATGGACCTGTAGCCGCCGCCTACGTCGATGACGGCTGTTCTTTTGCGTGCCATGGGCACCTCGATTCCTGACAGATATTCGCGCTTGATGACAGCTTATGCGTGAACATTGGACAAGCTGTTCAGGGGCGGCAGGAGGCCAGCAACCGCTTGGACAGGTCCAGCATGGCCGGTGAGGAATCAGAGTTGGCGATCCTTACTCTGCCGGTGCCAGGGCCCGGGTTGAGGGCATCGGCTTGGGACAGCAGATCCTTCAGGTGGCGGGCCGTCCCAGGGTTGCCGTCGATCAGCGCCAGGTCTGGCGGGCAGATGCGGGCGATGGGCTGGCGGAAGAAGACGAAGTGGGTGCAGCCCAGGACCAGGGCATCCAGGGTCTGCAGATCATAGGGGTCCAGGTAACGATGCAGGGTGGCGTCGACCAGGGCCTGGTCATTCAGCCTGTCCGACTCCACAATGGTCACCAGGTCTGGGCAGGGCTGGGTCAGGATGGTGTGCCTGCCGGAGAACCGTGCCATCAGGCGCGCAAACTTGGTCTCTTTTAGAGTCAGCGGAGTGGCCGTGACCAGAACCCGCTGAGGCCGGCCTCCACCTCGTGTGCAGGCCAGTTTCAGCGCCGGCTCCATGCCGATGACAGGGACAGGGTAACGTCGGCGCATCTGCTCCACGCAGACGCTGGTGGCGGTGTTGCAGGCGATGACCATGGCCTTGACGCCCTGGTCCATGAACCGGTCGCCGATGACCTGGCAGCGTTGGGCGATCTGGGCCGGCTCCTTGGTGCCGTAGGGAGCGTAGGCGGAATCGCCGAAATAGAGGAGATTTTCTCGGGGCAGAAGGTTCTGGATGGCTGCGGTGACGCTCAGACCGCCCAGCCCGGAGTCGAAGATTCCGATTGGTGCATCTGATGCCATGTAATCCGCTCCTTTCGCAGCCGGAAAACCAGCCTAGCCTGTCGCCGAAGGGCCGTACTCTACAAGCATGAGTATTCCCCGGACTGTTTACAAAATGCAAGCCACCGGCAACGATTTCGTGGTCTATGCCGATCCCCGGGGGGATCTGGAACCTACGGCCGACCAGGTGCGATGGCTGTGTGACCGGCATTTCGGGGTCGGAGCCGACGGGGTCATTCGGCTGACCCATCCGGCTGATGTCAGCGACCTGAGCCGGGAACAGGTGGATGCCTGCGACCGTTTCGGCTGCCAGTGGTTCATGGATTACCGGAATGCGGACGGTTCCTTGGCCCAGATGTGCGGCAACGGGACGCGGGCAGTCACCCTCTTCGCTCAGAAGCAGGGGCTGACACCGACCATGGAGGGCTCCTCCTTCCTGCTGGGGACCCGGGCCGGGGTCAAGCGGATCGTCTCGCGCAGTCCTATGCAGTGCGAGGGCGAGCATGTGTTCAAGGTCAAGGTCGGATCCTGGCGGATGGGTCCAGTGGGGGACCAGCTGGTCGACGGCGGAGCCCTGTCAGGCTCGGCTCCCGGCACCCTGGTGGATATGGGCAATCCCCACGCAGTCGTTATGAACTCAGTCGCTGCCCAACCAGAGGCCGATGGGTTGCCCGAGACCATGACCGACCTGCTGGCCAGGACTGATCTGCCTGGCCTGGGTGATCTGGACCTGTCGGTCCCGCCGCGGGTCAGGCCTGGGCTGGACGAAGGGCAGAATGTGGAATTTCTGCGTCTGGATGCCCTGGATGCTGAGAATGGCAGCGGCCGGGCCACCATGAGGGTATATGAGCGTGGCGTCGGCGAGACTCTGTCCTGCGGGACCGGTCTGTGCGCCAGCGGTGTGCTGCTGCGGGCCCTGACCGGGATCGATCACTGGACCATTCAGGTGGGTGGAGGCCGTCTGCAGGTGGACGTGGACCCGCAGGATGTATGGCTGACAGGACCGGCCAGAATGGTGGCCCGTCTGACCTTGGAGAATGTTCCCGGCTGCTGATCAGCCGAAGAGGGCGGATCCTTCCACAGCCAGAACGATGGTTGCCAGGGCGACCAGCCAGATTAGGTCGACCATCAGGTCGAAGTGCCGCTGGTAATAGGTGTGTAGCCATCCTGGCCGCTTGCGAGGCAGCCCCTGCTGGATGACCGTGGCATGGCTGAAGGCCATGAATTGCAGGCTGGTCGCGAAGGTCATGACCAGGCACCAGGGGCAGAGGGCGTGGATGACGAAGAGCGACTGGGTGAACAGCCAGAGCGCATAGGCCAGGGCGGCAAGAGATGCCAGCCAGGTCCCTGCTGCCAGCAGTCTGGGCATCTTGATCCGGCACAGACCCACTACGGCCAGCGTCAGGAATACAGATTCTGCTATCAACCCCAGAAAGGCATTGGGGACCGGTAGGGTGCCCAGGCGGATCAGCTCGGCCTGGGGCGACTGGGCCACGGCTGAGCAGGAGACCACAGAGTTGATGTCACAGCTGAGCTGGCCCTGGGGGTGACGTGCCAGCTGAAGTGTTTCCGCTGACAGGACCAGGCTGGCATAGAGGGTTGCAAGTGAGGCCAGGGCGGCAATCAGATAGCTTGAAGTGGTTGAAGAGGTCGGTTCGCTCATGGGGTCCATCACCTCGGTGGTCGGGAGGGTTCTCTGAGACGGGAACGCGTTCACGAGTTTAGGATGGAGGCATGACGCATGAGGATACTGTCACGGCCTCCGGCTGGGACCTGCACTGCCACACCGTCTTCTCCGACGGCACCGTGACGCCGCGGGGGATGGTCGAGCAGGCGCAACAGCTGGGCCTGGAAGGTCTGGCCATCACCGACCACGACACCAATGCGGGCTGGGATGAGGCCCGTCAGGCGGCCCAGGACCTGGGAATGCCTCTGCTGCCGGGTACCGAAATCACTGCGCAGGATGGCCGTGTCTCGGTTCACATGCTGGCCTATCTTTACAATCCCAAGGATTCGGTCATCACCGGACTCTTCGCCAAGACCAGGGAGGCCAGGCTGACCAGAACCAGGACCATGGTCGAGCGGATATCCCGGGATTATCCGATCACCTGGCAGGATGTGCTGGACCAGGTCAAGGAGGGGTCGAAGACCACGGTGGGTCGTCCGCATATCGCCGATGCCCTGGTCAAGGCCGGTGTCTATGCCGACCGGAGCCAGGCCTTTGCCGGGGTCTGTTCCTCCGGAAGCGCTTACTACCTGCCTACGCCATCGCCGACCACCCATCAGGTGCTTGCAGCGGTCAACCATGCGGGCGGATTCCTGGTCATCGCTCACCCCGGTGCGGTCAACCGTAATCCCGTCCTGCTCTCCGATCAGCAGATCGCCGCGCTGGCCAGGGAGGGGCTGGGCGGTCTGGAGGTCTGGCACCGGGATAATCCGCCTGAGCAACGCCGACGGCTCCTGGCCCTGGCCCAGCGCTGGGGGCTGCTGGTGACCGGAGGATCGGACTGGCACGGCCAAGGCAAACCCAATCGGATGGGGGAGAACAGCACCACTGACGAGGTGGTGGCGCGAATAGTGGATAGGTCTCGGGGGAGCCGTCCGGTCGCTTGGAGGGGTTAGCGGATACGAATCGGGGGCGGTCGGACTACAAGGACCCGGCCGCCCCCATCAGGCAATCACAACCTCAGTCGGAGGAACCTCCCAGAACACCGAAGCCCACAGGATGGGTGGTGTCGGAACCGACCACTGCGTAGCCCAAGGACTCCTTGGGAACGATGATGTGCCGACCCTTGTCGTCCACCAAATCGATGGGTCCGCCCTCGTTCAGGGCCTGGGCGATGTGGGCAGCCACCTCGTCCGCCTTGGCATTGGTGCTGAAGTTGACCGTGCGGGCCACGTTCTTGATGCCGAATTCGATATCCATTGCTACCTCCAAGGTTGTTCTCCGTCGCCCAGACCTGCCGGTCCACGGATCTTCCGGTCTCATTATTCGCTGACCCGGATGATTACGCTCTAAGCGTCCCCGTGGGGCTCCTCCGGGGAAGAGCCGGTTTCCGGCGGCGATGCCGATGTCTGTCCGTCTGTGGTGAGCGTGGGGGTCTGCTCGGGCAGGGGCTTTCTGGGAAGGACGATGGTCTCTGCCTGATCGTTTGCAAGAGACTGGGCGGACGAGGCATCGTGCGGTTGGGAAGCTGCCGAAGGCTGTTCGTCTCCGGACGTGTCTGCGGACGAGCTGCTTACTGCAGCCTTCGGGTCCGCTTCGCCATCCGCATCCTCGTCGCCGGTGACTGGGTTGCCTATGCCGCGGAAGTGATCGCTCAGGCCTGATTCCTCCTCCTTGGGAATAGGAGCAACGGCTGGTGGCTTGGATTTATTCCTGGCATCGGAGTGGTCCATGGCGGTCTGGGCCAGAGCCAGGTCAGCCATTTCCACCCTGTTGATGGCGATGGTGGCCGAACTTTCATCCGATGCTTCTGCCGAGTCGGGGTCCGGCTTCGGCGTTGGATTCTCCTGTACCTTGGCGGCAGAGGGGTCTTCAGCATTATCGTCGCCCAACAGGGTGCCCACGGTGATGGTGGAGGGTGCGCCAGCGGGTGACGGACTTGGCGTCTTCTGCTGCCGACGGGTTCGCTGGTCCTGCTCATGGTCGCCCAGCTGCTGGGCCAGGCGCTCAACCTGGGCCTTGAATTGGATGATCCGTTCGTTGTCTGCATGATCCAAGGCGGTGATGAAGTCGCCCACCTGCTCCATCTGCAGCCAGAGATTGGCCCGGAGCATGATCAGGTCGTCCAGCCGGGCCCCCATCATCCTGCCGTAGGCTGCAATGACTGCGTTGCGGCGTGACCCGTCAAGCTTGGCGAAGATCCAGGCCAGGTCACGGGCAGGATCGTTGATCTGCATGTCCTGCCAGCCGTAGACCCCGCTCAGTCCGGAGCCTGCATAGAGCAGATCGCCGTCGGAGAAGCCCCCATGCACAGTGCAGGTGTCGAAGGACCAGAGTCCGTCGGTTGCCACGATGGAAGCCCAGGAATCGGTGATTTCCTTGGGCACATGGCCGTCCATGCGCAGCCGCTTGATCCATCCGCGCAGTTGTGCCGCGATTTGGGCGGTGGAGAAGGCCGGATAGCCGTGGGTTTTCAGAAAATCAGGGCGCACCCGGTGGATGGCGCCGATGGCTGTGCCTGCAGCCGTGCATTCGTTCAGGGTCAGCAGATGGAGGGGACGGATTCGGCCTGGGCAGTGGGTCATGACGGCAACAGCTGTGGTGCCGGTCGGGCTGTCGGCCTTCTCGCCTGGCTGGTAGGCCAGGATGCGCTCGACCTGGAAGCCCATGGCTGCCATCTCCTTGGCATCGGCCAGGGCCTGGGCCGCCTTGACTCGAGCGGCCAACCGACGTTTGCCGGCCTCCGAGCTGGTGGCCCAGACGTCGTAGACGTTGCCGGTCGCGTCCTGGACCACCGCACAGTCCACGCCCTGTGCACGGTCCAGGCTGCTGAGCTGGTCGCAATCCCGCGCGCCGGTCACGGGCACCTCGGGCATGGCGGCCGACGCCAGGGCGGCCAGGGTCAGCTTCGTTCGTTCAGTCACATTCTCAAGGATAATACAAGGACTGTTGTGGATACGGTTGTCCACTTGACCACATGGGCACGCCGCCGCCGGTTCGGGTACCGGCCTTTGACACAATGGGGGTGTGCATGAGGATGAGGAACGATTGCTGGAGGGACTGGATCCCGCCCAGCGGCAGGCGGCTACCGTGCTTGACGGGCCTGTGCGCATTATCGCAGGGGCCGGGGCTGGCAAGACCAGGACCATCACCCGGCGGATGGCCTATGCCTGCGCATGCGGTAGCTGGGAGCCCTCCAAAACCCTGGCGGTGACCTTTTCGGTTCGTGCCGCGGCTGAGATGCGTGATCGACTGACCAAGCTTGGCGTGTCGGCCTCCCTGCAGGCGGCGACCTTCCATTCGGCCGCCCTGCACCAGCTCAGGCGGGTCTGGCCCCAGGTCAGCGAGACCTACCCTCCCGATTTGATCGAGGATGTGGGTCCCCTGGTGTCTTCTGCCTATCAGCGGGTCTGCGGGCAGGAGGCCGACCCGGGCCAGGTCAGGGACCTGACTGCGGAGATCAACTGGGCCAAGGTGGGGCTGATTGCCCCCCAGGACTACGTTCGGGTCTGTGCAGCCAGTCACCGTCTGCCGCCGGCAGGTCTGGAGGCAGATCGGATGGCCGATCTGTACACGGTCTTCGAGAGTTCCAAGGCCGCCCATAATCAGATGGACTTCAACGATATTCTCCTGCTGGTCTGTCACATATTGGAAGAAGACGGTCAGGCTGCTGCAGATATTCGAGACCGAATCGGCTGGCTGACGGTGGACGAGTACCAGGATGTCTCGCCCCTGCAGCACCGGCTGCTCAAGCTTTGGCTCAACGGCAGGCAGAACATCTGCGTGGTGGGGGACCCGGCCCAGACCATCTACTCCTTCGCGGGGGCCACCTCCTATTACTTGCTGAACTTCCCCCAGGAATTCCCTGGCATCAAGGCCGATCTGGACCTGTCCACCGACTACCGGTCCACAGAAAGGGTGGTCCGATACGCCAACGGCATTCTGGCGCGCTCGCCGGTGCGTGACGACTATCTGAAGCTGACCTCGGCCCGTCAGGAGGGTAGCAGGGTCGCGATGACCCGTTATGAGGACGATGCTGATGAGGCTGGGGCCGTGGCCTCCCGTATATCCTCCATGATCCGGAAGGGGGCCCGGCCCGGCCAGTTTGCAATACTGACTCGGATCAACGCCCAGCAGACCCTGATCTGCCGTGCCCTACACGAACATGGAATCGGCTACCGGGTGCGCACCGAGTCAGGCTGGCAGAACCAGTCGGTCAATCTGAGCAAGCAGGAGGTGCTGGAACAGCTGGAGGGAGGCATAGGCCAGGGGAGGGTCACGGTCTCTACCATTCACGCCGCCAAGGGATTGGAGTTCGCCCATGTCTTCATCGTGGGCTGTGCCGAGGGGTTGATTCCCTTTGGTTCACCGCCGGAGGGGGATGCCCTGGAAGAGGAACGTCGTCTCATGTACGTAGGGGTGACCCGTGCCGAGGACACTCTGCACCTTTCCTACGCGGAGCATAAGGACGGCAGCGCCTTCGTCCGACGCGCCCCCAGCCGGTTCATTCACCGCTGAGCACTATCGCCTGGGCCCTCGGAACATGGGGGAGCCGCTGTTCAGGCGTGGTCGTTGTCCGAGTGGTCGTTGTCCGAGTCGTCTCTGTCCGAGTCGTCCTGGTCCGGGTGGCCATCATCGAAATTCTTGGAATCTTTGCCGGCGCTCTTCTGGCTGCCAGGAGCCTCATGGTCTGGATGCCCCTGGTCATTGGAAGCGTCGGAGTCTGCCGGGGTGATCGGGTTGGCAGAGGAATCCTTCTCCTCGGCATTCAGCAGTTTGTCCAGCTCGGCATCCCAATCCACTGAGGTGGCGGGAGTGTCGGCCTTCTGCTCGGATTGCCCGTCCGCAGAGGTCGATGTTCCGGCTTGGTCGGCATCCTCCTTGACAGGCAGGGAGGGCAGCAGATCAGGATGGGACCAGTGATCGTCGCGGCCCTGTACACCCTCGTCAGCGGTGATGCGCTCCCAGAGATCAGCGGCCTCTCGCAACCTCTTGGGATGAAGATGCAGTCCCAGCAGGGACTCGAAGGTCTGCTCGGCCGGCCCTCCCACGGCGCGCTCGCGTCGGGTCATCTCCCGCAGCTGCTCCAGGTGGGGCAGGTGGGCCATGCCAGCGTTCCATACCACGCAATCCACCCAGCCGTCGACCAGGGCCAGCAGGTCGCCAAGGCTGTGCAGGGCCTCCTTCTGCTCAGGGGTGTCTTCGATGCCGACATTGCTGAGGTTGATGGCGCCGGCGATGGATTCGGGGTTGATTTGCTCAGCATCGCGCAGCTGGTCCTCCACAGCGTCCAGGTCGATGGAGACTCCCCGGGCGTATTTGCCGATCAGGGCCTCGAAGCGCGGCATCAACCAGGGGACGGCGGCGTAGAGCCGGGCGTGGGCGGCCTCCTTGAGGGCCATGTAGCGGGTGACCTCGTCCAGATCCAGTTCAAGGGATTTGGTGTAGGTCTTGATGTTCTGCGGAATGAGGGCGCCGGCGGGGTTCTTCAGCAGCGGGATTCCCTGGTCGAATCCTCCTCGGACCTCCTTGGCCAGCTCACCGGCGGCCTGCCCCAGCTGCATGGCGAAAGAGGTGTTCCCCAGCAGCTTCATCAGCGTGGTGGGATCCTTGAGGTTGTCGGGCAGGGGGATGGGCACAGGTCCGGCAAACATCCCGGAAATCTCGCCCTGGTCGAAGCCTTGGAAACGCTGGCTTATGACGGAGGTCAGGGCCTCGCTGACCGCCTGGGCCACCGGGGAGGCGAACTTTACCCAGGCGTCTATGCTGCCCTCGATCCATCCGGCACGGGTCAGGGCTTGCGTTTGGCCCGGGGCGGGGTCGAAGGCGCAGACGGTATCCAGCCAGAGATTGGCTTCGCTCATGACTCGGGCCACCCTGTCGCTGTCTTCGGCTGTGACTGTGGTATCGGACTGGTCGGCCCTGGTGCGTCCCAAGGCGATGTTCTTGGCCAGTGCAACGTTGATGGGACCCTGGTCAGCTTGGGCCTGCATATCGGCCGGGGTGTTCAGCCCTCCAGCAGTGAAGGCCTGGATCAGGGCCTGAACCTCGGCGGGTTTGGGCAGTTGATCGGCTCCCTGGGCCGCCATCTGGGAGCGGATGGACTCAGGTAGCTGTGAGAACTGACTCCAGGCCAGCTCGCCCTGCACCGGGCCGAAGCACTCGATGAGCCATTGGTGGATTGCATTCTCGTCCATTGCTTTGATTCCAGTCCTCGCCAAGGCAGGCCGTCCGCCCTCAAGGTTGACGTCTGCCGGGATTATCGTCTTCATCAACCATAATATTGGAGCTATGACACTTCCGCACGGGAAATCGGATCACTGCGCCACAGGCGCACCCGAAAGGCAAGCCGGGACGCTTGGCGGACCCACCCGCAAAATGCTGGTCGGCGGTCTTCTGGTCATTCTGGCCATCTTGGTGCTCTTCCTCCCATCGCCCTATACCATCGAGACGCCCGGTCCCACCCAGGATGTGTTGGGAAGTTCAAAGGACTCACCTGTCATCAAGGTGAAGGGCGGCCAGGTTCACCATGACAAGGGTCGTCTACTGATGACTACAGTCAATGCCCGCGGAATCCCCGGCTACCCGGCCTCTAACCTTGATGCCCTGGTGGGCTGGGCCGATCCTCACGCCACGGTGCTTCCCCAGGAGGCCGTGGTCCCTCCCGGACAGAGCGTTGAGGAGTATAAGCGCCAGGAGCAGGGCGATATGCACGGCTCCCAGAAGGCCGCATCGGCCCAGGCTCTGGCCTTTCTCAAGGCCCGAGGATATGACGTGTCAGGCCTGCAATTCAGCATGAGGGTGGCCGACATCGGCGGTCCCTCGGCCGGACTCATGTACACCCTGGGGGCCATCGACAAGATCACCCCGGAGCAGGAGACCGGCGGTCTGACCATCGCTGGAACCGGCACCATGGATCAGAAGGGACGGGTCGGGGCCATCGGCGGTATCCAGCTGAAGATGCTGGGTGCCAGGCGGGACGGCGCCACCTGGTTCCTGGCCCCGGCGGCCAACTGCTCACAGGTGGCAGGTCATGTGCCCAAAGGGCTGCGCGACGTGCGGGTGTCCACCTTGGACGATGCCTACAAGGCCCTGGTGGCCATCGGCCATGGCCAGGGGGAGGGGCTGCCCCACTGCACGGCCGCCAAGGCCAAATAAGACAAGGCCGGTCCAATTGGTGAATTCCGGCAGTCTTGTTATGCTGAAGCCGTGGCTGAGACTACAACCTATACAGCGGAAGAGTTCGGTTTTCATCCCGGAGATATCGTTCAGGAATGGATGTGGGACGACGATGTCGACGACGGGATCCGGACCAGGATTGAGGATCTGACCGGCGAAGAGCTGGTGGACGAGGACTATGACGCAGCCGTGGATGGAGTCATCATCTGGTGGCGGGACGGGGATGCCGAGGACGATCTGGCGGATACCATCATGGATGCCTCGGCCATGGTCAACAAGGGAGCGCCTTTCTGGGTGCTGACCCCCAAGCCCGGCAGACCTGGGGCTTCGGCGCCAGGGGTCGTCTCCAATGCGGCCAAGACCGCCGGCATGAACGCCCTGATGCCCACCACCGTCAGCAAGGATTGGAACGCCACCCAGCTGCGGGCTTTCGGCAAGGGCAAGTAAGACTTCTGGCTGCATAAGCGCCAATGAACGAGGTGGTGGGCATCAGGATCAACCAATGCCCACCACCTCGTTGTCATTCAGGAGGAATTCCCGGAGGAATCCGCACGACGAGCGGCCCTTTACTGTTCGCTCTTCTCAGCAATTGCAGGAGCCACCGTCGTGGCCTTGTTCTGGTATTCGGCCAGCAGAGTGCGCGAGCGGATGTCGCAGAGGTTGGCCACCAGGGCCATGATCAGGATGACCAGGCCTACCACGAAGATCCAATGCAGGCCGTCGAAGACGATGGTGCGGGCCGGACCCAGCAGGCGTGAGGGGATGCTCCCTGCCGTGGCCGGGTTGATCATGCTGTTCATCATGTCCTCGGTCAGTCCCTTATACCGGGGTACCTCGCGGGCGATGACCGTGTTCATGACGATGCCGAAGATGGAGACCATCAGCGTTTGTCCCAGGGAGCGGGCCAGGGTGTTGAAGCTGGTCGAGGCACCCACGTCGCCTGAGGGCACCACGCTCTGGGCGGTGATGGTCGAGGTGGTGATGGTCAGGCCGAAGCCGAAGCCGACCACGGCCGAGATGACCAGGAAGACCCAGTAGGCGGTGGCCTGGGGGACGGCTATGTAGCAGACGCAGGCCGTCAGGATGAAGGCCAGGCCGATGTTGGTGGCCCGGTGTGGCGGGTGGTGCATGGTCAGTGGTCCGGCCAGGTAGGCGCCCAGGAGCCAAAGAATGGAGGAGGGGGTGACCACAAAGCCGCCCAGGGAGGGATTCATCCCCAGCACAGACTGCATCCAGATGGGCATGTAGGTGTCGAAGCCCATGAGGAATCCGGCCACCAGGAGCATACAAACGTTCTGAATGACAAAGGTCCTGATGCGGAAGAGCCGCAGGGGCAGGATGGGATCCTCCTGGCGGCCCTCCACATGAAGAAGCAGAGCAAAGGTGACCAGAGTGGCCGCAGCCAGAACCAAGGTGATCCGTGCATCGCCAGCCGATCCCAGGCTCTGCAGGCAGAGCATCAGGCAGATCAGGCAGACGCTGAGCAGTCCGATGCCCATGTAGTCGACGCGGGTTTCACGCGCCTGGATATGCTCGCTCAGGAAGATCTGGATCATGATGATGACCAGCAGGCCGATGGGCACGTTGATGGCGAAGACCCAGTGCCAGCTTATCTGCTGGACGATGAAGCCTCCCAGCAGGGGGGCGATGATGGAGGCGATGCCCCAGGCCGAGCCGTTCAGGCCAATCATGCCCGCCCGCTTGTCCAATGGATAGATATCGGCCAGGACCGTGTAGGTCAGCGGCTGGATGGCGCCTGCCCCCAGGCCCTGCAGAAAACGGGCGCCGATCAGCTGGGGCATGGACTGGGACAGGGCGCACAGGGTGGACCCGATCACGAAGACCAGCAGACCGATGGTCAGCAGCGGCTTGCGGCCGAAGCGGTCCGAAAGCTTGCCGTAGATGGGTGTGGTGACCGCCGTCATGAGCAGATAGATGGAGTAGACCCAGTTCATGATGGACAGCCCATGCAGGTCCCCGATGATGGTGGGCATGGCGGTGGAGACGATGGTCCCCTCGATGGCCGTCATGAAGGTGGCGATGAAGACCGCCACCGTCACCAGGGTGCGGTTGGTCTTCCTGCCACTGCCTGTATCGACTGTCTGTGACAATCCGAACCCCCTCTTATATGGTGTAAATGGTGTGTTTCTCTTCTTTTGCGGATCAGGCCCGCGAATTCCTAGTGGATTATAGCCGCACCGTGCGGCCTTGTCACCGTGTATTCTGCTAAGGTAGTGTGCTGGTCCCGTGGCTCAGTTGGTTAGAGCGCCACCTTTACACGGTGGATGTCCCCGGTTCGAGTCCGGGCGGGACCACAGGGGTTTTTAGGGGGCGTGCCCGAAGTCGCGTCTTAGCGCTCACGTAGAATCGATGCACGACGATCGTTGGCAAGAAAGGTCAGGAGGTCGATGCCTGATGTCAGCTAAGCCTGATGCCCGTGGAACCGAGGCGACCATCGCGCGCTCGGGCAAGCGCAAGTGGGGATATGACACCAAGCAGGTGGACGCCTTCCTGGAGCGGGCTCACTCGCTCTATGAGAGCCAGGACCCTGATCTGACCCAGGAGGAGATAGCCAACGCCTCCTTTGATCTGTGCAAGAACGGCTATATCATCACCCAGGTGGATGCTGCCCTTTCGCGGCTGGAGAGGGTGATTTCCGACAGGCAGACCAGCTTGGAGATAGCCCGGGTGGGCGTGGACGGTTGGACGACCAGAATGGTCAGTCTGCAATCAGAGCTGACCACTCATGCCGGCAGACCCTCAGGCAGTGTTTTCAAGCGCGGGGATCCCGGCATGCCCTCATACGACTGCAAGCAGGTGGAGCGGCTGATCGAGCAGGTCCTCAACAAGACTTCTGACCAGCTCAACCTGCAGGAGGGACGGAAGACCGACTCAGGCAAGTCAAAGAACACCGACATCACGGCTGACCGTGTCTCCAACGTCATCTTCACCCAGCGGCGGGGGAACAAGGGCTATGACGAGCGCCAGGTGGACTTCTTCCTGGCCAAGGCCGTCGAGCTTCTCGAGCAGTTGGAGTCCTTTGCCAGGGTCAGCGAGAGGGCCAGGAGAGCCAGAGCCAATGCAACGGCGCCTGCTGCTGTTCCTGCGCAATCGCAGTTGCCGGTGCAGGACTCTTCAGCTTCGGGCGTTCAGCCGCTGATCGGACAGAGCCAGACACCTGCCTGGAGTATCCCCAATGCTTCCGCTGCCGCGAACGACCAGGGCAGTCAGGACGATTTCGCTCAACTGCACCAGGCAGAGCGTGCTATCTTCGAGGCGCCGGTCGCCAGCACGCAGACGACGCCTACAGCACAGACAGCGCAGCCCAACAGCTCGCTGAGCGCTCTGGCTTCGGCGGTCAACCAGCGGCTGGCCCAGGAAGGCGCGGGGGCTGCCCCAGTGTCATCGACAGCAGCAACTCCAGCCTCTTCGTCAGCCAGGTCGGCCTCCTCAGCAGGCATGAGCGGCGGAGCCCCCGTTGCCTCTGCCAATTCCACCCCTGCCAATCCCCCTGTCTCCGGTCAGCAGGAATCAGTTATGCCCGCTTCCGTGCCGCCTGCGGCTGCACAGCCGGCCTCTGCGCCGACCAGCCACAATCCTGTGGCTCCCGCTGCAGCGTCAGCGGCACCTGCGTCGGTTGCGCAATCCGCGCCTTTCAACCCGGTGATGCCTTCTTCGCCTTCGCCTGCACCACAGACTCCTGAGCCGACGGCATTTCAGCCGACCCCTTCGGCACCCGTAGCCTCCACTCCGCCTACTTCGGCCGGGAATGCTTTCGTCCCTTCGGCGACAAGGGCTGACACTGACGGCTCGTCTACGCCAGGATCCACCTCAATCATCTCCTCGCCCTTCGTCGATGGTCCTCTGGGCGCAGGCGGACCCCTGGGCAACTATGAGGAACCAGCACCTGCAGCGCCTGAGGTCCAGGAGCGTCCTTGGGCTGAGACAGCCGGAACCAGCACGGATACGCCCGACTGGGCCAAGCCCAGGTATTCACAACAAAACACGCAGGGGAATAAGCAGGACCAGGACCCGGATTCCTACCTGGCTTCGCTGCTCAACCAGGATCTGCCCAAGATGGATCTGGACATCCCCGATATTTCTTTCCCGGCTTTCGGAGACGAGGGGGAGCAGGATAAAGGCAATCGATGAGTCATCAGACAACAATCAATACAGGTAGTGAAGATAGGCAGGGCGGTTTGTCAGTCGGGCGTGAGCGCACCTTGGCGGATTGGTCACCCAGGGAAGATGCAGACCAGTCTCGCAGTCTGGTCATCTTGGGATCCACGGGATCCATCGGCACCCAGGCTCTGGATCTGATCAGTCGTCATAGGGATCGGTTCCAGGTTACCGGGTTGGCCGCTGGCGGGGCGCATGTCGAGCTCCTGGCCCGTCAGGCCCGCGATTTTGACGTGACCCGTCTGGCTCTGGCCGACAAGGCGCAGGTTCCAGCCCTGCAGCAGGCTCTCAAGGCCCTGGGATTGACCGGCATTCAGGTAGAGGCAGGCATGGAGGCGGTTCAGGCGCTGGCTGGTTCCGGCAGCGATCTGGTCCTCAATGGCATCACCGGATCAGTCGGTCTGCGTCCATCCATTGCGGCCCTGCAGGCCGGATCCCAGCTGGCTCTGGCCAACAAGGAGTCCGTGGTGGCCGGCGGCCATCTGCTCTTTGATGCCGAGGTAAGGCCGGGGCAGATCAACCCGGTCGATTCCGAGCATTCGGCCATCTGGCAGTCCCTGCGTTCGGGGCAGCATGGAGAGGTGGCCCGTCTGGTGGTCACCGCCTCGGGAGGTCCCTTCCGGGGCTGGAGCCGCCAAGCCATGCGCGAGGTCACCCCTGAGCAGGCCCTGAACCATCCCACCTGGTCCATGGGTCCGGTGGTCACCATCAACTCCTCCACCATGGTCAACAAGGGTCTGGAGGTCATCGAGGCCAGCAGGCTCTTCAGGATCGAGCCCGAACGGATCACCGTGGTGGTCCACCCCCAGTCCGTGGTCCACTCCATGGTCCAGTTCCAGGATGGGGCCACCATAAGCCAGGCTTCGCCTCCTGACATGCGTCTGCCCATCGCCCTGGGCCTGTCGGCACCCGCCCGTCTTGACAATGTGGCTGCGGCCTGCGACTGGTCCAAGGCCAGCACCTGGACTTTCGAGCCCCTGGACGACGAGGCCTTCCCGGCGGTCAACCTGGCCAGGCGGGCTCTGGGCAGCTGCGAGCCCATGACTGCGGTCTTCAATGCCGCCAACGAGCAGGCGGTCAGGGCCTTCCTGGATCACCGGCTGCCCTACCTAAGCATCGTCGAAACCATCCGTTCGGTCATGGATGCCATGGAAACGCATCTTCCGGGAACATTCACATCCGTGGAGGTAATGGAGCAAGTCGAGCATGAGGCACGTCAAAGGGCTGATGCTTTGATAGACATGACAGCGTGAGTAGCATTCCCAAGACCGAACAGTCAACATCCTCCCAGGGGTTCCGCAAGACAGGCGAGCAGGCCATCAGCCAGACTCCGCTGCATCCTCGTCGCCGCTCCCGTCGGATCATGGTGGGGTCTGTGCCGGTCGGCGGGGGAGCCCCAATTTCGGTGCAGTCCATGACCAACACGGTCACCGCTGACATCAACGCCACCCTGCAGCAGATCGCCGAGCTGGCCGCCGCAGGCTGCGATATCGTGCGGGTGGCCGTGCCCAGCCAGGACGATGCCGACGCGCTTCCCATCATTGCGAAGAAGTCGCCCATCCCGGTCATCGCCGACATCCACTTCCAGAGCAAGTACGTCTTCCAGGCCATCGATGCCGGCTGTGCAGCCGTCAGGGTCAACCCGGGCAACATCCGCAAGTTCGACCAGGTCGGCCCCGAGATCTGCAAGGCGGCCACCGACGCGGGCATCTCCCTGCGCATCGGCGTCAACGCCGGCAGCCTGGACAAGGACATCTACGCCCGCTACGGCGGCCCCACCCCCGAGGCCCTGGTCGCCTCGGCCCTGAAAGAGGCCCATATGTTCGAGGACGTGGGCTTTCACGACTTCAAGATCTCCGTCAAGCACCACGATCCCGTCACCACGGTCCAGACCTATAGGCTCCTGGCCTCCAAGGGCGACTGGCCCCTGCACCTGGGCGTGACCGAGGCCGGGCCCTCCTGGCAGGGGACCATCAAGTCCTGCCTGGCCTTCGGCGCGCTCCTGGCCGAAGGCATCGGCGACACCATCAGGGTCTCCCTGTCCGCGCCGCCTGTGGAAGAGGTCAAGGTGGGCTGCAAGATTCTGGAATATCTGGGGTTGCGCCAGCGCCACTTCGACATCATCTCCTGCCCCTCCTGTGGCAGGGCCCAGGTGGACGTGATCGAGCTGGCCAAGGAGGTCACCGAGGGGCTCAAGGACATCACCGCCCCCATCCGGGTGGCTGTCATGGGCTGCATCGTCAACGGACCAGGCGAGGCCAGGGAGGCCGACCTGGGAGTGGCTTCGGGCAACGGCAAGGGTCAGATCATCATCAAGGGCAAGGTGGTGCAGACCGTGCCTGAGGACCAGATTGTCCCCACCCTGCTGGAACGGGCCAAGGAAATCGCTGCCCAGATGGATGCCAAGGCTGCGGCCGAGGGTGAAACCCTGCCGGAGGCAGGACCCATGGTGGTCCCGGTCACCGGCCGTGCCAGCTGAGGGCGTAAGCGCCATCCCCGCCACCGGCTACAATGACCGACGTGTCCCAAGAGGTTGAGCGTTCCCTCCCTGCAAGCGGGTGGAGCAGGGTCAGGCGGCTGATGACCAGCCTGCCCGTCTTCATCATCCTTATGGGTCTGCTGGCCTCTGTCTCCCACTTGACCGCCGTTCCCTGGAAATACGAACCGGTGGATCAGAATTTTCCCACCCTGACTCCGGACACCGCGGTCACCTTCGACTGGCCTGCCGGGGTTGACAGGGATACCGTGGGGCAGTACCAGGTCGAATCCCGTCACCAGGAACTGAGCGTGGAAAGGCCCGCCACTGGGGAGCACCAGCGTATCCGGATTCTGATCCGCACCCCCAAGGGGGCTTCAGGGAATCGGCCGGCAGTGGTCTTCATGCATGGCGCCGGATATGGCACCTGCGACAACTCCTTCGGGGACGTGGCCCGGACCCTGGCCTCTGCCGGTTTCGTCACCGCCGTGCTGGACAAGCCGGTCTGGTCCACCACGGATGCCGACCGGGACTATCCTGCTTCGGCCAAGGCCTACGAGCAGGTTGCCAACCTGCTGCGCGACCGGGATGATGTGGATGCATCCAAGGTAGGCATCTATGCCACCAGCGAGAGCACCTGGATCGCCGCCATGCTGCTGACCATGGACCACCGGATCGCCTTCCAGATCCTGCTGAGCCCCATGGTCTATTCCCCGCGGCACGCCATGGGCTTCTTCGTGGCACAGGACTTCGCCATCGCCGGGGCCAACCAGGGCTACCAGTCGGTGGTCCGTCGGCTCTTCAGCACCGATGCCTCCCTCTTGGGTCTGAACAATCTGGACATCGATCCCACCGACCGCTACACCTATGCCATTCCCACCCTGTTGGCCTACGGGGCCAAGGATGTGATGACCGCCCAGGTGGAGGGGGTGCAGCGCGTGCTGTCCCAGGCCCACGCCTCCGGCAACGAGAACGTCACGGTGCGTTCCTACCCGGTCTCCAACCATGTGCTGCGGCTGGGGGATGAGGCCCGGACCGGCACGCCCCTGGCCGACCACTACCAGCAGGACATGATCGACTGGGCGGTGGGTCAGGTCCACGGCCTGCATCAGACCAGCCCCAGCGTGGGCGGGGCCACCATCCACCAGTCCATAGCCGTGCCCACTGATCTGCGGGGGCGGCGCTCGCTGACCATCTATATGCTGGTCCTGCACCTGCTGACCCTGGTGCTTTTGCTGGCGGCCCTGGTCATGGCCCTGGTGGCCGGTCTGATGAAATTGTTCCGCCTGCGACGACGCAAGGAACCGGTCCTGGGCTTCAGCCATGGCTTCGGCGGCACCCTGGTCACCATCACCGGCACCACCCTGGCTACCCTGGTCCTTTTCGGAGCCGGTCTGGGTCAGGTCATCATGGCTGTGGTACGCCTGGGCTGGGGCGGTGTGCCCGATCAGGCCGGGGTCAGCTACTGGAGCTGGCCGGTCATCCAGGTGGTCTGCGCCCTGGTCATCTGGGCCTGGTCGCGCACCTTCGCCCGCATGGTCGAAGTCGCCTCCCTGAGGGGATTGGACCGGCTGCCCGACCAGGTGCGCACAAGCAAGGCCGGCGGCCCCAGTCTGCGCCAGCAGATGCGGAGCATGGATCCCAGGCCTGTGCTGGCCTCCACCCGTTTTGGCGTTGCCCTCTTCGTCGTCACCACCCTGGCCATGTTCGGGGTCCTGCTGATCTTCGCCTTCTGGGGCCTGTTCATCTACCAATGAAAGGACGGGACCGTCGTGGCCATCTATCGTGACGAGGGCCTGGTCCTCAGAACGGTCAAACTGGGCGAGGCCGACCGGATCGTCACCATTCTGACCAGGGGGCACGGCAAGGTCAGGGCCGTGGCCAAGGGGGTACGACGGACCAAGTCCCGCTTCGGCGCACGGCTGGAGCCATTCATGCGTGACGATCTGCTCATCTCCCGCGGCCGCAACCTGGACATCGTCTCCCAGGCCGTCTGCATAGCCGCCTATGCGGATGCCATATGCGCCGACTATGACCTTTACGCCAACGGGGGCGTCATGCTTGAGACAGCCGACAAGCTGGTGGTGGGTGAGCATGAGCCGGAGCAATACCGTCTGCTGGTCTCCGCCCTGGCCAGCCTGGCAGGTCACCGGCATGGACCCCGTGACATCGGCGCCTCCTACCTGCTGCGGTCTCTGGCGCTGGCGGGCTGGCGGCCCCGGTTGGATTCCTGCATCGTCTGCGGCCGGACCGACCAGCTGACCCACTTTTCAGTGCCCGGCGGCGGTGTGGTCTGCAGCCGGGATAGGCCCACCGACGCTGTGGCGGTGGATCCCGCCACACTGGCACGCTTTCGGGCGCTGAGCAGCGGGGACTGGTCCAAGTTGGACGGCAGGGATTCAACCCCCCTCTGCGATGGTCTTGTCGAGAAATGGGGCGAATATTACCTGGAGCGGCCCATCAGGTCCCTGCGGCTATTAGATTCTTGAAGCATGAGCTTTGACCCCGTCGACTACACCTCCCTGGATGTGCCTGCAGCCCCCTTCTCCGATCCTGCTCGTATCCCGCACTTTCCCGAGGGCTCAGTCCCTCGGCACCTGGGAGTGATCATGGACGGCAATGGCCGTTGGGCAAAGCAGAGGGGCATGGAGCGCACCCAGGGTCACCGGGCCGCCGAGCCGGTGGTTTTCGACACCATAGCCGGGGCCATTGAGGCCGGGGTCCGATACCTGAGCCTGTATACCTTCTCTACGGAGAATTGGAAGCGCTCGCCGGCTGAAGTCCACTTCCTGATGGGTTTCTCCCGGGACATCATCCACCGTCGTGTGGCCCAGATGGACGACTGGGGAGTGCGCGTGCGCTGGGCGGGCCGTCGTCCTCGGCTTTGGAAGTCGGTCGTCGACGAGCTGGAGGCGGCCATGGAGCGAACCCGGCACAACACCAGAATCGATGTGATCTTCTGCATCAATTACGGAGGCCGGGCTGAGCTGGCCGATGCAGCCACCGACATCGCCCGGGAGGTGGCGGCCGGGCGGATCAAGGGCTCCAAAGTTACCGAAAAGATGATCGCCCAGCACCTCTACAACCCCGACATACCGGACTGCGATCTGGTCCTTCGTACCTCGGGGGAGCAGCGCACCTCCAACTTCCTGCCCTGGCAGGCGGCCTATGCGGAGCTGGCCTTTGTGCCCGAGCTCTTCCCCGACTGCGGGCGCGACGTGCTATGGCGGGCCATCGACGATTACATCCACCGGGACAGGCGCTTCGGCGGCGTGGACCAAGCCTAAAGAAAACAAGACAACTCAATTTGTGAAGTTAGCCATAGTCGTCCAAATTTACAGGTCTGAACACTCTCGTAATGCCCTTGAAAGGTAGTCTGTGTCTTATCGCAGCGGAGCAAGCCAAATCCGCTGTGGCAATCAGGGCAGCAAACGAAGCGAAGGAGTGACAGGCGTGGACGACAAGCAACGCATCATGCAGATCATCGAAGATAAGTCACAGGAGTTCATCGAGGCCGCCGATCATATTTGGGGTACCCCCGAGACCCGGTTTGCCGTGAAGGAGTCGGTCCAGCAGCACTACAAGGTGCTGGAGCAGGAGGGCTTTGACATCGAAAAGGGCGTGGGCCATATGGACTACGCCTACGTGGCGACCTGGGGCTCGGGCCGTCCGGTGATCGGCATCACTGGCGAATACGACGCCCTGGGAGGCCTCAGCCAGGTGGCTGATCTGGGCGAGCACAAGCCCTTGGTCGAAGGCGGCAACGGGCAAGGCTGCGGCCACAACATCCTGGGCATGGCCGCTGTAGCGGCAGGCGTGGGCATCAAGACCTTCATGCAGGAGAAGGGGCTCAAGGGGACCATCAAGGTCTTCGGCTGCCCGGCTGAGGAGTCGGGCTATGGCAAGGCCTTCATGGCCAGGGACGGGGTCTTCGACGGGCTGGACCTGGCCCTGTCCTGGCATCCCTCGGATGTGACCCAGGCCTGGGGCTCCTCCAGCCTGGCTGTCCTACAGGCCTACTTCGACTTCACCGGCGTGCCGGCACACGCGGCTGCGGCTCCCGAGCTGGGCCGGAGCGCCCTGGATGCCGCGGAGCTGATGAACGTGGGCGTGCAGTTCCTGCGCGAACACATGATCGATGCGGCCCGTGTGCACTACGCCTTCATCGATGCAGGCGGCGAGTCGGCCAACGTGGTGCAGTCCCACGCCCGGCTCTACTACTTCGTGCGTGCTCCCAGGATGGACCAGGCTCAGGATCTGTTCAAGCGTGTGGAGAAGATCGCCCAGGGTGCGGCCCTGATGACCGAGACCCAGGTCAAGGAGGAGTTCGATGCGGCCTGCTACAACTTCGTCCCCAACCATCCGCTGACCGAGGCCATAGACAGGAATCTGGACCTCGTCGGCCCCCTGCCCCTGGACCAGCAGGAGCTGGACTACGAACGCCGCTACACCGACACGGTCCCCGAGGCCGGCAAGCAGCGGGTGCTCAGCCGTACCAAGGCCGCCTTCCCCGATCTTCCGGATGAGGAAGTCAGGAAGATGGCCGAGTCCACCATGGCTCTGAAGAAGTATCCGCTGGCCTTCACGGATACGGCATCGGGGTCCACTGACGTCGGCGATGTCAGCTGGCAGACGCCCACCGCCCAGTTCAGCGGCGGGTTCGAGCCCCAGGGCACCTCTGCTCACTCTTGGCAGTGGGCGGCCAACGGCAAGTCCTCGGTGGCCCACAAGGGCCTGCTGGCTGCGGGCAAGACCCTGGCTCTGACTGCCTACGATGCCTTTACCGACCCGGATCTGGTCAAGGCCGCCAAGGAGGACTTCGACAAGACCTTCGCCGGCCAGGAGTACAAGGTCGTCATCCCTGACGATGTGATGCCCCACTGACCTACCTACTGTTCGGCTGCCGCCAGGCGGCAGCCGGCTTCGACTGAAGGATGACAGACCAATGGCAATCAAGCAATCCTCAAAAACGGCGAGCGGAACGCTGATCTTCTCCCTGATGGCCGGTTACTCGATCGTGTACATGGACAAGAACATGATCTCGACCGCCATCATCCCCATCTCCGAGCAGTTCCACCTTGACTCGGGGCAGACAGGCATCATTATGTCGGCCTTCTTCCTGGGCTACTCGCTCATGCAGATTCCCAGCGGCTGGCTGGCCGACAGGCTTGGGGCCAAGCGTGTGTTGATGGCCTCCATGATCATCATTGGTCTGTTCAGCTACCTGTTCGGCCTGGCCAATGGCCTGGCCTTCTTCATCATCGTCCGGTTCTTCGCCGGCATGGGCCACGGAGGCTACCCGCCCTCCTGCTCCAAGTCGATCGCGGAGAATTTCCCTCAGGAACGGCGCACCTTCGTACAGTCGCTGATCCTGTCGACCTCGGGCATCGGCGGCATCCTGGCCTTCGTCCTGGGCGCCAACCTGGTCGCCATCAACTGGCACCTGGCCTACGCTGTGCTGGGCACCCTCTATCTGCTGGCCTTTGTCTGCATTCTGATCTTCGTGCCCTCCAAACCCCGGCAGCCCGAGGTTGACCAGAAGCCCGGAGCCAAGGGTGCAGGGTTCCTCGAGGTCCTGAAGAACCGGAACGTGCTGGTCCTCTTCGTGGCCATGCTTCTGCTCAACATCCTCCTGTACGGCAATATCTCCTGGATGCCCACCTTCATAAAGAACACCTTCGGCCTTACGATTGGCCAGGCCGGCATCCTGCTGGCGGTCAATGCGGTCTTCACGACCGTCGCCACCATCTATGCTGGTCAGCTGCTCTCGAAGCTCTTCCTGGGCAGGGAGAAGGTGGCCATCCTGGGCGCCGGGGTGATCAGTGCCGTCCTGGTGGTCTGCTTCGTCTTCTCGCGCAACATCTGGCTCTCCCTCCTGCTGCTGATCCTGGTATCCTGCGTCTCCGTGGTGGCCTTCACCGGCATCTTCACCTGGCCCCACAAGATCATGGACCCGCACATCATCGGCTCCGCCATCGGCATCATCAATACCGGCGGCACCCTGGGCGGGTTCCTGGCCCCCATGATCATCGGTTACCTGGTCAAGGCCGCCGGCGGCTCCTTCGTCGGAGCCTTCCTCTTCATGGGTGCGGCGGCCATCGCCTCCGGCCTCATGGCTCTGCTGGTCAAGGTCGGCAAGTAAAGCCGAGGCTGAGGTAGCCTCGTTCAGGCTTCCGGGTCCGAAGATCAAGGGGTCCGAGATCGAGTCATGACTGCCGATTAAGTGCAAGCAGTCACTGTCAAAGGACTGTCGCTTCTTTAGGATCCTTCGATTCCTTGGTTCTGACCACAGGTGTTTAAATGAGGATGTTTTTACAAGAGAAAGGCCCGCTCCCTGAGCAATTTCAGGGAGCGGGCCTTTCCTATGCCGACCAGGGAAGTAGGATTAGCGATCCGGCTCTTCCCAGATGGTGCCCAGTTTGGCGATGGAGATGGAGTTAATCAGGGCCTTGCCTTCGCCGGATTCGGCAATCAGGCGGATGCCGCGCGGTCCTTCGGCGGGGAAGGAGTAGGAGGACATGATCTCCAGGCCGTCGTTTACGACGACCTCGATCGAGCCCCGGTCCACGATGATGCGCAGCTTGAGCTTGCCCGAGGACTTGTCGACGGGAGCAGTGCGGTAGCCACGGTCCCCATAGGTGTTGCAGTGGCGGTCGAGCACCACGCGGCCCAGCTGGTCGTCATAGCAGACCAGCGTGTGGTCACCTGATTGGGTCCGATGAATCTCCAGGCCGATGCGCTCGGCCTGGGACTTGTTCAGGTCGATCTCCATATTGATGTCGGCGGTCTGCGCATCGTCCACCAGATCCTGGCTGCCGTTGACCTCCAGCTCGATGGGACCGAAGTCCTGCCTGTCCTGGTCCAGGTCGGAGAACTCGCGTACTGGCAGGCAACGCAGGTGATCGCCGGCCAGGGTGACCTCGCGAGGTACGGTGAACTGGCCACACCAGCCATCCTCCTGCATGGGGATGGGTTCGGTGAATGGGCTCATCCAGCCGAAGACCAGCCGACGGCCGTCAGGGGCCTGGAAGGTCTGCGGTGCATAGAAGTTATGGCCGTCGTCCCAGAGGTGGAATTCAGTCTCCTGATGGAAGTCGCCGCCGGGCTGCCAGCTGCCGATCACATAGCCGGCGTTGTTGTGGTTGCGGGCTTCGAACCCATGGGGCTTCAGGCCCATGGCCGAGTAGCAGATAACCCATTTGTCCTCCAGGGGGAACATGTCAGGGCATTCCAGCATGAAGACCTCAGGGTCGGGGTGCCGGTAGATGACCCGGTCGAAGGTCCAGTGCTCCATGTCCTTGGAGGTGTACATCCAGATCTCGCCCCGGTGGGCGGGTGTGCTGACTCCGAAGACCATGTACCAGAGCCCACCCATCTTCCACACCTTGGGATCGCGGAAGTGCAGGATCTTGTCGTCGGGGCAGGGGACTACGACCCCCTTCTTTTCGAAGTGGATGCCGTCCGTGGAGACAGCCATGCACTGCTCCTGGAGGTTGCCGTCATCTTCATTGACCCCATTGCGCCAGCGGTGACCGGTGTAATAGATGGTCAGACGGCCGTCGTCGCCCACCACGGCCGATCCGGAGAAGACTCCGTCCTTCTCGACCTCCAGGGTGGGCGCCATGGCCAGGGGCTCGCGACGCCAGGTGACCAGGTCGGCGCTGGACACATGTCCCCAGTGCATGTTGCCCCACTCACTTCCGTAGGGGTTGAGCTGGAAGTAGGCATGATAGCGCCCCTTGTAGTAGCTCAGGCCGTTGGGGTCATTGATCCATCCGGCCTTGGAGGCGATGTGGCACTGGGGATACCAGCGGTCATTGCGGGTGGCGAAGAGCCGATCTATGCTCTTCTGGGCCTTGTTCAGCTGAGCGCTCATATCGGCGTTTTCCTTGGTTGCTGACTGGTTCATCCTTGAATCCTTTCGGGTTGGATGGGTGCTGATGATGATTGATCTGGGATCAGCCCTGGGTCACGGCGGACTTCTGTGAATCCCTGATGAAGGGATCGCCGTCCACCTGCTGGTCGTCGCGCTTGAGCACGAAGATGCCGTAGATCAGGGCAGCGAGAACCACCAGGGAGATGGTGTAGAAGGTGACCTGGTCGCCGGCGCGATCGTGGAGCATGCCCAGCGGGGTGGACAGGATCACCTGGCCGACCTGGGAGGCAATCTGGAAGCCCACCATGTAAAGGGTGGCGGACAGCTTGGGGTTGAAGTGCAGGGTGAAGTAGCGGAAGGCCGGCAGGCTGAAGAGCGGGACCTCGATGGAGTGGAAGAGCTTGACGATGGAGACCATGACCGGATCGTGGAAGAACCCGCACAGTCCGATTCTGGCGAACATGACCGTAGCCCCCAATAAGAGGGAGTTGCGCACGCCGATCTTGCGCATGATGATTGGGACGACTCCCATCATGGCTGATTCCAGGAAGACCTGGAAGGAGTTGAGGATGCCGTAGACCTGGTTGCCCAACTGCGGCGTAGCGAAGAGGTTGGCGTAATAAGTTGGGAACATCTGCTGGTCGAAGACCGTGTAGAAGGTGTTGGTGAAGATCATGAAGACGATCAGCAGCCAGAGGGCCGGCATGCCCAGCACGTGGAGCATATCACCCAGAGAAGGCTGGGACTTCTCGCCCTCGGGGGTCGATTCGCGGCGAATCTCGTCACGCTGTTCATCAGGGATCCAGAAGGCGTAGACCAGCAGCATGCATAGGCCAAAAGCTGATCCCAGCCAGAAGTTGATCATGGGATTGATGTTGAAGACAAAGCCGGCGATCAGGGCCACAATTGCGTAGCCGAAGGAGCCCCAGGCCCTGGACTGTCCATACTCGAAGCCGAACTTGCGAGAATAGCGCTCGGTGATGGCTTCGATCAAGGAGCAGCCCGACATGAAGCCGGCAGAGAGGACCACCGCGCCAAGCATGGCGCCCAGCATTATGTTGGAGCGCATGAGCGGCGCGTAGATGAATTGGACGAAGGGCCCCACCAGAGCGGCGATGGCAGCGATGAAGATGGCCAGACGGCGCTTGACTCCCAGTTCGTCCTGAATGACCCCGTAGACGAACATGATGATCAGGGTTGCTACGGAATTGATGGAGTAGATGTTGCCGACCTGGGTATTGGTCATGCCAAGCCCTGTTACCAGCCATCGCTGGTAGAAGGACCACCAGACTCCCCAGGCGCAGAAGAAGAAGAATATTCCGGTGGAGGATTCCAAATATGATGGATTCCTCCACGCCGATAATTTGGCGGCCATGCTGCCCCTCTTTCCTTGTTGTGCACCGCTTCTCCGCAGTGTCTTCCGGTTCGATGCACTTCCTATGTGCAGAGCGAATCCTTGTAGGTATAGTAAGCCGTCAATCGATTTACGTCAAACGATTGACTGTTGATGTCAGTTCTTACCCACACGGTGAGTGGTTAGCAGGGGATCTTGGCTGATTGGCTGTTGGCGACTGGTATCAAGCTAGCCAGAATTGGACCTGGGTTCGGCATCTTGCGACAGTGAAGGGGAAGGGTGAGTGTGGCTTAGCGGCTGGCCGGGACCAGGTCTGAGGTGGCATCGAGGCGGGTAGAGCCCTTGCGAATCAGGGCGCAATGGATGCGTACCCCGCCAGCTTGATCGAGCGGCGGAAGGACAGCACGGGTATCGGGCAGTGGAAGAGCACCGCGGCGGGGATTGATTTGTGCCAGCAGTCGTCGCACCGCCCAGAAGCCCATCTCGTAGTGAGGCAGTTCGACCGTGGTCAGGGGAGGGGCCGAGGTCTCGGCTACGACCTGGTGGTTGTCCACGCCCACCAGACTCAGGTCCCTGCCGATGACCAGATGGCGTGCGGCGGCGGCCTGGTAGAGGTAAAAGGAACGCGAATCATTGAAGCAGAAGACGCCATCGGGGTGCTGGTCGTCCATCAGATCGTTTGTCTGATCCATGGCCTCCTGATTGAAGCCCACCAGTCGGATTAAGGCCTGACTTGCAGGTAATCCCGCTTCCTTAAGAGCGGTCTGATATCCGCGTATTCTGTCTTCCTGCGCCGGCAGATCCTGTGTGGTGCCCAGGTAGGCCACTCGACGACTACCTGATTCGATCAAATGTCGGGTGGCATCGTAGCCGATCAGAAACTCGTCAGGCGCGATGCTGGGGCAGCGGTTGGCCCGCTCCACTGCGTTGACCACCACGGCAGGGCAGGAACGCAGCGTCTGGGGCAGGTCGACATTCTGGTCATACATCTTGGCGAAGAGGAAACCGTCCACCCCATAGCGCTTCAGGGCCTGAATCTGTTCTGATTCACGGATGCCCCCATCGGTGGAGACGGTGAGAAGCACATAGCCGCGCTCGGCCGCCGCATCCTGTGCGCCCTGAATGATGGCGCCGGCGTATGGCGTGGTGGCCACCTCTTCGCTGATGAAGCCCAGCATGCCGGTCTTGCTGGTGCGCAGGGACCGGGCCATGGGGTTGGGCCGATAGCCCAGGGTTTTGGCTGTGTTGCGCACCTTTAGGGCGGTCTCCGACTTGACCCTGCCCTTATCGCGGCCGTTGAGCACCAGAGAGACTGTGGAGACGGATACGCCTGTGCGTGCGGCAATCTGCTTCATCGTGATCATGGGCACACCTTAACCTGCTCAGGCGATTTCAGCCCGGTTGATCTTCAGTGACAGGGAGCTTTCAGCGGTTTTCCCCGCCCAGGATCCGGTCGACCCGCTCCACCTTCTCGTGAATCTGGTCCCGCTTGCCGGGACGGATGTCAAGCCTGAGATTGACGCCGGTCCGATACCCCTGCTCGGCCAGGACCCGTGTGGCTTCTTCCACGACCTCCATGACCCGGTGCAGATCCCCTTCGACGACCGTGCTCATGGCATTGGTCTGGTTGGGCAGCCCCGAATCCCTGATGACCTTGATGACCTGGGCCACATAGGTGGACAGTTCCTCACCCTGACCGGAGGGCGCAATCGTGACCTCGGCTACGGTGTTCAGATAGGATGGGTCGTTTACATCGGGCATATCGGGAACCTTTCCACATTGATTGGTGTTCGTAGGCAGGATGCCCGGTGTCCCCTGCGGTCACCAGCGCGGCCTCTCGCACCTTCCTCGATGGTAGGCCTTTACACTGACAGCAGGTCACCCGCCAAAGGTATGCTGGAGGCCGGTCATCAGGTCGTATACCCCCAGGAGGGGTTCCCGAGCAGAAGGTGTGATCAGTGGCAGTATCGAAACTGGATGAGGTCATCTCCCTGGCCAAGCGCCGAGGATTCGTCTTTCCCGCAGGGGAGATCTACGGCGGGACGCGCTCGGCCTGGGACTATGGCCCCCTGGGTGTGGCCCTCAAGGACAACATCAAGCGTGAGTGGTGGCGGACAATGGTGGTCACCCGCGACGACGTGGTCGGCGTGGACACCTCGGTCATCCTGCCCACAGCGGTCTGGGAGGCCTCGGGCCATGTGTCCGTATTCAACGACCCTCTGATCGAGTGCCTGAACTGCCACAAGCGTCACCGGGCCGACACCCTGGAGGAGGCCTACGTCGAGAAGCACGGCCACGATCCGGAAAACGGCCTCAAGGACATCCCCTGCCCGGACTGCGGCACCAAGGGCCAGTGGACCGAGCCGCGCGACTTCAACATGATGCTGCAGACCCACCTGGGTCCCGTCCAGGACGAAAAGAGCCTACACTACCTGCGCCCCGAGACCGCCCAGGGCATCTTCGTGGACTTCAAGTCCGTCATGGCCTCCTCACGTTCCAAGCCCCCCTTCGGCATCGCCAACATGGGCAAGAGCTTCCGCAACGAGATAACCCCAGGCAATTTCATCTTCCGTACCCGTGAGTTCGAGCAGATGGAGATGGAGTTCTTCGTCCACCCCGGCACCGACGAACAATGGCATCAGTACTGGATCGACGCCAGGACCCGTTGGTACGTGGACCTGGGCGTCAAGCCCGAAAACCTGCGCCATTACGAGCACCCCAAGGAGAAGCTGGCCCACTATTCCAAGAGGACCGTTGACATCGAGTACCGGTTCGGCTTCCAGGGCTCCGAGTGGGGCGAGCTGGAGGGCGTGGCCAACCGCACCGACTACGACCTCAAGGCCCATGCCGAGCACTCGGGCGAGGACCTGAGCTACTTCGACCAGGCCAGCGGGGAACGCTACATTCCCTACGTGATCGAGCCCGCGGCCGGTCTGACGCGCTCGCTGATGGCCTTCCTGGTGGATGCCTATGACGTGGACGAGGCCCCCAACACCAAGGGCGGGGTCGACCGTCGCACCGTGCTGCGTCTGGATCCGAGGCTGGCCCCGGTCAAGGCCGCGGTCCTGCCCCTGTCCAAGAAGCCTGATCTGCAGCGGATCGCCCACGACCTGGCCGCCGACCTGCGCCAGAACGAGTGGATGGTGGACTACGACGAGTCCGGTGCAATCGGCCGCCGCTACCGTCGTCAGGATGAGATCGGCACACCCCTGTGCATCACCGTGGACTTCGACACCCTGGACGACAAGGCCGTCACCATCCGCAACCGCGACTCCATGCAGCAGGACCGCGTGGCCCTGGAGCAGGTGGAGGACTATGTGCGCAAGGTTGTAGGCGAGCAGCGTGTCCGTTACCCCATGGGCCCGTCCGACCTGACCGGTACGCGCGCCGCTGACGGCTACACGGACCTGGCCAGCGAGCCGGGCACGGACGAAAGCGAACCCATCAAGGTGGCCGAGGCCGGTGGCCGGTACTGAGATTGATCGCCAGACCCTGAAGGTTGCCCCGGTGAAGCTGGGCCCGATAACCGTACCTGTTCCGGTCATGCTTTCGCCCATGGCGGGCGTGACCAACTGGCCCTTCCGCTTGCTCTGTCGCGAGTATGGACCCGACGGACTGTATGTGGGGGAGATGGTGACGGCCCGGGCTCTGGTGGCGCGCAACCCCAAGGCCTTCCGGCTCTGCCGCTTCGCCCCTCAGGAGAAGGTGCGCTCCCTGCAGCTGTACGGAGTGGACCCGCAGATTATGGAGCAAGCCACCCGGATGGTGGTCGATGCCGGCTGGGCCGATCATATCGATATGAACTTCGGCTGCCCGGTCCCCAAGGTCACCAGGCATGGCGGCGGGTCCGCCCTGCCCTGGAAGACCGACCTCTTTGCCGAACTGGTCCATCGGGTGGTCGCTGTCTGTTCCCCTGCCGGAATCCCCGTCACCGCAAAGATCCGGGTGGGCATCGACCACCAGCATGAGACCTTTATGGAGGCGGCCCATATCGCCCAGGAGGAGGGGTGCGCCGCCGTCACCCTGCACGCCAGGACCACGGCTGAATACTATGGCGGCCATTCCGACTGGGACCGGATCGCTCAGTTGGTCCAGGCCGTAGACATCCCCGTCTTCGGCAACGGTGACATCTGGACCGCCGAGGATGCCCTGGACATGTTCGCCCAGACCGGCTGCGCAGGCGTGGCCATAGGCCGGGGCTGTCAGGGCCGTCCCTGGCTCTTTGCCGACATCGCGGCGGCCCTGGCCGGCTCTACGGAACGGCAGGAGCCAACCCTGGGTCAGGTGGGAGCCATCATGGCCCGCCACGCCAGGCTTCTGGTCGAGTTCTATGACGGTGACGAGCGCATGGCCGTCCACGATATGCGCAAGCACGTGGCCTGGTATCTCAAGGGCTTCGCCGTAGGCGGCCAGGTACGCCGCGACTTCATGTCCTGCGAGAGCCTGGAGGATATGGACCGCTGCATCGCCAATCTGGACCAGGACATGCCCTATCCCCGGGCCGTGGCTGGCAAGCCCCGGGGTCGGGTCCGCTATGCCAAGAAGGTCCGCCTGCCCTATGGCTGGCTGGATTCGCGGACCACCACCCATCAGGAGCGCGAGACGCTCTTCGGCAACGACCCCATGGACGCCTCCTACTGAAGCCGGAAATATTTCCGTCACCAACCATGCGCACCCGGGTCTAGAATCAGGGTTTAGAATACGGACAGAACGGCGTGGAGGTTCTTTCGGAAGGCCAGGGCGGTTGGCTCTGACCTCCCGGACCCTAGGCCCACGGCCGTCAGGGAGGGTCGGAACGCCTGTGGGCAAATGCGTGTTGGCGTATATGACCTGCGCTAGAGTTGAGCGTAACGTGAGTGACGGGAGCATACTGTGAGCGAGATTGCCCAGAATGACAATTTCAATGACAAGACCAACATCAAGGTCGTTGGTGTTGGTGGAGCCGGTGGCAATGCTGTCAATCGTATGATCGCCGAGGGTCTGCAGAATGTCGAATTTGTGGCCATCAATACCGATGCCAAGGATCTCCTGCGCTCAGAAGCCGATGTGAAGATCTCCCTATCTGATGCCAACAGCCGCGGCCTGGGAGCAGGAGCCGATCCCGAGAAGGGCGCCAAGGCCGCCCAGGACCATCAGTCCGACATCGAAGAGGTCCTCAAGGGCGCCGATATGGTCTTCGTCACTGCAGGCGAGGGTGGCGGCACTGGCACCGGTGCCAGCCCTCTGGTGGCGCGTGCAGCCCGTCAGCAAGGCGCGCTCACCATCGCCGTGGTCACCCGTCCCTTCACCTTTGAGGGGCCCAGGCGCTCCGCTTCCGCCGAATCGGGCATCGAGAACCTACGCAAGGAGGTCGATGCCCTTATCGTTATCCCCAATGACCGGCTTCTGGATCTCTCGGATCGCACGGTCTCGGTCATGGATGCCTTCAAGACCGCCGACACCGCCCTGCTGGCAGGTGTTCAGGGCATCACCGACCTGATTACCATGAACTCCTACATTCACGTGGACTTCTCCGATGTCACCGCCATCTTGAAGGATGCCGGCACCGCCCTCTTCGGCATCGGCGCAGCCAGGGGCGAGGATCGAGCCACCCAGGCCGCCGAGATCGCCATCTCCTCTCCGCTCCTGGAGGAGAGCATCGAGGGCGCCCATGGGGCCCTGATCAACGTGGCCGGTCCCACCGACCTGAGCATGCAGGAGGCCTCTGCGGCCGCCCAGCTGGTTCAGGATGCCATCCATCCCGAGGCGCAGATCATCTGGGGCCTGGCCTTGGACGATGCCTACGGGGACGAGGTGCGGGTCACGGTCATCGCCGCCGGATTCGATCCCACCCCTAAGAAGGACGAGACCCCGGCCCCTGCAGTGGACACGACCACCGCACCGGCAGCGGCCACGCCGGTCCAGGAGCCTCAGCAGCCGCTGACGACTCCGTCCGTACAGGCGGAGTCCGATGAGACCTCTGAACACGATGTGGTGCCCCCCGCCTCCGGCGACGATGGCACCTCCGACCCGGGATATCTGGATATCCCTGACTTTCTGCGGTAATCAGGCGAAGGAGCAGGTATGGCAGGATTGATGAAGAACGCAATGTCCTTTTTCGGCATGTCGGATGTCGTGGATGACGATGACGACGACCTGGCCGACGATGACGAGGCCCGCGATGGCTTCGACACCGATCACTCTGTGACTCCCATGGCTCCGCAATCCACGTCCAGCAGCCAGGAGGCCGAGTCCACACCCTTCCAGAGCCGGATCAACCGCATCACCACCATCCATCCCAAGTCCTATGAAGATGCCCAAATGGTTGGCAGGGCCCTGCGGGATGGGGTGCCGGTGGTCCTCAACCTGACTGGCGTGTCCGAGTCGGTGGCCTACAGGATCGTCGATTTCTCGGCCGGAGTGGTCTTCGGGGTACGCGGGTCCATTGAGCGGGTCACCCCCAGGGTCTTCCTGCTCAGTCCTGCACAGGTCAACATCAAGGTGGAGGAGCCCGAGTCAGGCTCTTCGGCCAAGGGGCTTTTCGCCCAGTGACCGACCCCCTGGCAGCCGTGTCCGCAGGAGTCTAAAGACGCATGCTTGTTCCTTTTCTTCGATATCTGGTAGACATCTGCATTGAGACCTACCTGCTCATCCTCTTCGTGCGGATGATTCTGGACTGGGTCCTGGTTCTGTCGCCCCGCTGGTATCCCCGTGGCTTCGTGGCTTCGCTCATTCGGGTCATCTATGCCTTGACCGAGCCGCCCCTGCGCTGGCTGCGCCGGTACATCCCGCCTCTGCCCATGGGTAGGATTCAGCTCGATGTCTCCTTCATGGTGCTCTACGCCGCCCTGATCATCATTCAGGTGCTGCTGGGGTAGAAAGCAAGACCGCGGATACGGCAGACTCCGTGCTAGCATGCAGTAAGAGAACACAATCGGGCTGGTTGGCCTGAAGCGAGGTGGAGAAACATATGGCTCTATTGACGCCTAATGACATAAGGGAGCATACCTTCCAGACAGTGCGGTTTAAGGAAGGCTACGACGTCGACGAGGTCGACGACTTCCTGGATCAGGTCACCGATACGGTTGAAGCCCTGGGCAAGCAGGCCATGCAAGGCAACGCTGCTTCCACCCAGTCCCTGGGCACCGATGTGGCCTCGCTGAACTCGAAGATTTCCGACTTGACGGCTCAGGTGGAATCCCTGCAGACAGAAAACCGGGATTTGAAGCAGGCCCAGGGTAATGCCGCCCAGCAGCCTGCCGTGGATGCCCAGACCAAGCGTCTCCTGGCCGAGTCCCAGAGTCAGGTCAAGACCCTGGCCTCCCAGAACGACCAGCTCAAGCGTCAGGTCGAGCAGCTCAACTCGCAGATCGACCAGCTGACCGCCCAGGCCGCCGCGGGCACCAACACCCAGGCGCTGACCAACCAACTGACGGCCATGCAAAAGGAGCGCGACCAGGCCCGCCAGCAGGTCCAGGCCCTGACCAACCAGCTCAATGCCTCCCAGCAGAGCATGGCCACGGCCCGCCAGCAGGTCACCCAGGCACAGAAGGCCTCTCAGGAGCAGCAGCAGCGTACCGAGCAGCTCAACAAGCAGCTGGAGGAGTCCCGCAAGCGCGAGGAGCAGCTGCGTCAGCAGGTCTCCAAGTCCGAGCCCTCCACCGAAACGGGCAGCCTACAGCGGATTGCTGGTGCTGGCGCCGAAGCCAGCAGCGAACCCGAGAGGGCCACCGCCATGCTCACCCTGGCCATGCAGCTGCACGACCAGTATGTGGACAAGGGCAAAGCCAATGCCTCCCAGCTGGTTGCCGAAGGTCACGCCCAGCACGACGACATCGTCAAGAAGGCGGAGGACTACTCCAAGAGAACCCGTGCCGAGGTGGACGAGTACTCCAAGCGAGTCCACTCCGAGGCTGATGGCTACTCGCAGCGTATACGCTCCCAGGCCGACGAGTACTCGGTCAAGACCCGTTCCGATGCCGACGCCTATTCCAAGCGCCAGCACACCCAGGCCGACGAGTACGAGACCCAGGTGCAGACGCGCGCCCAGGAGTACGACAAGAACACTCGCGACAGCGCTGACCGCTATGCCGCCGATGTCAAGAATAAGCTCGTGGATCAGTCCAAGGTTCTGGAGGAGAACATCCAGGGGCTCAAGCAGTTCGAGGCGGGCTACCGCAGCAAGCTGACCGAGTTCCTCAACCAGCTGATCAACCAGATTTCGGACACCAGCAATTACCAGTCCATGGAAAAGAAGTCCGAACAGGCCCACTGATTCCATCCGGTAATGACGAAGAACACACACAAGGGACGGCTGCGCGGGCGCGTGGCCGTCTTCGTCACTCTGGCGGCAGTGGCCATAGCCCTGGACCAGGTGACCAAGGCCCTGGCTCTGGCTCGGTTGGGCAACGGTGTCAGGGTGGCCTTGCCTGGACCATTGCGTGGACTGCGTCTGGTACGCAACCCCGGGGCCTCTCTTGGATTGGGGTCGGGGAGTACCTGGATCATATCCCTGATTGCCCTGGCAGCCTGTCTGCTCATCATTGTTCTGGCTTTGCGCACCACCTCCATGCTCTGGACTTTGGTGCTTTCCCTGGCCTTCTCCGGGGCAGCAGGCAATCTGATCGACAGGGTGGCCTATGCCTCCGGTTTTCTTGACGGTGCCGTGGTCGACTTTCTGGACTACGGCTGGTCGGTGGGCAATGTGGCCGACGTCTATCTGACCCTGGCAGGCGTGGCCGTGGTGGTACTCATTATCTGCAATGTGCGATTCAGCGACAGGGACAAGCCCGAAAAAGATGGGGGAGCGGCCAAGTGACCCGGCTTCTTCCCGCACCGGATGCCTTGGTGGGTCGGCGCCTGGACATGGCCCTGTCCAAGATGTTGGGCCTGTCCAGGGCCAAGGCCAGCGATCTGGTGGCCCAGGGCCATGTGCGGATTATGGGCCGTCGGGTGAACAAGGCCACCACCCTGATGAGCGGTGATCTGATAGAGCTGGACGAGCCCGAGCCAGTCAAACAGGTGGAGCCGGTGGCCGAGGACATGCCGGTGGTCTACGAGGACGAGGATGTGGTCGTCGTCGACAAACCGGTGGGTGTGGCGGCGCATCCCTCAATAGGCTGGACCGGACCAACGGTTCTGGGCAGCCTCCTGCAGCGGGGCACCCACATCACCTCCATGGGGGCCCAGGGCCGCCAGGGCATCGTCTCCCGCCTGGACGCGGGTACCAGCGGCCTCATGCTGGTCTGCAAGTCCGACCTGGCCTACAAGGAGATGCGTCGGCAGTTCGCCCGGCATGAGGTGGTCAAGATCTACCACGCCCTGGTCCAAGGCAATCTTTCCGAGGACAAGGCCACCATCGAGGCCCCCATCGGACGGGCTCGGGTCTCGGACTTCCGCTTCACGGTCACCCCTGCCGGCAAGGAGGCCATCACCCACTGGGATGTGCTGGAGCGCTTCGGCTCGGCCACCCTGGTCAGTGTCAATCTGGAGACCGGGCGCACCCATCAGATACGCGTGCACTTCTCATCAATAGGCCATCCCCTGGTGGGTGACCACATGTATGGGGCCAATCCCGATTTGGCGAACAGGCTGGGCCTGAAGCGGCAGTGGCTGCACGCCATGCGCCTGGAATTCCGCCATCCCCGCACCAAAATCTGGACCAAGGTGGTCTCCTCCTACCCGGCTGATCTGCGCCGGTCCCTGCAGATCGAACGTCAGAGCGCCACTGGTATACGCAGCTAGCGCACTCCGGCGATTCGGCCAGGGTCCTGGGTAAGTTGGAGATATGTCCTCAACCCGGTCAGACTTCGTTCACCTTCACACCCACACCCACTATTCCACCCTGGACGGGGCCAGCAGGATTCCCGATCTGGTTGCCGAAGTGGGACGGCTGGGACAGCCCGCTGTGGCCATCACCGACCATGGCAACATGCACGGGGCCTATGAACTTTGGCGAACGGCCGTGGATGCCGACATCAAACCCATCATCGGCATCGAGGCCTACGTGACCCCCGAGACGGCCCGCCAGGACAAGAGCCGGGTCCACTGGGGAACCGACGAGCAGCGTTCCGACGATGTCTCCGGCGGCGGCTTCATCACCCACATGACGCTCTGGGCCAGCGATGACACGGGCCTGGTCAACCTTATCAAGGCCTCCTCGGTTGCCAATCTGGAGGGCCTGGTAGGCAAGTGGCCCCGAATGGACAAGGATCTGCTGTCCACCTACCACAAGGGGGTCATCGCCACCACCGGCTGCCCCTCGGGCATCGTCCAGACCAGGCTGAGGTTGGGCCAGTTCGACGAGGCCCTACGGGCCGCCGGGGAATTCCAGGACATCTTCGGCAAGGAGAACTACTACGTGGAGCTGATGGACCACGGGCTGGAGATTGAGCACCGGGTGACCAAGGATCTGCTGGAGATCGCCCGTCGTCTGGATGCCCCCCTGGTGGCCACCAACGATTCGCACTATGTGCGCAAGGAGGATGCCTCGGCCCAGGATGCCCTGCTCTGCATCAACTCGGGGTCCCGGCTGACCGACCCTGGACGCTTCAAGTTCGACGGCACCGGCTACTACATCCGCTCGGCCCAGGAGATGCGTGAGATCTTCAAGGAGTTCCCCGAAGCCTGCGACAACACCCTGGAGATCGCGGAACGTTGCAACGTCATGTTTGACGACCACGAGGACGGGGCCTTCATGCCCCGTTTCGACTGCCCTGAGGGCTGGGACGAGACCTCCCTCTTCCTGAAGAAGGTGGACGAGGGGTTGAAGAACCGCTACCCGGACGGGGTGCCCGAGGAGGTCTCCCACCAGGCCGACTACGAGTGCGGGGTCATCTGCCAGATGCAGTTCACCGGATACTTCCTGGTGGTGGCCGATTACATCAACTGGGCCAAGAACCACGGAATCATGGTGGGTCCGGGCCGTGGATCGGCTGCAGGATCCATGGTGGCCTACGCCATGGGCATCACCGAGCTGGACCCGCTCAAGCACGGCCTGATCTTCGAGCGCTTCCTCAACCCCGAGCGCGTCTCCCTGCCCGATATCGACGTGGATTTCGACCCCGAGGGGCGCATGAAGGTCCTGGACTACGTGGCCCGCAAGTACGGCTCCGACAAGGTGGCCCAGTGCGTGACCTACGGCACCATCAAGACCAAGCAGGCCCTGAAGGACTCGGCCAGGATCATGGACTACGAGTACTCCGTGGGCGACCAGGTCACCAAGGCCCTGCCGCCCACGGTCAACGGCAAGGACATGAGCCTCAAGGAGATCTTCGACCCCCGGTCCAAGCGTTACCCGGAGGCCAAGGAGTTCCGCGACCTGTACGAGTCCAACCCGGACGTCAAGCGGATCACCGAGGAGGCCAAGGGCATCGAGGGCATCATCCGCCAGACCGGCGTGCACGCCTGCGCCACCATCATGGCCTCCAACCCCATCACCAACACCTCGCCGCTGATGGAGCGCACCGACGGCACGGTGACCACCACCTTCGAGTACCACACCTGCGAGACCCTGGGGCTGGTCAAGATGGACTTCCTGGGGCTGTCCAACCTCACGGTCATCAGGGACACGGTCAACAACATCAAGCGCAACGGCAAGGAGCCCATCAGTATCGAGAAGGTCCCCCTGGACGACAAGGAGACCTACCAGCTGCTGTCCAGGGGCGACACCCTGGGTGTCTTCCAGCTCGATGGCGACGGTATGCGATCCCTGCTGCGCATGCTCAAGCCCGACAACTTCAACGACATCTCCGCCCTGATCGCCCTCTACCGGCCGGGGCCCATGGATATGAACTCGCACATCAACTATGCCAAGCGCAAGAACGGGCTGCAGAAGATCGAGCCTATCCACCCCGAGGTGGCCAAGCCCCTGGCGGGTGTGCTGGACGAGACCTACGGCCTGATCGTCTACCAGGAGCAGGTCCAGTCCGCAGCCCGGATTCTGGCCGGTTACTCACTGGGCCGAGCCGATGTGCTGCGAAGGGCCATGGGCAAGAAGAAGCCCGACGTCCTGGCCAAGGAGCAGGTGCCCTTCTTCGAGGGCATGAAGGCGCATGGCTACTCCCAGGAGGCCGCCCAGGCGGTCTGGGACGTCCTGGTGCCCTTCTCCGGCTACGCCTTCAACAAGGCGCACTCGGCGGCCTACGCCCTGATCGCATACTGGACCGCCTACCTGAAGACCCACTATCCGGTGGAATTCATGGCCGCCCTGCTGCAGAACGAGCGGACCAACAAGGACAAGACCGCCCTCTACCTGGGCGAGGCCAGAAGGATGGGCATCCGCATCCTGGCACCCGACATCAACGAGTCCGTGTCCGAGTACTCCGCTGTCGGCGACGTGGTCCGCTTCGGCCTGGGCGCCATCCGCAATGTGGGCGACAAGGTGGTGGCGGACATCATCAAGGAGCGCCAGGGGCCCCGGGGCAAGTACGTCAACTTCATGGACTTCGTCAAGCGGGTGCCCATGGAGGTGCTCAACAAGCGAACTGTGGAATCCCTGATCAAGGGCGGCGCCTTCGACAGCATCGACCCCAACCGGAGGGCCCTCTTCCAGATCCACGACGAGGCAGTCGACCAGGTCATGCCCATCAAGCGCAAGCAGGCCGAGGGCCAGTTCGACCTCTTCGCCGATGCCGATGACGACCAACCCCAACAGGACGCACTGGGCGATGCCCAGGTGACCGTGCCCGACATCGACGAGTGGGACAAGTCCATCAAGCTCAACTTCGAGCGGCAGATGCTGGGCCTGTATGTGTCTGACCACCCGCTGAGCGGCATGACCTCGGTTCTGGCCGGCATGCGCGACATGTCCATCGCCCAGCTGCTCAACCGGTCCAAGGGCATGGACGGCAAGGCGGTGACCCTGGCCGGGCTGGTCACTGCAGTGGATCGCCGGGTCTCCAAGAAGGGCAATCCCTGGGCCATCGTCACCATCGAGGACCTGGAGAGCTCCATCCAGTGCATGTTCTTCGGCAAGGTCTACGATGCCCACTCCGACGACCTGGTCCTGGACTCGGTCATCCGGGTCAGGGGTGTGGTCGAGCTGCGGGACGAGGCCACCAATATCCGCGTCAACGATATGGAGGTGCCCGTCCTGGAGTCGGCGGACGAGCGGCCTCTGACCATCACGCTGCCCAGGCAGGCCCTGGATCGGGGGCACATGGAGCGGCTGGCCCGGATACTCAAGTCCCACCCCGGCTACTGCCAGGTCCGTCTGGCCGTCACCGACGACCGGGGCAATGTGCGCCTGCTGACCTTTGGCGACGGCTTCCGCACCAGGCACGACACCTCCATGATGGCCGAGATCAAATCGGTCTTCGGGCCCTCCTGCCTGCCGTCGGCCTAGGACGCGTCCGGAACCGTCTCACCATTTGGGACGGCGGTGAGTCGCTGGCTTTGGCGACACAAAAGTTCACTACCATCAAAGTATGTCAAAGCTCATGATGAGAACCATGGATCTGCGCGGGAAGACCATGTCCCGCGCCCAACTCCTGGCCGCCATGCCCCGGGCCGATATGGGTACCCGGGAGGCCAGCGCCCAGGTGCAGCCCATACTGGACCAGGTGCGCGAGCACGGGGCTGCGGCCCTGCGCGACCTGGAGGAGAAGTTCGATCATGTGCGTCCCCATGATCTGAGGGTTCCGGCATCTGCCATGCAGGAGGCCTTGGATGGGCTGGATTCCAAGGTCAGGGCGGCAATAGAGGAGTCCGTCACCCGCATCCGTAAGGTCTGCACCACCCAGGTGCCTAAGCCCATGGCCACCGACCTGGCACCCGGCGCCCGGGTCAGCGAGCGGTGGATCCCGATCGAACGCGTAGGCCTTTACGTGCCGGGAGGCAAGGCCCTGTACCCTTCCTCGGTCATCATGAACGCGGTCCCCGCCCAGATTGCCGGCGTTGATTCCCTGGCCGTGGCCACGCCGCCCGCATCCGACGACCCCCGCGGTCTGCCAGCGGCCATCATCCTGGCTACCTGCGCCATCCTGGGGGTGGACGAGGTCTATGCCGTGGGCGGCGCCCAGGCTGTGGCCATGTTCGCTTACGGGGCCAAGGGATCCGAGCCTCAGGACGGGGAGATTCTCTGCGACCCGGTCGACAAGATCACCGGCCCTGGCAACATCTTTGTGGCGACAGCCAAGCAGATGGTCTCCGGCATGGTGGGCATCGACGCTGTGGCCGGACCTACGGAAATCGCCATTCTTGCCGACGGTCAGGCCAACCCCGACTGGGTTGCCGCAGACCTGATCGGCCAGGCCGAGCATGACGAGCTTGCCGGCTCGGTGCTGATCACCGACAGCCAGGACTTGGCCCAGGGCGTTCAGGAGGCTCTGGATCGCAGGGTGCCTCGGACCGAACACGCCGACCGGGTGCGCACATCTCTGGGTGGCAACCAGTCGGGAATCATCCTGACTGACGGGATCGACCAGTCCATCGACGTGGCCAATGCCTATGCCGCCGAGCACCTGGAGGTTCAGACGGCCGATCCTGACGCCGTCATCGACCGGATTCGAAACGCCGGAGCCATCTTCCGTGGCCCTTACTCTCCTGTGCCCCTGGGCGACTACATGGCCGGGTCCAACCACGTCCTGCCCACCGGCGGAACCGCCCGCTTCGACGTGGCCCTGGGAGTCCACACCTTCATGAAGCCTGTCGAAGTCATTGAGTACGACCAGGAGGGGCTCAAGCCCATCGCTGCCAAGATTAATGATTTCGCGGTATCCGAGGACCTGCCCGCCCATGGCGAGTGCGTCCTGAGCAGATTCCTGGACGACCCCTACGACAAGGCCGACCTGGAAGCCAACGAAGAGAAGGCCGGTCTGCGGTGAGTGCCATACCAGCCGATCTTCCCCTCCGTGCGGACCTGGTGGGGGAGGAGCCCTACGGCGCCCCCCAGCTGGATGTCCCGGTCTGCCTGAACGTCAACGAGAACCCCTACCCCCTGGACCAGGAGGTGGTCGATGCCATCTGCCAGCGCGTGCGCCAGGTGGCCCCCGGCCTCAACCGCTATCCGGACAGGGAGCATGAGGAACTGCGGCGGGCCCTGGCTGCCTACCTGAAGAAGGAGTCGGGGACCTCGCTCCAACCCGAGCAGCTCTGGGCGGCCAACGGGTCCAATGAGATCATGCTCCAGCTCTTCCAGGCCTTCGGTGGGTCGGGCAGGACGGCCCTGGGCTGCGACCCGACCTACTCCATGTATCCCGAGTACGCCCGGGATACCTTCACCGACTGGGAGCTGGCCCATCGGCTGCCCGATTTCAGCCTGGATGTTGAAACGACCATCGAGCGCATCAAGGCTTTGAGGCCAGCTATGGTCCTGGTGACCAGCCCCAACAATCCCACTGGGACGCCCCTGCCCATGGATCAGCTGACCAGGCTCCTGGAGGCCTGCTCCCAGGTCCCTGTAGCGGGCGCGGATCCGTCCGCCCGGCCCATCGTGGTCGTGGACGAGGCCTACATCGAGTTCCGAGACCCGGGTACGCCCTCGGCGGTCAGCCTGATCGGGCAGTACGACCACCTGGCCGTCAGCCGGACCATGTCCAAGGCCTTCGCCTTCGCCGGCGCCAGGGTGGGCTACCTGGCTGCAGCCCAGGGAATAATCGACGCGGTCCGCATCGTCCGGATGCCCTACCACCTGAGCGCGCTGACCCAGGCTGCTGCCCTGGCTGCCCTGGAACACACCGACCTCCAGCTGGCCCGGGTGGATCAGCTCCGCCAGACCCGTCGGGAGACCGCCGAGTGGCTGGCCGGGCAGCAGTTCCACGGCCGACCCTTGACCGTGGTCCCCTCGGCCTCCAACTTCATCCTCTTCGGCATCTTCCCCGACCGGGATGCCGTCTTCGAGGCCATGAAGGATGAAGGCGTGCTGATCCGGGCCGTGGGTCCCCAAGGGTATCTGAGGGTCTGCATGGGCACGGACGAGGAGATGGAGCGATTCCGGCAAACCCTGGTCCATGTCCTCAAGCGGTTCTAGGAGGATGCAGACCAGCGGCACGGCTATGCTGGTGGTCTAGACGCCGTGCAGGAGCCACAGTGCGGACTGGAGTGCGCGGCAAGAAAGCGGAGGAGCAGCAATGGCAGGCAGAACAGCCACCATCACCCGCCAGACCAGTGAATCCAAGGTGAGCCTGAGTCTGGACCTGGATGGCACCGGAGTGACCGATATCGACACCTCGGTTCCCTTCTATGACCATATGATGACGGCCCTGGGCAGGCATTCCCTGATCGACCTGACCATCAAGGCCAGCGGGGACACCCAGATCGACGTCCACCACACCGTCGAGGACGTGGCCATCGTCTTTGGCGAGGCCCTGGCCCAGGCCCTGGGGGACAAGCGGGGCATCAAGCGCTTCGCCGATGCAACCGTTCCCCTGGACGAGGCCCTTGCCCGAGCCGTGGTCGATATTTCCGGCAGGCCCTATGCGGTCTGCACCGGTGAGCCGGAAGGGTTCGAATACGCCATGATCGGCGGGCACTTCACCGGTTCCCTGGTCAGGCACGTCATGGAGTCCATCGCCCTGCACGCCGGCATCTGCCTGCACCTGACCCTCTTGTCGGGCAGGGATCCGCATCACATCGCCGAGGCTGAATTCAAGGCCCTGGCCAGGGCTCTGCGTTTCGCCGTGGAGCCTGATCCCAGGGTGAAGGGCATCCCCAGCACCAAGGGGTCGCTATGAGCACTGATGAACACGACAACAACGACAACAAGGATCAGGACCTGCCGGATTCCGGCCATCATCTGAGCGAGGAGGAGGTCGAACGGGCCCTGGCCAGCTTTGAGGCTGAGTTCAATCAGGACCAGGACCAAGCGGATCAGCCGGTTGAGTACTCCGAATCGAGTGTGGACGACGAGGCTGGGCTGAATTCCGAGCCTGCTGACCAATCGTCAGTGGAACCGGACGGGGCTGATGGCGTTGAGGCTGACTTCGATCAGGAGCTGGAAGGCCTGATCGGCAACCGGGCCAAGGCCGCCGTCATGGTCACCCGTCTGGCTTCGGCGGAGCTTCTGGCGGCCTTCTGCCAGATCTCCGACATTTCCGCCTGGTGCATCCAGGCCCGTGAGGGTGCCGTGGCCGTCCTGAGAAACCTGGACGGGGACGGACCCGAGGCGGCCATCCGCGATCTGACCACGGTCGTATCCGGGCTCAGCGCCATCCTGGCGGTCAACCGTGCCGACAAGCTCGAGGTGACCCTCTGGATCAGCGGGAGGTCGGGGCAGACGCTTGCGCCGCCCATCCTCTTTGCCGCCACCGCCGACTTCGTGGAGGATCTGATGATCGGGACCACCACGGTGGACAGGCTGCGCCAGGACGGGGCCGCCGTCTTCGACTCGGGGGAGTACAACCGCGAGAAGGCCATGGGCATCATCGCCTCGCACACCAGGTTCGGTGCCGGCGGATCGACTCGCCAAGGCCGCGTCGAGTAATCGAGTCGAGTAGAAGTTCAGGCAAGAGGCTTGGCTAGGAGGAACATGACCAGGATACAGGTGCTTGACTATGGGTTCGGCAATGTCAGATCCATGGTGCATGCCCTCTCCCAGTTGGGGGTCGATGCGCAGATCAGCGCCGACCCGGACCTGGCCATGAAGGCCGACGGCCTGGTCATCCCGGGTGTGGGAGCTTATGGGGCCTGCATGGCGGGGTTGCGCGCCGTGGGCGGCGACCGCATCATCCTCGATCGTCTGGCCCAGGGACTGCCGGTTCTGGGGGTCTGCATAGGCCTCCAGGTCATGTTCCAGTTCGGGGACGAGGACGGCCGCAGCGAGCCTGGTCTGGGCCTGATCCCCGGTCGTGTGACCAAGCTGGATGCCGATGTGGTGCCCCATATGGGCTGGGACCATGTCCAGGCGCCTCAGGGAACACGACTCCTGGCAGGGGTTCAGGACCAGCGTTTCTACTTCGTCCACTCCTATGCCGCCATGGCTGCGCAGGGCGATGACCGGGTCAGCGGGACGCAGCCCGATCTGTGCCTGCGGGTATCAGCATTCAAAGAACATGGTGACAGCCGGCCAGGGTCATTCCGGACAGGGTCTAACAAGACCTCACAGGGCGTCTCTTTCGGTGAACCGCTGGTTACCTGGGCCACCTATGGACGCAGCAGGTTCGTGGCCGCCTATGAATGCGGTCCCTTGAGCGCCACCCAGTTCCATCCTGAAAAGTCCGGACAGGCCGGGGCACGGTTGCTGACCAATTGGGTGAGGACCCTTCCCGGGGCTTCCGGACTCCCTTGCGAGAAAGGTGAATGAGATGCTGACGCTCCTACCCGCTGTCGACGTCCGTGACGGAAAGGCGGTCCGTCTGAAGCAGGGGATCTCCGGTTCCGAGAAGGTCTATGGTGAGCCTGCCGATGCAGCCAAGGCCTGGGTGGACCAGGGTGCCGGGTGGCTCCACCTGGTCGACCTGGATGCGGCCTTCGGCACGGGCGACAACCGAGACAAGCTGGCCGCCCTGGTCAACGAGCTGGGCGATCGCGTCAAGGTGGAGCTCAGTGGCGGCATCCGTGACGGCGCCAGCCTGGAGGCAGCCTTGGATGCCGGCGCCACCCGGGTCAACATCGGCACGGCGGCCCTGGAGAACCCGGAGTGGACCAGCCAGGTCCTGGATCGATACGGCGAGCGGGTCTGCGTGGGTCTGGACGTGCGCGGACACACCCTGGCCGCCCGGGGCTGGACCAGACAGGGCGGGGACCTTTTCGAGGCCATGGAGCGACTGGACCGTGACGGGTGCACCCGGTACGTGGTCACCGATGTGACACGCGACGGGATGATGACCGGTCCCAACCTGGATCTGCTGGGACAGGTGGCTGACCGGACTCCGGCCAAGGTGACCGCCTCGGGAGGTATATCCAGCCTCGATGACCTGAGCCGGATCCTGGATCTGGCCGATCGGGGCGTGGACAGCGCCATCCTGGGTAAGTCCCTCTATGAGGGGGCCTTCACGCTGGAGCAGGCGCTTAACCTGGTCTCAGGGCATTGTTAACGCTATAAGCAAATCTGCGAAATATAGGAATGGGAGCATAGGCTCTATGGATAAGCAAGAGGAGTTCGCGCTGCGCACTGTCGAGGAGCGCGATGTCCGGTTCATTCGTCTCTGGTTCACCGACGTCTTGGGAACCCTAAAATCGGTGGCCATAGCGCCCACCGAGTTGGAGGTCGCCTTCGAAGAGGGGCTGGGCTTCGACGGCTCGGCTATCGAGGGCATGACCAGGGTCTCCGAGGATGACATGATCGTCAAGCCCGACCCGTCCACCTTCCAGATACTTCCCTGGAGGGGCGGACCCCAGGGTACGGCGCGGATCTTCTGCGACGTGCTCACACCGGATGGCGAGCCCAGCAGCGGTGACCCCAGGCATGTGCTCAAGCGCGCCCTGGCCAAGGCCAAGGAGAAGGGCTTCATCTTCTACACCCATCCGGAGATCGAGTTCTACCTGTTCGAGAACCAGGATGACTGGTCCCAGGTTCCGACCCCCATCGACGAGGGCGGCTACTTCGACCATGTGCCCCGCAGCCCGGGGATGGACTTCCGCCGGGCCTGCGTCAACATGCTGGAGCAGATGGGCATCTCGGTGGAGTACTCCCACCATGAGGCCGGACCAGGACAGAATGAGATCGACCTGCGCTATGCCGACGCCCTGACCACCTCCGACAACATCATGACCTTCCGGACCGTGGTCAAGGAGATCTCCCTGGAGCGGGGGATCTACGCCAGCTTCATGCCCAAGCCCTTCACCGACAAGCCGGGGTCGGGCATGCACACCCATCTGAGCCTGTTCGAGGGGGACACCAACGCCTTCTACGAGGTGGGCCAGGAGTTCAACATGTCCCAGACGGCCCGGCAGTTCGCCGCCGGCATCCTGGCCCATGCGGCCGAGATCTGCGCGGTGACCGACCAGTACGTCAACTCCTACAAGCGGCTTTGGGGGGGAGCCGAGGCACCCAGCTACGTCTGCTGGGGGCACAACAACCGGTCCGCCCTCCTGCGCATACCCCAGTACAAACCCGGCAAGGGCAACTCGGCCAGGATGGAGTTCCGGGGGCTGGATCCGGGGGCCAACCCCTACCTGGCATACTCGGTGCTGCTGGCTGCGGGCCTGGACGGGATCGAGCAGAAGATGACCCTGGGTGAGCCCACCAGCGACGACGTCTGGGAGCTGACCGACGCCGAGCGGCAGGCCATGGGCATCGAGCCCCTGCCTGACAGCCTGGACGCGGCCCTCAAGGTCATGGAGAAGTCGGACTTCGTGGCCCAGGTGCTGGGCGAGCAGACCTTCGAGTACTTCCTGCGCAACAAGCACCGGGAGTGGGCCGGATACAGCCGGCAGGTCACCCCCTACGAGCTGGCCTACTACCTGCCCAGGCTTTGAATCCGGGGCTCACTGGTCCGATCGGCCGAACCAGCTGTTGTAGATGATGACGAAGTTGCGATTGCCATAGCTTGAGCAGCGGTTGCCCTCGCCGTCGCCTGCCCGCAGCGCTGCCTCGTTGGGCTGGTAGGGCGTATAGATGTAGAGCAGGGCAGTGGCATCGTTCTCGATGTAGACCTTGCCGCTGCCACAGGAGGCATCGGGGCTGAAGCGCACATCGTTCAGGGCCTTGGTCTGGTAGCCGTATTGGTCCCGGTGGGCCTGGTAGTAGCGGAACCGGTGGGCGGCACCGTAGACCTGGTTGAAGAATCCGGCGTAGCGGGCGTCGCAGTCTGCATCGTCAGGGCAGGAGAGGCCCATGGCCGACTGGAGCTGAACCTGGGTGGGGGGCTGGTCGGTGGCCACCAGGTGCTGCTCCTTTTGCAGCATGGTCAGGAGGACCTTCTGACTGATCCCGCAGGAGCGGGCTGACCCGTCGATGATCTGAGCCGCGCTCTGCCCCTTGCCGCCCTTGTAGGCATCACATAGGCCGTCGCCAGGGCGGTCGGGGACATCCATCTGCAGACTGCGCAGGCAGGTGGAGCCGTTGCAGGATCCCCCCTTCTGGTCCAGGAAGGCCTGGACATCGTCGGCGTTCATGTCCACCGTGTCATGGAAGCGGTGATCGGTGATGATCCTGCCTGGATTGAAGACGTACTCCTGGGAGAGCTGCTCCTGGTGGCGGATGACGCGGCCGACCATCAGCCGGTAGGAGACGAAGCGGACGGCCAGGATGCACAGGGCGACCACCAGGACTATGGCCATCAGGGCTGCCCCCAGGGTCTGCGCGCGGCGGAGGGTCATCCGTCTGCGTTTGTTGCCGCCCCTGCGTGCTCGTCCTGATGGCCTTGTGTTCATGGTTTTCCTTCCAGCGCCTTCCTGATCCTTTGCAGGCTGACGGGGATGGCCGTCCCCAGCTCCTGGGCCCAGATGGAGACAAAGTACTCCTCCATCATCCAACGTCCCCTTTGCGCACGGTCCATGGCCTGGTCTCGTCCGGGACCGGCGGGCAGAGCCTGGGCCGCCTTGGCCGCCTGGTCCACCAGATCCTGGGCGGTCTGCGCCTGCCATGCCCATCGTACGTCACGATCCTTGTCCCTGCGGGCCTTGTCCAGGCGCATCAGGTCCGCCTTCAGGTATGTGTGCAGGCGGGGGAGGGCATAGGGCGGATCGGCGCCGATGAAGCCCTTGGCCACCAGATTGGCAGAATGCTGGCGTATCCACTGCAGGACCGAGAGCAGGGGAAGATCGGCCGGGCCGGACACGGCCTTGTCCACCTGGGCCGAGGTCTCCAGAATGGCGACCACATCCCTGGCCACCTGATAGACGGTGTCCTCGTAGACCTGGCTGACGCCGGCCACAGCCTCCTGCAGGGTCCGGTCGTCGGTCACGGCTTCGGTGTGGGGGATCAGGCGCTTGACAGCGGCCATCTGCAGGTCCTCGGCAAGCGAGGAGGTGCTCGGGTAGGGGGCCGAGGCCAGCATCAGGGCCTCCCGGCTCAGCCAGCGCGAGGAGATCCGCTGGGCAGGCAGGTGGAGCTTGTCCAGGGCGGCCTGCCAGATCAGTTCCTCGCGCGGTTTGGTGGTGGCGCCGGACTGGTGGAGCAGGTCGGCGCTCTTGACCACCTGACCCTGTCGGGCGGCCTTGCTGGCCTGGGAGTCCACCCGGGACCGGGCCGACTGCCGGGCCTGTCCGGCCAGGTCGCGCTGCAGGTCGGTCAGGGACTTGGACCGGCCCAGGACCTTGGGGTGGCCCTGGCCCTTGCGGCCGTGGCCCTGGCGCCGATCCTCCTCCACCTGGAAGGTGGGGCGCAGGTAGTCGGGTAGCCGTTCCAACCTGGCCTGGGTGAAGACCTCCGGGTGCAGCTGGGCTCCGACCGTATCGATGGCTGCGGCGGTGAAGGCCTGCTCGAAGTCCGGCCAGCCTCCGGCGGGGATGGCTCCTGCACTGTTTTCGTCTTCGTCTGCATGCTGCTGGTCCGCCGACCCGTAGGTGGCCTGCTCTGCCGGCGCCGGATCGGCGCCGGGCAACAGGGGATAGTGGCCGTCTATCCAGGCGCGGATGGTCCGGGCGGCGTCAGGGGCGGGGACGAACTGGACCCGCAGGGCCTTGGGCAGGGACTTGATGGTGGCTGTGATCAGGTCGTCCAGAAGACCGGGCACGGTCCAGCTGAACTGTCCGGGTGTCAGCTGGTTCAGGCAGTGCAGGGGGATGTGGACAGTGATGCCGTCGTCCGGCTCTCCCGGCTGGTAGCGGTAGGTCAGGGGCAGATCCATGGGCCGGCCGTCGATGCCCAGGGTGTGCCAGTGGTCGGGGTAGTCCCCGGGTCGGTAGGAGGCGGACTGGTCGTTCAGGCGCTCCACCTTGTCGGGGTCGAAGTCCAGCAGGTGGGGGTCCGCATCGTGGTGCTTCCGCCACCAGGCGCCCAGTGCAGCCAGGGAGGTGGCCTCCTGGGGAATGCGCTCCTGGTAGAAATCGTAGAGGTCCTCCTCGGTGACGGTGCCGGTCACCTGACGGGTCCGGCTGGTCCGCTCTCCGGCCTCGCTGAGCACCTGCCTGTTGGCCTGAATGAAGCCGTCATGGGGGAAGCGCTCGCGTACGTCACCCTCGACCAGGCCCTGGCGTATCAGCATGTCCCGGGCCTGGCCGGGGTTGATGCGGGCCCATTGGACCGTCCTGTCGCGCACGATGGGCAGGCCGTAGAGCAGAACCTTTGAGGTCGCCACCGCGGCACCACGGGAGGCCGACCAATGGGGCTCGGCGTAGGTGGTCCTGGTCAGGGACTTGGCCAGGGGCTCGGCCCAGGCGGGGTCGATGGCTGCACAGCAGCGCGCCCAGAGCCGGGAGGTCTCCACCAGTTCGGCGGCCATGATCCAGGGCGGATTGGCCTTGGCCAGGGCAGAGCCGGGGAAGATGGCGAAATGCGTGCCGCGCGCCCCCTGATAGTCGTTCTTGGCCTGCCGGCGAGCCCGCTTCATGGCCTTGGCCCGGGCGGCACCATGCAGGCCGGCGAAATCGGAGGCCTTGGGTTCGTGCACCACCTGCATGCCCATGCTGGAGAGCAGTCCGGCCAGCATGGACCGGTGGATGCCTTGGTCGTCCCAGGAGCAGACCAGGGCATGGGCCGCCTGCTGCCCAATCGGCAGGGCCAGCAGGGCCTGATCCGGTCCCTTGACGGGGACGGGGGAGCCCACCTTCATGTGCAGGCCCCGGCACATCTGGGCAAGCTGCCGGTAGAGGTCATGCCACTGCCGCATGCGCAGGAAGGCCATGTACTCCTGCTTGCAGGCCTTGCGCAGGGCCCCGTTGGAGGGTTCCTTGTCCTGCGGGAAGAAGCGGTTCCAGATGTTCAGGGCCGTCAGGAAGTCGCTGGATGGGTCCTCGTAGCGGGCATGGATCCGATCGGCCTCCTCGCGCTTCTCCTCAGGTCGCTCGCGAGGGTCCTGCAGGGAGAGGAAGGCCACGACCACCAGAACGGCGGCCAGGGTGTCCGGGGTGGCATCCTGGCCGGCCTGCAGGATCATTCTGCCCAGACGGATGTCGATGGGGATCCTGGCCAGCCGTCGTCCCAGATTGGTCAGCCGGATGAGGCCCTGCTGGCGGGAGATGGCCTGCAGCTCGGTCAGTTCCCGCAGACCGTCGCTGACTGCTCGGGTGTCGGGCGGGTCGATGAAGCCGAAGTCGGTGACGTCCTCGGCCGTATGGGCCACGCCCACCGAGAGCATATGCAGGATGACCGAACCCAGGGAGGTGCGCAGGATCTCCGGGTCGGTGAACTTGGGACGGGTGTCATAGTCGTCCTTGGCATACAGGCGGATGGCGATGCCGTCGGCTACACGTCCGCAGCGGCCTGCACGCTGATCGGCCGAGGCCTGGGAGATGGGTTCGATGGGCAGGCGCTGGACCTTGGCCGACTTGGAATAGCGGCTGATCCTGGCCAATCCCGGGTCCACCACGTATCGGATGCCCGGTACCGTCAGGGAGGTTTCCGCCACGTTGGTGGCGATCACGATGCGCTGATGGCCGTGGTGTTCGAAGACCCGGTGCTGCTCCTTGGCCGACAGGCGGGCGAAGAGGGGGATGATCTCCAGGGCGTCCGGGCGGCGCATGTCGGAGGTTCGCGGGCCGAAGTGGCGTCGCAGGGCGGTTTCGTACTCACGGATGTCGCGCTCGCCGGCTGCGAAGACCAGGATGTCCCTGGGGCCGTCCTCATGAGTGGAGTGGATGACCAGCTCGGCGCAGGCCCGGGCCACCGCCTTGGGGATGTCCGGTTCCTCCCTGTCCTGGCCTTCCCCATCGGAGTCGAACCCGGGTACATGCCGCATCAGGGCAGGTGCCGATCCGGCGGGCTCGTAGAGGGTTTGGACCGGATAGGTCCGGCCGGAGACCTCCAGCACGGGCACCTGGGTGTGCAGGGCCTTGGCGAAGTGGTCCCGGAACTTGACCGAATCGATGGTGGCCGAGGTGATGATCAGCTTCAGATCGGGCCGTTTGGGCAGCAGGGCGGTCAGGTAGCCCAGCAGAAAGTCGATGTTCAGGCTGCGCTCGTGGGCCTCGTCGATGATGATGGTGTCGTAGGCCCGTAGCTGGGGATCGCCCTGGATCTGCGCCAGGAGGATGCCGTCGGTGACCACTCGCAGGCGGGTGCTCCTGCTGGACTTGTCGGTGAAGCGGACCTGGTAGCCGATCTGGTCGCCTAGCCTGGTGCCAGTCTCCGAAGCGATGCGCTCGGCCACGGTTCTGGCGGCGATCCTCCTGGGCTGGGTGTGCACAATCTGACGACCGTGGTCGCCGCGGCCCATCTGAAGGAGGATCTTGGGGATCTGTGTGGTCTTGCCCGAGCCGGTCTGGCCTGAGACGATGACCACCTGGGAGGACTGCACGGCATGGACGATGTCCTCCTTGGCCGCGCTGATGGGCAGCTCGGCAGGATACTCGAACCTCATGCCCGGCCCACCTCGATGATCCGGTAGCCCTTGGCCGAGGCATACTTCTCTGCCGTCCAGCCGGAGCCCAGGGCCTCAGCCAGCCAGGGAATCAAGGAATCGGCGCCCAGGTTGCGCTGGACCACCAGGTAGGCCCGGCCTTGGGGCTTCAGTCTGGGCAGGTAGGTCATCAGCAGGTCGTGCAGGGCCGCCTTGCCCACTCGGATGGGCGGATTGGACCATATCAGGTCGAAGCGTAGATCGTCCGGCACCTGTTCCGGAGTCAAGGTGCGAATCCTGTCAAGACTTTGGGTTTTTGCATTGCGGGCAGTCAGATCCAGGGCTCGGAGGTTGGTGTCCACAGCATAGACCTTGGCTTTGGGTGACTGCATGGCCATGCTCAGGGCGATGGGACCCCAGCCGCAGCCCAGGTCCAGAAAGTCACCCTCGGCCGGGGGCTGGGGGACGCGTTTGAGCAGGACCGAGGTGCCCAGGTCGAGCCTGCCCGACGAAAAGACCCCGTTGGAGACCTCCACCTGGCAGGTGCGGCCGGCGAGTTCAACCTGGATGGTCCGCCGCTGGTCGGGGGAGGCCGGACGGGCTACGAAGTATTGTTCGCCTCCGTCCGTCCCGGTCCTGGAGGATTGCCCCCGGCTGCTGCCATGGTCCCTGTGCGTCATGTCCATCCTGTCCGTCTTTGAAGACTGCCCGTCCGTCGGGCGCTCGCTGATGTCTGCTAAGAAGATGATAATAAAGACTGTGTCATGATTCCGCCTACACCGGATTCGTTCCCTAGTCCATAGATCAATGCAGAGGTGCCTTTGACCCAAGAAAAACCGACCCAAGAGCATGGTTCAGCAGTTGACGATGCCCGCCAGGACCCGCTCTTACACAAGTCCGAGGTGCTGACCCGCGGCGAAGGGCAGGTCGGGCAGGACCAGGATCAGGAGTGGGAGGAGCGCAGTCGACTCAATGCCTTCCGCCATGTCGAGGGGCTTGGCGAGCTCCAGGACGTGACCGAGGTGGAGTACCGCAAGGTCCGTCTGGAGCGGGTGGTCCTGGTCGGCGTCTGGTCGGGTTCGCGGACCACGGTCGGTCAGGCCGAGGAGTCCCTGCGCGAGTTGGCCGCCCTGGCGCGGACAGCCGGGGCCGAGGTGCTGGATGGACTGCTCCAACAGCGTGTCAAGCCTGATCCGGCCACCTACCTGGGCTCGGGCAAGGCACGGGAGCTGGCGGATATCGTGGCCCGGCTGGGCGCCGACACCATCATCACCGACGACGACCTTCATCCCTCCCAGCGACGTGCCCTTGAGGATGTCACCAAGGTCAAGGTGGTCGACAGGACGGCCCTGATTCTGGACATCTTCGCCCAGCACGCCACCAGCCGAGAGGGCAAGGCCCAGGTGGAACTGGCACAGCTGGAGTACATGCTGCCCAGGCTGCGCGGCTGGGGCGGATCCCTCTCCCGCCAAGCCGGAGGACAGGCTGCCGGGCAGGCCGGCGGCATAGGCTCCCGCGGACCCGGAGAGACCAAGATCGAGACCGATCGGCGGGTCATCAGGCGGCGGATTTCCCGGCTGAAGCGACAGATTGCCCAGATGGCCCCCTCGCGTCAGGTCAAGCGTGGGTCCCGGCGGCGTTACCAGTTGCCGGCTGTGGCCGTGGTGGGTTACACCAATGCCGGCAAGTCCTCGCTGACTAATCGGCTGACCGGGTCCGAGGAACTGGTTGAGAACGCCCTCTTCGCCACCTTGGATACGGCCGTCAGGCGGACCAAGGCGGCAGATGGCCGGCTCTACGTCTATGTGGACACGGTCGGGTTCGTCCGCCGCCTGCCCACCCAGCTGGTCGAGGCCTTCAAATCCACCCTGGAGGAGGTGGGTCAGTCCGACCTGATTCTGCACGTCGTGGATGGCTCCCACCCCGATCCCTTCGGGCAGATCAGGGCAGTGGATGCCGTGCTGGCAGACATCCCCGGCGCCGAGTCCATTCCACGCCTGCTGGTCTTCAACAAGGTGGATCTGATCGACCAGGATGCCCGGCAGCGGCTTGCCAACCTCGAGCCTGAGGCCTTTTTGGTCTCGGCCAGGCAAGGTCAGGGTCTTGAGTCCCTGCGCAGGCGGGTGGAGGAGCTGCTGCCCGCACCCGCCGTGCATGTCCAGGCCATCCTGCCCTACACCAGTGGTTCCCTGCTGGAGCAGGTGCGGCAGTTGGGACGGGTGGATTCATTGGAATACCGGGCCGATGGGGTTGCGCTGAGCGCTGATGTGGATGACCGGCTGGCGGCTGCCGTGCTTGACCAGGCCATTGATCAAAAGCCCTTGCAGGCTCCGGCGGGTGACACGCCATCGGGAGGACTGAACTCCTAAGGGGCGGATGCACGCCAGGTCACCTATGCTGGGTAGACTACGTATGTTGTGTCAGCGGCAAACCCGTTTCCCGGGTTCCGATAAGAGAGGTCCATAAAACTATGGCGGAATCATCAATCAAGCCAACCAAGCTAGCGATCGTAGGAGCCGGAGCCGTGGGGTCGACCCTGGCCTTCTCGGCGGCCCAGCGCGGTGTGGCTCGGGAGATCGTCCTTGAGGATATCAACGCCCAGCGTGTTGAGGCCGAGGTCCGCGACATGCAGCACGGATCCAGCTTCTACCCCACGGTCACCATCGACGGCTCGGACGATCCTCAGATCTGCGCCGACGCCGACATGGTGGTCATCACGGCCGGAGCCAGGCAGAAGCCTGGGCAGACTCGGCTTGACCTGGCCGGCGCCACCATCAACATGATGAAGTCCATCATCCCTCAGATGGTCGAGGTGGCCCCCAATGCCATCTTCCTGCTGATCACCAACCCCGTTGACATCGTCACCAGGGTTTCCCTGGAGCTGTCCGGACTGCCGGTCAATCAGATGTTCGGCTCGGGTACCAACCTGGACTCTGCCCGCCTGCGCTACCTGATCGGCCAGCAGACCGGGGTCAACGTCAAGAACGTCCATGCCTACATCGCCGGCGAGCACGGCGACTCCGAGGTCCCGCTCTGGAGCTCGGCCACCATCGGCGGCGTGCCCATGTGCGACTGGATGGAGCTGCCCGGCCATGAGCCCCTCGATGCGGCCAAGCGTGAGGAGATCCACCAGGAGGTGAAGAACGCCGCCTACCAGATCATCGAGGGCAAGGGGGCGACCAACTTCGCCATCGCTATGTCCGGCGTGGACATCATCGAGTCCATCCTGAACGGCACCGACCGGATCCTGCCGGTCAGCTCCCTGCTGGAGGATTTCCATGGGATCTCCGACGTGTGCATGTCGGTTCCCAGCGTGCTCAACCGTGACGGGGTCAACACCCATATCAACACCCCTCTGAGCGACGGAGAGCTGGCTGCTCTGAAGCGTTCCGCCGAGACCCTCAAGGAGACGGCAAGCAAGTTCGGCTTCTGAGTATTTCCCAGAACACCCTTGCCTTGTGCCCCCTGGTGGCATACCTTGGTGACTGATGAATCGGGGTATGCATGAGCGCTCATGAAGGTGTTGTCCAGGGCGGCGGGTCCGCCCATCGTCGACAGTTGCTGACGACCTTGGCACTGACGGGGTCGGTCTTCGTGGCCGAAGTCGTCGGCGCCTTGGTCACCCGAAGCCTGGCCCTGCTGGTCGACGCCGGGCACATGATGACCGACATGGCCGTGCTGATCGCCTCCACCGTCACTGCAGTGTTGATGGAGCGCCGCCCCACAAACCGGCGGACCTGGGGCTGGTCCCGCCTGGAGGTCATCACGGCGGCTGGCGGGGCTCTGGTTCTGCTGGCTGTGGGCATTTACGCCATTGTGGAGGCTGTCTTGCGGCTCTGGTCACCTGGGCGGGACCAGGTCCATCAGCAGGGGCTGTTGCTCTTCTTCGGCATCCTGGGTCTGGCTGCCAATGTGGGGTCCATCCTGGTCCTGGCCTCCGGGCATAAGGACAACCTGAACATGCGCGCCGCTTTTCTCGAAGTGGTCAACGATGCGCTGGGTTCGGTCGCGGTTCTGGTATCAGCAGTGGTCATGATGCTCACCGGCTGGGCCGGATTTGACGCCGTAGCGGGAGGTCTGATCGCTCTGCTGATGATTCCGCGTGCTATCAAACTGCTGGCCAGCAGTGTTTCCGTGCTTCTTGAGGAGACCCCAGCAGACCTCGACATGGCCAAGGTCAGGAAGCACCTGGAGGATGTGCCTGGCGTACTTGAGGTTCATGACCTACATGCCAACAGCGTCTCCACCGGCCTGCCTCAGCTGACAGCACACGTAATCGTTCCCAAGGGTACGACGGCCGTTGAAAACGAACGTATTCTGACCAGCATGCAACGCTGCCTGCGCGATCATTTTCCGGTCTCGGTCGAACACACGACTTTTCAGATAGAGCCGCAGGGGCACAGAGACAGCAGCGGCGAGCATTTGGACATGTAGCCTTCAGACCTTGCGCAGAACGGTGACCACCTTACCCATGATGACGGCATGGGTGCCGTCAATAGGGGAGTATGCCGGGTTGTGGGGAATCAACCAAACGTGGTCCTTCTCGCGTCGGAAGGTCTTTACCGTGGCCCCATCGTCCAGCAGAGCCGCGACGATATCCCCGTTCTCGGCTTCCTGCTGACGGCGGACGACAACAAAGTCTCCGTCGCAGATGGCGGCATCGACCATGGAATCCCCATGGACCTCGAGCATGAATAGCTCACCGGATCCCGTCAGACGTTCGGGCAGACGCATGACATCGTCCACATGCTGCTCGGCCAGAATGGGCTGACCGGCGGCGATTCTGCCGACCAGGGGCACGTCGCGCGACTGCATGATTGCCTCGTCGGCCTGCGTGTCGGGGAAGGGTACAATCTTGGCGGTTCCTGCAGCCGGCTCAGGCTGGTCCTGAACCAACTCTATGGCACGTCCCTTGTTGGCAGTCAGACGAATGTAGCCCAAATCCTGCAAGACCTGAAGCTGGTGCTTGACGGAAGAAGTGCTGCGTAGTCCTGCGTCTTTGCCGATCTCCCTGTAGGAGGGCAGGAATCCGCGCTCTGCCAGGTGCCGCTTGATAGCTTCCAAAACCCTGGCCTGGCGATCGGTCAGCTTAGGTCGGGATCCCTTATTCAGGCTCTCGGCGTTGACGGAGGTTTCAGCGGCTTCCTGAGAGTCGGCGCTGTTGGTGACAGTGGCCTGGTTGAGGGAGCTCGTAGCCATGGACCCGGTAAAGGGGATGGTACTCACGATGGGCTCCTTTCCTTGCAAACTGAACTCAGTCTAACCTGCCGGGAGTGAAAAATCAAACAAATGTTCGAATCAGCCTTGCCAAATGGCTCTTGCGGTGCCACAATGAGAACATCTGTTCGATAGAACAAATGTTCGAAAGAGGTGTGCCATGGTTGTTCGTACCTGTGCCAGTTCCCGCATGTCTGCGCCGTCGAACCTGTTTTCGGCCTGCCGGGCGTATGTAGGTTCTGTGTTCTCGTCCGTCATGGCTCATCTTCGTAGAGCTGTTAAAGCCTGTGTGTCCGAGCAAGGTTTTCTGAGTGTCGTTGTGCATAGATTTGCGGTTTTTCTGGCTGTCGCTGTTCTGACCCTGGCTGGAATCGGATTGATGGCTCGACCGGCCAGCTCCGCTCCAGGACCGCAGGAGGTCATCACCAGAACTGTTCGTCCGGGCGATAACGTCTGGTCCTACGCGGCCTCGATCACACCACAAGGTGAGGATGTCACTAAAAACGTGGACCGCATCATGCAGATCAACAATATGTCTTCACCCAATCTGCGTGTTGGCGACCGAATTCTGATCCCCAGCGACGATTGAGACCGTGACTTTCAATCCAGTGAATCAATGAAGGGGTTTCAATGACTTGTCGTCTGAACGAAGGCGATAGCTGAATTCGAGGAGTTTGTCCAGGGTTGTACGCTGATAGGCCCGGTATACGTGGGTCTCGCGGTCCTTTGGCGCTATGATATTATCTATGCATTGTCCTTTCTGCCAGAATCCCGATACCAAGGTTGTGGATACGCGAATCAGCGACGACGGCCATGCCATCAGACGCCGCCGTGAGTGTCCGAACTGCTCGCGTCGGTTCACCACGGTGGAGACTTCGATTCTCTTGGTCATGAAACGCTCAGGCAATGCCGAGCCTTTCAACCGCGACAAGGTCATCTCTGGTGTGAGGAAGGCCTGCCAGGGTAGGCCCATCGATGAGAATGACCTAAAGCTCCTGGGCCAGCAGGTCGAAGAGGATCTACGTTCGCGCGGCCTGGCCCAGGTTGATTCGGAAGAGGTCGGCAGGGCCATCCTGAAGCCCCTCAGGGAGCTGGATGAGGTGGCCTATCTGCGCTTCGCTTCGGTATACCGCAACTTCAGCAACCTGGAGGACTTCCAACAAGCCATCGATACCCTGCGCGCCGAGGACCAGTCAGCTGAAGAGCAGTCTGCAACTGCACAGTCCTGAAATTAGCTACTCAGGCACATAGGCACATCATCCCAGGTCCAGCAGCCTCTGATCCTTGGATGTCTGGGCGATGACCAACTCCTGGGTCGGTCGCGTCATGGCCACATAAAGGTCGGCCGCCGCGCTCAGTCTGGAGGGGGCTTCATCCTGAATGGCTCCAGGTTCAACCAGAACCACGGCGTCGAATTCCAGTCCCTTGGTGTGGCCGGTGGTCGTGACCATGATCTGGTGCTCCTGTGACTTATCAATATGGAGCCGGGAGCTGACCTCGGCTTCCAAGGCACTGGGAACGATGATGGCCAGGCGCCCGGTACCGTCTTTGCCTAGATGGCGTTCCGCCAATTCGCCCACCAGGTCAGGCAGCTGATCCAGCAGGCTGGCCTGATCCTCTGCTCGCAGATGACTGACTGATCCTTCCACCTCGCGCACGGCCTTGAGTGTGGAAACCTCAAGACCCTCGGAGGCTGCGAAGGAGGAGGCCAGGTTGGATACCTGGCGAGGGTTGCGATAGTCGATGGTCAGCTGCCGCAGGTCCCACCCGTCCGGGCCGAAAAGCTTGTCCATGGTGGAGGCCCAGGACCGTGTGCCACCAAGGGCCGCTGTCTGGGCCACATCCCCGACGATGGTAAAGGACCGGGATGGGCAGCGCCGGACCAGCATCCTCCAGTCCATGGCCGTCAGCTCCTGGGCCTCGTCGACCACGATGTGCCCGTAGACCCATTCTCGGTCGCCGGCCGCCTGGGTGGCTGCCTGGTTATCGTCCTGGCCGTTGATGGAATCCAGCAGCATCTGCGAGGTCACGATGCCTGTGCCGATGCCGTTTTGAGCCAGAGTGTCGCTGGCAAACCGACGTTCCTCCTCGCGGCGGGCCTTTTCAGCCTGATCTCGATCCGCCTGGTGGGGGTCGGGGCCCAGCAGCTCCATGGCCTCGTCCAGGATGGGGATGTCGGATACGGTCAGTTCGGCGCCGTCCTGGCGGGTCAACAGGTCAATCTGTTCAGGAGTCAGCCAGGGGGCGAACCGGCGCAGACGGTCCGGCCTGGACCAGAGGTCGTTGACCAGCCAGCGGGGGTTCATGGGGAGCCAGGCCAGATTGAGGGTCCGTCGCACCTGGTCGTTCAGACGCAGCAGGGAGGTGACCCGGGCAAGTTCCTCGGCTCCGGGCTGATAGTCCACTCCCTCGGCATAGCGGGTGGTCATGGCGTTCAGGGCCGAGCGCACGAAGGTGTTTCTGGCCTTGTTGTGGGGTTGATGGCTGCGGCGTGCATCGACCAGGGCCTGTTCCAGGTCGACCGCCAGCATGGGTACGGCAACCCCGTCCACCTTGACCGTGGGCAGGGAGCCAGGTACCCGCTCCCGAGATGCGACGGCGTTGGCTACGGCCTCGGCCATGCGGATGTCCCCCTTGAGTCGGGCCACGTGCGGGTCCTCCTGGCGTTCGGTGCTGATGCCGGGGATGAGGTCGCCTATGGTGCGGCTGAGCACTCCGGTCTCACCCAGGGAGGGCAGGACCTGGTCGATGTAGTGCAGGAAGGCGTTGCTGGGCCCGACGATGAGCACGCCCGAACTCTCCAGTCTGCGCCGGTGGGTGTAGAGCAGATAGGCCGCCCGATGCAGGGCCACGGCCGTCTTGCCGGTTCCCGGCCCGCCCTGGACCACCAGCGGACGGGTCATGGGGGAGCGGATGATCCGGTCCTGTTCGGCCTGGATGGTGGCTACGATGTCGGTCATCTGCCCGGTACGGCGGCTGGACAGGGAGGCCATGAGCGCGCCCTCGCCGGCAAGCGTGCCGCCCTGGGCCGCCTTATCTACCTCGGGGGCGGATAAGTCCAGGACCTCATCCTCGATGCCGGTGACCTGGCGGAAGTTGAGGGTGATGTGCCGACGCATGACGATGTCGCCGTGGTCCGCCGGGGTGGCCTCGTAGAAGGGGCGCGCGGCCTCGGCACGCCAGTCGGTCAGAATGGGCTCGTGGTTGCTGTCCAGCAGACCCAGCCGTCCGATATATCGCCGGCCGCCCTGGGCCGTATCCAGTCGGCCGAAGACCAGACGGTCCTCCACGGCCCGCAGCTGGGTCAGCCGGTCCTCATACATGTTGGCGAAGGAATCCCGCTCGGTGCGCTGGGTGGGGGATCCGTGTGAGCCGGCGGCCCTGACTGCATCCAGTCTGGTCCTGGCCTGTGTCCGCAGCTCGTCCAGACGGCCGTAGGCCCTGTCCACCGCCGTCTGCTCTTCATGCAGCTGTGAGGAATAGCTCGACATGTGCGTCCGTTCTGTCCAATGTTCAAAAATCGGATGATCCAATATACCGCTCGACCTCTACTTTTTCGGCTCTGAAGACCCTCGGCCGCGCTCTCTTTGACGGGTGGCGAAACGCCGGGCCGGTCCCTTTGGTGAGTCGAATGGTTGGGTTTGGGCCTGAAATGGTGTCATGGTGGTGAGCAATGGGGATAAGTGGGGTAAAGTGGGGAGCATTGCGTAGGGGACGCTACCCGATGGGGTCGTCCCATGGTTACCAAACTGGCATTGGAGGTGGGGCATGGCCGATACATACGAGGCAGATGCCTCCTCGCCTTCCCTGCCGCCCATGCTTCTGGGTACCTACACACCCAAGATGGATTCCAAGGGACGCCTGGCTCTGCCGGCCAAGTTCCGCGCTCAGCTGGGTCAGGGTCTGGTCATGGCCCGCGGTCAGGAGCGTTGCGTCAGCCTGCTGCCCACCGAGGAATTTCGGCGGATGGCCGTGCGCATCCAACACACTTCCATGGGCGACAGGTCAGCCAGGGACTACCTGCGCGTATTTTTGTCAGGCGCCGTCGACCAGATCCCCGACAAGCAGGGGCGCATCCTGGTTCCGCCCATGCTTCGCTCCTACGCACGGCTGACCGGCCCCGTCGTGGTCATCGGTGTGGGAACCCGTGCCGAGATTTGGGATCAGGATTCCTGGTCCTCCTACCTGGAAAGCAAGGAGCAGGGCTACGCCGATATTGCCGACGATGTTCTTCCGGCGGTGGATTGCTGATGGAGGCCCTCATGGAAAATCGCAATCCGCCCGACCAGGAGGCTGTGGACAGCGGCATGGTCCATCGTCCCGTCCTGCTGGAGCGCTGTCTTGCGCTGGCCCGGCCCGCCTTGGAGCACCGGGGGGCCGTGGCTTTGGATTGCACGCTGGGCCTGGCCGGTCACGCCACCGCCTTCCTCAAGTCCTGTCCTCAGGCCCGTCTTATTGGCATCGACAGGGATCTTGAGGCTCTGGACCTGGCCACGGGCCGGATGCGTGACGAGGGCCTGGCCGACCGCTTCACCCCGGTGCATGCCCCCTTTGACCAGCTGGATCAGCAGCTGGATGCCCTGGGCCTGGGCCAGGTAGACCTGGTCTTCATGGATCTGGGGCTGTCCTCCCTGCAGATCGACCAGCGCGACAGGGGGTTCACCTACCGGCAGGACGCTCCGTTGGACATGCGTATGGACACCAGCCAGGAGCTGACGGCTGCACAGGTTCTGGCCGAGTACGACCAGGACCAGTTGGCCGGCATCTTCTCCCGGTATGGGGAGGAGCGCTATGCAGGACGCATCGCCCGGGCCATCGTGGAGGTCAGGCAGGAGCAGCCGCTTACCACCTCGGCCCAGCTGGATCGTCTGGTTGACAGGGTTGTGCCACGTGGCCACCGTCCTCCGGGCAATCCGGCCAAGAGGGTCTTCCAAGCCCTGCGCATCGAGGTCAACGGAGAGCTAGACCGCCTGCGGCGAACCCTGCCTCAGGCCATTCTTCGCTTGACCCAGGGTGGTCGTCTGATTGTGGAGTCCTACCACTCCCTTGAAGACCGTATGGTCAAGCGCTTCATGGCATCAGGGCTGCATGTGGACCTGCCGGCGGGCATGCCGGTGGTGCCCGATCAGGCCCGTCCCTACTTATCGGATCTGACTCATGGGGCCATCAAGGCCGATGTGGCCGAGCGGGAAAGCAACCCCCGGTCCGCCTCGGTGCGCCTGCGGGCCGTGGAGATGATTGGGACAATCCCTGAGGAGCGTCGTCATCGGCTTGAGTCCGAAGCCCGTGGTGAGTTCTCAGATGGTCATCATCGCCATCCCGGCCACGGCTCGGAATCGAGGCGCCGGTCATGACCATGCCAGCACGTTCGGTCCGTTCCAAGGCCTCCCCGGACAAGGGGCATCCCCGCATCCAGGAGATGCCCACCAGGCCTGAGCTCAGTCTGATCAAGGGCACAGGCAAGGCAGGCAAGGCGCGCCAGCAGGAACGAGGTCCAGTGGCTGAGGGGGTCCGGCGTCTGATCGGCTGGACGCGGACCCGGGGCAATCCTCTGCTGCGGATTATGACATCGGTGGTTTTTCTGGCGGCCTGCATGTTCGGCTCCCTGATGCTGCGCACCCAGATGGTCCAGGATTCTTTCGAGGCCACCCGGATCCAGCATGAGATCAGCAATCTCAACCAGGACGTCCAGGATGACCAGAACAAGCTCGACCAGCTCCAGGCCTCTCTGCCGGACAAGGCCCAGCAGTTGGGCATGCAGCCACAGCAGGGTCTGAACTCCATCGATCTGCAGGGCTACAAGCCTCCTCAGGATGCCCATGGCAAGGCGGGGCATCCATGAGCGGCAAGGGAACCAAGCGCTCCTGGCATCTTTCCTTCTGCAAGCGTTCGCTGTCTGTGGGCCTGATTCTGATCCTGGTGGCCGCTCTGGCCCTGGGCAAGCTGGCCTACATCCAACTCTTTGACGGAAGGTCCATGGCCCAGGCTGCTGCGGCAGGTCGCACCGTGCCGCACACCATCAAGGCCCAGCGTGGCCGCATCCTGGATGTCAATGGCCGGGTGCTGGCCCAGAGCCTGGAGCGATACAACATCATCGGCGACCCCGAGGCGGCCGCCTCTTTCATACCAATCAACTGCACCAAGCGCACCGGAAACGACTGCCACAGCATCAAGGGCCATCCGGTGGGTGCCGACGGTGCTGCCGGCGTGGCACGTCTTCTGGCACCGGCCCTGGGGATGAACGCCATGGAGCTGGGCGGCAAGCTCAGCGTTCCCGGACGGTACGTGGTCCTGGCCAAACGGGTGACTCCCGAGGTCAAGCGCTCCATCGACAAGCTGGGGCTGCAGGGGATCATCACGGCCGAACTGAGCAGCGAACGCACCTATCCTCACGCGGATCTGATGGGAGCCCTGATCGGGGGCATCGACGACAGCGGCAAGGGAGTGGCCGGGATCGAGCAGATGGAGAATCGGCGGCTGACCGGCACTGACGGCTATACGGTCTATCAGCAGGGGATGCTGGGCCAGGAGATTCCCGGAACCATGACCCGTCAGCGCAATCCGGTCAACGGCAAGGATGTGAGATTGACCATTGATCAGGACGTGCTCTGGTATGTCCGCCAGGCCCTCAAGTCAGGCTGCCAGAACTATCATGCGGACTGGGCACTGGCGGTGGTTCAGGACACCCGCACCAACGAGATCCTGGCCCTGGCCGACTCCGACGATTACCAGGCGGGCAGCGACCAGGCCAAGGTCAACTCCTCCAGGGCGGTGGCGGAGACTTTCGAGCCCGGATCGGTCGGGAAGACCATCTCGGCCGCTGGCATGCTCCAGGAGCAGGCGCACTCCATGACCGACCGCTTTACAGTGCCCGACCACATCACCCTCGACAACCAGCAGTACAAGGATTCCTTCAACCATGGGGACGAGCATTGGACGCTGGCCGGAATTTTGCAGAATTCCTCCAACGTGGGCATGGTCATGGCCGGCCAGAACTATCCGGACCAGAAGCGTTACGACTATCTGACCCGCTTCGGCATCGGCCAGGTCTCGGCCCTGGGTCTGCCGGGGGAGTCCAAGGGGCTGCTGACCACACCTCAGACCTGGGACCGGCGCACCCGGAACACGGTGCTGTTCGGCCAAGGCTATGCCACCAACGCCGTTCAGCTGACCAATGCCATCGCCACCCTTGCCAATAAGGGGGTCCGTTCCGACCAGACCATCATCCGCGGTCAGGGCGCCCCCAAAGCTCATCAGGTCAGGGTCGTGGACGAGAAGGTGGCCGCCGAGGTCATGAACGCAATGGAATCGGTGTCAGAGAAATACGATAAGACGGTCAAGGTGGAAGGCTACAGGATAGCCGCCAAGACCGGCACCGCCGAGGTAGCCGACAGCTCCGGCAGGCTGGGCGGCATCGTCAGCGACTGGGTGGGCATACTGCCCGCTGACGATCCCCGCTTTGTGATCACCGTGGTGCTGAAGAACCCCCACAGCAGCGCCGGGATTTTCGGCGGCGTCACCGCAGGTCCCATCTTCGCCCAGATCGGTGAATTCCTTATGCAGAAATACCAGGTCCCCACGTCCCAGCCCAGAACCGATGCTATCCCGGTAACATGGTGATACCGGCAGGCATCATGGCGTTCCCGGACGAAGGAGAGATTGCAGCATGAGTGCGCTGAGTGAATCAATCTCCCGACGGTTGACCCTGGGTCAGCTCAAGGGGCGCTACGGGCTTACCCTGGTCCCCGACTTCGCTGAACCAGTCACGGTGACCTCACTGGTGGACGACCTGCCCTCAGTACGGCCCGGCAGCCTTTATGTGCCTGCAGACCAGCAGGTGGACCAGGGCATGATCGAGGAGGCCGAGCGTCGAGGGGCCTACGCAGCCCTGCTGCCGACTTCGGCCCGCCAAGAGGTGGGACGAGCCAACATACCCCTGCTCTTCGGCACCATGCACCCCTGGCAGATGGGCCAGTTGCTGGCCAATGCCGCTGGAGACCCTTCTGGAGCCCTGGCTGTCTTTGCCCTGGTCGGTTCCCAGGTGCAGGACCAGGTGGATCTCCTGGCCGACTTCCTGCACGTGTTGGGCAATCCCGTCGGTATTCTCAGTGCCAAGGGCTCATACTCGCTGGACCGGCGACTGGACCTGGAATACCCCCTGAGCATGTTCGATGTGCAGCGCAGTCTGTCCATTGCCCTGGAGGACGGAGCGGCCGCCGTGGTCATCTCCGTGGATGAACAGACCCTGGCCAGGGATGCCCTGCAGGCGGTGAATCTGGATGTGGTGGCCTTAGGCGCCCAGGAGGGCTCAACCCGCGATATGCGGCATGTACGCCTGATCTCCAGGGCCCGCCGATACGGATTCAGCCTGGGCGGGCACACCATTGTGGCCCGACGTAACGAGGAATCGGACGACCTGGCCCGCCAGTCCCTGCCCGCCGATGCAGAAAGCGACGACCTGTCCCTGTGCATCGCCATGACCATGGCCGCCGGAGTCAAACGCAACAACATCAGGAGCGCCCTGCGCGTCTCCCGTGAAATGTCCTGAGAGGTGAGGATGAGTCAGTCTGTAGGGGCCGGGTCCATGCCCATGACCCTGGAAGAGGTCGTCGAATATGTGCACGGTCGGCTGGTCGAGGCCGGTCCCGGTCGCGAACCCGATCGGCGGTCGGTGCGCATGCGGGTGGTGACCGATTCCCGGCAGGCGGGGGCCGATGGACTCTTCGTAGCCATCAAGGGCGAGCATGTGGATGGCCATGACTATGTTCCCGGTCTGGGTATCAAGGGCTGCCGCGCGGCCCTGGTCGACCACCTGGTTCCAGGTGCTGACCTGCCTCAGATTCTTGTGGACGATACAGTTGTGGCTCTGGGTCTGTTGGCCCGGGCCAACATAGACCGTCGGCGCGAGGCACAAGGTCCCTTCACTGTCATCGGCATCACCGGCTCTGTCGGCAAGACCACGACCAAGGATCTGCTGGCCTCCCTGCTGGCCCTGCTGGGTCCTGTGGTGGCTCCGGTCGGGTCCTTCAACAATGAGATCGGTCTGCCTCTGACCGCCTTGGAGGTCGGGCCGGACACCCGTTACCTGGTGGCGGAGATGGGAGCCAGCCACGTGGGCGAGATTGCAGGTCTGACCCGGATGGTTCCCCCGGACATCGCCCTGGTCCTCAAAGTGGGAGTGGCCCACCTGGGTGAATTCGGCTCCGTGGAGCGCATCGCCCAGGCCAAGAGCGAGATCGTGCAGGGCCTGGTGCCGGGTGGGACCGCCGTGCTCAATGCCGACGATCCCCGGGTGGCCGCCATGGCCGATCTGGCCTCTGGGCCTGTTCTGCGGTTTGGGATGACCACTGAGGATGGTGGGCAGGACCGCGACCTGGACGGCTCGGCTCGTTTTCTGGACAGTGACAGCTTGGACAGGCCGGCCTTCGAGCTGTGCCTGCGTGGCCAGCAGCCGGTTCGGCTGCGTCTGGGCATCCCCGGACGGCACAACGTCATGAACGCCCTGGCCGCCGCCACGGTGGCCCACACCCTTGGTCTGAACGCAGAGCGCATCGCCGATGAGCTGGGCCGACAGCGGCAAATCAGTCCGCATCGGATGGCCCTATCGTCGGTCCGGTTGCCTGATGCCTCCTTCACCCTGATCGATGATTCCTTCAATGCCAATCCCGACTCCGTGCGGGCCGGTCTGGACGCCCTGTCCGCCTGGAAGGGATCCGATGGCCCGGTCTATCGGATAGCGGTCCTGGGGGTCATGCTTGAGCTGGGCGATCGAGGGGAGCATCTGCACCAGGAGATTGGCGCCTACTGCCGTCGTCAGGGCATTGATGCATTGGTCGCGGTGGGTTGCCGGGACCAACAGATGGATGCTCTGGTCCAGGCCCTGGTCCGTGGTGCCGGCGGCCCATCCGATCCGAGCGAGGATCAGCCTGGGTCCATGCGTGTCCTCTTTGCCCAGGACGCTGACCAGGCCGACCAGATGGTCCGCCGCCTGTGCGCCAGGCATTCGGACCGGCAGAATCTGGTTCTGCTCAAGGGCTCGCACATGTCCGGCCTGTCCGATCTGGCCGACCGGTGGCAGGGCTGAGCCATGGGTCCATCGGCATCCCCGCAGCGGGGTCTAATATTCAAGGACAGAATCCAAGAGTTGGAGTACACACTGTGATTGCCCTCATCATCGGAATCCTGGTCGCCCTGGTGGTGACGCTGGCGGGGACCCCCCTGCTGATACGGCTGGTCCACCGCCTGCACTACGGCCAGTACATCCGCCAGGACGGGCCCAAGTCCCACCTGGTCAAGCGCGGCACCCCGACCATGGGCGGGCTGGTCATCAACCTGGCCATCCTGCTGGGCTGGGCGGCCTCGGCGCTCTACCGCTACCTGTCGCGGGGGGAGTCCGTGTCCCTGTCGGCCATGCTGGTCCTGTTCGCCATGCTCTCCATGGGCTTCCTGGGCTTCATCGACGATTTCGCCAAGGTGCGCAAAAAGCAGAACCTGGGCCTGTCGGTCAGGGCCAAGTTCATCGGTCAGTTCATTCTGGCCACCATATACGCGGTGCTGGCCCTGAAGCTGCCCACCAAGAACGGCTACCCCAGCGCCCAGGCGGGCATATCCTTCGTGGAGCAGCCCATCATCGACTTCCGAATGGCGGGCAGCGTCCTGTCCGTGGTGCTCTTCATCATCTGGGTCAATCTGCTGATGACGGCCTGGAGCAATGCCGTCAACCTGACTGACGGCCTGGACGGGCTGGCTTCGGGCTCCTCCATGATCGCCTTCGTGGGTTACACGGTCATCGCCTTCTGGGAGAGTTACCACCTGAAGGGCGGCAGCCATCCCGGACATGCCTATGCGGTCTCCGACCCCCTGGACCTGGCCATCATCGCCTGCTGCGCGGCCGTGGCCTGCTTCGGCTTCCTCTGGTACAACACCAATCCGGCCTCCATCTTCATGGGAGACACCGGATCCCTGGCTCTGGGCGGGCTCTTCGCAGCCCTGTCCATCGCCACCCATACCGAGCTGCTGGCGGTCATCCTGGGCGGGCTCTTCGTGGGAGAGGCCGCCTCCGACGTCATCCAGGTGGGCTACTTCAAGCTCACCCACAAGCGGGTCTTCAAGATGGCGCCCATCCACCACCACTTCGAGCTGATGGGCTGGCAGGAGTCCAAGGTGGTTGTCCGGTTCTGGATGGTGGACCTGATCTTCGTCCTGCTGGCCCTGGTCTGCTTCTATGCGGACTGGGTGGTCCGCTCCGGGCTGCCCATCTGAGTGCGTCCATTCACGGTACCGGACTTCGGCAGCCGGTATCATGCCAAGCAGGTGCCGGAGCTAGCGGAATGAGGTATTCATGAACATGGACTTGAGCCAGAAGCGTGTACTGGTCGCCGGGCTGGGCATTTCCGGACGGAGCGTGGCCGCAGCCCTGCAAGGCCGTGCAGCCGGGGTGACCACTGTGGACCAGCGCGCTCCACAGGCCGATCTGCATGACTTCGACCAGGTGGATTGGAGCCGGGTGGACCTGGTCATGGCTTCTCCTGTCTTCAATCCGCGCACCCCATTTATCCTTGAGGCACAGCGTCGGGGCATCCCCGTGGTCAGCGAGGTGGAGATGGCTTGGCTGCTGCGGGTGCCCTCAGCCCGGACCGGCCGTCCAGCCCCCTGGATCGGGATCACCGGCACCAACGGCAAGACCTCGACCACCAGGATGGTAGCCTCCATGATGCAGGCCAGTGGGTTTACGGCCCCTGCGGTGGGCAACATCGGCAAGGCCGTCTCCACAGCCGTCCTGGATCCCGACAATGACATGCTCTGCGTGGAGCTGAGCTCCTTCCAGCTGCACTTCACCTTCTCGCCGGCCCTGGAGTGCGCGGCCATCACCAATCTGGCCGACGACCACCTGGACTGGCATGGGGGCTTCGAGGCCTATGCGGCCGACAAGGCGCGCATCTACCGGGGCGTACGCAAGGCCCTGGTCTACAACGCCGACGACTCCCGGGTCTCCGACCTGGCCGGACAGGCTCAGCCGGCCTCCGGTTGCCGACGGGTGGGCTTCACCCTGGAGCGACCCGAGTCCGGGCAGCTGGGCGTGGAGGACGGCTGGGTCGTGGACCGCAGCGGATTGACCGGTCAGGACCTTGAGGAGGGCGTCAGGCTGGTCCGGGTGGCCGATCTGACGGACCTGTGCGAGCCCGATGGTACGGTCTACCCCCATCTGCTTGCTGATGCCCTCTGCGCTCTGGCTCTGGCCCTGGGCGCTGGGGCCCGGGTCGATGCGGCCATCGAGGCCATGCGCGCTTTCACGCCCGGTGACCACAGGATCAGCACCGTGGCCACCCTGGGCCAGGGTTCGCAGGCCATCCGCTTTGTAGACGATTCCAAGGCCACCAACGCCCACGCCGCCGAGGCCTCCCTGGCCAGTTACCATGACGGCCAGGTGGTCTGGTTGGCCGGCGGGCTGGCCAAGGGCGCCCGATTCGACGATCTGGTTCGGTCCCGCAGATCCAAGCTGGCAGCAGCCGTGGTCATCGGCCAGGACCAGCAGCCGATGGTCCAGGCTATCAAGGATCAGGCGCCCGATCTTCCGGTTACCCTGATCGACCCTGGTGCAGGCGACCAGGTCATGGCCCGGGCCGTTTGCGCGGCCGGCTCCTATGCACAGCCCGGTCAGGTGGTTCTGCTGGCCCCCGCCTGCGCCTCCATGGATCAGTTCGCCTCCTATGCCGACCGGGGCGACCAGTTTGCCAAGCAGGCAACACAATGGGTCCACGAGCATGAAGCGCGGCACTGATTCCAACAAGGCCCCCTCCCAGGGGTCTGGAGGCAAGGGGGGCTACCGGGGCTGGCGGGCCATTCTCAACCCGCTCTGGTGCTACTACGGCTTTCTGGCCACGGTCGTCGCCACCACGGTCTTCGGCCTGATGATGGTTTTCTCCTCCTCGGCTGTGGATCTGGTGGCCCAGGGCAGCTCACCCTGGAGCCAGGTCATTCGTCAGAGCATATATGCAGTGTTTGGGCTCTTGTTGGCCCTTCTGGCCGTGAGGATCAGTGTCGACCACTATCGGAACTGGAGCACCTGGTTTCTGATCGTCAGCCAGGGCGTCCAGCTGTTGACCCGGACACCGCTTGGACGCTCTGCCAACGGCAACGAGGGATGGATCTCGATTGGGGGCGTCTCCATGCAGCCGGCCGAGCTGCTCAAGCTGGCCCTGTGTCTGTGGCTGCCCCAGGCCCTGATCGAAGCCCAGCGGCAGGTCGGCAAGGATTCCGACCTGAAGAGCCTGGCCAAGGCCTATGCCAAGCCGGCCGCCGGTTTTATCGTCAGTTTCCTGCTGATCATGCTGGGCAAGGACCTGGGGACGGCCATGATCATCGTCATCATCGGCTTCGTAGCCTTCCTGGTCTCGGGCTTCCCCCTGCGCTGGCTGCTCAGCCTGGCAGTCCTGGGGATGGCCGCGGTCATCGGTTTTTCGGTCTACGGCAACAGCAACCGGACCCAGCGGATCATGGCCGCCTATGGCAAGTGCTCGGAGGATGACATTCAGGGGGTCTGCTACCAGTCCATACACGGGCTCTACGCCATGGCCTCGGGGGGTCTGACCGGGGTCGGGCTGGGCAACTCCAGGGAGAAGTGGAACTACCTGCCCGAGGCACACAATGACTTCATCTTCGCTGTCATCGGCGAGGAGCTGGGCTTTGTAGGGGCGGCCATGCTTATTCTGGTCTTCGTGGTCATGGGCTGGTGCATGCTGAGGATAGCCCTGACCACCAAGGACCGGTATGCGGGCATGGTGCTGATCTGCCTGGATGTGTGGCTGGTGGGCCAGGCCTTGGTCAACATCTGCGTGGTTCTAGGGCTGCTGCCGGTCATCGGGCTGCCCCTGCCCTTCGTATCGGCTGGAGGGACGGCCCTGATCTCCTGCCTGGCTTCGGCCGGGGTGGCTCTGAAGATGATTCGGACCCAGCCGGACGTGATGGCAGCCACGGACGGGTCCTGAGATGCGGAATGGACAAGGCGGAAAGGAAGCGGATTCGCGGATGACGACAGCGACGAGGACCGAGAAAGGGATGCCTGGGGATGCCCAGGAGCATGCCGGGAAAGGCGCTGGTCCCCATCTGGTGCTGGCCGGCGGGGGGACGGCAGGGCATGTCAACCCCCTGCTCAGTGTGGCTGCGGCCATTCGGGAGCGCTGCCCCCAGGCTTCTGTCAGCGTGATCGGCACTGCCGTCGGGCTGGAGCACGACCTGGTGCCGGCTGCCGGACTTCCCCTGGATCCGATCGAGAAGGTTCCCTTTCCTCGTCGTCCCGGCAAGGCCGCCCTGGACTTCCCCCGGCGTTGGCGGCGTGAGGTGCAGCGGGTACGAGGGTATTTGCGGGATCGGTCGGCCGACCTGGTGGTCGGCTTTGGCGGCTATGCCTCGGCGCCTGCCTACAGGGCCGCACGAAACCTGGGTCTGCCCATCGTTGTCCATGAGCAGAACGCCCGGGCGGGCATGGCCAACAAGCTGGGTGCCCGCTGGGCCGATTTCGTGGGTACGGCCTATGAGGATACCGGCATCCGGGCCCGGGCCGGAGTACCGGTGCGTCGCGTGGGTCTGCCCCTGCGGCCGGCCATCGCTCGACTGGCCAAGCGGATGGAGGCTGACCCTGCAGGAGCCCGCCGGGAGTCTGCGCAGTCTCTGGGGTTGGATCCCGATAGGCCCATCCTGCTGGTCACCGGGGGATCCTTGGGTGCTCTCAGCCTGAACAAGGCGGTCGCTGGCGCGGCCAGGCAGTTGTTGGATCGAACCCAGGTCATCCACCTGACGGGCCGCGGCAAGGCCGACCAGGTCAGGCAGCAGGTTGCGGCTGACCTGGGTGATGGGGCCATCAACGATCTGGACCCGGCTCATCAGGGCCAGGGGGACTACCACATGGCCGAATATCTGGAACGGATCGATCTGGCCTTTGCCTGCGCTGATCTGGTGGTCTGCAGGGCTGGTGCCGGCTCTGTCAGCGAGCTGGCCGCCCTGGGTGTGCCCGCCGTCTACGTGCCCCTGCCCATCGGCAACGGGGAGCAGCGGTTCAATGCGCAGCCGGTCGTCCGTGCCGGGGGAGGGCTCATGGTGGATGATGCGGCCCTGGATGCCGAATGGGTGGCTGACCATGTCCCTGCTCTTATGGCCGACGGGGATAGGCTGGCTGACATGCGCCGACGGGCCTGGGGGTATGGGATTCGCGATGCCGCCCAGGTGATGGCCGAGCAGATCCTGACCATGGCCGACCAACACGTCGCCCGCAAGGACTCAGGGAGGGCCTAATCGGGCATAATGGAGGCAGGCGACGGACGACCGTCCTGAATGGTCCTGAACTGTTGGAGGAGATGCAACTACTGTGCCCAAGCATAAATTGAATACAGTGCCCGATCGACAGGACGGTGGTGACCGGTCCCTGCCGGCCCTGGACCCCTGCCTGCCTGCCCTGGCCCGGGCCGGAGTGCGCGACCCCAAGGATCTGGGGCCCACACACTTCATCGGCATCGGTGGGGCCGGGATGAGCGTGCTGGCCGAGATGCTTCACCAGGAGGGGGTTCAGGTCTCCGGATCCGACCGCGCCGAGGGGGACAAGACCCGACGCCTGCGTCAGCTGGGAATCCGGGTCGCCATCGGCCAGGATGCCCGCAACGTGGCCGGGGCGCGAACGGTGGTCTGGTCCAGTGCCATCAAGCCCGACAATCCCGAGATTTTGGCAGCTCGTGATGCCGGTGCCCGGCTGGTCCATCGCAGTGACGTTCTGGCTCTGCTCATGGCCTCCAGGATCTCGGTCACCGTGGCCGGAGCCCATGGCAAGACCACGACCAGCGCCCTTTTGGCCCACTTGCTGACCAAGGGTGGCCAAGGGGATCTGGCCGATCCCAGCTACGCCATCGGGGGCAGCCTCCAGAGCGGCCAGGGGCCCATGGACGGCGGGCATGTTGGAGCCGGACGGGTCCTGGTGGCCGAGGCGGACGAGTCCGACGGCAGCTTTGGCAAGTACACTCCCGACATCGCCATCATCACCAATGCGGAGCCCGACCATCTGGACCACTACGGCACGGCTGACGCCTTCCACCAGGCCTTTGTGGAACATGCCCGGCATGCCCGACGTTTCCTGGTGGTCTGCGGGGATGACCAGGGCGCCCTGGAGGTGCTGCAGCGGCTGCACGGGGACTGCCAGGCCAAGATCATCGTCTATGCTTCGAATCCCCGACTGAGTGCTGAATCCCTGCCTGGGATTCTGGGCCTGGTGCGCATCGGGTCCGAGTCCGAGAGCAGCGGCAGCGGTCGTGAGCATTGCCGTCTGGCTCTCCCCGCGCAGGTGCTCCAGGCGGCAGGGTTGGAGGCCGGCAAGCCGCTCGATCTGCAGGTGGACCTGGCGATTCCCGGCATCCACAACGCCCGCAATGCCGCCGCAGCCATCATCGCCGCCATCCTGCTGGGGATGGATCCTGATGCGGCCGCCGCCTCCGCCGCCGACTTCCGTGGGGCTTCCCGACGCTTCGAGGTCCGCGGATGCCGGCATGGGGTCACCGTAGTGGACGATTACGCCCATCATCCCACGGAGATCGCCGCCCTGCTGACCGCCGCCAGACGACGCTACCCGGGCCGGACCATCAGGGTGCTTTTCCAACCCCACCTGTATTCGCGCACCGCCATCTTTGCCGACCGTTTTGCGCAGGCTTTGTCCCTGGCGGACGATGTGACCGTCACCGACATCTTCCCCGCGCGTGAGCTGGCCAGCGATTTTCCGGGTGTGGATGCCGGAACCATCCCCACAGCGGCCCTCAAGGCATCGGATCAAAAGCCCCAGAAGTCAGGGCATCAGTCGACTGAGGCCGTCTTCCGGACCTGCCCGGACATGCATCAGGCCGCTGTGGATCTGGCCGAGCGGGCGGAGCCGGGGGATGTGATCCTGACCGTGGGCGCCGGCGATGTCACCGCCATGGGGCCGGTCATTCTCGACAGGCTGGCTGAACGGGATGAGCAGTGAAGCCCGGCAAGGGTCGCCGTGCCTCCAGCGGGGCTCCGTCCAGGACCAGGGCCGTACGGGCTGCCAAGGCCGCACGGACGGCCCGGTCCGGGCGCACCACCAAGCCTTTGGGAGAGGAACCGCAGACCGGCAGAACCGCCAGATCGGGCAGGTCGGCCGCTTCCGATGCTGCGGGACTGGCAGGTCGCCGGTCCAAGGCTGAAAAGACAGGCGGCGGGGGCAGGCGTCTCAAGCGGTCCAAGCGCCTCAAGGGTCGTCCCAATCGTGCCAAGAATGAAGGCGGATCCCGGACACGTAGCCCAAGGTCGGCCTCTTCGTCCTCTCGCTCTCTGGTAAAGAGCAGCAGCACGTCAGCCTCCAAGTCCGCGGCCGCACGCTCGACAGGTTCGGCCGGCGGATTCGTCGATGCCCGGACCATACCGCCGGACCGGCCCGTCTCAGGCAGGATCGGCACCGACCAGGAGGAGCAGGGGCTGGGGATCTTCGTCAGGCCTAAGGTGCTGGACTTTCAGGCCCGTGTGCGCGAGAAGAAGAAGGTCAGCCGTAGGCTGGTCCTGATCCGGACGGGTGTCGTCATCCTGGTCATGGCTCTGATTACAGGACTGGCATGGCTGCTCTTCCTCTCGCCGGTCTTCCGCCTGCAGACCGACCAGATCAATGTCAGCGGCGGCAATGCCTGGGTGTCCGACGATCGGGTGGCCTCAATCGTGGCCCATCAGGGGGATCGCTCGCTGTTGCTGATTTCGGCCAATGGCGTCGAGCAGGAGATCAGCGGCATGGCCGGGGTGACCGATGCCAGGGTCCGCAAGACTTTTCCGCATGGTCTGGAGGTGACCTTCGATGCCCAGGAGCCCACTGCGGTCTTCAAGGATGCACAGGGCAAGCTGACGGCCGTCGACCGGCAGGGGAGGGCGCTCAACACCGTGGCCAAGCCGGTGGACGGGGTGCCGGTCATCCAGGTGGCCACCGTCAAGCGGGCCCAGCAGGATCAGGCGGTCAGGCAGACCCTGCGGATTCTGTCGACCATGCCCGAGGCCATGCGTCATTCGGTGACCAAGGTTACTGCGGAAACCCAGGACTCGATCACCACCGAGCTGGACCAGGGCAAGCATGTCATCATCTGGGGCGACGGTTCCGACCTGAAGCTCAAGCAGGCCGTGGTCGACAAGATCATCAACGACCCGTCCAAGATCGGCGACAAGCATCAGCTGGATGTGTCGGCACCACTGCGGCCCATAGTCAAATAGCCGTTGAAGAGGCTGCCGGCTTCATCAGCCTGTCGGTGTCCAGCAGGATGGTCACAGGGCCGTCGTTGACCAGATCCACTCGCATGTGGGCACCGAAGCGACCTTCGGCGACAGGGACACCGGTCGCGGCCAGGGCCCGGTTCAGGTCCTGCCAGATGCTCTGGGCATGTTGGGGCTCTCCGGCCGCCATGAAGCTGGGACGGTTGCCGCGACGCAGATCAGCATATAGTGTGAACTGGGAGATGGAGAGGATGGAGCCGCCGCAGTCCAGGACCGACCGGTTCATCCGGCCCTCCTCGTCGGCGAAGATACGCATCCGGGTCAGCTTACGTACAACATATTCCACCTGGGAATCACCGTCGCCGTCCTGGACGGCCACCAGGAGCAAGAGTCCTGTGCCGATGCTTTGGGGTTTAAAATCAGGATCCGGCTGCCCCTGTTCGTCGACCACATCGACCCGGGCACGGCTGACCCGCTGAATGACGATTCTCATGCTTTCAGTCTAAGGACTTCAGGCGTTGTTGTAGTGCCGCAGGGAAAAGCTGGACCGGTACCTGGTTGGTGTCAGGCCGGAGAACCGTTTGAAGACCCGCATGAAGTACTTGGGGTCGTCATACCCGCAGGCCTCGGCGATTTGGCTGACGCCCATGGAGGTCGACAGGAGCAGCTCCTGCGCCCTTTCGATGCGCACCCGCCTGATCTGCCCGGTGATGCCTATGCCGAACCGCCGCTTGTAGATGGTCGACAGGTAGGAGGGCGAGTAATTGAAGTTCTCCGCCACGCTGGCCACACTGATCCGGTCGCAGGCGTTGATGCGGATCCAATCCTGGACCTTCTGGAGGGTGCTGTCCTCGTCGTCCGCTTCCTGAGGGTTCTTGGGCGCGGGCCTTCCCATGGAGATCTCCATGAGCAGACAGGTCATGAAATAGCTGCAGTAGGGGCTGGGATTCGGGTAGGTGCGCTGATAGATGTCCAGCAGCTGGTTGAACATGACGGTCACCCGGTTGTTGTCTGCCAGACGAAAATCCAGGGGCAGCACCACTCGTGCCACGCTCTGGTTCTTTTTATTCCTCTGTTCGTCAGGCAGATTCTGAACCCTTTGCCAGTCGGGCAAGGTGAAGTGGGCCCAGTAGAAGGTCAGCGGCTCTTGTCCCAGCCGTCGACTGCCCTCATGAGGGGTGCCGGGCGGGATCAACAGCAGACCGCCTGCCTTCAGATCACGTTGTCGTCCGGCTACGGTCAGCGGGAGGACACCCTCTTCAACCAGAATCAGCTCAAAGCTGTCAACGGTGCGGCGCTCGTGAATCCATCCTGGGGTGCCGATGAAGCGCCCTGCGGATTTGAATACCGCCACATCGTTGGGGAAACTGGTGATGATTGCCTGATCCGTGCTGACCGTCCTTACTGTCTGTGAAATCTTGGCCTGAGGACGCGGTCAGTGGCTGGCCACCTCGACGTAGGCATGGTAGGGCTGGTCATGGTCAATGGTCCAGAGGGGGACGAATTCCAAGCCGCTGTCCCGGTGACGGAAGACCAGCTTTTCGCCCTGGCGTTCAAAGGCTGACCCGGGATCTTTTCTGTCGATGTTGAGGCTCTGCATATCGGTGCTGGGGCTCAAGGCGGCAAGCACGTAGGGGCCCCAGGCCACGGCGGCCAGGGAGGGCCTGTCAGGGGTGCCGATCAGCCGGATGGTCGGGTCGAATGTCAGCATGACGGTGGTTCCTGACCAGGAATCCAGACCGCAGGCGCTCGCATCCAGGACCGCCACAGCCGGGTCGGTACCCATGAGATCCTGGGCGACTGAGGTGCCATCGATGTCGATGTGGAACCTGCCGCGGGTCCAGGCGGGGATGCGCAGGGCCAGGCACGGCCTATCCAGGGCCTCTATGGTGATGGTCACCTTCTCGGGGTGCCGGTCGTCCACGTCCACGTTCAGGGCAATCTTCCGGTCGATGTCGTTCAGGCTGCAGGGCAGATACTGCTCGATCCACAGGGTCGTTTCGTCCGTGTAGAAGGCTCCATCGGCGTAGTAGAAGTGCGATTCCAGGCCGGTGCCGTGGCAGCAGCTGTTCTCCTCATCGAACTCCTTGCGGCCGCCCGGTTGGGTGGGGAAGAAGTAGAGGCTGCCGCCCTGGGGCACATGGTCGGTGCTGGCGGCGATGTGGTTGAGCGTGGTCAGCTCGGTGTAGTCTGCATACTCCTGGTCTGGGTCGAAGGAGAACAGGAGCGCCGACAGCTTGAGCAGATTGTAGGAGGCGCAGGACTCGGCGGTGTTGTCCTTGAGCAGGGCGCCGATCACGTCGGGCTGCTGGAACATCTCCCCTTGCCCGGTGCCGCCCATGGCATAGATGTGGTGGCCCATGACCGACTTGAGGAAGAACTCGGCCTGCTGCAGGTAGTAGGGCAGCCCGGTATGGCGGAAGAGCTCCACCGAACCGATGACCTGGGGGATGTGCTGGTTGCCATGCAGCCCGCCCAGGGCATCCACCTTCTGACGCATGGGGACCATGAGACGGTCGTTGTCGAAGAGGCGGGCGGCCTCCAGGTGCTCCTTACGGCCGGTGATGGCGTACAGATGGGCCAGGGATTCGTTCATGCCGCCGAACTCGCCAGCGATATACATGCTCCACATGTTCTGCAGCTGCTCGTGGGGGAGTCGGTGGACGCGGTCATAGACCCAGTCGCCCAGATCCGAGGCCACGCGCAGAGCCGTTTCATTGCCAGCGAAGTGGTAGGCGTCGATCAGCCCCGCCAGGATCTTGTGCAGGGTGTAGTAGGGCGCCCAGATGGTGGGGTAGGGCGCGTACTGTTCCAGCTTGTCGAACTGGCTCTCGTCGTAGGCCGACAGGAAGCCCGGCTTGGTGGTACCGCTCTTTGCAAAGGCGGTCTGGACCTCGGCGAGCCCGTCGACCAGATAGGTCAGCTTGGTCCGAATGTCCTCGTCGCCCGTAGCCGCATACCCCAAGGCGTATGCGGACAGGACGTGGCCGGTGGTGTGGCCGCGCAGGTTGGAGTCCGGAGCGTCCCAGCCGATCATGGGCTTGGCTCCCTTGGTGTCCAGGTGGGAGGCTCGGCGGAACTCAACCAGGAGCTGATCGTCGTCCAGGGTCTTCAGAAAGGCTATCCGTCGGCGCTGGTTGTCTGCCAGCATTCCATCGCCGGTCAGCCGAACCCGGCTGATAGGCACGCGGCGGACCTTAGGGCTGGAATCCACTGGCTGTTCGGGGTCTTCGTCAATCACCTGAACCTTGCATTGCACACGGATGCCGCTGCCGTCGATGGATCCTTGGAAGTCGTGTTCACCGGTCTGCCCGTCCCGCTGCTCAACGCCTTCGTCCCAGTTGACCCGCTGGGAGACCTTTTGTCCGTCCTTGGTCAGCACGGCCGTGAACATGGGCAGATAGTAGGTGACGCCCTTGCGCGCCTTGATCTCGATGGGGTAGACCTTGCGCACTTCAATCTTGTTGGGCATCTGCAACACGGTCACGTCGAAGCTGCGCTGCGCCTTGGCACCACCCTTGGTGACGGTCGCGGTCAGGGTCACGTTCCTGTCGCCTAGGCCGTATTCGGGCTGATTGACCTTGCCTTGAGGGTTCACCCATCGATCGTCGCTGCTGGTCCATTCGATGGTGGTTCCATCCACCCCCTCGGTCGGCAGTTTCAGGTCGAAGTCCACGGTGCCCGTGTTGCCGATGTAGATCTGACGGGCCGCCTCGTCGACGCAGTCCTGATCAGTGTGCATGGATGATGTCATGATGAATTACCTACTTCCTCCGCTGACAGGCGGATTCTGGCCGGTCATGCTTTCCGTCGGGTCGTCTCCGATCCGTCGGCGCCGCTCTGCCCCGACGCCTTCGTGCGCCTTACCTCATCAGTCTATGGACGTAAGCCCGATCATGAAGGTGGGGGAAATCGTCGAATGGGTGGACAATCTTGTGTCTTTGGTTTGGAGTTGTTCTGGCTAGCTTCTATATCTTCCTAATCCTTGCAATGGCACGCTTTCTGAGCAAGGAACGACCTGCCAGGGGAGTTTTGTCAAGTAGCCGCCAGACGGTATTACCGAGAAATATCCACCTTTTTCCGTTCTCTTTGCACCTAAGGCCGAGGGACAGAAGATTTACCGTTCACAGTGGAACAGCCTGTGGTTCCACGCAGAGCAAAAGGGTGCCGAACAACGAGGGTCGGTGCCATTGAGAAGCGAGGAGAAGCGTATGGCAACATCATCGGAACATGTCGACGAGCAGTCGGACAAGGACCAGCAGGATTCAAACCTGGTGGTCGATGAATCCGGTCTCAAGGTCGACCATCGTCAAGAGGAGGAATTGGAACATCTAAGATCAGATCGTTCCTTCTTCGGTTACCCCAAGGGCATTGGCATACTCGCCACGGGCAACCTTTTCAACTCCATCTGCTGGGCCTCTTACGGGGCTGTGATGATTTACTATCTCTACAAGCCCTGGACCAAAGGATTGGGATTCACCCAAGGTGAGGCAGCCCAGCTTATCGCCATCGTGGCGGCCATCAATTCCATGTTCGAAATACTGGGTAGCTGGTTGGCTGATCGAGTTTTTGGCGCTCGCAAGGCTTTGGTCATCGGCAATATCACCAAGGGGCTGTCCTGTGGCCTTCTTGCTATCCCTGCATTCTCAATCGGTCAGGGTCGGGCTTTTGCCATAGTGGGCATGGTCCTCATGAACATTCCTATCGTCGGTGCCTCCAACGCCTCGTTGACCGGCATGCTCTTCCATCGCGATGACAGCCGCCGTGACGGGGCCTTCGCTATTCACGCCATCGCCAATAACATAGCGGGCTTTATCACTCCTGTGATTTCTGCGCAACTGGGGCTGGTCAACTATCATTACGGCTTTGCTATCGGGGCTGTCGCGGCTCTGCTCTATGCCGCTATTATCGGCTTGCCCGGTAAACGTTTCTTTGGATCCTTGGGTTCAAAGCCGTCCAGACCCTTGAGCGTCCAAGAGAAGAAGCGCTATAGTCTAATTGCTCTGGTGGCCTTGGTTGTCATTGCTGCTTTTATAGCCGTGTTGCTCTTGTCCAAGAAGGTCAGTGTGAACAGCCTGGCCAATACCGTCAGTTCGTGCACATTTGTGGTGGCGATTCTCTTCTTTGCCATTATCTGGCGTTCCAAGCGCATCAGCAGCACTGAACGGCATCGGTTGCGTGCAGTGACTCCACTGTTTATCATGCAAATCGTGATTGGTGTGGATTACGCCATCCAAGGAACCACCTTGCTGATGTTCTTGGATCAGCGGATCAACCGCAAGTTCTGGGGCATCGAAATCGCGCCAGGATCTTTCACAACTATTGTGGGTATTATTTCTTTGCTCTCGGGGCTCTTCTTCAGCTGGTTCTGGGTCACTGATCTTGGCAAGCGTTGGAAGTCGACCAGTCGTCTCTGCTTCGGTTTCTTTTTCTCCGGCATCGCCAATTTCCTCCTGATTGTGCCGACTGTCGTGCTCAATCCTCACGCCGGAAAATACTCGGTGGTATGGCTGCTGGTTTATTACTTGGTCAGCAATTTCGGTGGATTCCCTTACGGTGTTGCAGCTAACTCAACTGTTGCTGCCATTGCTCCGAAATCTTACGAGACGCAGATGCAGACCTCACTAACCTTGTCTGCAGCCATCGGTACCGCCATCATGCTGGTCGTCTACGGAAGGTTGAAGTCGCTGGATCAGCAACTTCCTCTATTCCTCATCATTGGCACTTTGGAAGTTGTTGTTGCTGTTGTGGTAATGATGTTCAGCAAGCGTTTTGAATCCATGATTCTCGATGATTGATGAGTGGACTGGTCTTTGTCGAGCGAAGATCTTGACAGGGGCCGAGTAATAGTGAAGAGGTAAGCAGTTCCGCAACAGCCCTGTGCTGGTTGTCAATAGCGGCACCGGAGGCCATCAGCAATTTTGCGGCTTCCGGTGTCGCTTGTTTGTACCGATGCAACTATTAAATGACCACTGTGGTCATAATTCAGTCTGTCTGAATGTCTGTGCCCAAAATGAAGGTATGCTCGCCGGTCCGTTTGAAACCCATGGTTTGGTAGAAACGTTGGGCGGGATCATTGTGCTCCCATACGCCCAGCCAGATTTTGCTCAGGCTCTGGTTTCTAGCACGTTTGAAGGCTCGATTGATCAACAGGGTGCCCAATCCGCGGTGCTTGAAATCCGATAGGACGTATAGTCGCTCGATCTCCATGGATGTGTCGCCGAACTGCTCTGTTTGCGCCTTCCCGGTGTTGAGCTGCATGTATGCTGCGGGCGTGCCGTCCACGCTGGCCAGAAGAAAAACGGATTCAGGTTCGGACAGTTGTGACTTGACCAGTTCGGGGGAGAAGGAGTGCCGGAGGTAGTCTTCCATGTTCTCTTGGCTGTTGTCGGCGGCGAAGGTGTCGCGAAAAGTGGTAATGCCCAAGGAACGTATTAGTCCGGCATCCTCTGATGTGCATTGCCGTATTGTTGCAGTCATGATGGCGATTCCTTTCCTCATTGATTCTGCTGCTTGGATATATCTGCTTTGATAGGCACTGTTTTCAGTTGACGATCTTGAGTCCGACCACGCAGGCGACCAAACCGATGATGAGCAGAATGCGGGCGAGTGAAATAGGCTCTGAGCCCGTAGCCATGGCGTATAGGACAGTCAAGGCAGCTCCGATGCCGACCCAGACCGCGTAGGCCGTGCTGGCAGGGATGTTGCGCATGGCAAAGGCTAGACCCATCATGCTGAGAATCAATCCCACAATAAAAACGATGTCAGGGACGATTTTGGTAAGGCCTTGTGACTTGCCCAGGGCGGTGGCCCAGACCGATTCACAGATACCAGCGAATATGAGTACGATCCACGAGGACATGACTCCCTTTCGGCAAGTCTTGTCGCTGTCCGGGTACTTGACCATCGTCCGGGAACCTGAATCAGATTCTGGCCATCAGAATAGCACGGGGCAGCACCTTGATAGTTGAATAGCAAGGGAGTGGTCGACGGTCCATTGCGAGAGGGAATCAGGGTTGATTCAGGGTCGTTTCAGGGGTTTGCCGGATGTTGTCTTACGCGCCGATCGGCTATTCATGTAAATACAGGAATGTAGTCGAGTGTACGCACGAGGACGTGGCAGGTGAATGAAACATGACTTGGGCCTTGCGTGACCTGAAAGCCAATAGTGGCATCTGGGCTGGCGTCTTTATCGTTCTTGTGGTCACCCAAACCCTGCTCTGTGCCATGAGCGTGAGCATGGGCATTAACAGCTATTACCAAAGTTTGTCAGTCAAGACCAGGGATCCTGCCAAGAGTCTCGCATCGGCCCTGAGTCTGGTCTTTCTCACAGTCATTGTGCTCGGTTGCCTGGTGATCAAGCAGACCCTGCAGGCATCAATTCGCCAACGTCGGCAGGGGCTGGCCCTTCTCTCGCTGCTGGGAGCCACGCCTAAGCAGATCCTGGTGCTTACGCTTTTGCAGGTGATGATTTTGGTTCTGCCGGCTTCCCTTGTTGCCGTGGCTCTTTCACCTGCGCTGGCTGGAAGGATCCTCGATTGGTATTCCACAGGGATGCGAATACCGGTACATTTCGCTTTTACCTGGCACGGTTTTACCAGATCTGCCCTGACTGGTCTTGCAGTGGGATTGGCCACGGCCGTCTTGGCGACCAGCCGGACATTGCGGGATTTGGGGAAGATGACACCCGTCCGGGTAGTGCGCTGTGCTGAGGAGAGCGAATCGATTGACCGGCCCCGACATGGACGCGGTCTCGTGTCCCTTTTCCTTGGGCTGGTATTGCTGCTATTGCCGTTGCCTGTCTTTGCCTATCTTTCGGACCCTAAGCAGATTCAGGCAGTCATAAGTACCGTTGGAAGTGGACCGCTGTTTGCTATTCTCTTGCTGCTGATTGCCTTGGCACGTTCTGGGGGGCCAGTTATAAGCAGGGTCACTCAACTTTGGACTGCTCTGGTCCCCTCGTCATCTGCTGTCTGGCGGATAGCACGTTCACAGGCTGTGGCCAGGAGTCGAGATACGACATTCGGTTCAACAGTTATAGCTCTGACTGCCTGTATGTTTCTGGTCGGTGGTCTGTTGGCTGCCGGAGGCACCAGTACCATCGCCATGAACAAGGTACCGGGAATAGAGAATGTCACATCGGGAGGAACCTTGGAGTTGCTCTATGGTTTCTGGGCAGCGCTGCTGGTCGCCCTGGTCGGCGTGATTGCGGGATTCGCTATCGCCGCTCGGGATCGTGACCTCGATCTCGCGCTCCTGTCAATTGCTGGTGCGAACCCGCAGCAGTTGACTGCTATATCCATATTGGACGGCACCATCGTGATGACCACAGGCATTATCATCGCAGCAGGTGGCACCGGACTGGTCGGGCTGAGCACAGCTATGGTCTACTGGCCGCTTGTCCACAGTCTGTCCATGGTTTTTCCTTGGCAGTTCTTCCTTATATGCGGGTTCCCGGTCATCGTCGTCGGTTCGCTGGCGACCATGCTGACTGCGCGGCCTGCTTTGCGGCGCTCGCCCATAGCCATTCTGCAAGGGGCCGTAGGCGAATGATTGACAATGAACTTTTACTCCTGGACTCGCGGTGCGTAATTGAGTGGTCTTGCCGAGCATTGATTTCGGCCATGGCTGTGTGACATATTCATCAACCTGCAGTTCCTTGCCGTATTGACCGGCGCTGGTCAATACGGCAAATGGATGTTGGCTGCTTGAAGATGGGTATCGTCATTATGGCACGTTAATCTTGAGGAGATCCTGCTGACGATTAACTTTTAACTGAGAAGTAGATAAACAGTTGGTGGTCGAATTTGTGTATTGGGTACAGTGATTCGTGTCAGTCGGAACAAGGCTCGATTACTCAGACTTTCACTTATGTCACAGTGTTTGGTCATGGCTGCCGGTGGTCATCAAAGTGAGAATCATTCGATTCTTGTCGCGCTTGTACACCAGGAGCCAGTCTGCGTCGACATGTAGCTCCTCGTATTTGGACCAGCGTCCTTTCAGCTGGTGATTTCGGTATTTGCGTTTAAGCAGTGCTGAATTGTAGTCAGCCAAGTCGTCGAGCACTTGATCGAGCCTGCTTAAGTCGAAATGCTTCTTCTTGATTTTCTTGACATCACGCAGGAATTTCTGCGTATATGCAAACTCATACATGATGGATGATGTCTTTCATATTCTCTACGTCACCCGCGTGGGTGACCGGTGAAGCCTCGGATTCCTCCATTTCCCTGTCAAATTCGGAAAGTCGAGAGCGAAATGGAAGTCCTCCTTCGCGCAGAGACTGAGAGAGAAACATGTTAATCGCCGTGCCGAGATCTAAGCCTAAATCTTCGAAAAGCTGTGAGGCTCGACGCTTCATATCCTCGCTGGTGCGAATTTGAATTCTCGCTGTCTCTTTCATTACTTTCACCCGCTCCAATTGCTCTATTAGTCTTCTTTAGCTCCAAGATTATACCATTAGTGCTCCAAGTGGAGTTATTTTGGAGTTATTTTAACTCTATGAACAAAGAAACGAGGATGACCTTTGATTCATGGATAAGGCTGTTGACAATATGATGCACTAAGTAATCCGGAAAGATGGATTCTCGGACCGCAAAACGGTATGGAAAGGGGCAGCCAAGTTGCCTTGGCTGGCCCTTGTCTTGTGGAGCTGCGGGGAATTGAACCCCGGTCCGGTGACCGCACCCTCAGTCTTCTACGTGCGTAGTCTGCTGGCCGTTATGGCTATCTGTCTGCCCCCACCTGTGTCGCAGACAACTGGTGGCGGGCATAGCCGCAGTAAAAGTCCCCGAACCGCCCTGTGGCGCGGCAGTTCAGGCAAGTCTTCTTAATGACGCTCAGCATCCCCCCGAAGGCGAAGGGGAGTGAACGGAGCAGCTGCTCACTGGTTAATCCTGGCGCGAAGCTCAGGCAGCGAGAGCGAACTCAGTGCGGTTAGATTTAGCACTTGTTGTTTGCGGGAGGACATTAACGAGCGGACCCCCGCGTTCTCGGCACGCTTCCCTGCGACGAACAGGTCACCGTCGAAACCGATCAGCCCCAATCTTGAATTATCAAGCTCTGCCGATGCCATTACGGACCGGCCTCGTCAGTATACAACAGATGGACGCTGCGGATATTCCAGCTTCTCCCTGGGCATTGACTTGAATCCTGGTCAAGCCACAGAGCCCAGTAGACGGGTGCTCATCGGCATCTGGTAAATCCCGATTCCGTAGATATATGTTTGGTCCCGTCCAGTCGGCTATTGACAGCTCGACCGGGCGGGACCAAATCATGTTTAAAAGCGAGGGATCACTGACCCTGCTGGCCCAGATAGTCGGGGATGTGCTCGGGATATTCGGGCCAGGCGCCCTGCTGGGTGCAGACGAAGGCGGCGGTGTTGACGGCAGCCCGGTGGGCCTGGGTCAGGGAGGCCCCCAGCAGGCGGTTGATGGCGAAGGTTCCGGAGAAGGCATCGCCGGCCCCGACCGTGTCGGCTACGGTGATCTCAGGCGTAGGCAGGTGGGAGGACTGGCCGTCCGCCAGATAGATTGTGCTGTAGTCGCTGCCGGCGGTCAGCACGATGGTGTCCAGATGCCACTGATCCATGAACCAGCGGCAGAGCTCGTCGTCGGTGGCTCCGGGAACGTGGAACATGTCGCGCAGGGTGACCAGCTCCTCGTCGTTGAGCTTGAAGACCGTGGCCATGTCCAGCAGCTCCTGGATCAGATCCTTGCTGTAGAAGGTGCCTCGCAGGTTGATGTCGAAGAAGCGCATGGCATGGCTCTTGGTGTGGCGCAGGACTTGCAAGCAGGTTTCGCGGGACTGGCTGTTGCGCATGCTCAGCGTGCCATAGCAGACGGCATCAGCCTTGCTGGCCAGTCCGGCCAGGTTATCCGTGTACTCCAGATGATCCCAGGCCACATCCGGTTTGAAGACGTACTGGGGGATGCCCTCGGTCAGCTGGACCTCGACGGTGCTGGTGGGGTGGTCGTTGTGCTGCAGGACGGCATCGACGCCAGCTTTGTGAACAGCCTCTTCAAGCTCCCGTCCCAGGTCGTCCCGACCAACGGCGCTGATGGCATAGCCTTCCGCCCCGTTCTTTGCGGCATGATAGCTGAAGTTGACCGGTGCGCCACCGGCCCGCTTGCCTGTTGGCAGGACATCCCATAGGATCTCGCCGATGCTGAGGACCACGGGTTTACTGGTCATGATGTTCCTTTCCTGATGACGGTCGATGTGCCCGCCTTGTGCTTGTTGATTTCACAGCTGTGCGGCCCATGCTGGCCGGATGTTCCAAAAATTGGCTGGCAGCCACCGCGGCGGCCCCGGTCAACGTGGCATCGGCAGGTAGGTTGGAGAGCAGGATCTGCGTGTGCTCGCGCAGGCCAGGCAGGGCACGCTGGGACACCATGGCCCGAACACGTTCCAGCAGTTGGGTACCGGCGGCGGCTACCATGTCTCCGATGACGATCTGGGCGGGGTTGTAGGCGTTGACGATGGTCACACAGCCATAGCCCACGTAGTCGGCTATCTGATTCACCAGGGTCTGGGCGACCTGCTGACCCGAACGGGCCTGTTTGAACAGGCTAGTGCAGGCCTTGGCGTGGGTCATGGCCTCGATTCCAGGGAAGTGATTCCGTATATCCGGCTGGCACATGCGGCGGTGGATGGCTACCGCCGAGCAATAACATTCCAGACAGCCACGGTTGCCGCACTCGCAGGGCAGACCGTTCAGATCGATGCTGACGTGACCGATCTCGGTGGCCGCTCCCTGGCTGCCGTCCACCAGGGCGCCTCTGTCGATGACTCCCAGCCCAACGCCTTCGCCCACCAGGAAGTAGGCCATGCTGGATGCGCTCACGCGGGGGTCGAAGAGGCTCTGGGCCAGCGCGCCGGCTCGGGCGTCCTGCTCGATGAAGGTGGGTACACGGAAGGCCTGACCGAATTCGTGGATAAAGTCCACCCCACGCCAGCCGGGCATGCTGGTAACCAAGGCGATGAGGCCGGACTCGCGCAGGTAGGGGCCCGGTACGGCCATGCCCACGGCAACGATGGCAGGATTCGCCTCCAGTCGTCTTTCCACTCGAGTTCTGACCTCGGAAACGGCGTCGGGGATGTCATCGGGGTTGACGGGGGGCAGCTCCTCCGAGCTCAGCAGACGGCCGCTGATGTCGAACAGTCCGATGCTGACCAGGCTGCGGGCGAACTTGACTCCGATGACTTGGTAACGGTCGGCGTTCAGGGCCAGACCGATGGATCGACGGCCGCCCGCTGAGCCCAGGTTGCCGGTCTCGCTGATTAAGCCCAGGCCGATCAGACGGCCTACCAGCTTGCCTACGGCCGCCGGCGTCAGGCCGAGATCCCGGGCCATCTGGGCTCGCGAACTGGTGCCATGCTGATGCAGATACTGCACGATGCGTGACTGGTTGAGCTCGGAGAGGGCCTTTGGTGTGCTGGCGTATGGACTGCCGCGCATGTCAACCTCCTCCATGAGTGGTACAGTCATGCGATCTCCGCGTACTTTATGAACAACGTTTATACATTAACATCGTTTATTAATCTTGCGCAACCTGTATCAACTCGTTTCAACCTGTTAAAGGTTTCTCGACAGAGGCAATTCACCGTTGGCCGCGTCATCATCAGCTTAAAAAGTTCGTCAGCATGTACCCCTTACCATTGCGATGGATCGTAGTTCTTGCAGGCTCACCGCCCTGCGCAAGCTGCTTATGCGTTGGATATTAGACTCTGCCAGTGCCCGCTCGTACTGGGTGCTGGTATCTCTCCTCGTCCCCGGCGTATGGGTAGACTGATGCGGTGGCCATCGATGGTCGTGGCTGGAGCATGCCGTTGATGGTGTCGTCAATGGTATCAGTCTGTTTCGGGAAAGGTCTGCAGCATGAGTCTTGATAATGGTATCGACGCCGTCGCCGATCCGCCTAGGGAGCGGCCATTGGCCCTAATTCCCCGGCCGCTCCACTTGCAAAGGGATCAAGGCCAGTTGCTATTGCCGGTGGCGGGCAGAATTGTCTGCGGTACGGTGGTTGACCAGGAGCTGGGTTCCGTCCTGAGCGACCAGTTGACAGATACCATTAAGCAGGCCACGGGAATGGTCTGGGATCATTCGCGAGGGCAGGCGTGGAATGGCGCGATCAGTCTAGATCTGGACCAAAAACTTGATTCCCAAGAGTATCTTCTGCGTATCGCCGATCAGGGAGATCGCCACCCGATCGTGGATATCCGCGGCGGCGACGGTCAGGGACTGCGATGGGGGGTGCAGACCCTTCGCCAGATCATCATGCAATGCGGTCCTGTGCTCCCGGCCCTGCACATCCAGGACCGCCCCGCCTACCCAACACGCATCTATAGTCTGGATGTGACCCGTGGTCGGGTGCCCACCATGGACTGGCTGCGGCACTGGGCGGACATATTGACCCTGTATAAGTTCAATCAGCTGCAGCTCTACATCGAGCACACCATGGCTTTCCCGGGCATGAGCGAGGCTTGGAGGGGCACAAGCCCCCTGGAGCCCGGACAGATCACTGACTTTGATGACTATTGCGCCCGCCTGGGCATCGAGTTGGTGCCTTCGATTTCCACCTTCGGCCACCATTACACCAGCCTTCGTACTCACGGATTCAGGGATTTGGGAGAGTTCCCTGAGCAGGCGGACCGGACTTACTCTTTTATAGAGCGTCAGGAGCATCACACCATCAATGTCAACCACCCACAGGCTCTGGCATTCTCTACAGGGCTGATTGACGCCTATGCGCCGCTTATGCGTACGCGAAACTTCAATATCGGAGGAGACGAGACCTTTGATCTGGGCAAGGGGCGCTCGCGGCAGGACGGTTCCAGCAAGGATCCTGCTGACATGTATGCCGACTATCTTATCAGCCTGTGTGATCACCTGCATGCACAAGGCCGCCATCCCATGTTCTGGGGCGACGTCGCTGTGTCCATGCCCAAGGTCTTGGACCGGTTGCCTAAAGACTGCACGTTGCTCAACTGGCTCTACGACCCACAGGTGGAACCTGACAAGGTTGCCCTTGTGGCCTCGACAGGGGCCCGGCAGGTAGTCTGTTCAGCCGTTCACGCCTGGAATCTTCTCCTGCCCGCAATTGACGATGCATGGAACAACATCAGCCGTCTGAGTCGATACGGGATCCAGTACGGTGCAGTTGGGGCCATGGTCACCGATTGGGGCGATTACGGGCACATCAATGATCCGCGCATGAGCTTGCCCGGTATGGCCTACGCCGCCCAGTGCTTCTGGAACCCCGATGACGATGATCGAGCCCAGGTGGATAGGGATATGGGCCTGCTGATTTATGGGGATGCGACAGGGGACTATCTGCCGGCACTGATCCAGGCGGGCTCCAGTGCGGTCTTTGGTTGGGAGGATATGGTCCGCTACTGGGAACTGGATGACGGCCATGGGGGCCTCAACCAGGATGTGGCTGATTTCCTGGCCTCTGCATTGCCAGGCATGAATGGGCTAAATTTATCTGCCGATGTCAGGGAAGCACGCCGGAATATGCTCATGGCTTTGCGTAATCGTTTTGAGCAGGTGGATCAGCGCGACGCTCTGCTGGTCGACGCTGCTGCACGCATGGGAAGAGCCGCCGCAGAATGCCGGGCTGATGCGCGCAGAACTCTCCAGGCTCAGTTGATGGCTGTCCATGGTCAGCGCCTCTTCAACGCGCTGGGTCGCAGTCTGGGCGTTCGCCATGGCGTTCTGCCCGGAGCTAAGGATGCCATGGCCGACGGGGACTTGGCCGATGCTTTGGAGATCTGGTTCGAGTCTTACGCCACGGTCTGGCGCCAGGTCAGCCGCGAATCGGAGCTGGGGCGGATCGCCTCTGTGATCTGGGGCTTCGCCGACATTCTTCGGAAGGGATGAACTCCTGATTAGATCGGTCGCGATGGTCATATTGAAAGATGGGAAAAATGCGAGAATGACCATCAATGAGTAAAGGATTGCTCTGCGGCATTTTGAGCTTTCCATGCATGGTGTCTTAGGTTTGCATAGATGTCGAGTTGAACGAATCGCTCAAGCATCTGCCCGTCGGTCATTGCCTTGGCTGGTTTCTTATGTCAAGGCTTGAAACCGGCGGGACGGATTATCGGGCCAAAAGGAGTTCGGCTTTCGTTGTCGGGTACCTGTTGGGTACTGGGCCCTATGCGGTGAAGGAGCTTCTTGAAATCAACTGAGTGGAACCAAGGGCGGAGATACTGAACCTATATAATTTAACGAATTGACAAAATCAATCCGTCCCTCTACCCTAATGTTCAGGAGGCAGGAATTGGTTTCCTCCCCTGTGAACGCCGTAAAGGCAACTGCATTAGGCAAAGGAGCATTTCGGATGGGTCTGTGGGACATTGACAAGATCGAATACGTGGGTCGCCAGGGCGTCAAGGAAGGCCTGGGCTTCCGTTACTACGACAAGAATAAGGTGGTGGCCGGCAAGCCTATGAAGGACTGGCTGCGCTTCGCCGTGGCCTGGTGGCACACCTTCAACCAGGGTCTGGTGGATCCCTTTGGCGATCCCACTGCGCAGAGGCCCTACTACCGCTACACCGATCCCATGGATCAGGCGCTGGCCAAGGTGGACTACGCCTTTGAGCTCTTCACCAAGCTGGGGGTCGAGTTCTTCTGCTTCCACGACCGTGACCTGGCTCCCGAGGGCGACACCCTGCGCGAGACCGACGCCAATCTTGACAAGGTGATCGACCGCATCGAGGCCGCCATGAAGGACACCGGGGTCAAGCTGCTCTGGAACACCTCGTCGCTCTTCACCAACCCCCGTTTCGAGGCCGGCGCCGGCACCTCGCCCTTCGCTGACATCTACGCCTACTCGGCAGGCCAGCTCAAGCACAGCCTGGAGATCGGCAAGCGGCTGGGTGCCGAGAACTACGTGTTCTGGGGCGGCCGCGAGGGCTACGAATCCCTCTGGAACACCCGTATGAAGGAGGAGCAGGACCATATGGCCGCCCTCTTCCACATGTGCGTGGACTACGCCAAGGAGATCGGCTTCGACGCGCAGTTCCTGATCGAGCCCAAGCCCAAGGAGCCCACACTCCACCAGTACGATTACGACGCGGCCACCACCATCAACTTCCTGCGCACCTACGACCTGCAGGACAACTTCAAGCTCAACATCGAGGGCAACCACGCCAACCTGGCCATGCATACCTATCAGCATGAGGTCCGCGTGGCCCGTGAGGCCGGATTCCTGGGATCCCTGGATGCCAACCAGGGTGACAAGCTTATCGGCTGGGACATGGACGAGTTCCCCTCGGATCTCTACGATGCTACCGCAGTCATGTGGGAGGTGCTGGCCAACGGAAGCATCGGGCCCCGAGGAGGCCTGAACTTCGACGCCAAGCCTCGTCGCTCCTCCTTCCTGCCTGAGGACCTCTTCAGGACCCACATCGTGGGCATGGACACCTATGCCGCCGGTCTGCTGGTCGCGGCCAAGATGCACGAGGACGGCTACATCGAGCAGCTGCAGCAGGAGCGCTACTCCTCCTTCGAATCCGGTATCGGCTCGACGGTAAAAGACGGCACGGCCACACTGGCCTCCCTGGAGGAGTACAGCCTTGACAAGCCGCAGGCCGAGCTGATCGCCGCCGACAAGTCTGACCATCTTGAAGTGGTCAAGGCCACTATCAACAACTACATCGTCGAGGCTCTGGCTCAGGCCTGAGATTCTTTTCGCCACATTACAGATCCTGCGTGAGCTGTCAAACGTATCGCGCAGGATCTTTCTGGGTGTCCGCTCATCATGAGTTGTGTAGACTCATTGTGATTTATGAGTAGTTGTATTCCGCGTCGTGATTTTGATTCAATCAAAGAATGGCTGGCATGACGCATCAGGGCTGTCAAGAATGTTCGATTGTGCTAGAGCGCACGACCAGCCTGGTGGGGAAAACGACCTCATGACTGACTTTCTTCCCCATATGCATGTCAAAGAGCATTGAAGCTGCCTGGGAGGCCATCTCAGCCATAGGCTGTCTGATCGTCGTCAGCGCTGGTCCGAGAAACGCGGATGCCTGTATGTCGTCGAATCCTATTACTGATATATCATCCGGTATGCGTAGATGGAGCCGACGAGCAGTTTCGTACAGGCCCATGGCCTGAAGATCGCTTCCCGCGAAGACGGCAGAAGGTATGGAGCCGTTTGATAAAAGCGAAAATGCTTCGCGCCTGCCGCTATCAACGGTAAAGTCGCCGTACCGGACAAGATTTGGATCAACAGCGATGCCAGATTCTTCGAGGGCAGCACAGTATCCATCGTATCTGGCTTTGGAACACATCATCTTCCTGGGGCCGTTGATGATGCCGATTCTTTTATGCCCCTGCCGGATAAGAAACCGGGTGGCAGTCAAGCCGCCTGTCCAGTTATCGGCTCTTACAGAGGCAGTTGATACTGAAGGATTGCCATAAGGGTCCAAGATCACATAAGGTATTTGACGCGACGAGAGGAGTTTGCGCTCTTTCTTGGACAGATCTGAAAAGACAAGAATCACACCCAGAGGCCTGCGCTCGAGGACGCCGTTGACCCAGGCTGAAGAGGGGGAACGTCTATTGCCGCTTTCGGCTATGGTGACGCTGCAGTTGTGCTCTCTGGCCGCTCCACACGCGCCTTGAAGGAGTTCCATTCCCCAGATGCTGTCGAATTTCTGAAAAACGATTTCAATATTGTTATTGGTCTTTTGCGCTCTAAGCGGCCTGGAATAACCGACACTTTCCAGGAGAGATTCCACATGTTCTCTTGTGCCATCCGATACATCCGGCCGGCCGTTGATGACTTTTGAAACTGTAGCTATAGACACTCCTGCTTGTTTGGCGATGTCCGTCAAACGTGGCTTGACTCCGGAAGAGCTAGTGGGCTTACGCCCATTGTTCATATTCATAGTTATTATTATATCTCGAAATTTTCGCTTTCAGAAATTCCATATAGAGAATCAGTTTATTTGGATAAATGTCCCATGTTTTAATAAACACGAGCTTAAGTTTTGAATTTGTTAGCGAAATATAATATAATCTCATTCGATAATGATGAAACTGATCATGATGAGTGTTCATCTGGTGCGAGCCATTGGAGTCTTTATTTCAAAGCCAATTCCACGTGGTGCTGAAGCGATAGGGCTCTTACTTGTTGGCACAATCGATCAACTTGCAGTGAAAGGCAGAGATGGCTGGAATGAAAAGGTTGTCGCGTAAGGAAGCTGCTGTCCAAGCAAAGGCGTTAGTTGCGGGGATGTCAGCACATGAGTGCGTGGAACAGCTTAATTATGATGCACCTGGTATAGAACGGCTGGGCATTCCGCCTTACAACTACTGGAATGAAGGTTTGCACGGAGTAGCACGGGCCGGGACCGCGACGGTTTTTCCTCAAGCCATTGGGATGGCGGCAAGTTTTGATCCGGATCTTCTTCACTCTGTTGCGGAGGTGATTGCTACAGAGGGAAGGGCTAAGTACAACAGTTCCGTACAGCTCGGTGACAGGGATATCTATAAGGGGCTGACCTACTGGTCACCGAATTTGAATATTTATCGTGATCCAAGGTGGGGAAGAGGACAGGAAACCTACGGTGAGGATCCTTATCTGACTTCTCGTATGGGCGTGGCCTTCATACGTGGCCTTCAAGGAGAGGGCAAGTATCTCAAATTGGCTGCGGCCGCAAAACACTTTGCCGTTCATTCAGGTCCTGAAGCCATACGGCATGGTTTCGATGCTCGCATAAGCCTGCAGGAGTTGTACAGAACCTATCTTCCAGCTTTTAAGGCAGCAGTGAAGGAAGCTGATGTCGAGTCAGTTATGACCGCTTACAACTCGCTCAATGGTGTCCCCTGCAGTGTTAATGCTGAACTGATCAATCATATACTCCGTCAGGAATGGGGTTTCCAAGGTCATGTCGTTACCGACGCTTGGGCATTGGAAGACGTTTATGGAGATCATACCTATGCTTCAGACGCTCAGGAAACGATGGTTCTGGCTATCAGGGCAGGCGTGAATCTATGTACAGGAAGATGCTCTGGGGCCACTGCAGATGCGCTGGCTGCAGGTCAGCTTGGTGAAGAGGAGGTCCGGGAGGCTCTGGAACCAGTTTTTCGGACTCGGGTTCGTCTCGGTATGTTCGCGGACGACTGTCCGTACGACTCTATCGGAATAGATCAGTGTGACACGGAGGATCACCGGGATTTGAGCATGCACATGGCCCAAGAGACCTTCGTCCTGCTCCATAACTCAGGAATTCTGCCCCTCGATACGAATGCGTACGGTTCTGTCTGCGTGGTGGGCCCCCTGGCTGACTCAAGAAGTGCTCTTCTTGGCAATTACTTCGGCACTCCCACCCACTCCACGACGATCCTACAGGGTATGGAATCGGCTTTGAAAGGCATTATGCCTGTCCGCTATGCCCAGGGCTGCTCTCTAACGGGTAATCATGCCAGGTCGGAACTGGCCCATGAGGATGAAGGCGAATCGGAAGCTTTGGCCATGGCAGCAGCCTCCGATCTGGTAGTTGCGGTGATGGGGATGGATTCCAGCATTGAAGGCGAGCAGGGCGATGCAGGCAACTCTATGGGGGCAGGCGATAGAGGGCAACTAGGTCTTCCTGGACGTCAGGAACATCTGCTCCGCGCTCTCTTGGATGTCGGCAAACCTGTCGTCCTTCTTCTTGTTGGCGGTGGCGGCTTCGCCCTGCACGGGTTGGAGGATCACGCAAACATGGCGGCCATTATGCAGATTTGGTACCCGGGCGGTCAGGGCGGCAGAGCGGTGGCAGGCGTGCTTCTGGGGGAAACATCGCCTTCTGGCAAGCTACCGATTACTGTCTATAGGACTCATGCCGGTCTACCCTCCTTCCAGGAGTATGAGCTTGGGAATCGGACTTATCGTTTCCTCGACAGGCTTCCTCTGTATCCATTCGGTTATGGGTTGACATATTCACAAACCAAGGTAGACAGGCCTTCGGTCGTTCTTTCCGGTGGCTCCAGGCGTATTTCAGTCGGTGTCCCGATTCGGAATGAGGGTGATTGCCCCGTGAGCGAAGTGGTGCAAATATATCTGGCCCATCATGAGTCTGGATTGTCGGTGCCGAACTGGAATCTTGTGGCTTTTACCAGGGTTGATCTTTCGCCAGATGAACAAGTTGTAGCCGATCTGGAAATCGGACCAGAGGCCTTTATGGAGTTTGATAGCCAGGGAAAAATGGTTGTCGATGGGGATTTCTTCACTCTCTATGCAGGTATCAGTCAGCCGGATGCACGTTCAGTGGAATTGTTGGGTCAAGCTCCCTGGCCAGTCGAAGTCAACTTTGCTACGGGCGGTGTTCGAATACTGAAACCGGGTCCTGCGGCCGTAGCAGGGAAAACGGAGTGATATGAAAAAGAAACTCTCAGTGTCGCCGCTCTTTGGCAACGGCGCCATTCTCCAGCGTGACCGCATTCTTAAGATTCGCGGGCTTTCCCGGGCACATGCGCGGGTCCGCATCGCAGTAGACGGAGCGTCCGATACTGTCGAGAGCGATCCATCCGGGCGTTGGGAGGCTTGTCTGCCTCCCCATGAAGCAGGTGGCCCTTTTGCTATGACCGTGGAGAGCCAGGACGAGTCACTGACCGTCGAGGACTTATATTACGGCGATGTTTGGCTTCTTGGGGGCCAGTCAAACATGGAGCTTCCAGTCAGGAGGATTTTGACCAGGTTTCCTGATGCGCCAGCATGCGGGGATTCTTTGATCAGATACATCAAGACAGATGCAGGGGTCGACTTTCTTAAACGTCATCGTGACTTTGTCGGCGGTCCTTGGCGAGCTGCCTTAAAAGAAGATATTTATGATGTCTCGGCTGTCGGATTCTTCTTTGCCCTGGATATTCGCCGCGAGGAAGGCGTTCCTGTTGGCCTTATAATGACGGCTCTGGGCGGATCGAGCATAAATTCTTGGCTCAGTGAACAGACCTTGGCACGAGTGGCAGCTCTGCCTCCGGATTTGCATGAATTGGACCAGGAGCACATTCATCGGGAAGAAGAGGTGTTCGCTGCTGATGAGCATAAGTATTACTCGAGATTGGACAGTCGGGATCCGGGCCTGAGCAACGGATGGGAACAGCCTGGCCTTGATGATGCGTCTTGGGAGCGGATCGAGCCTGCAGATATAAGCAGGTTCAGCTTTACGGGTTCAGGATCCGTCTGGCTGAGGCGATACGTACGCGTGCCCAGACAATTTTGGGGGAAGAAGGCTCAGCTACGGCTAGGCACTATGGTCGATGCGGACCAGACTTTCGTGAATGGCCGTCAGGTTGGCGCAGTCGGCTATCAGTATCCTCCACGGAATTATTCGTTGGAAAAGCTGGAGGGCGACTTCCAACTGACCATAAGGCTGAAGATGGTTCACGGGCAGGGGGGATTGACCGAGGGCAAACGTCATGTGCTGGCTTTGAGCAGCGGTAAACTTATCGATTTGGATCGTCAGGGGCCTTGGGCGGTCAGGAGAGGGGCCGATATGCCCGATCTGCGGGCACAGACTTTCTTTACCCATCTGCCTGTCGGGGACTTCAATACGGTCATCAATCCCTTATCGGGCTATCACGTTCGTGGTGTGCTTTTTTACCAGGGTGAAGCCGATACCGGTAATCCTGAGGCCTACGCGCGAAGAATGGTTGCTTTGATCGATGAATGGCGTCGGATACTGGATGATTCCTCTGTTCCATTTATTTTTGCCCAGTTGCCTAATTATGGTTTAGAGCACCAACGTTACTGGCCCAGGCTGCGCGATGAGCAGAGGAAGGCATCCGAAGTCCTTCCTAACACTATGATGATTGTGACTTTGGGGATGGGCGAGGACAATGACCTGCACCCATTGGATAAAAAGTCCATAGCCCATTCCTTCGCCAAGGCCGCAGGCGTTATGTCTTATGGAAAGTCGGGTGAGCCGTGCGGCCCTATGCCGCTTCTTGCTAGCTGTTGCGCGGAAAAGCATACGGTTAGGGTCTCTTTCGCTCATGTCGGAGAAGGATTGGTGCAAACCGGGCCGTTGCTTATGGAAGTCCCCGGCGTTGGCTTGATCAAAGCCGATATCCGCGACGGAAGTATGGTGGAGTGTCTGGTGCAGGACGGGTTCGATCCTCGTGGGAAAACGATACGATACGCATGGTCTGATACGGCCAAGCCGGTGCTCTACAATTCAGAGAATCTTCCAGCCAGCCCCTTTGAGCTTGAGATCCATTGATCAGGTAATAGGCGGGTCTATGGCATGTCCATTCAGGTATGGACATCGGCGTGATCATGCATTTTTGCATCGATGGACATATTAGAAAGCCGCCTCAGAATTGTGGTCAGCGCAAGGGTGGTCATTGCGTAATATAGGATATCGAAAGTTTCGCCTGCATAAATGCTTGCAATAGCTGGTTTTCCTGCATATAAAACGATAGAATGCTAATACAACTTGACTTTTTTCGGAAAACGAATCAAAATTAAACCGGTTCTCGAAACTGTCTTTCGAGAATCGCCGAGATGTCTATGATGGCAAATCTGGGTTCGAAGATGAACGGAGTTTGTAATGAAAAAGGGTTCAATTTTCAGGGTCGTTACGGCGGGGTTAGCCGCCGTTGCGACCCTCCTGCCACTATCGGCCTGTGGTTCCGCACAAAAGAGTGCTGAGAAGAAGGATGTCATCATCAGCGCACCCACGAACGCGACTACGGCTCTTACAATCAATTACAATCCTTTCTCCTCCCTTGCTCTTACGGGGACAAACGGAGGCTTGTACGAGGGGCTGTTTTTCTGCAATAGCTACGGGGCCAAAGGTCTGGAGCCCCTGCTGGGCACTTCATATAAGATGAGTCAGGATGCCAAATCCATCCAGATCAATTTGCGCAAGAACGTGGTCTGGTCGGATGGACAGCCTTTTACAGCGGATGATGTGGTATACACCTTTGACTTGTTGAGCAAGAACAGTGCTCTGAACACAGTTGGTTTCCATGGGAGGGCATCCAAAATCAATGAGAACGAAGTCAGGCTGGACTTCGACCAACCTCAATCCGCCAACGGGTTCACTTTCCTCACAACGGTGTATATAGTTCCTAAACACGATTGGGAGAAGAAGAAGGACCCGGTTAGCGATACCAACGAAAAAGCCGTTGGAAGCGGTCCTCTGACTGTTGAAGGCGGCAACTTCTCTTCCATGTCATACACGCTGAAGAGAAACAAGCACTATTGGGATAAGGGGAAGCCGAAGATTGCTGGTATCAGGTACATTGTTTATTCCAATACCCAGTCGCAGCAAGATGCTCTTCTTGCCGGTCAGTTGGACTGGGCAAACCTGAATATAGTCAATGCCGATCAGGTCCTCTCGGGCAAGCCTGCCATCAAGCAGGTGAATTTACCTTCCAGCCAAGTCTCACTGATTACTTGCTCAAATGCAGAGTTGGGTTGCAAGGGGCCAATCACAGACCCTGCTGTTCGCAAGGCAATCTACTACGGGATCGACCGTGGACAGCTCAATAAGCTCTCATTCAATAATTCATACCTGAAAATCAATGGTTCGCTTTACCCGACTGAACAGTATGAGAAGTATTTCGACAAGTCAGTTGAAGATTCCCCGGTACCTATGAAAGCAAGGGCCGATAAAGCTGAGCAGATCCTGAAAGATGCCGGATACTCCAAGGGAAGCGATGGGCTCTATCAAAAGGATGGACAACCGCTGAGCTTCGAGGTCGCTGTCACCAATGGAACTTCTGACTGGATTAGCGCTATTGATGTGGCGAATCAGCAGCTTAAAAAGATTGGCATTGAGCTGAAAACCAAGCAGGTTTCTTCCAATGAGTGGGGCCAGGGACTACGCAAGGGAGACTACGATCTGACTATTTACGGCCTGTGGTTGCCAAATGCGACTGAAGCTTGGAATTTCTACAACCAGTGGTTCAACGGGGCGAAGACCGCGCCAAAGGGCCAGACAGCCTACCCAGGTTATGCCAGGTACAATAATGAGACTGTCAACAAAGCATTGGAGACCATCAACAGTACAACCGACTCAGCGGTCAAAAAGAAGGCATACTCGCAGATTCAAAAGCAGGTCTTTGAGGACATGCCCTATATTCCGCTGCTGAGGCAAGGTGGTCAGGTTCAGACCTGGACCGATAAGGTCAATGGATATCCGACCAAGGATAATCTCTATGCAAATCCGCAGACCTGGGCCAATCCCGATCTGGGAATCGTCATCAAGAATCTCAATCTGAAGTAACTTCGCTTTCCCCTGGTGGGGGAGGTCGGATGGCATCCCCCACCAGGAAAGCATCCTGGGGTGGAAACAAAATGAAATTCTATCTTCGAAAAATTGGGTTTTACCTGGTGGCCTTCGTGGCGGCGATTACTATCAATTTCGCCATTCCGAGAATGATGCCGGGTAATCCTGTTGACTCCCTCATAGATAGGCTAGCTGCCAAGGGCGGAGCAATTGCTCCAGAGACCAGGGCGGCTGTTCAGTCTATGCTGGGCGATACCCAGACGGGAATTGTGTCGCAGTATTTCGAATATGTAAAGAACATCTTCACAGGGCATTGGGGTGTTTCAGTCACATTCTTCCCGACGCAGGTTACCGAGTGCATCGCTTCGGCGCTGCCGTGGACTGTAGCGCTGGTCGGATGCACGACTGTCATTTCCTTCTTTATCCAGCAGCTTTTGGGTATTGCAGCAGGCTGGCGACATGGCAGGCTCTTCGATAATATCGTCTCTCCGGTGGCAACGGTTTTCCAATCCGTTCCATACTTCTGGCTGGCTTTGATTTTCATCTGGCTTTTTGCCAAGACCCTGAATATCTTTCCTTTGTCAGGCGGGTATGACTATAGAAGCGTCACTCCTGGTTTTTCCTGGGATTTCATATCCAGCGCCCTGTATTATGCGTGTCTGCCGGCCTTGGCCATTCTTGTATCTTCTTTGGGAGCTGGGGTAATCGGCATGCGCAACATGATGGTTTCAACCCTGTCTGAAGATTACATCACAACGGCAGAGGCAAAGGGGCTTTCTCCACGCCGTATAAAGTACGGCTACGCGGCGCGAAACGCAATCCTGCCTTCTTTTTCGGGGTTTGGAACTTCGCTTGGGCACGTAGTGGGGGGATCGTTGCTCACAGAGCAGGTATTCTCCTACCCGGGGATCGGCCAGATGATGTTGCAGGCTGTACAAAGCAATGACTACGCACTCCTCCAGGGGCTCTTCCTGATCATTACCGTTACAGTGCTGGTGGTCAATTTCATAGTTGACCTGCTCTACGGTCTTGTGGACCCCCGTACAAGAATTCAGGATTGAGGTATCACCATGCCAGAGGAGAATACTAACCAGTTGAATTCTGTCGACAATACAAAGCTTGTTGGCAACATGAATAGGGCGTCTAGGAACAGCCGCTTGGCCATAATCAAGGGCATGCTGCCCAAACGCTCCGCTCGTCTGATCGCCGGCCTTTCCATTCTTGGGTTGGTCCTATTGGTGGCCATTTTCCTGCCCCTGTTCGCGAAGGAGCCCAATCAGATCAGCGATATCGGTCTTACTGGTCCATCGGCTTCGCATCTACTGGGAACGACCAAGTCGGGACAGGATGTCCTGGCACAGCTAGGCTATTCCACCCGAGGCTCATTGATCATAGGGTTCTCGGTCGGAGTCATCGCCCTCATACTTTCCACAATCTTTGGCGTGCTGGGGACCTATATCGGTGGATGGGTGGATGAGACATTTGCGCTCATAACCAATGTCATGCTGGTTATTCCAGGGCTGCCGCTGACCATCGTCATAGCTGCGATGATTCCGAATAAAGGCACAGGCATGCTCGTGGCTGTAATATCAGTGACGGCTTGGGCCGGCGCTTCCAGAGTTCTCAGGGCACAGACGCTTTCAATCAGAGGCCGTGACTACGTTCTTGCTGCTCGAATTGCCGGTGAGCACCCCCTGCGTGTCATCTGCGTAGAGATTCTTCCTAACCTTCTGCCCGTTATGGCTTCCCAGTTCACCTTCAGTGTCCTCGGAGCCATACTGAGCGAGTCGTCCCTTTCTTTCATCGGATTGGGATCCTCCAGTCAATTTTCTTTGGGAACCATGCTGTTCTATGCCCAAAATGGATCAGCCCTGAACGCTGGTGCATGGTGGTGGTTCCTGCCGCCGGGATTGATGATTGCCCTGGTCGGCGCTGGTTTGTCCTTCGTCAATTTCTCCATTGATGAGGTTATTAATCCGCACCTGCGCAATGCAAGTGTAAAGACCCCTAAGGGGCACAAGCATGGACGAAAAAGGACATCCGCCCCGGACAAGACCCTGGAAGGAAAAGGTGGCCAGGAATGATTGAGAATAACAAGGGAACGAATATCATGAACGGGTCTTCTTCTTCAATTGAGCGAGACCAGGTACTCCTGAGCGTTAACAATGTTGATGTCGTATACGAAACCGACTCGCCAGTCCATGCCGTGCAGAATGCCTCTTTCGAACTTCATCGAGGCGAGATGATGGGCCTTGCCGGTGAATCAGGCTGCGGGAAATCAACGCTGGCCTACAGCATCAATCAACTGCTGAAACCCCCTGGGACCATTAAATCCGGGACGGTCATCTTCCACGATAAGAGCGGTGAAGATATCGATGTCCGTGCTTTGCAGGGTCAGTCACTGAGGAACTACCGGTGGGAAAAATGCTCCATGGTTTTCCAAGGCGCTATGAATTCTTTGAGCCCTGTGACGAGAATCGGCAAACAGCTTGGAGATGTATACAAGACGCACCGACCGTCCATGAAGGCCAAGGAGCGCCAAGATAGATGCGCCCATCTTCTTGAGATGGTGCACGTGGACCCGAATCGATTGGCCGCCTATCCCTTCGAGCTGTCGGGGGGAATGAGACAGCGCGTAATGATAGCCATGGCTCTGGCGCTTGAGCCGCAATTGATTATCATGGATGAACCGACAACAGCACTGGATGTGGTTGTTCAGCGAGAAATCATAGAGGAGATTTCCAGGTTAAGGCGCGAGCAGGGATTTGCCGTTATTTTCATTACCCATGACCTGCCCATGCTTTTGGAGATTACAGACACGATCACCGTCATGAAAGACGGCAAGATAGTGGAGCATAATGATTCGCACGAGATATATCGACATGCCAAGCACCCATATACCAGGAAACTCCTGACCTCTTTCCCGTCCTTGACAGGCGACAGAGGTTCTTTGCTTCGCTCCTATCAAGAGAAGGACAGGTGATTTTGATGGCCAAGCTGAGTATCGAACATGTCAGCAAGGATTTCGAGCTGCGCAAAGGCCTGAAGCACACAACCATCCATGCTGTGCAAGATGCCAATTTCATCTTGGAATCAGGCAAAACCGTTGCTTTGGTCGGTGAATCAGGTTCGGGCAAATCCACTATTGCAAGGATGATCACCTGTCTGGAATCCCCGACATCCGGCCAGATAAAACTGGATGGCAGGCTGGTTCCGCATAAGGGGCGCGAACTCTATCGGTACCGGCACAATGTTCAGATGGTGTTCCAGGACCCCTTCGCTTCTCTCAATCCGTACCACAACATTTATCACCATCTTGTTCGACCTATGAAGGTTAATGGAATGGCATCCAGTGAGGAGGAGTATGTGCAGAAAGTTGCAGATCTACTAAAACGAGTGGATCTATATCCTGCCGAAGAATATATGTGGCGTCGTCCACACGAGTTGTCAGGCGGTCAAAGGCAGAGGGTGGCCATTGCCCGCGCTCTTGCGCCCGGTCCTAAGATTCTTATAGCGGACGAGCCGGTTTCCATGCTTGATGTGTCCTTGCGTGTCGGGGTTCTGTCTATGCTGGCGAAAATTCAGCATGAAGATCATTTAGCAATGCTTTATATCACTCACGATCTGGCTACGGCCAGGCATTTCTCCGATAAGATTATGGTCATGCAGAAAGGCCGGATTGTAGAGGCAGGGCCTTCCGACCAGGTCATCCTGCACCCGCAGAACAGCTACACGAAAATTTTGCTCAACGCTGCCCCGGATCCAGAACGCTACTTTGAGCGCCAGGAAGAAGCGAAGAGGCAGGAGACTGAGCGTCAAGGGGGTATTTCCTGATGAGGCGCACTGTCACAAGCCTGATGGACGGATGGGAATTCTGCGATGATCGGGCACCTGGGCAATGGAGGGAAGTCGAGCTGCCCCATGATTGGGCTATCGAACGACCGGTCAAGGAGGACATGCCCGGGGGTGGTGAACAAGCATTTCGTGATCGTTGGGGGATTGGCTGGTACCGCAGGACCTTTCATATGGATGAAAGACCTGCGAGCAAAGCCTGTTGGATTCATTCAGACGGGATATATGAATGCAGCTCAATACACGTGAACGGGGTCTATATAGGAGGCCATGACTACGGGTATTCGCCTTTTTCCTGTGATTTGTCGGACGCTGTGCACCCAGGGGAGAATGAGATTCTTATTCGTGTAGACAACACTCGGACCCCTCCCGACCGATGGTACAGCGGCGCAGGAATATATAGGCAACTAAGTATAGTAGAGGCCTCGAACCCTCATTTGGACCAGGATAGGGTCAGTATAAAGCAGCATATCGATGTGGAAAGTTCTCGGGCAGACCTGTCATGCAGAATTCCTCTGGTCCATTCCACCCGAGAACATGAACCGCGCGATCTGCACATCAGGGCATCACTGGTTGATAAAAACGGCATCGTTGCAGCCTCGGGCAAATTGGAGAACCTGGATGGAACGCTGAAGTTGAGTGTGTCGCATGCACATCTGTGGAGCGCCGAAGATCCATATCTCTATAAGTTGCATATAGGACTGTACTCTGACGATCAATTGATAGATGATCTTAAGCTGCATATCGGATTGCGCCGAGTGAGTTTTGATGCTGAACAGGGGATGTTGGTCAACGGAAGCAAGGTCATCTTCAAGGGGGTGTGCCTGCATCAGGATTTAGGATGCATGGGGTCCAGGACTTCCAGTGATCTATTACGCCAGCGGTTGCTTTTGTTGAAAAAAATGGGTTGCAATGGCATTCGGGCGGCGCATCATGCCCATCCTACTGAATTGTTGGATCTGTGCGACGAACTGGGTTTCTACGTTTATGACGAGGCCTTCGACAAGTGGTTCAGCGGGCATGATGAGCATTTCTTCGCTGAGCACTGGAAGGAAGACCTTGCAGCTCTCATGTACAGGGACAGAAATCGCCCCTCGGTGGTCATATGGGGTCTGGGCAACGAAGTAGAGCACCAGGCCCAGCCGGCTATGCTTAGGACCCTGTCAACGATGGTCGATTATGCCCACGGACTTGACCCAACCAGGCCTGCCTGTTGTGCCCTGAGCCCCCATTTTCAGCGACCCGATCAGAGCAATAATGGGGATGGCATAGTCCAGGCCACGGATGATGTTTCGGCCAATGAGGAAATCTCCGACCTGGATGGAATTGTCGGATGCATCAAGGCTGTTGCAGATGTCAGCGACATGGTGGTAGTCAATTATGCAGAACAATGGTATGAGCGGATCCACAAGGCAATCAGCGATAAACCGATTTTTGGTTCCGAGGTCTACCAGTATTTCTCGGGTCACCCCGATCAGATGCAGAACTTCACTGACGCCAACCCCAATCTTGTACCTTTTGAACATTCCTATGTCGTAGGCGGGGCCATATGGGCAGGATTCGACTATCTAGGTGAATCCATGGGTTATCCTTCCAAGGGTTGGAGTGGAGCCTTGATTAGGACTGACAACATTCCCAAAACAGGTTATTTCCTGATGCAGAGTTACTGGTCTCGGGAACCGATGGTCCATTTCTGTGTTCTCGACTACAGCCAGCCTGACGAGATGGTCAAAGAACATTGGGATATGCCCCCATACCTGCATCATTGGGACTTTCCTGGAACCAGAAGAAGAGTCCTGCCTTTCATGATTGCCACCAACTGCGATACGGTTCGTCTCTTCCTGAATGGGAAGGAATTCCACCTAGAACACCCGAATGAGGAGAGGAACCGTTGCATTAAAGGCTATCTGCCCTACATACCCGGCTGCGTACATGTGGAAGGCTACAGAAATGGGAAGAAGGTCTGTCAACAAACAGTGCAAACCCCAAGCAAACCCGCGAGGCTTCTTTTTGGTCCAGATACCAAATCGGCCAGTATTGGGCTTTTTGACTCGGACAAGACGGATTCTGGCATTATGCAACGTTTTCCCGCTGATAAAGGTTTCAGGTGTCTGATCGGACTCAGGTGTGTTGACAAGGACCGGGTCCTGTGTTTTAGAAGCAATCCTTTAATTCATTTCGAAGTTCAGGGGCCGATTCGAATGGTTGGGCTGGACGATGGGTGTCTGCTAAGCAATGGTGATTATGGGGCAAAGCAGATGCGTGCCTATCAGGGGCAGTGCGGCGTGGTGATAGGAGGGACGGGTGAAGCTGGGCCTGCAAAAATCATGGCCCAGGCTGAAGGCATGGAGCCTGCTGTCCTTGAATGTCTGATGTCCTGAACGGGTTTTGCAAGTCGCTTCCATACTCACCTGCATACCGAAGACGGTTGGGCGGCTTTCGGTGCTTTCTGGTGTCCGATCGCCTGAAGTTGAAGGAATTGTCCCTGATGCAATACAGCAGAACTGAAATGAGGAATATGCAGATCTCTAGGTAAACCGAGCATTCGGTGAAGGTGTGAAAGGTTCTCTGATGATATTTCCTGGGTCATCGCGAATTTGTCTTTGATAGATTCGGGATGTTTCGAGGTTACTTTTGGAAACGCAAGGCCGAGATATCTTTTGACGGATAAACTTGGTCAGGTGCCTAGGGCTTGAATACATGCTGGCGTAGCGTCGGCCTGGTTCGAACCCAAGCACCTGGCAACCGACAGGACCTGAACCTGTGGATCACCGATGAGGATGAGGCTTTATGTTTATTCCACGCTACTATGAGGACCCTTCCAGACTACATGTGGGGACTGAACCCAATCGTTCCTACTTCATCCCAGCCTCAGGGCCGATGGATTCCAGGGGTGACAGGAGGAGAGAGTCGGATCGTTTCCTGGATCTGGACGGTGACTGGGATTTTCGTTATTATCGCAGTCTTTATGATCTTGATGCTGAGGTAACCTCTGCCCAGGAGGCTGGTGAACCTGTTTTTTACCAGGAGGACTTCAACCCCGAGGATGATGCCGGTCATGGGGTGTTCAAGCCTATTACTGTGCCTGGAGTCTGGCAGACACAAGGGTATGACAATCCCCAGTACACGAACACCAGGTATCCTTTCCCCTTTGAACCCCCGTATGTCCCTCAGGACAATCCATGCGGGATCTACCTGCGGACTTTCGAATATCAGCCTGTTGCCAGGGCCCCGCGTGCTCTGCTTAACTTCGATGGGGTGGATTCCTGCTTTTATCTTTGGATGAATGGTGAGCTTGTGGGATACAGCCAGGTATCCCATTGCACCAGTGAATTCGATATAACCAAAAAACTGAAACCGGGGCGCAACCGTCTCGCAGTTCTGGTGCTCAAGTGGTGTGATGGCAGTTATCTGGAAGACCAGGATAAGTTCAGGATGAGCGGCATCTTCAGGGATGTCTATATCCTGCGTCGACCTGAAAGCCGCATCCGGGATTACTTCGTTCACACTAATCTGAAGCAGGACAACTCCCGAGCCTGTGTCACTGTGGATCTTGATATAGCGGCTACTGGACAGTCGGCAAAACCGTCTGTCATGGGCAGGATCGTGGACTCAGCAGGTTCGAAGATCGCTGAAAGCAGGGCCAGTGGGGGCGAAAATCAATCATGTCTGCGAATGGAAATCGACCATCCCCGTTTGTGGAATGCCGAAGACCCGCAGCTTTACAGGTTGGAGCTCTACTACAAGGGCGATGCCGTGGGGACGTCCATGGAGGATCCCGACGAGGTCATTACCGACTACATTGGACTGCGATCTGTTAGCGTCGAAGGCCAGGTGGTCAAGGTCAACGGCTCGCCCATCAAGATTCATGGTGTGAACCGGCACGATGGAGATCCCCGGACGGGATTTGCCATTGATCAAGATCAAATCATGCGCGACTTGGTTCTGATGAAAGAGCATAATGTCAACGCCATCCGCACTTCTCACTATCCTAATGCGCCGCAGTACTACTCACTCTTTGACCAGATGGGCTTCTACCTGGTGGCTGAAGCAGACCTGGAGACACATGGAATCGAATACCTCTATCATGGTCCCGGCTGGAAGGAACCCGACTATTGGAACGGCAAGATAGCCGACGATCCCAATTTTACCCAGTCTATCCTTGATAGGGCCCAGCGCAGTCTGGAGCGTGATAAGAATCACCCCTCGATCATCATCTGGTCCATGGGCAACGAGAGTGGGTACGGATGTGGAATTGAAGCGGCTTTGGCCTGGACTAAACAGCGCGACCCCTCGCGACTCACCCACTACGAATCGGCAATCCACGGCTCACCCAGGACAGACCTTGACTATTCCAATCTGGATATCACTTCCAGAATGTACCCCTCAATCCGTCAGATCAAGGAGTATTTCACTTCTGAGGGTCCCCATGGCGTCAGCTCTCACGGGGATGACGGGGACGGAGGCAGGCGACCGTACTTCCTGTGCGAATTCTGTCATGCCATGGGATTGGGGCCTGGCGATCTTGAGGACTACTTCCGTGTTTTCCAGGAGCAGCCGGGAATTCTTGGTGGATGCGTTTGGGAGTGGGCTGACCATGCCATTGATCAGGGACGGTCAAGAGATGGTCGACAGGTCTACACCTATGGCGGTGATCACGACGAGTACCCGAACGATGGCAACTTCTGCATGGATGGTTTGGTGTACCCTGATCGGCATCCCCATACTGGTTTGGAAGAGTTCAAGAATGTCTTTCGTCCAGCTCGGGTAGTTGATTTTAATCCGGCAGATGAAACAATTCGTCTGCATAATTACCTGGACTTTATTTATTTGGATGAGTACCTGACCCTGTATTGGACCGTGCTCAGGGATGGCGAACCGGTTCTTACTGGTGGATTGTCGGAGAATGCCGAAGATGATCTGCACATCGCTCCTCATCAGGAGGGCAAGGTCAAGCTTCCTCCAATAAAATGGCCCGACCGTGGAAGAGTGACGCTCTTGGTTTCCTATGCCTTGAAGAAAGAGGACCGGAACCTTCGTCGGGGACATTTACTGGGGTTCGATGAGTTGAATGCGGCAGCGCTGGGTCTGGATGAACGGCGCAACAGTGTGGCTGGATTCATTTTAGAAGAGCACCGAAACAACCGACAAGATGTCGTCCGGCCTATGACCAAGGAAAACGCAGGCACGATTGAAGTGGAGGGGGATGACTGGCGATATGTCTTCAACAAGCGTACCGGCATGCTTGATACTGCAATTGTAGCCAATCGACAGCTTCTGACAGCTCCCACCCAAGTCAATGTCTGGAGGGCTCCAACAGACAACGACGCCATCATTAAGCAGGAGTGGATCAGGGCTCAGTACGACAGGACTGTGACCAGGGCGTATGAATCTGTTCTGAATATTGATGAGGACAGAGACATTACCACGATTCGCACTGACTTGTCCCTGGTGTCGCCGAGCATCCAACCCTTGGGAAGTATCCAGGCTACATGGTCCTTTGATTGTCTAGGAGGTTTGGATCTTGGGTTGAGCTTCCACAAGGATTCCGAATTCCCTGTACTGCCAAGGTTTGGCATACGCCTCTTCCTCCCCAGGACCATGGACAAAGTCACATATTGTGGATATGGGCCCTACGAGAGCTATAGGGACATGCATCAGGCCAGCCACTATGGCGTTTTCTCAAATACTGTGGAAGGCATGGTTGAACACTATCTGCGCCCACAAGAGAACGGTTCGCATTTCGGTTGTGATTATCTAATGGTCGAGGATGGCTGGTCGGCTTTGGAGGTCGTTGGAGACACTCCCATCTCCTTTAGCTGCTCCCCATATACCCAAGAGGAGCTGACTGAAAAAGGTCACGACTATGAGCTGCAGGAATGCGGTTCCACTGTGCTTTGCCTGGATTATGCAACTGCAGGTGTCGGCTCCAATAGTTGCGGACCTGATTTGGCTCCTGCCTATCAAATGAATGAGTCCGAGATCACCTTCGGACTGCATCTAAGGGTCCAATCACACTAGATCCGTGAACCAGGATGGAGAGGAATTGCTCTCCATCCTGGTTCATTTTCGCCAGTTCCTGTATTGCTGATATACCTGGTCCTGAGGCTGTCCCGATAGTATTTCTTCAATATTCACTGGCCAGACGGGGGGCTGATCCTGACCGAACAAGGTCCAGGCTGCCTGACGTGCTGCTCCGATGGCGACGTACTCATCGATTTGTGGCAACTCCACATCCATGCCCAGAATCTGAGGTGCATATGCCCTGACTGCCTTGGACTTTGCCCCTCCGCCGACCAGGAGGATTCGCCTGACTTCGGTGCCGAGATGTTTCAGCAATTCCAGGCAGTCGCGTTGTGAACAGAGAAGACCTTCAATAAAGGCGCGAGCCAGGTTCTGCCTGTTTGTATTTTCCAAGCTCAGTCCATTGATGCTGGCCCTGGCATCCGGACGGTTGGGGGTGCGCTCGCCATCAAAATAGGGGATTAAGGTGATGCCGCCGGCTCCTGGTTCTGACTGGTCTGCAAGATCTGCCAGGCCATCGTAATCAACGCCCATGGCTGCACGGCCGGCGTCAAGAATTCTAGAGGCGTTGATTGTGCATGCCAGGGGGAGCCAGTGCCCAGTGGCATCAGCGAAACCTGTGACTGATGCGCTCATATCATATGCGGGAACAGGGCTGATGGCGGCGGCAACTCCGGAAGTGCCCAGAGAGATCGAGACGTCCCCTACTCGCATTGACAGCCCGAGAGCGGTCATGGCATTATCGCCCCCGCCAGGTGCGATGATGCATCCGCCGGGTACCTTCTTGCCTGCGATTCGAGGATCGGCCTTGGCGCCGACCTGATATGGCCCCAGGACCTTGGGAAGGATGACCTTCTCAGCCATTCCGTCAGGAAGGGCCATGCTGAGGAGATCGCGCCGATAAGTGTCGGTTGCTGAGTTGAAGTAACCGGTGCCGGATGCGTCCGACCGGTCCGTGAAGAGGTCAGCCAGGTGTGCGTCATCACCCTTCGCGGCGGCAGGCCCATGTCCGGCAATGGCCCAACTCAACCAGTCATGGGGAAGGCAGATGGCAGCGATTTTATTGGCGTTTTCGGGTTCGTTACGACTAACCCAGTTCACTTTGGTGATGGTTAAAGAGGCGACTGGAGAAGAACCGACCGCTCTGACCCAGCGCTGTCTACCGCGCATATTCGGATCAGCATCCAGGTCCGATTCGGTTCCGCTTTCTTTAGGAGGTCGGCCCAGGCGGATGATCAGCTCCTCGGCGTCAGCTGCAGAACGGGTGTCATTCCAAAGCAGGGCATCGCGAATGACCCGGCCGGTATCGTCCAGTAGGACCATGCCGTGTTGCTGACCGCCCACTGAGATGGCGGAGATATCGTCAAGACCGCCAGCCTCTTGGGCCGCCTTTCTAAAGGCAGTCCACCATGCTTGCGGGTCGATGCTGGTCCCATCGGGATGTGATGCCTTGCCGAAACGAACCATTTGTCCCGTCCTGGCATCCGTGACCCTTACTTTGCAGGATTGCGTCGATGTATCAACTCCTGCCACCAGCACTCTATCCATGGCCGCCTCCTTGCTCGAGCAGATGTATTGCGATTCTTATGCCATCCTACCCTAATCATTAGATGAATGAACTAAGTATTGCTGGATGACATTGACAATGGCAGGTGGAATACTAAAAAACGGTCTGTTTGTTCCTGCCGTCCACGATAGACGTCAATTTTAAGAAGGTCGATTTATGGTTACCTTGCGTTCAATCAATCAGGACGATCTGAGAAATCACAACCTTTCGGTCATCATCAATACCATTCTACGTTCTCCGTCAGCGCTGAGCAGAGCTGATTTGGCCAAAACGACCGGGTTGACCAAAGCTACAATGTCCCTGCTGAGCGCACTTCTCTTGAAGAACAAGGTTATAGGGGAGGGGGAGCCGGGGACGACACAGACCAGTTACGGTCGTCCAAGCACACCTCTATCCATCGCCCATGGGCGATGGGCCGGCATGGGCCTGCAGATCAATACCGATGGTTATGGGTGTCTGGCTCTGGATCTAGATGGAACGCTGATTGATTCAGCTTGGATCGATGACGATATGCGTGAAGCTGATCCTGAAAAGGTCTTTGCCAGCCTGGATGCCTTGGCAAAGCCCATTGAAGGCAGACTCCGCGAGGATAACTATAAATTGGTGGGCTCTGGTCTTGCCCTTCCTGGCTTGGTCACTGGCGATATGCAGTTGCTCATGGCTCGAAACCTAGGATGGGAGCGAATCGACCTTTCCCGATTCGCCTTAGTTCGTCGACTAAACCCCGTGGCGGGCAATGAGGCCCGGTTGGCGGCCTTGGCCCAGATTCCGGGATTTGCGACTCAACGAACAGCAGGTGGGGGGAATGACCTTCTTTCGCCGACTGATTCTTTTCTATACATTTCCACGGATATCGGTATTGGAGGTGCTGTGGTTCGAGGGGGTACCGTCGAAGTGGGCGATCATGGTTTTGCAGGTGAGCTAGGGCACGCTTCTGTGGATCTGAACGGTCCCACTTGCCGGTGCGGGCGGCGTGGATGTTTGGAGACCTATGCCGGTCGCAGGGCCCTGGTCGAAGCTGCGGGCATCGCATCTGGGGCCGAGGCTGTTTCCACTTGGGCGATAAACGAGCTCTACAGACGCTGGCAGCAAGGAGACGACAAAGCCGTCGAAGCTATCGACAGAGGCTTGGACGCCATGATCTCGGTCATCGTCACAGCTATAAATATTGTAGATGTGGATGCCGTTATCTTGGGCGGTTTCTGGCCTAATCTCGGAAGAGATCTTACACAACGCCTGCAGGAACGGATCAATCGGTTGACCCTGGGCAGGAACGCCGCACCGGTAAGGGTGCTCATGCCCAGCCTGTCTGCCTATCCGGCCCTGCGGGGTGCAGCCTCTGTCGGGCTGCGTAAATTCATCGACAACCCTTTGGGATTCTTTGACAACTAAGTATGGTCAAGACAGGTGTTTATGGCCGATGTACCTGTTTGATCATGATGGGTTATTCGCTCAAGGTGACGGATGGGGTGTCGGTGATCGGATAATAATTGAGTTTGTTCTTGATTTGTTTCTTCCAACGTGACGGTGTATCGATAAATTTTGTTATACCTTTCCATGCTGCCCCGAACGCGACGGAATTGCTCGTTGAAATTGACTTCAAAACGTTGATTTTGGCCCATTTTGACGAAAGCACGCGTTTGGAGAGCTTCAGAAGAAGTGGTTCTTTCAAGTACTCAAACAGTTTCGAATACAACCCGTCCAAGACGATCGTCGGTACATCGCATATATTGACGAAATCAGCCAAAGCTAAACCCAAGTAGTCGGCGGCGCTCGCCACGGCTTTGCTGGCCCGGGTTTCGTTTCGCATCAGGGCGGCAAACAAATTGCCTATGGGGCTGTCCTGGGAAAAACCTGACGCCGCCATTATGGCATTCTGCCCGGCAAATGATTCAAGGCAACCGGTGTTTCCACATGAACATACATTAGTGCCTTCAGCAACATACACGTGGCCGAGTTCTCCTGCCCAACCGTGATAACCTGCATCAAATGAACCGTTCTTCATCAACGCGGCATCGATGCCTGAGCCTCCTGAGACATAGAGAAAGTCGGATAGCGGTTCACCATGTTTATTCCTGAGGTAGTTTTCAGCATATGCCCCGGCGTCCGCCGAATTTAAAAATGAAATTGCCGGCATGTACTTTTTTCGCGACCTATATGAAGGGAACGAGCGAGGTCAACGTCGGTCCATCCAAGAGTCGGACTGCTGAGAAGATGTGTACCGTTCCTATCGAAGTAACCGTGCAGAGCTGCGGTGACATCGACCACAATCAGATCTGCATTTCTTGCCCTTTCATGCAGATCACTGATTATGCGTCCAACCAAAACAAGTGTTTTAGCTGCCTCTTCTGTTTCGGTCTGCAGATATTGTTGTGCGAGTATTTGACCTGACAGGTCGACGACAGAGGCCTCTATGGAGTCTCTCATAATATCCACGCCTATCGATGCATAAGTGTGCAGAGCCGGAGCCAAGGGGACGGCTGGCCGCCCAGAACCTATGTTTTTCGAGTCCAGTTCCCGGATAATCCCGTACGCGATGAGCTGCTCGACAAGACGCGAGAGTGTCGACCGATTTAAGCCTGTAATTTTTGCCAGATACGCGCGAGAAGGATCAGGAAGCGAACCGGTTATTACAGCTTTGGCGATTATTGCAAGATTGTGGTTGTGCAGGCTGGTCCTGCCTGCTGTATTCAAGACGTTCTTCTTGCTTGCTGCTACGTTGCGCATAATAACTGGGCATTCCCGTAGTTTTCCTGATTGGCTTGGTGAGCTATGGCATCATTGGCTGGATCACGAGTCGCATGCGTTACGGCCGTGAATTATACTCATATGGTTCAAACCCTGTTGCATCGCTTTTTTCTGGTCACAGAGTGAACCGTACCTTGATACTTACCTATGCTCTTTCAGGTATATTCGTAGGATTGGCTGCTTTTGTCATGGTAGCCAGGGTTAATTCGGCTCGTGTTGGCTTCGGAGGCACGTACCTGTTGCAGGCTCTGCTTGTTGTTGTGCTGGCAGGATTTGATCCATTCGGTGGAAGGGGCAAATTCAGCAATCTGCTTTTAGCGGTCATTATGCTTCAGGTCTTGCAAACAGGGTTTACCATTTTGAACTTCTCGCCTTTTGTTAAAAATTTGGCCTGGGGTTCTGCTCTGATCATAGTCATGGTCATTAGCAGAGCTCTGGAGCTCAGAGCAAAGCACACTCAAAAGGTCAAGTAGAAGGGTTCGCTTCGGTGACATCGAACATCGAAGAATCATCGGAAAATGATTGGATAATGAAATGACAATGGACAGCGAGCAGACAGAGTCAATACTTGATGAACTAAAACAGACTTTTGATAGTATGGATTACGCGAATGTCGACTCTTTCATTCAAATGCTTAAGAAAGCACGGCATATTGTTTGTGCTGGAGTAGGTCGTGAGGGATTGACCTGTAGGGCTTTCTGTATGCGCTTGATGCATCTGGGCTTTGACAGCCATTGGGTATGGGATGACACGGCACCGGCTCTTGGACCTGGTGATTTATTTGTCTTTACCTGTGGATCTGGAGAGATTGCGCATCTCCTCACAATTGCCCGCCTAGCCAAGGACGCGGGCGCTTCAGTCGTTTGTTGCACCGGCGTTCCTGGGAGTACGGCCGCATCTGTAGCAGATTTGACTATCTTCATCCCGGCAACCGTATTCAAAGGTCAGGGTGACTTGGTTCCCTCCCTACAACCGATGGGAACTTTGTGGGAAACAGCGTCATGGGTATTCTTTGATTCTCTTGTCTACGAAATACACAAGGAAGAAGGCATAAGTTACTCATCAATGACGAAGCGACATAGGAACTACGAGTAATTTCTCCAATCTCTAATGATTTACCCGGTCTTTATCTGAATTTCAGGTTGCTCCGGCAATCTGAGAATATTCATCTAGGGCATTCCTTTGATGAATAATCGGTCCTGGAGGCCGGGTTTTTCATGGGGAAAGATTGTTGTCCTAATGTTCTCCTGCAGTTGTCAATAGTATTCCGATTTTCCACCGGCTGCGTGAAGACCTGAAGTTGCCCCTCATCCCCCGAGACGAGACTGGTTTGCAGTGTTCAAAAGTTTGTTGCTGAGGAACGAGTTCAGGACGAAACAGTGGGTTAGCTGCTATTCGCACCTAGAGCCCCTGTATGCGGTAGAACCGCCTTTGTCTAGGTGGTTAAGGCAGAGACAGTTAATACCAGATTGTTGCAGTACTAGTCGGCGGTTGGTCTCTCCAGCCCTTTGAAGACGAAGAGGGCGTGGGCATCTCCGCCCTGCAGGCGCTTCAGATAGGTTCGAGCCCGGGCCATGCGTTCCACAGTGGTCTGGGCCAGTGGGGCCGGAAGTTGATCGGGGTCGAACCAGCCGACTGACAGGCTCTCCTCGTCACCCACAAAGGGATCGGCATTGCCGCCAGGGTCGGGCCGGCAGATGAACAGATGGTCCATGTACATGGTCCGGTCACCGTTGGCGTAGGTGACCACCTCCCGGGAGGATGTGACCGCCGCCAGGTCGGTGACGATCACATCCACCCCGGTCTCCTCCTTGACCTCACGGGCCACGGTGTCTGCCGGGTCCTCGCCCGGTTCGTTGATCCCGTAGACCAGGGCCCACTGGCCGGTGTCCGAGCGCCGACCCAGCAGGACGCGGCCCCGGTCGTCACTGACGAAGGCCGTCACGCCGTTCAGCCAGAGCAAGTCATGGCCTATGGACCGGCGCAGTTCGAGCACGAAGTCAGGGGTGGGCATACATCAGTCCCGGTCCGGGTCGGCCAGAGCAGCCCGCTGGGCCATCCAGGCCTCCACCTCTTCCACGGTCTTGGGGATGCCTGCAGACAGCCACTGGGGTCCCTGCTCGGTCATGAGCACGTCGTCCTCCACGCGCACGCCGATGCCGCGGAACTCCGGGGGCACCAGCAGGTCGTTCTCCTTGAAGTAGAGTCCGGGCTCGATGGTGAAGATCATCCCAGGGGCGATGGGTGCGCCCTGGTAGGACTCGTACCGGGCCTCCGCGCAGTCGTGCACATCCAGACCCAGGTGGTGGGCGCAGCCGCAGGCGTGCCAGCGGCGGTGTTGCTGGCCCTGGGGGGAGAGGGATTCCTCTACGCTGACCTTGAGGATGCCCCACTCGTGCAGGGTTTCAGCCAGCACACGCATGACGGCATGGTGGATGTCCGAGTAGGTGGCCCCGGGCTTGGCGGCCTCGAAGCCGGCCTGCTGGGCCTTGAGCACGGTCTGGTAGATCCGCTTCTGCAGGGGGCTGAAGGTACCGCCTACGGGGAAGGTGCGGGTGATGTCGGCCGTGTAGAGGCTGTTGACCTCCACGCCGGCGTCGATCAGGAGCAGGTCGCCCTTCTGAACGGTTCCGTCATTGCGCATCCAGTGCAGGATGGGGGCGTGCTTGCCCGAGGCGATGATGGAACCGTAGCCCACGTCGTTGCCCTTCTCGCGGGCGTTGGCATTGAAAACGCCTTCCAGCATCCGCTCGGAGCGGGGTTTGCCCACCACCTGGGGCAGGTGGGTCAGAATCCGGTCGAACCCGTCCTTGGTGGCGGCGATGGCCTTGCGCATCTCGCCCACCTCGTAGTCGTCCTTGATCATGCGGGCCTCGGAGGTGAACTCTTCAAGCTTGTCGTCGGCTTCCTCATTGCGGTCCGGACCACCGATGCCGTTGGCCTTGCGGGCGGCCTCAACCTGGTTCAGGACCTCCTGGTCAGCAGTGCGGATCACCCGCATCTTGACCGCACCCTGGTCCGGTCCCAGATCCTTGGCGATGGCATCAGGGAAGGAGGCGATGTCCTTGGTGGGGATGCCGGTCATGACGGCCAGCTCCCGCAGCCCGGCCCGGGGACCCACCCAGTACTCCCCGTACTGGGCGGACCGGTAGTAGTCGCGAGTGGACTGATCGGCCCGGGGATGGACGAAGAGCTCAGGGGTATGGGTCAGGCCCTTGGCGGCCTCTGGACTGTCAGGGTCCACCGGGTCCAGGACCAGGATGGCTCCGGGTTCATAGTCCTCGCCCAGTCCCGTGTAGTAGGCGAAGGTGGTGTCTGGGCGGAAGGCGTAATCGTTGTCGTTGTTACGGGTCTTGTAGGATCCTGCGGGGATGACCAGGCGTTCGCCAGGGAAGCGTTTACCCAGTTCACGCAGACGGCGCTCGGTGTATTTGCTGGACTCCAGCGGCTCGATTTGAGGCTCCTGGGCCTGCCAGCCGGTGGTCATGAACTTCTGGAAGGCGGGGGAGTTGGGGCGCAGGGTGCGGTTGTTCACCCGGTCCTCCATATTCTGCTCATCCAGGTCCACGTTCTTGGGATCGGTGTCTCCTTGTAGATGCTCATGAGCGGATGCGGTCACGTCCAGCCTCCTTGAAATTCCGGTTCTGACTATGTTGGTTCCATGGTAGTGCGTTCGGCCGATGTGACAGTCGGCTGTTTCGGCCTTCAATCGGGGCCGGTCGCGCATAGAATGGGCGGGAAGCATCCACAGCCAGCAGGAGGCGCAGGCAGAATATGTCATTCGAACACCCCAACAGCAAGGGTCAGAATATTCGCGATGTCGAGCGGGCCATCATGTCGCGTCCCGCCGAACATGACAGCCCAAATCTGGACTTGGATAGGATGGGGATGATGCTGGACCTGCTGGGCCACCCCGAGCACAGCTTCCGGGTCATCCACGTCACCGGGACCAACGGTAAGGGGTCCACGGCGCGGATGGCCGAGGCCCTGGTGCGGGCCTATGGTCTGCGCACCGGGCTCTATACATCGCCCCACCTGGAGCGGATCAACGAGCGGATCGCCATCGACGGCAAGGAGCTTTCAGACGAGGACTTCGTAGACCTTTACCAGCAGATCGAGGATTTCATCGCCATGGTGGATGACCGCTTCGCCCAGCAGGGCAGGGCTCCCATGAGCTTCTTCGAGGTCCTGACCGCTATGGCTGTCTGGGCCTTCGCCGACGCCCCCGTGGATGTGGCCATTGTCGAGGTGGGGATGGGCGGCCGCTGGGATGCCACCAACGTCCTCGATGGCGATGCCTCCATCATCGGGCCGGTGGACATGGACCATATGCAGTGGCTGGGGGATACGGTCGAGCAGATAGCAGGGGAGAAGGCCGGGATCATCAAGCCCAAGTCCACGGTCATCGTCGGCGCCCAGCCCCATGAGGATGCCGTCATGCCCATCATCGAGCAGGCCGTGCGCGAGCAGGGCGCCCCCACACTGTTGAGGGATGGCAACGAGCTGGAGGTGGTCTCCCGCATGCCCGCAGTTGGCGGTCAGGTGGCCACCTTGCGCACGCCCCAGGGACTCTACGAGGATGTGCCCATCGACAAGTTCGGCGAGCACCAGGCCCACAACGCCCTGGCGGCCTTGGCGGCGGCCGAGACCGTCATCCCCGTCAACGGGGCCCTGGACCAGGATCTGGTGGCCGAGGCCTTGAGCCAGGTGCGCATCCCCGGACGGATCGAGCAGGTGCGCACTTCGCCCACCATCATCATCGATGGCGGGCACAACCTGAACGCGGCCCAGTCCCTGCGCTCGGCCATCGAGGAGAACTACGACTTCAAGCAGCTGGTGGGCGTGATCTCCATGATGGCCGACAAGCAGGTGGAGGACTACCTGGGCCTGTTGGAGCCCGTGCTGGACAGCGTCGTGGTCACCGAGAACTCCTGGAAGGGCCGGGTCATGCCGGCCGAGGATCTGGAGCGGGTCGCCGTGAGGGTATTCGGGCCAGACCGGGTGGTCCGGCGCGACCGGATGCCCGATGCCATCCAGACGGCCGTTGACATGGTCGACAGTGAGGACCAGACTGGCGTGGGCTATGGCCGGGGGGTGCTGATCTGCGGCAGCTTCGTCACCGCCGGCGACGCCCGCACCCTGCTGGCCGAGCGTCCCAATCCTGACTTGGCCAAACCTAAGGCGGAGCGCGCCTGATGTATCTCAAGGAGCTGACCCTCAAGGGCTTCAAGTCCTTCGCCTCGGCCACCACCCTGCGTTTCGAGCCGGGCATCACCGCTGTGGTGGGCCCCAACGGATCAGGCAAATCGAACATCGTCGACGCCCTGGCCTGGGTCATGGGCGAGCAGGGGGCCAAGAGCCTGCGCGGCGGATCCATGGAGGACGTCATCTTCGCAGGCACCTCCTCCAGGCCGCCGCTGGGCCGGGCGCAGGTCACCCTGACCATCGACAACACCGACCGGACCTTGGACATCGACTACACCGAGGTCACCATCAGCCGGACCATCTACCGCAACGGCGGGTCCGAATACGCCATCAACGGATCAGACTGCCGCCTGCTGGACATCCAGGAGCTGCTCAGCGACACCGGGCTGGGCCAGCAGATGCACGTCATCGTCGGTCAGGGGCGGCTGGATGCCATCCTGCGGGCTGATCCGGCCGGCCATCGGGCCTTCATCGAGGAGGCGGCCGGCATCCTCAAGCACCGCAAGCGTAAGGAGCGGGCCCTGCACAAGCTGGCCAACACCGAGGCCAACCTGTCCCGCCTGGATGACCTGATCGGCGAAATTCATCGGCAGCTGGGCCCGCTGGGCCGACAGGCCAAGGTCTCCCGCCGGGCCGACATGATCCAGGTCAGCCTGCGGGACGCCCAGGCCCGCATCCATGCCGACGACGCCCTGACCTCGCAAAAGAAGCTGGAGGATCTGCACTCGCGGATGGTTCAGACCCGTGGGCAGCTGGCCCGGGGGCAGGAGGAGCTGACCAGGGTCAAGCTGCGCATCGAACAGCTGGAGGGGCTGGATCGGCAGTCCAGTCCGGCCCTGGATGCGGTCAACCAGCAGTGGAACGACCTGACCAAGCTGGGTGAGCGGGCCGGGTCCCTGGCATCCTTGGCCAGGGAGCGCAGCCGTTCGCTGGAGGCCGGCATGGTGGCCGACCAGGGGCAGGATCCCGGGGTGCTCAGGCGGCGGGCCGACGAACTCAGGGGCCAGGCCGACCAGGAGGAGGGCCAGGTCGGAGCCGACCGGATCGCCCTGGATGGCTGCGTTCAAGCCCGTGCGGATCTTGAGCGGCGGCTGGCCGCTCACCGGCAGACCATGACCGAGCTGCGGCAGGCGGCCAGAAAGCGACAGGCTCGGTTGGGGGACCTGGCGCAGCTGGTGGCCAAGGAGGAATCGGCTCTGGAACTTTCCAGGCAGCGCGAGCGTGACCTGATCCGCCAGCAGGATCAGCTCAGGGAGGGCTTGGAGCGGGCCAGAAACCGGGTACGCGACCTGGATAGCCAGGAGGAAAGCCCCGACCAGGACGGCAGACAGGCCCTGGATCAGGCAGGTCAGGTCAGGGACCAGGCCCGCAGCAGACTCAACGACCTCCAGGAGCACGAACGTCGCATCCAGTCCGATGCCATCTCGGCCCAGGCCAAGGCCGACGCCCTGGCGGACACGCTGGACCATCGTGGCGCTGGCGAGGCCTTGTCCCAGGCCGGGGATCCGGCCCTGCTGGGTCAGCTGACCGACTTCGTCCGCGTAGAGGAGGGTTGGGAGGAGCCCTTGGCCCAGGCCCTGCACGACTATGCTTCGGCCCTGGTGGCCAAGGATGGCCAGACAGTCGATCAGACCCTGGAGCGGGCGCGCCGGGACCGTCTGGGACGTGCTGCACTGATTTCGGCATCAGGCCCGCTCGAGGGGGCAGGTGTAAAGCCGGGCGATGGCCCCTGGCGGTCGGCCGCCGACCTGGTGGCCCTGCGTGATCATCCTGCCGATTCTGACCGGGCCCAGGGAGTGCTGGATGCTGTCCGCAGTCTGCTGGCCTCCACAGCTGCCGTTGATGACACTGATCAGGCCCGACGTGCCCTGAAGGATGGATGGCAGCAGGCGTTGACCCGCTTGGGCGACCTCTACGACCGGGTGGGTGCTGTGGGCGGTTCCGCCCCGGCCACCAGTGATCTGGCGCTGACCGCACGCAGGGATAAGGCCCTGGCACAGGTGGAGGCCCTACAGGAGGAATCCAAGGCATTGCAGCCGCAGATGGATGCGGCCCATTCCGTTCTTGAGCAGGCTGAGAAGAAGCTGCAGGAGGCGCGCAACCAGTGCACCGAGGCCCGGGTCAAGGCCGAGCAGGCCGCCCGGGAGCTGGCAGCAGCCCGCAAGGAATCGGATCGGGCCCAGGCAGGGGTCAAGGATTTGGAAGACCGGCTGACCCAGGTGCGTGACCAGGTGCGCACCCACGAACTCAAACTGGAGGATCTCAGGGCCGGCCTGGCCCGAGCCCAGGAGGACGGGGGGTCTGATCCTGATGACCCGGAGGGCATGGAAGAGCGGCAACATGAATTGGAGACGGCCCTGGACCAGGCCCGCACGGCCGAGATGGAGGCCAAACTGACCTGGACCGAGACCGACCGGCGGCACGCCTCCCTGCTGCGGCAGATTGATCTGCTGCGGGATCAGGCCGACCAGGCCGAACGTCATCGGCAGCGGATAGGCGAGGAGAACCGTCGTCGCAGGGCAGGCATGGCCTCCCTGGGGCTGATTGCGCTCAGGGCCGACCTGCTGGCCCAGCTGATCAAGGGCAGGATGGACCATACGGCCCGCCGCCGAGATCAGCTCAGGGCCAAGGCCTCGGCACATGACAAGGAGCTGACCGATCTGCGGGCCGATAGGGACGCTCTGGAACCCAAGGTGGCCGGTCTGCGACAGGACGAGCATGGTCTGGATCTGGAGCGGGAGCGTCTGGCCGGCGAGGACGGCCGTCTGCGCCAGCGCATCCAGGATGACCTGGGCATGGAGCCGACGGAACTGATCCGCGAATACGGTCCAGACCGTCCGGTGCCTGTCCTGGATGATGAGGGCAATCCGGTGCCTCTGGACCAGGAGGGGACGGATGAAGACGGGGATTCGCCGGCCTTCAAAACAGTGCCCTATCGGCGCGGTGAGCAGGAGAAGCGGCTGGCCAAGGCCAAGCGGGACCTGGCCGCCCTGGGCAAGGTCAACCCGCTGGCCACCGAGGAATACGAAGCCCTGGAGTCCCGCAACCGCTACCTGCACGAGCAGCGTCAGGATGTAATAGGTTCCCGGGACGATCTGATGGCCCTGGTCAAGGATCTGGATTCGACCATGGTCACGGTCTTCAAGGAGGCCTTCGACGACACCGCCCAGGCCTTCGAACGCATCTTCGCCACCCTCTTCCCCGGCGGACGCGGGCGGCTGCGGCTGGAGGACCCGGACGACCTGCTGACCACCGGCGTTCTGGTCGAGGCCAGTCCGGCCGGCAAGAAGGTCCGTCGGCTCTCCCTGCTTTCTGGCGGGGAACGGTCGCTGACGGCCCTGGCCCTGCTTCTGGCCATCTTCACGGCCCGACCCAGCCCCTTCTATGTCATGGACGAGGTCGAGGCAGCTCTGGACGACGTCAACCTGACCAGGCTGCTCAAGGCCTTCGAGCAGCTGCGGGAGCATGCCCAGCTGATCATCATCACCCACCAGCAGCGGACCATGGGCATCGCCGACGCCCTCTACGGGGTCACCATGAGGGGGGACGGGGTGACGGCCGTCATTTCCCAGCGGCTGAAGGATCCGAATCGTTCCGGTCGCGAAGAGCCCGAGCCCGATCAAGGGTGACCTCTGCCAGGACTGCCTGAGAGTCCACGATGGGCAGTTGCGGCATGGGGTAGGCCTCGTTGAGCACCGAGAGCTCGGTGCAGCCCAGCAGGACCGAATCGCAGTGGTAGTCGTTCAGGAAAGCCTGGAGGACGCTCAGGTAGCGGTCCCGGTCCAGTCGCCCTTCCTTGACATCGTCGTAGATCAGCGCGCTCACCCGGTCCTGCAGGGCCTGGTCCGGGTCCACCAGCCGGTAGCCGGCGCTGTCGGCCGGGCCCTGGTAGATGGCGGCATGGCGGGACCCCTCGGTGCCCATGTACCCCATGCGCGGATGGGATTTCGCAGGATAGTGCCGATCTGCCCAGTCGATGGTGGCCTGGGGCATGCTCAAAATGGGCACCGGGGTCAGGGCCTGGAGCCTGGGCAGAATCTGATGGGCGGTGTTGCAGGCCATGACCATGAAGGAGGCTCCCATGGCTGTGGCCTGGCGCACGTCCTCGGCCAAATAAGGGAAAGGATCATCCTTGCTGCGGCCCAGGATGAACTCGGTGCGGTCGGGCACGGTGGCGTGGTTGAAGACCACGTAGTCCAGAAAGTCCTGGTCCCGGTGCGCCCCGGTCATCCGGTCCAGCACCCGTACGAAACTCTCGGTGGCCAGCGTGCCCATGCCGCCCAGGACGACGAAGAAGTTCCTCATGCCAGTGTCCTCTTGTCACGGAAGTAGCGCCGGTAACGACGCCTATAGATGGAAAACATGTGTCGAATCAGCAGCCAGCGCTTGAAATTGCGGTCCTTGCTGTACTCCAGGGTGGTGCCCCAGTCCCCGCGGCGAATCATGGCCATGGCCTGTCGCTTGTCCTCGGATTCGGCGCAGTATTTGCGGAAGATGTCCTTGGGGATCTCCATCCAGAGGCGATGCCCCCGGCCGAAGACGGTGCGTCCGTTGAAGGGGGTGTCCAGAACCAGGTCGTCCACGAAGTAGCGGGCCAGGTTGAAGCCGTTCAGGGTGACCACGTAGCTGCTGCGGCCCTGGCGCAGATTGATCTCGAAGAGCTTGTAGACGCCGTCGCGCGGGTCGTACTTCATGTCGAAGTTGGCCACCCCGCTGTACTTGATGTCCTCAAGGAAGGCCTTGATCCGGTCGAAGATGTCCTGGTTGTAGTCGGGGATGATGGCCGCGTAGTTGCCCACGGCCTCGGGCGCGGGATCCTCCAGCAGGGGATGGCCCAGGAACATCATGCGCACCCGGTGGTGACGGTCCACGTAGGCATTGAGCACCCTCATGTTGTCATCGCCCCCGGGCACGAAGTCCTGGATGACCATCTGAGAGGTGTACCCGGCCTGGTAGGACCTGCGGATCATGGTGTCCAGCTCATCCGGGTTGCTGAAGATGAAGGCCTTCTTCCTTCCGGGGAAGTCGATGCCCAGCCACTCGTCGCTGTCCGCGGGCTTCATGGCCACCGGGTAGTCGAAGGGCAGGTTGCGGTGGCGACCGGCTTTGACGTCATCGGCATCCACCGAAACAGTCTTCGGGTGGGGCAGGTCGTAGCGGTCGCAGAGCTCGTAGAAGGAGGATTTGAGCGAGAGGGAACGGTTCAGTTCCTTGTCGATGGCGTTGAAGACGAACCGTTCGCGCAGGGGCTCGCCGAACTCGTCCAGCAGGTTGGCATAGGTGTCCCCGCAGGGCAGCAGGAGCAGGGTGGCTCCCGGGTGGTCCCGGTGATAAGCGTCGGCCCACTCGTTCAGGGTGGACACGAAGACCTTGGGATTGGTAAAGTCGTGGACCAGGTGCAGGTCCAGGATCTTGCTGTATTTGGTCGGGGAGAGCTGGTAGTGGCCGAATGCGGTGGAGACCAGGCCGTAGGCCTCGTGGAAGGCTCGCGCCATCCCGTAGGTGTTGATGTCGGTTCCCAGTATGACCGGTTGGAATTCTTTCATGTTTCTGAAACCACCTACCATGTGCTCGTGCGCCCCACCCTGCCGCGGGGCATTCGGCTTTCCATCTTAGAACCTGCCGGGATCGTCAGACCTTGGCTGCGCCGGTGGCTCCCAGGTCGTAGCTTTTCGTGCCCAGCAGACGTGCCACTACGTGGTCGTCGCCCTCGTAGGGCACGTGGCGGCCTTGATTCTTGAACCAGCGCTCCTCGCCCTTGCCGGTGACCAGAATGATCCGCAGACGATCCCCCGGCTGGCCCGGTTGGCCAAGACCCTGTTCGATGGCCTGGGTCCTGTCCAGTACGATGCTGGTCTTCAGGTTGGCGTTGGTGACGAAACTCAGCATCTCTTGGTCCACATGTTCCGAGCTCTCCTCGTTTTCGTCGTCAGAGGTCAGGATGAGTCGATTGACGCGGTCCTGGGCTGCCTGGACGATGCCCTTTCGTCGGTCGATACCCCTGCCGCCGGTTGCTCCGCAGACCAGGGTGATCTCAGGTTTGCGCTCGCCGTAGTGCTCATCCACAAAGTCCAGCAAGGCCTTCATAGAGGCGTAATTATGGGCGTAATCGACATAGGCAATCCGGTTGTCGGCTTGGAAGCATTCCATCCTGCCGGCGATGCGGATCTTCTCCATGGCGTGGAGCGCATCGGCATCGGGTTCCAGCCCCAGCCTGTTCAGCATGGCAAAGGCGGCTATGGCGTTCAAGGCGTTGAAATCACCGGCTATGGACAGGCTGATCGGGGCCATGGGACCACTGGCAGGGCCGATCAGATAGTCGTTGCCCTTGCCCGGGGCCTTGCGGGCCACGAAGTCGGCCTCTTGTTGGCCGAATCCAAAAGTGGTCACTGGAATACCGGCGGCGTCGGCATCTTGGCGGATCAGGTCGGCCCTCTGGATGTCGGCTCCCATGACCAGCTGCCTGCTGTTGTAGGCTATACGGCGCTTGCAGTAAAGATAGTCCTCGAAGGTGGGGTGCTCCATGGGGCTGACGTGGTCGGGTGAGATGTTCAGGAAAGCCCCCAGGTCGAAGGTCAGTCCGTAGACGCGATCCACCTTGTAGGCCTGGGAGGAGACCTCCATGACCAGGTAGCGCATGCCGGCATCCACCGCCTGGCGCATCATGCGGAAGAGGTCCAGCGACTCGGGCGTGGTCAGCTGGGATTCCACGTAATGGCGGCCGTCCAGGCAGTTGTCCACAGAGGAGAAGAGGGCCGTCCGGCCTCCGGAGAGTTCACCCAGCATGGCGTGCAGGTAGTAGGCGGTGGTGGTCTTGCCCTTGGTGCCGGTGATTCCCACCAGGGTCAGCTGGTTCTGCGGATAGCCGTAGAAGGCGGCCGAGAGCAGGCTCATGGACTTGCGCACGTCATTGACGATGATTCCCGGGGCGCTGGTGTGAGCGGACAGGTCCTGCTGGGCCACGTAGGCCGCCGGACCTTCGGGACCACAGGCATCCATGTATTCGGGCAGGAAATGCCCCTTGCAGAAGAGCAGGCTGCCGGGTCCGGCCTGGCGGGTGTCGTAGGTGACGTCGGTGAAGGGCTTGAGCGAGGAGTGATCCGCCGGCTGATCCAAGGTCCATCGATCACCCTGAATTACCTCGCGCAGCTGATCGTGTTTGCGCAGCAGCTCCAGGGCCGAAGCCATCGTCAGCGCCATGCCGTCTTCCTCCTCGTCTGATGGGATTCTTTCAGCCCGACTGCAATCCGGTCGAGGCCAGGTCCAAGTCTATAGTCCCGGCCAGGCAGGCACAGAGGAGTCCCGCCACCCCTTGACCGAAAATATACATATGCTTCAGGTCCCATACCGGAAGTGACTGGGCCAACCATTGCCCGGTGATGAAAGGTCAGAGCCAGGAGTCGGTGACCGGGCGGCGGCCCTGGGAGATCAGGTGCTGGTTGAAATGTTCCCGCCACTTGGCCTGTGCCTGCCGCTGCCAGTCCATAAGGGAGTCCATGGTGATCCGGGCCACCTGGGGGAAGAGGGTGGTCATGGGCTTGATCAGGTCCACGGCGGCCACAGTATCCGCCGTGGCATTGTGGAAGTTGCCGTGGGGGATGACGCCGTAGTACTCGCTGGTCATTCCCAGGTTGCGGCGGCCCGACCGATGGGAGATCTCCCTGTCCAGAACAAGAGGGTCCACCACCAGCAGATCGCCCTCGCTCAGGGGCTTGACCGAGCCCGCGCACCAGCGGGCGATGTCCCCGTCCAGCATCTGCACGTCGAAGGGGGCGTTGTAGGCCAGCAGGGGAATGCGCTTGTCCTGGGCCCGGGCGATGAATCCGGCCATCTGCTCGGTGGCCAGCTCAGGCTCCATGCCCTCGGTGGCCAGCTGCTGATCGGTGAACCCGTTGACCCGACTGGCACCCTTGCTGATATGCCGGTGCGGATTGACTATCCAGGTGGCTACTGCATCCCCTGAGTAGCCCTTGGTCGGGTCGCGCAGAACCAGGCTGGCCGAGACAATGCCGTCCTTGCCCGGTCTGGTGCCCGTGGTCTCGGTGTCGAACCCCAGAAGCCAGGAGTCCCCCAGGCGAGTCGACCCCTCCTGCTGCGGGGCGGACGCAAGCGCCTGCTCCATGCTTGTGTGCTCGGTGTTTTCCATAAGCGATTTCTCCTCTGCCATTATGGTAACCGAGGAGCGACCTGCCCGCGACCGGGTCGGAACCGCAACGGGCGAGGGGGGATGGCACAATAGGGGTGTGGCAGATACCAGCGAACTCGAAAGCAGAAAACGTCAATTCGAGGCCCTGGCCATGCCTGCGGTCGATGTGCTCTACCGTCAGGCCATGCGCCTGACCAACAACCCGGATGACGCCCAGGATCTGGTCCAGGATACTTTCGAGCGCGGATTCAAGGCCTTTGACCGCTTCCAGCCTGGCAGCAACTTCGAGGCCTGGATGACCACCATCGAGCGCAATGCCTACTTCAACCAGTACCACAAGGCCAAGCGGCGCCCGCAAAGGGCCAACGACTCGACCGGCGAGTACAACGACTGGGACATCTATTCGGCCTCGGAACACGGGTCCGAGGGGCTCAAGTCCGCAGAGCAGGAATACATGGAGACCTTCGCTCCCGAGGAGATCATGGCCGCCTTGGACCGGCTCAGTCCGGAACGTCGGCGAGTCTTCATCGACGCCGCCATCGACGGCAAGAGCTACCAGCAGGTGGCCGATGAGGAGGGCATCAAGATCGGCACGGTCATGAGCAGGCTGAACCGTGCGCGCTCGCAGCTGCGCCAGGAGCTGGAGCGGTATGCCAAGGAGCGGGGCTACCAGCAGGAGCACGGAGCTGCAGGCAAGCCCTCAGCGGAACGCCATGGACCTGCTGAGGCCAGGCCTAGTATAAAAAAAGAGATCAGCAGCAAGGGGCACTGAGGGCCCCCGAAGATCGGGTATCAGGAAGCGGGCAGGAGCATGGACGGACGCGTGGAGATGAGTCACTACGCCTACGATGACGGCGGCTCTGTCAGGGTGACCCACACCAGTCTGCGCATCTATCAGGATGCCTCCTGCGTGGATCCCAGCGACTGCTTCGATCCGGAATCCTGCTGTGATGATCGCGAGCGCATGGTCATCGAGGAGCTGCGCCGGTATCTACGTCCCGAATGCGCGCCGGACTGTCTGCTGGATCGGCTCAGGCACATGTTCGATCAGATGGATGAACTGGAGCAGGGGACTCCGGACCGCACTACGGACAAGTAGATCAAGTAGATAAAGTCAAGTAGATTCAGCCGGTTTCTCGGCAAAGCAGCGGTTCTGTCCGGCTGTTCAGGCTATTGCAGGAATCATGGTCATGCCTATGCAGCCATGTTTTTTTTTTTTACGTATATATGCAAAACCCCGGCACCGTTGGTGCCGGGGCAGACGATCAGGTGTTCGGCCTCTTGCCGTGGTTGGCGGCCTTCTTGCGGCGATCCCTGCGCTTGCGTCCGCGCATGCCCATGATTGGACTCCTTTGCTACTGATGAACCTATAAGCCTTGCCGATTATCGCACACCGGGCTGACCTTTGTCGACCAGCCAGGATGCTCAGATGCTGCTCAGACCTCTTGTGCCCGGTAACCCACCTGGGTGGTATAGATGGCGGCAGGCTGCAGAATGACCAGGTTACGGCCAGTTCTGAAGGCGTTGGCATAGGCCGTCATGGGTTCCACGGCAACTCCGGCCGGGCGCATGCCCGCGTCGAAGCCGGTCCCGGTGCAGACCTGCCATGAGGTGATGGTCTCATCGCCCCAGAGCTGAATGCGGATGCCGTCCGGCCGGGTGAACCAGGCCGAGCAGGTGCCGTCGTCGTCCCGTTCCACATCGGTCCAGGCATCGTCGAAGTTCGCATCCTCGCCCAGCGCAGGGCCCTGGCGCAGATCGGTTCGCCCCTGGACGGGTTCGGTGCCGGTGGGCAGCAGCCTGTCCGGATCGACCACCACATGGGTGCGGCAGGGGATGGACAGGGTGCAGGGGGCGTTGTCCTTCTGAATCTGATCACCGACGCCCTGCTTGCCATTGGCCAGCCAGGGGTGGATGCCGAAGGCCCAGGGTGCGGCCTCATCGCCCAGGTTCAGGGCACGGGTGGTCATGGTCAGCCCCTGGTCGTCCAGGGTATAGGTGACGGTGACCACCACGTCGAAGGGGTATCCGCCCATGTCCGGCACCCGCCAGGAGAGGCTGACGGAGTCCTCGGTCAGGGCTTGCAGCCGCCAGTAGGCCCGGTATCCGTACCCGTGAATGGCGGTGTTCCGGTCGTGCTCGTCGATGGGCAGGGTGTAGGTGTGGCCCTGGAATTCGTAGGTGCCGTCCTCGATCCGGTTGGGGAAGGGGACCAGCACGTTCCCGTTGCTGCAGGGTACGGTTCCATCCGGGTCGAATGAGGCCAGCAGGTCCTTTCCCCGGTATTTCAGAACGCGCAGGATGGCTCCCAGCTCGGTCACCACCGCCTCGTAGTCCCCGTGACGGATGCTGTACTGCTGTCCTGTCCGGGGCACGGCCCCGCCCATCATCTCGTTCGTATGCATGCTCCCACTTCCATAGTGCCGTTGATGCTTGGTACGCCACCATCCTAGCGCCTGAGTGGTCTTGGCTTCTTGGTGAAAGAGTGGCGGATGGACTACCGGGGTGCTCTCCGGCTTTCTACCATGGACTTGCATTGTCCGGAACCGTCCGGATTGACATCGATAAGGAGCGGCAGTGGCAGGATTTCGGACCACCGTGTGCGAACAGCCGACCCCACAGGGGCGGGGGCGGGTCATTCTGGCTGATCCACGCGGGTTCTGCGCGGGGGTGGACCGAGCCATCCAGACCGTGCAGACCATCCTGGATGCGGACAACCCCCACCAGGATCAGGGTCTGCCACCGGTCTATGTGCGCCGGCAGATAGTCCACAACCGGCATGTGGTCGAGGACCTGTCCCGGCGGGGGGCCGTGTTCGTGGATGAGCTGGACCAGATTCCCGACCAGGCCGTCCGTGCCGGGGTCCCTGTGGTCTTCTCGGCCCATGGAATCGCCCCCTCGGTCGTCAAGGAGGCCCAGCGGCGGGGGATGCGCGTGGTCGATGCCTCATGCCCACTGGTCAGCAAGGTCCACCGGGAGGTCCAGCGCTTCGTTCGCGACGGCTACCGGATCATTTACATAGGCCACCGGGGGCACGACGAGGCTATCGGAGTCATGGGGGAGGCCCCGGACCGGGTTCATCTGGTGGAGAATGAGGATGATATTGAGGCTTTGGACTTCGGACCCGACACCCCGCTGGTCATGCTGACACAGACCACTCTGAGCCTTGACGAGACCGCCGACCTGGCTGCGGCCCTGCGCCGACGCTTCCCCTGGATTCAGGAGCCACCGGGCTCGGACATCTGCTACGCCACCCAGAACAGGCAGCAGGCGGTCAAGCTGGTGGCCGGTCAGGCGGACTGCATGATTGTGGTGGGGTCGGCCAACTCCTCCAATTCGGTGCGTCTGGTCGAGGTGGCCCGTCAGGCCCTGGATGCGCGTTTCCCCGGTCAGGGCCAGCAGAGGGCCCATCGGGTCGACGATGCTGGCGAGCTGGACCCGACCTGGCTGCAGGGCATGGATTCGGTAGGACTCACCTCGGGTGCCTCGGTTCCCGAAAACCTGGTTCAGGGGGTGCTGGAGACCCTGGCTGCCCGAGGGTTCACCCAGGTGACCCGGGAACGAGCAGTCGATGAGCACATGCACTTCGTTCTGCCTGCCGCCCTTCGTTCAGCACGCGCATCAAAGAAAGTCCCGCAACCACAGGGCTAAGGCCACCGCTCAGATCTTTCAGTCGGTGGCTAGAGGTGCGGTCTTGGCCTTGAGGACACGGATCAGATCCCGAGGGTCCAGCCCAAGGCTGATGCCACGCTTGCCGCCGGAGACCATGATGGTGTCGAACTCCAATGCGCCCTGGTCCAGCACGGTCACGTGTTGGGTGCGCTGTCCGAAAGGCGATATACCGCCCAGGACGTATCCGCTCTCTCGTTCGGCCTGGGCCTTGTCGGCCATTTTTGCTTTCTTGGCGCCTACAGCTGCCGCCAGGTGCTTGAGGTTCAGGTGGCCGGTCACCGGTACTATGCCGATGACCCGCTCCTTGCCCGTGTCGGCCATCAGGGTCTTGTAGACCGTGCGCGGGTCCAGGCCCAGCTTTTTGGCGGCCTCGATGCCGTACCCCTGGTCCATGTGGTCCGCATTGTGTTGATACTCGTGGATCGCGAAGGGAACCCCCAGACGCTCCAGCTGGGCCATGGCCGGAGTCGCGGCATCTGAGTCTGCCCGCTTCTTCTTGCTCATGACTCCATGCTAAGGTACTGACCGTTCAGGTAGGCTGAGGGGTGTCTTTGATGCGATCGCGCGGAAAGGGTGGTCCATGACCGCTGTCAATGCCTGGCTGCTCGATGCGGTGACAGGCGGCTGGGGGCTGGCCGTGCTGTTCCTGGCCGCCTTTCTGGATGCCCTGATTATTCCCATACCCACGGAGCTCATGGTCCTGGCCACAGCTTCGGCCTTTCGGGCCTCGGGGCGACCCCTGCCCGTCCTGGTCTTTCTGGTATGCGCCCTGGCCTTCGCGGGCGGCGATGCCTGCACCTATGGGCTGGGGCGGCTGGTCCCCCTGAATCGGCTGGCTGTCTTCCGAGGTGCCGCAGGCAAGGCTGTGACCTCATGGGCCCACCGGGCCCTGCTGCGGGGAGGCGGATTCTTCACACTGGCCTCGCGCTTCGTTCCCTCGGGCCGGACCGTGGTCAATCTGACGGCCGGCGCGGCGCGGTATCCGCTGAACCGTTACCTGCCCCTGGCTGCCCTGGCAGGTCTGCTCTGGTCGATTTATATGTGGACCCTGGGGTATCTGGCCGCCTCCTGGCTGGAGAACAACCCTCTGGCCGTTATGGCCATCGGCTTTTTGGCGGGTATGGTCGTAGGCCTGGTCTGCGACCTGGCCATGCGGGCGCTCACCCGGAGGCGCTGAATACAAACAAGGGGCCCGCCCCCATAGGGAACGGACCCCATAATCGCTATGGCCGGAGGAACTGGCCGGATGCTCAGTCGCCCAGTTCGGCGAAGTAGAGCAGGGTGCGGATCATGTTGCTGGTGAAGCCGTACTCGTTGTCGTAGAAGGCAACGGTGCGGACCAGCTGGTCGTCACCATAGGTGTTGACATCGGTCTGCGTGGGATCGAAGATGCCACCGTGGGTGTCGCCGATCACGTCGGAGGAGACGATGCCCTCGTCGTTGTAGCCGAAGTAGTCCTTGCCCTCGAAGGCCTTCTTGGCGGCGTCGTTGATCTCGTCGACGGTGACCTTCTTGTCCAGGACGCAGGTCAGCTCGGTGACGGAGCCGGAGGGAACGGCCACACGCTGTGCATGGCCCTGCAGCTTGCCGTCAACGGAGGGAACGACCTTGCCGATGGCCTTGGCGGCACCGGTGGAGTGCTCGATGGTGTTGATGGCGGCGGCGCGGGTGTTCCGCGGCTTGTTGCCCTTGGGGCCGTCCAGCAGCATCTGGGAGCCGGTGTAGGCGTGGATGGTGGTCATGTAGCCGATGCGGATGCCGAAGTTGTCATCCAGCATCTTGACCATGGCGGCCAGGGAGCCGGTGGTGCAGGATCCGGCGGAGATGATCTTGTCGGAAGGCTTCAGGGTCTTCTCGTTGACGCCGTAGACCACGGTGGGCGTGGTGTCGTCCTTGGCGGGAGCGGAGATCAGAACCTTCTTGGCCCCGGCGTTCAGGTGGGCCTGGGACTTCTCGGAGGAGGTGTAGAAGCCGGTGCACTCCAGCACGTAGTCCACGCCGTCGTTCTTGACCCAGGGGATGTTGTTGGCATCCTTCTCGGCGTAGACCGGGATCTCCTTGCCGTCCACCACGATGGCGGTGTCGGTTGAGGTGACCGACACATTGGTGCCGTCGTCGTGACGGAAGGTGCCCTGGGTGCTGTCGTACTTGAGCAGATAGGCCAGAATGGCCGGGGTGGTCAGATCGTTGATGGCGGCAACCTCGATGTTGGAGGCGTCGCCGCCACGGGCCTGGAGCTCAAAGATGCGCCGGAAGGCCAGACGACCGATGCGTCCGAATCCGTTGATGCCAATCTTTACTGTCATTCAATTCTCCCTTGGAGATTGGCCGTATACAGCACAAAAATTACCGGACCGTATATGGCCGATTACTGATAACATCTCATAGTTTATAGAACCCTGTGTACTTATAGCAAGCGATTACGCGGGTTCTGCCAAGGAAAAAACGAACAAAAAAATTGGTAGGTTTTGTTGTTTGTTTGCGCAACAAAACGATCAGGAATTGTGAGGATTTTCGTTCGTATCGGCCAGCCAATCCTCCCACTGCTGCTGGTGGAATCCGACCAGGACATGCCGGCCGTCCAGCAGAATGGGACGCTTGACCAGCATGCCGTCGGTCGACAGCAGTTGCAGAGCCTGCTCCGTATCCATCTGCGGCAGGCGCTTGCTCAGGCCCAGGCTGCGATAGGCCTGACCCGAGGTGTTGAAGAATCGCCGAACGGGCAGGCCGCTCATGTTCAGCCATTCGGTCAGTTCCTCCTGGGTGGGGTGGTCCCCCTTGATGTCTCTCTCGGTGAAGTCCACATTGTGGTCACGCAGCCAGGTGCGGGCCTTGGCGCAGGTGGAGCAGCGGCTGTAGCAGATGAAGAGTGGGTGTTCGGGTGTAGGTGATGCTGTCATAGTTTTCCTTTCCAAGTAGGATTTCAAGTCAAAAGAGGCTCAGGCCAGCCGTCGGGAGGGCCGGGTCTCCAGGGAGCCCAGGTCGGCCTTGGGCACCAGGCTGGTGCTCCAGACCGGCTCGGGCGCCGAAGTGGGGTAGGTGACGAACACAGTTCCCTGCTTCAAGGCTATGTGTGCGGGCCTGCCGGTCAGGAACTCGTTGCTGACGCCGGTCACCTGCTGGTTGGTCATGGTCATGCCGTCCGTCTGATATTTGAGGCCCTGCTCGACTACGCCCAGGGCCTGGTCGTCGGCTGCCAGGACGGAGACCATGGACCTGGGCGGGCAGTCCCAGGCGGGGAAGTCCAGGTTTCCGGGGCCAAGTGCCGTGACAAGCATCCCCTGGCCCCAGAGTTCGGCCCGGCCCCCGCTGGCTGCAATCATGTGGATCAGATTCAGGTTGGCCAGCGTGTGGTCCATACGCCCGCCCAGGCCACCATATATAAGGAATCGTCGGCAACCCCGCTGCCAGCCCACTTTGACTGCAGCCAGCAGGTCCGTATCGTCCTTCTCGGCAGGCAGGACCCGGCGGGGGATGTCTGTTCGTAGCCTTCGGCTACCAGCGGGCAGGGAGTCGAAGTCGCCCACGACCAGGTCGGGCTCGTCACCATGATCCAGGGCCGGCTCCAGTCCTCCGTCCGCCGCGATGACCAGGGCCTGTCCTCCGCGTGCCACCTCTTCGCCAAAGTATTGTCCGGCGCCCCAGATCCGGCAGAGCAGTCCCTGAGCAGACTGACCGTCATCCTGCATAAGATTCTTCTTTCTGCGCTCGCCCATTGGACGCGTCCCCATCATCCCAGACCAACCAGACGGATCAGGAAGATCAGCCACCCTTGCACCAAGGCCATGTAGGTCAGGGTGCCGCAGGCGATGCTGACCATCATGTTCCGCCAGCGCAGGTGGACCAGGGCCGTGACTAGCAGAGCCAGAGCTTCATAGAGCCCGTGGTCGCCTCCCATCAGGTTGGTGTGCCTCAAGGAATAGACCACCAGCAGTCCCATGACGGCGGCGGGCAGCAGACGTCCCAGCCGGGTCACCAGTGCCGGCGGCCGACGCCCCTCCGGCCAGATTATGAAGGGCAGGAATCTGGTGGCCATGGTTCCCAGGACCACAATGCCTATGGTGATCAGTTGCTGCGCAGTGGTCATGAGGCCTCCCTTTGGCTGTGGAAGTCCAAGAGGATGAAGATGGCCAGGATGGCCACCATGGACGGGATGATGAACCGGTCGGGTCCGAAGACCAGCAGGCAGGCCAGCGAGGCCAGCAGACCGATCAGGGCCGGCACGCGGGCCTCGGCCTGTCGCCACTGCTCCAGGAAGAGCACCAGGAACATGGCGGTCAGCACGAAATCCAGCCCCCTGGTGTCGAAGTTCGCCAGGTTGCCCAGTACGGCACCCAGGGTGGCGCCGCCCACCCAGTAGATCTGGTTGAGCAGGGTGACGAAGAAGAGGTACCAGCCCTTGTCGGTTCCGGCAGGATGAGGATCGGCAGACTCCAGAGCGAAGGTCTCATCACACATGCCGAAGATCAGGTAGGGCTTCTTCCGGCCCGTCCCTCGAAAGACCGGCAGCATGGCCAGGCCATAGAAAAGGTGCCGTGCATTGACCATCAGGGTCAGCATCAGCGCACCCCAGGGATTGAAGCTGGACAAGAGCAGGTCCACGGTCACGAACTCCATGGACCCGGCATAGATCAGGGCACTCATGGCCAGCGGATAGATCACCGGGAATCCGCGGCTGGTCATCAGAAAGCCGTAGGAGATCCCCAGCACCAGAAATCCGGCCATGATGGGCAGGGTCCGTGGGAAGGCCGCAGCCAGGGAGCCCAGAATGGTCCCGGCGGACCTCGCGTCTTCGTCAGCATCTTCCTGCGCTCGCTGCATGACCCGCCTCCTGACTTCGATTTGGAGATGGTCATATGATAATCGCCTCTTACGCTGCTGGGGCAAGCCGGTCGACAATGTGAGAAGGCTGTCAAGACGTAACAGGGTCGGAATAGGCGCTCTCCGGCTCCTGTTGAGCCTAGCAAAGGCAGAAGTATGCGAGGAGGAATCATGGATAAGAACAAGATTTCGACCAACAACCCGGCCACGGTCGTTCTGGCTGGAGGATGCTTCTGGGGCATCGAGCGGTTCTTCCAGGAGGTGGACGGGATCATCGACACGCAGGTGGGATACGCCCAGTCCACAGTGCCCAACCCCAGCTATGAGCAGGTCTGCAGCGGTGTCACCGACGCCGTGGAGAGCGTGCGGCTGACCTATGATCCCCATGCGGTCAGTCTGCGGACCCTGACCCTGCTTCTGCTGGATGTGATCGACCCCTTCTCGGTGGATCGGCAGGGTAACGACCGGGGCCGGCAGTATCGGAGCGGCCTCTACTGGGATCCCGAGCATCGCGAGCAGGAGGAGCCCGTCTTCCGACGCGCCTTGGAGGAACTGGAGCGCAGGACCGGCCGTCATCCCGCTGTGCAGGTGGAGGCCCTGATCAACTTCTATCCGGCGGAGGAGTCCCACCAGGACTACCTGCTCAAGAACCCCGGCGGATACTGCCACATCCCGCTGGAGGCCATTGCCAACGCCGCCTCCCGCCAGCGCTACATCGAGCGCATCTGGTCCCTGGATCCTGAAAGCTACGAGGTGACCCAGCACGCGGCCACCGAGCGGCCCTTCGCCAACGCCTACGACGGGGAGTTCCGCCCCGGCATCTATGTGGACGTGGTCAGCGGGCAGCCGCTCTTCTCATCCGCGGACAAGTACGATTCCGGATGTGGCTGGCCCGCATTCACCAAGCCCATCGATCCCGACCTGCTGGTCAACCGCAAGGACTACAAGCTGCTGGGTCGGCCCCGGATCGAGGTGCGGACGGCACAGACCGGCATCCATCTTGGGCACGTTTTCGACGACGGTCCGGCCGACCGTGGCGGGCAGCGCTACTGCATGAACTCCGCCGCCCTGCGGTTCGTGCCGCGGGACCGGATGGAGGAGGAGGGCTACGGAGACTATCTGCCCCTGGTGGACGGAGCAACCGCCTGACCAGGCCCGGTCCTGAGGGTTGTGCTATACTGCTTCTCGGCTTGAGAAATCAAGAAAGCGGATGATCCCACCTGGGGGCCTTCCATGGCTTCGGGTTCGACCTGCGCCGGTGACGGTCGGCCGTCATCTTGTGCGGTGCGGGTATTGGCTGTTTCACTGCCATACGGCTGCGACAGTCATGTTCGAAACTATGGGTTCTTCGCTGGGCAGTGGATGTTGTGGTATTTGAGAAGGAGTCATCATTAGCGACGAACCAAGGATTAACGACGATATACGAGTGTCTCAGGTACGCCTGATCGGGCCCAACGGCGAGCAGGTGGGAATCATTGCGACCTCCGTCGCCCTCAACCTGGCCAAGGAGGCCAACCTTGACCTGGTCGAGGTTGCACCCAAGGCCAAGCCTCCGGTCGCCAAGCTCATTGATTACGGCAAGTTCAAATACAACGAGAAGATCAAGGCTCGTGAGGCGCGCCGCAACCAGAGCATGTCGGAGATCAAGGAGATCCGCTTCAGATTGAAGATCGACGACCACGACTTCGAGGTCAAGGAGGGGCACGTGCGCCGCTTCCTGTCCGCCGGGGACAAGGTCAAGGTCACCATCATGCTGCGTGGGCGCGAGCAGTCCCGGCCCATCGGCGGCGTGGAGCTCCTGCGCAAGCTGGCTGACGACGTCGCGGATCTGGGCTCCATCGAGTTTGCCCCCAAGCAGGAGGGGCGCAACATCATCATGACCCTCTCGCCCAAGGGCAAGAAGGTCCACACCCAGTCCGAGCAGCGTCGGCGGGGCGGCCAGGCCCGTGCCGAGCGCAAGGCCCGTCAGGCGGCCCATCTGGCTGCCAAGGCCGACAACAATACTTCTCCCAAGCAGATGAAATCCAAGGAGGGCAGCAATGCCGAAGATGAAAAGTAACTCCGCCGCATCCAAGCGCGTCCGGACCACAGGTTCGGGCAAGCTCATGCACGCCGGGACCGGTATGCGCCACAATCTGGAGCACAAGTCGGCCAAGAAGCGTCGTCACCTGTCCACTGACGAGGTGCTCGCTCCGACCCAGTCCAAGAACATGAAGAGGATGCTGGCCCGCTGAGCGGGTGCTGTCGCGTCGAGTGAGATTTTAGAAAGCTGAGGAATATCTATGGCACGAGTCAAGCGGGCAGTCAACGCGCATAAGAAGCGTCGGGTCGTCCTGGAGCGGGCGTCAGGCTACCGTGGCCAGCGCTCCCGTCTCTACCGCAAGGCCAAGGAGCAGCTGCTCCATTCATATACATACAACTTCCGGGACCGCAAGGCCCGCAAGGGCGACTTCCGCAAGCTGTGGATCCAGCGCATCAACGCCGGATGCCGCGCCCAGGGAATCACCTACAACCGCTTCATCCAGGGGCTGCGCCTGGCCGGGATCGAGCTGGACCGCCGTGCCCTGGCCGACCTGGTCGTCAACGACATCGACACCTTCAACGCCATCGTGGCCGAGGCCAAGAAGGCCCTGCCTGCCGATGTGAACGCTCCGGTCGCTGCCTGATCAGCGGACCTGAACACCGTATTGCAGGAACCTCGCCTTTCGCGGGGTTCTTTGCATATTTGACCATTCCTCAGGGGGACGGTAAGTTGATTGACGACAATGATGCCGGGAGCCGCCATGAACGATGATCACAGCCTAGACGCATCGGCTGTCTCGGCAGAATCGGCGGATCAGGTCAGTCCATCACCGGGCAGCGGCACTGCCAAGCGGGCCGGATTCAGTCAGCCGCGCCCTATTTTGCGGTCGCGGGTTTTTCTCTATGTGACGGAGTTCTTCTCGGGGATGGCCGTCATGGCCGCCGAGCTCGGGGCCTCCCGTCTGCTGGCTCCTTACTTCTCGTCCTCCCAGATCGTGTGGACCATCATCATCGGGACCATCATGATTGCCCTGGCCCTGGGCGCCGTTATCGGCGGTCGCTGGGCCGATAGAAATCCTGACCCGGACAGGCTCTACCTGTGCATTATGGCCGCGGCCGTCTGGATCGCCCTGATCCCCCTGGTCGGCAAGTATCTGATCATCCTGATCTCTGGACTTCTGATCGTGGCCGTCTCCACGAATTTCCTGGTCCTGGCGGCCTTCATCTCCTGCCTGATCATCTTTGTTCCGCCCCTCTTCCTCCTGGGCACCATCACCCCCGGCCTGGTCAAGAGCGCCACCGACTCCCTGGACGACAACGCTTCGGTGGTCGGTCGACTCAGCGCCTGCAACACCGTGGGGTCCATCCTGGGCACCTTCCTGCCCACCTTCGTGACCATCCCTGCCGTAGGGACCTTCGTCACCTTCCTGATCTTCTCCGGGATACTGCTCCTGGTGGCCTTGGCCTACTTTCTTTCCTCCCAAGCCCACCGCTTGGCCTGCCTGATCGCCACGGTGGCCTTTGTGGTCTCGGCCGCCCTGTCCCCGATGACGGGGTTCGCCTTCTGGGAGAAGGGCCTGGCCTACGAGGGCGAGTCCATCTACAACTACCTGCAGGTCAAAACCCTGGCGGACAGAACCATCCTTTCCACCAACGTGCTCTTCGGCGTCCAGTCGGTGACCATGAAGCATCCCGGGATGACCGGCATGTACTACGACACAGCCCTGGCGGCGCCGCTCATGGCCGATCAGGCCCGCTCGGCCCTGATTCTGGGGATGGGGACAGGGACCTACGCCCGGCAGCTGAGGCGGTACTATCCTCGGATGGCCATCCAGGGGGTTGAGATCGATCGGACCATCAGCGATCTGGCCATCAAGTATTTCGATCAGCCCAGTGATATTCCGGTTTCCACATACGACGGGCGAGCCTGGCTGGCAGCCAGCGCTCAGCGCTATGATCTGATCATGGTCGATGCCTATCAGGACATCACCATACCCTTCCAGATGAGCTCCACCGAGTTCTTCAACCTGGTCAGGAAGCACCTGAATCCGGGTGGTGTCATGGTGGTCAACATGAACATGATCGACGACGGCCAGGGGTCCATCAATGCAGCCCTGACCAACACCATCACCAGGGTCTTCGGATCCGACGCCATTCTGATGGCCGACGTGCCCCAGACCACCAATCGCGAGCTCTTTGCTCGTCGCCCAGTTTCCGAGGCTTTTGCGGAATCTGGGGGACTCAAGAAGGCAGCGATGCGGGACTATCCTGGTTCTGACCTGCTGGCAGAAGCTGCCTCCAGGGTCAGTCCTGATCCGGACCTGTCCCAGATGATGGAGCAGGTCAGCTCCCGCCTGCGCACGGTTGGAAATGCAAAGGGGAGGGTATTGACCGATGACAATGCGCCGGTGGAGTTGCTGGGCATGCACGCCATCGACGGCATCATCAGCAGGGAGGCCGGCCCCTACCGACGCATTCTTCAGCAGGAGGGGATTCAAGGGCTGATCCGTGAGGTCTCCTAGGCGGTCGTCTCAATCCCAAGCGCGTTGGAAGCATGGAAACAGAGGAGCGTAGCGTTACTATGGCCTGAGACCAGCACTGATGAAAGAGAACCGGAGGTTAAGCGGTAGTGGACGGTGATCATCAGGAGGGGCTGACCGCATTGTTGGACCAGTTCCTGGCCTACACCGGTCTGGAGCGGGGTCTTGCACCCGCCACGGTCAAGGCTTATAAGTCCGATCTGACCATGTATATCAACTGGTTGTCCGGCCGCGGCATCACCAGCCTGGAGCAGATCCAGACCGCCGATGTGGAAGGTTTTCTTGCCCATCTGGCCGATGAGAGTCCAGCCAGCCGCTCGCGGAGGATGGCCGCCGTCCATGAGTGGCATCGGTTCGCCCTCAAGCAGGGGGTGACCGACCAGGATGTCTCCCGTACTGTCAAGGCTCCCAAGGGTACCTCGGCCCTGCCGGATGTGCTGGACGTGGACCAGGTGACCCGGCTGCTGGATGTGGCCGCCATGGGCGGGTCCAAGGATCCGGTGGTCCTGCGAGACAAGGCCCTGCTGGAATTCATGTACGCCACCGGCTGCCGGGTCTCGGAGGCCGTAGGCACCAACCTTGAGGACATGGACCTGGATGAGCGGGTGGTCCGTCTGACCGGCAAGGGCGACAAGCAGCGTCTGGTGCCCATGGGATCCTATGCCTGCCAGGCCATGCAGACCTACCTGAATCTGGGACGGGCCAGCCTGTGCAATCGGGCCACCAAGGGCAGGGAGCTGCGGGCCGTCTTCCTCAACAAGCGCGGCAAGCGGCTGACCAGGCAGACGGTCTGGCAGGTAGTCAGGGATGCCGGTCGCCGTGCGGGCCTGAACAGGCCCCTGCACCCCCACACCCTGCGGCACTCCTTCGCCACTCATCTGCTCGAGGGAGGCGCAGATGTGCGGTCGGTCCAGGAGCTGCTGGGCCACGCTTCGGTGACCACGACGCAGATCTACACGCATGTAAGCCCCCAGGCCCTGATGGAGACCTACCAGACGGCCCATCCTCGCGCTCGCTGACCCGCCAACCCGCGAATGCGGTCGGAAACTTGATAGGGTAGAGGCATGCCTACGGATTTGTTAGGGCGCGAGTATGAGACGTTCGCTGCCCCGGAGCCTTTGAAACAGCACGGCCCGGCCCGTGTCCTCGCCATGTGCAACCAGAAGGGCGGCGTGGGCAAGACCACCTCATCGATCAACATCGCTGGGGCCATGTGCCAGTATGGGCGACGGGTGCTGATTGTGGACTTCGACCCCCAGGGCGCGGCCACCGTGGGTCTGGGCATCAATGCCAACAGCGTGGACAACACCATTTACACCGCCATGTTCGACACCACCCTGGATGTTCACGAGGTGGTCCGGCACACCCGTTTTGACGGTCTGGACATCATTCCGGCCAACATCGATCTGTCAGCCGCAGAGATTCAGCTGGTCACCGAGGTCGGCAGGGAACAGGCCCTGGCGGCCACCATCCGGCCCCTGCGGCAGGAGTATGACGCCATCATCATCGACTGCCAGCCCTCGCTCGGTCTGCTGACCGTCAACGCGCTGACCGCCGCGGACGGGGTCATCATTCCTGTGGCGGCCGAGTTCTTCGCCCTGCGCGGTGTAGCGTTGCTCATGCAATCCATAGAGAAGGTTCGCAGCCGCATCAACCCCGACCTGCAGGTTTACGGGGTACTGGTCACCATGTACACCAAGACCCTGCATTCGGATGAGGTGCTTCAGCGCATATACGAGGCCTTCAAGGACAAGGTCCTGCACTCCATCATCAGCCGGTCCATCAAGCTGCCCGACGCCACGGTGGCCGGCGAGCCCATCACCATGTTCGCCCCCGAGCACAAGACCGCCAAGGAGTATCGGGAGGTCGCCCGGGAGCTGATCGCCCGCGGCATCGTGGCGTGAGCGGATCATCGGACGGCTTTGCCGTCGATCTGGATGTCTACCAGGGGCCCTTCGACCTGCTGCTGGGCATGCTGGCCAACCGAAAACTCTCCCTGACGGAGGTCTCCTTGGCCTCTATCACCGGGGAATTTCTGGACTATGTGCGCACCCTGGACTTCAGCCAGGGCCTGGACCAGGCCAGCGCCTTCCTGGATGTGGCCTCGGTTCTGGTGGAGGCCAAGAGCGCTGCCCTCCTGCCGGTGGAGGACGAGTCCATGCGCGACCAGGCCTCCATGGATGCCCTCCGGGAGCGTGATTTGCTCTTCGCCAGGCTGCTGCAGTACCGGGCTTTCAAGCAGGCGGGGCAGGACTTCCGAGCCAGGCTGGCCGCCAACTCGGGCCGCTACCCGCATCCCGGCCATCTGGAGCCCCAGCTGACCCATCTGTTGCCTGATCTGGTCTGGACTCTGAAACCAGAGGATCTGGCCCTGCTCTGTGCCAATGCCCTGGTCAACGCTCCGGCTTCAGAGGTTCGTTTGGACCAGCTGCACGTGCCCTTGGTTGATCTGAACAAGGAGGCCGACCAGGTTCGCCGGGCCCTGCTGGCACAGCCCGGCCAGCCGGTGGCCTTCGCCGATCTGGTTGCCTCCTCCAAGGGCCGGGCACAGGTGGTGGCCCGATTCCTGGCCGTGCTGATCTTCTTCAGGCAGGAATTGATCCAGTATCGTCAGGATGGCCCCTATCAGCCGCTCTACCTGCGCTGGGTAGGGCCGACCCAGGAGCCGGAAACGGCCTTGATCAGTGAGGGGGACTTTGCATGAGCCAATCCTCGGCTCCCGATACCCGTCCCGAATATGTGGACTTCGACGTGCAGGACTTTCCCGGCGGACTGGCCGCCTGTCTGGAGGCCATTCTGGTGGCCACGGACCGGCCGCTGACTGCAGAGGATTTCTCCCGGGTTCTGGCCGTGGACCCGGCACCGGTCAATGCCGCCCTGGAATCGCTGGCCGAGTCCTACAGCGACCGAGGATTCGAACTGCGCCGGACCGCCCGGGGCTGGCAACTGGCCAGCCGGGCCGCCTACCAGCCCGTTGTGGCGGCTTTCGTCAAGGACGGTCAGACGGCACGCCTCTCCCAGGCGGCCTTGGAGGCCCTGGCCATCGTGGCCTACCGCCAGCCCATGACCCGTGCCCAGGTGGGTCAGATCCGCGGGGTCAACTCCGACGGGGTCATCCGGGCCCTGCTGGTGCGCGGCCTGGTTCGTGAGGAGGGCCTGGACGAGCAGACCCACGCCGCCCTGCTGGTCACCACTGATCTCTTCCTTGAACGGATGGGCCTGCAATCCTTGGAGGATCTGCCCTCCCTGGCCCCCTTCCTGCCCGACGAGGACTCGGCCCTGGCCCAGGCCCGCCAGGAGCTGTCCGGTCAGCTTCAGTCCCCGGATCCGGCCCAGGGTTCGCCCCAGGGCGAGGAGCAGTGATCGCCTGTCACACAAGGCGGTTACACTTGTCTCTGTTTGTCCAATTCCTGGACCACGCCAGCCGGCAGACAGGTCGGTGGGGGCATGGATAGCATTCACGAGAATGAGGTTTTGATGGCGGTACGCGGCGATATACGAAATGTGGCGATTGTGGCACACGTTGACCACGGTAAGACCACCCTGGTCAACGCCATGCTGCAGCAGTCGCACGTCTTCTCCGAACGGGAGGAGGTGCCCGACCGGGTCATGGATTCCAACGACCTGGAGAAGGAGAAGGGCATCACCATCCTGGCCAAGAACACCGCCGTCAAGTACACAGGCCCTCTGGCACCCAAGCTGGGCCAGCCCGACGGCATCACCATCAATGTGGTGGACACCCCCGGCCACGCCGACTTCGGCGGCGAAGTGGAACGCGGCATCTCCATGGTCGACGGCGTGGTGCTGCTGGTGGACGCCTCCGAGGGACCCCTGCCCCAGACCCGCTTCGTCCTGCGCAAGGCCCTGGAGGCCAAGCTGCCCGTCATTTTGGTCATCAACAAGACCGACCGTCCCGATGCCCGCATCTCCGAGGTGGTCTCCGAGTCCACCGATCTGCTCCTGGGTCTGGCCCAGGACGTGAGCGAGGAGGGAGTGGACCTGGACCTGGATTCCCTCCTGGATCTGCCGGTGATTTACTGCGCAGCCAAGGCCGGCAAGGCCTCCGTCAACCAACCCGCCGACGGCGCTGTGCCCGACAACGACGACCTGGAGCCGCTCTTCGAGGCCATCCTGAACAACATCCCCGCCCCGGAGTACGAGGAGGGCGCGCCCCTGCAGGCCCATGTGACCAACATCGACGCCTCGGACTACCTGGGCCGTCTGGGCCTGGTGCGCATCTACAACGGCACCCTGACCAAGGGCCGCCAGTACGGTCTGTCGCGCGTGGACGGGTCCATCGAGAACTTCAAACTGACCGAGATCCTGCGCACCAAGGGCCTGCAGCGCTTCCCGGTGGATGAGGCCGGCCCCGGAGACATCGTGGCTGTGGCAGGTGTGGAAGACATCATGATCGGCGAGACCATCGTCGACCAGGACGATCCCCGCCCCCTGCCTTTGATTCACGTGGATGACCCGGCCGTCTCCATGACCTTCGGCACCAACGATTCGCCCCTGGCCGGCACCGAGGGCAAGGATCACAAGCTGACTGCCCGCATGCTCAAGGACCGTCTGGACCGCGAGCTGATCGGCAACGTCTCCATCAAGGTGCTGCCCACCGACCGTCCCGACGCCTGGGAGGTCCAGGGCCGTGGCGAGCTGGCCCTGGCCATCCTGGCCGAGCAGATGCGCCGAGAGGGTTACGAGCTGACCGTGGGCCGCCCCCAGGTGGTCACCAAGACCGTGGACGGCAAGCTTCAGGAGCCCATGGAGTCCGACACCATCGACGTGCCCGAGGAGTACATGGGCGCGGTCACCCAGCTCATGGCCGACCGCAAGGGCCGTATGGAGACCATGACCAACCATGGATCCGGCTGGGTCAGGATGCAGTTCACCGTGCCTTCCCGTGGCCTGCTGGGCTTCCGCACCGCCTTGCTGACCGCCACCCGAGGCACCGGCATCTCCTCGTCGATCTCCGCCGGCTACGCCCCCTGGGCGGGCGACATCAAGACCCGGCAGAACGGGTCCATGGTCTCCGACCGCTCAGGTAAGGCCAGCCCCTACGCCATGCAGAAGCTCCAGGCCCGCGGCGAGTTCTTCGTCAAGCCCCAGTCGCCCGTCTACGAGGGGCAGATCGTGGGCATCAACAACAAGCCCGGCGACTTGGACATCAACATCACCCTGGAGAAGCACATGACCAACATGCGTTCCTCCACCGCCGACGTGCTGGAGACCCTGACCCCGCCCATCGACATGAGCCTGGAGGAGTCCCTGGACTTCGCCAACGATGACGAGTGCGTGGAGGTGACCCCCGAGTCCATCCGCGTGCGCAAGATCATCCTGGACAGGGATGCCTGGTACAAGTGGAACGCCCGCCAGCGCAGGGCCAACAAGAAGTAAGTCTTCTCTCACAATCAGAACAGTCCGACCCGGCCGCCCCACGGTGACCGGGTCGGACTAGTCTTGAACCCATGAAGTCTCAGGTTTTCAAATCCAAGGACCAGGCCGCCTCCCATTCGACGGGGGAGTCTGGCAAGGCAAGTCTCTTCCGCTGCCTGCTGGGACTGCCCATCGGTCTGGCTGTTGGCGTGCTGGGAACCCTGGTCCAGCGTTCCGGGGCCGCCCAGGGTCTGCCCTGGGGGATGGTCCTGGCCTATCTGCTGGTGGCTCTGGCCTCCTGGTGGGTCCGTTGCGACAGCGGCACCATGGGTCTGGCCCTGCATCTGGTGGCCTCGACGGTCACGGTCTGGCTGCTCTCCATGCGGGGGCCGGGCGGTGATGTGCTCATGCCCTACGCCAACTTCCCCACATTCTTTGCCAAGTATGCGGTCTTCCTCTGGATGGGTGGACTGGTCCTTATCCAGACCCTGGCCATCTGCCTGCCGGCCTCCTGGTTTGCTGACGGTCCCCTGCGTCGTCATGGGCGATCCGCATGAGCCAGGCTTCGTCAGACCGTATTCCCCTGCACTTCCTGGGACCCGAGGGGACCTTCACCCATCAGGCCGCCCTTGAGGCCGCCAACCTCATGGAGACAAGGCTGGGCTGCCAGGCGTATCTGAGGCCCTGCACGGATGCGGCCGCCATTGTGGCTGCCGTGGAGGAGGGCCGAGGCTGGGGGGTGCTGGCCTGGGAGAACAACGTGGAGGGTCATGTGGTGCCCAACATGGATGCCCTGATCGACGCTGAATCGGTAGCGGGTTTCGGCATGGTCCGCCTGCCCATCGTCTTCGATGCCTTCGTCCGGGCCGACCATGGCCCCCTGCGCCAGGTGGGCGCCCACCCTCATGGACTGGCCCAGTGCAAGGGCTTTATCAAAGAGACCGGCCTGAATCCGGTGACAGCCAACTCCAACGCTGCGGCCTGCCGTGATCTGGGCCCCGATCAGGTGGCTCTGGGTCCGCGCATCTGCGGGAGCCTCTACGGACTGGAGACCTACCGGCGTGAGGTTCAGGACTATCAGGGGGCCCGCACCGACTTTCTGATGCTGGCTCCCCGGAATCAGGCCGCCGGGCTGGCACGCCGTCTGACGCCGGGAGGGGATTTCGAGTCCATTGTCACTTTTATCCCCCTGAATACCGGGCCGGGCGTGCTGGCCAACCTGCTGGACCGTCTGCGCGATGCGGGCCTGAACATGACCTCATTCATGTCCCGGCCCATCAAAGGGCACGACGGGACCTACAGCTTTGTAGCCAGCATCGACGCCGCACCGTGGCAGAAGGGTCTGCATCAGGTGCTGGCCGACCTGCTGGAAAGGGGGGACTGGCTCAAGACCCTGGCGGTCCATCCGCGCACCCCGCATCCAGCTCCCCCCATCCGTGAATGGATGCTGCCCAGGGCGGGGGCCTTCCGGGGTGAGGACCCTGATTCCGAGACGATCAGCAAGGAGTTGCTATGGTAGATGAATCCGCGACCTTCCCACACATGGACCTGTCCGGGCCCGAGCACATGCACCCGATAGCAGGCATGGCCGCCTCGCCGGTGCTGACCTCGGCCCACAAGATCGCCGTGGCGGGACTGGGTCTGATCGGCGGGTCGCTGGCCCGTCGCCTGGCCGCCCGTGGCCGGTTCGTGATTGCATGGAACCATAACGACCGTCCCTATGAGCAGGCCCGCAGCCAGGGAATCCATTGCGTCGACACCTTGGAGGAGCTGGCCAAGGGCAAGGCCGACGTGCTTGTGCTGGCCACCCCCTTGCGGGCCATGCCCGACGTGCTCCAGGCCTTGGCACCCGTGCTGACCCGTGGCACCACCCTGACCGACGTGGGCAGCGTCAAGGGACCGGTCCGCAGGCAGGTCGAGCAGGCCGGTCTGGCCGATCGTTATGTAGGCGCCCATCCCATGGCAGGCAGCGAAGGCTCCGGCTATGAGGACTCGGACCCGGCCCTTTTGGAAGATGCCCTTTGGGCTCTATGCGTCGATGAGCATACGGACTACAGCCGCTTTTTGACAGTGGCCGACATGGTCACTCAGGGGCTGGGCAACCGGCTGATTGTCCTGGACGATGCCACCCATGACCGTGCTGTGGCATTGATCTCGCATATGCCCCATGTGGTGGCCACCGCCCTGGCCAACATGCTGACAAGGTCGCCTGACCGCCGTGTGGCTTCGGCCCTGGCGGCCGGATCCTGGCGGGACATGACCCGTGTGGCCCTGACCGACCCGGAACGAACCCGGGCCATGGTGGAGGAGAACGCAGACCAGGTGGCCGACCTTCTGGATGTCCTGGTCGAGAATCTGCAGGGCACGGCTTCCCTTTTGCGGGATCAGAAGCCGGAGACCGGCGAAAGGCGTAAGGACTTCTTCCTCCAGGCCGATCCCTTCCGGCGTTACAAGGCTGCCTTGAGCGACCAGGAGCAAATCCCCACAACTGATTTGGAACTGGATTCGCAGGAGGGCAACTGGCGGCAGGATCTGCTGGATTCGGCCCTGCGCGGGGAGCAGGTCTCGGCCTTCCTGACCACAAGCCGGGCCCGGGTGTTGTACCCGCCGGTCATCGACTGAGACTGGAAGGGTCCGGGCGGGGCGAGCGGCGTTCCGGGACCGGCTTCAGCGCCACCATGTCTGCCGCCTGAAGGGTCACGCGCTCCCCGGGACGCGACCCATTGGCCGCCGGGTCCCTGTCCAGGATCAGCCGCCGTCCGTCCCAGTCGACCACATGGCCCACATAGTCGCGGAATTTGGGCCTTCCGTCTTCCGGGTCCTGTCCCAGGGCAATCCTGACCACCAGCCGTGCTCCGGCCGGTATGGTTGCTGGCAAACGCATGGCCATCCACCTCCTGGGTCAGTATCGCCTGCGGCTGCGACGGGGTGAAAGAGCCTAGACTGTATTGCATATACTGCACAGCCAAGCGAAGGGAGCGCCCGTAGTGGACCAGGATCTGCAGGACTTTACCGACTATCTTTCCCGGGTGGCAGGCAAGAGTCCCAATACCGTGCGATCCTATCGGGCCGATCTGGCGGGCTTCCTGCACCTGATGCATCTGCACGGCATCGATGACCCTGCACAGATCGACCTGGCCACCATCAGGTCCTGGCTGGCCCACGAGGCATCGACCCACGCCCGCTCGACCATGGCCCGGAAGACAGCGGCGCTGAGGTCCTTCTTCGGCTGGCTCAGCCGGCACGGCCGCATCGAGACTGACCCCACCCTGGCCCTGAGTAGCCCCAAGCAGTCCGAGCACCTTCCACGGATCCTGACGCACGACCAGGCCCGCACCCTGATGGATACTGTCGACCAGGATCCGGTCGAGCACCGGGAGGACGAGAAAGTTCAGGCGGCCCTGCAGATGCGGGACGCGGCCATGCTGGAGCTGCTGTACGCCACAGGCATGCGTGTGGCCGAGCTGTGCGGGCTGGATCTGGATGACGTGAACAGGCGCAGCCGCACTGTAAAGGTCCTGGGCAAGGGTTCCAAGGAGCGGGTCCTGCCCTATGGCCTGCCCGCCGATCGAGCCCTGGATCGCTGGCTGGGGGAGGGGCGGCCGGTCCTGGCGGGCGCAAGGGCCAAATCGGCCCGCAAGGCGGGTCAGGCCCTCTTCCTGGGTCAGCTGGGCGGCAGGGTTGGCCAGCGCCAGGTCCGCAAGGTGGTCCACCAGGCGGCCGGTCAGGCCGGTGTGCCCGACATCGCCCCCCACGCCCTGCGGCACTCGGCCGCCACGCATATGCTGGATGGGGGAGCCGACCTGCGCGAGGTTCAGGAGATGCTGGGCCACTCCTCCCTGCGAACCACCCAGCGCTACACCCACGTCTCCATCGAGCAGCTGCGGGCCCGGTACAGGCAGGCGTTTCCCCGGGCCTGAGATTCGGCAAGTGAGACGAGACCTGTCCTGTGAAACATACTGGTATCAGAATGTGGCGTATCGCAGCCTACACGTCAGTCAAGGAACGGCGGTCAGGAACCTTCGAGGTGTACGCGCGACGGTGAGAACCAGCTCAACAAGGGGGCAGTAGCCATGAAGAAGGGTTCAAAGCTTACGCTTGTATCCGCAACCATCTGTGCCTTGGCGCTCTTGGCCAGCGGCTGCGGCGGTGGCGGCACCAACACAGAGGGTGCCGAGCAGTCGTCCAGCAGCCAACCCAGCAGCAACACAGTGGTCTCGGTCCATGGATGCGAGCCGGCCCAGCCGCTCATTCCCAGCAGTACTGCGGAGAGTTGCGGCGGGCAGGTCGTAAACGCCATCAACTCCAGACTGGTCCGCTTTGACGACCAGGGCAAGGCCCGCAACGATCTGGCCTCCGAGATCAAGGGCAACGACGACATGTCCCAGTACAAGATCACCCTGACTGACGGACGCAAGTTCTCGGACGGCACTCCAATCACCGCCAAGTCATTCACAAGGGCCTGGTCCTGGAGCGCCAACGTGACCAACGGCCAGCTGAACGCCAGCTTCTTCTCCAACATCAAGGGCTTTGACGATCTGCAGAAGCAGGGTGTGCCTGCGGATGCCCAGTTCTCCGGGTTGAAGGTCATCGACGATAAGACCTTCACCGTGGATTTGAGCTCGCCCTCCTCCACCTTCCCCATCCAGGTGGGCTACATGGCTTTCGCGCCCCTGCCCGAGTCCTTCTACAAGGACCCCAAGGCCTACGGGGAGAACCCGGTCAGTTCGGGCCCCTACAAATTTGAGTCCTGGCAGCACAACGGCATGATCAAACTTGGCAAGAACAGCGACTACAACGGTGATATCAAAGTCCAGAACGGCGGCATTGACTACAAGGTCTACACCGACTTGGGTTCCGCCTATTCGGATGTGCAGGCGGGCAACCTGGATGTGATTGACAGGATTCCCACCTCCGCCGTCAAGACCTTCATGACGGACAGCATGGTCCAGAGCTACAACAAGCCCGGTTCCGGCCTGCAGATGTTCACCATTCCCACAGCCATGGAGCACTTCGGCCAGGATCGGGAGGGTCACCTGCGTCGTCAGGCCATCTCCATGGCGATTGACCGCAAGATGTTGATCGACAAGGTCCTGGGCGGTCTGGGTGTCCAGCCCACCGACTTCACCGCACCTACCATCCCGGGCTATGCCAAGAGCCTCAAGGGTTCGGACAAGATCAAATACAACGCCAATAAGGCCAAGGAGTACTGGTCCAAGGCCGACGCCATCAGCCAGTGGCCGGCTGACAGGACTTTCAGGATGCTCTACAATGCAGACGGCGGTGCCAAGGATTTCTATGACGGCATGGCCAATTCCATCAAGAACACGCTTGGAATCAAGGCCGAGGCCACCCCCGTGCCCACCTTCAGCGAGTTTCGTGGCAACGTCAAAAAGCGCCTTTACAATGATGCGGCCTTCAGGTCATCCTGGTCACCCGACTACCCATCGCCTGAGACCTACCTGATGAGCAACTTCGCAAGCTCTGCGGCCGATGGGAATGGGTCCAACGACGGCGACTACAAGAACCCCAAGTTCGATGCCCTGCTCCAGCAGGCAGCCAAGGCCAAGGACACCGATGAGGCCAACAAGTTCTTCCAGCAGTCGGAGGAGATTCTTCTGCAGGACATGCCGGCGGTGCCGCTCTACTACGCCAACAACACCGGCGCCTCTGCCAAGATGGTCCATGGTATGCGTCTGGGCTGGGATGGCTTCCCGATCTTCGCGGAGCTTTCCAAGGACCAGTGATGGCAAGCAGCTGCTGACCTGAGACCGGCAAATGAGATGAGACTTGCTTTACGAAACATCTTCGTACCAGAATATGGCGTAATGTGGCTTACACGTCAGTCAGGGATCCTTGAGGTTCGGTCATCCCATTGTTCCTGGTCATAGACGTGAGGTTGACACTCAGTAAATATAAGCAATATAGGGAGCAGCAGCAATGAAGAAGGGTTCACAGCTTACGCTCGTGTCCGCTACCATCTGTGCTTTGGCGCTTTTGGCAAGCGGCTGCGGTGGAGGTTCAGACACCAAGGGCGCACAGCAGTCGTCCAGCAGCCAGTCCAGCAACGATACCGTCATTTCGGTCCATGGGTGTGAACCGGCCAAGCCGCTCATTCCCAGCAACACAGTTGAGAGCTGCGGCGGGCAGGTCGTGGATGCCATCAACTCCAAGCTGGTCCGCTTTGACGATCAAGGCAAGGCCCATAATGATCTGGCTTCGGAGATCAAGGGCAACGATGACATGACCCAGTACAAGGTCACCCTGGTCGATGGGCGCAAGTTCTCGGACGGCACCCCAATCACGGCCAAGTCCTTCACCCAGGCCTGGTCCTGGGCGGCCAATGTGAACAACGGGCAGCTGGCTTCCAGCTTCTTCGCCAACATCAAGGGCTATGACGATCTGCAGAAGCAGGGCGCGCCCGCGGACGGGCAGCTGTCCGGCCTGAAAGTCGTGGATGACAAGACCTTCACCGTGGATCTGAGCTCGCCTTCGTCCACCTTCCCCATCCAGGTGGGCTACACCGCCTTTGCGCCGCTGCCTGAGTCCTTCTATAAGGACACCAAGGCCTATGGCGAGAACCCGGTCAGCTCGGGCCCCTACAAGTTCGATTCCTGGCAGCACAACGCCATGGTCAAGCTCCGCAAGAACACCACCTACAAGGGTGATGTCAAGGTCCAGAACGGCGGCATCGACTTCAAGGTCTACACCGACGTTGCTGCGGCCTACTCCGATGTGCAGGCGGGCAACCTGGACGCGATCGATACCATTCCCACCTCGGCCCAGAAGACCTTCATGACCGACAACCTGGTTCAGGGCTACAACAAGCCTGGTTCCGTCCTGCAGATGTTCACCATCCCGACCACCATGGAACACTTCGGCCAGAACGAGGAGGGCCACCTGCGTCGTCAGGCCATCTCCATGGCTCTGGACCGCAAGATGCTGATCGACAAGGTCCTGGGCGGTCTGGGTGTGCAACCCACCGACTTCACCGCGCCGGCCATTCCCGGCTACTCCAAGAACCTCAAGGGTTCCGATAATCTGAAGTACAACGCCAAGAAGGCCAAGGAGTACTGGGCCAAGGCCGATGCCATCAGCAAGTGGCCTGCCGACAAGAGCTTCCAAATGGTCTACAACGCCGACGGCGGAGCCAAGGACTTCTATGACGGCATGGCCAACTCCATCAAGAACACACTGGGGATCAAGGCCATAGCCACGCCTGTGCCCACCTTCAGCGAGTTCCGTGGCAACGTCAACAAGCGCGCTTACAACGATGCGGCCTTCCGTTCGGCCTGGTCGCCCGACTACCCCTCGCCCGAGAGCTATCTGCTGAGCAACTTCGCCAGCTCGGCTGCCGATGGCAACGGGTCCAACGACGGCGACTACAAGAACCCCAAGTTCGACGATCTGCTGAAGCAGGCTGCCAAGGCCAAGGACACCAATGAGGCCAACAAGCTTTTCCAGCAGGCCGAGGAGATCCTTCTGCAGGACATGCCGGCTGTGCCGCTCTACTACGCCAACAACAAGGGTGCGTCAGCCAAGAATGTGCAGGGATTGACTCTGGGCTGGAACAGCTATCCGAACTTCGCGGAGTTGTCCAAGAAGAAGTGATGATCGTGCCGGAAACGGCATAATCCGTCGTCACTGACCCGGCCGGATCCGCATCAAAGCGGATTCGTGCCCGGGTCTTGTGTACTAGCGGCGGATTCGGGAAACCAACCAAAGGAAAGAGCAGCATATATGAAGAAGCAATCGGCCCTGACCATTGCTGGCGCCGGACTGTGCGTCATGGCGCTCACGCTGGGCGCCTGCGGCGGATCCGGCGGATCCGACTCCTCAGCCAAGGGAACCGACAGCGGCAGCTCGGATGCCGTCATCTCGGTCTTCAACCCTGAGCCGGCCAATCCACTCATTCCCAGCATGACCAACGAGGTGGGCGGTGGAAACCCCATCGACGTCATGTTCTCCAAGCTGGTCCGCTTCGACGACAAGGGCAAGCCGGCCAACGAGATCGCCAAGCAGATCAAGGCCAACGAGGACAACACCCAGTACACCGTTACCATCAACGACGGCTGGAAGTTCTCGGATGGCACCCCGGTCACCGCACAGTCCTTCACCAAGGCCTGGTCCTGGGCGGCCAACATCGCCAACAAGCAGTTGGGTTCCAGCTTCTTCGCCAACATCAAGGGCTATGACGACCTGCAGAAGGAGGGCACGCCTGGCGATGTCCAGCTGTCCGGCCTCAAGGTCATCGACGACAAGACCTTCACTGTGGATCTGACTTCGCCCTCGTCCACCTTCCCCATTCAGGTGGGTTACACCGCCTTTGCGCCGCTGCCTGAGTCCTTTTACAAGGACACCAAGGCCTTCGGCGAGAAGCCGGTGACCGTGGGACCCTACAAGTTCCAGTCCTGGGAGCACAACAAGGCCATCAAGCTGGTCAAGGATCCTTCCTACAAGGGCGGCATCAAGGTCAAGAACGGCGGCATTGAGTTCCGCGCCTACACCGATGCCACCGCAGCCTACCGCGACGTGCAGGCCGGCAACCTGGATGTGCTGGACACCCTGCCTGCCTCGGCCCGCAAGACCTTCCAGACCGACAACACGGTCCAGGCCATCAACGATCCCGGCTCGGTCATCCAGATGTTCACCATCCCGACCTACATGAAGCACTTCGGCCAGGATCAGGAGGGCAAGCTCCGTCGCCAGGCCATCTCCATGGCCATCGACCGGCCGACCATCATCAAGAAGGTGCTGTCCGGAACCGCCAAGGAGGTCCACGACTTCACCGCCCCCGTCATCCCCGGCTATTCAACCAGCATCAAGGGATCCGACGTGCTCAAGTACAACCCGTCCAAGGCCAAGGAGCTCTGGGCCGAGGCCAACAAAATCTCCCCCTGGGGCGAGGGCGACACCTTCAAGATCGCCTTCAACGCCGACGGCGCCCACAAGGAGATCTACGACGCCGTCACCAACTCCATCAAGAACGCCCTGGGAATCCAGGCTGCGGGCAACCCTCTGCCCACCTTCAGCGAGTTCCGCTCCAACGTGCAGAACCGCAAGTTCACCGACTCGGCCTTCCGCTCGGGTTGGCAGCCCGACTACCCTTCTCCCGAGAGTTACCTGTCCAGCAACTTCGCCAGCTCGGCAGCCAATGGCAACGGATCCAACGACGGCGACTACAAGAACCCCGAGTTCGACGGCCTGATGGACAAGGCAGCCTCCGCCAAGAGCATCGACGAGGCCAACAAGATCTACCAGCAGTCCGAGGAGATGCTCTTCCGCGACCTGCCCGCGGTCCCGCTCTACTACCAGAACTCCAACGGCGTGGCGGCCAAGAATGTCAAGGGATTCTCCTTCACCTGGAAGGGAACCCCCGCCTACTACAACCTCAGCAAGTGAGGTGACGGGAGTCTGAATCCCGCACCTTGAAACTGACACCGCCCGGGCCGGCGCGGAAGGATCCACTCCGCGCCGGCCTTGGTGTTCCTGCACCCCTGTTGAGGTGTGCTGGTAGACTCAAACAAGAATTTTTGCGGCGGCCCCGATCCCCATGCCGATCCCGGTCGCGGATGACAAAGGAGAATAGCCGATGGGAAAATATCTTCTGCGACGTATTCTGCAGATGATCCCCGTCGTTCTCGGTACGACACTGCTGATATACGCGCTGGTCTTCGCGCTTCCTGGCGACCCTGTGGCCGCCATGTTCGGGGACAAGCCGGTCAACCAGGCCGTTGCCGCACAGATACGCTCGGAATACAATCTCGACAAGCCCTTCATCGTGCAGTACGTGCTCTTTCTGAAGAACGCGCTGACCTTGAACTTCGGTAACACCTTCGCCGGCCAGCCCGTCATCAGCGTGATCGGCAGGGCCTTCCCGGTGACTATCAAGCTGGCCCTGATGGCCTTCGTCTTCGAGGGCATCTTCGGCGTGATCTTCGGCATCATCGGAGGCCTGACCAAGGGCAAGTGGTCGGACAACATCATCCTGGTCCTCTCCCTGCTGCTGATTTCGGTGCCTACCTTCGTCACCGGCTTCATCCTGCAGTATCTGTTCGGTGTCAAATGGAAGCTGCTGCCAGCTACAGCCGGAGCCAATCCGGGCTTCATTGATCTGCTCATGCCGGCCATCGTGCTGGGATCGGTATCCATGGCCTCCATCATCCGTCTGACCAGGACGGAGATCACCTCAAACATTTCCGAGGACTACGTGCGCACGGCCCGGGCCAAGGGCATGAGCAACCGGTCCGTCATTATGCGGCACGTGCTGCGCAACTCCCTGATCCCTGTGGTCACCTACCTGGGCGCCGACATCGGCGGACTCATGGGCGGGGCCATGATCACCGAGCGTATCTTCAACATCCAGGGTGTCGGCAACACCCTCTACCAGGCCATCCTGAGGGGCGAAGGCACCCTGGTGGTCTCCATCGTGACCATTCTGGTCCTGATCTTCGTCATAACCAGCCTCCTGGTCGACCTGCTCTACGCAGTGCTCGATCCGCGAATCCGGTATGCGTGAGGGAGAGGGACCGACTATGAGTGAAACGGCAATGAACGAGTCAAGCGAACAGAACGAAAGCCAGGCCCGCGTATACTTCCCCGACCCCTTGCCGGGGCAGGAGCGGTTCGTGGCCCCCATCGACGAGACGCCCCTTCGCGAGGTGGACTCGGTGGATGAGGACGTGCCGCCCACCAGCATGTGGGCCGACGCCTGGAAGACCCTGAGGCGCAACCCGCTCTTCATCATCTCCGCAATCCTGGCGATCGTGGTCATCCTGGTGGCCCTCTTCCCCAACCTCTTCGCCAAGCAGGACCCCATGGCCTGCAACCTGTCCAACTCCGTGGAGCCAGGTCGGCCGGGACACCCCTTCGGCTTCGACCTGCAGGGTTGTGACGTCTACAGCCGCGTCATCCACGGGGCCCGGACCTCGGTGGCCATCGGCATCATGACCACCATTCTGGTTACCGTCTTCGGCGGACTCATCGGCGCAATCGCTGGATTCTTCGGTGGCTGGGTCGACGCAGTGCTCAGCCGCATCACCGACATCTTCTTCGCCATCCCCATGATCCTGGGCGCCATCGTGCTCCTGCAGATGTTCCGTACATCCACCTCACTGTGGAAGATCATCCTGACCCTGACCCTCTTCGGCTGGGTCAACATGGCGCGTATCACCCGAAGCGCCGTCCTGGAGGCCAAAAACCTGGAATTCAACACCGCATCCACGGCCCTGGGCTCCACGCCCCTGCGCAACCTCTTCCGGCATATCCTGCCCAATTCCTTGGCCCCGGTCATCGTCATGGCCACCATGTCGCTGGGTACCTACATCGTCTCCGAGGCCACGCTGAGCTTCCTGGGCATCGGCCTGCCCTCCACCGTGGTCTCCTGGGGCGGGGACATCTCGACGGCCCAGACCCTCCTGACCACCAACCCCTCGGTCCTCTTCTATCCATCCGCAGCCCTGGCCATCACCGTGCTGGCCTTCATCATGATGGGCGACGCGGTCAAGGATGCATTGGATCCCAAGAGCAGAACGGCCTGAGTGGAGGAAGCATGACTGAAGCAGACAAGAACATGACCACCAATCAGGAGCAGCAGCCCCTGCTCGACGTGCGGGACCTGCAGGTGGACTTCACCGCCGATGGACGCACGGTCCACGCGGTTCGCGACGCCTCCTTCAACGTCTATCCCGGCCAGTGGGTGGCCATCGTGGGGGAGTCCGGCTCGGGCAAGTCCACCTCGGCCATGGCTGTCTTGGGCCTTCTGCCCGGCACCGGCAAGGTGACCGGCGGCAGCATCCGGCTCAAGGGCCGCGAGCTGGTGGGCCTGGATCGCAGGGACTACGAGGCGCTGCGCGGCTCCCAGGTGGGCCTGGTCCCGCAGGACCCCATGAGCAATCTGAACCCGGTCTGGCGCATCGGCTCCCAGGTCAAGGAGGCGCTGACCGCCAACCATATGGACGTCTCCCGGGAGAAGCGCTCCCGGCTGGCCAAGGCCCTGGCCGGCGACGAAGAGGTGAAGGTAAAGAAGTCCGACGACGAGCTCTTCATCTCCTCCAAGGATTTGCCTGGCCTGCTCGAGGCCGCCCGTAAGGCCCTGAACGATGCCGGGGTCGCCGACGTGGACAAGGCCATGGAGGCCATGAAGGCCGAGTGGGATGTGGGATCCGAGACCCGCTGGGGCGTGGCCAAGTCCCTGATCGACGCCGGTGTGGATGACGACACGGCCTGGACGCTGGCCAAGGAGCATGTGACCGGCTCGGACATGAACGACCGCATCGCCGGCCTGCTGTCCGAAGCTGGACTGCCAGAGGCCGCCACCAGGGCCCGTCAGTATCCACACGAGTTCTCCGGCGGTATGCGTCAGCGCGCACTGATCGCCATCGGCCTGGCCTCCCGGCCTGACCTGCTGATTGCGGACGAGCCAACCAGTGCCCTGGATGTGACCGTCCAGAAGCGGATTCTGGACCACCTGCGCAGCCTGACCGAATCCCTGGGCACCGCCGTGCTCTTCATCACCCACGACCTGGGTCTGGCGGCCGAGCGCGCCCAGCACATCGTGGTCATGTACCGGGGTCAGGTGGTGGAGTCCGGGCCCAGCCTGGAGGTCCTGCAGCACCCCCAGCACCCCTACACCAAGCGGCTGGTCCAGGCTGCGCCCTCACTGGCCTCCCAGCGCATCATCTCCGCCAAGCAGCGCGGTCAGGATGCCGAGGGCCTGCTGGAGCACCACGTCAAGGGCGAGAGCACCCTGGAGCGCAGCGAGCACGTCATCACCGTGGAGCACCTGACCCGAGAGTTCAGGCTGCCCCGGCGCAAGGAGATGTTCAAGGCCGTGGACGACGTCTCCTTCTCGGTCAAGCGGGGGACCACCCTGGCCATTGTGGGGGAGTCCGGCTCGGGCAAGTCCACCGTAGCCAACATGGTCCTGCACCTGCTGAAGCCAACCTCGGGCAAGGTGACCTATGAGGGCCAGGACATCGCCGGCTTCGGCGGACGTCAGCTCTTGGAATTCCGGCGGCACGTACAGCCGGTCTTCCAGAACCCCTATGGCTCCTTGGACCCCATGTATTCCATCTACCGCTCCATCGAGGAACCCCTGCGCATCCACAAGATCGGCAACGCCAAGTCCCGGCAGAAGCGTGTCAAGGAGCTGCTGGACATGGTGGAGATGCCCGAGTCGGTCATGGGGCGCTATCCCAACGAGCTCTCCGGCGGACAGCGTCAGCGCATCGCCATCGCCCGGGCCATGGCCCTGAATCCGGATGTGATCATCTGCGACGAGGCCGTTTCCGCCCTGGACGTGCTGGTCCAGGACCAGGTGCTGCGGCTGCTCAACGACCTGCAGGCCGAGCAAGGGCTCAGCTACCTGTTCATCACCCACGATCTGGCCGTGGTCAGGCAGATCGCCGACGAGGTGGTGGTCATGCAGCACGGCCGGCTGGTGGAGCATGCCACCACCGACGAGGTCTTCGACCATCCGCAGCGCCAGTACACCAAGGATCTGCTGGACGCCATCCCCGGCGGCAAGCTGCGCCTGGGTCTTGACTAGGTATCCTTTGCACAGACTCACAAGGAAATGAGGCATCATGGGATTGTTCGGTTTCGGAAAGAAACGCGCCAAGCAGCGGGCCGAGGAGGACCTCGAGGATCGGAAGGACCAGTCCAAGGACGCTGAGGAGTCTACTGAGAAATCTGATCTGACGACTGAGGCGGACCGCGATGAGACGGCTGCGGAGCAGGACGAAGCCGAGCAGAGCGGGAAGGGCCCCTGGGACAGCATGGACCCCGAGGCCCCCGACACCGATGAGTACTTGGACATCGGCGCCCTGATGTTGCCCTTCCTGCAGGGCAGTGAGCTCAGGCTCAAGGCCAATTCGCAGACCGGCGACGTGCTGGGAGCCACCATCACCTACAAGTCCTCCAGTCTGGAGCTGGAGCCCTTCGCGGCCCCCAAGTCCTTGGGCCTGTGGGACGAGGTCCGAGCCGACCTGCTCAAGGCCAATCCCTCCTGCAAGGAGGTGGACGGTGTCTTCGGCAAGGAGCTGACCCTGCCCGTCAAAGTCAAAGGCAAGAACCTGCTGACCCGTGTGGTGGGCGTCGACGGACCCCGTTGGATGCTGCGAGGCATCTTCTCCGGCCCGGCAGCCAAGGGTGGCAAGGAGAAGGATGTGCTCGACGGCTACCTGGCCGACCTGGTCGTGGTCCGTGGCGATGAGCCCCTGGCCCCCCGTGACCTGGTTCCCATGCATGCGCCCGTCACCCCCAATCAGCGCCGGGGAGAAGCCGAAGATTCGGAGTCCAAGGACGATGAGAGTGCGCAGATCCCCGGCAAGCCGGAGGGCCCCTTCGACTCGGACCAGCAGACCGAGGTGAAGACCACACTGTCTCGTGGACCCATGTTCTCGGAGGTCCGCTGAGGCTGTGAAGCAAAAGCATTCCGGGCTGGCAGCGCTGGCCGACGACGATTTCTCCGTCATGGAGGCCATCGGCGGATGGCGAGGGATCGTCGAGTCCCTGCTGCCAGGGCTGGTATTTCTGGTTGTCTTTCTGGTGACCGGCCGTCTGGGGCTGACCGTGGCGGTTTCGGCGGCCCTGGCCCTGGTGCAGCTGATGATTCGTCTGGTCCAGCGGCAGTCCTTTCTGGGTGCGCTGACCGGACTGCTTTCGGTGGGCATCTGCCTGGTGGCCGCATGGCTGACCCGGGATGCCCGCAACTATTATCTGCCAGGATTTTTGACCAACGGATTCTGGATCATCGTTCTTGGGGCATCGCTGCTGGCACGGATGCCCGGTATCGGCCTGCTGGTGGAGTACCTGCGCCGGCCTGTGGTCTCCGGGTGGAGACAGTGGCTGGACTCCTGGCGCAGTGAACCGGACCTGGTCCGGGCCTATACCCAGGCCACCCTGGTCTGGATCGCCGTCTTCGCGCTGCGCCTGCTGGTTCAGGTGCCGCTCTACCTGGCCGGTTTCGTTGGGTTTCTGGGCGCTGCACGCCTGATTCTGGGCCTGCCCCTGTTTGCCCTGGGCATCTGGATCAGCTGGCTGCTGATCGGCGGGCCCTACCATCGTCGCCAGGCTGACCAGGTTCAGGCTGACCAGGTTCAGGCCGACCAGGAGGTTCATGCCGATCATGACTGAGACCAGGGTTCGTCTGCGCATCGAACGCTATGCCGACCAGGGCCGTTGCGTGAGCCACCTGGAGGACGGCCGGGTGGTCTTCGTCCGCTTCGCCCTGCCCGGGGAGCTGGTGGAGGTCCTCCTGGACGAACCTCACGGCCGGGCCGGCAGATTCGCCACGGGCGAGGTCACCCAGGTGCTTGAGGCCAGTCCTGACCGCCGCCAACCCGTCTGGCCGCTGGCTGGACCCTTGGCCTGGGGTGGTGGCCTGGGTGGGGCCGATCTGATTCACGTCAGCCTGCCCGGTCAGCTAGCTTGGAAGGCCGATCTGATCGGTCAGCAGATGGCCCGTCTGGGCGGGGTGGACGTCCAGGTGCCGGTGGCCCGGATTCCGGGCGATGAGGAGCTGGGCGGCCTGCACTGGAGGACCCGAATCGAGTTGGTGGCCGACGATCAGGGCTGCCCCTCCATGCGTCGGCGGGGTTCGCATGACCGTCTGCCGATTCAGACCATGCCCCTGGCCACCCAGGAGCTGCTGGACATGGCCGACGAACTGGGCATCTGGGAGGGCGGCCTGCCCGCCGGTGCCCGCATACGCCTGGCCGTGCCCCAGCCGCGCGACGGGGGACCGGTCGGCGACAACTACGCCCTGCTGGTGGACGGTCGCCTGAGTAAGGGGAGCCGCCTGCTGACGGAGCGGCTGGAGGCCGGAGGAGGGCCTGAATACCAGGTCCGGGCTGACGGATTCTGGCAGGTCCACCGTCAGGCACCGGTCGTGCTGACCAAGACGGTCCTGGACCAGGCCAGGCAGGCCCTGGACGGGGTGGCCGAACCGGTCATCTGGGACCTCTACTGTGGGTCAGGGCTCTTCACCCTGCCCCTGGCCGCTCTGGCCGACGGACGGGCCCGGCTCCTGGCCGTGGAAGGGTCCGCCGGAGCCATTGCCAGTGCGAAAAACAACGTAAAGCGGGCCGGACTGGACCGGGTGGCCCTGCGTCGAGGGGACGTGGCCAAGGTCCTGGCTGGCGGTGCGCCCAAGGGGCTGGGCCATCCCGACCTGGTCCTGCTGGATCCGCCCAGGGCCGGTGCCAAGGCCCGAGTCTGCCGACTGCTGGCCGCCAGCGGGGCTGGGACCATCATCTATGTGGCCTGCGACCCGACCAGCCTGGCCCGGGATACGGCCACCCTGATCTCCCTGGGCTACAGCCCCAAGCACCTCGAGGCCTTTGACATCTACCCCATGACCCACCACGTGGAGACGGTGGCGGTCTTCACCCGCACGGCGGGAAGGCAGCGCTGACATGAGCCGCGCCGGGCGGGTCTTGGCAGTGGTCAGGCGGCTGGCGGGTCTGTTGCTGGCGGTCGCCCTGCTGGCAGGCCTGCCCACGCTGACCGGCTGCGCCCCCAAGGACAGGGCCGTGGGCGACTCCTGGCATGAGGGCACCGTGCCCCACGACGGCGTGGATCGCTCCGATACGCTCGTGGCTTTGATCGGCTGCCCGCAGAAGGGCGGCAAGGACCCGGATGCCGGTCTGGACAGCCGTATCCTGGCATCATTGAAGGCGGAGAGGATGAAGGGCTATTTCTCCTCAGCGCAGTCCACCAGCGATCAGCAGGATGGGGTGCAGGATGCCATCAACCGGGGTGTCAGCCTGATTCTGATCCGACAACCCGGAGCCGGCGACTGGACCCCGGCCCTGAAGGCAGCCCGGAAGGCGGGCATTCCTGTGGTAGAGTTCGCTCAAAGCGCCAAGGCTTGGATTCCTGACCCAGGTAGGCTCTACTATGCGGCTACAGTCCACCCGGTGGATCCTGCCGGGGATCCACACGCGCCCCTGCTGGCCGACGCCCTGCAGACCATTGTGGACGACGGACCGCATGCAAGGATTATGGCCGTGCGCCTGAGCGCCGACAGAGAGGGGGGCCAAGGATGAGCACAGGCAGTGATCAAGAGCCGACCACGGGCACAGCAGCGGGCACAGGCTTTCCGGACACCGACCGGCCGGGGCTGAGCTCCCAGGAGGTGGAGCGGCTGAAGGCCCAGGGCCTGGTCAACGTCTCCCAGGACCAAACCTCCCGCAGCCTGGGTCAGATCATCCGCGACAACGTCTTCACCCTCTTCAACGGAATCATCCTGACCGCCATGGTGGTGGTCCTGCTGACCGGGCAGTGGAAGGACGCGGTCTTCGGCCTGATCATCATCATCAACACCGGCATCGGCGTGGCCACCGAGCTCAAGGCCAAGCACACCCTGGACGGGCTGTCCATCCTGGTGGCCTCCGACTACACGGTGCGCAGGGATGGGCGCAACCTGACCGTGCCTCACGATGCCATCGTCAAGGGGGACCTGCTCTGGATCCGCTCCGGGGACCAAGTGCCCGCCGATGCGCAGATCATCGACACCTACGGCCTGGAGCTGGACGAGTCCATGCTGACCGGCGAATCGCGCACGGTCAAGCACAAGCCAGGGGACCAGGTCTACTCGGGCTCCACGGCCGTCTCGGGCATGGCCCTGGCCCAGGTGACTGCCGTGGGCGCCGACTCCTACGCCGCCACGCTGACGGCCAAGGCCAAGGTCTACAAGAAGGTCCGCTCCGACCTGAACGAGGGCATCAACACCATCCTCAAGGTCATGACCGTGGTAGTCATTCCCCTCTGCCTGCTGCTCATCTTCACGCAGATGCGGACCGTGGGCGGCTTCCAGACTGCCCTGGCCACCGGAGCCTGGCGGCAGGCCGTGGTGTCCGCCGTGGCCGGGGTCGTGGGCATGATCCCCGAGGGTCTGGTCCTCTTGACCTCCCTGAACTTCGCCCTGGCCGCCATCCGCCTGGCCCGGCATCAAACTTTGGTCCAGCAGATGGAGTCCGTGGAAACCCTGGCCCGGGTGGACGCCTTGAACCTGGACAAGACCGGCACAATCACCGACGGGGGCATCGTCTATGACGACCTGCACCAACTGGCCGAGGACATCCCGGCACAGCAGCTCCGGCAGGCCCTGGTGGACGTCTGCGCGGAGGAGAGCCCCAACGCCACCGGCCGAGCCATCCTCAAGGGGATGGACGACCTACACCCGGGCAGGGCCGTCAGCCGCCTGCCCTTCTCTTCGGCCCGCAAGTGGAGCGCTGTGGCCGACCAGTCCGGCAAAATCTGGTACTTCGGCGCCCCGGAGGTGCTCCTGGCATCCCAGGCGGGCAGCTGGTCCCAGGTGGACCAGCAGGTGGCCGACCTGGCCGACCGTGGCTACCGGGTGCTGATGCTGGCCGCTCCCGATGAGTACCCGGGCACCGACCAGCCTGACTACTTCACCAGCAGCCCCGACCTGCCCGGGAACCTGAAGCCCCTGGCCCTGATCACCTGCTCGGAGCACATCCGCGACGACGCCGCCGAGACCCTGGCCTGGTTCCGCCAGCAGGGCGTGCGCTGCCGGGTCATCTCGGGCGACAACCCGGCCACGGTGGCGGCCATCGCCAACAAGGTGGGCCTGACCGGCGACCGGGCGCCCAGGGCCATGGATGCCCGTAAGCTGCCCAAGGACACGGCAGCCCTGGCCGATGTCCTGGAGGACGTGGACGTGCTGGGCCGGGTCCTGCCCGACCAGAAGAAGGCCATCGTCCAGGCCCTGCACCTGAAGGGTCACACGGTGGCCATGACCGGCGACGGGGTCAACGACTCCCTGGCCCTGAAGGAGGCTGACCTGGGCATCGCCATGGGCAATGCGGCGGCCGCCACCAAGGCCGTGGCCCAGCTGGTCCTGGTGGATTCGCGCTTCTCCCACCTGCCCGACGTGGTGGCCCGTGGCCGGCAGGTCATGGCCAACATGGAGCGTGTGGCCGGCCTCTTCCTGGTCAAGACCGTCTACTCGGCCCTGATCTCCCTGGGCGTGGTCCTGACCGGCATCCCCTTCCCCTACCTGCCCCGGCATATCACCTACATCGGCGCCCTGACCATCGGCACGCCGGCCTTCTTCCTGGCCCTGGCCCCCAACACCAGGCGCTACCGGCCCGGCTTCCTCAAGCGTGTGGTCACCTTCGCCCTGCCCTCGGGCATCGCCACGGCTTTGATTGTGCTGGCGGCGGCCTGGAGCCTGCCCGGCCTGCTGGGTCTGGATCTGGCCCGGCCCGGGGACCTGGGGCGCTGGCGGTCGGTCTGCGCCATCGTCCTCTTCTGCATGGGCGTGCTGGTCCTGACCCAGGTGGCTCGGCCCCTGCGCTCCTGGAGGGGCCTGCTGGTCCTCTTCTTCGGCGCAGCCGGGGTGATCGGGGCACTCATCCCCATGGTGGCGCAGTTCTTCGCCATCAGCCTGCCCACCGGTCCGGCCCTGGTCGCCACCGTGGCCTTCGCCCTGGTGGGAGCCCTGCTCATGGTCCTGGCCGTCCTGGGCTATCCGGCATGCGCACGTTACATCCGTCAGGTAACACATGGGCGCTAAGAATGAACCTCACAAGCACAGATAAGCGTCACTGACGGCCTGGGGTCCTCCCGCCGCCGGTCCACATGGGCGCCAGGGCAGGGCCCGAGCGTCCAAGGAAGGGGTGGTGCATGTCAGAATCCGCACAAGATGCCGGTCGTTCCAAGCTCAAGGTGGGCTCCGAGGAGTTCGAATACTACCGGATCAGCGACCTGCCGGGCATCGACCACCTGCCCTACAGCCTGCGCATCCTGGCCGAGAATCTGCTGCGGCACCAGAACGGGACCACGGTGACCCGGGACCAGCTGGATCAACTGCTGAACTGGGACCCCAAGGCCCAGCCCGACAGGGAGATCCAGTTCAGCCCCGCCCGGGTGCTCATGCAGGACTTCACCGGCGTGCCCTGCATGGTCGACCTGGCCACCATGCGCGATGCCGTCAAGGCCCTGGGCGACGACCCCTCCCTGGTCAACCCGCTCATCCCCGCACAGATGGTCATCGACCACTCCGTCCAGGTGGACAGCTCGGGCGTGCCCGGCGCCCTGGAACACAACATGGACATGGAATACCAGCGCAACAGTGAGCGCTACCGCTTCCTGCGATGGAGCCAGCAGGCCTTCCAAAACTTCCGCGTGGTGCCCCCGGGCACCGGCATCATCCACCAGGTCAACCTGGAGTACCTGGCCCAGGTGGTCATGCGCAGGGACAGGACCCAGGGGGAGGGGCCGGCCCTGGTCTATCCGGATTCCTGTGTGGGCACCGACTCCCACACCACCATGGTCAACGGCCTAGGCGTGCTGGGCTGGGGCGTGGGCGGCATCGAGGCCGAGGCGGCCATGCTGGGCCAGCCCATCTCCATGCTGGTGCCCCAGGTCTTGGGCTTCAAATTGACCGGATCCATTCCCGAGGGGGTCACCGCCACCGATGTGGTGCTGACCGTGACCCAGATGCTGCGCGAGGTGGGCGTGGTGGGCCGGTTCGTGGAGTTCCACGGCAAGGGTCTGGCCCAGGTTCCCCTGGCCAATCGTGCCACCCTGGGCAACATGAGCCCTGAGTTCGGCTCCACCTGCGCCATCTTCCCCATCGACCGAATCACCCTGGACTACCTGCGTCTGACCGGCCGCAGCGACGATCATGTGCACCTGGTGGAGGCTTATGCCAAGGCCAACGGCCTGTGGATGGACCCGGAGGATGCCGACTGCCCCGAACCCGAATATTCGCAGGTGCTGGAGCTGGACCTGTCTACGGTGCGGCCCTCCATCGCCGGCCCCCGGCGGCCCCAGGACCGCATCCTGTTGGACCAGGCCCAGAAGACCTACCAACGGGACCTCAAGGATTACAGCGACCAGGAGAAGGACAAGGGCGAGGCTGTGCCGGTCAAGAAGGCCGACGGCAGCGAGTTCAGCCTGCGGGATGGGGATGTGGTCATCGCGGCCATCACCTCCTGCACCAACACCTCCAACCCCTCGGTCATGGTGGCCGCCGGTCTGCTGGCCCGCCAGGCGCGCGCCCGGGGCCTCAAGCCCAAGCCCTGGGTCAAGACCTCGCTGGCTCCAGGCTCCCAGGTGGTGACGGACTACCTGAACAGGACCGGCCTGAGCAAGGACCTGGACGCCCTGGGCTTCGAGCTGGTCGGCTACGGCTGCACCACCTGCATCGGCAACTCCGGCCCCCTGGACCCGGCCATCCACCAGGCCATCGCCGATCATGACCTGACGGTGACGGCCGTGCTCTCGGGCAACAGGAACTTCGAGGGGCGCATCAGCCCGGACGTGAAGATGAACTACCTGGCCTCGCCGCCCCTGGTGGTGGCCTACGCCCTGGCCGGCACCATGGACTTCGACCCCTGGAGCGACCCCCTGGGCCGGGACAGCCAGGGCAAGCCTGTCATGCTGGCGGACATCTGGCCCTCCCAGGAGGCCATCGAGTCCGTGGTGGGCACTGCCCTGGACCGGGACATGTACCTGCGCGACTATGCGGACGTCTTCGGCGGGGATGATCGCTGGCGGAAGCTGGAGGTGCCGGAGGGCGAGCTCTTCCACTGGGATCAGGATTCCACCTACATCCGTCGCCAGACCTTCTTCGACGGCATGAAGGCCCAGCCCGACCCCCTGGAGGACATCCACGGGGCCCGGGTGCTGGCATTGCTGGGGGATTCGGTCACCACCGACCACATCTCGCCCGCAGGAGCCATCAAGGCCGACGCGCCGGCCGGCCGCTACCTGCAGGAGCACGGCATAGCCCCCAGGGACTTCAACTCCTACGGCTCCCGGCGCGGCAACCACGAGGTCATGGTCCGGGGCACCTTCGGCAACATCCGCCTGCGCAACCAGCTGCTGGCCTCGGTGGGGCTGGATGTGCGGCCGGGAGGGTTCACCTACGACTTCCTGAACGGCCAGGAGACGACCATCTTCGAGGCGGCGCAGGACTACGCCAGGCAGGGCACGCCCCTGGTGGTGCTGGCCGGCAGCGAGTACGGGACGGGCTCCTCCAGGGACTGGGCGGCCAAGGGCACCCGGATGCTGGGCGTGCGGGCCGTCATCGCCAGGTCCTTCGAGCGCATCCACCGCAGCAACCTGATCGGCATGGGCGTGCTGCCGCTGGAGTTCCCAGCGGGTCAGTCGGCCCAGAGCCTGGGGCTGGACGGCCAGGAGACCTACGACCTGGTTGGCGTCGACGCCTTGAACAGCTCCCTGCCCGAGCAGGTCCAGGTGCGGGCCCAGCGGCCCGACGGCAGCAGGGTTGAGTTTGCGGCCAAGGTGCGCATCGACACCCCTGGCGAGGCTGAGTACTACCGCAACGGCGGCATCCTGCAGTACATGCTGCGTGGGCTGCTGTCCAGGGCCGGCCAGGAGGCCTGAAGATACAAAAATCCCCGCCCCCCGATGCCAGGGGCGGGGATTTCTTATATCAGTTGCGGTCGCCGACCAGATTCAGGATGTAGAGGAAGAGGTTGACGAAGTCCAGGTAGAGGTTGAGGGCGCAGAGGATGGAGACCCGCTTGATGGCCTCCGGCCCCTGGCTGCGGTAGGTGGCGAAGATGACCCTGGTCTGCTGGGCGTCATACATGGTCAGCCCGGCGAAGAGGATGATGCCGATGGCCGAGACCACGCGCAGGGCCGTGTCGGAGGGGGCTACGAAGAGCATGACCACCTCGACCAGGATCAGCATGAGCAGGCCGGCCATGAAGATGGACCCCATGCCCAGCATGTTGCGCCGCGTGGTCAGCCCCAGCATGCTGAGGACGAAGAAGAAGCCCGCGCTGATCACCAGGGTCAGCATGATGGACGGCAGTGAGTAGGTTATGAAGATGGTGCTCAGGGTGAAGCCCATCAGGGCCGCATAGATGTAGAACATGACCCGGGCGGTGGAGGTGCGCATGCGCATAACCCGGACGCTCAGAATCATGGCGAAGGCCACCTGGACCACGGCCATGCCGATCCAGCCCAGGGCGCCCGTGGCCTGCATGAAGGCCAGGAGCAGTCCGGTGCGGGCGGTCAGGTAGGCCGTCAGGGCGGTGACCAGCAGACCGACGGCCATCTCCGCATAGGCGCGGGACATGGAGACCCGCTCCGCCTTTTCAAAGCTGTATGCTGCGTTGGTGTCGATGGGCGAACCCATGCCGTAGGGCTCACCACCCTGCATGGTCGGCATCGGCTGCTGCGCGTACTGACCGTATGGGGCCTGCGGCCGCGGATTCCCGTTGAAAGCCATCTGCTCCTCCTTGTCTTCCCGCCTGTGGCGGGATGGTCGTCTTGTTCAATTCTACATGGCCGGTTCGGCCATATAACAGGTGTTTGCTCTGGTTGGAATCAGGCGGGGATGGCCGCCATGGCGGGGTGGTTGCATGCCCACATCCCGCCATGGCGGTTGCCCCTCTCCTGATATGCCGTCCAGCCCTTGGAAGGGTGGACGGAGTGTGGTGGGGGCGCGGGAGGGAAATGTCGGCTCTCTTGGGGTTTGAGCCTTTAAGTGGCACTTGTCCTCCCTGCTCCCCCTATGTGGGCCGGGGGTGGGGGGATTGATACGCCGCCCGGCCGCTCTTACTCGTGCGAAGCATGTGACAGTTGGTGTTGTTCTCGCCTGTGGCGGCGTGAGGCCAGGACCCCGCCCATGCCGGTCATGCCTGTGGTCAGGGCGAGCAGGATGCCTTCCCCACCGGCCCTTGGGAGCACGCCTGCAGGCAGGTACGTGTATCTGAGGGAGGTGTCGGTCAGCGTGCTTCCTGCGCCGCCCAGCGTGTAGTCCACGCTGACCGTGACCGTGCCCGGCCGGTGCGCGGGCGTGAGCACGGTCACGCTATTACTATCGCCGCGCGTCAGGTTCGTGCCGGCATTGCTGTCGAATCTGACGCCGGTGATCACCAGCTGCAGGTTGAACACCACCGGCACAGGAACAGTCGAATTGCTATAGCTGTTGTTGCCGAGCTGGCCTTTGCTGTTCGATCCCCAGGCGTAAGCGGTCCCGTCGCTGCCCACGGCCAGCGAATAATAGAGTCCTGCGCTTACCTGTGCAGCTCTCAGTCCTCTGCTCTTGTCGGTGGGGTTGGCGGGGTCGCGCACGCGCATAGGAACAGGATTCGCGTCACTGTGCCCGCTGGCGGTGTTGTTGCCGAGGTTACCATAGTAGTTGTCTCCCCAGGCGTAGGCGTATCCGTCGCTGCCCAGGGCCAGCGAATCCTCGTATCCGGCGCTGACCTGCAGGTAGGTGAAATCCTTTGGCAGGTCCGGGTACGTGTTGCGGTCGGGCGTCTTCACCCTGACTGGCGTATGCCGGTCGGTGGTTGTCCTGTCGCCGAGCTCGCCGTTGCTGTTGAATCCCCAGGCGTAGGCGTTGCCGTCGCTGCCCAGGGCCAGCGAATGCTGGCATCCGGCGCTGACCTGCAGGTAGGTGAAATCCTTTGGCAGGTCCGGGTACGTGCTGCGGTCGGGCGTCCTCACCATGACCGGCGTAGACCGGCTGGTGCCGGTTGTCCCGTCGCCGAGCTGGCCCCGGTCGTTGTATCCCCAGGCGTAGGCGTTGCCGTCGCTGCCCAGGGCCAGCGAATAACTCCATCCGGCGCTGACCTGCAGGTAGGTGAAGTCCTTGGGCAGGTCCGGGTACGTGTTGCGGTCGGGTGTCTTCACCCTGACTGGCGTATGCCGGCCGACGAAGGAGACCGTCCCGTCGCCGAGCTGGCCATCGCCGTTGTCTCCCCAGGCGTAAACGTTGCCGTCGCTGCCCAGGGCCAGGGAATGCTGGTCTCCGGCGCTGACCTGCAGGTAGGTGAAATCCTTGGGCAGGTCCGGGTACGTGTTGCGGTCAGGCATCTTCACCCTGACCGGCGCATGCCGATAGCTGCCCGCGTCGCCGAGCTGGCCATACCCGCTGTTTCCCCAGGCGTAGGCGTTCCCGTCGCTGCCCAGGGCCAGGGAATGATAGCCTCCGGCGCTGACCTGCAGGTAGGTGAAATCCTTGGGCAGGTCCGGGTACGTGTTGCGGTCAGGCATCTTCACCCTGACCGGCGCATGCCGATAGCTGCCCGCGTCGCCGAGCTGGCCATACCCGCTGTTTCCCCAGGCGTAGGCGTTCCCGTCGCTGCCCAGGGCCAGGGAATGATAGCCTCCGGCGCTGACCTGCAGGTAGGTGAAATCCTTGGGCAGGTCCGGGTACGTGTTGCGGTCAGGCTTTTTCACCATGACCGGCGTAGACCGGTCGGTGTACGTCCCGTCGCCGAGCTGGCCCCAGTTGTTGTATCCCCAGGCATAGGCATTCCCATCACTGCTCACCGCCAAAGAAGAAATTCCTGCTTGTGATCCGCTGACTTGGCTGAACCTGATGCCCTGGCTGGCGCTGTCTGGCGGGGTGATGGTCGTGGGTTCCCTGCCCAGCTGGCTACCCTTATTAGGGCTGATGCTCCACGAGCTGTTCCGGCTTGCCGGCGTCCACTTGGCGGTCAGGGTCAGGTCCCTGGTGACGGGCCTGCTGAAATCGTAGGCGACCTCGCCGGTGAACCATCCGTCGAACAGGAAGCCTTGGCGCGTAGGGTCGGGGGAGGGCCGCTTCACCCTGCCGTTGGTGGTGGGGAAATGCTGGTCTGCTGGTTCGGGTTTTCCTCCGCCCGTGTTGAATCGGACCGTGAGCGTGGATCTTGGTTCCGTGCCTCGTGTCAGCGGCTGGTCGACCGTGTACTTAAGGCTCTTGGTGAAGGGCTGGCCGTCCTGCCTGCCGGCGATGAGAATGGCGGCTGGCCCCGGCTTGCGGGCGGGCATGTCAGCCTGCCAGGAGCCGTTGTTCTTGATTAGTCTGAGCGGCTGGCCGTCCATGCTGGCTGTTTCCAGGATGGGCGCGGTGCTGGTGTAGATCCTATCGGGTTTGCCCCCCTTGCCCTGCTCGTCCAGGCTCCACGTGAATATGCCGCCCAGCTTGTCGTTGGCGGTGATTCTGCTGCCGGCAGTTGCGGCCTGCACGTAGGCCTGTTCCCCCTTATCTGCGCGGATGGGTGCCTTGCCGGGCTTCCAGGCCCAGACGTGGCCGTCCGTATCAGTGATGATGGCCTGGTCATTGTTGGCGGTGATTCTGCTGGCTTGCACGCCGTCCGGCAGACCGGCGGCTGTGGGACTGGTTGTGCTGTCGGCTAGGTACCGGGCTCGTCCCTTTGAATCCAGTAGGAGAAAGCCTCTGCTGAGGGGTTGCGCTTGGACGGTGTGCGTGCGCGGATCCTGCTTGACGCGTTCGGGTTTGGCGCTTCCGGTCTTGCCTGCGTCCCAGGCCCATGCCTGCCCGTCGGAATCCAGGGCGAGGATTCGGCTGGCGGCGGTGACGGCGGTGACGGCCTGCGCCTTTCCGGGCAGTCTGGTTGTTTCCTGCTCGTCGGGCTTCGGGTTCTGGCTGTCTTGGAAGGTGTGGACCTGTCCCTGCCGGTCCACCGCCAGCAGAAGGTCATCGTTCAGGCTGATGCTGGTGAACTGGGTGTTCTGACTGGTCTTGAGGATGATGGGGGTTGATTGTCCGCTGGCCCAGGTGTATATCTGCTGGTCGGATCCCAAGGCGGCCTGCCGGTGGCTGCCGGCTGAAACCTGCAGGTAGTGGAACCCGTCGGGAGCCTGAGTGGGGGGAGGGACTTGTTTGGGTGTGCCGTCTTGTGTCCATGTGTAGATGCGGCCGTCGCCTGTCAGACTGACAATTTGGTCTTCTGAAGTTTGGATGCTGGCGAACTGAGGCTCCCTCCTGTCTGGCGGGTTGATGGTCAGTCGGGCGCCGGAGGCAGGCCCGTGGTTCGGGCTCAGTGTCCAGTCAGTTATCTTGGTCCACTTGGCTTTCAGGGTTGTGTCCTGGAGGATGGGGGTCCGGGAGTCGAAAGGCCGACCGTCAAGCGTCCACCCGTCGAACCGGAAGCAGGGACGTTGAGGATTGTGCTGCGTGGGAGCGGCTAGAGTCCCGGTCTTTACGGTTACTTGGGTGGGTTTGTTTCCGTTGGCTGGGTCAAAATGCACGATGTGCGAAGCTTGATTATCTGCTTGTTCGGCTGATTTAGTTGGAGCAGAGTCTGCGCCGCCGGGTGTTCCCATCGTCAATGACGGGGTGTTTGGGCTCGGTGTTGCGGAGCTTAATGGTGTGGTGGTCTGTATAGGTGATGGTGTGGGTAGTGGAGTGTTGGTTGCGTTGCTGGGGAGAGCGCCGGGGGTTTGCTCAGCTACGCGAGGGGTCTGACGACCCCCCCCCCCCGGTGAGGATAGGAGCATCCGCGTTGGCGGATGCGACGCCCAGGCCTGCCAGCAGGCTGATCAGGACGGTCATCATCGCCATGATGCGACGCAGACGGGAAACCAGATGCATGAAACCAAAACCCCTTCACCAAACACCAAGCGGAATCAGAACCGCCTGCCTATTCAAATTTCTACCTGTCAACGCTAGCTCCGTATCAAATTGCAAGAGCAAATGGCGTAAGCCAGTCGTCTTCTCGACGTCCCCCGCTTTTCACCCTACCACCCGGTCAGCAGACAACACACAAGCCAGAGCCAGCCGCTTGGCATCAATGATTCTCTTGGTCAAAGAGAGCGTTGTTGACAGCATTGTTTGACAACGGGAGCACGGACAGCGGCAGCGATGGCTTAAGTTGCAAACTCTATGGTCGACCCTGCCGTGTTCGTTTCCCCCGAAGCGGGAATAAGAGCGCCTTGCCCAGATCTCTGCTTGTGAAAGTGCGGTGGGGACGCAAGAGGAGTGTCGGCTCCTTGGGGATTGGGCCTTATACGACACTTTCCTACATGCATCCCCACTTGAGGCGGGTGGATGGGGGTTGTGACCCACCTGCCGGCCTTCTTACTCGAGTGAAGTGTGTAGGAGCTGACGTATTTCTCTCCTATGGCGGCGTGAGGCCAGGACCCCGCCCATGCCGGTCATGCCGGTGGCCAGGGCGAGGATGATGCCTTCGCCGCCGGCATGAGGGAGCACGCCTGCAGGCAGGTATGTGTATCTGAGGGAGGTGTCGGTCAGGATGCGTCCTGCGCCGCCCATTGCATAGTCGACGCTGACTGTGACCGTACCTGGCTGGTGTGCGGGTGTGAGCACGGTTACGCTGTTACCGTTGCTGACAGGAGCCAGGTTCGTACCTGGGTCGGTGTCGAATCTGGCTGCAGTGATCACCGGCTGCAGGTTGAACAACACCGACACAGGGACGTTTGAGTCGTCGGTAGTGCCGTCGCCGAGCTGGCCATAGCTGTTTTCTCCCCAGGCGTATGCGTACCCGTTGCTGCCCACGGCCAGCGAATGATGGTCTCCGACGCTGAACCGTGTGGCTTGTAGCCCTTTGCTAGCGTCGGCTGGACTGGTGGGGTCGCGTACTGGCACAGGAACACTTGAGTTGCTGGTAGTGCCGTCGCCGAGCTGGCGATACAGGTTCCATCCCCAGGCGTATGCGTATCCGTTGTTGCCTACAGCTAGTGAGTGCTCGCCTCCAGCGTTGATCGCTGTGGCTTTGAGCCCTTTGCTCGCATCCTTGGGGCTGGTGGGGTCGCGCACGCGCACAGGAACTGTCGAATCTGCTGTGTTGCTGTTGCCGAGTTGGCCATAGTTGTTTAATCCCCAGGCGTAGGTGTATCCGTCGCTGCC
>NZ_WKKW01000004.1 GCF_009683175.1 Bifidobacterium asteroides
AATACAAGTATTGCTTGCGTGACGGTTAAAAGTCTTCCATAAATTATTGACAAAAGATGCAATAAGTCAAAAGTTATTGTAAAGTACGATTCGTATGCGCTAAGGGCATACCTAATTTAGGGGAAGGAGGGGAACATGAACAACTCATTGCAAAATCTGCAGGAAGCAGAGACTCCGCACATGGAGACTTTCAGTAACTCACAGTTTAGTTCCTATAGGCCGGTAAAGAAGAATATCAAAAAAACAGATACGAGAAATGAAAGATATTTTCCAAAATCCAAGGAAAGGGAGGGCGAGGCGCATTTTTTGCTGTCCGGAGTATAACAAACTGAATAACAAAAGGTATCGATGCCGAACACAGAGCATAAAACTCTATTTTAACCAATACTAACTACGTTCTAAATTTAGTATAAAGGAAATAGACAACAGAAACTAGCAGAAAAAACACAGTATGCTAACAAGATGTCCTTGTAATTATGCATAATCCGCCGCATCCGCCGCCCTCGGAAAATCGCTAGCCCATATCAATGGTAATAACCTTCAGCTTCTCAATATCCAATCCGAATTGTGCTCCACTCTAACATTTGTCATACTAGCAATCTCCATAAACCTTCATTCATACAAGGACACCGTGAAAGGAAAGTGACGGGCTATGTCTTACCGATCTTTTCTGTTTTAAAGGCCCATGGTTTTCAGTAGTTGCTTGAGAGCACAACTTCCCTGCCTGGTGCTCTGCCCCTCAAGTCAGCGCTGACATTAGCCATCGGGCTGCTATCGTCAATGAATATTATTATCTTATCGATCTGGCTTAGAATGATAGCTCCAGTTCACCGTCTTGCCTATTGAAGTTTGGCCAAAGGGAGAGTTACAGGGTTGAAATATGTGCTCGTTGTTTGAATCGAGTACGTCTGCAAGGTGGAAGTCGGGGATTGAAATGGCCATTTTCGATCGAAATGATCGCCTGTCGACTTACTCCCAGCTTTTTGATAGTTGTTCTTGAAACCTATCGTATTCCTTTCGCAGCTTTACCAGGCGGTAATCCATGATGTACGAACCTTACGATTGCATAAGACAGGGCGGGAATCAAGAGCATCGTTAACAGAGCTCACACGAGCATGAACACCCAATTGATCAGCCCCCATCAACTGGCGGCCAGCAGGCAATCGACTGACACCAGTCCAAGGAAAACACGGCATGAATGTTGCTCGGACTTTCCGTACTGGTGGTCCTATACTGTACTTTTCTGCATGCTGATTGGTTCCGCACAAGATTGGGATCCATCAAAACGCCCCGCCAAAGGCTCACGGCTGCGGGACAAAGTATCACGGACACGATTAATGCCTTAATCAGCCACAGCACAGTCTGTGGCATGAAGCCAACCAGAATCAATCTCATAGGAATGCTACTCGTAAGGTTTGAAATCAAGGCGGTTGTGAGCAGTAGCATCGAACGAAAACGGAAACGAGCAGTGCCAGACGATCTGGGTCGGGTATCGGCTGCTGCTTTTCAGGAGCAATGAGAGGGGGCATTCTGTGGAAAAATCGTTCATAAGCATCCACAAAACGATTGAGCGATCGAATCAAACCTCAGAAGACCTTTAGATCCCTGTTATTGTTGAAACGTCGACAGAATCATACTGATGATAGGGGGAATTTCCTAATTTGTAGGAGAAGATTTCGGAGCCTGATTACATTTTGATCGCAATAAACCGGTAGGCCGCAGATCCAATTACCACGCAGTTCTAAACACTGAGATTGTAGCGAAATTGACGGGGAAACAGTTCAGTCTGCTTAGGCTGTGTGCATAGTGTTGGCGGTCCACTCCACAGACTTTTGAGAGCATATAAAAGCTATTAGGATAAATCAAATAGCAAAGTAAGCAGTGCCGAAGAGTCCATAAAACTTTAGAAGACAACTTTGGTGGCTAGGAATGACAAAGATCTAAAAAAGCTTCAAATAAAGAATCTTGGACCGTAATTAATGCTATTTCAAATTCTCGGAAATCTGCTTATTAACCAGCTTTTAGGATATGATACGTATACTAAACTAGTAAAGTGTTAGATGAATTTTTGAATCACTGAATATGGAGGAAAACAAAAATGGATTCCTATCCTATTGGCATTGCATCGCAATCATTGAGGATTCCTGATGAGGGGGCTACATTCCGTACCATTCCAGAAGCACTTACTTTCATGGCGAAAAATAAGGTTAGTTTTACAAATCAACAAGTTCCGTCAGTTTACAGCTTCTATCAGCATTCCTCACGGTCGCCAACGGTATCTACTGGTTTAAATGCAAAAAATCCTCCTCATGTCACTGCTGCCTCTCCTGGTTTAACTAGCCTTCAAATATCATTTTTTAAAGAAGGAAAAGATAATTGGGACTTTGTTTCATCTACACCAAATAGAAAATACATTATTGAACGTTGGCCAAAAGAAGAGAATTCCAAACGTGATGGTAATTCTATAGGTCTTAAACGCCATATCTTCATAATGTATAAGCGAGACACAAGACGCAACATATACACATATCTCGGTCAATACAGGATTGTTGCTCTGTTCCCAATTGCAGAAGATGAGGCACAGACCGAAGGTTTACAGATAGCTCTTTGGGAGAGAGAGTAATCTTATTCAAAAAGATTGATTAGTCTATATATTCCATCTTCTGTCTTGCGATAATGCAACCTTTGCATAAGGGCATTGCGATTGCAGCTTTAGGACAACTCTATATAAAACTTTGTTTCAAATTCCACACCTAATAGATAGATTCCAATTACTATTCGATGGCGGGAGCCGAGTCGAGTTTTATACGCCTTATATGCGTTCGTTTAAACTAATGGTGCGACAGGACGCACTCTAATCACTTATCTGGAGTGGCACGCGATTTCCTGGGTGGGTTTGGAGGCGGTACCTTTGAAGCGAGATGCATGGACAGCATGCTAATGGGTCCTGTGTTAGGCTTTGCATTTGTGTGTCCATGTCAGTGATCTAAAACCAGTTTCTTCAACTCGATGGTGTTTTATTACGTGTATTTTGGGGTCCATTATGCTCGTGGAAGATGAACTCGTGAAGGTTGGATCGGTCTTATTCGACACACAAATATAGCTAAACGACATTAGCAGGTTAAGCGCTATGAGCACAAGCTCAAATTTGCCGGAACTGAGGCTGAAGGGGTAAGGTCGGTCAGTCAAGTGTTTCGTAATACACCTATAAAGGAACACTGTCGGGCATTATGCATTAGTCCGATTTATTGTGTCCGTACGACCATATTCGATTGCTTTGAGTTAGCGTCCCATGTGGTCTCGTAGTATTTCGGTTAGATAGCGCTTTTCAAATCATGCTATAGCTGTGGGTGCCAGGGTTTTGGTATTTTTACCTTACTCCCATCGAGATATGTAATCGTCTAATTTCTCTTTTCCGGTTCGGTCAGAGCTGGGGAGGCTATGCCGTCGGCGCTGTTCTCAACCTTCACCCAGAGGTCAAGGCCGCAGTCATGGGTTTCTGGATTCAATCGCTCGATCGATATGATGCGTCAGCCCGGCAGAAAAATCGCCGGACCTGCCGTCTCGCTTATCCTGCCCTGCCTGGGCTTATATGAGCATGTAAAGTTCGGGAAGTTTGCGGGCTATACCGCTTTGGATAGCTTGAAGAAATCCGAGGTGGGAATTTTCATCACTCAGAGCCGGGATGATCAGGTGGTACCGGTTAGATATAGTTATGACCTCTTTCATGAGGAATTTCAGTCCAATCCACGATTCAGGTTCCGTGAATACCAGGATCGCGGGCACGCCTATGTCTACTATTCCCAGGACTCGGTGCGATACCGAAAACAATTCGGCAAGGAATACAAGGAGCACATGAAGCAACTGGGTCAAAAGCCTTCTAACAAAAGCTATAACACATATTCTGCCAAGCATTTCGACTAGTCGAAGGGCTTCGAGCTGGATGTGCCGTTGATGAACCAAATGGCGGATTTTTATCGTCAATATAAGAGTTAAAGAGTTAAAACGCAGGAATTCCAGTCAGACGCGGTTTTCTTCCGTCCACGGATGAGCGAGTCGGCGTTCAATACGATTACTGATTCGTCATGTTGGCCTGATACCAAAGGACGGCGATGTTGATCCGGTCCCTGACCTTGAGTTTTGCCAGTATGCGGCTGACGGTCTTTTTGACCGAATCATGCTGCAGCTGGAGGCGCTTGGCAATCTCCGCATTCGTCAGGCCTTGACTAACCAGCGAAGCGACCTGAAGTTCGCGTTTGCCTAGTTGCGCGAATTTAAGGCGAGCCTCAGATTTATCATTAGCTTTTGGCCTTGGAACTCCTTTCCTGATCACTTCGGCCGTGATGCGCGGCGTGAGAATGGCATCGCCTGCATGCACCGCATGGATGGCTCTGTTCAGATCGGCTGTCTTGACATCCTTGAGCAGGAATCCAGATGCGCCTGCCCCTAAAGCTGTGAACGCATAGTCGTCCTCGTCGTAGGTGGTCAGAATGAGAATGCTCATTTCAGGATGGAGCTTTTTGATACGGCTGGTGGCATCCAGCCCGTCCATGACAGGCATGCGCACATCCATCAGAATCACATTGGGCAGAGGCTGCTGATTTTCCGTGGCTGTGGCCAGCTGATCCAGAGCCTCTTGGCCGTTGGCCGCCTGTGCTACGACATGCAAGGTTGGATCCTTGGCGACCATGAGTGCCAGTCCCATGCGGGTCGGGCGCTGGTCGTCGACGATCATGACACGGATCATGCACTTTCCTCCTTACCCTTGTTGTCAGCTGCTGTTGCAGCTAGTGGGGGTATGCGAGCCTGCAAGGTCCAACCGTTCGGACCAGGACCTGAATGGAAGCTGCCGCCATGAGCTTGCAATTCGGCTCTTAACCTGGCAAGGCCTGTACCGTTGTCACCGCCATCGTCAGCATCATTGTTCAAGAGCTGGCCATCATCACGAACGATGATGTCTATACAGCCCTGGCTGTCGTGATCCCAGGAGACCACAATGCGGTTGACCTTCCGTCCATGGCGGAGGGCATTGGTGACTGCCTCCCTGGTCACGGTGAAAGCGAGGTTGGCCTGTTCGGAATCCTGCGGTCGATGGCCAGTCTCTGTCAGGGCAGTGCTGATTCCGGCTTGGCGGGCGTGGTCGAGAATGGGTTTGATGTCATCCCAGCCATGCCCCTCCCCTATGGGCTGCGCTGGGTTGTTTTCAGTTCTTGCCTTTGATTGCAGGGTTTTTACAGCTGTCCGGGTGTCATCCAATCCCTGCCGTGCCAGGTCGTTGATCATAGAGATGGCCTCATCGATTTCCGGCTTTCCGCTGGCATGATCCATCCCCTCGGATAGGGCGATGATGGCGGTCAAGTCGTGACCCACGCTGTCGTGCAAATCGGCGGCGACCCTGGACTGATACATGGCCTGATCCCGCTCATGGGCCAGGGTTAGAGCATGCGAGTGCTCCTTCTCCAATGCCTGCTCTGACAAGTGTGATTGCCTTACGGAGCGTGAGAGGAAGGCGACTGTCAGACACAGGGCGAATGCCAGACCTGTTGGATACAGAAGGTCGGTGAAGTGGACATCATGATGCCAGTTGGCAGAGAGTGCAATGCTGAGCAGACCCAAAATGGTGGAACTACACAGTCCAGCTGCCAATGATGCCATGCTTTTGGCTTCTACAGCGCAGGCGTAGAGGTTGACGAGCCAAGGAATGATCAGGTAGGTGCATCCCGAGCCATAGATTGCGGCAGTCAGGGCAAGCAGGCCACTGAAAACCAGTAGGGTCGCCATAGGATATAGGCGGCGCAGGCATAGGGTGACAAGTGCGACAAAAATAATGACCACGAACAGGGGCAAGCCCCAGCTGTCAGACGTCAAAACCTGGTAAAGGGTTCGATTGGCACTGCCTGGGGCGAGAATCAGCCTGGTCAGCATCATCGTCTCGTAGATGGCGCAGAGAAAGACTGCCACGAAGGCCGTGTATGGCCGGTTCCATAACTGAATCCAACCTTGAGTCTTCTTGTCTGCCCTCATCGATGAGCCTCTTCCTGGTAACTGCTGGTAGTCCATTATGCTGTCTGACACTGAAATGTGCGACCTTACGAGTGCTGCATCCTCTCTTAATTGACTCTGCATCAAAATTAGACTGCTCTGCGGGCCTCGTGCCGGAATATAAGGAGGCTGATCAGCACCCAGAGGATTGCCGTCATGCACGAGGCCGCCATAGAGGCCGTAGACGCGATATTGCCCATGTCACGGGCTGCGGATGCAGTGGTGATCAGGGCCAGCGGATACGGCAGTGCCAAAGCCGGTGCGGCAATCGACAGCACACAGCCTGCCAGAGTGAGCAGAAACATGATGCTCATGGTTGAGGCAAAGGATTCGGCTCTGGCAGCTATGGCCTGGGTCAGAGTCATAATGACCCACACTGCCAACGTCATCGGTACGCCACGCATAAGATAGGGACCGAGTTCCGCAGGGTCGAAGCCTCCTACCAGAACACCCACGAGTATGAATTCGGATTCGAAAATGGCGACGGTAAGGAGGGATGCCAGCAGTCCGTGCAGCATCTTCCCGACTATGGCGGTCCCGACCATGCCGGAGGCATTAAGGCGCTGCCAGTTGCGTCCCTTGTGCTCGCTGGCTTCAACCTGGGCTGCAAAGGCTGCGACCAGGACTGGTATGAAGACCATGCTTGGCAGAAGGATCGCCTGCCCCCAGACCGCAGCCCAGGTCACTCCTTGAGCCTGGAAGTCCGGTCTGTAGCTCTGGTACTGGTCCCAACCGTTGAATATTCCTATGGCGTCGAAGAGCACTGTGGCTAGCCAGTACCAAGTATTGCCGGCCTTGCGGATCTCCCATCTGAAGGCGGCAGTGATCGATGGCCTAGGGCGATTCATCGGGCTAATGGTTATGGTGTTTGTCGAGTACTGTCTGTTCATCGGTCTGGCTCCTTGACCTTGACGATGAATGCTGATATTCCGGACCAGATAATGCAGGCCAGAAGGCTGGTCAGGACCTTCATCCAGGGATTGGTGACCAAGGTCATTCTGGCAAAACCATCAGAGCTGGCTGAAAACAGGAACGGGCTGGCGGCGGAACTGATCCCGGCCGGGAAGAACCAGCCCAGACCCGGCATACTCATCGGGGCCAGTCCAGTCCCGATCAGACCGGCTATCACACCCAGTCCCAGGCCTATAGCCTGCCTTTCGATAGTCAGGGAGAGGGCGAGTTGTATGGTCGTGACAGCCATGGATGAGAAGCAGGCAATCAGTGTCGGAAGGAGTATGTATTCGGCCAGACTGCCCTCGAGATGGAACCCTTGTGCCGAGGCCGTCAACGGTATCCAAGTCAGAGGAATTACGAAGCAAAGTGTAAGCGCGCACCCCGCAACTACGAGCTTGGCAAGAAACATCCCCATCGGGCTCTGGCCCAAGGAGAGCCATTTGAGATCCATGCGCTCGCTGCTCTCCATGACGGCAAGCCGGCTGGTCAGCAGGGCCGCGAGGATTGGTGCCAGCAGGCCTACGGTCTGGAAGATCTCACCTTGTGCAAGGGCTACGGTACGAGTGGCGGGGTTCGAAGATTCAGCTCGTTTCATGAATGCCAAGCCCGACCATGACGAAACCAGAACAATCATGCCCAAGGCCATCCACCAGAATGAGGAGCCTTTCAACTTGCGAAGCTCCATGGAAAGCAGAACAGGTAGCCCTCCTGGATGGGATGGGCGTGGCGGTTTTCCCAATCGAAATTCTTCGGACCGCATGGAGATTGATTCGACAGAGCTCATCGTGTGCTCCTCCGTTTAAGACCGGACGGCTTCATACCACTCTGAGCTACATGGTTCTGTAAGACATAGTTTTGTGGAATATGGTTCTGCGGGTTTTCCACTAGTTCGAGGAAGGCCTCTTCCAGGCTTTTGCGTTCGGAAGCGACACGGTATACCTGCAGACCATGCGAAACCAGTCGAGTTACCAGCGATCCGATTTGTGGATCGGGTATCTCGGGAATGCGCAGGGTTGCGCTCTTCCTGATATATTCGTGGTGAATGCCTTGAGCTTCGAGCATCTCTGATGCGAGCCCAGGATCGGACACCCGTAGATCGATATGACCCTTATCGCGCAGATTTTCCAATGTCCCCTGGTAGAGCAAATGACCACCGGCAATGATGCCAACCACCGGAGCCATCTTTTCGATCTCGGACAGGATATGACTGCTGATGATGACGGTGGCCCCCTCCGAGGCGGCCAGGTCCATGATTATCTGTCGCACCTCGACCACTGCCTCGGCATCCAAGCCATTGGTGGGCTCATCCGAAAGCAGGAGCTCTGGCTGCGAGATCAGCGCCATGGCGATGCCCAGCCGCTGCTTCATCCCTAGAGAGTAGGCGCCCGCCTTCCTCTTCTCGTATCCCCGCAATCCAACCTTGGTGAGCACTTCTGAGGCAGCCGAAACTGGCAGATCCAGATAATCGGCTACCATGCGGCAGTTATCGAGACCTGATAGGCCTGGATAGAAGCTGGGTCCTTCAATCATGGAGCCCACACGGCCCGGCTGAATCCTGCTCTTCTTTCCGACCTGCTGTCCAAGCATCCATATGCTTCCAGCAGTCGGTTTTGTCAATCCCAGGAGGAGTTTCATGGTGGTCGATTTTCCGGCTCCGTTTGGTCCCAGCAGTCCGTAGACCCCGCCTGCCGGCACCCGAAGATTCAGTCCATCCACGGCTTTGAATCCGCCATAGGCCTTGACCAACCCCTGTGTGGACACAGCCAGTTGCGGGTCGTCGTTTCCGTCCGTATATGCCATTACGCCTCCCCTTCCAATCGGAATTCAACTGATTCCTATGCAAGTTCGACGGGCGCAATCCTTCAACGCGGGAAAAGAAACTGTCCCCTGCAGGGGACACGTCGCTGCTGACGGGCTGATTTGCATCCAAAGGAAAAGAGTCTCGCTGGATTTAGTAGTCTTCATGATTGGATAGGGGCTACTTTGCAAACAAGCAGAACTAAAAGCGTCCTCATCAAGAACCTGTTATCGTCAAGAACCTGTTATTGGTTATTGGGACGCTAGGGGCCGGCGTGTGCATGCACCCACTCACCCATCCCCCAGAAAACAAACGATTTGACCTTGACATGATGGCAGGGTTTAGGGTCAAGGCATGACACGTGAGAGCGAATTCAGTGGCGAAGGCAGCAAGAGCGGCTTGAGCATCGGTCAGATGTCTGAACTTACAGGGGTCAGTAGGAGAATGCTGCGCCACTGGGAAGAGGAAGGACTGATCTATCCCATTCGTGGACTGTCGAATTACCGGCAATATATGCAGGATGACGTCGCACGGCTGGAGCGAATTGTGACCTACAGGGAGATGGGATTCAATGCCAGACAAATCAAGGCATTGCTCGATTGCAAGACACCACTTGCTTTGGACGAGTTGCAGGGACAGCGCTCACGTATTGAGGAGAAAATCCAGCTTTTTAGGAAAGCTGCGGATCGTCTGGACCGACTCATAGCCCTTGCCGAGGGAAAGTCAGGTAATGATTCAGTTCCTACGAAGTCGGAAGCATACGAACGCTGGGGTGCTAGCAGGCAGTGGCTTGAGTATGCGGAGCGAAAAGCTTCCCGCTCCGAACAAGAACAGAAAAAGGACATGACCCGGCTTAAAGACGTGGAAAGTGAGCTTGCACAAGCCAAACGAAAAGGTCTGGCTCCGACATCAGATAAGGTTCTTGAACTGATTGACGAGCATCGGCAGGCTTTGTCATGGTTCCATGTGACGCCGTCCATGCATGTCATTCTGGGGCGAATGTATGTGGCCGACCCGCGTTTCAGGCGCCATTACGAACAACTGGAACCTGGATTGGCGAAATGGATGCTGGTTGCAATCGAAACTGCAGCGCGTGCAAGCGGGATAGATCCAGCCACAGCCAGATGGGAGTGACGCAGTCAGTGTCTTCCACCCACGTATCACGTCTTCTGTTTGAGAATCCAATTGAAAATCCTTCAACTAAGGAACGAGGCAACCATGCACAACCATGACCAGCCCAAAGCTACTGCTTATACAGGTGCAGGCACAAGTCCCGTGCCGGAGCCAGGGAAAGATGCGGAGCCGCCGGAGCCTTATAGGGGCGTTTACCTCATGCCTATGTTCATGTGCCTGTATAGCCACGATCTAGAAGAATCGGAGGTTTTCTGGACGCAGGGATTGGGTTTCATCAATTTATACACCATGCCAGGCGTGATGATTCACTTGCGGCGCTGGACCTTTCAGGATGTGCTGCTCCGCAAGAGTGGCCCCAATGCTGGCAGCCCTGATGCGGATATGGAGTCCATAGGAAGCCTGAGCGTAGCAGTCACGGAAAAGCAGATATGCAAGATTGTGGATGCATGCGAGCGCCTTCGTCCGGGATCTACTTCAGCTCCATCACGTAAGCCGTGGAACTCACTCGAAGCCAGGATTCACACTCCGGAAGGCCTGATTCTTATTCTGACAGCCGCTTTGGCTGTCGACAAACAGAAGGCTCAAGTTTATCTGAACTCGCACGGTCAATGAGCAAAGTTCAAGCCCTCCTCCCCTGTCATGATTTGATTCTAAGAGCAACGATTAGATGTCTCGAACGGTCGGTGGGTTCAAACATAAGGCTCTACATCTTTGAGCAGATAATTATTGGCTCCAGCCTCGATGGCCGGCAGAACATGGTGGTAAGAGGTGCATTCCAACTGCGCTGCCAGCCAGTTGAATGGCAGGGTTGTAACAGAATGTAGATACATAATCCGGCAGGCTGCTCTGGACCCGGTAAGATCAGGTAGGCTACCTGAAGAGGACAAACCGCAAAGCCCTGTAAAATTGGTTTAATTGGTTTATTTTGGTATGTCGCAGACCGAGAAGGCAAAACTCATCAGAGTTCCTACTGACTTACTCTTGTCTGATTTTAGTGTTTCAATGCTTTTGAGATGCTCATTGTCTTGTACCTGGTTCAGTGCGTACTGTGCGCCATCTGAGGTGGTAAAGCGGAGGATGGGGTCTCCCTGCTTGCTGAGCCTGCAGGACACGGCACCTTTATCTACCTTCAAAGGCCAGGTGTGTCCCAGATCTTCCTTCGAAATTGTTTGCGGGTTACTGGTGGCTGCAACCTTATTGCTTCCATCAGTGGAATACTCTTCAGGGTGCTTCATGCCATCAGTGCATCCGACAACCCCCACTGTCAGCATAATTGTGGCGTATATCAGGAAAAGGGTTCTGAGGCTCTGCTTGATTAGCTTTATAATCATTCGACGTTCTTTCATACTTGGAGATGGTTTCTAGCGCTCGCTGGCCAAAGCCATATATCCGTCCTCAAGGTTGGGCGCAGTTTCTACAGAGCCCGCGGGCGGTGTATCGGTAACTATGCGGTATCTTGTCCCCTGTGGGGTGGGTTCCGCGTTGATGATTGTGGCATTATCCGGTGGGGCCGCGATGGGAGGCGTGACCCAGGTGTGACCGGCAGCTTCATGGATCAGCCCCTCAGTCGGCCCGTCATACTGGTTGCGTCCGAAACGTAATACGCATACCCAGGGGCAGGTTTGTGCAACGTCATCGAGTATGTGGGTGGAGAGGATAACGGTTCGATCCTGCCCCAGCTGGGCAAGGAGCGTGCGGAACCGCATGCGCTCTTCGGGATCCAACCCCGCTGTGGGCTCGTCGACTACCAGCAGCTGGGGGTCGCCCATAAGGGCCTGTGCGATGCCAACCCTGCGCCTCATACCCCCGGACAACCCTCCGATAGGTTGGTTCATCACATCATCCAACCCCACTTGTTCCAGGAGGGTATGGGCCTGCTCCTGCCGCACACGTTTATTGCCAATCATTTTCAAGATGCCGATATAATCAAGGAATCCAAGTGGCGACAGGTTGTCGTACGGGGTGATGTGCTGAGGCAGATAACCCAGGTGTCGTTTTAAATTTCGCCTATTGGCCGGCAAAGACAGGTCTTGCCCATCAATAAAAACTTTACCTTCAGTCGGTTTGATTATTCCAGTGAGAATGCGCATGAGGGTTGTTTTGCCGGCACCATTTGGACCAATAAGCCCTATCATGCCCTGTGGAAGATCAACGGTCAGATCGTTCAAAGCCGCCGGTCTCCCCCGAAAATCCTTGGTCAGATGGTCAATAGAGATAAACATGTGAGTAATTCCTTTCAGAGTCAGATGAAAGTCAGACCTGAGCTTTTATGTGGTTGGAGGCTATGTTTGCGCCAGTGAAGAGAAGGAGGATAATACACGCCTGCCAGAGCAAGGATATGACTCCCGATTGGACGGTAAAGGGGCCGTTCGCTGGTGCGTATATAGGATCGGTATGGAACCATCCTTGCGCAATGGGATCACCAATGACGGCCAGCGGGCCGCCATTGAGCGTTGGAAGTGGCAATAGGGGGGTATAGAAAGCCAGCCAGGCCCATGCCAGGACGGCAAGAATTCGGGCTACGATTGTGGGCAACAGGGCTCCTAGCAGGGCGGATATCCCCATAGCGATCAGCATTGATGGTGAGAGTATGACAAGTGCTACTGCCAGGGCCACCAGTATTGCCTTACCGTTGCCTTTAAAGGCTTGGTGTACCGCGATCAATACAAGGAAAAGCAGGGAAGATGATATGCAGATGACCCAGGCTCCCAAGACATGAGCCGAGCGGATGACGGCCATCGGCAAGGGGGAGGTGGATTCAAGTTCGTCCATACCTGTTCGCCTGCCGGCAGTCATAAGGTCGCTAAAAGATGCTGCGTATGCCAACGGGGTGAACATAGCAAGAACCTGTCCGGTAAAGACAAGACCATCTGTGTTGCTGAATCCAGGTGACATAGGAGAAGCATAGGCCAAAAAGAGGGCGAAGAGCGCCAGCGGTATGCTGGCTATCCACAAGGCCTTGCGCCGATAAAACATCAGTAGCGTGATGCGTACAAGGCTCAGTATCCTCATAGGGCTGCCACCCTTACAACATTGCGCTCCGCATCACCGCACATGTTCCATCCGAAGATTGCGCCTGCTGCTGCAATAAACAATGGAATGAGTCGTTGCCGGACCGGATCGGTTATGTATGGATCCCATATAAAACATAAAAACAGCCAAATAGCTATGGAAGCCAGCGACGATGTTGGCATAGACGTGGTGAGTACGGCTATAAGGAAAACCAGACAGTTGACAATGAATATACTGCCAACCGGGGTAACGATGCTCACCCACCCCATGTCGCGTGGCCAAAGTCGCATCATATGCAAGCCGGTAAAAAGAAGGCCTGCGGCTGCAAGAAATGCTCCGGTAATGATAAGCAGCCTGGTCACTTGAACCTTCCGCCATCCAGTTGGGGTTGACTCAGCAAGTTCAACGATTGGATCACCGTTGAGTACAAAAGCTGTAGATAGACCAGCAGCAATTACTGGCACCTGAGTAAGAACCATCATAACCGGCCGTATGCGGCGCAATGACCAAATGCTCTCCAGTACGAAGCCCGCAAGAAGAACACCTGCAGTCAGTATGAACGGCAGTAATACTAGCCTATAAAGCCTCTTGAGCTGTATACCTACGAAAGCCAACCTCGTCCACCTTCCTCATATCTGGTTTTGGCCTCGGCTGCTGCCAGACATTGTTCGCTACTCGTTCCGTCTGCTTAGTTAGTAGCGAGAGAGGATGAAAAGGTTCATTAATTTTTATCTCCACCGGCGAGTCGAGTATGCCAGGCAAGAGGAGCGGTAAGGATAACAGCAGATAGGAGTCCCACTGTCAGTAGGATGGTCCCTGCCCAGGCTGCGGTTGTAGTGGGTACCGAATTGACCCATGCCGGTAGGAAAAATGATGGCCTCAAGTTCTGCAAAGTTCTCAATAGTGGTGCAAGTACCCCTAGGAGCAGTGCAATCCACGAGCATTGCCATATGCATAAGAGGGCCACAATATTCGCCAGGAGTGTTATGGGGGCTATCGTTTGGGCAATAACTGTCAGGGGTCTTATTCCAGGGTTGATTGCAGTGACAATCAATAAGGTTACTCCCCCGACGACAATATTGGAGATGAAGGCCAGCAATAGCCTAGAACCTACTACAACTTGAGGTCCCAGGGGCATACTGAGCGTTAATTCACGATCATCTTTAATGGAAAAGACCAGGATCATGGTCAGTGCCATGTTGAGCATGAGTATATTTGAAAAGATATGCGTACCGAGACTGCCGTAACGTGCACCTTGCATAAGGTTGCTAATTAAAACGGAGCACGCTGCTATCGCAATTTCCACCAGTAAGATATATCGCGGTATGAGGCGGAATTGTGCCAGAACAAGCGGGCCACAGGAACGCACTCGACGCATGAATGGTATTGGTCGATCCGTTGCCAGCGACGGCTTCTGTTGGATGGCCTTCAGTACGCTATTAAAAGCTGGAACTGCCGGCTGAACATTCTGCTCTCTTTCCCTAAGCGCCTCTTGAACTTCACCCCGGTATTCTTCGGTGAGCGGGCCTGTGCTGTCTGGGCTTGTGCTCTTATATCGGTCTGCCATAATCACCCCTTCAATTATCTCTGGCTCTGCAGTTTTTGGGTTTTGACTGGAGCGAGGTCGGTCAACTGCGGGCGCAGGATCTGTCTTGCCCGGGCAATGCGAGATTTCACAGTCCCGACCGGAACGTCGAGCAGGGAGGCTATTTCCGGGTAGGGTAACTCGTGAAGCCATGCCAGCGTCACCGTGTATGCCATTTCTGCTGGGAGTGCATCAATCCTTTGCCGTATTATTTCCATCGTCAGATCTTTACTGACCAGTTCTACAGGCTCCAGCTGATCATCGGTTATCGAGTCAAGTTCCACCTGATCCATTTGGTCAGGTGGTTTCGGTTTGCGACGTTTCATATAGATTTGCCGCCGGGCAATGCTGAGTATCCAGGTAAGCACCTTGCTGTCTGCACGGAAGGTTTTTGAGGAACGCCAGCAGCCCAGCCAAGTGTCAGCAAAAACTTCGCTGGCATCCTCATCGTCGGATATTCGCAGGGAAATAAAGGCTTGGACGGTATGGGCATACTTATGGTAAAGTGCTTCAAAGGCCGATTCATTTCCGTCAGCCACCATCTTGATCAGCCTTATATCATCAGTATCTGGATCAATGCGAGATCGTTTCACTGATGATGTCCTTTCGATGATGTCCCTTCGCCTTTATGGGGATATGTGTCCTTCGCCGTCGTGCTTACATCCGAGATAACGTCTTGCATATTGCTATGCAAGCGGTTGTCGCGGTTTTGCTCCATTGCTATTACGAATATGCTGAGATGCTGCTTTTAGGATCGCCCATCCTGTGAATCACATCGCATGGCAACCCATTACTGTCTTGTATGAAACTGATTCTTTTCAGGTATCCTAGCGCTTATTTGCGTCCTTTCAAGTACTTCCGTATCTTCTTCAGGGCCCAGTCGTAATGGCTGGAGGTCGAAGAGATGAAGGCAGAGCCCAAGGTAGAGTTGCCTGTCCATGGGAGGGCGCCCTTGGTGAATAGCTGCTCGTCGGTGAACGATTGCGCCAGGGTCATGACCTTCTTATGGGATTCGATAAACAGGTTCAAGGCCTGATCGTAGGTGGTGTCATCATGCTTGTCCCGCAGCTTCACATTCATTTCGCCGTAATTGCGCCAGTTGTAGCCGTCAGGAAGAAAGTCGTGGGTCCTGCCCTGCTGGTTGTCCTCCACCCAGTTCAACAGCAGCTGATGCCACTCGTAGAGATGGACGAGCACATCCTTGATGTTCCTGTCGCGTGCCCAATGGGCCCCCTTCTCCTTGCTCAGGTCGAAGGAAAAGCGGCCATTGCGTTCATCTGGTGTCAGCGACTCAAGCAACGCTATGAGTTTGTCGAAGCCATCATCAGCCGCCTTGATAAGTTCTTCCTTGGTGGTCGGTCGCGCCATGATGGTCCTCCATTTGTCTTTGTTCGACAAGATTTGACTGGTTCATCGTCACCTGTCACGGTTTGTCATTGACTGTACCCTATATGGGCCTTGCAAATGCTCGTGTGTAGGAAATCGTCGCGAACTCAAGTGCTTACAGTTGCACCTACCAATTAAATACATCAAGCCGAGCGCTACATATACCGACTTAATTGATTTAACAAGAGACCTGAAGGAATGACAGAAGTCGGCAGGGTTGCTGTGGCTCAAATATGTATTCGTGTGCATACAGCAGGACTTTATTACTCGCCGATGGCATGCGATATGACGCTGACAGAGTTCTCGAATCTGGTGGTCAGAGCTTGGATTCCTGTGGCTGCGGCACCAAGCAGGGATACGATGAGCACCACTACGATCCATGCGCCCCATTGCACGCTCATCTGTGCTTTGCCCATGAAGCGTGAGAGCATGAAAGTCAGGGATGAGGTGCAGAGCAATGTGATGACCAGGGAGAACAGTGCGCTGGTAATCATAGTGATGATGCCGTCAAGCGCGCCCAATACTCTGAGCTGGCCGATTCCAGCACCTGATACGTAGGTCAGCGCCAGATCAAGTCCTCTGCCTTTGGAAGTGATCAAGGTGCCTGCAATTGCACCTGTTATCGCGATGATTATTGGCGGTCCAGTGAGCGCCAAGAGACTCGCAAACATGTCTGTGGTCGCCGGAACGCTGCCTGGTGTGTGGGGAAAAGCGACTAGCAAGGTGGTGATCATTGTGCTCAACCCTCCGCTGACGGTCATCAGCAATGATAGACCCGCAGTCATCGGGATTATCGTCGCTCCCTGGCGCTGTATGCTGCCGACAGCCTGTTGGCCTGCCAGCCTCCAGGTTCTGGATGGCAACGCTACAATACGCGTCCATATCGCCGTGAAGCCGGGCAGGAGATATGGCGCGAAAGCTGCCAGCGAAAATATCAGGAGGAACATGCCGCCCATGGCGAAGGCGAGAAATACCGTCATCCGATCTGGAGCGGCATCGCTGCTCATCTGACTGGCACGAGGGTTAGTTGCAAGTGCAAAAGCTGGAATCAGCAACATGCAGCCAGCACCAATCAAGCATACGATTCCCAGGAGGAAGCGGAAGACGCCTATCCGCTTTGGAGGGTCCTGGGATTGCCTGAGGGCTTCCATTGGTCGTATTTTCGAGAGCGAACGGATAGTCAACAAAGTGCTTATGAAGATGGGCGCAGCGCTGAAAGCGAGGCCTTTGCCTAGCGAATCGAACAGGTGGCTGCCGGCATAGGTCAAATGCAAATCAAATGGATTTGTCACCATGGCGAAGGTCAAGGGCGTAATCACCGGCAGCAAAAGGCAGGTGGCTGCAATGGACAGGATGAATAATCCCATGACTATCAGCAGATTCCAGGCCAGCAGTTGCCAAGGCAGAGCGCCTTGCAAAACCATGAGCGCCAGTTGATGCCGGCGTTGATTCAGTGCTGAATTCATGACCCATAGCAGCACAGCTATGGTGATGATCACGCTGAATGCCAAGGCGGGACCAGTGTATGTGGATCCAAGTACCTGCTCCGGGCCCTGATAGTCCTGATCAATGATCGTGGCGATCGCGATGAGGGAGCAGATGACAGTCTGGGATACGACCATGGCCAGCAAGACGGCGCTCCAGACCATGGGCGCTGCTTTGAGTTCGGACAGAGCGCCTCTCATGCCATGGGCGCTTTCGCAGAGAATGACTGGCTGATTCGGCCATCGCGCACGGCAAACAACCGATCGCACTGACCTGCCACTTCATTGCTATGCGTCACCAGTATGATGGTTTTCTTCTCGTGGTTGGCGAGTTCCTTCAGCACCGATATGACCTTTTCTCCGGATTCCTGATCCAGGGCGCCAGTCGGCTCGTCCGCGAATACCACGTCTGCGTCGGATAACAGGACGCGGGCCAGGGCAACACGTTGCTGCTCGCCGCCTGACAGCAGGGTGACGCTTTGCTTTTTCTGATCGATCAAGCCAAAGTACTTCAAGAGTGAATCCGCCGTCTTTCTGGGAAAGCGGGATCCGCGAAGGGTGAATGGCAGAGCCAGATTCTGTTCGACTGTCATGCTGGTGATCAGGTTGTAGGACTGGAATACAAAGCCTAGATGCTGGCGTCTGAACTTGGTCATGGCCGACAGCCCCAGACGGGTTATGTCCTTGCCCAGCAGAAGCACAGTGCCGCTAGTGGCCTTCTCCAGCCCAGCCAGGCAGTACAGCAGAGTTGATTTGCCGCTGCCTGACGGCCCGATGATGCCGGTCATCTCCCCCGGATAGGCAGTGAATGAGATGTCATTGAGAATGGTCAGTGAATCGCCGCGGCGCGGGGAGACCACCATGGACAGCCCCGTAGCTTCAATCGTGGGTGTCGGGCCTCTGCTTTCGCTTACGTTGGGGTTATTCATGGTTGCATCTTTCCCTTGGTTGATCATCGACAACCTTCCAGACCGAGGCATCTACGCTCAGTAATGCTGATTCGCCTCGCAGATGTCATGTGCCCTCGTTCGTCGCTTGACCCTGTATGACGGTCATCCTTGTCGTCATCAGTCAATTCCATTGATATCAGCGAAAGAAGGGATGAAATACCCTGGTTTACCCTGAATTATCCCTGACTCGGCCCTGATTTTTTCGAAATAACGGACATGTTCGAGCAGCTATGCTTATGCGCCGCCACTGGCAAAGTCAGTAGCGGCGGGGATCAGCTGATTACTGCTGCAGGCTCATTCGCTGACAAGCAGTAGGGATTTGATGGCGGTGCGCTGGTCCATGGCCTCATAGGCCTCCTGGATGTGATCCAGGGCAAAGCGCTGGGTAAAGACCTTGCCTGGCTGGATGCTGCCCTTGAGCACCTGGTCAAGCAGCAGAAGCCTGTCATATGTGGTGACCGCGGCCGTGCCTCCTCGCAGACCGACATTGCGCCAGAACAGCTTAGAGGTGTCCATGGTAGCCTGCTGCGGCACACCCACCCTGCCGACCACTGCGCCGGGCCGGGCCACCCTGACGGCGGTATCGGTGGACAGTTCGGTGCCCACGCATTCCAGAACCGCATCGGCTCCTGCACCGTCGGTGAGGGCCATGACCTGCTCCACAGCAGCGTCGCCGCGTTCAGCCACGATGTCAGTCGCTCCGAATTCACGCGCCAGCTTCTGGCGGTCCTCATGCCGGCTCATGGCGATGATGCGTTCGGCCCCACGCAGCTTGGCTGCTATGACACCGCACAGACCCACCGCTCCATCGCCCATGACCACGACCGTATCGCCTTCTTTGACCTGGGCTGTTGCGGCTGCATGATAACCGGTGGCCATCACGTCGGAGAGGGTCAGCAGAGAGTCCAGCATGTCGTCGCTGTAGTCCCCGGGCTGGCCTGGAATTTTCACCAAGGCCCAGTCCGCGTTGGTGAATCGTAGATACTCGCTCTGGTAGCCGCCGCTCCCCCGCCTGTCCGGATCAAGGCAGTCACCGTCGAAGCCGGCCCTGCAGGCTGCGCAGTGCCCGCAGCCATGAGTGAAGGGTGCTACGACGAAGTCACCAGGTTTGACATGAGTGACATCCGAGCCCACCTTTTCGACCAGGCCGATGGCCTCGTGCCCTACGTGACTGCCTGAGGGCATTGAGGAAATACCCCGGTACCACCACAGGTCGGATCCGCACACGCAGGCCCGGATGACCCGAATCACGGCATCTTTAGGCTTTTCGATGGTCGGCATCGGTGATTCCTCCAGCTCGATGCGGCCTGGCTTTACAAACTTTGCTGCCTTCATGCTCTTGCTCCCCATTCTTCACTACCTGGCGTATTTGCCTGCCAAGTATGCGGATGAAACATAGTCTACGGAGTTCAATCCGCTCGAAGTCAAGTCAATACCTTATTGTGCGCGATTCACCGAGGTTCGGACAAGATTGTTACGCGGGAACACGGTCATAAGATGCAGCCGTATAGAGGTGGCGTATAGGTGTACCGTCATATGCCTTGTGACTCGGCCGAACCTCGAGGGATCAACTCATTTGGAAGAGCTTTCATGACCGCCAAGTTCCTTAAGGAAGGCGGCATAGGCTTGGGGGCTGCGATGGTTTTTGCCTGCTTGGACAATCAACCCGTGATATTCGCGCAGATCGTTGAGTGACCATTGATCAACACGGATAAAATCCGCCTCGTACTCTTCGCCCTCCTGGTATGACTGCAGGGAGGCCCAACCCAGGTCGTCCAGCATCCGGCGTGCATAGGCGTCCCAGATGAAGCAAGGCTGGCCGAAGGCATAAAGCCGTATGACGTCCGCTGTCTCGCGTCCAACCCCGGCAATGGTGAGCAGGTCGTCACGCAGACCTTCATCCGCGCAGTCCTCAACATCGGCCGTGTGGATGCCACGAGCCAGCAGCCACTGAGCCAGGGCTTTGCAGGTGCGTGCCTTGGCCTTCATGAAGCCGCTTGATCTGATCAAGTTTGTCAGCCTTGCCAGGTCAACGTCGGCCATGTTGCAGGGGTTGAGCAGATCGGCCGTGCGCAGCTGCTCGATGGACATGGCCGCGTTCCTCCAGGCTGTATGCTGGACCAGCACCGCCCCGATCATCATTTCGAAGTCAGTCTCTGCCGGCCACCAATTCTGAGATCCCAGGCGAGCGAGCAAACGTGAATACAGCCACTTTGAGCAACCGGCATTTATCCTGCCTGAATTGCCCATAACGCCTCCACCAAACTACTTGACGCTTTTCATGGTAACAGCTGGCTCCAGCCGGCGCGAAGCGAGTCAGAGAATGGCAGGCGCCTGGGCGAAGTCAGTGATAGCGCCATCAGCCTCAGAGCGGATGGCATCCCAATCCTTGGCCGAAGACTGGTCGTACATGGCCCAGACCTTCATCCCAGCGTGTTTGGCCGAATCGACGGCGACCAGAAGATCCTCGAACACTGTGCAGTGGTCGGGCGCAACTCCCAGCATCCGTGAAGCCAACAGGTAGATTTCCGGTTCCTCCTTGCCAATGCTTTTGGCATCATCCACGCTGCAGACCTGGTCGAAACAATCGGTCATGCCAGCGTGCTTCACAGCAGCCTGTCGCAGGCGCGGCGGAAGGCTGGTTGCCACAGCCAGGGCGGCACCGCTGGCTTTTAGCGCCTGCAGGTAATCAAGTGCATGTGGCTTGGGTTGTACAGCTGTGGCGTAGAGCAGGAGTGCGTCCTCGTTCCATTCCTCCACAAGATCTTCTGGGCGCTCGTCAAGGTGGAAGCGGTCGATGGTGTATCTGGCGATGGCACCGGTCTGCATGGAGGCGACTACAGATGCGTAATCGTCCGGCATAGGGATGTTGCGGCGAGCAAAGAATCGTTGGTCGATTTCCTTCCAAACTCCCATAGAATCCAGAAGTGTGCCGTCGAGATCGAAGATAGCGGCCTTGCCAATGTTGGCTTTTATTCCATTTTCGCCCATGCCGCAAATTCTCCTGTTCGCCGAAGTTATTCATAGTAGCATGACCTCAGATCGGGTCTGGCTCACCGGGTTTGAGCCAATGTTCTCCCCAACCAGCCTTGGCTTCAGAAAAGTAGGTATGTTCAACAGTTTAATGTCGCCACGACAGGCATCAATCCGGGCGATTGTCAATTATTTTGCGCTCAGTGAGTGAAAAGCGCATAAAAGTTGAAGAAGATATACAATATTGGTTGAAACAATGTTAGCATGCAAATACTAGAGAAAATCATCGAAAAAGGAGACTTATGGCTATTCAAGAAACAACAGCGGCTCTGGCTGATCCCCTGCGTCGTCGTGTGCTGGATCTTTTGGAGCAGGGCGGCATGGAGGCTGGACGCCTGGCTGAAAAGCTGGGAATGACGCCATCCAAGCTGTCCTATCATCTGCGGAAGTTGAAAGAAGCAGACCTGATTGTCGGCCACAAGCAGGGCACCAGGGTCATCTACGAACTCAATCTGAGTGTGCTGGACAGCACTATTCAGTGGCTCTACCGCCTGCGGACCAGCGCCAGCGACAAGAGAAGTCTGCCCGAGCCGCAGGCTGTGAGCAAGGAAACTGGTTCGACGGCGGTTTCCGAGTCCTAAGGAGACTCTCATGGGGGATGGCAGCAAAGCGGGTCGGTTCGTCCCGACCCTTGTCGCGGCTCAGTGGTTGCCGGGGATAATCATGCTGGGCGTAAGCCGCATAGTGATCAATCGTCTGCCGAACGAAAACGTCCCGCTTCATTGGAACGCACAGAACCAGGTGGATCGTTGGGGCTCTCCCCAGGAGCTGGTTTGGATGCCCTGCTTCTGCCTTGTCATTGCGCTGATTTGGACCATCCTCATGCTCGTCCTGCGCGCATATTTGATTAAACGTGGTGATGAAGCGGGACATACTTTGACCGTTTTTCTGCTGGGTGGGCTATGCGTGCAGATTATTTTCACTGTTATAGATCTGTTCGAAATAGCTGTTGCTGATCCGCATTGGGGATGGTGGCCGACGGATTTCGGCATTGATAAGGTCGCCATGCTATTGACTGGTCTGACTCTCATAGTCATCGGCAATCTTGCTCCTAAAACCAGACCCAACGGCATCAGCGGTTTTCGGGTGCCAGGTGCCTACGCCAGCCGCGAGGCTTGGCGCCGTTGTCAGCAGTTTGGCGGGGTGCTCTTCATGATTCTGGGCGTGGTCATGATCCTGTCTGCCCTGGCTTATAGCGGAGTCAGGCTCTATTGGATTTGTGGAACCGCTCTGGCAATCGCTCTTGTACTCATTCTTGCCTATGGTTCATACGCTGGCAGAAAGTATGCCGGGCAGGGAGAACCTGTCTACCACCGTTAGTTCCTGTAGGCAATGCGTGAGCTAAAGGGGACTGTGAATGACAGATCAGGATACAAGTAAGAACTTCCTGAATTCGAAGGAAGGATGTCGATGCTGATTTAGACCAAATCAAGTATCCGGCGCCATGGTGCTCTATTAGCGGCCATGGCGCACAGCCTGTATTTCATGGAAAATAGTTTGTCAAAAACAAGGATTAAAGCCAGCGCACTTCTATCGGGGTTTACTGTGGATGTAAGAGCATCCCCGGTATCTTTCTCGTCCAACTAACCCAAGAATGGCTGGCTACACGCCCAGCAATCACCCGCACGTTCACCCGCTTGAACTTGCATAGCTATCTACTCAGTGTAGATCCCAGGGAAGTTCTTGCTTTCTTAGCAACGATCCGCAGTTTTGCTTAAATTAATGAATTCATATACGCCATCGTTTGATTTCTGCAGCTTGGAACCATCTATTTTAAATCCCGCTCTCTGATAAACTTTGATTGCACGCTTATTGAAGCTGGCTACTGATAGAATTATTAATTCATAATTGAAATTATTCTGTATAAAGGCTTCAATTTCTTTAACGAAATTTAATCCTAGCCCTCGTCCAGTCAAGTCGGGTCTCAATCCTAAACCAACTTCTACCTTTTCCTCTGATAACCTTTCCAAGCAAAAATAACCAACCAGTTCATCTTTATCGTCCAAAATCTGATAATACTTATTTGCCCGCAATCTTGGTGTGATTATCTCTTCAAGATCCTCTGGATCATTCTCCATATCATAAAAACTATACATATCGTTGTAATGCCATTCTCTGGCTATCTGGTCTGCATTTGCCTGAGTTAATAACGCTATTTTTTCAAACTTCATATTTTCCCTTACTCAATATACAGACTCGGAATTTATATTGGTAATAATGGTACAAAGACCTCAGTTTTAGCGACTCCAAAGTCAATCAATACAACCCGAACTTTGGGAAAGACACGAATCCTGTAAGTCAAGTTTGCATTGCGCTGCTACTGGAGTGAGATGGTCGAGGTGCCGCGCCCGCCCGCAGGGGTATGGAAAGGTCCCTGGCCCGGCTCCTTAGTCGGCCCAGGGACCTTCTTTATTTGCGCTTCTTCTTCTCGCGGATATGCACCGAGATCTGGATGGGAGTGCCCTCGAAGCCGAACTCCTCGCGCAGGCAGCGTTCCAGATAGCGGCGGTAGCCTTGCTCCAGGAAGCCGGTGGCGAAGATCACGAAACGCGGTGGCCTGGTGGAGGCCTGGGTGGCGAAGAGAATCCTTGGCTGCTTGCCGCCCCGCAGCGGATGCGGGTGGGCAGCCTGAACCTTGCCCAGGAAGGAGTTGAGCTTGCCGGTCGGTATGCGCTTGTCCCACGATTCCAGAGCTGTGCGCATGGCCCTGGCCAGCCGGTTGGTGTGCCAGCCGGTCTTGGCAGACAGGTTGACCCGCTCGGCCCAGGTGACCCGGTCGAACTCGGTCTGCCAGAGCCGCTCAAGACGCTGGCGGCCGAAGTCGTCCAGCAGATCCCACTTGTTGAAGACCAGGACGATGGCCCGACCCGCATCCACAGCCTGGCTCATGACCTTCAAGTCCTGGTCGGCGATGGGCTGGGAGGCGTCGAAGAGGATGAGCGCCAGTTCCGAGCGTTCGATGGCCGCCTGGGTGCGCAGGCTGGAGTAATACTCGGCCCCTGAGATCTTGTGCAGGCGGCGCTTGATGCCGGCGGTGTCGATGAAGAGCCAGTCCTCGCCGTCCACCTGGACCACCTCGTCGACCGGGTCGCGGGTGGTGCCGGCCACATCGTGGACCACTGCCCGCTCTTCGTGGGCCAGTTGGTTGAGCAGGGAGGACTTGCCCACGTTGGGCCGGCCGACCAGGGCCACCCGGCGCAGGCCCTCCGGGGTGAGGAATCCCGAGGTCTTCTCGGCCTTGCTGAGCTGTTCCAGCGCGGCATCCAGCAGATCGCCTATCCCCCGGCCGTGCATGGCGGAGATGGCATAGGGTTCGCCCAGACCCAGCTTCCAGAATTCGGATGCGGTGTAGTCGGCCATCCGGTCGTCCAGCTTGTTGACGGCCAGGACGACCGGCTTGCCGGCAGCCCGCAGCATGGTGACGATCCGCTCGTCGCTGGCGGTCAGCCCCACCTGGCCATCCACGACCAGAATGACGGCATCAGCCAGGGATACGGCTACCTGTGCCTGGGAGGCGATGGCGGATTCGATGCCCTCCACGTCGCTCTCCCAGCCGCCGGTGTCCACCAGCTTGAACTGGGTGCCGGCCCACTCGGCCTCGTAGCTGACCCGGTCGCGGGTCACGCCAGGGGTGTCCTCGACCACGGCGGCACGGCGTCCGAGAATCCTGTTGACCAGGGTGGACTTGCCCACGTTGGGCCTTCCCACCACGGCCAGCACGCCCACGGCCTTGGGTCCATGGTCCTGGTCATCCTGGTTCTCGGAGCCGCCCTCCAGCAGGGCTCGGTCCTCCTCGTCCAGCTCATAGTCGTCCAGGTTCCGGGCGTACTCGTCGTAGGAGTCCTCCTCCATGGCCGAGGAGACCAGATTGATCAGGACCTGCAGGGTCTGCTCGAAGGTCAGATCGGAGTTGTCCACGGTGGCCACCCCGTCGGCTGCGCTCATGAAGGAGGTGACCTTGGAGTCCCGGGCATCCCGGGCAGCCAAATCCTCGGCGCCTGCCGACCCGGACTGGGCCTGGCCGCTGCGGCGGGCCTGGCGGACCTCTTCGCGAGCTGTCAGCAGCACACGGACCTGGGCATCCGGGGCCACCACGGTGGTGATGTCCCGTCCCTCGGCCACCACGCCTCGCTCCTGGTCGGCCATGATGGCCCGCTGGGCGGCGATGAGGACATGTCGCACGGCCGGAATCGAAGAGACCACGGAGACGTGTTCGGAGACCTTGGTGGAACGTATCTCTTCATCCACATCACGGTCATCCAGGCTGACTCTGGGATGTTCGGGGTCCAGTCCCATGACCAGGTGGCCGCCGGTGATGGAATCGGCCACGGCTTCGGTGATGGCCTCCTGGTCGGGTTGATCCGCGTCCAGGTCCAGTCCGCGGTCCATGCACCATAGGGTGACGGCCCGGTACATGGCGCCCGTATCCAGGTAGGCCAGGCCGAAATGCTTGGCCAGGGCTCGCGAGGTGGAGGACTTGCCCACGCCTGCCGGGCCATCGATGGCGACGGTGATCACAGTCCGACCTCCTTATCCAGAGCCTTGATCTCGGCGGCGGAGAGCACCCGGTAGGAGCCCGGACGGATTTCGCCCAGCCGGATGGGGCCGATCTGGGTGCGCACCAGCCGGGTCACCGGGTAGCCGATGGCGCCGAAGATGCGCCGGACTATCCGGTTCTTGCCCGAATGCAGGACCACCTTGACGATGGTGTGCTCGCGGTTGTGGTCGATGATGGCGCAATGGTCCAGCCGGATCAGGCCGTCGTCCAGCTCCACCCCCTGGGTGACCAGCCGTCGGCAGACGTTGCCGCCAATGTGGCCGCTGAGCGTGGCGATGTAGGTCTTCTCCACCTCGTAACGCGGGTGCATGACGTGCTGGGCCAGCTCCCCGTCGTCGGTCATGAGGATGAGGCCCTCGGAGTCATAGTCCAGCCTGCCCATGTGGAAGACGCGCTCGTAGCGGTCCCCGATGATGTCGCGCAGGGTGAACCGACCCTTGGGGTCGTCCATGGTCGAGAGGACCTTGCGGGGCTTGTTCAGGGCCAGGGTGACGTGCTTGTCGTTCAGATGGATGCGGGATCCATCCACGCGGATCTGCTGATGGGAGGGGTCCACCCGGCTGCCCAGGGTGGTGACCAGCTTGCCGTCGACCTCGACCCTGCCCTGGGTGATGATTTGTTCGCATTTGCGACGAGAGCCGAATCCGGCCTGGGCCAACACCTTCTGGAGGCGGATGCCTTCCTCCCCCTGTTCGCGCGCTCTGATCGCCTGTGTGTATGGATGTGGCATCGTTCTCCCAACGTGGCCTGATAGATATGTAACGGATACCGTTCCGGACGACCGCAGCCGCCGAAAGGTCATATCATACTATATCGGAGCCTAGGGAAGTGTTGTTGGCTTGCCCTAAGCTGGAAACTGTTATTGCTCATTGTCGTCGAAGGGATAGCAAGGTGGGGAACATGACTATGGAAGCAAGTGCTGAGCCGGTCCTCGAACAGGCCGACGGGCAGGTTGCCGCAAAGCCCGTCCGCAGGCGGATCAGGCCCCGTGATGTTCGTTGGATTCGTGCGGCCGCAGAGCTGGCGGGAACCTTCCTGATCTGCGCGGTCATCTACCTGTCCTACAGCTTCGGCCAGCTGGTCATGGGCCAGCCCAGCGTGGTGCTGCCGGTTCTGGGAACCGCTCTGGCCTACCTGGTCGTGACAGCCATGCTGGGCGGCGTCTCCGGCGGACACTTCAACCCCGCCGTGACCGTGGCCGCCATGTTCACCTCTCAGATCGGCATGGTGGATGGGCTGATCTACATCGTCGCCCAGGTGATCGGCGCTATCGGCGCCGGCGCGATCGCGGTCGCCTTTGTTCCGGTTAGCAGAGTGCCGCAAAGAACCTGGCTCATGTTCTCGGTCAACGGTTTTTCCGGCGGCTCGCCCGCTGCGGCCACCCTCAGTCAGCAGCACATCGCTTTCGGAGCGCCGATGGCCATCGTGGTTGAGCTGATCGGCTGCATGATCGTGGTGGCTGCGGCCATCACCACCCTGCGTTCCGACGGCCGCGCCCGTCGCAACCATGCACTCTATACCGGGCTGGCCTATGGCGTCGGCGTGCTGGTCACCTACCCCATCACCTGCTCGGGACTGAACCCGGCTCGCTCAACGGGCATCGCCATCTTCGCCCAGTCCAAGCACATGGCCGTCAGCCCGATCTCCCAGCTCTGGCTCTTCTGGATCTGCCCCCTGCTGGCTGCATCCCTGGTGGCCCTGGTCATCATCGTGACCAGCATCATCACCGACAACATGGCCATGCATGCCATGGGTATCGCCACTGACGCCCAGCCGGTTGCACAGGCACAAACACACGCTGACGCCTTCGCTGCTACAGGTGCGCAGACCCAGGATCAATCCGCCCAGGCCAATCCTGCTCCGGTTCAAAACACTGCCGCTGATGCAGCAGATGCTGCAGACACGGTCGCCCCCGCAGACACCACGGCTCAGGCTGTCGATGTATCGGCTCTATCAGATACTGATGCAGGGCAGGATGCCGATGCCGGTAAGCAGGCTGATGGTGGCCAGGATGAGGTTGCCCCAGTCGATGCAGGGACCATTCCCGATCTGCAGGTCGAGCCCCTTCACACCGCTTCCGAAAACGAAGAGGGTTACGAGGAACCCAAAGACAAGCCTACCGAAGGCTGAACTTAGCGAGGACCGAAAAGCCTGAGAGGGGTCACAGCAGCAGCTGAATGCTGAAATAGGTGACCAGGAGGCCGATGCCCAGGGCGATGCTGATGAAGGCGTCGAAGGGCACCGACCGCACCTTCCAGGGGCTGCGATCCTTGAGAATCAGCCGCAGGGCGCCGCAAACCAGGGCCGCGATGGACACCAGTCCAGTCGCGGCCCATGTGTATCCACAGAAGGCCACGAGCGCGGCGACCAGCACCACCGTAAAAATGATCCCCTCGCATACAGGACGGCCTTCCTGGGCCTCAGAGACGAAGGGATGACCTCGGCCTGATGTCTTGGGCGGCTGCGGGGGCTTGAGGTCCGGGTTCTCGGCCTTATCTGCGTCTGTCATGCTCTCCTGCCTCTGCACTTGCTCTGCAGGTTCGAGCCTACCAGCGCTGCTGACGCAAAGCGACCGTGCCGCCATCGCCCTCGGACGATGATGGCACGGTCGCCGTTTCAACAAGGAGTCAGAGCAGCCTGATCAGTTCTTGTGTTGGAAGATCAGATGCTCGTTGGCGAAGGTGTCGAAGCCCAGGCTGTAGAGCTCGCGGCCGTAGCCGGAGTTCTTGATACCTCCGAAGGGCAGCTCGGGCATGGTCACCCAACCGCCGTTGATGAAGGTCATGCCGGTCTCGATGCGACGGGCAAGGGCGTCCGCATGCTCGGTATCCGAGGAGAAGACCACACCGCCCAGGCCGTAGCTGGAGTCGTTGGCCAGCTCGATGGCCTCATCCTCGTTGGCCACCTTGTAGATGGAGGCCACAGGGCCGAACATCTCCTGGTTGTAAACGGGGTTGTCGCGGTCGATGTCCGTCAGAACCGTCGGGGTGAAGAAGGCCCCCGGCGAATCGTAGGGCTTGTTGCCGTAGGCGACCTTGGCTCCACCGGCCACAGCGCTTTCGACCTGCTTGGCCAGGTTGTCGCGGGCGGAGACCATGCACATGGGGGCCAGCGTGGTTTCGGGGTTGCTGGGATCTCCAAGAACCGCGTGCGAGAAGGCGTCGACGATGAGCGAGACGAAGTCGTCGTAGCGGTTCTCCGTGACGATGAAGCGCTTGGAGGAGGTGCAGACCTGGCCGGCGTTGGTCAGCCTGGCGCCTGGGGCCACCTTCTTGAGCAGATCCCAGTCAGCGTCATCCAGGACGATGAAGACGTCGTTGCCGCCCAGCTCCATGGAGGACTTCTTCAGGTGGGCTCCAGCCGACTTGGCCACTGAGGCACCACCGCGCTCCGACCCGGTAAGGGCCACGCCAGAGACCCGTGGATCGGCGATGGCACGGTCCACCTGGTCATAGTTGATGAAGAGGTTGGTCAGGCTGCCCTCGGGGGCTCCGGCCTTGGTCACGGTCTCCTCAAAGGCTACCGCCGAGCCGGGCACGTTGGAGGCGTGCTTGAGGATCATGGGGTTGCCCAGAATGAAGTTCGGGGCGAACACACGCATGATCTGGTAGTAGGGGAAGTTCCAAGGCTCCACCATGACCAGAACGCCAGTGGCCTGCTTGACGTAGTAGGCCTTGCCGGCGGGGTTGTCCAGGGGGACGGGAGCCAGTAGCTCCTCGGCGTGGTCGGCGAAGTAGTCGGCGATGTCCGCGCACAGTTCCACCTCGGCACGGGCCTCGCCCACCAGCTTGCCCATATCCAGGGTCAGGTTGGCTGCCAGTGCATCCTCGTTCTGGCGGAAGAGCTTGGCGACCTGGTGCAGCTGCGCGGGACGGTCTCCGGGGCCCTCCTGCTTGCGCCAGGTCTTGTAGAGGTCATGGCCACGGGCCAGGGCGTTCTCCAGGTCTTCGTCGGTGGCATCCGGATAGGTCTTGATCAATTGGTTGTTAAAGGGATTGACTGTCTGATAGGTCACAATATCTCCTTCGAATTATGGTTCCCAGTCAGCATCATCGCTGGTCAGTTCATTCAGCATATCACCGCATTGGACCCCACGGTCAAGGAATTTGTCGCAAGGCGACATCCGACCGCGGGGTCTGGTTTCATCAGTGGAAGAAGTGGCGGGTTCCGGTCAGATACATGGTCAGATCGGCGTCCTGGGCGGCCTTGATCACCTCGGGATCACGGATGGATCCCCCCGGCTGCACCACGGCCCTGATGCCGGCCTGAATCAGATACTCCAGACCGTCTGCAAAGGGGAAGAAGGCGTCGGATGCGGCTACCGAACCCTTGGCGCGGTTGCGGCCCTCGTCCAGGGTGTTGGCACGCTCGACCGCCAAATGGCTGGAGTCCACCCTGTTGACCTGACCCATGCCGATGCCCACGGTGGCTCCCTGGTTGGCCAGGAGCACAGCGTTGGACTTGACCGAGCGGATGGCCCGCCAGGCGAAGGTCAGATCATCCATGGTCGCCTGGTCGGCGGGATTGCCGGAGACCAGACGCCAGGTGGAGGGATTGTCTCCAGGGGCATCGATCAGGTCGGGCGTCTGCACCAGTGCTCCCCCATCGATTTGACGGATGATCGGCCGCTGACGCGGGCGGCGTTGCACGGACAGGATACGCAGGTTCTTCTTGGTCCGCAGCAGGTCCAGGGCCTCGGGCTCATAGCCTGGAGCCACAATCACCTCGGTGAAGACCGGCTTGATCTGCTGGGCCATTGTCAGCGTAACCGTGCGGTTGGCGGCGATGACCCCGCCATAGGCGCTCATGGGATCGCAGGCGTGGGCGCGGCGGTGGGCCTGGGCGATGTCCTCCCCCACGGCCAGACCGCAGGGGTTGGAATGCTTGACCACGGCCACTGCGGGCAGGTCGGGGAAGTCCCAGACCGAGCGCCAGGCGGCATCCGCATCCACGTAGTTGTTGTAACTCATCTCCTTGGCCCCGCCCAAGTGCTCTGCTGCGGCAAAGCCGTCCCGGTCCAGCGGGTCCAGGTAGAGGGCGGCCTTCTGGTGGGGGTTCTCCCCGTAGCGCAGTTGGTTGGCCAGACGCCAGGTGCGAGTCAATGCCTGGGGTGGTTTCTGCTCCTCGGCCTTGTCCTGCTTGTCGTCGACCCATGTACGTGCAGTCCACTCGCCGATGGCCGCGTCGTAGGAGGCGGTCAGCGCGAAGGCTTTGGCAGCCAGGCGTCCGCGCTCGGGCAGGCTGAACCCGGTGCCGGAGGCGATGCGCTCGGCGGCTAGGGCATAGTCTTCCGGGTCGGTGATGACAGCCACGCTGGCATGGTTCTTGGCAGCGGCGCGAATCATGGCAGGGCCGCCGATGTCGATGCGTTCCAGGCACTGGTCTGCGTCGGCGCCCTCAAGGACGGTCTGCTCGAAGGGGTATAGGTTGACCACCACCAGGTCGAAGGGGGCAATGCCCAAGTCTTTGAGTTGCCGGACATGGTCGGGGTTGGTCATGTCGGCCAACAGCCCGGCGTGGATGTGCGGATCCAGGGTTTTGACCCGACCATCCAGGCTTTCGGGAAAGCCGGTGACCTTTTCCACCGGGGTGACCTTAACTCCCAGATCCTGCAGCTTCTTTGCGGTGCTGCCGGTGGAGACGACCTCGGTGCCTGCCTGGCGGAAGGCCGATGCCAGGGCCTCGAGGCCCTGCTTGTGGTAGACCGAGACCAGTGCTCGGTTGATGGTTCGATTCGTGGTGACCATGGAAACTCCTACTCCTATGCTTGAATGCCGAGGCGCCCCGCCACCTTCGGACCTACTTGCCTGGTCTGCGGGTGGACGAGACCTGTCGTGGTGTGTCTGCTCGGTCGGTTGCCTTGGGCTCCTTTCCCTCCTGACCGCGTGATTGATTGTGTTTTTCCTTGTTTTCCGCCTGGGCGGAAGTCTTTTTGTCGCCTGCCTGGCGCAGATAGTCAATCAGGACGTCCTTGATGATGATCAGGGCGGCGGTGACAAGTGCCAGCAGCCATACTCCCAGCAGGCCGACCCCCAGGGAGGTTCCGATCATGCGCAGGGTGGAGGCTATGGGCACGCCCACTCCGGCCAGTCGCTGGCGGCCCAGGGCACCGTTGGAGAGCTGGAAAAGCAGAGCAAGACCGAGCAGGGTTACCAGCCAGGTCAGGGCCATGGCCAGGGTTGCCATAAGGAAGCAGACTGCGGTGTCTTGGGATTTCAGCCCTGCTTGACGCACGGCAGCGTGAATTCTGACACCCCATGGTCCGATGAGCAAGAGAATACCGACAACCACTCCGGCCAGCAGGGGCAGGTTGAGCAGGAGCAGACGAACCTCCTGCCGGGAGACCGGCTCCGGGAAAAGTCCAAAGAGGGGCAGCGAGGGCAGACTGGAGGCATGGCCTGACCAGAGGGTGAAGGTCGCCAGCCCGCCGATGTTGAAACCGTTTCCGAAGAGCCAGGAGGCGGCCCATATGATCAGATTGGGCAGCCAGGCAAGGGACGCCAGGCTGGTCGTCACAGCCGAGGCGGTGCCCATACGTGTCAGTTTGAACAGGCGGCCCACGTCTCCGTGATAGAGGGCGATCCAGACGATCAGGGCGATCAGGCCGGCGGCGAGCATGGCAGCCAGGAGGATCATACCGGCCGTGAGACCGAGCCGAACGGTCCTGCGGACCTGGACCGGCAGAGCTTTTTCGATGCGTTTGGTGAAAGCCTGGCGGAAAGGTTCAGAGCGGACCCAGGCCCAGCCGTAACCCAATAGGAAGACCAGGCTGGTCCGCAAAAGAATGACCGGGGTGGTGTCGACCTGCATGGTCTGGCTGCCCTGCATGAGAATCAGGTTGCACAGCACCCAGACGACCAGGCCGGCAATGCAGCCGCCGACGGACACACCCATGCGGCCGACCAGGGTGCGGATCACCCAAATCAGCAGGCCGGTCAGCAGTAAGGGGATGATGGTCAGGGTCAGGGCACCGGCTGTAAACCCGCAGCCTTGGGTGAGCAGGGTGATGGTTTCCGTCAGGGCCACAGTGGCCATGGACAGGGAGGGCCCGCCCTCCTCGATGGAGATGATGAGCAGGAGCAGGGCCATGCAGGCGCCTAGGGCGACAGTGTAGATAAGCATGGCCAGAAAGGCCTCTAGGGCCCCCCGGAGCCATACTTTCACTCTGCCGGTCATATGATGGCATGCTCCCGCAGCAGGTCGCGGGTCAGCCGGGCGGTCTCGCCGGGTGTGGTGCCCACCTGGATGCCGACGGACTCAAGCACTTCCTTCTTGTCTGCAGCCGTGCCCTTGCCGCCCGAGATGATGGCTCCGGCGTGGCCCATCTGCTTGCCTTCGGGGGCGGTGAAGCCGGCGATATAGGCCACGATGGGCTTGGTCATGTGGGTGGAGGCCCAGCGGGCGGCCTCCTGTTCGGCCGAGCCGCCGATCTCGCCGATCATGACGCAGGCCTTGGTTTCGGGATCGCGGTTGAAGGTCTGCAGGGCCTCCAGCATGGTGGTGCCCACAATGGGGTCGCCGCCGATGCCCAGGCAGGCGGTAAAGCCGATGGAGGACAACTCCCCCATGAGCTGGTAGGTCAGGGTGCCGGACTTGGAGACCAGTCCTAGAGGGCCGCGACTGGCGATGCCCTGCGGGATGATGCCCAGGTCTGCGCCAACGCCGTTGGGCCGGTCGGACATGGTCATCAGTCCCGGGCAGTTGGGGCCGACGATGCGGCAGCCGCGTTCCCTGGCCAGGGCCACGCAGTAGGCGGTATCGGCAACGGGAATGCCCTCGGTGATGACCACGATCAGGGTGATGCCGGCCTCGATGGCTTCGACCATGGCGTCCTTGGCGAATCTGGGCGGGACGAAGACCACGGAGATGCGGGCTCCGGTCGCCTGGCGCGCTGCTGAGCAGTCGGTGTATACGGGCAGATGACGAGCCTGGCCGTCTGGGCCGTCAAAGTCCACCGTCATTCCGGCCTTGCGGGCGTTGACCCCAGCCTGGATGTTGGTGCCTGCCGCCATCATGCGGGCCGTGTGGACCATGCCCTGGCGACCGGTCATGCCCTGAACCATGACGGGGGCGCCGTCTTCAACGAAGAGGGTCATCGTCCCGTCTCCTTTCCTGCCTGAGCGGCCAGGGCCACGGCCTGATCCGCCGCCTCCTCCATGGTGCGGGCCACCTTGAGCCGAGGCTCTTGGGCCTTGGCCAGCAGATCCAGTCCCTCGGCAGCCTCATTGCCGTCGAAGCGGACCACGATGGGCCGGTCGTCGTTATGGTCTTGCCCGTCCGCAACGTCCACGGCGGCCAGGATGCCCTGGGCCACCTGCTGGCAGGAGGTGATCCCTCCATAGACGTTGACCATGACCGAACGGACCTTGGGGTCGGAGAGGACCACGTCCAGGCTGGTGCGCATGACCTCGGGCGAGGCTCCGCCGCCGATGTCAAGGAAGTTCGCGGGTCCGACAGGAACGCCCTGCCTGCGTCCCGATCCGGCGACCGCATCCAAGGAGCTCATGACCAGTCCCGCGCCATTGCCGATGACGCCTACCTGACCGTCCAGATGGACGTAGTGCAGGCCAGCGGCCTTGGCCTTGGCTTCCAGGGGGTCAAGCTGAGCCGGGTCCGTGAAGCGCTTCCAGCCGTCGTGCCGGAAGGCTGCGTTCCCGTCCAGTGAGATCTTGGCATCGAGGGCGTCCAGGTGCTTGGTGGCCTCGTCGTCCGGATCACCCACCTTGGCCAGGGGGTTGATTTCGACCAGGGTTGCATCGCTGTCCTGGAAGGTGTGCCACATGCCCAGAAGAATCTGTGCAGCCTGCTCCAGATCGGCATGGTAGAAGCCGATGCGCTCGGCCATGGTGCGGGCGGCCTGTCTGTCGAAATCCTCCAGGGGGCCGATGTGCAGGCGCCGGACCGATTCGGGATGTTCCCGGGCGATGGTCTCCACCTCGGTGCCCCCGCTGGCCGTGGCCAGGACATCATAGTCCCGGGAGGTGCGGTCCACCGAAATGGACAGGTAGTACTCGTGCAGGATGTTGCGTGCCTCGGTGACCAGGATCCCGCTGACCGGATGGCCGTCGATGTTCATGGGCAGGATGGCCTCGGCCAAGGCTACGGCCTGATCGTGATTCTCGGCTCGCTTGACTGCTCCGGCCTGTCCCCTATGACCGATGGTGGCCTGGCCCTTGATCATGCAGGGGTAGCCGATGACGTCGGCTGCCTGGCCGGCCTCTTCTGCGGTTGAGGCATAGACGGCCCTTGGTTGGGAGATGCCATGTTCAGCGAGCAGCTGCCTGGCCTGGTATTCGTACAAATCCATGGTGAAGATCCCCCAATCGTGCTCAGGCGGGCATGTTCATCAGGCAGGTGACCGGGTAGGCGCCCAGGGCCTTACGGCCGTCCAGACCGTTGAGTTCCATGACGAAGCTGAAACCAGCCACCTGGCCTCCGGCCTGCTCCACCAGACGTGCAGCCGCCTGAGCAGAACCGCCGGTGGCGATCAGATCGTCGACTATCAGGACTCGCTGGCCTGGTTTGAGGCAGCCCTGCTCGATTTCGATACGGGCGTTGCCGTATTCGAGGGCGTATTCCTGGCTGTAGGTGGGGGCAGGGAGCTTTCCGGCCTTGCGCATGGGCAGGAAGCCCTTGCCCAGATCGGTGGCCAGCTGGGGACCAATCAGAAAGCCGCGTGCCTCAAGGCCGGCTACCAGGTCGAAGTCCTCTGGCTTCACGGGTAGGGTGCGCTTCATGGCGTCGAGGATGATGGCCAATCCCCTGGGATCCGACATGGCCGGGATGAAGTCCCTGAAAAGGATCCCCTTCTTGGGAAAGTCCGGAATGGTACGGATCAATGAGATCAGATAAGCGGCGTCATCATCGCCGACCTGCTTAAGTTCTCCAACCTTGATATCGTCCGATTGAGCCATGATCTTCTTTCTGTCTTGCTCCTAGGAAGTGGTTGCCGGGGCCATCATACGCGCGTCGCGTTTCCGTTCAGAGTCAGCCTGACGGAAGGTGTGGCGTGCGAATAAGGTTCAGGACTTGGCGGAAGTCGAATCTGAAGCCTTGGAAGCATCGGATTCTTCAGCGTCTTCCGACTTCTCCGCAGTCTTGGCCTTGTCTGATTCGTCTTCAGGCTCCGACTTGGATTCAGCCTCGTCCTTGGGCTCTGAGGCGGCGAAGTTCTGTGTGGCAGTATCGTCAGCGGTGGTTTCTTCGCCATCGGCATTGTCGTCGGCGTTGTCATCGTCTTCAGCGGCGGTGACCTCGGCGGGGGCGTCCGCATCCTCGGACTGGCCCTCGACCTGCTCGGGCAGGGGGTTGCCGTTTTCGTCAACCTCGTCGTCGTGGACGTAGGCCGGGACGATGGGCGGCTTGGTGATGGCCTGGATGCGCCAGCGGGACTGCGAACCCTCGGAGTCGATGACCACCTGCTCCTTCTCCAGATCCACGGAGACGACCTTGCCCAGAAGGCCTGTGGTGGTGGCTACCTCGTCACCGGGCTGTAGGGACTGGCGGAAGTCCTGGACGGCGGCCTGCTGCTGTTTGCTCTTGCGGGAGCTTCCCCACATCATGGCGATCATCAGGGCGATGATGACGATCATGAAAATCATGGATCCCATGGTTGTTTCCACTCCTTGTTTCGACGGGTATCAAACGGCGCTATGCATTGCTGCGAAGACCCCAGTCTAGAACAGCTTCATGACATCCTCGGGCGGTTTGCGGCCCAGGTGCTCCCAGGCCTTGGAGGTGGCTACACGCCCCTTTGGGGTGCGTACCAGGAAGCCCTCACGCACCAGGTAGGGCTCACAGACCGTCTCCACCGTCTCGGCCTCCTCGCCCACCATGGCGGCCAAGTTGTTCAGGCCCACGGGTCCGCCGTCGAAACTGTTGACGATGGCCTTGAGGACGGCCAGATCCAGGCGGTCCAGCCCCTCGGAGTCGATCTGGTAGAGGGCCAGCGCCTGCTTGACGTCATCAGGGCCGACCTGGTCAAGATCGTGGACTATGGCCCAGTCGCGCACACGGCGCAGGAGGCGGTTGGCGATCCTGGGCGTGCCGCGGGAGCGCAGGGCCAGCTGATGGGCGGCGTCATCCTGCAGGACGATGCCCAGGACCCTGGCCGACCGCTCGACCAGCTTCTCCAGCTCCTCCTCCGGGTAGAAGTCCAGGTGGGCGGTGAAGCCGAAGCGGGCCCTCAGGGGCGAGGGCAGCATGCCCTCACGGGTGGTGGCGCCGATGACCGTGAACCTGGGCAGGGTCAGCGGAATGGAGGAGGCTCCGGGACCCTTGCCCACCATGACATCCACGCGGAAGTCCTCCATGGCGATGTAGAGCAGCTCCTCGGCGGCCCTGGGCAGGCGGTGGATCTCGTCGATGAAGAGCACCTCGCCGGCCTCCAGGGAGCTCAGGATGGAGGCCAGGTCGCCGGCATGCTGGACGGCCGGCCCCGAGGTGACACGGATGGGCACCTCCAGCTCGTGGGCGACGATCATGGCCAGGGTGGTCTTGCCCAGGCCTGGAGGGCCTGCCAGAAGGATGTGATCGGGGGCCACGTCCCGCTTCTTGGCGGCCTTCAGGAAGAGGCCCAGCTGGGCCTTGAGCCGGGGCTGTCCGATGAATCCGTCCAGGGTTTCCGGACGCAGCTCCTCGTCGCTGACCGGCTCGCCTTCGATGGGCCGGGCCGAGACCATCCGCAGGGATTCCTCCTGGGCGTCGCCATTCTGGGAGTCGATGTACCCCGTAGACATCTGCTTGTCAGCCATGGGTCAGCGCCCCCTGTCCAGCCGGGTCAAGGCCTGCTTGAGGACCTTGGGAATGTCGGCCGACTGCAGGGGCAGGGAGTAGCCGCCCTCGCTGCAGGTCTGCTCCACGGCCTGCTCGGCATCACGCTGCAGCCAACCCAGGGAGATCAGTCCCTCAACCACCTGATGGGCACCATCGTCGGTCTGGGCGGGTCCCTGCCTGCCTGTGCCGGCATCCAGATCCAGCTTGCCGGAGAGTTCGAGGATGATCTTCTGAGCGCCCTTCTTGCCCAGGCCAGGCGCCCGGGACAGGGCCGTAGCATCGCCGTCGGCCACGGCCTGGGCCAGCTGGTCCGAGTTCAGGGTGGCGAGGATGGACAAGGCCACGCGGGGCCCGATGCCGCTGACCTTCTGTAATTGGGCAAAGAGCGATTTGGAGGTGCGGCTGAGGAATCCATAGAGGGTCAGCGCGTCCTGGGTCAGGGAAAGGGCGGTGTAGACGGTGACCGTGGACTCGGCCCGCATGGAGGCCAGGTCCGACTGGGGCATGCGCACCTCGAAACCCACCCCCGAAACATCGATGACGGCGGAGCCCGTTTCGATGGCGGCCACCTGCCCGGTCAGCATTGCCAGCACTTGATCACCCCTCGATGGAATCGAACGTCTGTTCGAATCAGCTTACATGTCTCGCTGGACTCCCCGGTGCCTGCCGTACCTGGCAGAGGCCTGGGCCCACTGACGTTGGGCCTGGGTCAGATGCTCCTCGCGTTCCCCGCCCTGGATGGCCCCGGCCGGCCTCAGGGCGTGGCAGATGGCCTGGGCAAGAGCGTCGGCGGCATCGGCGGGTTTGGGCAGCTGGTTGAGCCCAAGAATGCGGGCCACCATCCGCTGCACCTGGATCTTGTCGGCCTGGCCGTTGCCGGTCACGGCCATCTTGGCCTCGGTGGGTGTGTGCAGAGCCACCGGAATGCCTCGTTGTGCCGCCCCCAGCATGGCCAGCCCGGCCGCCTGGGCCGTGCCCAGCACGGTGTTGTGATTTGATTGGGCGAAGACCCGCTCGATGGAAACCACGTCGGGGCTGAAACGGTCCAGGGCGGCCGTCAGCCCCTGGTAGATGGTCAGCAGCCGCAGGTCCTGGCTCTGTTCGGGGTCTGAGCGCACGACGTCCACATGAACAAAGGAAAGCCGGCGCGATGCACCGGCTTCAATGACGCCGACGCCGCATCGGGTGAGCCCCGGGTCGACGCCGAGAACGATCATAGGGTCACTCGTCGTCCAACTGGGCCATGACCTCGTCGGGGGCGGTCCAATTGCTGTAGATCTCCTGCACGTCGTCCAGGTCGTCCAGGTTGTCGATCAGCTTGGAGACCTTGCGGGCGGAGTCCAGGTCCAGGGTGACCTCGCTCTTGGGGTTGAGGACCAGGTCGGCGGAGTCGTAGTCCATGCCGGCGTCCTGCAGGGCCTTGCGGACGTTGACCATGTCGCCGGGGGCGGTCAGCACGGTGTAGCTCTCGCCGTTGTCCTGCACGTCCTCAGCACCGGCCTCGGCGGCCTTCTCGAAGACCGTATCGTAGTCCAGTCCCTCCGAGGGGACGATGATCTGGCCCTTGCGCTCAAAGTTGAAGCTGACCGAGCCGTTCTGGGCCAGGGAGCCGCCGCCCTTGGTCAGAGTTGAACGGACCTCGGCGGCCGCGCGGTTGCGGTTGTCGGTCAGGCACTCGATGATGATGCCCACGCCGGCGGGAGCGTAGCCCTCGTAGACGATGCTCTCGTAGTTGGCCGCTCCGGCCTCCTCGCCCGAGCCGCGCTTGACGGCCCTGGTGATGTTGTCTGCGGGCACGGAGGACTTCTTGGCCTTGACGATGGCGTCGTAGAGGGTGGGGTTGCCGTCGGGGTCACCGCCGCCGGTGCGGGCAGCGATCTCGATGTTCTTGATCAGCTTGGCGAAGAGCTTGCCACGCTTGGCGTCGATGGCTGCTTTCTTGTGCTTGGTGGTCGCCCACTTCGAATGCCCTGACATATGTCTCCTGACGGTACGAATGCGTAAACGAATGGAATTCTAGTTCCGCTCTTCGACAATTTTACGGGTTTTCAGGCCCTTTCGTGGGGGCTTCATCGTAAAGAGAACCAGCCTCCCGGCCCACCAGTCTGCCCAGCAGGCCACGGCGATGATCGGGCCGGGCTGCCAGGGCCCGGGCGTAGACATCCAGAACCTGGTCGGTGACCCGCTCCCAGTCGTAGTCGCTGGCCCGCTGCATTCCGCACGAGGCCAGATCCAGGCGGGCAGGTCGGTCGTCCAGCAGGCCCAGGACCACCCGGGCGCAGTCCTGGGGGTCTCCGTTGGCGAACAGACGTGCGCTGCGCCCGTTCTGGGAGACATCCTCGAAGGCGGGCAGGTCCGAGGCCACCACCGGGCAACCCGCCGCCATGGCCTCGACCAGCACGATGCCAAAGCTCTCTCCCCCGGTCTGCGGAGCCACATACAGGCCAAGGCTGTGGTAGAAGGAGGCCTTGTCCTCGTCGCTGATCCGTCCCAGGAAGGTGAAGTGCCGGGCCAGTCCGGGATCGACGGCTTCGAGTATTTCCCGGGCCTCCCCCTGGCCGTCACCTGCACACAGGAAGCGGGCTCCGGGCACGCGCCGAAGAATGGCGGGTGCGGCCTGGGCCAGAATCCTGAACCCCTTGCGCTCCTCCTTCATCCTTCCCAGGAATCCGATGGTGGGTTCCCGCTCGCTCCCCTGCCATTCCGGGCGCGGCCGGGCATTGCGCAGGGCTCTGGTCTCGATGCCGTTGGGGATGATCTGGCTGGGTATGCCCGGCTCCAGCAGATTCCGGGCGTTCCGCATGGCCGAGGGGCTGACGAAGATGGCCTGGCTGATGTTGGCCAGGTATCGGCGCAGGTAGCGCCTGGTCAGCCTCAGGGCCAGCGGGGTCGTATCGAAGGCCGCATGGAAGGTGGCCACATAGGGGCAGGGAATGAATCCGGGCCTCAGGGGCTTGTGGCTCAGGGAGGGCACCTCGGGCTCGTGCAGGTGCAGGATGTCGAAATGGCCCTGCCTGACCCACTGCCGGGTCTTGTGGCCGGCCACGCCGAAGTAGCTCAGGTTGGCCACGGATCCGTTGTAGGGAATGGAGAAGGAGGAACCGGTGGTCTGCACCCAGAGGGGCATGTCCTGGGTGCGTCGGCCCGGGGCCAGAACCTGCACCTGGTGGCCGCGGTCCATAAGATGTCTGGCGAAATCGCGGATGTGCAGTTGGACGCCGCCCGGGGTCTCGAAGGAGTAGGGCGAGATGATCCCCACCCGCAGACGCGCCTTGATGGCGGCCCGCTCCGGCTCCCGCTCAGGCCTTTGTTCGGGTGCCTTCATACCCGTCACCTCCCTTGTTCCTGGATGCCTGGGCCAGTATGAAGTCCGGCAGGTCGTGCATCCGGGAAAGATCCAGATCCTCAAGGAAAATCGGCTGGAGCATGTGCCAGTCCTCGGGATGCTCGCGAATGCCCTGGGCCCACTGGTCCACCCAGGCCTGGGTCAGGTCGTTGATGGCCTGCTCCCGGGGCATGTCCAGGTAGGGATCGATGGCGATGGGCCCGTCCACCTGGCAGACATAGCCGTAGGGGGCCTTGGCCCGCCGGCGGCGCTCCCCCGTCAGCCTTTCCCTGTGCATGTTCACGGTATACAGGGGCAGACGGGCGTCCAAGGCGATGACGGCAGGTCCGGCAGCAACGCGAATCCAGGAGTCGAAGGCCTTGACGAAGACGCCTCGGCGGCTCAGGTCGCGGTCGGCCAGCAGGGGCACCACCTGGTCAGGCTTCCGCAGCAGGGTCGTCAGACGGCCGGTGATGTCCGGCTCGCCGGTCAGCAGGATGTTCATGCCCAGACGGCGACGGATGTCCGCAAAGGTGTTGAGCATTCCCTGGTCCCGCAGCCGCTCGGCGACCGTGGTGACCTGGCCTACCGTGGAGCAGGCCCAGAAGCCCGCGTAGTCCCAGTTGCCCTGGTGGCCCATGCCGATGGGCAGGGAGCGCAGGCTGATGTCGGTCTTGGCCGGATCCGGGTAAGCACTGCCACCGCCGTGTATGCGTGCCAGCAGCTGCTCCTTGGTGCGGGCTCCCACGGTCAGGGCCTCGACGAAGTAGACGAAGTAGGAGCGCATGCCCTGGCGCGAGGTGCGCCGCAGATTACGACGGTCGGCCTCTGGCATGACATGGGCCAGGTTGCGCTCCAGCTGTCTGACACCGCCTATCCGGAAGAGCCAGCAGAGGTCGGCTGCCGCCAGAAAGAGGCCGCGCAGCAGCCGCTCGGGCACCAGACGCGCGTGCTGCGCCAGAAAGATGAGCAGTCGGTCCGGCATAGGCTCACTCGTGGTTGGGGTTGGCAGGCTGCGGGTTGCGGCTCATGTCCTTGGCGACGTGGCTGATTCGCTGCCAGACGGTGACGACGCCCAGCAGGGCCAACAGGACCAGGAAGCAGCTGAGTACGGCCAGAGGCAGCCCGGCCCCGGTCAGGGCCATGCCCACCAGGATGATGACCAGCCGGTCCGACCTGGTGGCGATGCCGTTCTTGGCCTCAAAGCCCTCCGCCTCGGCCCGGGCCCGGGCGTAGGAGGTGACGAAGGAGGTCATGATGGCGAAAAGCGCTGCAGCCATGCCCACCTGGGCCCAGATGTCGGGACCCTGGTGGCTGCCATCAGCCACCCAGGCCAGTTCGTGGCGGCGCAGGTAGATGATGACTCCGGCCAGGACGGCCCAGTCGGCTATCCGGTCAAGGGTGGAGTCCAGGAAGCCCCCGAACTGGGTGCCACCGCCGGTTAGCGCGGCCACGGACCCATCCAGGGAGTCGAAGGCCACCAGAATGGCCAGGACGATGGCCCCGGGCAGGAGCCAGCCGGTGAACCCGGTCGCGATGGCGACCAGGGTGGTGCCTACGGCTCCGCTGATGGTGACACCGTTGGCGCTCACGCCCAAACGAACCAGGCCGTGGGCGATGGGGGCGATGATGCGCTTCCAGGGGCGTCGTAGATGCTCGAACATTGGTCAGTCCTGACTGCAGGAGGTGTTCGCTCGGAAGTCGTCCGCCGAGTTGATCTGGGCGCGGACCTTGATGGCCTCGTTGATCCAGGTTCGGGCCTGCTCCACAGGCACGCCGTTGAGCTGGCTGCCGTCGCGGAAGCGGAAGGAGACCGCGTTCTTGGAGATATCCTCCTCGCCGGCGATCAGGATGAAGGGGGCCTTGGACTTGGCCGCGTTGCGGATCTTCTTGCCGAAGCGGTCGTCGGAGCGGTCGATCTCGCAGCGGACCATGTCGTCGCGCAGCTGGTCCAGCAGGTGCTCCAGGTGGGGGGCGAACTCGTCGGCCACGGGCACGGCCTGCACCTGGACCGGGGCCAGCCAGGCCGGGAAGGCGCCGGCGTAGTGCTCCAGCAGGATGGCGAAGAAGCGCTCGATGGAGCCGAAGAGGGCCCGGTGGATCATGACCGGCCGCTGGTGGGAGCCGTCGGCGGCGATGTACTCCAGCTGGAAGCGCTCGGGCAGGTTGAAGTCCAGCTGAATGGTGGAGACCTGCCAGGTGCGTCCGATGGCGTCCCGGGCCTGCACGGAGATCTTGGGCCCGTAGAAGGCGGCGCCCTCGGGGTCGTCGACCAGCTCCAGCCCGGAGTCCTTGGCCACTTCGGCCAGGGTGTTGGTGGCCTCCTCCCAGACCTCGTCGGAGCCGACGAACTTGTTGGGATCCTTGGTGGACAGCTCCAGATAGAAGTCGTTGAGGCCGAAGTCCTTCAACACCTTGAGCACGAACTGGAGCAGGTTGGTCAGCTCCCCCTTCATCTGGTCCCTGGTGCAGTAGATGTGGGAGTCGTCCTGGGTCAGGCCGCGCACGCGGGTCAGGCCGTGGACCTCGCCGGACTTCTCGTAGCGGTAGACGGTGCCGAACTCGAACAGCCGCAGGGGCAGCTCCTTGTAGGAGCGCTGGCGGGACTTGAAGATCAGGTTGTGCATGGGGCAGTTCATGGGCTTCAGGTAGTAGTCGAAGCCCTGGCGGGTCACCTTGCCGTTGGCGTCCTTCTCCTCGTCCAGATGCATGGGCGGGTACATGCCGTCCTTGTACCACTGCAGGTGGCCCGAGATCTCGTAGAGGTGGCCCTTGGTGATGTGCGGGGTCTGCACGAAGGAGTAGCCGTTGCGCCGGTGCATTTCACGGGAGTAGTCCTCCATGGCGTTGATGACGGCCGCGCCCTTGGGGTGGAAGACGGGCAGGCCGGGCCCGATCTCGTCCGGGAAGGAGAAGAGGTCCATCTCGGCGCCCAGCTTGCGGTGGTCGCGGCGGGCGGCCTCCTCCAGACGGGCGGTGTAGGCCTTCATGTCGTCCTTGTTGGCCCAGGCGGTGCCGTAGATGCGCTGGAGCATGGGGTTCTTCTCGTCCCCGCGCCAGTAGGCGGCGGCCGTGCGCATGAGCTTGAAGCTGCGGATGTAGCGGGTGTTGGGCAGGTGGGGGCCCCGGCAGAGGTCCTTCCAGACCGTGTTGCCCTCGCGGTCCAGATTGTCGTACATGGTCAGCTCGCCGCCGGTGGCCACCTCGGTGGCCTCCTCGCTGTTGATCTCGGCCTCCTTGGCCCCGATCAGCTCCAGCTTGTAAGGCTGGTCGGCCTCCTCCTTGCGGGCCTCCTCCTCGGTGACCACGCGCCGGCGGAAGCTCTGGGAGGACTTGATGATCCGCTTCATCCGCTGTTCGATCTGCTTGAGGTCGTCGGGGGTGAAGGTCTTGTCCACGTCGAAGTCGTAGTAGAAGCCGTCTTTGATGACCGGGCCGATGCCCAGCTTGGCGTCCGGACGGATCTCCTGGACTGCCTGGGCCATGACGTGGGTGGCCGAGTGTCGCATGATGGCCAGCCCTTGGTCGCTCTCCAGGGTGATGGGCTCGACCTTGTCGCCCTCGTGCAGGGGTGTGTAGAGGTCGCGTGGCTGCCCGTTGAGGTCGACGGCGATGATGTCCTTGTCGTCAGCAAAAAGCTGGACGCCAGTCTGATCCGCCGCCACCTCCTTCCGTTCGCCCTTGACGATGATGGAGATGCTCGACTGTGTCATGAATGCCGTCCTTGCTATCGGAGCCCGCGTTACAGGGTGCAGGCTGGACATGGTTATCGAGCCACAGCCTAGGTCGTCACTCAGACAAGGAGGGGCCTTTGTTGCCCATGGAGCGCAGGTAATCCTCGGCTTCCCGGACCAGCTCTTCGGCGGCCGGCTCGTCCACCTGGGCCTGGTCGACGTCCATCTCCAGACGGTGGACGTAGTTGGCCAGGTCGTCGTTGCAGCGCAGGAGCATGCCGGCCTGGGCCTTCCACTCGGCGGCCTTGCGTGGCAGCTCCCCCTCGTCAAGGTGGACGCCAAGCATGGCCGAGAGCCTTTGCAGCAGCTGCAGGGTGCCCTGGGCGCACTCGTCGCTGCCCAGGTACTGGGGCACGGAGACCCAGATGGACTCGGTGCTGTAGCCGTCCTGGGTGGCCAGGGCATCCAGCACGGTGGGGATGCCTATGGGGCCGGAGTGGCCGTCGGTGTCGGTCTTGGGCTGGTCGCCGGCCAGGTCGTCGATGGGCAGGGGCCTGGTGTGGGGGCAGTCTGCGAACATGGCGCCCAGGGTGATGATGGCCTCCGCCTCGTCGTCTTCGGCCCAGTGGATGCTGCGCCGGCAGAAGTCGCTCCAGTGGTAGTTGGGCTCCGGGCCCATCTCCAGCAGCAGGGTGTGGGTGTCATCAATCCGCACCCGGTAGATCTTGGCGGAGGGCCAGATGATCCGCCGCCGACCCTGCACATGGCAGAGCATGGGCCGTGACATCTGGTAGTCGTAGAACCCGTCGCCCGGAATGCTGCCGATCTCGTGGGACTCGTAGACGTTCAACAGGTGGCGGATGACGTTGGTCGAGGCTGAGCACGCATCGTTCCAGCCATCGAAGGCGGCCACCATGGTGCAGTGCTGCCTGGCTTCTTCACTCATACCTCTCACCCTACCGGTAGGAAGCCTTGTATTGCGCAGCTTTGCCATCAGCGGAGGGTGGCTTTATGACGCGGCGACACGCGCTTTTTGCCAAGTGCGGAGGTCTACGCTACAGTAGTGCAACGTGCTTCGGCAGTCACCACCACGGTGAAAGTTGAATGTGCGGGCATAGCTTAGTTGGTAAAGCGCGACCTTGCCAAGGTCGAGACCGCGGGTCCGAGTCCCGTTGCCCGCTCGAGGTTTCGAGCAGTTTAACCAATACGGTGGGTTAGCCAAGCGGTTAGGCAGCGGCCTGCAAAGCCGTATAGACGAGTTCGACTCTCGTACCCACCTCTCTCTCGAAACGAGAATGACCCGGGCGGTTGGCGCAGAGGTAGCGCACTTCCCTGACACGGAAGGGGTCACTGGTTCGAATCCAGTATCGCCCACGAGGATCACTTCGGTGGTCTTTCCCAATCCGGGCGATTGGCGCAGCGGCTAGCGCACTTCGTTCACACCGAAGGGGTCGCAGGTTCGATTCCTGCATCGCCCACCTGGATTTTCTCCCTCTCCCCTATATTCCATCTAGAGACAGTTTTCAGTCAGTAATTGATGCCTACGAATCTTCTCAATTATCAGTGATCGTATTCCTAATGATCCCCGACTGATGATTCCTCCAGCAGGAATTTAGGTAATAAATTATTGTTACCAATCCAAACGAGGTTTACTCTTCATGCTCACTTGCAGTGCTCGTATCGGCTGAATTGCGCACCAGCTGACGCTTGCCATGCCGGTTGTCATGGCGGATAGCGAACGGAGTGTTGAGCATGTCCGGGACCTTGTGATAATTTGCTCTTAGCAACAGGTCGGGGGACCTGCCAGAAACGGGAGTACCTGATGCATCCTTGAAGAGGTGATAGTATGAAGAAAGGCCTAGGCCAATGAGGGCACGTAACTAGCCTGGCTGATTCTGCACTGCATCACAGCTTGAGGAAACTGTGGTCTCCCTGTTTTACCTATGAAATACTTGCGTGGTCTGTCTGTGTGGCCACGTTCCGGTTGTCGCCAGTGGCGACACCGTGCTGTAAAGCTCCTCCGGCGGCACAGAAATATACCCCCCTCTCCTGCCGCCGGAGGTTTTACTTTTCAGGCCCTATTTGAGGGCCTGCAGGTACCGGTAGAGGGTGGGGATCGAAATCTTGAGCTCGGGGGCTACGATGCCTACCGCGCCCTTGATGAGGAAGATGCCCCGGTCCTTGATGTTGCGGATGATGTCCAGCCTGTCCTGCTTGGTCAGCTTGTCCATGGGGATGTTGAACTGGCGGACCTCATCCCTGGTGATCCTACGGATGTTCTCCGCAGGCTCCTCGCTCACGTGGCGGCGGGAGGTCTCCGTGGAGATCTGCACATCGTCGGAGTCAATCGAGGACAGGGTCTGCAGCACATGGGCGGCCTGCTGCAGCTCGGTGATGTTGATACTGATGCAGAGCAGGCCAATGACTGTCTGCTCCTGGTTGCGGATCAGGTAGGAGGAGACGCGGAACTCGTGCTTGTTCAGGCGGCGCCCACGGTAGTCGGAGACGAAGTCGGCCCCGTCCTGGTCGGCCCGTATGGTCAGCTGGAGCGTCTGGTCCGTAATCCCGTCGCCCAGGGAGCGTCCGGAGAGCTGACCGTTGCGGATGAAGACGATGGAATTCTCCGGGCGGGTAATGTCATGCACAACAATCTCGGCCATAGGACCGAAGGAATCGGCTATGAATTCTGCCAGGGGAAATACCTCTTCAAGGTTGTCTACTGTGAAATGCATGGCTGATCCTCAACATCCTAACAGGGCGGCTTGTAGCCACCGGTTGGTGCTGCGGGAAGCGAAAGGTATTGGATGGCGTGATATGGTCCATCACCTCCATACCAGCCAATCGGCCTCCTCTAATCCCGTATATTAGACCTTCTTTTGCGCACTTCCGTCCTTTACATACGGCCTATTGAGGCCGCAGGAGAGCCGAAGTGCAGAAGGGATTTTCATGGTAGCGCACGAAGGCGGCTGAATCTTGCTTTTCGCAAACCCGGCCAGTCGTAACGGACGCAGCGTCGTGGCGGAGCCGCTTCCCACCTGTCCTGCAGGACGGGATGAGAGCGGAAACCTGGTAATCATGGGGAACCGAGTGATTCAGAAGCTGAGGATACGTACCTGTAGCGCGCCTAGGACAAAGTGCATGAACAATGTGAGTCTGGTCACGTATTTTGGGATCGGTTGGATCTAAAGGCCACTTTGTCAAAGAAATTAAACAAGTTGATACGACACATGTCTGAATGGATAAACAGCGGCCGGGCCGGCTGGTGGCTGTTGAGCCTCCTGGCCTGCCCGGCCGTGTTTCCTCCTCTCCCAGGCGGGGACGGGGGCGTGCATGCCTGCCCTCGGCTTCCGCCTGCAGAAGTGTGGTGGGGGCGCGGGAGGGAAGTGTCGGCTCTCTTGGGGTTTGAGCCTTGACTGGCACTTGTCCTCCCTGCTCCCCCTTGATGGGCCGGGGGCGGGGGGATTGATACGCCGCCCGGCCGCTCTTACTCGTGCGAAGCGTGCAATAGTTGGTGTGTTTCCTGCCGGTGGCGTCGTGAGGCGAGGACCCCGCCCATGCCGGTCATGCCCGTGGCCAGGGCGAGCAGGATGCCTTCCCCTCCGGCCTTGGGGAGCACGCCTGCAGGCAGGTACGTGTATCGGAGAGAAGTGTCGGGCGTTTGGGGTGCGCCGCCCAGCGTGTAGTCCACGCTGACCGTGACCGTGCCCGGCGCGTGCGCGGGCGTGAACACGGTGACACTATTGCCGTCGCCGCGCGTCAATCCTGATACGGCGGTCTGGTCGAACCTGACGCCGGTGATCACCAGAGCCAGGTTGAACGACACCGGCACAGGAGCCGACTTGCTGTTTCTGCTGCCGTTGCCGAGCTGGCCGTACTGGTTGTCTCCCCAGGCGTAGGTGTTCCCGTCGCTGCCCACGGCCAGCGAATGCAATTGTCCGCCGCTGACCTGTGTGGCTTTGAGCCCTAGGCTCTTGTCGGTGGGGCTGGCGGGGTCGCGCACGCGCACAGGAGCCGACGAAGAGTTGTTGCTGTTGTTGCCGAGGTTGCCATACCAGTTGTATCCCCATGCCCAGGCGTTGCCGTCGCTGCCCACGGCCAGCGAAAGATGGGATCCGGCGCTGACCTGTGCGGCTTGCAGTCCTTTGCTCTTGTCGGTGGGGCTGGCGGGGTCGCGCACGCGCACAGGAACAGGATTCGTGTCACTGTATCCGCTGGCGGTGTTGTTGCCGAGGTTGCCATACCAGTTGCATCCCCATGCCCAGGCGTATCCGTCGCTGCCCACGGCCAGGGAATGATCCCATCCGGCGCTGACCTGCAGGTAGGTGAAATCCTCTGGCAGGTCCGGGTACGCCTTGCGGTCAGGCGTCTTCACCCTGACCGGCGTTTTCTGGCTGCTGCTCGTCCCGTCGCCGAGCTCGCCATTGCCGTTGTATCCCCATGCCCAGGCGTTGCCGTCGCTGCCCACGGCCAGGGAATGCCAGCCTCCGGCGCTGACCTGCAGATAGGTGAAGTCCGCTGGCAGGTCCGGGTACGCCTTGCGGTCGGGCGTCTTCACCTTGACCGGCGCATACCGTGTGGTGCTCGTCCCGTCGCCGAGCCGGCCATAGGTGTTGTTTCCCCAGGCGTAGGCGTTGCCGTCGCTGCCCAGGGCCAGGGAATGATATTGTGCGGCGCTGACCTGCAGGTAGGTGAAGTCCGCTGGCGCGCCTGCAGGCTTCCCCACTTTGACCGGCGTTTTCTGGCTGCTGCTCGTCCCGTTGCCGAGCTGGCCATTGCTGTTGTCTCCCCAGGCGTAGGCGTTCCCGTCGCTGCCCAGGGCCAGGGAATGAGAGTCTCCGGCGCTGACCTGCAGGTAGGTGAAATCCGCTGGCGCGCCTGCAGGCTTCCCCACCATGACCGGCGTATGCTGGTCGGTGCCCGTCCCGTCCATCCCGTTGCCGAGCTGGCCATAGTAGTTGGATCCCCAGGCGTAGGCGTTCCCGTCGCTGCCCACCGCCAAGGAAAAATAACCGTTTGTTGATCCGCTGATCTGGCTGAATCTGATGCCCCGGCTGGCGCTGTCGGGCGGGGTGATGGTGGCGGGTTCCCTGCCCAGCTGGCTGCCCTTGTCGGGGCTGATGCTCCACCTGCTGTTCCGGCTTGCCGGCGTCCAGTGGGCGGCCAGGGTCAGGTCCTTGTCGACGGGCCTGCTGAAATCATAGGCGACCTCGCCAATGAACCAGCCGTCGAACAGGAAGCCATCGCGCGACGGATCAGGGGAGGGGCGCTTCACCCTCCCGTACGGGGCGGGGACAGTCTGGTCTGCTGGTATGGGGCTTCCGCCGCCCGTGTCGAAGCGGACCGTGAACGCGGATCCTGGTTCCGCAGCTCGTGCCGGCGGCTGGTCGACCGTGTACGCAAGGCTCCTGGCGAAAGGCTGCCCGTCCTGCCTGCCCGTGATGAGGATGGCGGCCTGTCCGGGCTTGCGGGCGGGAGCTTCAGCCTGCCAGGAGCTGCCGGTCTTGCTGAGGTTGAGCGGCTGGCCGTCCAGGCTGGCTGATGCCAAGGTGGGCGCCTGCGTGGTGTCGAGCCTGACGGGTTTGCCGGGCTGGCCCTGCCCGTCCAAGCTCCATGTGAGCATGCCGCCCTGCCTGCTGACGGCGGTGATCCTGCCGCCGGCAGCGGCGGCCCGCATGTACTGCTGGCTCCCGTCGTCCGCACGCTTGGGGGCTTCGCCTGGCTTCCAGGCCCAGACAAGACCATTGGAATCAACCAACGCTGCTTGTGTAGCGTTACTGCTTATTGCTGCGACGGCAGAATGGTCGGGCATAATCAGCAATTCTGGCTGGGTTTGTCTGTTATCCAGATAACTGGTCTGGCCGGCTGAGTCCAGAAGCACAAAACCATGATCCGTGGCTGATATCTGAACAATTCGGTGAGCAATCTTGACGTCTTGGATCTGAGCGGTATCAACGGCATCCGGCTTCCAAGCCCAGATTTTGCCTTTGCTGTCCATGGCGAGCAGGCGATCAGCATTGCCAGCCACCTTGATTGTTGAGGCCTGGTTGGGCAGGCTTATGGCCTTTTCTGTCGGCTTCCCCATGCTGGTCCATGTGCGTATACGGCCATCCTGATTCACTGCTATGAGCTGGTCAGAAGCCATGGCAATGCTGGTGTACGTCGTGGAATCTGCGTCAAGCAGGGCAGGCGTATCCCCGCCTTTGCTCCAGGTGTAGATGCGGTGATCCCTGCTCAAGGCCGCAAAGCCGTCATGGCCAACTATTCCAGTCATGAATCGCACGTCACTGCGTTCGCCCTGAGGTGACGGCACCTGAACAGGCATTTCAGCCTTTGATGTCCACGTGAACAGGCGGCCATCGCCGGTCACGCCGATCAGCTTGTCGTCATGGGCTTCCAGGGTGCTGAACGAGGGTGAGTCCGCACTCGGGGGTGTGATGGTGATGCTGGTGCCGCCGGAAGCCGGACCATGGTCGGGGCTGAGCGCCCAGTCAGTCACCGGGGTCCACTTGGCCTTCAAAGTGATGTCCCTGGTGATCGGGGTGCGGAAATCCATCATCGCGTCATGCTCGGACCAGCCGTCGAAACGGTAGCCGTCGCGCTTCGGATTATCAGCAGACGGCGACGCCAAGGAGCCATCCGGCACAGTTACATGTTCCGCTTTGCTTCCATCGGCAGGGTCGAACACCACAGCATGAGCATCAGAAGCAGACTGGAGCCCAGCAGGTGAATAAGAGCTGGATGGCGAAATTCCAAGGGATTGGGAAGAACCTGTCGGGGTTTGAACAGGGGAAGAAGAAACAGATGACGCCTTCAGCGGCGACGGGGAAGGCAGGCTTGTTGGTTGTAGATGGCTCAGGGAACCGTTATCTGCCTGAGCGGTATAGCGACCCCCCCCCCCTGTTGACATCTGAGCCGGAGGCGAAGACGGTGCCGGTGGCCATGCCGGTCAGCAGCAGGGGGATCAGCACCAATGCTGACATGAGCGACCGCAGGCCAAACCTATGCGTACGAGAATCGGCAGACGTCGACGACGAAACCACAACAAACCTCCCCAAAGGATTCAAAACGCTTGGCTGACCCAGTCCCCCGCAACCATGGGCAGCGCATGAGCAAATCGTATCACGCAGCCATGTGAGCGTCGAATCCCTCGGCAATTCACCCAGGCTCAGCTGGCCGCCACGCCCCCTACTGCGGGCAGGGCGCCGACCATGAGCATGATGGCCACGAAGATGGCCAGGCCGATCCGGTAGATGACGAATCCCCGGTAGGAGAAGCGCGAGACGATCTTCAAAAAGGCGATGATGACGATGTATCCCAGCAGGAAGCTGACCACGGTGGCGCAGATGGTGGCCCCCCAGCCGGGGAAGGCGGCGTCCGCGTTGATGTTCTTCAGGGACTTGACCGTCTCGAGGATGCCGGCGCCGAAAACGGCGGGAATGGCCATGAGGAAGCTGACCCGGGTGGCGGACTCGCGGGTGTAGCCCAGGGCGCGGCCGAAGGTCATGGTGCCGCCCGAGCGGGAGACGCCGGGGATCAGGGCCAGCATCTGCCCGATGCCGAAGAGCAGGGCGTCCCGGGCGCTCATCTGGCGGATCTCCTTGTTCTGGCGGCCGTGGCGGTCGAAGTAGTCCAGCAGCAGGCCGAAGACGATCAGCACCACCACGGTGATCCAGAGGTTGCGCAGCTTGGTCTCGATGATCTTCTGGAAGAGCAGGCCCGCCACCACGATGGGCAGGGTGCCCAGAATGATGTACCAGCCCAGGGCCGCATCATGGTCCTTGGAGCCCATCCGCTCACGCCATGAGGAGCCGTCCTTGCCAGCCAGGCAGCGGAACCAGTGGGTCAGTATGCGGGCAATGTCATGCCGGAAGTAGAGCAGGACCGCCAGCTCGGTGCCGAATTGGATTATGGCCGTGAAGGCCGCGCCCGGGTCCTGGCCCAGCAGGCCGCCCACAATGCGGATATGGGCGCTGGATGAGACGGGGAAATACTCCGTCAGGGCCTGCACCAGGCCGAACAGAATGGCTTCGTAGAAATTCATGGACCCCTCTTGCTATGTCGGACAACAATGGCAAGCATAGCCACCGCGCAGGGCAGGCAGAGCCAAGGGCCGGGCATGTCTCGCAGAATGCCCACAATGGGTCTTGTCGGAATCGACGACTCGACGAATAGGGGTGTGGATCATCATGGCCAAGACCTACAGAAAATCCAGGGGCGGGGCCCCGGCGGGATTCTTCGAGTGCGAGGGGCGCGGGCTTCAATGGCTGGGCCAGGCCCAGGCGCAGGGCGGTCCCCGGGTGGTGGACGTCTACGGCTGGGGCCCGGACTACCTGGACATCGAGGAGGTGGCCTCCGCCTCCCCCACGCCTGGCGCGGCCTACCGCTTCGGCGCCCAGCTGGCCCACATGCATGATGCCGGGGCCGACCACTTCGGCTCCGCGCCCGAGGGCTACACGGGCACCTGCTACTTCGGACCCCTGCAGGATCCGCTGCCCATGGACGTGGGTGCCTGGGACGACCCGGCCACCTACTGGGCCAAGGGGCGGCTGGAGCCCATGGTGGGCATGGCCATGGATCGACGGGCTCTGAACCGCGATGACATGAAGATGACCGAAGATGTGATCCAGGCCCTGCCGCAGCTGTTGGGCCCGGCTGCCAATGACAAGCCTGCCCGTGTCCACGGGGACCTCTGGAGCGGGAACGTCATGTGGACCAGGAATGACGGGAACACCCAGGCCGTTCTGATCGACCCTGCGGCCCACGGCGGCCACCGCGAGGAGGACCTGGCCATGCTGCAGCTGTTCGGCATCCCCTACCTGGGGCAGATTCTGGACGGTTACCAGAGCGTACATCCCCTGGCGGCCGGCTACCAGAACCGGACCACGCTCTGGCAGCTCTACGCCATCGCCGGGCACTGCGCATTCTTCGGCGGCGGCTATGTGAGCGAATACCGGTCCATGTGCCGGTCGCTGCTGGGCTGACTCAGCCGCCTCAGCTGAAGATGTCCTTGAGCTTGCCGAAGATCCCCTTGCGGCCCCCGACTCCAGCAGGCTTGGCGCTCTGCGGGACCTGCTTGGCTTCTGAGTCGTGGCTGTTGGCGAAGTCCTCAATCAGGCGGCGCTGATCGTCGTCCAGCTTGGTGGGGATCTGGACCAGCACGTGGACGATGATGTCGCCGCGCTCCTCCCGGTTGCCGAGCCTGGTTACTCCCAGGCCCTTGATGGTGATCTCCTGGTCGGGCTGGCAGCCTGCGGGAATATCCACCTGGCGCTGGCCGTCGAAGGTCTCCAGGTCGACCTGGTGGCCCAGCACGGCCCAGGTCATGGGCACGGCGATCCAGCAGTGCAGGTCCTGGCCGCTGCGGGTGTAGTGCTTGTCGGGCTTGATGCTGATGTCCACATACAGGTCGCCGGCGGCACCGCCGCCCTCGCCCACCTCGCCCTGGGAGGCCAGCCGCAGGCGGGAGCCGTCAGCCACGCCAGCGGGCACGTTGACGCCCACCTCGCGCCGGGTGCGCACACGGCCATGGCCGTTGCAGACCGGGCAGGGATGCTCGATGATGGTGCCGTGGCCCTCGCACCGCTCGCAGGGTGCCTGGCTCATCATCTGGCCCAGCAGGGTCCGCACCACTTTCTGGGCATAGCCCTTGCCGTTGCAGACCGGGCAGGTCACCGGGGAGGTCCCCTTCTGGGCCCCCGAGCCGCCGCACTCCTGGCAGAGGCCGTAGGTGCTGATGGGGGTGCGTACCACGCCGCCGAAGATGGCGGTCTTCATGTCCACGGAGACCTGGGCCAGGGCGTCCCGGCCGGGCTGGGTGCGCGGAATGGGCCCCTGGGTGGTGCCCCCGAAGCCGCCGCCGAAGAACTGGTTGAAGACGTCGCCCATGTCGAAGGGGCTGCCCCCCTGGGAGGCCTGGGGATCGTTGGGGTCCACGCCCGCGTCGTACATGCGCCGCTTCTCGGGGTCGGAGAGCACCTCGTAGGCGCTGTTGACCTCCTTGAACTTGTCCTCGTATTCAGGCCCGGCGATGTCCGGGTGGTACTTGCGGCTCATCTTGCGATAGGCGCGCTTGATGTCCTGATCGCTCGCGCCGCGCTCGACTCCCAAAACCTCGTAGTAATCTGCCACCGATCATCCTTTTCGTTTGATGCCCTCTCGACCCATAGTTGCATGGGCCCACGATACCTATGACTTATGCCCTTGCCCTGACGGTCACGGCTCCCCGTCGCCGGCCAGGAAACCGGTCAGATAGGAGGCCACAGCACGAACCGCGCTCATGGTCGCCGGATAGTCCATATGGGTCGGGCCGATGGAGCCCACAAAGGCCACGGGTTCGTCCGCTTCGGAGCCGTCGGTCTGCCTGGACCGGGCATGCCCGTATCCGCTGGTCACCACCGAGGCGTGGGCCAGCTCCGGGGTCCGGGTCTCGGTGCCGATGGCCACGCTGACTCCGTTGCTTTCACGTGAGAGCTCGCTCTGGGCCCGCATGAGCCGCATGAGCACCACCTGTTCCTCCAGGGCGTCCAGCAGCGAGCCCAGATCCCCCAGGGAGACGGCCTGGCTGTGGGTCAGCTGGGAGGTGCCAGCCATGTAGAGGCCGCTGGTCTGCTCCCGCGTGGCCATCTCGTCGAAGACCGTGGCCACCAGGCGCAGCATGGACTTGTCTCGGCCCTCGGTGAGGGAGTCGGCCAGCATGCGGCAGCGGTCGGCGGCGCGGTCCAGGGGCAGGTCCTGGCATTGTCTGTTGATCTTGTCGGACAGGTCCGCCAGGGCGTTCGGGTCCTCCTGCAGGGGCCCGTGCAGGGTGCGCTGGACCACCCGGCCGGTGTCGGTGATGACCACCATAAGTACGGTCCCCCGGCTCAGTCCTATAAGCTCGGCCCGGCGCAGGTTCGAGCTGGCCAGGGAGGGCGAGGCCACCACGGCGATCTGCCCGGTGATCTGGGCCAGAAGACGGGCGGCGTGCTGCAGGGTGTCCTCCAGGTTGACCGACCCGGACAGGAAGGCGTTGATCCCCCGGCGCTGGGCGGCGGACAGAGGCACGATGGTGGCCAGCCTGTCGACGAAGTAACGGTAGCCCTTCTGGGTGGGGATGCGGCCGGCCGAGGTGTGGGGCTGGATCAGGTAGCCCTCGCTCTCCAGGGCCGCCATGTCGTTGCGCACGGTGGCGGAGCTGACTCCAAGCTGATGATTTCTGGTGAGCGAACCCGACCCTACCGGCTCGCGAGAACGAATATAGTCCTCGACGACCGCGCGCAGCACCAGCATGCGTCTGGTATTAGGCAATGTCGCTCCTTCCGTCATGGTTTCATTATTAGCACTCGGGCCATGAGAGTGCCAAAACGTCGTGCGAAGAGCCGAATTGTGTCGTCTCAAACCGATACGATGGAAACGCATAGTGAAGGTAATCGAACATTTTCGACACAAGTCGAACATGGAGACCTCTACATTGGAAGGAAAGCAGCACCATATGGCAGATTTCACATGGTCCGAACTCGATGAGCGGGCTGTCAAAATGGCCAAGGTCCTCTCGGCCGACGCGGTCGAGAAGGCCGGAAGCGGCCATCCCGGCTCCCCTATTTCGCTGGCGCCCATCGCTTACGCGCTCTACCAGCACTTCATCCGTCATGACCCCAACGACCCCGACTGGGTTGGGCGTGATCGGTTCATTCTTTCCGGCGGCCACGCCTCGCTGACCCAGTACGTGCAGCTCTACTTCTCCGGGTACGGACTGACCCTGGACGATCTGAAGCGCTTCCGCACCGCCGGCACCAGGACCCCCGGCCACCCCGAGTACGGCCTGACCCCCGGCATCGAGATGACCACCGGCCCGCTGGGCCAGGGTCTGGCCTCGGCCGTGGGCTTCGCCTATGGTCAGCGCTACGAGCGCGGTCTGCTGGATCCGGACGCACCCGAGGGGCAGTCCCCCTTCGACCATAAGGTCTGGGTCATCTGCGGCGAGGGCGACGTCGAGGAGGGCGTCTCCTCCGAGGCCAGCTCCCTGGCCGGCGACCAGCGCCTGGGCAACCTGACCGTCATCTTCGATGCCAACCACATCCAGATCGAGGGCGACACCCGCATCGCCCTGGGCGAGGACATCCTCAAGCGCTACCAGGCCTACGGCTGGTACACCGACGAGTTCAGCTTCATCCAGCCCGACGGCTCCTACAAGGAGGACGTCGAGGGCCTGGCTGCCGTCCTGGAGAAGGCCGAGCAGGTCACCGACCGCCCCAAGTTCATCAAGGTGGACACCCTGATGGCCTGGCCAACCCCCGGCAAAACCAACGATCCTTCAGCCCACGGCTCAGCCCTGGGCGCCGAGGCCGTCGCCGGCCTGAAGAAGACCCTGGGCTACGACCCTGAGCAGAGCTTCCAGATTGACGAGGAGGCCCTGGCCCACGCCCGCGAGGTCGCCCAGCGCGGTCTGGCCGCCCACAAGGACTGGGACGAGAAGTACCAGGCCTGGCGCAAGGCCAACCCCGACAAGGCTGCCCTCTACGACCGCATCCATGCCGGCAAGCTGCCCGAGGGCTTCGACAAGGCCCTGGACGACCTGGAGGCTGGCTTCGAGCCCGGCTCCAAGGTGGCCACCCGCAAGGCCTCCGGCGCAGTCATCAACGCCCTGGCCCCCATCATGCCCGAGCTCTGGGGAGGATCCGCCGATCTGGGCGGCTCCAACAACACCAACATCAACGGTGCCGTCTCCTTCGCTCCCGAGGCCGACAAGACCGTCCAGTGGCCCAAGGCCAGCAAGTACGGCCGCCAGCTGCACTTCGGCGTACGCGAGTTCGGCATGGGCGCCATCACCAACGGCATCCTGCTGGGTTCGGACACCAGGCCCTACAACGGGACCTTCTTCCAGTTCAGCGACTATGAGCGCCCCTCGGTGCGCCTGGCCGCCCTGATGGACATCCCCAACCTGTATGTGTGGACCCACGACTCCGTGGCCCTGGGCGAGGATGGCCCCACCCACCAGCCCATCGAGCACCTGACCGCCGTGCGCGCCATCCCCCAGATGGAGGTTGTGCGCCCGGCCGATCAGTACGAGACCGCTGAGGCCTACCGCGCCTTCTTCGAGAAGGACAACACCCACCCCACGGCCATGATCCTGACCAGGCAGGGCGTGCCCACCCTGGAGGAGACCAAGGCCAAGGCCCGCGAAGGCGTGCGCAAGGGCGCCTACGTGCTGGTCGACACCGAGGGCCAGCCCGACGTGCTGATCATGGCCTCCGGCTCCGAGGTGCAGCACGCTGTGGCCGCCTCCAAGACCCTGGCCGAGCAGGGCGTCAAGGCCCGCGTCATCTCCGTGCCCTCGCTGGAGTGGTTCGAGGAGCAGGACGACGAGTACAAGGAAGCCGTTCTGCCCGCCTCCGTGAAGGCCCGCGTCTCCGTTGAGGCCGGACTGGCCACACCCTGGTACAAGTACCTAGGCAGCTATGGCAAGCCTGTCTCCATCGAGCAGTTCGGCCTGCAGGGCAGCGGCGACGAGAACATGCGCGACCTGGGCATCACCGCCGATCATGTGGTCGAAGCAGCACAGGCCTCCCTGGAGGAAGTCCGTCGGGCCCGCTGAACCCGGCATCGTGATCAATCGGGGGGCCGTCCGCGACGCCGGCCCCCTCCCCTACGGGCACGCCCGAAACGCGGGCCTGCGGGAATACAGCAACAGACTTCCCGGTAGTGCATAGTGAATGTGATTCCATCGGGAACCCAAATAAGGAGTGACAAGATGGCAGAAAATGCAAACACCCAGCGCACCAGCGATTCAGGTGTCTCGATCTGGTTGGACGATCTGAGCCGCACCCGCATCGAGTCGGGCAATCTGCAGCAGCTGATCGCCGAGCGCAATGTGGTGGGCGTGACCACCAACCCCTCGATTTTCCAAAAGGCCCTGAGCCAGGTGGGTCCCTATGACGAACAGCTCAAGCAGCTGGGCCGCATCCCCGTCGAGGAGGCCGTCCGCGAGCTGACCACCACCGACGTGCGCAACGCCACCGACATCTTCCGCGAGGTTGCCGAAAAGACCGACTACGTGGATGGACGCGTCTCCATCGAGGTCGATCCTCGTCTGGCCCACAACACCGAAGAGACCGAGAAGCAGGCCGAAGAGCTTTGGAACAAGGTCGATCGTCCCAACGCCATGATCAAGATCCCCGCCACCCTGGAGGGCCTGCCTGCCATCACCGCCACCCTGGCCAAGGGCATCTCGGTCAACGTGACCCTGATCTTCTCCCTGGAGCGCTACAAGCAGGTCATCGACGCCTTCATCGAGGGCATGGTCCAGGCCGACAAGAACGGCCATGACCTGAAGCACATGGGCTCGGTCGCCTCCTTCTTCGTCTCCCGCGTGGACACTGCGGTCGACAAGCTGCTGGAGGCCAACGGCTCTGACGAGGCCAAGTCCCTGGAGGGCAAGGCCGCTGTTGCCAACGCCCGCCTGGCCTACGAGCTCTTCGAGAAGGCCTTCGACAGCGATCCTCGCTGGGCCGACCTGGAAGCCAAGGGCGCCAAGCGTCAGCGTCCGCTCTGGGCCTCCACCGGCACCAAGAACGCCGCCTACTCCGACTGCAAGTACGTGGACGAGCTGGTGGCCCCCGACGTGGTCAACACCATGCCTGAGAAGACCTTGAACGCTCTGGCCGATCACGGCAACGGCGCTCCCTCTGTCAAGGGCACCTACGAGGAGAGCCACCAGGTGATGCAGAAGCTGGCAGACCTGGGCATCAACATCAAGGATGTGACCGACAAGCTGGAGGCCGATGGCGTCGCCGCCTTCATCGACTCCTGGGATTCGGTCCTCTCCGACGTGCAGAAGGGCATCGACCGCGTCAACGGCTGAGCGCCTGACTGACAGTCGCTGCCAATAAAGATTGTGCCCCCGTCCGGCTCAAACCGGACGGGGGCACAATTCGTATCAGTTACTCGGCCTTGGCCTCCTCGACCACCTGCTGCAGGGTGGCGATCAGGGCCGGGCTGTCGTTGGGCATGTTCAGCCTGGTCAGGGTGCCGCCGGCGGACTCGATGGCCTTGGCCAGCTCCATGTCCACGTCGTAGCAGATCTCCAGGTTGTCGGCGATGAATCCGATGGAGGCGGAGACAATGGTCTTCATGCCGCTCTCGGTGATCAGATCCTTGGCCACGGTGACGAAATCAGGCCCGATCCAGGGCTCCTGGGTGCGGCCTGCCGACTGCCAGGCCAGTACGTACTGGTCCTCATTGAGACCGGCTGCCCGGGCCACGGCATTGGACAGACCGATGACCTCATCCTTGTAGGGGTCCCCTCCCTGGATGATGCGCAGGGGCAGGGAGTGGGCGCTGAAGATCACCTTGGTGTCCGGCCGGTGGGTCAGATCCTTCTTGGCCACCAGCTGGTCGCTCCAGAAGTGGATCAGCTCCTGGTGGTTCCACCAGGACCGCACCGGCAGGTATTCCATGCCCGGATGGGCCTCGATGGCCTTGCGGGCGCGGTTGTGGTAGTCCTCGCTCGAATAGGAGGAGTACTGCGGGGCCAGCGGCAGGCCGATCACCCTGGTGATGCCATCGGCGGCGATCTGGTCGACCGCATCCTTGATGAAGGGGGTGATGTACTTCAGCCCCTCGTAGACCTTGTAGGCGCCGGGATGGGCCTTGTCCAGCGCAGCCTGGAGGCCGTCGCGCTGGGCCGTGGTGATCCTGGCCAGGGGCGAGGGCAGACCGATGGCCTTGTAGCGGCCGACCAGCTGGTCCATGAGCGGCTTGGGGGGCTCCTGCCCATGGCGGATGTTGGTGTAGTACCCCCTGATGTCGGACTCCTGGTAGGGGGTGCCGTAAGCCATGAGGAGGACTGCTGTAGGTTCAGTCATCAGCAACTTCTTTCTGTGAAAATGGAATGCAGTATGTCAGGCCGATATTGACCAGGGCTATGACGATGACCACCAGGAACATGTTCCTGTAGGAGGCCAGACCGGCCTGTCCGCCCGCCTTGCCCAGCTCAATGGCCGAGGCGAAGAGCAGGGGGGCGATGGTGGTGCCGATCTTCTTGCAGGCCGACAGCCCGCCGATGGCCTGCATCCGGTTCTCGGGCCCGGCCAGCCTTCCGGCAATGACCTGGAGCGGCGAGGACATCATGGAGCCCATGCCGACCCCCATCAGGAAGGACAGGACCATGAAGAGCTGCAGGTTGTGCAGGGTCAGGGTGATCACCAGAGCCATCAGGCCTATCAGCGACGACGAAAAGACCAGCGTGGTCCGGTAGCCGAACTTGTCGACCAGGAGACCGCCCAGCCAGGACCCGACCACGGAGCCGAGCCCGACGCCGACCATGACCATGCCGGCCGAGCGGACCGGGAGCCCGAAGACGGAGTGGACATAGGTCGGAATGTAGACGAAGAGGGAGAAGAACATGCCTCCCAGCGTTCCCAGCAGCAGGGTGAGCCCGTAGGAGGGCAGCTTCAGCAGGCGGATGGGTAGGAAGGGCATGGTTTCCTTTGAACCGCCCAGATTGCGCTCATGCACCAGGAAGACCGCGCCGGCCACCACTGTGACCAGGAGGCACCCGATGATCAGGGCCAGATAGGCGGTTCCGTACTGGAGGAAGGTGATCGCCACCATCAGCAGTGCCAGGGCGATGCTGAAGGAGCCCAGGCCCAGGTAGTCGGTCTTCCAGGCGCGGTCGGTCTGGGAGTCGCCCATCATGAACCAGGCCAGAATAAACAGGATGGCCAGGAAGGGCAGCATCATGAAGTAGTAGGCCCGCCATCCGTGGGTGATGCCCAGGAGCATGCCCGAAAGTACCGGGCTGACCATGGCGGAAAGGCCGGCGATGATGCCCACCGTGGAGACCTTCCTGCCCTGGTTGTTCCTGCGGGCGCGCTGCAGCAGGACGTTCATGGACAGGACCATGATGCCGCTGTCTCCCAGGGACTGGATGAACCGGCCCAGCAGCATGACCGCATAGTTGGGCGAGACCGCCGTCATCAGACATCCAAGGAACCAGAAGGCCAGCTCCCAGAGGAAGACCTTCCTGGTCCCGTGGGCGTCGGAGAGGTTGGAGGTGATGGGGGTGCCCACCACCAGGCCCAGCGTGTAGAGTCCGACCACCCAGGAGGAGCCCATGGTGGTCAGGCCGAAGGTCCGTGTGATGGACGGCAGCATGGTCGGCACCGCTCCCCCATCCAGCTGGGTGATGAAGACGATGACCATGAAGAACCATATGGGCGTGGAAAGGATCGATCTTCTCTCTCTTGTCGACATGGTGTTACTGTCCCATCTGGTCCGCGAGCAGCCTGTCGATGCGCTCGGGATCGGTATGGGTGCCTACCAGGAAGTAGGGGAATTCGCCGTAGATGGAACTGGCTTCGATGTAGCGCATCTCGGTGACGATCTTCTTGAATTGGACAGGGTCGTCGGCGAAGAGCGTGACGCCCCACTCGTAATCGTCCAGGCCGATGGAACCCGTCAGGATGATGGAGACCTTGCCGGCGTAGGAACGGCCGATCTTGCCATGGTCGTGCATGTAGGCCTTGCGCTGGTCGTAGGGCAGCGTGTACCAGTTGGCTCCGGGCACGCGGGTCTTCGACATGGGGTAGAAGCAGATGTAGGGCTTGTCGGGCGTCTTGGGATGCAGGCTGGCATTGACGTAGGACCAGCCGCGGTCCGTGGTCGGCTTGCCCGAGTAGAGGCCCACCTCGGTGACCGACACGTAGGAAATGGTAGGCTCCAGGTAATCGGACAGGCGCAGCTTCTCCAGGGAGGTTTCGACCTCCTGCAGCTGATCCAGGGTTTCCCTGAGGACCATCAGGCCCAGGTCGGCCTTCTGCCCGTTGACCTGGCACCAGTAATGGCTTCCCTTGCCCTGGGACTGGACCTCGTCCAGCTGTGCGGCCAGGGCCTTGAACTCATCCAGGCATTCCCGGCGTTCGTCCTGGGGCACTCGGCGCCACTTGGCCCAATCGATTTTCCAGAAGAGGTGAAGGCAAAACCAGCCCTCCAGACTCGGTGCAGCTTGCTCAGCCATGAGCACTTCCTTTCGCTTGCTTAGCTTGCACGGCATTGTGTGATGCGCCGCTCATCCGGCACACCGTTTCCACCTTATCCGTTGAGCGACTGAATCGTTGGATTATCGGTGCATAGTGAATGACATATTGTGGTAATAGTCAAGGACTAAGGGCCTTGAACCAAAGTCGTCCGGATATGGAAAAACCCCGGTCGATGCCGGGGTCGGGTATTTCAGGTATTGTCTGTCGGAATCAGGCCAGCTTGTACTTGGAAATGAGATCCAAGGCGATGATGATGGCCACCCAGATCAGGGCCACGATAATGGTCAGACGATTCAGGTTCTTCTCGGCTGCGCCCGAGGTGCCGGCGTTGGAGCCGATTCCACCGCCGAACATATCGGACAGGCCGCCGCCCTTGCCCTTGTGCAACAGAATCAGCATGGTCAGCAATATGCTGGCGAGGATGACGACGATTTGAAGCACAATCTTGACAATGGCCACGGCACATACCTCCACGTAAGGAACTGGAAACAAGTATACATACACCCGTCGAAAAACGCATCAGCCCTTGGCGGCCAGTCGCACAATCCGCGCGAACTCCTCCACATCCAGGGAGGCGCCGCCCACCAGAAAGCCGTCCACGTCCGGCTGGGTGATCATCTGGGAGGCGTTCTTGGAGGTGACCGAGCCGCCGTAAAGGATGCGTACGGCCTGGCCGGCAGAATCTCCGAACTTGCCTGAAATGTGATCGCGGATGGCCCTGGCGGCCTGCTGGGCGGTGTCCGGGGTGGCCACCATACCGGTGCCGATGGCCCAGACCGGCTCGTAGGCCACGATCAGGTTGTCCATGTCCTCCTTGGCCAGGTCTCGGGTGACGTCGTTGACCTGACCAACGGCGAAGTCAAGCTGGATGCCCTGGCGACGCTCCTCGTAGCTCTCCCCCACGCAGAGGATGGGCTTCATGTCCGCAGCCAGGACGGCCCGGACCTGGTCGACGATGTTGGCATCGTCCTCGGGATGGTACTTGCGCCGCTCGGAATGGCCCACTATGACGTAACTGCAGCCCAGTTGGGCCAGCATGTCGGCGGACACATCCCCGGTAAAGGCCCCCTGTGCGGTGACGGAGACGGCCTGCGCCCCGTATTCGATGGGCAGGTTGTCGGCCTCCACCAGCACCTGGACGGAACGCAGGGCGGTGAAGGCGGGCATGAGAGCCACCTGGCAGCGCCTGCGGTCGAAATGGGCATCGCGCAGGAGCCAGGCCAGCTTCTGCACGAAATAGGTGGCTTCCAGGTGGTCGAAGTTCATCTTCCAATTGCCGGCCACCAGGGGAATGCGTGCCATACCAGACCTTTCCATCCGCGCAACAACAGCAATGCCGGGCCGCCGGATGCGAAACCCGGTGACCCGGCATTGCCCGTCTGTCTGCCGATTCTACTCCAGCACCTTCAGACCCGGAAGCTCCTTGCCCTCAAGGAACTCCAGGGAGGCGCCGCCGCCGGTGGAGATGTGCGAGAAGCCATCCTCGGGGAAGCCCAGGTTGCGCACGGCAGAAGCGGAGTCGCCGCCGCCGACGATGGTGAAGGCTCCGGCCTTGGTCGCATCGACCAGACCCTGGGCCACAGCCCGGGTGCCATCGGCGAATGCCGGGAACTCGAAGACGCCCATGGGGCCGTTCCAGACCACGGTCTTGGAGTCCACGATCTTGTCGTGGAAGAGCTTCTGGGAGTCGGGGCCGATGTCCAGACCCATCTTGTCCGCGGGGATGCCGTCGGCAGGAACCACCTGGTGGGGCGAATCCGCCTTGAACTCGTCAGCCACCACGATGTCGGTGGGCAGGACCAGCTCCACGCCCTTCTCGCGGGCGGTGGCCATGTAGCCCTTGACGGTATCGACCTGATCCTCCTCCAGCAGGGAGGAACCGACCTCATGGCCCTCGGCCTTGAGGAAGGTGAAGACCATGCCGCCGCCGATGACCAGACGGTCGGCCTTGCTGAGCAGGTTCTCGATGACGCCCAGCTTGTCGGAGACCTTGGAGCCGCCCAGGACCACAGTGAAGGGCCGCTCGGGGTTCTCGGTCGCCTTGGACAGGGCCTTGACCTCCTTCTCGACCAGCAGGCCTGCCGCAGAGGGCAGGAACTTGGCCACGGAGTAGTTGGAGCCCTGGGCACGGTGGACCACACCGAAGCCGTCGGAGACGAAGACATCACCCAGGTCGGCGATCTTGCGGGCGTAGGCATCGCGCTCGGCCTCGTCCTTGCTGGTCTCCTCGGGGTTGTAGCGCACGTTCTGCAGCAGGACCACGTCGCCGTCGTTCATGGCGGCCACCTTGGCATGGGCATCGGGACCGTAGGTGTCCTCGGCCAGAGGAACCTGCACGCCCAGCAGCTCGCCCAGGCGGGCGGCCACGGGGGCCAGGCTCAGCTCGGGGACGACCTTGCCCTTGGGGCGACCCAGGTGGGCCATGAGGATGACCTTGGCGCCCTGGCCACGAAGCTGCTCGATGGTTGGCAAGGCGGCGCGGATGCGACCGTCGTCCGTAATGGTGGTGCCGTCCAGCGGCACATTGAAGTCCGCGCGGACGAGCACGCGCTTGCCCTTGAGATCACCGAGGCTCTTCAGTGTTTTCATGCGTATCCTTTCTGACTGCGGGTCCATGCGCCCGCTCCCCTGCCATGGTACTCAGGCAGACCGACCTGTGTGAGCTATCTCACTCTTGTTTGGCCTGTTCCTCGGCCCTCTTCTTTTCGACCTTGGTGGCCAGCTGCAGCAGGCGGCGGATGCGTCCGGCGATGGCGTCCTTGGTGACCGGTGGATCGGCCAGGCGGCCCAGCTCTTCAAGGGAGGCCTCGCGGTGGTCCAGACGGAGCTGGCCGGCCGCACGCAGGTTCTCGGGGATGTCGTCGCCCAGAATTTCAAAGGCCTTGGTGACCTTGGCGCTGGCCTCGACGGCTGCCTTGGCCGACCGGCGCATGTTGGCATCGTCGAAGTTGGCCAGGCGGTTGGCCTTACCACGGGACTCACCGTCGCTGCGCTTGCCGGTCCACTCCCTGGAGGACTTGGGGGCGCCCATGAGGTTGAGCATGCGTTCGATGACGTCCGGATCGCGCAGGGTGACGCGCTCGGAGCTGCGCACCTGGCGGGCCTTGGCGTTGATGCCCAGACGGCGGGCTGCGCCCACCAGGGCCAGGGCGGCCTCGGATCCGGGGCAGACGATCTCCAGGTAGGAGGCCTTGCCCGGGTCGGACAGCTCGCCATGGGCCAGGAAGGCCCCTCGCCAGGCGGCCTTGACCTGGGCGATGTTGCCGGAGACTATGTCGGCGGGAAGACCGCGAACCGGGTGCTTGCGGCGGTCCAGCAGACCGGTCTGCAGGGCCAGGGCGCCGCCAGCCCGCAGCACTCGGACCGAGTAGCGGGTCAGGTTGCCGGTGGGGGCCTGACGCTTGACCTGGATCAGATCGGAATCATGGCCGTAGACGTCCCTGATGGTGTTCTGCAACCACTGCGCTGCCGGCAGGGAATCGAATTGCGCTTCCACCACAATGTGACGCTGAATGATGTGCAGACCGCCGCCGAAGCGGATCATTGCCGCCGATTGCGCTTTCTTGGCAGAGGGGGGTTCGTTGTCAATCGCGGCCAGCTCGCTTTTGACATCATCAAGTAGGGCCAAGAGCCGTCCTCCTACGAAAAAATACTGAAAAATGAATACTTCCTGGCCGCGCGACACACCTGCCGTGCAAACCACCGGATTACTGTGATACCGAATATCTTGGACAAATTGTGCCTTTGGCTATCCGCGGGAACGGTGCGGCAGCTCGCGGGCCGAGACCGTCACCTCCATTCCCCGGGACCGCAGGCGGGCGGCCAGAGCGTCGGCCATGGCCACTGAGCGGTGCTGTCCGCCAGTGCAGCCAAAGGCGATGGTCACATAGTGTTTGTCCTCGCGTGCATAGCCGCTGAGCGCGGTCAGAATGGCGGTGGTGTAGGCATCCAAAAACTCCTTGGCGCCCTTGCTGGCCATCACATAGTCGCGGACCGGGCCGTCATGGCCGTTCAGGTCCCGCAGCTCGGGGACCCAGTAGGGGTTGGGCAGGAAGCGGACGTCGGCGACGAAGTCGGCATCGATGGGCAGCCCGTACTTGAACCCGAAGCTCATGATGTGCACGCCCACGGTGGTCGGGCCGGAGCCCAGGACCATTTCGTACAGGCGGGTGGAGAGCTGATGGATGCTCAGGTTGGAGGTGTCGATGACCATATCGGCACGCTCCTTGAGCCCGCCCAGCAGGCGGCGCTCCTCGCGGATGCCGTCGATCAGGCGGCCCGAGCCCTGCAGGGGGTGGGGTCGGCGGACGGATTCATAGCGTTTGACCAGCACCTGGTCGGAGGCATCCAGAAAGAGGATGCGGCAGCGCACGCCCAGGTCGTCCAGGTGGCTGAGCACGGCCGACAGGTCGTCGAAGTAGGAGCGGGACCGGACGTCGATGACGGCGGCCAGGCGGTGCAGGGAGCTTCCGGCCGAGGTCATCATGTCGACCAGGGGCACCAGCAGGCGCGGTGGCATGTTGTCGACCACATACCAGCCCATGTCCTCCATGGAGTCGGCGGCGCGGGAGCGGCCTGCGCCGGACATGCCCGTGATCAGCAGTACCTCGAAGCCTGCGAAGGGCGGTTTTTCCGTCGTCATCGTCATGCCTCCCTCAAGGCTTGGTCCATGGCGGCCACCGGTACAGCGGCCAGGGGTCGCTCGGTCATCAGCGCCACCTGACGCACGGCTTGATAGAGCAGCATGCGTTCACCGCTGATGGCCCGGGCGCCCGGCCGACGGCAGAAGGCTCTCATGAGCGGGGTGGGCCGTGGGTCATAGACCACATCCAGAAGGACCGGGCCCATGCGGCTGCCGCCATCAGCCGTATTGAACAAATCGGCCAGGGGATCGGCTGCACCCGAAGGCAGGGTGGAGACGACGATATCGCCCTTGGTCAGGGCCCTTTCGGCTGCCTCAGCCTGGTCCATGGCGGTGACGGTTGGCTCAGGCAGACCCAATCGGGAGGCAAGGTCCAACATGTGGTCACAGTGCTCCGGGTTGCGGGCCAGCAGGTCCACACGCTCGACCCCCAGCACCTTCAAGGCACAGAAGGCGGACTCGGCGGTGTTCCCGTTGCCGATGACCAGGGCCTGCGCTCCCCCATACGGTTGGTCAGGAAGCCGGTCCTGCCGACCCTGACCGGCTGCCTTAAGCAGGGCGGCCAGATCGTCAGGGTCGTCGTCGGCCCGGCAGCGGTCGGCAGCCTCCAGCAGGGCGGCCACAATCCCCTCCACGTCGGTGTTGTACAGGGACAGGCCCCTGGCTGGGCCGCCCTGTGCAAAGACTGCTGTGTTGGCCACGCCCAGGGTGCTGGACCAGCAGTCACGAAAATCGCCCATGGGGCCAACGGCACTCTTCAGGGGCATGGTCAGGCTGAGACCGGCCCAGGTCGGGTCAAGCCCGTGGATAAAGTCCGCCAGGCCGTCAGCGTCCATGCGCACACGGTCGTAGCGCCAACCGTCCAGGCCCAGTGCGGCGTAGGCCGAGCGATGCAGGAGGGGCGAAAGGGAATGGCTGATGGGGTCGCCCAGAACGGCACAACGACAATCAGGTCCATTCATGTCTGCAATCACGCACCAATCAAGATCAGGGCATGGCCTTCTGCCAGCCTTCTGGGCCATTTTATCGCTGGCTGTCCCCGGCCTGGTCCTGGTCGCTGTGCAGGGCCCGGTAGATGGCCTCGGCCTTGGCGGAGCCGATGCCCTTGACGGCCTCAAGCTCCTCCTGGGAGGCCTGACGCATGCGCTTGACCGAACCGAAGTGATTGAGCAGCTTCTTCTGATAGGCGGGACCAATGCCCGGAATCTCATCCAGGGCCGACCGGAGGGCACCCTTGCGCCGGGTCTGCCGGTGATAGGTGATGGCGAACCGGTGGGATTCGTCGCGCACCCGTTGCAGCAGGTACATGCCCTCGGACTGGCGCTTGAGGATGATGGGATAGTCGTCGTCAGGCACCCAGACCTCCTCCAGGCGCTTGGCCAGGCCGCACAGGGCCACATCGTCCACCCCGCAGTCGTGCAGGGCCCGGGCGGCGGCGGTCACCTGGGGCTTGCCGCCGTCGACCACGACCAGGTTGGGCTTGTAGGCGAAGTGACGGGCGGTGGTGTTCTGCTGGACGATGGCGCCCTCCTCCTGCTCCACCAACTCGGGTGCCTTGTCACTGGCCTTTCGCTCAGCCTCCATGCTGTCACCGCTGTCGCCCGCGATGTTGCCGTGGCGGAAGCGTCGGGTCAGGGTCTCGTAGATGGCGCTCATGTCGTCCACAGCGCCCTTGCCGTCCTCGCCGCGGATGGCGAATCGACGGTATTCGGACTTCTTGGGGACAGCGTCCTCGAAGACCACCATGGAGGCCACCTGGAACTGGCCGCCCACCGTGTTGGAGATGTCATAGCACTCGATGCGCAGCGGGGCGCGGTCCAGTCCAAGGGCCTTGGCCACGTCGTTCATGGCCTGGGTGCGGGTGCCCATGTCGCTCATGCGGCTGAGCTTGCTGCGCTGCAGGGCCTGGCGGGCGTTGGCATTGGCCCGGTCCATCAGGGACTTCTTCTCACCCCGGCTGGCCACCCGGATGGTCACTGCGGAACCGCGCAGCTCACGCAGCCACTCCTGCAGGTCGCCGGTCCGATCCGGCTGGATGGGGACGATGACCTCGGGAGGCACCGGCGAGATGGGGGCCAACAGGTCGGCGCGTCCGGTCTGATCCTGATGCTGGTGTCGGCTCCTGGTGGCCTTGGCCCGGGCTTCGGCGTCCAGGGCCGTGACCTTCTGGGTGGAGCCCATGGCATCCCTGTCCTGGCTGATGGAGACCTGGGTATCGGAATCTCCGGGCAGCTTGTGCAACTCGCTGTCGTTCTCATTCATCAGGTCCGAGTAGACCTGCACCAACAGGTCGCTGATCAGCTCGCTGTCGGAGACGTCCTCCACCCGCTCCACGCTCCAGTTGCGTTCGCCCCGGATGGCTCCCGAGCGCACGAAGAAGGCGTGGACCGAGGCCTCCAGTTCGTCAGAGGCCACGCCGAAGACGTCCACATCCACGTTGGAGGCGAAGGCGACGGCATTCTGTTCGATGACCGTGTCCAGCATGGCGATCTGGTCGCGCAGACGGGCGGCCTTCTCGAAGTCCAGCTCCTTGCTGGCCTTCTGCATGCTTCTGGTCAGCCCGGCCCGGTAGCTCTTGCCCAGCCTTCCGGTGATGACCCCGGTCAGCTCCGTGCACAGACGCCGGTGGTCGCTGGCGCTAATCCGGCCCACACAGGGTGCCGAGCATTTGCCGATGGAGGCCAGCAGGCAGGGGCGGCCGCTGAGCTTGGCCTTGCGGAAGACACCGGGGGTGCAGGTGCGCACCGGATAGGTCTTGAGCAGGGCATCCAGAGTGTGCTTCATGTCCCAGACCTTGGCGTAGGGGCCGAAGTAGCGGGTGTCGTGCCGCTTGCGCACGCGGGTCATCCACACCCGGGGGAACTCCTCGCCCACGGAGACGGCCAGGTAGGGGTAGGTCTTGTCGTCGCGCAGCTTGACGTTGAAGTGTGGATCGAACTCCTTGATCCAGGTGTATTCAAGGGTCAGGGACTCCAGGTCGGTGCCCACCACGGTCCACTCCAGGCTCCGGGCCGTCAGCACCATGGTCTGGGTGCGCGGGTGCAGGTTTTCCAAGGGCTGGAAGTAGTTGGTCAGACGGTTGCGCAGGTTCTTGGCCTTGCCCACGTAGATGACCCGGCCGTCGCCGTCCCGCCACTTGTAGACGCCCGGCTGGGTGGGGATGTCGGAGGTCTTGGGGCGGAAGAGGTCCCGGCTGTCCCCCAGCAGGGGCGCGCCGTTCTTGTTGACGCCGGTCGTGGTGCCGGTGGCGGACTCCTCCTCCAGGGCTTGGGCGGTGCGTCGCCATACCTGCGGCGTGTGCCGCTCGAAGCAGCTGCGGGTCATGATTGTGCAGCCTTGGCGACCTTGGCGGGATCAAGCATGGGCTTGAGGTACTTGCCGGTCCAGCTGTCCGGATTGGCGGCCACCTGCTCGGGAGTGCCCTGGGCCACCACGGTGCCGCCGCCGTCGCCGCCCTCCGGTCCCAGGTCGATGATCCAGTCGGCGGTCTTGATCACATCCAGGTTGTGCTCGATGACGATGACCGTGTTGCCCTTGTCGACCAGGCCGTGCAGGACCTTGAGCAGCTTGCGGACATCTTCGAAGTGCAGGCCCGTGGTGGGCTCGTCCAGGATGTAGACGGTCTTGCCGTCGGAGCGCCGCTGTAGTTCGGTGGCCAGCTTGACCCGCTGTGACTCGCCTCCGGACAGGGTGGGTGCCGGCTGGCCCAGACGGATGTAGCCCAGGCCCACGTCCACCAGGGTGTCCAGATAGCGGGCGATGGAGGGATAGGCCTTGAAGAAGTGGGCGGCCTCCTCGATGGGCATATCCAGCACGTCCGAGACGGTCTTGCCGTTGTAGGTGACTTCCAGGGTCTCCCTGTTGTAGCGCTTGCCGTGGCAGGTCTCGCACTGCACGTAGACGTCGGGCAGGAAGTTCATCTCGATCTTGATGGTTCCGTCACCGTGGCAGGTCTCGCAGCGGCCGCCCTTGACGTTGAAGGAGAAGCGGCCCGGACCATAGCCGCGCACCTGGGCCTCGGGGGTCTTGGCGAAGAGCTGGCGGATCTTGTCCCAGACGCCGGTGTAGGTGGCCGGGTTGGAGCGCGGGGTGCGGCCGATGGGGTTCTGGTCCACATGGATGACCTTGCGCACCTGGTCCACGCCCTCCACCCGGGTGTGCTTGCCGGGCACGATGCGGGCGTTGTTGAGCTGGTCGGCCAGGACCGGATAGAGGATGGAGTTGACCAGGGTGGACTTGCCGGAGCCGGAGACGCCGGTGACCAGGGTCATGACCCCCAGCGGGAAGGAGACCTTGAGATTCTTCAGGTTGTTCTCGCGAGCCCCCACCACGGTCAGCTGACGGGTCTTGCTGGTCTTTCGGCGGCGCTTGGGCACCTCGATGGAACGGCGACCGGCGATGTAGTCGGCGGTGATTGAGCGGGAGGCCTTGACCAGGTCCTGCGAGCGCCCGGAGAAGATGACCTCCCCGCCATGCTCGCCGGCCCCCGGGCCGATGTCGACCAGCCAGTCGGCCTGGCGGATGGTGTCCTCGTCGTGCTCGACCACAATCAGGGTGTTGCCCAGGTCGCGCAGCCGCTGCAGGGTCTTGATCAGCCGGTCGTTGTCCCGCTGGTGCAGGCCGATGGAGGGCTCGTCCAGCACGTACATGACGCCCACCAGGCCCGAGCCGATCTGGGTGGCCAGGCGGATGCGCTGCGCCTCGCCGCCGGAGAGGGTGGCCGCCGCCCGGGACAGGGTCAGATAGTTCAGACCCACGTCGTTGAGGAAGCGCAAGCGGGCGCGGATCTCCTTGAGGACCTCGCCGGCGATCTTGGCCAGGGCGCCCTCCATGTGCAGGCCCTCCACCCACTTCAGGCTGGCGGACACGGCCATGTCGCAGACCTGGGCGATGGACAGGCCGTCCACGGTCACGGCCAGGACCTCGGGCTTCAGACGCTTGCCCTGGCAGACCTGGCAGGGCACCTCGCGCATATAGGACTCGTAATACTGCTTCATGGGCTGCGAGTCGGTCTCGTCGTGGCGGCGCATCAGGGTGCGGACCACGCCCTCGAACCCGGTGGTGTACTCGCGCAGGCGGCCCCAGCGGTTCCGGTAGGAGACGTCCACCTTGAAGTCGTGCCCGTACATGACGGCATGACGGACCTCCTCGGGCAGGTCCTTCCAGGGGGTCGAGGTGGAGAAGCCCATCTCCTTGGCCAGGCCGTCCAGCAGATGGCCGTAGAAGCGCTGCTGGCTCTTGGTGCCGCTCCAGGGCTCCACAGCCCCGTCCTTGAGGCTCTTCTCCGGGTCGGGCACCACCAGCTCGGGGTCGATCTCCAGGTTGAATCCCAGGCCGGTGCAGGCCGGGCAGGCTCCATAGGGGGCGTTGAAGGAGAAGGTCCGGGGCTCGATCTCGTCCAGCTCCAGCTCGTGGCCGTTGGGGCAGGAACGCTTTTCGGAGAAGGGCTGGCGGCGCTCGGGGTCCTTGGCATCCAGATCCACGAAGTCGGCCACCACCGTGCCCTTGGCCAGGCGTAGGGCGGTCTCCACGGAGTCGGTCAGCCGCTGGCGCATGCCCTCGCGGATGACCAGCCGGTCCACCACCACCTCGATGGTGTGCTTCTTCTGCTTGGTCAGCTTGATGGAGTCGGACAGCTGGTGCATGTCCCCGTCGATGATGGCCCGGGAGTAGCCGTCGGAGCGCAGGAGCTCAAGGGTCTCCACGAACTCGCCCTTGCGGCCCTTGACGATGGGGGCCAGCAGCTGGAAGCGGGTCCCCTCCGGCCTGGACATGAGGGTGTCGACGATCTGCTGTGGTGTCTGGGCGCGTACCTCGGCCCCGCAGACCGGGCAGTGGGGAATGCCGGTCCTGGCGAAGAGCAGGCGCAGATAGTCGTAGACCTCGGTGATGGTGCCCACCGTGGACCGGGGGTTGCGGTTGGTGGTCTTCTGGTCGATGGAGACGGCCGGGCTCAGACCCTCAATGAAGTCCACATCGGGCTTGTCCATCTGCCCCAGGAACTGGCGGGCATAGGCGGAAAGGGACTCCACATAGCGGCGCTGCCCCTCGGCGAAGAGGGTGTCGAAGGCCAGGGAGGACTTGCCGGAGCCCGACAGGCCGGTGAAGACCACCATCCGGTTGCGGGGTATGGACAGGTTGACGTTCTTGAGGTTGTGGGCCCGTGCGCCCTGGATGACGATCTTGCGGTCGTTGGGCACCATGGACAGGTCCGCCACCAGGGACCCCTTGGATTCGATCATGCGCGGGTTCTCGATGGCCGCGTCCACTGTCGACTTAGGCTTGTTCTGCTGCTTCACGTGCTTCCCATCCGCTTCCCTGAAGACCCATGGCCAAGGCTGAGGCCAAAGCCTGACCATAATATCGCCGGGGCCGAATAATTCGAACAGGTGTTCGACGACGGCTTAGATGGACGGGGCGGGCGAATCCAGGGGCGGACTGCCGCAGCCGTTGAGGAAGCAGTCGTGCTGGTGGTCGTTGATCATACCGGCTGCCTGGAGGAAAGAGTGGACCGTCACCGGCCCCAGGAAGCGCAGGCCCAGGTCGCGCATGTCCTTGCAGACGATGGCTGACAGGTGGTCGTAGCGCGGTATGGAGGGGTCGTCCGGGTAGTCGTGGTTGATGGTTTGGCCACCGGTGAAGGACCAGCAGTAGCGGTCGAATGCCTCCCCGGGAAATTGTCGGGCGATCAGGGCCGCGTTGGCCACCGTGGCTTCGATCTTGCGACGATTGCGGATGATGGCTGGGTCGGCCATGAGAGAGTCGATTCGGTCCGCGTCGAATGCTGCGACGGCCTGAATATCGAAGTTGTCGAAATCCCTGAAGAGGGCCTGGCGGCGGTGCAGGACCAGCTTCCAGCTGAGCCCACACTGGAATATCTCCAGGGAGAGCATGGCGAAGAGCCTCTGGGAGCCGTGAAGGGGGCGACCCCACTCACGGTCGTGGTAGCTGCGCATGAGTGGGTCGTCCACCCGGGCCCAATCACATCGATGTGAAGGTTCGGCCATGCTGCACTCCCCTCTCCTGTGTTCGGCTTCAGGCTAGCACCGGCGGCCGCCCGGAACGGGTGGTCAATACCACTGAGCCAGGCGGGCTGATTTAGAGTTGGAGCAGAGGCCGGTCGGCCCATGCCCGGGGCAATCCCAAAGGCGGCAGTACGGTTGCGGCCGGCAAGGAGAGGAAGCATGTGCCATGACTGACAAGGACAATCCGCGCAGACTCTGGACCGACGATGAGGACCCGGTCGAGAGGGCCAAGCGCACCTCCCCTGCCATGCAGGGCAGCCAATCAAATTCACACTCGTCATCGGCGACCCAGGAATCGAGAAATGGAAGTTCGGCATCTTCGGGTGCATCGGCTTCAAATTCATCGACTCCAAAGTCGTCTACTTCAAGTTCGTCTAGCTCAGGTTCATCGCCTTTGGGTGCACCGGCCAAAAGGTCTGATGATTCGTCGAAGAAGGCATCGACCGGAAAAACCGATGTCGATCAGACCACCAATGGAGGCGGCGCTCGCTCTGGAAACAGCAGCAATGAGGCAGCGCAGGAATCAAATCAAGCAAAGCAGGGTGAGCCTGACAAAGAACAGGAATCCTCCAAGGGACGTGGCTGGAAGATCTTCGAGGACATCCTGCTCTGGGTTGCCTGGGTGGCCATGGTGGGCTTCAACGGCTATGCGGAGGTCTACCACTTCAATGGCACGACCGTGGGCGGCCTGGCACGCAAGGTCGACCTGTGGATCATGCCCGCCGGCTACGTCTTCGCCATCTGGGGGGTCATCTACATCGCCCTGGCCATCTGGCTCTTCCGCTTCTGCCTGGCCGGCCCCAGCCGCAAACGTCTTGGCTTCCTGCCCTTCACGCTGAGCGGGCTGCTCTTCGTGGCCACCTGCTGCCTGAACATCGCCTGGCTGGCACTGTGGCATATGGAGCGAAACTTCTGGGCCCTGGTCATCATCCTCATTCTGACCGTGCTGGCCTGGATGCTCTACGCCCTGGTGCGCAGGGATGCCACCAAGGCCGGAACCCCCACCGCAGCCAAGGCCCTGGATTGGATCCCCCTGTCCATCTACGCCAGCTGGCTGAGTGTGGCCACCCTGGTCAACGCCGGATACATGGTGGTGGCCGGGCACAAGGTCGGCAATGCAGTACAGGGATTCGCCACCATCATCGTGGTCGGCGCCCTACTGGCCGTCGCTTATCTGATGAACAGGCATGGCAAGGACTGGGTCTTCGGCCTGGTGGTCATCTGGGCCTGCCTGGGCATCGGCATCAGGATCTTCTCCTTCGCGGCAGTCATGGGTGTGCTCGTCATTGCTTTGACCGCAGTGGGTGCCTTCCTGGTCTACTTCCCCTGGAGCAAGTTCAGGGTGGTCCGTCGCTGACCCATCCATGACTGATCCATTGCCCCGTCAGCCGAGACGCACTGGCGGGGCTTGCTTCTTGCTACCATGATTCCTTGCAAGTTTTGAATCCATAAGGAAAGCGGGGTCGGAGGCGGCATGGCTATTGAGGCGCAGGGACTTGAGATCCGAATAGGTGCCCGGCTACTGCTGCAAGCCACCGACTTCCACGTGACCAAGGGCGACCGGATCGGCCTGGTGGGCCGCAACGGCGCAGGCAAGACCACACTGACCCGGGTCATCACCGGCGATATGCTCCCCTCGGCCGGCAAGGTGCGTGTGACCGGACAGCTGGGATACCTACCCCAGTCCACCCATGCGGGCAACTCCGAGCAGAGCGCCCTGGACCGGGTCATGAGCGCCAGGGACATCGCTTCCATCATCCAGCGGATGCGCAAGGCCGAGACCGAGATGACCAGTCCTGATCCCAAGGTCATGGAAAAGGCCATGAAGCGCTACGACAAGGCCCAGCAGGACTTCGAGAACGCCGGGGGCTATGCGGCACAATCACAGGCCATCGTCATGGGCGAGAGCCTGGGGCTGAGCCAGGAGACCCTGCAGCAGGCACTGGGCACCCTCTCCGGCGGTCAGCGCCGACGGGTCGAGCTGGCCAGAATCCTCTTCTCCGATGCCGACACCCTGATTCTGGACGAGCCCACCAACCATTTGGATGCCGACTCCATCGAGTGGCTCAAGGGCTACCTACGCCGGTTCGAGGGCGGCTTCCTGATCATCTCCCACTCCACCGAGCTGCTTGACGAGACCGTCAATCGCATCTGGCACCTGGATGCCCAGCGCTCCTGCATCGACATGTACACCATGGGATGGAAGGCCTACCTGCGCCAGAGGGTGGTGGACGAGGAGCGCCGTCGCCGCGAACGGGAGGTGGCCGAGAAGAAGGCCGACCGTCTGATGCGTCAGGGCATCCGACTGCACGCCAAGGCCACCAAGGCCGTGGCCGCCCAGAACATGATGCGCCGCGCCCAGCGCCTGCTGGCCGACACCCAGGAGGCGGAAAAGGCCGAAAAGGTGGCCGACCTGCGCTTCCCGGATCCTGCCCCCTGCGGCCGCACGCCCATCATGGCCGAGGACCTTTCCAAGGCCTACGGATCCAACATCGTCTTCGCCGGAATCAATCTGGCCATCGACAAGGGCTCCCGGGTGGTCATCCTGGGATACAACGGCGCTGGCAAGACCACCACCCTGCGCCTGCTGGCCGGCATCGAGCAGCCCGACACGGGCAAGGTGACCCTGGGGCACGGGGCCAAGATCGGCTACTTCGCCCAGGAACATGACACACTGGATAACGACGTCACCGTTCTGGAGAACCTGCAGCATGTGGCCCCTGACCTGGACAACACCCAGGCGCGGACCATCCTGGGCTCCTTCCTCTTCTCGGGGGACGACGCCATGAAGCCCACCAAGGTGCTTTCGGGCGGCGAGAAGACCCGACTGGCCCTGGCCACCCTGGTGACCAGCCGGGCCAACGTCCTGCTGCTGGACGAGCCCACCAACAACCTGGACCCCGCTTCCCGCGACGAGATACTCAAGGCCATCGCCAAGTACGAGGGGGCCATCGTGCTGGTCACCCACGACGAGGGGGCCGTCAAGGCGCTCAACCCCGAGCGGGTGCTGCTCATGCCCGACGGTGATGAGGACCTCTGGAGCGACGACTACCTGGATCTGGTTGCCGAAGAGTAGGTAGCCACAATGGCGAAAAGCGGGTCAGTCGTCCTCCCCCAGGACCTCCACCCCTTTGACCCCTGGAGTCTGCCCAATGGATTCGACCAGCTCGGTCACGTCCCCCTTGCCCAGCAGGTTGACGGTGACATCGGCGCCCTTCCAGGCATCCCGGTGCAGCTCATGGATGGTCAGCACCCGGGATTCGAAGCCCATGCGGGTGGCCAGCAGCAGGGATTCGCGCAGACAGCCGTGTCCGTCCTGATATACGATGCGCAGGACCGTGTTCTGACGATTGCGCAGGAACCACTTGAGGATGGGCGCGATGACCAGGACAGCTAGAAAGTAGAAGACGACGGCCAGGATGGCGATGGCGAAGAGCTGAACCCCGCAGGCCATGCCCACGGCGGCGGCCACCCAGATGGCGCTGGCCGTGGTCAGACCCTTGACCGAATCATGGTTGAAGAAGATGACTCCGGCACCGATGAAGCCGATGCCCGAGGCCACCCCGGCCGCGATTCGCGAGGCATCCCAGGAATAGTTTCCTACAGCGGCCTGGATGCCGTAGAGGGAGACCATGGTGAACAGGCAGCTGCCCAGGCCCACCAGAATGTGGGTGCGGATGCCAGCGTCGTGTTTGAGGAACTCGCGCTCGAAGCCGATCAGGCCACAGAGCACCACCGTCAGGACCACTGCCATAATCTGGCCTTGATTCGGCATCGCGAATCCCTGCATGATTTCCTTTCCTGCCCTCGTAAATAGGCAGACCTTATAACGCTTGCAGGACAAGGCCATCGGATAGAGTGGAGCCAGCACGTGGCCGGCCCTGCCGCCGCCGCACGTGGACCTTTTGAATGAGGGGTGTGATGCCATGAAGCCGTCATCAGATGAACGCCGCGAAGCCCGGCGGACCCTGGCCACCAGCGCCTATACCGCCGACATGATCCGATCCCTGGAGCAGCCGTTTTTGGATGACGGGGTGCCCCTGATGCGCATTGCCGCCGGATCCCTGGCCTCCGTGGCCGACGTCATGCTGACCCAGGCCGGGCTGGAGCCGGCAGGAGCCAGGATCGTCCTGCTGGCAGGGGCCGGCAACAATGGCGGCGATGGGCTCTATGCCTCGGCTGATCTGGCCGGGCATGGAGCCGATGTGACTGTGGTGGCGACCGGGCGCAGCCTGCACCAGGGCGGGTTGGATGCCCTCCTGCGCGCCGGCGGAGTGGTCACTGCCCTGGATCCCCAGGCAGCCATCCAGGGCTGCGAGGCACCAGTAGGACCGGACCAGGCTTCCGAGGAGCTGGACCAGGCCCTGGAGCTGTGCCGACAGGCGGATTTGATCATCGACGCCATGACGGGTATCGGTCTCAAGGGTGCATTGCGCGGCATTCCCGCAGCTCTGGCCGCAGAACTGGGCATGGAGAGCGGTCTGCCCGACAGACCAGCCTGGCACGACCCCGCCGGACAGGATGGCCCCCTGGTGTTGGCTGTAGATACCCCCTCCGGCGTGGACATTGATGAAGGCACCCTGCCCGGGGCCTACATCCCGGCTGATGTGACCGTGACCATGGGGGCCATGAAGCCCTGCCTGATGCTGCCCCCGTCCGCCTACGTCTGCGGCAGAATCGTCCTGGTGGACTTCGGCTTCGATACCTCGGCCCTGGTCCCCAGCGTCTCCTGCATGAACGCCGAGGACTGCGCCGGTCTCCTGCGGGCGCCCCGGGTCGATGACACCAAGTACAGCCGGGGCGTGGTCGGCCTGGTCACCGGATCCGCCCTCTACCATGGAGCCGGGCTGCTCTCCAGCAGGGCTGCGGCCAGCGGCAATGTGGGCATGATCCGTTACTGTGGCCCCGAACAGGTGGGCAACCTGATCCTGCAGGAGCTGCCCGAAACGGTCCTGGGCCGTGGGCGGGTCGAGTCCTGGGTGCTGGGCTCGGGCGTGCCCACCCGGCAGGCCCAGGAGGCCGCCGGACCTGAAGGCCAGGACGGCCAGCGGGACCTGATTGCCGACATACTCAATCGTCAGGCCGCGGACCTGGACGAGGACGATGCAGCGGCCGACCCGCCGGTGGTGGCCGATGCAGGAGCCCTGGATCTGCTGCCGGACCGACTGGGCCCGCGTACCGTGCTGACCCCGCATGCCGGCGAGATGGCCGCCCTGCTCAACTCGCATGGCGAGAACGTGGACGGCGACCAGGTCATGGCCGAACCCTTGCGCTGGGCTGTCCGCGCCTGCCAACTGACCGGGGCCACCATTCTGCTCAAGGGGGCCATCACGCTGGTCGTCGGCGAGGACGGCACCGACCGCCCTCGAGTCATGACCACCGGTTTCGGCCCAGCCTGGCTGTCCACAGCCGGATCAGGGGACGTGCTCTCCGGAACCATCGGGGCCATGCTGGCCCAGAACGCCGGACCGATCCAGGATGATGCCACACTGATGGTGGATCTAACGGCTGCCGCGGCCTTCCTGCACGGACTGGCAGGTTCTCTGGCCAGCGGCGGCAGGCAGACCGGCTGGGAGCAACCGCTGATCTTCGACCCCCGCAAGCCTCAGGACTTTGCGGATCTGGTTGCCGAGGACAACCAGCCAGAGGGTCAGGGGGTCGTTGCTGGGCACATGGGACAGCCAATCCGCGCCGGGCAGGTGGCCGATGCCCTACCCAGGGCCATAGGACTGGTCATGTCCAGAGCCGAAGGGGCTGCTGAACAGATCGACCAATCCATCCAAGACGGAGACGATGCCTCTCAATTCTTCGAAAACAGCTCACTTTGGTTCTAAGCATGTGGTTGGAAAAGGAGTTGATTCGATGACCGCGCAGCTCATCGTCATGCGTCACGGAGAGAGCGTCTGGACTCAGAAGTCGGTCAACCGTTTCGCCGGTTGGGTGGACGTACCCCTGACGGAACGCGGACTGCAACAGGCCCGCCATGCCGGACAGCTGCTCAAGAAATCAGGCTTGCTGCCTGAACTGGTCTTCACCTCCCTGCTGACGCGGAGCATCATCACCGCCAACACTGTCCTGGACCTTGTCGATCGGGCCTGGATTCCGGTGGAGCGCACATGGAGGTTGAACGAACGCCACTATGGCGCCTTCCAGGGACAGACGCGACCGGCCATGCTGGAACGATACGGCCAGCAGCAATTCAATATCTACCGGCGTTCCTACGATGTTCGGCCGCCTGCCATCGCAACCGATTCACCCTACTTTCAGGGACGGGATCCGCGCTATGCCCCGGCCATGGGCGACGAGTTGGACAGCCAGAATCCGGCCGAGATCCGTGCCGAGTGCCTCAAGGACCTGCTGATTCGCCTGCATCCCTACTGGCGCAGCCGGATAGCCCCCAACCTGGCCCAGGGTCGGACTGTGCTCATCGTCACCCACGGTTCCGTGGTCCGCAGCCTGATCAAGGTCCTTGAGGGCGTAGACGACAAGGACATCCGATCCATCAATGTACCCACCGGCGTGCCCATGGTCTACAGCTTCGAGACCGATGGAGACGGCAACCCCCAGGTCCAGGGACCGGGTCGCTATCTGGATCAGGAGGCCGCAAACCAGGGCATGGCGGAAACCGTGGCCCTGGGCCGATAGGGCCTTGGGTATAGATTGGCTTATATGACACTGCTCCAACTGCGCTACATCGTCAAAATTGTCGAATGCGGCTCCATGAACGAGGCCTCGCATGAGCTCTACATCTCCCAGCCGGCCCTGAGTTCATCGGTCAAGGAGCTGGAGAACGAGCTGGGCATCGAGATCTTCACCCGCCATTCGCAGGGGATTGCTCTGACCGTGGACGGGGCGGAATTCCTGACCTACGCCCGGCAGATTCTGGACCAGACCGACCTGCTGGAGGCCCGCTACCGGCAGGTCAGGCCCCGCAAGCAGCTCTGCCGGGTCTCCACCCAGCACTACATGTTCGCAGTCGAAGCGTTCGTGGAGATGATCAACTCCATCGATTCGGACGAGTACGAATTCACCATACGGGAGACGCGCACCAGGGACATCATCGACCAGGTGGCCACCCTCCAGTCGGAGATTGGCATCATCTACGAGTCCGACTTCAACAAACGGGTCCTTTCCAAGATGCTCCGCGAGAAGCACCTGGACTTCCACCCTCTTTTCCGCGCGGACCTGCATGTCTTCATCGCCCGGACCAACCCCCTGGCAGATCGGGCCATGGTGACCATGAAAGACCTGGAACCCTATCCCTTCCTGCAATATGAGCAGGGCGAAGAAGGCTCCTTCTACTTTGCCGAGGAGGCGGTCTGGCCCGACTACTCCCCCAAGCAGATCACTGTGAGCGACCGGGCCACCATGCTCAACTTCATCGTGGGGCTGAACGCCTACACGGTCTGCACAGGCATCGACAACGAGGATCTGAACAACGAGAAGATCGTCAGCGTCCCCTTGGAATCAGATGAATCCATGCTGGTGGGTTGGATCGTCAACAGCCGGACCAAACTGTCCCACGCTGCCGAACTCTACTTGGACAAGCTGCGCCAGGTGGTGTCCAACCACGGATACTCGCTGATTGAACAGGAGTCAGGCGAGTAGCAGCAAAACAAGCAACCGGTCACTGTACTTTCAGCGCTTTTCCTTGGGCTCCGATGGATGGCATCTTTCCTTGATGACCCACATCCTGCGATTTGAGCCCCAGGGCCTTGAGCAGGGCTTGGTCCAGATGTTCCAGCCCTCCCTGGCTCTTTGCCGCTGCGGTCAAATCCCAGACCTTGCCGTTGATCATGATGGTGGGTGTTGAGAACTCGCCCTTGGCGTCCTTGGCATCCTTCCGGGTGATGGCGTAGTCGTTGACCTTGTCCACCCATGGCCTGTAGGTGCCCTGGGCGAAACGGTCTGCCAAGGACCTGGGCACTCCAGCTCCCACGGCCTGGTCGGCCAGGCGCGCGTCGGAGACGGCCTGATAGGAGCTTTCATCAGGCTGGAAGTCGGTGGCAAAAATGGCAGCGGCGAAGGCCGGCAGATGATCCGGGTCCTCCTGGGCCACCATAGCCAGGGCGTTGTCCACGCGACTGGAGTACTCGTCGCTTGAGGCTGAATCCAGGAAGTTCAAAAAGTTGTAGGTGACGTTGATCTGGCCGGCGCTGATCATGCGCTGCAGCTGCGGATCGATGACCCGGCCCACCTTGCCACACCAGGGGCACATGGGGTCCATGAAGATCTCAAGGGTGGGCGCATCGGCAACCTTCTTCTTGCTGCCGACCCCTTTGGCTGAAACGGTCAGCCCTCCTTGGTCGTCGGCCACCGAAGGCTTGACGGCGACCTCTTGCAGATCCTTATAGGCCGTGGCGTCTCCGCTGGGAGCCTGACCGACTTGCGCGGTCGATGCTCCTGAGGAGGGCTTTTGGGCAGACTGGCCGACTCCAGAATGTTCTGCCCATAGCATGTATATGCCTGCCGCAAGCACCAGCACAAGAGCCACCGCCACCAGTATCAGCGGAAACCTCCGCAAGCGCTGTGCAGACGCACTTTCTTCAGACTCGCTCTCCTGGGGCTGGCCTGCCTCTGCCGGTTCATCCTCAGTCGCAATATGACTATCAGCAGATTCAGCCACAGCTGAAGGGTTCACTGCGTCAGCTGCTGTGGCCGAAGCGGTAGGCTTCACCGAATCCACTGCATCGTCCCTAGTCTGGTCCGGTTCCTCATGACCGTTCTGCTCCTGCGGTTTCGTCATGATCCATGGCCTTCCTTGCGATGATGATCCGCCGGCCTGCCCGTCGGACCTTTATTAATCTACACGAGGGTCATCCGGCAGAATGACCATCCGAAGAAGGTGCGTCAATGTGGTACGAATGCACAATTCGCATGTTGATATAAGACGGTCCTTTGCTCAGGCCCCGTAGCGCTCCAGATAGTCCCTGGCGGCATCTGCCGTGCGCTGGTCCAGAATGGGTGACCCGTCCGGGCCCTTCATGGAGGCAGCAGCATCGAAGATCTGGCGGACGTTGACGATGCTGATGACCGGGAAATGGAACTCGTCCATGATTGACTCCACAGCCGAGCCCTGGCCTTGACCGGTGCGCTCCATCCGGTCTACAGAGAGCACCAGGCCGACGATGGTGACCTTGGCCTGGGACATGATCTTGGGCACCACCTGGCGAACCGCGGTTCCGGCGGTCATGACGTCATCCACCAGCAGCACCCTCATGCCGTCCTTGAGCTGCGTGCCGACCATAAGGCCTCCGTCGCCATGGTCCTTGACCTCCTTGCGGTCAAAGGTATAGCCGACCGGCATTCCGTGTGCCCCGCTCAGTGCTATGGCTGTGGAGACGGCCAGGGGAATCCCCTTGTAGGCTGGGCCGAAAACCGTGTCGATGTCGGCGGGAAGGGTCCCCTGCTTCACGGCCTGAACAATGGTCCGGGCGTAGAACTCCCCCAGCAAGGCAATCAGCCGTCCGTCGTTGAAAGCCCCGGCATTGATGAAGTAAGGCGAGCGCCGCCCCGACTTCAGGGTGAAGTCACCGAACTTGAGCGCTCCGCTCTGGAGCAGGAAGCTGGTGAAGCCCTCCTGGATGCGGAGGGTCTGCTCCTGGGCATCCCCGTCATGGTTGGCCTTGTCTTCTGCTGCGGATGCACTCATCGCCAGCATTCCCCTTTCTTGAGCAAATCGGCCAGATCGGGCCGCTCGTCCAACAGATCGTCCAGTTCCCGAGCCACCCGCATGGGAGCCACAGGATCCACCAGGGCCGCAGCCCCCACCTCCACGGCATTGGCCCCCGCATAAAGGAATTCCAAGGCCGTGCGTCCCGAGTCGATGCCCCCGATGCCGATGATGGGAATGTCGGGCAGTGCCTGGCGCACCCGCCAGACGAAGGACAAGGCAATGGGCAGGATGCAGGGGCCTGAGACACCGCCGGTGCCTTGGGCCAGGATGGGTTTGCCTGTAGTAATGTCGATGCGCATGCCTACCAGGGTGTTAATCAGGCTGAGGGCATCCGCTCCCCCATCGACGGCCGCTCGGGCCACCTCTACGATGTCGGTGACGTTGGGGGTCAGCTTGACCACCATGGGCTTGTCGGTCAGAGCCCGAAGGCGGGTAATCAGCCGGTTGAGGGCCTTGGCGTCAGTGCCCACGGACATCCCCCCATGTGAGACGTTTGGGCAGGAGACGTTGATCTCCAACATGTCCGCCGGGGAGTCGGCCAAGCGTTCCACGACGGTGGCATAGTCCTCGTCGCTGTGACCGGCCACATTGGTGACCACGTTGGCTCCAAGGGCCTTGAGTCTGGGCAGCTCGTCCACCAGGTAATGGTCTACGCCCGGGTTCTGCAGGCCCACGGAATTGACCATGCCGGCTGGGCTCTCGGCGGTCCTGGGCGTGGGGTTGCCTTCCCAGGGAACCGGTGAAACCCCCTTGGTGGAGATGGCGCCCATCTGGGAGACATCATAATAATCCCCGCAGGCATCCAGGTTGAAGGTGCCCGAGGCCGTGCCCACCGGGTTCTTCCAGGGCGTGCCGGCCACAATAGTGCCATGCCGCCAGACGTGTGGCTCCAGAGGATCCATGATTGTCAGCCCGCTCATCGTGTCTCCTTCTTGTCCTCGTCTGCATCCCAGATCAGACGGTCGGCGGCGAAGACCGGGCCGTCCTTGCAGACCTTGAGCCTGCCGTCCACGGTGTCGACCACACAGGCCACGCAGGTGCCGTAGCCACAACCCATCCGGGACTCCATGCAACACTGGGCCGGCAGACCTGTCTTGCGGGCCCAGGCGGCCACGGCCCGCATCATGGGCAGAGGTCCGCAGGTCAGGATGATGGTCCGCTCGGGATCGATGTCGCCGCGAACACGGTCCAAGAGGGTTATGACATCCCCGGAGGCATTGTCGATGGACTCCAGCCGGTCGGTCAGCGAACCCATGATGGCATCGGCAAACCGGTGGTCACGGTAGCCCAGCAGGGCGGTGGTGTGCACATCGGACCGGCCTTGCAGGCACTGGGCTGCGCGGATCAGCGGGGGGACGCCCAGACCACCACCCACCAGCAGATAGTGGGCCGGCTTCTCCAGGTCGAAGCCATGACCAAGGGGCCCCAACAGGTCCACAGCCATGCCTGGCTGCAGTCGGGAGAATTCGTAGGTCCCTTGGCCCACCACGGCGAAGATGATCTCAATCTGCTCGCCCTCCAGAACCCGGCTGATGCCGAAGGGTCTGGGCATCATGGTCATGCGGTCAGACGAGTAGAGGTTGATGAAGGTTCCTGCCGGAGCGTGGGCCGCCAGGTAGGGGTCGCAGATGGTCATCCGCCAGACCTGCCGGTCCAGGGGCTCCATACCAGTGACCTGGGCCGTGCGGCGTCCGGGCATCCGACCCGCCTGTCGGGCCTGCTCCTCCACCCGGCTGGTGGATATGAAGAGGTTGGGTTTCATCGGGCCTCCTTGATCGCCTGATTGAGATCGTCCTTCATGGCCTCTGCGGCCCGGCGGGCATCGCGGGTGACCATACCCAGGGCCGCCTGGACGCTCAGCTGCGGGCTGTAGTCCGGATCCTTCCGCCAGGCTGCGATGATCCCCCGTGAGGAGTTGACCACAGCGCCGCCGCCGGACCGGTCGAACATGGGCGCCACGTCGGCCGCCGAACCACCCTGGGCTCCGTAGCCGGGGACCAGGAAGAAGGTGTGGGGCATGGCCCGGCGCAGCAGTGCGCCGTCCTCAGGGTGGGTGGCGCCGACCACAGCCCCAAGCCTGGAGTAGCCCGATTCGCCGATGGAGGGCTGCCCCCAGGATTCGACCAGGTCGCCCAGGCGTTGATAGATGGTGCCACCGCCCGAGTGAGTGTCCAGACCCAGCTCCTGGATCTGACTGCCCGAAGGGTTGGAGGTGCGCACCAGGGCGAAGAGGTCACCCTGGATGTGCTCGGCCGCCTGCAGGAGGGGCTCCACCCCGTCGGAGCCCAGGTAGATATTGATGGTCAGGGCATCCTCATACCAGGGGAACCTTCCCCCTGCCCGGGTCGGCCCATCCACTGTCTGTCCTGGATTGAAGGGCAGGGGAAGCCCGTCCAGATGGGCGGCATAGGCCTCGGCTGTTGAGCCGATGTCCCCGCGCTTGACATCCCCGATGACGTAGAGGCCGCGGTCGGCTGCGGCCCGGCAGGTGCCGGTGTAGGCCCTGATGCCCCAGGCTCCCAGGGCCTCGTACATGGCGATCTGAGGCTTGACTGCAGGCACCAGGTCGGCCACGCCCTCCAGGATGGCCAGGTTGAAGCGCAGATAGGCCCGGGCCAGGTGGTCCGCCCAGACAGCCTGGGCCTGCTCACCCTGGGTCTGTTGCGGATCCTTGGGGTCCAGACCCATCTGGGCCATGCTCCCAGCGGCACGTTGTCTGGCCTGTTCGATCAGCTGGCCGGGCAGCAGTTCCGGTCGTGGATCCAGGCCGACCACAGTCGGATTTTGCTTGTCCTGAATGAGCGCGGTCAGTCGGTCCATGCTCAGATCCTTTCCCTGGGGATGAGGCGGCTTGCGGGCAGGCGGGAGAAGACCAGACGCCCATCCTTGATGGTGGCCATGACCCGTCCGGCCAGTTCCGCCCCTGCGAAGGGGGTGTTCCTCGCCTTGGAGTGGAAACGGCTGGGATCAACCTTCCACTTGGCCTCAGGGTCCAGGATGACCAAGTCAACGGGCGGCTGGCCGGTCTCGCTGGGCTTGTCGGCCTCCAGTTGAAGGGGACCGGTGTCGGCCTTATTGACCTTGTTGGCAGTGTTCGAAGGCAGGTCTTCAGGCAGGAGCCGATGCACGCCCATGAGCCCGGCCGGAGCCAGGGACATGAGCTCGATCAAGCGGTCATGGCTGATGAGCCCGCTTTTGACCAGAACCTGGTTGCAGACCGCATATGCAGTCTCCAGGCCGATGATGCCGTTGGGGGCATCCTTGAGCCCCAGCGCCTTTTCAGCAGCAGTATGTGGGGCGTGGTCGGTGGCAATCATGTCCACAGTGCCGTCGGCCACGGCCTCAAGGGCTGCCTGCTGGTCGGCGCGGGAGCGCAGCGGAGGGTTCATCTTGGCCATGCTGCCGCAGCGCAGCAGGTCCTCGTCGCAGAGGGCCAGATAGTGGGGCGCGGTCTCGCAGGTGACCGGTAATCCACGGCCCTTGGCCCGGCGGACGGCCTCGAATCCCCCGGCGGTGCTGACATGCTGCAGGTGCACCCGGATGCCGGTACGTTCCGCCAAGACGATGTCCCGATTGATGATGGCGGTCTCGGTCGAGGCTGGAATCCCCTCCAACCCCAGTCGGCGGCTGACGGCTCCAAGGTTGACCTGACCGTGCTCGTGGTGTTCGCAGTGATCCAGGATGGGCACGTCGAAAGCCCTTGCGTTGGCGGCCACGGCCTCCAGTGTCTGATCGGTGACGGCCGAGCCGTCGTCGCTGATGGCCACTACGGGGTGTGCCCATCCGTGGCCAGGCAGGTGGCCCGACCAGTCGTCAGGGTTCGAGGCCTGACGGCCAGCCCGATCCAGGGTGGCCGCCACGCAGAGGGCATAGCCCACCGGCAGTCTCAGCCCGTGGTCCTGCTCGTAGGATTCCAGGTAGTCAATGACCGTGCGCCCGTCGGCCATCCTGGCGCGTCCGTCCATGGCTGGCTGGGTGTTGGGCATGAGCAGTATCAGCCCGTAGCCTCCGGCGGCTGCGGCAGCTGTGCCGGTGACCATGTCCTCCTTGTCGGTCTGGCCAGGGTCCCGCAGATGGACGTGGGGGTCGATCAGGGCGGGAGCCAGCACCAGCCCCGAGGCGTCTATCTGATCCACCTCTGCCGACATGGCACCGGTCTCGTCAATCAGCGCACCATTGGCGGCCTGGGGAAGTACCAGATCGACCGCCCTGCCGCTACGCCAATCAGTCAACCCCAGCAGCCGCATGTCAGTCTTCAGCCTTCTCGTCGCAGTAGTCGCAGCGGTAAACCCCGGCAGCGTCCAAGTGGAAGCGTTGGTCAACGCCGGTCTCCACAGTGGTCACGCACCGGGGGTTGACGCAGGTGATGACGTTCACCAGATGACTGGGGCGGTCCGGCTGATGCTTGCTGACGATCCTGCCATCCCGAACCACGTCCACCGTAGCCTCGGGGGCGATGAACCCCAGGGCGGTCAGGTCCAGATCCCCGGTCTGCTCGATCTTGATGATGTCCTTGGACCCGTACTTGCGGCTGTCCGTATTCATGATGAGGGCCAGCCGGGTCTTCGCCGGATCCACGCGCAGGTAGTGCAGCACCTTCAGGGCTGTGCCTGCACGAACGTGGTCGATGATGATGCCGTCAACGATGCTGGTGACCTTCATGCCGCCACCTCCTTCTGCTCGCGGTAACCAGGCAGCTCGTCACCCAGCAGGGCGCTTTCCAGGGCCATTCTGACCAGCATGCCGTTGCGGACCTGCTGGAAGTATGCCGCACGCGGATCATCGTCCACCTCCACGGCGATTTCGTTGACCCTGGGCAGGGGGTGGAGGATGGCCATGTCGGATCGCGCAGCCCGAAGCTTGTCGGCATTCAGAATGTAGGTGTCGCGCAGGCGCAGGTAGTCGTCCTCGTTGAAGAAGCGCTCCTGCTGGACACGGGTCATGTAAAGCACGTCCAAGTCGCCGATAACCCCGTTCAGGTCCCCGGTCTCCCGGTAGGTGCAGTCGGCCGAGGAGCGGATCCTTTCCAGGACGTATTCGGGGGTGCGCAGCTCGTCGGGGCTGATCAGGACGAAGTCCACATGGCCTAGGCGGCAGAGGGTGGTGATCAGGGAGTGGACGGTTCTGCCGAAAGTCAAATCACCACACAGGCCGATGGTCAGGTGGTTCAGCCGACCCTTGCGGGCGCGGATGGTGGCCAGGTCGGTCAGGGTCTGGGTGGGATGCATGTGCCCGCCGTCGCCGGCGTTGATGACCGGGACCGTAGCCGCCTGGGAGGCTACCAGGGCGGCACCCTCCTTGGGATGGCGGATGGCCACGATGTCTGCGTAGTTGGAGACCGTCTTCAGGGTGTCGCTGATGGACTCTCCCTTTGAGACGCTGGCCAGCTGGGCGCCGGCGAACCCGATGACCTGGCCGCCCAGACGGAGCATGGCCGTCTCGAAGCTGAGCCGGGTGCGGGTGCTGGGTTCATAGAAGAGCGTGGCCAGGACCCGGCCGTCACAGGTGTGGGCCACCTGACGGCGATGGGTATCGATATAGGCCGCCCGATCCAGCAGGTCCAGGATCTGTGTCATGGGAATGTCGTCGAGGGTTACCACACTTCGCCCACGAAGGGGAACGACGGCGGAAGAGGTGTTGGATGCGTGATCAACTTGTTGGGACAACGGCTCACCTTCCTCAAGGTGGCCACCTTATGTGACCTGAACAAGCATACGACCCCGGATGGACCCAGGGTCAGCCCCCGTAGAAGAGCCGTTCCATGACCTGCCTGCAGCGGCGCATGGCGGCCAGCAGCTCGTTGACAAAGTGCTGGCCCCGGTGGGCCGGGTAGCCCAGGCAGACCGCGATACCTCCCAGAACCTGACCGTCATCAGGCAGGATGTCCGCCTGGGAAACACGTCCGGACCAGAGGAAGTTGGCGTTGCGGGCTGCGGTGCAGAGCACCCAGCTGCGGCGTAGGGCCTTGGCATCCTTGGTCTCGATGAGTCCCGCAGCCTCCAGGGCGTCCAGGGCTGTCAGCGTGCCGGTGACCTGCAGCTCAGGCTGATCGTGGGCATGACGCAGCTGGAGGAGCTGGACAGTCCATTCCACGTCAGACAGCCCTCCCCGGCCCAGCTTCAGGTGCCGGTCCCGGCGCACGCCGCGCGGCAGTCGCTCAGCCTCCATCCGGGCCTTGAGCCGGCGAATCTGTCCCAGCTCCTCCTCGTTGGGCGGCTGCTGGGGGTAGCGCAACGGATTGGCCGTACCCTCAAGAAAGGCCTTTGCCAGGTCCGCATTCCCGGCTGCAAACCTGGCCCGGATCAGGGCCTGATGTTCCCAGGTCTCGGACCATTCGCGGTAGTAGCGCTGGTAGGAGTCCAGGGAACGCACCAGAGGACCCTGGCGACCTTCGGGGCGCAGGTCAAAGTCCAGGTCGATGCCAGGTTCCAGGCTGGCCCGTCCAGCCAGGACGGCCCGCAGGTCGGCAGTCACCCCACGTGCGAATTCCGCCGCCTGGTCCTGGTCGGCGCCCGAGGCTGGACGGTAAATCAGCATGATGTCAGCGTCCGAGTTGAAGTTGACTTCCCTGCCTCCGTAGCGGCCCATGCCGATCACAGCCAGATCTGCTGGTGCGCTAGCCTGTTCCAAACGGTGGTCCACGGCCCAGTCCAAGGCTGCATTGATGGCTGCATCGTAGACATCGGACATGCCCGCCAGGCAGGCCTGCTGATCGTCCACACCGCTCATCCAGCCCAGCCCAATCCGCTCGATCTCCTGGCGGCGCATGGCCCGCACTGCGGTGGCGAACTCCTCCAACGAGTCCGCGTGCCGTGTCCGATAGGCTGCGGCGCGCTTGTCAAGGGTGGCCCGATCACGGGGGATCATGTCCTGGTCATGGCCCAGCCAGGTGACCGACTGGACGGACCGGGCCAGGGCGCCGGACAGATAGCGGGAGTTGGACAGGACGTGGCAGAGGCGGCGGGCGGCCGAGGTGGAGTCCCGCAGGAAGCCGAGGTAGGTGCTCTTGCCGCCGAAGTGCTCCTCAAGGGTTCGCCAGCCCAAGAGTCCCATGTCCGGATCCTGGCCCTCCCCCAGCCACTGGAGGACAGCGGGCATGAGAATACGGTTGATCCTCGCCGACCGGGTGACCCCTGTGGTTAGAGCCGTGACGTGGCGGATGGCTGCATCGGGGTCGGCAAAGCCGATGGAGGCGAACCGGGCGCGGGCCGCCTGGGGGCGCAGGCTGACCTCGTCCTCGTCCACCTGGGCGTTGATGGGCAGCATGGGACGGAAGTAGATGGCCTGGTGAAGGTTGCGGACCTCGATTCTGGTGGCCTGATATTGGGCCAGCATCTGGTCGGCATGCAGACCGAATGCCCGGGCCAGCCGCCTCAGATCGCGGTTGCTCTCCAGTTCCTCCAGGCTTGGCGGCCGTTTGCCAGGGGTGCCTGAACGGTTGATTTTCGGAAAGAGGTGGGTGCGACGCAGCTGCCACATCTGCAGACGATGTTCCATGACCCGTTCGAACCGATAGTCATGGTCCAGCTGGTCGCCGTGCTTGCGTGAAATGTAACCGCCACGGGACAGGGCCTGCAAGGCGTCAAGAGTCGCTGGACAACGCAGATCCTCGTCGCTGGAGCCATGGACCAGCTGGAGCATCTGGACGGTGAATTCCACGTCCCGCAGTCCTCCCTGGCCCAGCTTTATCTCGCGCTCCTTGCGGTCCTCGGGTATCAGCCTCTCCACACGCTGGCGCATCCGCTGACAGTCGTAGACGAAGTTGGGTCGCTGGCAGGCACCCCAGACCAGGGGCGCGATCATGGCAGAGTAGCCCTGTCCCAGGGCCTTGTCGCCCGCAACCGGACGGGCCTTGAGCAGGGCCTGGAACTCCCAATTTTCGGCCCATTGTGCATAGTAGTCAGCGTAGGAGTCCAGACGACGGACCAAGGGGCCATCACGACCCTCGGGCCTCAGGGCAGTATCGACCTTCCAGAGCGGCGGCTCGGTCGAACCGGGGATGACCGACTGACAGACCCGCTGCAGGAGGACCGCCATGGCAGTGCCCACGGCGATGGGATCGGTCCCCTTTGAATCCGCTCCCGATGCCGGCTCCACCAAGTACATGATATCCACATCGGACACGTAGTTGAGTTCCTGGGCGCCCAGTTTGCCCATGCCGATGACCGTCAGACGACATGAATCCGCGTCGGTAACCTGACGGCGGGCGATGTTTAGAGCCCCTTGAAGCGCAGCGTCGGCCATATCGGACAGGGCCCGGCTGATTGCTGGCTCCAGCTCCAGGGGATCCTCGGCTGCCAGATCCCGGGCCATGACGGCAGCCAGCTGCAGCCGATATTCGAACCGCAGCGCATCGGCGTAAGCCGCCAGCGAGGGCACGGAGTCCGAGTTTGCTTCCACCTTATCCAAGGCGTCAAGGACCCGCCTCTGCCTGGTTTCCGCCGGACAGTCAGCCAAGTGATCCGGATCCAGAGCGGCCGCCTTTACCAACTCCGGCCGCGAGCGCATCAGTCGGCCCATGGCCTCCGAGGCCCCCAGCACCCTGATCAGCGACTGGGCGGCCTCTTGGCTTTTCTGCGGAGATCCGGCCAGAAAGTTCGGTCGGTCTGCCTTCTGATACTGTTCCAGAATCCGTATCAGTCCAGCAAGGGCTTCATCAGGATCGCAGGCCTGTCCCAGGGCTTGGATCAGTGTTTGCGCCAGAGCCTGGTCGTCCACGAGGCGGGCAAGCCGATCCAGCCGAACCCGGGCCTTGTCCAGGTCGTGCAACCCGAGGTGAATCAGGGTCGAAGTGGTCGGTCGCGCCGGATCTTCCATGAATTATCCCCTGCCTTTCCTCAGGCTCCGCGACGACTCTGATATCTGCGGAACAGGTACAGGCATTATAGGGGTAACGGGTCGTCAGCACTTGCGGCCCTCCCGGAATGCACAGAATATGGTGAAGATCAGGTTGGGTCATGGAACTTTGCTGCCTTCCCGAACTGCCTCAGCCAGACAGAGGATACGATAGCCAATGCCGGCGGAGCATAGGCGACTTCGCCATTCGCATCGACAACGCAACGAATCCCGAGGAGTGGTTCTGGGAGGCATCCTGAACACGACCTGGGACGTGTTTCTAAATCTCCTCCGGGAGACTTTTGAGCCTTTGCTTTTCCCTGACACCATCATTTCTAGGGAAGTGCTCCCTGTCCGCCATCCATTGTTGATTCCGCTCTGTGGCGGCTATGATAGCTGTCTATAGCGTCCACGCACACATTGATGTGTCAACAAGTCCGCAGGCTGATCATCGTAGAGGAGCTGACCTGGAATGTGTGAAACGGCTGTCTTGATGCAGATGGGCGAGCCGATGGCCACCTTGTCCGTCATACATCAAGCGCTTGCGTTTCCAGAGCCGCGGCATTCCCCGGTCTGCCACGATCTGCAGGACGTTTCGCGGTTTTCACACGCATAGCATCATGCGCGGCACCAGAAAGGCCTTGCCCGAGCAATCATGAAAGAAGGAACCCTAGAATGCACTTGACCGATACCCTCCTGACAATCGTGTGCGCCCTGATAGGGCTGGCGATAGGACTGATCTATGGACTTCTGCCGAAGAAAAACGACAGAATGACCGATTCTCAGCAACGCTGGATACCGGTCCTATCCTTGATCGGCCCCGGCCTTGTGGTAGTCATGATTCTGCTGGGACATGACCTGGCCTCCTGGTTGACCATAGGAGGGATGTTCCTTGGTCTGTTGCTGGGCATGATACCGCCGCTGAACAGGGCTGCACTCAAGGTCTGGCCATGGGTGAGGCCCCGCACCGACAATCAAGGCCGAAAGCGTCGCTGAAGGCAGAAAATCGCGCTTTGGCAGTCATCGGTGCGGGGCCTCCCCCGCTTTTATGCAGTTATTTATGGCTGCTGACCGGCTCCTCCTTGGCACCCGCCTGACGGAAGAGGTGACGGACGTTGTGCCAGATGCGCCTGGTGACCCCCGAGTGGTTCATGGAGTAGAGGTGGATGCCGTCCACCCCATGAGCCACCAGATCGGCGATCTGCTGAGAGGCGTAGATGATGCCCGCCTCGCGCAGGCTGGCCCGGTCGTCACCCCAGCGTTCCAGGATGGACTCAACAGCCGCCGGAATCCGCGCCTTGCAGACCTCGCTCATGTGCCGGACCTGGCCCTCGTTGGTGATGGGCATGATGCCGGCCTCGATGGGCACCTGGATGCCCGCTGCCCGAGCCCGGTCCAGGAAGTCCAGAAAATCGGCGTTGTCGTAGAAGAGCTGTGAAACCAGATGGTCCACGCCGGAATCGACCTTGATTCGCAGATTCTCAATGTCCTCCTCGGGCGAGGCGGCCTCCGGGTGGGTCTCGGGATAACAGGCTCCGTATATCGACAGGTTTGGCCGACGGGAGCGGATGTAGGCAGCCAGGTCACTGGCATGGTCGAAGACCCCGGCGGGCTCACGGCCCTCCACGCTGTCGCCACGCAGGGCCAGCACCGCTGCCACCCCTGCGTCGTCGAACATGTCCAAAGCCTGATCGATCACCTCGCGGTCCGCGTACTGGGCAGTCAAGTGCGCCACCGCAGGGATGCCGTACTCGGTATGGATGGTCTTGGCTATGCGGGCCGTGGCCGTGCGGTCCGAGCGCCGGCCGGTCCCGTAGGTCACCGAGATGAAGTCGGGCATCAGCCCTTCCAGACCGTCCAAAGTGTCATAGATGGTACCCACCGGGGCATCGCGCTTGGGGGGAAAGACCTCCAGGGAAAAGATAGGTTCATGCATGATCCGACTCCTGACTGGACGATAGCTCCGCGCGCACCTGATGCGCGGCGGCCACCATGTGCTCCAGGCTGGGCCAGGTCTCCTTATCGCCTCGGGTCTTCAATCCGCAGTCGGGATTGATCCAGACCTTGGCCGCGTCCAGCTTCTTCAGGATGGCATGGATCCGGTCCACGATCTCCTCGGTGGAGGGGATGCGCGGCGAGTGGATGTCGTAGACTCCGGGGCCTGCCTCGGTCTCGAACCTGGCCTCCTGGATGGCATCCAGAACGGTCAGGTCGGAGCGGGAGGCTTCGAAGGAGATCACATCGGCGTCCATGGCATCAATGTCCTTGATGATGTCGTTGAACTCCGAGTAGCACATGTGGGTGTGAATTTGGGTAGTGGGTTTGACGCCGGAATGCACCAGCCGGAAGGCGGGGATGGCCCAGTCCAGGTATCGGCTGTGCCAGTCGGAGCGCCGCAGCGGCAGCTTCTCGCGCAGGGCGGCCTCGTCAATTTGGATGATGCGAATGCCCGCGGCCTCCAGGTCCAGGACCTCGTCTCGGATGGCCAGGGCCAGCTGACGGGTCTGCTGCTTGTGATCGATGTCCTCGCGGGGCCAGGACCAGTTGAGAATGGTCACCGGACCGGTCAGCATCCCCTTGACCACATGGTTGGTGCGGGACTGGGCATAAGAGGACCAGCGCACCGTGATGGGCCGGGCGCGGGAGATATCCCCCCAGACGATGGGAGGCTTGACGCAGCGGGTGCCATAGGACTGGACCCAGGCATTCCGGGTGAAGAGGTAGCCCTTGAGGTTCTGGCCGAAGTACTCGACCATGTCGTTGCGCTCGAACTCGCCATGGACCAGGACGTCCAGGCCGATCTGCTCCTGGTGATCGATGACCTGGTCGATCTTGCGGGCGATGAAGTCGTCGTAGTCCTCCTGGCTGATCTCCTTCTTACGCAGGCGGGCCCGCTCGGCGCGGACCTCGGCGGTCTGGGGGAAGGAGCCGATGGTGGTGGTAGGCAGCAGGGGCAGACCCAGCTCCTGGGCCTGGATCCTTTGGCGCTCGGGCCGGGCCGGGGTACGTACAAAGTCCTCGTCCTTAAGACCGGCCAGGCGCTGTTGCACCTGTGGGTCGGGCTGGACGCGGCTACCGTCGAAGAGCTTCTGGTTGTCGGCAAGGGCCTTGCTGGAGCGTCGCTGGTCCTCGTCGGCATCGGCCAGCCGGGCCAGGTCGTGCAGCTCACCCAGCTTCTCCAGGGCGAAGGCGAAGTGGGGCCGCACGGTGTCGGCATCCAGCCCATCCTCGTCGGCCACCGTGTAGGGCACATGCAGGAGGGAACATGCGGTAGCCACCACCACATTCGGAGTCACCTGGTGCAGGGCATCCAGGAGGCCCAGGCTGACTGCATAGTCATTGCGCCAGATGTTGCGGCCGTTGACCAGGCCGGCGAAGATGGTGGTTCCCTCGGGCACGCCGTGCTCCTTGAGGGCCGCCAGATTCTCATCCCTGCCCTCGACCAGATCCAGACCGATGCCGTCGAAGCCCAGACCAGCCAGCCGTTCATAGCAGTCGCCCACATGGCCGAAGTAGGTGTTGAGCAGGACACGGACCTTGCCCTGGTCGCTCTGGCGGGCCTTGAGGATGGGCTGGTAGAGGGTCTCGAAGAGGCCCTGGTCGCCAGGCTCCTTGTCCAGGACCAGATAAGGCTCGTCCAGCTGTACCCAGTCGGCGCCCAGGCCGATGAACCGCTCCAGTATGGTCGCATAGGCCTTGGCCAGGTCCTGGACCAGCGCCGGGTCAGGATCCAGCAGCTCACCCTGGGGACCGCGTGCCAGCTTGAGGAAGGTGTATGGTCCGATCAGCACCGGCTTGGCGGCGATGCCCTGCTCGCGCGCCTCCCGGTACTCCTTGAATGGTTTGTCGCCTTCCAGGGCGATTTTGGTGTCCTGATCGATCTCGGGAACCAGATAGTGGTAATTCGTGGTGAACCACTTCTTCATGGGCAGGGCGGTAACGTCACCCTGCTCCCCCTGGTAACCACGGCCCATGGCGAAGAGGGTGTCCTCGGGGCCCAAGCCCAGCTTCCGATAGCGCTCGGGCACGACGCCCAGAAGGATGGACGTATCCAAGATCTGGTCGTAGTAGCTGAAATCATTGACAGGAATCAGGTCGACGCCGGCCTCCTGCTGAAGCTGCCAGTGCCTGGCCCGCAGGTCGGCGGCTGTGCGCCGAACCTCGTCCAGATTCCGTTCGCCCTTCCAGTAGCCCTCGATGGCCCTCTTGAGTTCGCGGTGCGCACCGATGCGCGGGAACCCGGACACGGATGTAATCGCTGCCATGAAACCTCCCAGTTTCGTCCTGATGTCTCCGGTCAGCCTATCAGCGGCGGGGGGAGGCGGGTAATTGGTGCAAATAAGGTGTCGCCATAAATTGAATCGATAACGACATGACAGCAGCCAGGTGATTATTGGTCGCCAAGACTGCCTATGGAAGATCGTCTACGGCTTCTTATGCCGGCCAGTCCCCCAGGTCCTGGGGGCCCAGAATGCCAAGCAAACGGGCCTGGTGGGTTCCCCAGTCGGTCAATGGTCGCTCAGATCCCAGCACGACCATGGTGGCCGGCGGCAGTCCAAGATTGAGCAGGTCCAGAAGGTCGGGATCGGAGTTGTCCTCGGCCAGCCATTGTGAGCAGATAGACATGGTGGGCTCATGACCTAGGATGAGGACCCGGCGGTCACGGTCCTCGGTCTGCGCCAGCTGGTCGAAGACCGCCTGCATGCCGGATTCATAGAGGGATTCCCGGTAATCGACCCGCGGCCCGTCCCCCAGGGGCTTGAGCATGCCGTCCAGGGTCTGACGTGCCCGGGGCGCACCCGAGCAGATGATGCGGTCGGGCACCAGACCCAAAGCGGTCAATCCACGACCCATGATTCGGGCCTGTTTCAGGCCTCGGTCGGTCAGCTGACGGCTGCGATCACCCTGTGGCCCCTGGCGTTCGGTCTTGGCATGACGCATGAGCATGAGTGTCCGGCTGCACCTGCGCAGATCCTCGGCCTTCAGACCTTTTCGCAAACCCATGCATACTTCCTTTCCCGGAGTCCCTATCAGGCGTCTTCTCCATTATGACAGAGCTGACTGAAGGCGCGGGTCATGAGCGATCAGCTTTCCTGCTCCCTGCCGCCTTGAAGGGTGCGCACCTGATGATCCAGGTCGCGCAACACCTTGCGCAACTTACGATCGGAGACCCGGCGCAGCTCCAGATCCTCGAGATCCTCCAGATCCTGCGTCTCACGCTCGTGATTGGATCCACTGATCTTTGCAGGCCGTCGGCCCTGATCCACGTCAGTCCGGTAGTCCTTGGTGGCCCGGATATGTTTGCGTAGCGCCTGCTGACCGGGAGCCATGGCCCTGCTGGTCAAGAGGAAGCCGGTGTGCCCGATCATCTCATGCTCAGGTCGGACCGCCAGACCGTCGGCCTTCCAGGAACGCTCCAGGCTCTCCATGATTTCTGGCTCGGTCCATCGGCCGTCTGCGCGCAGGGCCTCGGCAAGTCTGCTGAGCTGGGTGGTTGTGGTCACGTAGGCGGTCAGCACGCCACCGGGGGCCATGACCCGATATGCCTGCTCCAGGCGGTTCCAGGGGTCGAGCATGTCCAGAACAATACGGTCGAATCCGTCCTCGGGCAGGTCGGCCGCAACGGTGTCGAAGTCGCCGGTACGCAGATCCCACTGGGCAGGGCGCTGCCCAAAGAAGACCGTTGCATTGCCCATGGCCACCCGGGCGAATTCCTCCCGTCGCTCAATGCTGGTCAGCTTCCCCTCCGTGCCGATGGCATCCAGCAGGCCCAAACTCATGGCCCCTGAGCCGGCTCCCGACTCCAGCACCCTCATGCCGGGACGGATGTCGCCCAGGAGAATGACCCTGGCCACATCCTTGGGGTACATGATCTGGGCGCCGCGAGGCATGGAGAGAATGTAGTCCTCAAGCCTGGGACGCATGACCGTGAAGGCCCATCCTCCGATGCCTCGCGAGGACTTCCAGGGCTTGGCCCTGTCAGGCGCCTCTGTATCTGTGCCGGCATCCTGCAAGTGACGCATCCGGCGCCACCTGTCTGTCGAGATGGTCACCACCACGGATCCCTCGGGCAGGCCAATCATGGCCTCGTGCGGCAGGAGGCCATGGTCGGTCTGGGTCAGGCCGCCTGGCTCAAGCATGACCGTCAACTTGCGGCCACGACGGTCGGTCAGCTGGACCCGTTCCCCTACGCTCAGCGGTCCGCGCCTTAGGCTCATGCCCCCTCAGTCCTCCTCGCCCTTGGTGAACTGGGAGTTGTAGAGGGAGGCATAGGCGCCACCGCGCTCCAGCAGCTGGTCGTGGGTGCCCTGCTCGACCACTGAGCCGTGGTTGACCACCAGGATCAGGTCGGCGTCACGAATGGTGGATAGCCGGTGCGCTATGACGAAGGAGGTCCTGCCCTTGCGCAGGGTGTTCATGGCCTGTTGGACCAACAGCTCGGTCCTGGTGTCCACCGAGGATGTAGCCTCGTCCAGGATCAGGATGTCGGGATCAGACAGGAAGGCCCGGCAGATGGTCATCAGCTGGCGTTCGCCCTGGCTGAGCTCGCTGCTGTCTTCGTTGAGGACGGTGTCGTAGCCCTGGGGCAGCTTGCGGATGAACTCGTCCACATGCGTTGCCTTGGCGCCATCGATCATGGTCTGCTCTGGGATGGTCTGCCCCTCGTCCAGCCCGTAGAGCAGGTTGTCGCGGACGGTCCCGTCGAATAGCCAGGTGTCCTGCAGGACCATGCCGAAGTGGCTGCGCAGGTCGTGACGGGTCACCCTGGAGGTATCCACGCCGTCTATGGTGATGCACCCGCCCTGGATCTCGTAGAAGCGCATGAGCAGGTTGACCAGGGTGGTCTTGCCCGCCCCGGTGGGCCCGACGATGGCGATGGTCTGCCCGGGCTTGGCTTCGATGGACAGGTCCTTGATCAGCGGCTCGGCCGGATCGTAGGAGAAGCGGACGTGGTCGAAGCGGACATGACCCTCGACCTTGCCTCCGGTCTCCTGTCCCAGATGGTCGGGATGCTCGATGTCCGGCACCTCTTCGGCCTCGTCCAGGAAGTCGAAGACCCTGCGACAGGAGGCCAGGGAGGACTGGAGCATGGTGCCCATGGAGGCCAGCTGGCCGATGGGCTGGGAGGCCTGACGGGTGTACTGGGTGAAGGCCTGCAGGCCACCCAGGCTCATGCTGCCGTTAAGCACGTGGACGCCGCCGATGATGACCACGATCACGAAGCTCAGGTTGCCGAAGAAGGTTGACATGGGCGTGACCAGGGCGGAGAAGAAGGAGGCCTTGAAGCTGGCCTGGTAGAGCTCCTGGTTGCGCTCCTCGAACTCATCCTCGGCCTTGCGCTGGTGGCCGAAGGCCCGGACCACCATGTGGCCGGAGAACATCTCCTCCACGTGGCTGTTGACCTGGCCGGTGCGGATCCACTGCCTGGTGAACTGGGGCTGGGTCTTCTTGAGGATGATGCCTGCGCACAGGGCCATGACCGGGATGATGATGAAGGCGATCAGGGTCAGCAGGGGCGAGATGGTCAGCATCATGATGAAGGCGCCGATGATGGAGAAAACCGAGAAGAGCAGTTCTCCCAAAATCTGCTGCAGGGTGCCCGAGATGTTGTCGATGTCGTTGGTGGTCCGGCTCATGACCTCGCCGCGCGGGGTCCGGTCGAAGTACTGCAGGGGCAGCCGGTCAAGCTTGTCCTCGATCTGCCTGCGCATGGTGTAGACCGCGTCGGAGACCAGCCGGGTCATCAGGAAGTTCTGCACCAGTCGGACCAGGATGGAGACCAGGTAGATGCCGATGACGAACATGAGGATGGTGCCGAAGCGCCCCCAGTCGATGCCCACGCCCACCTGGACGTTCATGGAGTCGATCATCCGGGCGAACTTGTCCTGGCCGCGGGACTGCAGGTAGGTAACCACAGCCTGCTTGGGGGTGCCGGGTTTGGCGCCCATCTTGACCAGCATGGACCCCAACAGCCCCTCGAAGAGGACGTTGGTGGCCTCGCCCATGACCTTGGGGCCGATGACGATCATGGCCACGGCGGTCATGCCGGCGAGAACCATGACGATGACCCTCCAGGGGCTGGCCAGCAGATAATGGACCAGCCGGCCCACGGTGTGACGGCGGCCGCCCACGGCCTGCGAGCCTGTGTTCGTGCTCAAGTCCTTGGCCATCTACTCGGCCCTCCCCTCGTCAATGCTGAGCTCTTCCACGTCGGGACCCTGCCCGCCCTGGGACTGGACGATCTCCTGGTAGGTGGGGCAGTCCTCCATGAGCTCGTCGTGGGTGCCCCGGCCGACGATGCGGCCTCGTTCCAGGACCAGAATCTGGTCGGCCTGGCGGATGGATGCCGCCCTCTGGGCCACCACGATCTGGGTGGCTTCGCGGGTGACCGGCACCAGGGCCTCATGCAGGGCACGGTCGGTGGTCATGTCCAGCGCGGAGAAGGAGTCGTCGAAGGTGTAGATGCGGGGGTTGCGCAGGATGGCCCTGGCCATGCAGAGCCGCTGCTTCTGCCCGCCGGAGAAGTTGGTGCCGCCCTCGGCCACGCGGGCATCCAGACCCTCGGGGATCTCCCGCACGAAGTCCTCGGCCTGGGCGATGCGCAGGGCTTGCCAGATGCGGTCGTCGTCGGCTTCGGGGTCCCCGTAGTGCATGTTGTCACGGATGGTGCCGGTGAAGAGGGTGGCCTTCTGCGGGACCGGTCCGAAGATCAGGGCCAGCTGGTCAGGGTCGTACTCGCGCACGTCGTGGCCGTCCACCAGGACCTGGCCGTCGGTGACGTCGAACATGCGGTTGGCCAGCCGGATGATGGTGGACTTGCCGGATCCCGTGGCCCCGATGATGGCCGTGGTGGTGCCCGGCCGGGCGGTGAAGGATATGTCGGAAAGGACCGGGTCCTGGGCGCCCGGGTAGCTGAAGTCCACGTGCTTGAACTCCAGCAGCCCCTGGGGATGCTCGTTGCGGTAGGGATGCTCGGGAGCGGCGATCTCGCTGGTGGCCTCCAGGACCTCATTGATCCTTCGGGCGGCCACAGCGGCCCTGGGCAGCATGACCGACATCATGGCAGCCATCATCAGGCCTGACAGGATGATCATCAGGTACTGGATGAAGGCCTGCAGGGCACCGATCTGCATGGCCCCGGAGTCGATGCGGCGGCCGCCGAACCACATGATGGCCACGTTGGACATGTTCAGCAGGAACCACATGAGCGGCACCATCATGCTCATCAGCCGACCGGTGGAGATCAGGACGCCGTAGACGTCGCGGTTGGCCTTGTCGAAGCGTGCGGCTTCGGTCTTCTCGCGGACGAAGGCGCGGATGACCCGCACCCCGGAGATCTGCTCGCGGACCAGGCGGTTGACCGAGTCCAGCATGTTCTGCAGACGGGTGAACAGGGGTCCCATTTTGCCCATGAGCACCAGTGCCACCAGAAGGATCAGGGGCACGATGACCGCAAGGGACCAGGTCAGGGGGCCGTCCTGGCGCAGGGCCAAAACCAGCCCGCCGATCAGCATGACCGGGGCCTGCAGAATGATCATGAGGGTCTGCATGGTGGTCATCTGCATCTGCTGGACGTCGTTGGTGGTGCGTGTAATCAGGGAACCTGCCGAGAAACGCTCGATCTCGTTGAGGCTGAAGCCCTCCACCGAGGCGAACAGGTCCCTGCGCAGCTCGTAGCCCATCCTCATGGCCAGCCGGGTGGCGCAGTAGACGGCTACCACGTTGGCCACGATCTGGAGGGCGGTGATTCCCATCATCTCCCAGCCGATCCTGTAGATGGCATCCTGGTCGCCCACGGCCACGCCCTTGTCGATGATGTCCGCCTGCAGGTTGGGCAGGTAGAGATTCAAGGCCGTCTGCGCCACCTGGAAGAGCACCAGAACGGCCACCTGGAGCCAGTAAGGCCGCAGGTAGCGGGTCCATATCTTGATCACGTCAACATCCTTCACGCATATAGGTCTGCCGCGGTCCCCGGGCAGACAAACCACCACAGTCTATACCCGTGCCCTGGCGAACGAATTTGCTATTCCTTGAGCTGATACGGGTGTGTCAGAACGGGTCCGCGGGCAGTGGCGTTCAGACGGCGAATGCACCCCAGCGTCCGTCGCGGTGGACCACGGTCAGGTCCAGACCGAAGAGCTCGCTCAGGCGCGGACCAGTCAGTCCGCCCTCCAAGGGGCCCTGGTAGACGATGGTGCCCGGATCCGGGTCGCCGGTGTCTGCAGTGTCGGCAGGACGCCGGCCCATCATGGCTATCCGACTGAAGCCAAGGGGAATCTCTTCAAGCCGGTGGGTGACCAGGATGACCGTGCGGTCCCTGTCCCCCCTGCCGATGTCGCTCAGGGCCCTGAGCACCAGCTCCCTGCCGCCCAGATCCAGCCCGGTGGTCGGTTCATCCAGGATGAGCAGATCGGGATTGGCCATCAGCGCCCGGCATATCAGCACCCGACCGCGCTCCCCTTCAGAGAGCCGGTACATGCGCTTGCCCTTGAGGTAGGCGATGCCGAACCGGTCCATCAGGGCCAGGGTGGCCTCCTCCTGCTCGGGCGTGAAGGTCTCCCTCCAGCGGCCTGTGGTGTCGCTGAAGGCGGTCAGCACCACGTCGTAGGGATCCTCCTGGGGGCTGATGGTCTTGGCCAGGCCGGCCGAGGCCAGACCAATCCGATGCCGGTAGGAGAAAACGTTCACCTTGCCCAGCCGGTTACCCAGGATCTCTACGCTGCCGGTGCTGGGGAAGCCTCGGGTGCTCATCATGGCCACCAGGGTGGATTTGCCCACGCCATTGGGCCCGAAGAGCACCCACTTCTGCCCGCGGCCCACCTCAAGGTTCACATCGTCAAGAATGACCCGGCCCTGACGGCGGAATCCCACGTGCTGCATGAGCACGGCCTGTTTTTCTGCCACGCTTTCGCTCATGGTCACAGGGCCGTTCCGTAGGAGTCCAGACGGGGATTGTCCCGGTTGCCGCCGACCAGGAAGAGCCCCAGTACGCCCAGGCAGAAGACCGCCGCGATGGCGATGGTGGCCCAGATGGGAACGTGTGGCAGCCACATGCAGACCAGGAAGGCCAGGCCGGAGCAGATGATCAGGGCCCAGACCAGGATTCGCAGCCACTGGCGCACGCCGCTGGGAGCCTTCAGCAGACGGGGGTTGCGGTCATTGGGGTCCACGGAATCCTTCTGCACCAGGTCATCGGTGTGCCCGGTGGGCTTCCACTCGGCGCCCTGGCCAGCCTCCAGCCGACGGGAGCGCTCCTGCAAGGCCCGTTCGTCCATCACTCCGGCCCTGCCCTTGGCCGTCATCCTCCGGTCGTCGCTGCCGCCACGGCGGCTCCGCTTGGCCTGCGCCCTACGTTCAGCGCGGTTGGTCATATCCCACTGCCTCCATCCCTTCGATCGGCACCATTCCTTTTCATATTAGCGTGGGCGCCGGTCGGCCGCGGGCAGGGTCATGGCGCGCTCATCGGCTCGGATGGGGGCGGGCAACTCAGTGGAGCCTGTCAGATACCGGTCCACGGCCGCAGCGCAGGAACGACCCTCGGCCAGGGCCCAGACCACCAGGGACTGGCCGCGTCCGGCATCACCGCAGACGAAGATGCCGTCACGGTCAGTGGCGTAGTCGGCATCCCGGGCCACGTTGCCGCGAGGGTCCAGGCCTATGCCGGTCTGTCCGGTCAGGGTGGCCGTCTCCGGATGGGCGAAGCCGATGCTGATCAGCACCAGGTCAGCGGGCAGGACCCGCTCGGTGTCGGGATGGGGGATGATTCGGTCCTGGTCGTCCCGGCTGACGTCCACCACCCGAACGCCGCACACCCGTCCCTCATGGTCCCGGTCGAAGCCGGTGGGGGCGCTGGTCTGGTCCAGGTTGATCCGGTCATCGGAACCGTCGCCCAGGTATTCCAGGCTGTCCACCGCATACTCGTAGTGGCCGCCCTCCTCCATGGAGGAGGTGGGATTGTAGAGCCGGGCGTAGGTCGGCCAGGGCCGGTCATCGGGCCTGGAAGAGGGCTCCTTGGGCCGGATTTGCAGGACGGTGACCGACTTGGCACCCTCTCGCAGGGCCGTGCCCAGGCAGTCCGACCCGGTGTCTCCGCCGCCGATGATGATGACGTCCTTGCCGGCTGCATCGATGTTGTTGATGGGCTCGCGGCCCATGAGTTTACGTGTGGGATCAGACAGGAAGTCCATGGCATAGTGGATGCCCTTGAGCTCCCGCCCGGGCAGGTCCACCCGGCGGGGCTCGGTGGAACCGATGGCCACCACCAGGGCGTCATAACGGGCCCGCAATTGGTCCCAGGTCAGGTCTCGGCCCACCTCAATACCGGTGCGGAATCGGGTCCCTTCGGCCTCCATCTGCTCCAGCCGACGGTCCAACAAGGACTTCTCCAACTTGAAGGCAGGAATGCCGTAACGCAGGAGGCCGCCTATGGCGTCGGCGCGCTCATAGACCACGACCGTGTGCCCTGCCCGGGTCAGCTGCTGGGCGCAGGCCAGCCCCGCGGGACCGGAACCGACCACGGCCACGGTCATGTCGGTCAGCCGCTGCGGAGGCCGGGGCTTGACCAGACCCAGGGACCAGGCCTGATCGATGATGGTCTGCTCGTCCAGCTTGATGGTGGTGGCCGGCTGGTGGATGGAGAGCACGCAGGAGGACTCACAGGGAGCCGGGCAGATCCGTCCGGTGAACTCCGGGAAGTTGTTGGTCAGGCTCAGCCGTTCGTAGGCCTCCTCCCAGCGGCCCCGGGACAGCAGGTCGTTGAACTCGGGGATCAGGTTGCCCAGGGGGCAGCCGGTCATGCAGAAGGGGGTGCCGCAGTCCATGCAGCGGGCGGCCTGCTCGGCGGTCCAGGGCCCGGGGCCGGTGGTCTGGTGCACGTCCCGCCAGTCCTTCAGGCGTTCGGCTACCGGGCGCTCGGCCAGCTCGTGCCGGGTGCGTACCTTGAGGAATCCCTTGGGGTCGACCATATCAGTGCGCTCCTTCCATGACCTGGGCGTAGGTGGCGTCCCAGACGCCGGGCGCGTTGAAGTCCACCTGCTCGCGTTCGGCCTCTTCCATGGCCTGCTTCATGGCCAGATAACGACGGGGAACCAGATGGGTGAACCGGGCCAGCGCGCTTGGCCAGTCCTCCAACAGGGCTGCTGCAGCCTTTGAACCGGTGAGTCGGACATGCTCGGCTATCAGTTCCTTGAGCATGGCCGCCTGGTCCTGGTCGGGCTCCAGGGCCAGCAGGGAGCCGTCATTCCAGGCTTCAGGATTGAGCCGGGAGGCATCCATGTCCAGCAGGTAGACGTCCCCTCCCGAGAAGCCGGCACCGAAGTTGCGACCAGTGGAACCCAGAACAACCACCAGACCGCCGGTCATGTACTCGCAGCCGTGGTCGCCCAGGCCCTCGACCACGAATCGGCCGCCACCATTGCGCACGGCAAAACGCTCTCCGGCCCGTCCAGCCACGAACATGTCGCCCGAGGTGGCACCAAATCCAGCCACATTGCCGCAGATGACGGTATGGTGCGGATCGAAGCGAACGCCCGGGGCAGCGTGGAGGATCAGACGACCACCGGAAAGGCCCTTGCCTGCATAGTCGTTGGCTTCGCCGATCACCCGGATGGTCTCCCCCCTGGGGATGAAGGCGCCCAAGGACTGTCCGGCAGAACCTGTCAGCGTGATGTCCACGGTGTTCGCAGGCAGGCCGGCGGCTCCGTATTTGCGGGTGATCCTGTAGCCCAGCATGGTGCCCACGCTGCGGTTGACGTTGCGCACGGTTGTCTTGATGGCCACCGGACGGCCCTCATCCAGGGCATCAACGGCCTGATTGATCAGGTCCACATCCAGGGACTTGTCCAGTTCGTGATCCTGGGCCTGGGTGTGGTGCAGCACAGTGCCAGGGGTGGGGCCCGGCTTGCGCAGGATGGCATCCAGGTCGATGCCCTGGCTCTTCCAGGTGCGCACGGAGGGGTCCCGGCGCAGGCACTCCACGTGGCCGACCGCCTCCTCCAGGCTGGTGAATCCCAGGGAGGCCAGGATCTCCCGCACCTGGCGGGCCATGAACATGAAGAAGTTGACCAGGTCCTCGGGCCGACCGGTGAAGCGCGAGCGCAGCTGCGGATCCTGGGTGGCTATGCCCTGGGGGCAGGTGTTCTTATGGCAGGCCCGCATCATGACGCAGCCCTCCACCTGCAAAGCTGTGGTGGCGAAGCCGAACTCCTCGGCCCCCAGCAAGGCGGCTACGACCACGTCGCGGCCGGTCTTGAGCTCCCCGTCGCACTGGACCACAATCCGCGAACGCAGGTCGTTCATGACCAGGGTCTGCTGGGTCTCGGCCAGGCCCAGCTCCCAGGGGGTGCCCGCGTGCTTGATGGCGTTGAGCGGGGCCGCCCCCGTGCCGCCGTCCTGGCCGGAGATGAGGACCACGTCGGCATGACACTTGGCCACGCCTGCGGCCACCGTTCCCACCCCGTGCTCGGAGACCAGCTTGACGTGGATGCGGGCCCGGGGGTTGGCCATCTTCAGGTCATGGATAAGTTGTTTCAAGTCCTCGATGGAGTAGATGTCGTGGTGGGGCGGGGGCGAGATGAGCTCGACCCCGGGTGTGGAGCGTCTGACCTGGGCGATCCAGGGTGGGACCTTGGCGCCTGGAAGGTGGCCGCCCTCCCCCGGCTTGGCTCCCTGGGCCAGCTTGATCTGCAGGTCGGTAGCCGAGACCAGGTAGTCGCTGGTCACCCCGAACCGTGCCGAGGCCACCTGCTTGATGCGGCTGGTCCGGGCCGGGTCTGCAATCCGGTCCGGGGACTCGCCCCCCTCGCCCGAGTTGGACCTGGCTCCCAGCCGATTCATGGCCAGGGCCATGGTCTCATGGGCCTCCTGGGAGATGGACCCGTAGCTCATGGCGCCGGTGGAGAAGCGGGTGACGATGGACTCGGCGGGCTCCACCTGGTCCAGCGGTATGGGCGCCCTATCGGAGTGCAGCTCCATGAGACCGCGCAGGGTCATGCCCTGCTTGGCCGCCGCGTTCACATGGTCGGTATAGGCCCTGAAGAGTCCGTAGTCCCCGCGCTTGGTGGACTGCTGGAGCAGGAAGATGGACTCAGGGTCGTTCAGGTGATCCTCGCCGGTGCGCCGCCAGTGGTAGTTGCCGCCTGTCTCCAGATCATGCCCGGAGCCTGCGGTCCACTCAATGGGATAGGCCACCCTATGGCGCTGGGCCACCTCGGCGGCGATCTCATCCAGGCCTATGCCGCCCACCAGGGAGGTGGTGCCGGTGAACCAGCGGTCGATGACCTCACGGCTCAGTCCGACGGCCTCGAAGAGCTGGGAGCCACGGTAGGACATGATGGTGCTCACGCCCATCTTGCTCATGATTTTGAGGACCCCGGTGCTCAGGGCCCGGACCAGGTTGTTTGAAGCCTTTTTGGCATCCACGTGCAGGTCCCCGCTGTTGGCCAGGTTCTCCACTGACTCCAGGGCCAGATAGGGGTTGACGCAGGCGGCGCCGTATGCGATCAGCAATGCCACATGGTGGACCTCGCGCACATCTCCGGCCTCCACCGCCAGGGAGACCTGGGTGCGGGTGTGCTGACGGAGCAGGTGGTGCTGGACGGCCCCGGTCAGCAGCAGGGAGGGTATGGGTCCCCAGATGTGGTTGGAATCGCGGTCGGAGAGGACAAGGACATTGCAGCCCTCCTCGATGGCCTGATCCACCTCCCTCTCGATGGCCTCCAGACGCTCCTCAAGGGCTTTGCCACCACCGGCCACCTGGTAAAGGCCCCGGATCAGACGGGGGCGGAAGCGGCCTTCCAGGACCGGTGCCCGGTCCAGGCGCTTGATCTGGGCCATCTGCACGGAATCCACCACAGGCAGGTCGATGTGGATCTTCCAGGCGTGCTCGGGGGTGTCCTCCAGAAGGTTGGGCTCGGGGCCGATGGCCGAGGCGATGCTGGTCACCAGCTCCTCGCGCTCCCAGTCCAGGGGCGGGTTGGTGACCTGGGCGAACTTCTGGGTGAAGTAGTCGAAAAGCATGCGGGACCGGCGTGAGAGTACGGCGATGGGTGCGTCATTGCCCATGGATCCGATGGGCTCCTTGCCGGTTTCGGCCATGGGCCCCAGCAGCATGGTCAGATCCTCCCGGGTGTAGCCGAAGGCCTGCTGTCTGCGGTGGACCGAGATACGCGAGTAATTGACATGCTCGCGCTCGGGCAGGTCGTCCAGGCGGACGATCCGTTCTGAAATCCACTTCCTGTAGGGGTGCAGCCCGGCCAGCTGGCGTTTGATTTCGCTGTCGGGCACGATCCGGCCCTCTTTGGTATCGGCCAGGAACATACGTCCCGGCTCCAGCCTGCCCTTGGCGACGATGGACTCCTGGGGCGTATCCTCCAGGACGCCGGCCTCCGAGGCCAGGACCAGGTGGCCGCCCTCGGTCAGCTGCCAGCGACCCGGGCGCAGGCCGTTGCGGTCCAGCTGGGCGCCCACCAGGGTCCCGTCGGTGAAGACGATGGCCGCCGGGCCGTCCCAGGGCTCGATCAGGGCGTCGTTGTACTGGTAGAAGGCCTTCAGGTCCGGGTCCATGTCCGGATCCTGCTGCCAGGCCGGAGGCATCATCATGGAGACGGCGTGGGGCAGGGACCGCCCGGCCAGGTGGAGCAGCTCAAGGGTCTCATCGAAGGTGCCCGAGTCCGAGGCTCCGGGGGTGTTGACCGGCAGCAGCGGGGCCATGTCGCCCAGCAGCTCCGAACTCAGCTTTCCCTCGCGGGCCGACATCCAGTTGCGGTTGCCCTGGATGGTGTTGATCTCCCCGTTGTGGGCGATCATCCGGAAGGGCTGGGCCAGAGGCCAGGAGGGGAAGGTGTTGGTGGAGAAGCGGGAGTGGACGATGGCCAGGCGGGCCTTCATGGCCGGATCGCTCAGGTCGGGGAAGAAGCCCTGCAGCTGCTTGGTGGTCAGCATGCCCTTGTAGGTGACGGTCCTGCAGGACAGGGAGGCAAAGTAGACGCCCAGCTCGTGCTCGGCCCGCTTGCGGACCCGGTAGCCCAGCCGCTCGAGGTCCAGTCCCCCTCGGCCTTGAGGCCCGGCGTCGCACATGATGGGCATGAGGAAGCGGGGCATGGAGGCCAAGGCCTGCAGACCCAGTCCGTCAGGATTGGTGGGCACCGCCCGCCAGGCCAGAACGCGCAGCCCCTCCTGGCCCGCAATCGAGGCGATGGCCTCCTCCTGGCTGGCAGCCTGTGCCGGATCCCTGTCCAGGAAGGCCATACCCGCCAGATAATGGCCGGCTTCAGGCAGATCCCGGTAGACACGGGTGCGCATGAACTCGTCAGGCATGGAGAGCATGATGCCGGCACCATCGCCGGTGTTGGGCTCGGCACCCACGGCTCCTCTGTGGTCCAGGTTGACCAGGACGCGGATGCCCTGCTCGACGATCAGTCTTTCATCCCGTCGGTTGAGGGTGGCCACCATGCCGAAACCGCAGGCATCGTGTTCCGTATCAGGGTCATAGAGCCCTTGCGGGCCGTGAACGTGCAGATCGAGAGGGGCCGTGAAGGACACCGCAATCACCTCATTCGTGGACGCGGGCGGGGCCGGCATGCTCCACCCTTGAAGAGCCTGGTCATTGGTGACTCAACAGGATAATGCATCCACAGGTGACATCCGTGTAACGTTCCGCGGTGTCTAACGAATTCCTACCGCCTCCAGGACCTGATCGATGACCAGATCGTTGAGCAGGCGGCCCCGACGGGTCACCTGGATTCTGTCACGCACGGGCAGCAGGAGGCCCTGGTCGACCAGATCCTCAAGGATCTTCGGGTCGGCCGCACGGCCCGCCTGTCTGGTCAGCCGGTCCAGCCCCAGGCCTTCGGGCAGTCGCAGGGCCAGCATGACCGTCTCCTCCAGGTCCTGCCTGAAGCCCAGAAGCTCGGCATCCTGCCAGGGCACATGTCCGGCGTCCATGGCGGCGGCCCAGTCCCTGGGGTGGGCGATGTCCCAGGAGCGAATGGCCCGGGCGCGCCACTCCCCCGGACCGGGCTCCGGCGAAAGCCACCAGTGTGCCCCGGAATCGGCCTCCTGCGCTGCCGCTGTTCCTGTGGCCCTGAACCCGGGCGAGACGGAGCGAACGGGCTCCTGCTCCCGGGCCTCTTCCACCGGTGCCATGCCCGTATCCTGGCCTTCCACAACACGATAGTGGGAGTGGGCGCCGGGCCCGATGCCGGCCCAGTCCACGTTGTGCCAGTAGCCCAGGTTGTGACGGCTCTCCTGGCCGGGGCGGGCCCAGTTGGATATCTCGTACCAGTTGAGGCCTGCCTGGGAGAGCATGTCGTCGGCCATCTCGTACTTGGCCGCCTCGTCATCGTCATCGGGGGCGGGCAGCTGGCCCCGGCGCACGGCTCGGCCCATCTTGGTGGTCGGTTCCAGGGTCAGGGCATAGGCGGAGACATGGTCCACGCCCAGGTCCAGGGCCGCCTGCAGGCTGGTCCGCCAATCCTCGAGCCGCTCCCCCGGCGTTCCGTAGATCAGGTCCACACTGGCCCTGAGCCCCAAATCCTGGGCGGCGGCCACATCAGTGGTCACATTGGCCGGAGTGTGGGTGCGGTCCAGGGTGGCCAGGACGCTGGGCACCGCCGACTGCATGCCGAAGGACACCCGATTGATGCCGCCCTTGAGCAGCTGCTCCAGGTAGACCCGATTCACGGTGTCGGGGTTGGCCTCGGTGGTGATTTCGGCCCCCGGGGACAGACCCCAGAGGTCGGCCACGGCCTCGACCATGCGCACAAGATCCTGGGCAGGCAGAATGGTCGGCGTGCCACCACCGAAGAAGATGGTGGACACGGGCGGCTCTATCAGACCTCGGGAAGTCTGCCAGTCGCGGACCATGCGCATCTCCTGGATGGCCAGGTCGGCGTAATGCTCCCGGCTGGCGCCCCCGCCCAGGTCGCGGGCCGTGTAGGTGTTGAAGTCGCAGTAGCCGCAACGGCGCATGCAGAAAGGCACATGGATGTAGACCTGGTAGGATCCCACCCGTTCAGCCCTCCTTCTTGGCGGCGGCCCGGATCTTGTCCTTGGTGTCCCGATCCTGGGTCTGGCCAGTGCTCAGGGCGGCAATGAAGGCCTCCTGGGGCACTTCGACATGGCCCAGCATCTTCATGCGCTTCTTGCCGGCCTTCTGCTTCTCCAGCAGCTTGCGCTTGCGGGTGATGTCGCCCCCGTAGCACTTGGCCAGCACGTCCTTGCGCAGGGCGCTGATGGTCTCCCGGGCGATGATCCGCGACCCTATGGCGGCCTGGATGGGGATCTCGAACTGCTGGCGCGGAATCAGCTTGCGCAGCTTCTTGGTCATCATCACCCCGTAGGCGTAGGCCTTGTCCTTGTGGACGATGGCAGAGAAGGCGTCGATCTTCTCCCCCTGGATGAGGATGTCCACCTTGACCAGGTCTGCGGACTGGGTGCCGTCGGGCTGGTAGTCCAGGCTGGCGTAGCCCTTGGTCCGGCTCTTCAGCTGGTCGAAGAAGTCGAAGACGATCTCGGCCAGGGGCATCCGGTAGTGCATCTCGACGCGCTCGGGACTCAGATACTCCATGGTCCCCATCTGCCCGCGATGGTCCTGGCAGAGCTCCATGACCGGCCCGATGAACTCCTTGGGGGTGATGATGTCGGCGCTGACCACAGGCTCCAGAATCTGACGAACCTTGCCGTCGGGGAACTCGCTGGGGTTGGTCACCGTGTGCTCGCTGCCGTCCTCCATGGTCACCTGGTAGGTGACGTTGGGGGCCGTGGCGATCAGGTCCATGCCGAACTCCCTGCTCAGGCGCTCGGTGACGATCTCCATGTGCAGCAGCCCCAGGAAGCCACAGCGGAAGCCGAAGCCCAGGGCCACGGAGGTCTCCGGCTCGTAGACCAGGGCGGCATCGTTGAGCTTGAGCTTGTCCAGGGCGTCGCGCAGCTCGGGGAACTGGGCGTTGTCGATGGGGAAAAGCCCGGAATAGACCATGGGCTGGGGGTCCTGATAGCCGGGCAGGGGCTCCTTGGCCGGGTTGGCCTCGGTGGTGACGGTGTCGCCCACCTTGGACTGGCTGACATCCTTGACGCCGGTGATCACATAGCCGACCTCCCCGGCGCCCAGGGCCTTGGTGGGGGTCATGTCGGGGCTGATCACGCCCAGCTCGATTGGGTCGTGCACGGTCGCCCGGCCCATCATGCGGATCTTCTGGCGCTCCTTGAGCTCGCCGTCCACCATTCTGATGTAGGTGACGATTCCCCGGTAGGAGTCGTAGACCGAGTCGAAAATCAGGGCGCGGGCCGGAGCCTTGGGGTCCCCCTTGGGGGCCGGCACCTGGTCCACGATGCGGTCCACCAGCTCGCGGATCCCCTGGCCGGTCTTGCCTGACACACGGAGCACCTCGTCCGTGGAGCAGCCTATCAGGTTAGCGATCTCCTCGGCATGCTTGTCCGGCTCGGCCGAGGGCAGGTCGATCTTGTTGAGGACAGGGATGATGGTCAGGTCATCCTCCAGGGCCATATACAGGTTGGAGAGGGTCTGAGCCTCGATGCCCTGGGTGGCGTCCACCAGCAGAACCGCGCCCTCACAAGCCTCCAGGGCCCGGGATACCTCGTAGGTGAAGTCCACATGGCCGGGGGTGTCAATCATACCCAGGGTGTATTCGACGCCGTCCTTGACCCAGGGCAGGCGAACGGCCTGGGACTTGATGGTGATGCCGCGCTCCTGCTCGATGTCCATCCTGTCCAGGAACCGGTCGTGCATCTCGCGCTTGGGCACGATCCCGCTCAGCTGCAGGATCCGGTCGGCCACTGTGGATTTGCCGTGATCGATGTGGGCGATGATGCAGAAGTTGCGGATCAGCGATTGGTCAGTGAATCCTGGTTGGTTCTTGGCTTCCTGCACCGGTCTGCTCTCCTCACGTATGTCTGGTCTAACGATTCTAGACGATGCCCTGGGCCGAAGCGCCCGCCTCTGGCGGATTCTTCTCCCGGTCGGGTGCTACTATGGTGGGTTGTCTGTACAGATACATTCATCGTTTGGAGCAACATTGGCAAACATCAAGTCGCAGAAGAAGCGGGTCATCACCAACGAAAAGGCGCACCTGCGCAACAAGGAGGTCAAGAGCGCAATCAAGACCTCCGTGCGTTCCGTGCGCAAGGCCGTGGATGCCGGTGACAAGGAGGCCGCTCAGGCTGCCTACCAGGTGGCCGCCCGCCGTCTGGACAAGGCCGCCGGCAAGGGTGTGATTCACCGCAACCAGGCCGCCAACCGCAAGTCCGGTCTGGCCAACGCCGTCAACGCCCTCTGAACCGGGTGCCCTATGGGGGCCGGTGATCCAAGCGCTTGGATCACCGGCCCTTTTTGGTATCCGGGTCCTCGTCGGTGTGCTTGATGGTGACGCTGATGTTCGACCGGCCACGCATCAGGTGACGGATGGCCCTGGCCAGCTGGGCATCACTGAGTGGGAGTCGGGCCGAGTGCCGGTCCACTGCCCCAGGCACCAGGATGTCGAATTTTACCGAGATGATGCGCAGGACGACCACCAGGGCCACGATGGCCAGGTCCAGGATCATGTCGACCCGGGCCGGATAGAGTCCATGCTGCTGAGCGCGCGTGGAGGCCAGGGTCAGCAGGCAACCAATCAGGGAAGGCAGCGCGTACCAGTGCTGGTCCTGGATGACCGCAGGCACCTGGTTGAGCAGGATGTCTCGCAGCAGACCGCCGACCAGGGCTGTTGCCATCCCCATGAAGATGGCCGTCATGCCGCCGGTTCCACACATTAGGGCCTTGGCGGTCCCGTTGACGGCGAAGGATCCCAGGGCCATGGCATCGGTGACCAGCATGGACCAGGTCATACGGCTGATTTCGGGATGTGCGACAGCCACCACCAGGCCGGATGCCAGGGTGACGATGACCGAGCCCTTGTCGGTGATGCCACTGGGCGGCACCTGACCCAGAAGGACGTCACGGACCACCCCACCGCCCAGGGCGCTGATCCAGGAAACCAAGAGGATGGCGATGATGTCGTAGCCCTTGCGCACGGCAGCCAGACCGCCCGAAAGCCCGCAGCTCAAGATGCCCAGGTACTCGATGACCATGAAGATCAGGTTCCCCTCCAAGGCCGTCTTCATCCCGCGCTTCTCCTCCCGGAACAGGTTCTCACTCAGGTCTGTCTATAGATTAGCCAAGCACACAGCAGAACAGGCCGGTGATGTGCGCAAGGCCACAAAGATGACAAAAGGCGGCCCAGGGCGAAGTCTCGCCCCGAAGCCGCCTTCCTTTCAAGATCTGTCAGGCAGGAATGAGTCAGCGCTCAGCAGACCTTCCACATCCAGTCGTGCGGATCCTCAATCTCTCCCAGCTGGATGCCCAGGAGCTCGTTGCGCAGGTCCATGGTGACCTTGCCTGAACCACCGTCGGCCACCTGAACGTCGAAGTTCTCGGACTTGAAGCGCCCGATGGGGGTGATGATGGCGGCGGTCCCGCAAGCGAACACCTCGGTGACCTCACCGGAGCGGATGTCGTCCAGAAGGGTGTCCAGACGGATCATGGTCTCCACCACGTCACGACCGTGATCCTGGGCCAGGGCGATCAGGGAGTTGCGAGTGACGCCGGGCAGAATGGTACCGGTCAGGCTGGGGGTCTCCAGGTGTCCGTCCTTGTGGACGGTGAACATGTTCATGCCGCCCAGCTCCTCCAGGTAGGTCTTGGTGGCGGCATCGACGAAGCAGACCTGCTCGCAGCCGTGCTCGGCACCGCGGTTCTCCCCCAGCAGGGAGGCCGCATAGTTGCCGCCGCACTTGGCAAAGCCGGTGCCGCCGGGGCCGGTGCGGAACCACTTGTCCTCCACCCAGATGCTGACCGGCTTGACGCCGCCGGCAAAGTAGGGCCCCGAGGGCGAGGCGATGACGCAGTAGTCCACTGCATGCGGGGCGCGCACGCCCAGGAAGGGTTCGGAGGCGAACATATAGGGACGCATATAGAGCGTGTACTCGCGCCGCCTGGGAACCCATGCCGCGTCACGGCGGACCAGGGCCGCGACCGATCCCAGGAAGTCATCGGGCTCGAGCGGGGGCAGGGCCAGACGCTTGGCTGAGTTGTAGAAGCGCTGGGCATTGGCATCGGGCCGGAAGAGCCAGATGGAGCCGTCGTCGTGGTAGTAGGCCTTGAGTCCCTCGAAGGCCTCCTGGGCGTAGTGAAGCACCGAAGCCCCTGGATCCAGGTTAATCGGTCCGTAGGGCTCAACCCTGCGGTCCGTCCAGCCGCCTTCCGAAGTCCATCCCATATGGGTCATGTTGTCTGAGAAGAGCTGGCCGAAGGCAGGCTTGTCAATCAGCCGGGCACGCTCCTCGTCAGAGGCGGGATGATCGTTGGGAATGACCTTGAAAGCGTCCGCCAACTCATTGAGTGCCTTCGGGTCGTGATGTGATTGCTCTGCCATTATCTACCACTTCTTCTTGCTACTGTATTTGGTTGCTCGGGTGCGATGCTTATGGCGATGCCCGGTACCCGAACTATCGCATAGGCAGGCCTTGACCTGTCCGGCGCATTTCGCATTGTGACCGTCTTAGACAAAAAGGCCGCAGGATCGTGATGATCCCACGGCCTTGCAAATCGAACCTTCGGGTTCACTCGCTCTGGGCGTCGGCCTCCGGAGCAGCTTCCGTATCAGCCTGTTCGGTCTCCTCGGTGGGGGTCTCCAGGCTTTCCTCCTTGGGGATCTCAACGGAGACGATGGATTCCTCCATATCGTCGATGACCAGCTCGGAGCCCTCGGGCAGCTTGATGTCCTTGGCCAGGATCTTGTCGCCTTCAGCTAGGCCCTCAACGCTGATGTCGATGCGCTCGGGCAGGTTGGACACATCGGCGCGGACCTGCAGGTTCTGGGTGTCGATCAGGGCCACGGCAGCGCCCTTGGTCTCGCCGCTGACAAAGACGGGCACTTCCACGGTGACCTTCTCGCCGGCGCGGACCTCATAGAAGTCGATGTGCTCCACCTGGCGCTTGACCGGGTTGCGCTGCACGTCCTTGACCACGGCCGTCTTGGTCTGTCCACCGAAGCTGATGGAGAAGAGGGCGTTGGCGCGGCGCAGGGCCAGAGTGGTCTCGCGCATGGGCAGCTTGATGTAGTCGGGCTGGGCGCCGCCGGCATAGATGGTGGCTGGAATCTGCTGGGCCACGCGCATACGGCGTGCCGCCCCCTTGCCGAATTGGTCGCGGACTTCGCCCTCGAGCTTAATTGTGTTAGCCATGTTGGCTTCCTTCCTTGAGTGGTTCCTCAAGACCGACCTGGGCCGGTCCTGGCGCATCGCCGCGTCGGATTCCGGACCGCCCATAAGGAAAGGCCGCCGATGATCCAGCCGAGTCGATAACGGAGGCCGAAAAGTCTCCCTCGCCAAAGCAACGTGCCTACTTTAGCACCGGGCCCGCCCTTCTCCAAGTAGGCGGGTATTCTGGACATATCCCGCGATTATTGAAGGAGACAACGTGTCGTTACTAGCATCGGTCAAATCTTTTGTGGCACACCAGGTGGGTCATGGGGAGGGACCGACTGGCGAGGAGAATGCGGATTTGTCGCAGGCTACCCCCCGGGCCGCCGAGGATTCGCTGGCCCTGCCCAATACGCATTTCTGGTCGGCTGACTACGCCACCACCACGCGCATGGATCCGGCCTCGGGACTGCTTTCGGCCACCACCGCCGGCATGGGTCCGGTGCCTGACGACATGACCGTCTATGACATCTACGCCGACCGGGCCCGCCGCACCCCCGACCAGCCGGTGCTGCACTTTGTGGAGAACGGCAGCTGGACCTACCGGACCGGCCGGGAGATCCTGCACGACATCAGGACCACCGCCAAGGGCTTCCTGCACTACGGGCTGAAGAAGGGCGATGCCGTGGCCTTCATGTGCAGGACCAGCTACGAGTGGGACATCGTGGACGCCGCCGTCCTGTCAATCGGCGGGGTCATCGCCACCATCTACGACACCGATTCCGCCGAGCAGATCCGATTTATCGTCAACAACTCCGACGCCAGGCTGCTGGTGGTGCAGACCGCCGAGATGCGGGCCAAGGCCGAGGGGGCCGACAAGGAGTGCCCCACCCTGGAGCGGATCGCCTGCCTGGAGTCCGGGGCCCTGCAGGAGTTGCAGGCCTATGGGGAGTCGGTCAGCGACGCCGAACTCGACGAGCGGATCAACTCCATCCACAAGACCGACCTCTGCTCCATCGTCTACACCTCCGGTTCCACAGCAGCGCCCAAGGGCGTGGAGATGACCCATGAGCATTATTGCCAGCTGGCCAGGAACCTGAACGCCTTCATCCCCAATCTGACCCACGACCCGGATGGATCCATCCTGCTCTTCCTGCCCCAGGCACACACCTTCGCCCGGGCCATCAGCTATGGGGTCGTCTACGGGACCATGCACGTGTACATCTCCTCCGGACTGGCCACCCTGCTGTCCGACCTGCAGGAGTCCAAGCCCACGGTCATCATCGGCGTGCCCAGGGTCTTTGAGAAGGTCTACAACGCCGCCTCCCAGAAGGCCGGGCACGGCATCAAGGGCAGAATCTTCAACAGAGCGGCCCGAGCGGCACGCACCTATATGGAAGACATCTCCCGCAAGGGCTGGCCGACCAAGCGCAGCGCCCTGCGGCGTGCCCTCTACGACCCGCTGGTCTACTCTTCCCTACGCCAGGTCCTGGGCGGACGGGCCAAGTGGATCGTCTCCGGCGGCGCTCCCCTGGACCCGGAGCTGCTGGGGTTCTTCCGGGGCGCCAATGTTCCGGTCTATGAGGGCTACGGCCTGACCGAGACCACCGCGCCCTGCGCCTTCAACCCCCTGGGCACCCCCTACCACAGGGGCTCGGTGGGCATCCCCTTCCCGGGATTCACCATCCGCATCGCCTCGGACGGCGAGGTACAGATCAAGGGCGTCTGCGTATTCCACCGCTACCACAAGAACGAGGAGGCCACTCGAGCATCCTTCACCGATGACGGCTGGTACGCCACCGGTGACCTTGGGCGGCTCTCCCGTGACGGGTTCCTCTTCCTGACCGGGCGCAAGAAGGACCTGATCATCACGGCAGGAGGCAAGAACGTCTCCCCCAGGCCCATCGAGGAGGTCATCGAGCGTTCCGAGATCGTCTCCCAGGCCCTGGTTCTGGGCGACAAGCGGCCCTTCATCTCGGCCCTGGTCACCTTGAACGAAACAGCCCTACGGCCCTGGCTGGCCTCCAAGGGGCTGGATCGGAACATGTCCCTGCAGGAGGCTGCGCAGAACGCCGTGGTCCGGGCCGAGGTCCAGGAGTATGTGGACCGGGCCAATGAGGGCGTCTCCCGGGCCGAATCGGTACGCAAGTTCATCATCCTGCCCGAGGAGTTCACCCAGGACAACGGGCTGATGACACCATCCATGAAGGTGATCCGGCCCAAGGTCATCGAGCGCTACGCCGACCTGCTGAACACCCGGATGTACACGGCCAAGCGCACCCCGGCACCCCGCCGCTGAGCACGATCAGAACCCCAGGCGCTCCAGCTGCTTGGGGTCGGTCTGCCAGTTGCGGGCCACCTTGACGTGCAGGTCCAACCGGACCTTACGGCCCATGGTCCGGTTGACGGCGGTACGTAGCTTCTTCTTCACCCGGACCAGGTGCTCTGCTCCCCGCCCGATGACGATGGGCTTCTGCGAATCGCGCTCTACGTAGATACCTATATGGACAGTATCGCGCCCGCCCTCCGGATCCGGCTCGATGGACTCCACACGGACGGCCAGGGAGTGCGGCAGCTCGTCGTCGAGCTCCTCCAGGTAGGCTCCGCGGACCAGCTCGGCGATCATGTCCTCGGGACGCTCCTCGGTCAGCTGGTCATCCGGGTAGAGCTGAGGGCCCTCGGGCATGGCATCAATCAAAACCTGTGCCACCTCGTCCACGTTGTCAGCCTCCAGGGCGCTGACCGGAACAATCTGGGAGAAGTCGGCAAAGGTGCCGATCTCCAACAGCTTGTCCACCAGCTGACCCTTGCTCAGCTGGTCAATCTTGGTCACTACGGCGATCAGCGGCTTTCGCCAGATCCACTTGCCGTCCTTGTCCTTGCGGGCGAAGTCGGACCGCAGCCGACTGAGAATGCGACGGTCGCCAGGGCCGATGGCCTGGTCGGCAGGCAGCAGAAATGCAATGGCGTCCACGTCCGACAGGGAGGCCTCCACGACGTCGTTGAGACGCTGACCCAACAGGGTGCGCGGACGGTGGATGCCCGGGGTGTCCACCAGAACCACCTGGGCCTCTGGCCGGGTCATGATTCCCCGGATGGCCTTGCGGGTGGTCTCCGGCCTTGAGGAAGCTATGGCGATGGGTCTGCCCACCAGGGCGTTCATGAGCGTGGACTTACCCACATTGGGTCGGCCCACTACTGCCACGAATCCCGATCGGTGGACCGGTGCCTTGGCCTCGCTCTGTTCTTCCTTGGTCATGAGTTCTCCTGACTGTCCTGCTCGGGTTGGTCCCCGTCGGTCTGTTGGTCTTCCTCCGCACCGTCCTCAAGGGCGATGCTGGATCCGTTGGCTGGCTCGACCACGATGGTGGCGATCTTCTTGCGGCGACCCACGGCTTCGCCCGCAGTCAACCTGATTCCCCGGGTCACTGCCGATGAGCCTGAGACCGGCACGGAGCCCAGCAGCTTGGTCAGCAGTCCATAGACCGTGTCCACGTCGTCCTCGTCGATAGTGATCTCATAGAGTTCCTCCAAGTCGGCGATGGGCGTGCGGACCGGCAGCTGCCAGGTGTGCGGGCCGATCTGCTTGGGCTCGTCATGCTGGACCCGGTCGTGCTCGTCCTCCAGCTCGCCCACGATCTGCTCGATGGCGTCCTCAATGGTGACCAGGCCGGCGATGCCCCCATACTCGTCCACAACCACGGCCAGGTGGTGGCGGGAGCGCTGCATGTAGTGGAAGAGGTCGTCCACCGGCTTGGATTCAGGCACCAGAACAGGCCGACGGATGATGGAGGCGACCGATCTGTCGCCCTTGTGGCTGAAGGCCAGGGCCCGGACTACGTCCTTCAAGTAGACGATGCCGACCAGGTCATCCACGTCGTCCCCAATGGCAGGTATGCGGGAGAACCCTGACCGGGAGAAGAGCTTCAGGGCTGAGTCCAGGCTGGCATCCTTGGAGATGCAGATCATGTCGGTGCGAGGGACCATGATCTCGCGGGTCAGCGTGGTCGACAGGGTCAACACGTTCTTCAGCATCTCCGAGATTTCAGGATCGAAGGCGCCGGCCTCCACCAACTGGTCGACCATGGCACGGCCCTGCTCGATCTGGATCTTCTCCAGTTCCTCGTCGTCGGAAAGGTCGCCGCGATGGTTTTTGCGGGCACTGGCTTCAGCCTGCCGCCGACGCTTGAAGGGAGTCAGAAGAACGGCCAGCCCGACCAGGCGGACGTGCTTAAGCAATGCTTCCATGGGCTGACGGGAACGCCCACGAGGACCCAGGGTGACGGAGACGGCGGCCACCAGGATGGCCATGACCACTCCGCACAGCAACTGCTCCCAGAGGGACAGGCCGCCAAGAGCAGCCATGCAGGCCACCAGGACGCCGACCAGGATGTCACAGATGATGCGGAAAAAGGCACAGGCGCTGCCTGTCACCTGCCGTTGGGAAATCAGACTCTGTGCCCGATGAATGCGGTCAATCCGCTTCATTCTGGAGAACTGGCTGAGCTCCTGGTCGGTCTGCAGTCCCAAAATCAAATTATTGAGACTGGACCTGGTCACCCGATTTAGCGCCCCCTGGGCCTCTGCCAACGCCAGGGAGAGCACGACCAGGGCGATGACGGCCACAGCCATGACCACCAGGGCAGCGATGATCCGCTCACTCATGGGATTTGCCTCTCCGGTGGGCATCACGACCGTACCGCTCGTAGATTTCCAGAGCATTGGTGGCCCCGGCAGGCAACGCGGCATCCGTAATCGGCCCCTGGCGAAGGGCCAGGAAGGTCAGCAAGAGTTGGCGTTGCAGGCCGAACATCTGCGCCTCCTGTTCACTGCTGGCATGGTCGTATCCCAGCAGATGCAGGGTGCCGTGGATAGCCAGCAGCAGCATCTCCTCCATGGTGGAATGACCTGCTGCCAGAGCCTGCTGGGCCGCCACCCAGGGGCAGATGACAATGTCGCCCAGGATGCCCTCCTGCCGATGGTTCTCGTCTCCGGGGCGCAGCTCGTCCATAGGGAAGCTCATGACATCGGTTGGCCCGGCCAGGTTCATCCAGCGCTCGTGCAACACCGCCATGGGCTCGGGATCGTTGAAGATGATGGTCATGTCGGACTGGGTGCTCACCCGCATCTGGTCCAGTACCCAAACCCCCAGGTCGGAGAAGGTCTTGGCGTCGATCAGCCACTGGGTCTCGTTGGTCACCTCTACGCTCATGCCTGCTCCCGTCCATGGCTGCGGGCTTGATCTGCGCGGTCGTAGGCCCGGACAATCTGCCCGACCAGCCGATTGCGCACTACGTCGGCCGCCTGCAGGTGTACGAAGGCAATATCGTCGATGCCATGCAACACCCCTTCAATGGTTGCCAGACCGGATGCGGGCCCGCCCAGATCGACCTGGGTGACGTCGCCGGTGATGACCATCTTGGTGTTGAAGCCCAGACGGGTCAGAAACATCTTCATCTGCCTGCGGGTGGTGTTCTGCGCCTCGTCCAGAATGACAAAGGCATCGTTCAGTGTCCGTCCTCGCATGTAGGCCAGCGGAGCCACCTCAATGGTCTCGTCGGCCAGAAGCCGGTGGAGCCTTGAGGTGCCCAGCATGTCGGCCAGGGCATCGTAGAGGGGCCTCAGGTAGGGGTCGACCTTCTCATTGAGGGTGCCGGGCAGGAAGCCCAGACTCTCCCCCGCCTCCACGGCAGGCCTGGTCAGAATGATTCGCCCGATGCGCCCGGCCCGGAATTCCTGAACGGCCTTGGCCACCGCCAGATAGGTCTTGCCGGTGCCGGCCGGACCGATGCCAAAGGTGATGGTATGCGTTTCAATGGCTGCCACGTAGGCGGACTGGCCAGCGGTCTTGGGCCTGATCGGACCCTTGGAGGCCTGGGTCAGGGGGCGGCGACGAACTGTAGCAGGGGCTGCCTGGCGGGGTTGGACGCCGCCTTCCAGCGTGTTGCTCGCCTCCGACTCGGCAATGGCTGTCTCATGATAATTGGGGTCTACAGAAGTATGGTCTGTCGTATTACGGTCCTGAGTATCGCGGTCTTGCATTTTGCGGTCTGTAATTTTCTGCCCTTCTGGACGGGAGTAGTCAACCGCAGTTGCGGGGGCAGTCCCCAAGCGACGGTGATCCAGTATTCGCCCCACCTGATCGGCATCCAGGGGAACCTGATCGGCGGTCTGCATGAGTTCAGACAGCAGGTCCCGGATCTGGGCCGCCTGAACGTCGCCCTGCCGGTCCTGGGCCCGCAGCACGATCCGGTTGCCTCGAACTAGGATGGACACTGCCGGGAAGGCGCGCCCGATCCTGTCGATGACTGCATCCTCCGGCCCCAACACCTGAACCGGGTCGATCCCCTCCGGAATCTCCAGGGTTCGCGTAGTTACCGCCACGGATTCCCTTCCTGCACGACGACGATGGTGAACATGGGCCTCACTCGGGCAGCACCTGTCCGGTCAGGACGTGGGCGTGGACATGGAAGACCGACTGGCCGGCATCCTCCCCTGTGTTGAAAATCAGCCGGTAGGCTCCATGGAAGTCCTGGTCGGCAATCTGTTGTGCCACCTGGACGATGTAGGCCAGGGTGTCAGGATCGGCCTTGGCCAATTCGGCCACCGACGCATAGTGGTGACGAGGGACGATCAGGACATGGACGGCGGCCTTGGGGTTGGCATCCTTGAAAGCGTAGACGGTCTCATCCTCATAGACCTTTTCGCTTGGAACCTCCCCCGCCACGATTCTGCAGAAAATACAGTCCTCCTGTCGATCGTCATCGCTCATGACCACTCCTTACTGTTTGCCGGCATTGCTGTTTTGGCGTTTTTGCTGTTTTCCATCTTATTGTCGAGGTTGTATATTGCGCGCGACTTCATGCGCTGGGCTCAGGGGCTTCGGACTGCCAACGACCCAACATGTCCGCCAGCAGGGTCAGGGCCACAGGTCCGGCCAGGGCGGCCCGGAGGATGTTGCCGCCCAACCGAACTGCCAGGGCTCCCTCCCTCATCATGGTCTGAACCTCCTGATCGGCAATCCCGCCTTCCGGGCCCACAACCACGGCAACAGGCGAGCTCGCTGGAAGCTTGTCTACGCGCTTGCGGACAGCATCCCATCCAAGGTCGGCGTCCTGGTGCAGTACCAGCACCAGACCTCCCTGGTCGGTCGCCTTCCGACACCAGGAGGCAAGACCCCGGCTGTCCACCTTGTCCAACAGTCGAGGACGGTAGGCCCTCCTGCTCTGCTCAGTGGCTGCGTCCAATGTGGCCTGCCAGTGCCGATCGTTGCGGCCGGGCCTCCATTTGGCTATGGATCGGTCGGCCTGCCAGGGCATGACCTGATCCACTCCGATCTGGGTGGCCATGTCGATGGCCTGCTCGTCCCTGCCGCCCTTGGCCAGGGCCTGAACAAGTATCAGTTCCTTCTCGGGAGGCGCCTGGCGGCCTACATCGGTGACCTCCACCAGGCCGGTCGAAGCATCCCTGACCAGGGCGCTGATGCGCAGTCCGTCTCCGTCTGATAGATCCAGCTGGTCCCCGTTCTGCAGCCTCATGGAGCTCAGGGCATGGCGACGGATGCGCTCGGGCAGGGTCAGGCGCCAGCCGGTATGGAGCTCATCGCTGGCCAGCGGGGAGTCATCGTGGTCGGGATCCAGCAGGAAGAGGGGTGCAGTCATGGTGTTAGGCTACAGCCCGCCGCGGAAAAAGACCCTCCCGTGACGACACGCTCCCTCAATCGCCCAGTGCGCAATATCGTCTGAGATGCTATTATTGTCTCCGTTGCGATTACGCACCTGTCCGGGTGGCGGAATGGTAGACGCGCTAGCTTGAGGTGCTAGTGCCTATATATATACAGGCGTACGGGTTCAACTCCCGTTCCGGACACTCGATTCCACGTCGTTGGGGCTATTGCGATTCGTATCTTTCCTGCTTTCTACATTTATTGAAATGTGCTATCGCATGGAAGATTTGTAAATCCATGCGTGGCTTGAATCGTTGCTTTGATTAATACAGCTGATCGGTACGGCTCTTTCTGACCTATTATTCGAGCTCTCCATCGAAAATGTCTCATGCTCGGTTTTCGGTTGCGCCGCCTATGCTGTTACCAGTACCAGAGGGAGGAACGGCAGACGTGTTCAAGGTGAGAATCGACTCCATCGAGGATGACAGAATCGAAGCCTACACCAGGCTGACCGAGCCTCAGCTGCGCAACCGTCTGGAACCCGCCAAGGGCCTGTTTATCGCCGAGTCCCCCAAGGTCATCGCCCGCGCCCTGGATGCCGGGGTTGAGCCTATCTCCTTCCTGGTGGAAGAGCCCTGGCTGGAGGGGATGCATTCCATGTTCGACCAGGTGGACGCAGCCTTTGGACCCGACATTCCCGTCTACGTCGCCAGCCCAGCACAGCTCAAAGCCATCACCGGCTACCGGCTACATCGGGGCGCACTAGCCGCCATGAGGCGCTGGCCTCTGCCCACTGTGGAGCAGGTTTGCCGCTCGGCAAGGCGGGTGGCCGTCATGGAGAACATTGTTGATCACACCAACATCGGCGCACTAATGCGTTCAGCGGCAGCCCTGCAGGTGGATGCGGTACTGGTAACCCCTTCCTGCTCTGACCCTCTCTACCGCCGGGCTGCAAGGGTCTCCATGGGCACTGTCTTTCAGGTTCCCTGGACCAGGATTGGTGGCGACGATGTCCACACCTGGCCCGACCAGGGCATGCGCCAACTACACGATTTGGGCTTCACCACGGCGGCCATGGCCCTGAATCGGGATGCCATCAGCCTGGATGAACTGGCGGAGCGGCTAGGGCCTGGGCCAGACCAGATCGATCGCCTGGCCCTAATATTCGGTACCGAAGGTGATGGGCTGAGCCACAGGACCATTGCCCGAGCGGACCTGACCGTGCGCATCCCCATGAGCCACGACGTGGACAGCCTCAACGTAGCTGCCTCAAGTGCCGTGGCCTTCTACGCGACCAGACCCGAGCGTGCTAGCTGACTAAGCCAGCGCCTGAGCCCTCTGATATGTAGCAAATTCCTACTGCTCTCCGCCGCCTCGCTTCATCGCAGGGCACCTAATATTGGGGAACCATTGACATCAGGTATCCTCCACTATCAGACAACCGCGAAATGTCGAATGCCCTCGACGGAATCAGTTCTGCTGAGAGACGGCTGGCGAATCCTCATGAATGTAGTCGTCAGGGTCGATGGTTCCCCGCCAGCGGCCGATGGCCTTGAGACCGTGGTACATGACCAGCGTGGCCACCGATCCGATGGCGATGCCGTTGAAGCTGACCCCAGCCACCGCGAAAGTGAAGTCCGCGATGCCCACGATCATGACGACGGCGCCCACGGTCATGTTGACGGACTTGCCGAAGTCCACCTTGTTCTCCACCCAGATACGGATGCCCAGCATGCCGATCATGCCGTAGAGCATGGTGGTGACCCCGCCCAGAACGCCGGTGGGGATGGTGTTGATGATGGCTCCGAACTTGGGGCAGAGGGAGAGCAGGAAGGCGAAAATGGCGGCGCACCAGTAGGCGGCCGTGGAGTAGACCTTGGTGGCGGCCATGACGCCGATGTTCTCCGCGTAAGTGGTGGTTCCCGAGCCTCCGCCCAGTCCGGCCAGTGTGGTGCCTAGTCCGTCGGCCATCAGGGCGGTGCCGATCTGATCGTCATAATCGCGGCCGGTCATGAGCGCTACCGACTTTACGTGACCAATGTTCTCGGCCACAAGGACCAGCACCACGGGGATGAACATGGCCAGGACGGATGGGTCTGCTTGGGGGGTGTGGAAGTGAGGCAGGCCGAACCAGGCGGCCTTCTCCACAGCCGCGAAGTCGACCTGCCCTTGGGTGACCGCGAAAATGTAGCCGACGATGACACCCAGAAGGATGTTGAGACGGCCGATCAGGCCCTTGAAGAGGACGGCTATCAGCATGACGGCCACCAGGGTGACCAGGGCGGTCAATGGTGCGGATTTGAAGTTCTTCCAGGCAGAAGGGGCCAGATTGAAGCCGATGATGGCCACGATGGCACCGTTGACCACCGGGGGCATGATCATATCGATCCATCGCGAGCCGGCGAAGTGGACGATCAGGCCGATCAGGAAGAGCAGGGCGCCGGTGACCATGATCCCAAAGGAGGCCACAGCCAGACCCTTGTGGGCGGTGGTCACTGCCAGGACGGGAGCGATGAAGCCGAAGGAACTGCCCAGGTAGGAGGGCAGACGGTTGCGGTTGATCAGCAGGAAGAGGGCCGTGGACATGGCCGTGAAGAAGAGCGTGGTAGAAGGGTCGAATCCGGTCAGAATGGGAACCAGGAAGGTGGAGCCGAACATGGCGATGACATGCTGGGCACCGATGCCCGCCGTACGTGGCCATGTGAGTCGCTCATCGGGTTCCACCACTTCGCCCGGAGCCAATGTTTTCCCGTCGCCGTGCAGTTTCCAGCCCATGGACAATGCCATTTCACTGTGCTTTCTCTCGTGCGCCGTGCCGGTCACGGCGGACCGGAATCATCAGTATATTCACATGGGAGGACCCGAGACCATCTACCGGGCGGATGGTCTCACTGATAGGTGGGCATGTTCTCGAAGTTGAAGCCGATGGCGGCCAATTGTTCACGACCCTCAGGAGTGATCATGTCCAGGGTCCAACGCGGCGACCAGGTCCAGTCGATGCGGAACTCCTCGACCAGGCCCGCCAGGACGCTGGCGCATTGGTCCTCAATCAGGTCGGTCAGCGGGCAGGCCGGCGTGGTCAGGGTCATGGTGATGATGGCCCGTCCCAGTTCGTCGATTTCGATGCCATAGACCAATCCCAGATCGACCACGTCAATGCCCAGCTCGGGATCGATGACCTGGTGCAGGGCCTCCCTGACATCCTCGGCTGTGGCCCGGCCTATGTCGTCGACGGCCTTGAGAGGGATGGCCTCCTCAGCGGCTGCCTCGGCATCAGCGGCATTCTGGTCTGCAGTCTTCTCACCATTGGCGGCCGACGCACTGGCCGAAGTTTGGGCACTCGAGCCTTGGTCCGCTGACGGGCCTTCAGGGGAGCCTTCAGAGTTAGCTGTGTTGGCACGCTGATCGTCGGACTTGGCCGAATCGGACTTCTTGTCCGCCTGGCCGTCAACCTGACGCATGGAGCCGCCTTCGGCCGACTTCAGAACCGTCTCGGCACCCAGGGGATTGCTGGCCAGGGCCTGTGCCGTGCCGGGATCGCTGATGGCCCTGCCCACCGAGGCCAGGATGGAGTCCTGGGGTTCGGGCACCAGATTCGTATTACCGCTCATACCTGCTCCTCCTTCTCACCTTTGTCGCCTTCTCGTCCGGCTGACAGGGCTTGGGCCACCGAGGCCTTCATGCCCTCCCAGCCCAGCAGGGCGCATTTGATTCGCATGGGATACTTGGACACGCCCTGGAAGACCATGGCATCGCCAAGAGCGTCCTGCGTCTTCTCGTCCTCAAGTCCGGCTCCGCGCGACTCCATGAGCTTGCGGAAGTCGGCAGCCAGGTCCATGGCATGATCGACGGTCTGCCCCTGGACCAGATCCACCATAATGGACAGGCTGGCCTGGCTGATTGAGCAACCCGAACCCTGCCAGACGATCCGCTGGATGAGGTCGGGACCGCCCTGCTCGCCGGGCGCCACCTCCACATGGATGGTGGCCTGATCCCCGCAGGTGGGATTGAACTGATGGGACTCGGCAGCCAGGCAGGCCTCATGCTCCACCCTGATGGTCACGCCGTCGCCATCCGGGTCCCCCCCGGCATCAGCCTGATCCCCTACACGCCCGTGAGGATCCCGGGCTGCGTCCAGGATCACCTCCTGGTACATCTGCTCCAGTTCCTCGTCATCCATCCCGAAATCCGCCATGTCCTTAAACCTACCAGTATGTCTTTGCCAAAACCGTCGATGCGCTGCCGGTGAAGACCCTCAGGCCACCCGGAAGAACTTGCGGACCCCGGAGACGGCATCCAGCAGGGCATCCGTGTCGGCCACGGTATTGTACACGCCGGTCGAGGCCCGGTTGGAGGCCATCAGGCCGAAGTGCCGATGGACCGGTTGGGCGCAGTGGTGTCCCACGCGGATGGCAATGCCGCGCGAATCCACATACTGGCCCACGTCATGGGGATGGACCCCCTGCACGTCGAAGGCAACCGTGCCGATCCGATCCTTCGGAGTGGTCGGCCCCAGGATGCGTACCCCGTCCAACTCCCCCAGCCTCAACAGACCGGCGGTGATGGCCTTCTCGTGTTCGGCCACGTTCTCCATGCCCAGATTCATCAGCCAATCGGCGGCTACGCCAGCACCGATCATCTGGGCCACCGGCTGGGTGCCGGCCTCGAACCGGGCCGGAGGATCCATGTAGCTGGCTGGACGGTCCAGATAGGCCAGCTCCACCATGGATCCGCCGAATGATGCCGGGGGCAGGGCCTCAAGCAGCTCTCGGCGGCCATAGAGGAAGCCCACACCGGTGGGGCCATACATCTTGTGCGCACTCCAGGCGGCAAAGTCCACATCCATGGCGTGCAGATCGATAGGCAGGTGAGGCACCGACTGGCACACATCCAGCACCACCAGGGCGCCCACCTGGTGGGCAAGGCGGACGATGGGCTTGATGTCGGTGATGGCGCCGGTCACATTGCTGACGTGGGTGACGGCGACCACCTTGGTCCGCTCGGTGATGATCTGGTCGGCGGTATCGGCCAGAACACGGCCTTCAGGGTCCAGATCAAAGTACTTGAGGACCGCCCCGGTCCGGTAGCAGAGCTCCTGGAAGGGCAGGAGGACCGAGTGATGCTCGGCCTTGCTGACCACGACTTCATCGCCAGGCTTCAAGGCGAATCGACGTGCTGCCTTGCCTCCACGGCCCAGGCTGGCGTTGCCGAAGGAGGTGGCCAACAGGTTCAGAGCGGCTGTGGCCCCGGCGGTGACGACAATCTCCTCTGCGCCCTCCTGGCCTTCTGCGCCGACCAGGGCGGCCACGCGGGAGCGGGCATGCTCGAAGGCCATGGTGCTGCGGGCGGCCAATTCGTGCGCGCCCCGATGCACCCCGGCATTGTCCTTCAGATAGAAGTCCCGAACGGCATCGATGACCGCCAGGGGCTTCTGGGCAGTGGCAGCCGAATCCAGATAGACCAGGGGGTGGCCATGCACCTGCTGGTCCAGAATCGGAAACTGCTGCCGGATGCTGTCATCGATGACCATTGCGGACCCCTTCTCTTATCCTCAGGCCAGGGCTGATTCCGAGTTGGCGCCCTCGGGCAGGTACTGGTCGTACCCGGTCTCCTCCAGGGTGTCGGCCAGCTCGGGACCGCCGGTCTTCACGAAGCGACCGTCGGCGAAGACATGGACGATGTCAGGCTTGATGTACTTGAGGATCCTGGTGTAGTGGGTGACCATGAGCACGCCCATGCCGGTGTTCTCCTTGGCTCTGTTGACCCCTTCGGAGACGATGCGCAGAGCGTCCACGTCCAGCCCGGAGTCGGTTTCGTCCAGGATGGCGAACTTGGGCTTGAGCAGCTCCAGCTGCAGGACCTCGGCCCGCTTCTTCTCGCCGCCCGAGAAGCCCTCGTTGACCGAGCGCCGGGCGAATTTGGAATCCATGCGCAGCCGCTTCATGGCATCGTTCAGATCCTTGGTCCACTGGCGGATGGCCGGGGCCTTGCCATCGACCTCGGTCTTGGCGGTACGCAGGAAGTTGGTCATGGACACACCCGGCACCTCGACCGGGTACTGCATGGCCAGGAAGAGTCCGGCCTTGGCCCGCTCGTCCGGGGTCATCTTGAGCAGATCGTGCCCATCCAGCAGGGCCTGGCCCGAATCCACCTCATACTTGGGATGACCCGCCAGGGTGTAGGCCAGGGTGGACTTGCCCGACCCGTTGGGGCCCATGATGGCGTGGGTCTCACCGGAGTGGACGGTCAGCGTGGCCCCCTTGAGGATCTGCTTGCGACCCTCCTTGGTCTCCACTGAGACGTGCAGATCCTTTATTTCCAATGTGGACATGTCAGTTCTCCTCCAAAACGTGCTGCATCTCTTGATCCTCGCCGGCCGCCAGCCTGCGGTCGATGACCCCCATCAGGTGCCCGGAGACGCTGGGGACATCGATCTCCTCCACCAGTTCTCCGAAGAAGCCCCGGACCACCAGCTTGCGGGCCTCCTGCTCGGGGATGCCGCGGGACTGCAGGTAGAAAAGCTCCTCGTCGTCGAAGCGTCCGACCGAACTGGCATGGCCTGCCCCGATGATGTCGCCGTTCTCGATCTCCAGGTTGGGCTCGGAGTCGGCGATGGCCCCAGGGGTCAGCACCAGATTCCTGTTGAGCTCGTAGGAGTCGGTTCCAGGCGCGGTGGGCTGAATGAGCGCGTTGCCCACCCAGGTGGTATGCGCGCCGATTCCGTCCAGGGCCCCCTTGTAGACCACACGGGACTTGCAGTTGGGATGGTTGTGCACCACCATGGTCCGGTGCTCCATGTGCTGGCCGGGATCGACGAAATAGATGCCCAGCATGTTCAGGTCGCCCTGCTCGCCGCCGAAGTCCTGGTCCATCCGCAGCCGCACCACATCGCCGCCCAGGCTGACCACCGAGTGACGCAGGGAGGCCTCGGCGCCCAGGTGGATGCGGTGGTTGCCTACATGCTTGCTGCCCTTGTCCCACTCCTGGATGAAGGTGGTCGACATCTGCGAATTGTCACCGATGTCGATTTCAACGCCCTCAGCCAGACGTGCCTGGCCCTGATGCTCAACCACCAGATCGGCCTTGGTGCCCGCCTCTGCCTTGATGACCAGGTGGAAGGCGTCCAATTCAGGGCCGCCGCCGTCCACACGGACCAGCACGGGCTGATCCAGGGTGCCCCTGAGGTTGACCACGGTCGCCTGTTTGCCGCTGGCCCACTCCACAGCGGCTGCTCGGTCGCTGGGCTTGAGGACGGTGCCGCAGGGGGCCTGATCCATGGGAATCCGGCTGAAGCTGACCTGGTCCGCAGGCGGTTCCGACCCGTCGATCATGGAGACCGAGACCTTGGTCAGGCCGCTGGGCTGGAAGACGGTGAAGAACTCCTCCATCCGGTCGATGGGGGTGAACCGCCAGTCATCCTGCTTGCGGGTGGGCATGGGGAAGTCGTCAGGATCGAAGGAGCGGGGCTCCTTGTCGGCGCTGGACGGCATGGTGGCCGGGAAAGCATAGGGATCCTTGGGATCCGCGTGCGGAATGGTTACTTCGCTCTTCTGTGACATCAGCCTACCGAACCCTCCATCTGCAATTCGACCAAGCGGTTGAGCTCCAACGCGTACTCCATGGGCAGCTGCCGGGAGATGGGCTCCACGAACCCGCGCACGATCATGCCCATGGCCTCCTTCTCCTCCAGGCCGCGGCTCATCAGATAAAAGAGCTGGTCCTCGGAGACCTTGGAGACGGTGGCCTCGTGGGCCATGGAGACGTCGTCCTCGCGAACATCCACGTGCGGGTATGTGTCCGAGCGGGAGTAGTCGTCCACCAGCAGGGCATCGCAGACCACCGAGGAGGAGGACTTCTCGGCCCCCTTGATGATCTTGACCAGGCCACGGTATGCGGCCCTCCCCCCGTTGCGGGAGATGGACTTGGAGACGATGGTGGAGGAGGTGTGGGGTGCCAGGTGGATCATCTTGGCGCCCGTGTCCTGGTACTGGCCTTTGCCGGCGAAGCCCAGGGAGAGGGTCTCGGCCTTGGCGTAGGGCTCGGCCAGGATGCAGGCCGGGTACTTCATGGTGGCCTTGGATCCGATATTGCCGTCAACCCACTCCATGGTGCCGCCCTCGCGCACATAGGCACGCTGGGTGACCAGATTGTAGACGTTGTTGGACCAGTTCTGGACCGTGGTGTAGCGCACACGAGCGTGGGGCTCGACCACAATCTCCACGTTGGCCGCATGCAGGGAGTCGGTGGAGTAGATGGGGGCCGTGCAGCCTTCCACATAGTGGACGTAGGAACCTTCGTCGGCGATGATCAGCGTGCGCTCGAACTGCCCCATGTTGGGCGTGTTGATGCGGAAGTATGCCTGCAAGGGGATGTCCACATGGACGCCCTTGGGCACGTATACGAAGGATCCGCCCGACCAGGCCGCCGTGTTCAGGGCGGCGAACTTGTTGTCATCAGGAGGGATGACCGTGGCGAAGTACTTGCGGAAGAGGTCCGGGTACTCCTTGAGGGCCGTGTCCGTATCCAGGAAGATGACCCCCTGTTTGCGCAGGTCTTCGCGGATGGAGTTGTAGATGACCTCGGACTCGTACTGGGCGGCAACGCCGGAGACCAACCGTTTCTTCTCGGCCTCGGGGATGCCCAGCCGGTCATAGGTGGTGCGGATGTCGTCGGGCAGGTCCTTCCAGTCCTTGGCTTGCTCCTTCAAGGGCTTGACGTAGTACTTGAAGTCGTCGGCATCGAACCCGCTCAAATCCACGCCCCACTTGGGCATGGGCTTCTCCATGAAGGCCCGATAACCCTTGAGACGCATCTGCAGCATCCAGTCAGGCTCGCCCTTGTCGGCCGAAATCGCCCGGACCACGTCCTCGTCGATGCCCTTGTGGGCGTTGCGCCCGGCATCGTCGGAGTCATGCCAGCCATAGGTATAGTCGCCGAACTCGGAGATGATCTGGTCGTCTTTTTTGATTTTTTCTTCATTGACGCGGGAGCGGTCGGCCACATACTGGCTCATTTCCACATCCCGCGATGTGTCTGTCCGCTGCGAGGTGCTGTCCACGAGCTGAGACCTCCTAACACACGCACGGCCGCCATATGCGGCCGATCACACCATTACAGGATAACCAGGGCACTGGTGAACCGCCAGACCCGGGCTTACGCTCTCTAAGGAATCCGACACTTCCTCTTGACAAGAGCGCCGATATGGACAATCGCCCGCCTCCCCACAAGAGGGAAACGAGCGATCATACCGAAAGGGTCCGAAAGGAATCGACCTCAGGCGGCCTCCTGGCCTCCGTGCTCCAGGCTGGCCTTGACCAGGCCGGCGAAGAGGGGGTGCGGCTTGGTGGGCCGGGACTTGAACTCCGGGTGGGCCTGGGTGCCCACATAGAAGGGGTGCTGGTCCTGCGAGAGCTCCACGAACTCGGTCAGCTGCCCGTCCGGGCTGGTGCCCGAGATGTGCAGTCCGGCCTTATCCAGCCGCTCCTTGTAGGCCACGTTGACCTCGTAACGGTGGCGGTGACGCTCGGAGATCTCGGTGGAGCCGTAGAGCCGGGCCACCAGGGAATCGGGCTTGAGCACCGCCGGGTAGGCGCCCAGCCGCATGGTGTGGCCCATGTCGCCGTGGCCGGCCACGATGTCCTTCTGCTCCTCCATGGTGGCGATGACCGGGTTCTCGCAGTCAGGCTCGAACTCCGAGGAGTTGGCGTCCTCCAGCCCCAGGACGTGGCGGGCGAACTCGATGACCATGGACTGCAGACCCAGGCAGAGTCCCAGGGCTGGCAGGCCGGTCTCGCGGGCGTAACGCAGGGCTCCGATCTTGCCCTCGATGCCGCGGATGCCGAAGCCTCCGGGGACCACGATGCCGTCCACGCCCTCCAGGGCCTTGCGGGCACCATCCATGGTCTCGCAGGTGTCGGCCGCCACCAGCTTGACCTGCACCTGGGACCAGTTGGCGAAGCCGCCGGCCTTCAGCGCCTCGATGACCGACAGGTAGGCGTCAGGCAGGTCGATGTACTTGCCCACGATGGCGATGGCCACCTTGGTACGGGGGTTGTGGACCCGGTCCAGCAGGTCCTCCCACTCGTTCCAGTCGACGTCGTGGAAGGGCAGCCCCAGCTTGCGCACCACGTAGGTATCCAGACCCTCCTTGTAGAGGATCTTGGGCACGTCGTAGATGCTGGGCGCATCCACACAGTTGACCACGCCCTCGGCATCCACATCGCACATCAGGGAGATCTTGTCCTTGATGCCCTGGTTGAGCGGCCGGTCCGAGCGCAGCACCAGGGCATCGGGGGCGATGCCCAGCTGGCGCAGGGCCATGACCGAGTGCTGGGTGGGCTTGGTCTTGAGCTCGTGGGCGGCGGCCACGTAGGGCACCAGGGAGACATGGACGAACATGCAGTTGTCCGGGCCGATGTCCCGACGCACCTCGCGGGCGGCCTCCATGAAGGGCTGGGACTCGATGTCGCCCACGGTCCCGCCGATCTCGGTGATGATCACATCCACATCGTCGCTGGCCTGGGCCCGCATGCGGCTCTTGATCTCGTTGGTCACGTGGGGAATGACCTGGACGCACTGGCCCAGGTACTCCCCCGCCCGCTCCTTGCGCAGGACGGACTGGTAGATCTGGCCGGTGGTCACGTTGGCCTTCTGGGAGAGGAAGACGTCGGTGAAACGCTCATAGTGGCCGATGTCCAGGTCGGTCTCGGCCCCGTCCTCGGTCACGTAGACCTCGCCGTGTTGGAAGGGGTTCATGGTCCCCGGATCGACGTTGATGTAGGGATCCAGCTTCTGTTGAAGAACGCGGATTCCGCGGCTTCTCAGCAGTCGGCCCAGAGAGGATGCGGTCAGCCCCTTGCCCAGTGAAGAGACCACGCCGCCGGTGACGAAAATGTGTTTGGTGATATGCCCTTGCGAATTTCCATGTTCTCTGACCATGGAACTTCAGCCTATCAGGCAGGAGCGACCAGAAACCGGCCAACACTCGAGGAGGAGGGACGGATTCAGGCACGGCTCAGATGCAGGTGGTCACCCAGGTAGCGGCCGGTCACCGAATCCGGGTTGCGGGCCACGGATTCAGGGTCGCCCTGGGCCACGATTCTTCCGCCCCGATCACCGCCCCCCGGGCCCATATCGACCACATGGTCGGCGTTGGCGATCATGTCCAGATCGTGCTCGATGAAGACAACCGTGGCCCCCTTGCTGACCAGACGTTCCAGCACTCCAATCAGGACGCGCACATCCAAGGGATGCAGGCCGGTGGTGGGCTCGTCCAGGACGAACATGGAGCCATTCTGCCTGCGGCCCAGCTCGTTGGACAGCTTCAGCCGCTGGGCCTCCCCGCCAGACAGGGATGGGGTGTCCTCCCCCAGGGTCAGGTAGTCCAGGCCCAGGTCCTTCAAGGTCTGCAAGCCTCGGCGGATGGCTGTGTACTCGCGGCCCTGTGCGAAGACCTCCAGGGCCCGGCCCACCTCCATGGCCAGCAGATCGGGCAGGCTCAGCGGCTCCTGGTGGGACGGCGTGGACAGGCGATAGTGCTCGGCCTCCGGACGGTATCGACGACCCTGACAGCTGGGACAGGTGATGGGGATGTCGGGCAGGAACTGCACGTCCAGGCTGATCTGCCCGGTTCCGTCGCACTGTGGGCAGCGCAGGGATCCGGTGTTGTATGAGAATGCCGAGATGCCGAGCTTGTCCTTTTTCGCCTGGTCAGTGGCTGCAAAGAGGCGGCGCAGCCGGTCCATGAGCCCCGAGTAGGTGGCCACCGTGGAGCGCACGTTGATGCCGATGGGCGAGGAGTCCACCAGGCGAACCCTGTCGATGCCCGCCGGATCCAGGCTATGCACATGCTTGGGCATGGGGTGGCCTTGGATGCGGGCCTGAAGGGCCGGGACCAGGGACTCCAGGATCATGGTGGTCTTGCCGGAGCCGGATACGCCGGTCACAGCCGTCATGCATCCACGAGGAATGGCCAGATCCAGAGGGTGGACCGTGTGAATGGGTCCTGACTGCATGCGGATCCACCCATTCCCTGCAGGCATGGGATGCCGGTCCCGTACCAAAACGGATTCACGTCCGTCCAAAAAGCCGGCGATGCGCGAATCCGGGTCTGCGGCGATTCGCTCTGGGGCTCCCTGGGCGAGTATCCTGCCGCCGCGCTCCCCTGCCCCGGGACCCATTTCAATCAGATAGTCGGCTGATTGCAGAACCTTGACGTCGTGGTCGACGAAAACCACCGAATTGCCGTCGGCCAGCAGGTCGCGCATGACCCCTATGAGCCCCTCCAGGTTGGCAGGATGCAGACCGGTCGAGGGCTCGTCCAGCACATAGAGCACGCCGGTGGTCTCGTTGCGCACGGCCCTGGCCAGCTGGGCCCGCTGCCGCTCACCTGTGGAAAGGGAGGCACTGGAGCGGTCCAGTGTCAGGTAGCTCAGTCCCAGCTGGATCAACCGCCTGCCCATCTCGTCCAGGGTCTTGCACAGGGCCGAGGCCATGGGCCGCATGGGTTCGGGCAATGTGGGCGGCAGTTTCCGACCCCAGTCCAGCACCTTATCCAGGGGCCAGGAGGTGACCTCGGCCAGATTGTCCCCGTTGATCTCGGGCAGACGCGCCTGCTGGTTGAGCCTGGTGCCCTTGCAGTCCGGGCAGGTCCGCTCGGTCAGGAACTTGGCCACCTTGGCCAGACGCTTGTCGTCGTTGGCCCTCTTGAGCTCCTCGGTCACGGTCAACCGTGCGTTGCGGAAGGTGAAGTCCAGCTCGTGGACCCCCTTGATCGAAGTGATGGTGATGTGCTTCTTCTCGGCCGGGCCCTCGAAGACGATCCTCCGCTCCCGATCGGTCAGATCCCGCCAGGGCACGTCGGTGCGGACTCCGAACTCGCGAACGATGTCGGGCTGGACATTGAAGCCGAAGGTCCGCCAGGGCACCACGGCCCCCTGGTCGATGGTCAGGCTGTCGTCGGGGACCAGGGTAGCGTCGTCCACCTCGCGCACGGTCCCGGTCCCCTGGCAGGTGGGGCAGGCTCCCAGGGAGTTGAAGGCCAGCTCCTCGGCGCTGGGGGGCTCCACCTTAGCGCCGCAGACCGGACAGGTGATAGGCATCTCGGCCGCCACAGCCAGGGTGGGCTCCTGGCGATGGCCATTGGGGCAGACATGGCTGGACAGCCGGGAGAACATCAGTCTGAGCACGTTGAGCAGCTCGGTGGCGGTGCCGAAGGTGGATCGCATGCCGCCCACACCCGGGCGTTGGCGCAGGGCCAGGGCAGGAGGCAGGAAACGCACCGACTCCACCTGGGGACGCTGGGCCTGGGTCATCCGCCTTCTGGTGTAGGTGGACAGGGATTCCAGGTAGCGGCGGGAACCCTCGGCATAGAGGACCCCCAGAGCCAGCGAGGACTTGCCGGAGCCCGAGACCCCGGCGATGCCCACCAGGCGGTTCAAAGGAATGTCGACATCCAGATTGCGCAGGTTGTGGACCCTGGCGCCGCGGACAAGGATGGCCTTGGGCGGTGCGGGGAGTTTCCTGCCGGTCTCCCCGCTCTCGCTCATGCGGTCTCCAGCAGGTGGGCCACAGCCTCCAGGGCCAGCCGGTAGCCGTAGAAGCCCATGCCGGTGATGGTTCCGGTGGCCACAGGCGAGATGACACTGCGCCGACGGAAGGCCTCTCTGGACGAGGGATTGGAGATATGGACCTCCATCAGCGGCAGCCCTGCCTGGGTGACCTGGACGGCGGCATCGGCAAGACCGTAGCTGTAGTGGGTGAAGGCGGCGGGGTTGAGCACCACTGCGCTGCCCTGGTCCACGGCCTGATGCATCCAACCGATGACCTGGCCTTCGTCGTCCGATTGCAAAACCTGAACATCCAAACCCAGCTGCTGACCCCAGTCTTCGCAGTCACGGGTCAGCGTCGCCAGATCCTGACGACCGTAGACATCAGGGTCACGCACACCCAGCCGACCCAGGTTGGGTCCGTTGACCACCAGCACCTTCTGCCTGCCCTTGTCGGCATCCGCCATCTGTCATTCCTCCTTGCGTATGGCCTGGAAGGCCTCCTTGAGCGCCGAGACCGGCGGGTCGTCCAGGTGGGTGGGTTTGCCCAAACCATCAAGAATGATAAACCGCAACTTGTTGCCACGGGCCTTTTTGTCCCGATGCATGAGGGCGAGCACCTGGTCGAAGTCCCCGCCATTCCACCAGGTTCGCAGGCCCAAGGAGGAAAGAAGCCGCCGGTGGTAGTCGACCGCCTCCTGATCCAGATGGCCCGTGATCCTGGCCAGCTCGGCTGCAAAGACCATGCCCACAGACACGGCCTGACCATGCCGCCAGGTGAAATGTTCGATTTTCTCGATGGCGTGGCCCAGGGTGTGCCCGTAGTTGAGAAACTCCCGAAGGCCGGACTCCTTGAGGTCCACTGAGACATGCCGCGCCTTGACCTCGACGGTGCGTTCGATCAGATCCTGAACCACCGTTCCCAGCCACTGATCAGACTCCTGTCCGTCGAAGGAGCGAAGGGACTCGGCACGCTCCTCCAGCTCACGCAGGATGCCGCCGTCCATGATGAAACCGGACTTGGCCACCTCGCCCAGTCCCTCTACAAAGATCTCATTGGGCAGGGTCCGCAGGGTCCGCAGATCAGCCAGGACGCCAGCAGGGGTATAGAAGCTGCCGACCAGATTCTTGCCCTGCTCCAGGTTGATACCGGTTTTCCCTCCGGTGGAGGCGTCTACCATGGCCAGCAGGGAGGTGGGGCAGTTCACATAGCGGATGCCCCGCATCCAAGTGGCGGCGATGAACCCGGCTTGGTCTGTGGCCGCTCCCCCGCCCAGTCCCACAACCGCGTCGGAACGGGTGAAGCCCTCGGTGGCCAGGCGCTCCCAGATTCCTTGGCTGACCTGGATGGTCTTGCCGGCCTCCGCATCAGGAATGGTCAGATCCACCACCTGATACCCGGCCTGGCGAAGCAGGGCCCGGGCATGGTCGGAATGGCGTTGGACCGGCTGGGTGTGAATCAGAGCCACCCGCATGGTCTGGTCTCCAAGCAGCTCATGCAGTCGCCCGGTCACACCTGCGCCAATCCTCACATCGTAGGGGTCGGGACCGCTGACGTGAACCACACGCTCGGTCAATGCATCGGCCAGCCGTCGAGCCAGAGCGCGAGGGGTGGTGTTCCTGGATTTGAGGGTGATGGTGGCCAGCTCCTGGTAGACGCTGCGACGCTCGCGATAGAGGGCCATCCAGCGCTCCGATGCGCCGCCGCGAAGAAGGGGGCGGTGATCCGACCGAGCCGCCCGGCTGACCCCTTCCTCGGGGTCGATCTGCAGGTAGACCACAGCACCGCCTGCTCGCCGATAATCCTGCAGCGCCTGGAAGACCCCGGTGCTCATGGGAGCCCCTCCCCCCAGGGAGAGGATGCCGCCGGGAAAGTCCTTCAAAAGGTCCAGGACCGCCCGTGTCTCCATGTCACGGAAAGCCTGCTCGCCTTGAGTGTCGAAGATCTCGCTGACTGATTGGCCTGACTCTTCCTCGATGCACTGGTCCGTATCCCGGAAGGGCGCCTTGATCAGGGCGGCCGTCTCCCTGCCCAGACGGGTCTTGCCCGCACCGGGCATGCCGATGACGACGGCCTTGGGCATGCTGCTGCTGTCAATCATGCGATTCCGCCCTTCACCGCAGATGCTCGGGCCAGGACTGCAGGTAGGCCTGGGCGTTGCGCCGAACTTCCTCGAGTGAGTCGCCGCCGAACTTTCCCAGGGCGAATCGCGCCAAAGTCAGGTTCATCATGGCTTCGCCAATCACTGCGGCGGCAGGCACGGCGGTCACGTCGGAACGCTGATGGATGGCCTGCGCAGGCTGACCTGTGGCCACATCCACCGTGCGCAGGGCCCGAGGAACCGAGGAGATGGGCTTCATGGCGGCCCTCACCCTGATGGGCTGACCGTTGGAGGTGCCGCCCTCCAGACCGCCTGCATGGTTGCTGAGCCTGCGGATGGTGCCGTCCGGACCGGGCTCCATCTCGTCGTGGGCCTGTGATCCGGGGCGATCAGCCTCGCTGAATCCATCACCGATCTCCACGCCTTTGATGGCCTGAATGCTCATGAAGGCACTGGCCAGAGCCGCATCCAGACGTCGGTCGTCCTCCACATAGGTGCCCAGTCCTGCAGGCACGCCATAGGCGATGACCTCGAAGACCCCGCCCGCGGTGTCGCCGTCCTTCTTGATCTGGTCGATTCTGGCCATCATCCGCTTCTCGGCGTCCTTGTCCAGGGTCCTGACCGGCGAGGCGTCCAAAGCGGGTCCGTCCTCAGGGCCGGGCGTGACCTCATGCCCTTCCAGGCCGACCCCGGCTATGGAGATGACGTGGGAAACGGTCCGTATGCCCAGGGCCTGCTGCAGGAAGTCTGCGGCCACCGATCCCAAGGCCACCCTGGAGGCGGTCTCCCTGGCCGAGGAGCGCTCAAGGACCGGACGCGCATCCGTAAACCCGTACTTGCGCATGCCGGTCAGATCGGCGTGACCGGGCCTGGGCCTGGTCAGCGGGGCGTTGCGACCGGTCGCCGGGGGCTCCTGATCGGCAGGCAGCTCGTCCACGCTCATGACCTGCTCCCACTTGGGCCACTCCGTGTTGCCGATCTCGATGGCCACCGGTGAACCTAGCGTCCGTCCATGCCTGACTCCGGTCAACAGCCGAACCTTGTCCTGCTCAAAGCCCATTCTGGCCCCACGGCCGTAGCCCAGCCGACGACGAGCCAGGGCCGATTCGATGTCCTTGGTGGACACGGCAACCCCGGCGGGCAGACCCTCCATCATGGCCACCAGGACCTCTCCATGGGATTCCCCTGCCGTCTGCCAGCGCAACATATTCAAGCTCCTCGTTCGTTCCTCGTTTGCCAGGTTAGGGCTACGTATGATTATCTTAGAAGATGGTCTACCTCATCCCAGCGCCGGGACTGCTGACTGCGCTCCTCCTGGCCCTGATCGACATCCGCTCCCGGCGAGTCCCGCGTCTTCTGGTGCTCTTGGGACTGGCGTTGCAGACCATAACGCTGCTGGTCTTTTCCCTGATCCAGGCCCGGCCGATGCTACTCGCGCAGTGCCTGTTGCTGACTCTGGCCTCTGCAGGCCTTCAGTTTCTGCTGGCCCTGGTCCGACCCGGCGCGCTGGGACTGGGCGACGTGACCGCTACGGGTCTGGTCGCCCTGAGTCTATCAGTTCTGGGGTGGACAGCCATCCTGATCTGGTGGCTGATGATGGGCCTGCTGGGGCTGGTTGCACTCGCTCTGGTCTGGTTGGCTCGCCGCCGTAGACCCGACAGAACGAACAACCTTCTCTCACTGGCCTACGTCCCGGTCATCCTCGCCGCAGCGGTGGTGACCCTGATCATTGATGCCATCTAGGACCGGCAACTGAGATTCTGGAACAAGGTGCTACTTGCTCTGCTCGTTGTGCTTGGACTCCCAGGCTTTGTACTCCTTGACATCACGGTTGAACTGATCAGGGTTGTCACTGAACCTGGTCTCTCCCGTGTCCATGTTGACGGTCACAAAATAGAGCCAGTCGCCCGACTCAGGGTGCATGACCGCCTGGATGGCCTCGTCCCCAGGGCTACCGATGGGGCCTGGTGGCAGACCCTGGTGGATCCTGGTGTTGTAGGGGTCGTTGGTATTCTTCAGCATGGCGTCGGTCAGCTTCAAGGCGGAGACATTGTTGGAGTAGGCCACGGTACTGTCCATGCCCAGGGGCATTCCCTTGGCCAATCGGTTTTCGATGACCCTGGCCACCTTGCTGTAGTATTCCGACTTGTTGACCTCGGCCTCGGTGATGGAGGCCGTGTTCAGTATGGTCTGCCGATCCTGGCCTCCGGGCACGCCCAGCTGGTCCAAGTGCTCAATCCGCTTGGAGACCAGGTTGCCCAGGATGGCCTTGGCCGACCCGGCCTTGCGCACGTCGTACTCGCCAGGCTGCAGCCAACCCTCGAAGTTACCCTGCGCCTCCTGGGGCAGGATGTCCTCGCCCTTGGCCTGGATCAGAGCGTCGAATTCGCTCTGTGGAACCCCGGAGAGCTGGGCGGCCCGGGCAACCACATCGCGGACCCGCTCGCCGGCCCTCACCTGCAGGAAACCTCCAGCCTTACTCCGGTCAGTCAGAATGGCCACTACGTCAGATGCCTTCATGCGCAGACGTAAATCGAAGGTGCCAGGCAGGAGCCTGGATTCGGACTGGGTGCTTGTGATGGCATGCAGGAAGGCGGCTGTGGACTTGACCACCCCGGCTTTGACCAGATTGGCACCCACCTGATCAGCCCCCTCGCCGCTTTCGACAGTAAACTCCAGGGGCTGACCGCCCGGGCCTGGATAGTCGGGGGCGACCTCCTTGGTGGCTACGATCCGGGGGGCGCCATGGCGCAGCCCGCCCACCAGAATCGCCACGCAGGAGGTGGCCAGCACGACCGCAAGGGCGATGATGACGATCATGATCTGCTTGCGATGCTTGCGTCTTTCGCGCCGACGGCGCATCTCACGACGTGAACGAGGAGGACGCGGCGGCATAGCGGAAACCGGGGCCTGCCCGTCGGCAACCCACTGGACCTTGTCCTGGAAGAAATCCTGCATGTCGTCGGCCAATTAGCACTCCTTGTCGGCACGTTGGTCGTCCAGGGCCGACTGCAACAGCACAACAGCGGACTGCTGATCGACCACGGGACGATGTCTTCGCCCGTCCACGCGGGCATCATACAGCTGACGATGGGCGCTGACGGTCGTCAGTCGTTCGTCTCGCAATACTACACTGGGCAGCTGCTCAGAGGCAACGCCAGCATCGTGTGCATCCTCCTGCAGACGACTGGTCAGGGCACGCACCCAACGGGCCGCCTTTTTGGCACTGCGACCAGCCTGGCCGCTCAGAAGCAGGGGGTGTCCGACCACGACTCGGGACACGCACTTGTCCATAATCAGGTCTTCCACCTGGTCCAGGGCCTGAAAGTAGTCGCCCTGAACCCTGATATTACCGGCGGGAAAGGCCAGGGTCAGCTCCGGGTCCGACAGGGCCAGACCCACCCTGGCTTCGCCAAGATCCACCCCCAGCCACACGGCTGTCTGTGATCCCACGGGAGAGCTCAGCCCTCTCGGACCTGATCACTCAGGTCTTTCAAGGCCCGATCGATGGCCGAAGCATCCTGGCCGCCGCCCTGGGCGAAGTCAGGCTTGCCGCCGCCTCCTCCTCCCAGGACCCTGGAGGCCGTCCTGACCAGGTCGCCGGCCCTGAGACCGCGGTCACGGGCCGCCTGGTTGGTGGCTACGAAGATGACTGGCTTCTCATCCTCGCTGACTCCGGCCAAGGCGACCACAACGGGATATTCATCGCCCATGCGGCCCCTCAGGTCTGTCACCGCCTTGCGCAGGGCATCGACCGAGCCGAAATGCCCCATATTCCGGGATGCGATCTTGACTTCGCCCGGAGCATGCAGGGCCTGGTTGGCCAACTCGGGCACAGCCTGGGCCATCTGCTGCTCATAGGTGGCCGCCAGTCGGCGGTCGGACTCCTTGAGCTTGGCCAGCAGGGCAGAGATCCTGGACTCAAGCTCGTCAGGGCGGGCGTTGAGCTTGTCGGAGAGCTGAGAGACCAGGGCGTGCTCACGGGCGTTGTATTCGTAGGCCCCCTGACCCACCACGGCATCGACACGACGGACGCCGGTGCCCACCGAGGCCTCGGACATGATGGAGACCGCGCCGATCTTGCCCACGTGGTCCACATGGGTTCCCCCGCAGAGCTCACGGCTCCAGCCGTCCTCGCCGATCGAGACCACACGGACCACGTCGCCGTACTTCTCCCCGAACAGGTGCATGGCGCCCAGGGCGATGGCGTCGTCGTATTTCATCTCCTGAGCGGTCACGGCCAGGTTGTCCCGCAGACGATCGTTGACACGGGCTTCCACAGCATCCATGGCCTGGCGGCTGGGGGCCTGCGACCACTGGAAGTCGAAACGCAGCCTGTTGGGTGCATCCTCGGAACCGCGCTGCGTGGCCTGGGGACCCAGTTCCTCTCGCAGGGCCTTGTGGACCATGTGCGTGGCGGTGTGCGAACGGGCGATGGCACCGCGCCGGTTCCGGTCGATGGTGGCCGTGACCTTGGCCTGCAGGGTCAGCGTTCCTTCCGTCAGCCGGCAGCGGTGGATGGTCAGCCCCTTGATGGGCTTCTGCACGTCGTCCACCTCCAGGACGGCCCCATCGTCGGTCAGAATCTCGCCCTGGTCGGCCAGCTGGCCACCGGCCTCGGCGTAGAAGGGCGTGCGGTCCAGAATCACCTCGACCTGGGCAGGGGCCTTGACGGCCGGAACCGCCCCCTTGCCCTCCTGGATGATGCCCAGGACGGTCGAGCGGCTGGAAAAGTCGGTGTAGCCCAGGAAGACCTGAGGTTCGTCCAGGCTCTTGCGCATATCGTCGTATACGCTCAGGTCCACGTTGTGCCGCTTCTTCATGGCATCGGCGCGGGCTCTGGACTTCTGCTCGTTCATGAGCCTCCGGAACTCGTCCTGATCCACCTTGACGCCCTGTTCGGCAGCCATCTCCAGGGTCAGTTCGATGGGGAAACCGTAAGTGTCATGCAGGGTGAAGGCATCCTTGCCGGAGACCTCGGGATCGCCCTTCCCGCTCTTGGCCTTGTTGACGGCCGTATCCAAAATGGTGGTTCCCTTGTCCAGGGTCCGGCGGAAGGCCAGCTCCTCGCCATAGGCCGATTCGGCCACCTCGGAGAAGGTGTCGTTGAGCTCTGGGTAGCTGGGGGCCATGGCCTCCTTGGAGACCGGGAAGAGCTGGGGCAGAACCTCCTGGTCCACACCCAGCATCTTCATGGAGCGGATCGTCCGGCGCAGCAGACGGCGCAGCACATAGCCACGGCCGACGTTGCTGGGGCGGACACCGTCGCTCATGATCATCAAAGCCGAGCGAACATGGTCTGCCACCACACGGAAGCGCACGTCATCCTGGGCGTCATCGCCGTAGTGCCGACCAGACAGGCCCTCGGCCGCCTGGATGACGGGATAGACCTCGTCGGTCTCGTAGATGTTCTGCTTGCCCTGAAGCAGGTAGGCCAGGCGCTCCAATCCGGCGCCGGTATCGATGTTCTTGTGCTCCAGCTCGCCCACGATGTGCAGGTCGGTCTTGGAGCGGACGTTGTCCACCTCATAGTTTTCGAAGACCAGATCCCAGATCTCGATGTATCGGTTCTCGTCCGCCGAGGGGCCGCCCTCCTTGCCGTAGGCAGGGCCGCGATCCACGTAGATCTCGGAGCAGGGACCGCCGGGACCGGGGCCGCCGGTGGTCCAGAAGTTGTCCTCCATGCCCAGGATCTCCATGTGTTCGGGGTCGAAGCCCTCGTTCTTCCACAGGGAGCGGGCCTCGTCATCGTCGGTGTAGGTGGTCACCCAGATCGTTTCGGGGTCGAAGCCGTAGCCGCCCTGGTCCTGGGACTTGGTCAGCAGGTCCCAGGCATAGTGGATGGCCTCCTCCTTGAAGTAGTCCCCGAAGGAGAAGTTGCCCAGCATCTGGAAGAAGGTGCCGTGACGGGTGGTCTTGCCCACCTCGTCGATGTCCAGGGTGCGCACGCACTTCTGGTTGCTGGCCATCCGGCTCTTGGGCGGGGTCTGTTCCCCCAGCAGGTAGGGGATGAAGGGGACCATGCCGGCGATGGTGAAGAGCGTGGTGGGATTGGGCGAGATCAGGGAGGCGGAGGGAACCACCAGATGATCCTTGTCCTGGAAATAATCGAGGAAACGCTTGGCGATTTCCGATGTGCGCATGCTGCTTCTGCTCCTTCAGACCCGGTGAACGCCGACTGGATTACGGGTTGTCCAAATGACTCGGTTGTCCGGGGCGCGGACAGGTTGCTCGCACTCCGGACTGATAGCTGAATATGGTGATTTTACACCGACCAGGCGCATCTGTCCTGGCCTGTCCGCCCCAGGCTCAGCCCTGGAAACGGTCCAGATAGCGGCGGTCCAGCTCGTCCTGCCGCTGATGCATTGTCTGGGTGAACTGGCGCACCAGACCGGACAGGGTCCTGGAAGCCACCTGGTCCTGATCCTCGCCCAGCACGAATTCCCTTGCACGCTTGGGGGTATTGGCCCTCACATAGGCTTCGGCCTTGGTCACCAGGACCACGCCTGCCGTGACGCCCAGCCCCATCCAGAAGATCCGTTTGAACATCAGCGGGTCCTCCCCTCGTTCCCCTGGCCATCATTGGCTCTTTTGGCTGCTACGGGCTTGGATTCGGCGCTATTGCTGCCTCCTGAGAGGAATGACGAGATCGTCTTGCGCAGGGCATAGAGGAAGGCTGCCACCTTGATGACCGGCTTGCCCAGCATCGATCCGTACAGGTCGGTCAGGGCGCCGAGGTTGCCTGCCGTGGTCGAGGCCGCTGCGGAGATGCGATTGACGTCGGTCAGGGTCTGGTTGAGCTGGGTGACCGTGCTGGTGGACTCGTCCAGGGTGGGCACGACATGGTCGCCCGCCTGCTTGATGGTCTGCGCCAGCTGGTCGAAGAGCTTCCCCAGACGAATCAGGGGATAGATCAGAAACCCTGCCAGGATAGCGAAGGCAATGGCCGCTATCAGGCCGGCAATCTGTCCTACGTCCATCTGCTACCTCTCTTCCATTGGTACGATACTGGGGACAACGCTAGCACGCGCCGTCTATCAGACCAGGCCATGACCGGCCTGTTGAAGCCGGTTCATTGATTGAAGGACCGAACCCGCAGGGCGCGCTCAAAAGGGGCCTCCGTATCGAAGTCGAATATGGTGACGCTTCCATTGCTTGGGCGGCTGCTGGTGTCATATCTGCCCCCGCCGAAGCGGTTGACCAGACTGAGCAGGGTGTTGCCGTGCGAGATCAGCAGGACGCGGTCGCCATTCTTCAGATGCGGGTCGGCGGCGATCAGGGCGAATCCTCCGGCAACCCGAGTCCAGTACTCGCTGTCGGACTCGGCATCTCCAAAGGGGTCGGCCTCCTTGAGGAAGTCCCTGGTGGCGGACAGACCGAACTGGTCCACAATCTGCTGGTAGGTGCCGGCTCCATGGGGCGCGCCTGCAGCCCACCAGGCCATGGCCATGTCCTGCCCCTCGAAGTAGCCGTAGAACTGCTCGCGGAAGTGGCTGTCGCTGACCGGCTCAGGCTTCTTTTCCGACTGGTTCCGGTCCAGGATTCTGCGGACTGTCTCCTGGGCGCGGGTGGTGTCCGAGCAGTAGGCGGCAGCAAAGTTCACCTTGCTCAATTTATGGCCCGCACGGTCGGCATCCTCCAGCCCCGATGCAGTCAGCGGCGAGTTGGACCAGCCTTGAAGACGGTTGTAGCGGTTGAAATAGGTCTGCCCATGGCGGACGGCATACAGATGGAGCAACATGCCCCTATTATCCCACCCATGCCCCAGCAGGCTCGGCAGATCCTGACATGCAAAAGGCCCCGGACGGACCGGGGCCTCAAAGTTACTAGTGGAAGTTCCTAGTGGTCAGCGAGCGTAGAACTCGACCACGTACTGGATGTTGATCTGAACCGGGATCTCCTCCGGCTCGGGCTTGCGGACCAGGCTGGCCTTCAGGGAGGCCAGGTCCACGTCCAGGTAGCCGGGGACTGCGGGTAGCACATCCCGGTGGACGCCTTCGGCGGCGATCTGGAAGGGGACCATGGTCTGGCTCTTGGGCTTGACCTGGATGGTCTGGCCGGGCTTGACCCTGTAGGAGGGGCGGTCCACGATGTTGCCGTCGACCAGGATGTGGCGGTGAACCACGTACTGGCGGGCCTGGGCGGTGGTGCGGGCGATGCCGGCGCGCAGGACCAGGTTGTCCAGGCGGCACTCCAGCTCGCGAAGCATGGCGGCACCGGTCTGGCCGGACTCATGGGTGCCCCGCTCATAGGCGGCACGCAGTTGCTTCTCGGAGACGCCGTACTGGGCGCGCAGCCTCTGCTTCTCACGCAGACGGACGGCGTAGTCGGACTCGGTGCGACGGCGGCTGCGTCCGTGCTCGCCGGGGCCATAGGGGCGCTTCTCGAACAGGCGTTGGGCCTTGGGGGTCAGGGCGATGCCCAGAGCGCGGGACAGGCGAACCTGGCGACGCGCACGCTGAATGTTAGTCATTGATGCAATCCTTACTTGCTTCTGTCGTTATCTGAACGAAGACGGCCGAAACCGTCGAGTCAGGCCTCTCCAATGCTTCACCGTGCCAAGCACGAACGACCTTGCGGCCGCCGACCCATTGATGGGCTGAGACTCCAGATAGGTTCGCGCACAAATGTGCAAACCAAGTGTTTATTAAACCACATGAGCGCGACCTACAGCAGAGCGTATGTTGTGATATATTCATACCAACGGTCGGTATGTAATTGATCCAAGGCATGAAGACTCCCCCAACCGATCAATGACGATTCAACTCAGCGACCTGAAAGGAGGACGACCATGGCCCGCAACGCACACCCCGAGCTGACGCAGGAGCGGATCATCAAAGCCGCCACTGAGCTCTTCACCAGCCAGGGCTACGACAAAACCAGCATGCAGGACATCATCGATGTGACCGCAGGCTTGAGCAAGGGAGCCGTCTACCATCACTTCCGGTCCAAGGAAGACCTCTTCGACGCCGTGGCCAATAGGTTGATGAACACCATGAGCGAGACGTCCGGCAAAGCCCAAACCCGGTCGAAGCAAGGCACGGCTTTGGAGCAGCTGCAGTCGCTCTTCTCCCCTGAGCGAGCGCGAAAGAGACTGGAGGCCGCGGATCTGATGTTCCGCAAATTCAATCCAAAAGCTAATCCCAAGATGATCGGCATGGAATTCACCGCCGTGGTGGACGAGCGGGACGACTTTGTCGACCTGATCACACAGGGCAACCAGGACGGCTCACTGCATGTGGAACACATCGAACAAGCCGCAGAGATCCTCCGCCTACTGGCCAACATGTGGCTGCTGCCCTTCTTTCGCCGGGGCACGAAGGCAGAACTGCGCACCAGAGCCGCCTGTTTCTTCACGATCATGCAAAGCTTGGGCATCCCCCTGCAGGACCAGGGATTCTCCGATCTACTGGCCTCCTTCGGCACCAATGCCAAGGGCAACAACAAGGAAAAGACTGAAAGCGAAGGCAGCAGATGAACCCGCCCGCTCACGACCAAACCTCAAGCATGGACCACTCCAAAGGCAAGGGGCTGCTGACACTGCCGTTCATTGCTCTTCTGACGACTGAGATTCTCTCCAATCTAGGGCAAACATGCTTGGTCTTCGCCCTTCCGCTTCACCTGCTCAACATCTCAGGATCGGCATCCCTCTATGGCATGGTCTCTGCTCTGGCGGTCCTTCCATCCATACTCCTGACCCCCCTGGGCGGAGCTCTGGCCGACCGGCTGCACAAGCAGTCCACCATGGCGGTCCTGGACATTCTGTCGGCATTGACCGCCTTCTTGTACATCCTGATAAGCCGCAAGATTGACCCGGTTTTTTTGACCGTGGCCTGCATGATGCTGTTTAATGCCTACAGAGCCTGTTACAGCCCAACGGTGCAGGCAGCCCTTCACTGTCTGGTGGACAGAAAAGACCTGACCCGTGCATCAGCCCTGGTTTCCCAGGCGATCTCCCTGGTAGGAATGATCGGACCAATATTGGCCGGCATGGTCATGGGATTCTTCGGAATCATGCAAGTGGTCGGGGTTGCCGCCTTGGTCTGTCTTCTTTCTGCCGTCTGGATCAAAATCGCCGTCAGGATTCCCGAACCAGCGCAGGGCCCCTCACAAGGCCCAGGAGCACTGGTGAGCCATCTGGCCGAGGACACCAAAGCCGCTGCACAGTTTCTGGTCAGACATGGCAACCTCAAAGTGGTCATAGGGCTCAGCCTGGCGGCCAACCTGATCTTTGCCTCCTACATCAACGTGGCCCTGCCATATATGGTCACTCGCACGCTGGGTCTGAGCAATGCCATGCAGGGGCTAGCCGAAGGAATACTGGCCTGCGGGAGCCTGCTTGGAGCCATCTTGGTGTCCATCCGTCCTAGCTGGTTCTATCTGCAACGGATACCCTTGCTGCTCTCGGGCAGCGCCCTGGTCCTCCTGCCTATTGCCGCAGGACTGCTTTTGCATTTGCCTACATATGCCCTCTTCGCCCTGGTAGCCGGGTGCATGGCTCTGGCTGCGGGGATAGTGCAGACGGTCAACATCACTTCCATGTCCTATGAGCAGATTCATACCCCTGCAATGCTGATAGGCAAAGTAATAGGGCTAACCAACAGTCTATGCATGTGCGCGATTCCACTGGGACAGGCCGCCTTCGGCCCGCTGATCGACCACTGCCCCATGACCCAGATCATCACTGGGGTGGTCATCGTGACGTTGCTGACATGCCTGGCGGCCAGGCTGGCCATGAGACCGGAGGAATGATCGGCAAGACGAAGGCATTCGCGATGGTCCACGAGTCTGGCATCATCCGATCATGCTGGGGTCGGAACTGACAGGAGCGACCAGGGTGGCCCGGGTGCGTGTAAGGCGGGAGACCATGAGACCGACACAGGCATAAGCCAGAGCGAACAAGGCAACCACAGTCAGTGGAAGGCCCCAGGAGGCCAAACCTGTTGTGCTTGAATCCATTATTGATTGGACTGCAGTGTTGTACCACCAGCCCGGTGTCAATTTGCCGATGGTCTGCATGACCGGAGGCAGGGGGCCGCCGGAACTCGATCCGGAGGTGAACATAACCACCAGCCCGAAGGTGACCCCGACGGAGTTTATGAGCGAAGAAGAAGGATTGAACTGAGAAAGCATGAATCCAAAAGATGCCGCCGATACAGCGAAAATCAGCATGACGAAAAAGCTCAGCAGCACCCTCCCCCAGCCAAGCGAAGCCAAGGACACCCCCGATGCCGCCATACTGAAGGCAACGAGTGCCACGTAATATGCCCATGAGACACCTGCCACAATGAGGGCTGCCGTGAGCTCCTGTCCATTCAGGCTGCTGGACCGGATCGGAGAGGCAAGAAGGCGTCGATGTCGGTCTGGAGAACTGAAGGCTCCGAAGAGTGTGGCTACGCAGACCGTCAGCGCTGTCATCAAGGGAAAGGCAGCCAGGCCGACTGTCGTGGCGAAGCCTTTCAACAGGGCTCCATCATCATTCTTTGGGCTGGCATGGATGCCCACATGTGGCTGGCTGCCGGCATAGTGGGCTACTGCATAGGCAGCCGCATCCTTGACCGCAGCCGGCGAGTGCAGATCCGTCGAACCGTTTTGGCCCAGACCGCTCAGCAGAGCAGTACGAATAGCATCAAAATAACTGTCCACCTGCAATTGTGCCAGACTGCCACGGCTGGAATTGTAGGAGGCAGCCGTTTCAACCTTAGGGAAAGCAGTCGTCTTGCCGCCGCTGCGAGCTTGGGCAGCAGTGTCTTCAAGCGTCTCAAGGAACCGTTGTCCATATCCGGCTGGGATGATGACGGTCAAATCGCTTTTACCCGATACATTGGCGTCCTGCAGGGCCTGGGTCTTATCTTCGACTGTCACCAATTGGGCCGATTTGCCCAGATACTTCTTCAGACCCTGGCCCAGCTCGCAACCAGCCTGGTTACCGCTATCCCTATTGATGACGACCACCTTCGCACGTGCGGGTTCAAAGCGACCAATCGAGCTTGAGGCGTTGGCACGTACCGCGGCCTGCACGTTCGTGGAACCGATGACAATCATGATCAGGCTCATGCCCACCAGATACAGGAGGAGGTAGAACTTATGCGCCCAGATGATGCGCAGTGCTGTTTTACAAGTATTCATACCGTTGTTTCCTTAGGAGCAGACCGCAGATGGACAGGAAGACGGCAGCCATGATGGCCAGGATGCCGCAGGTGCGGGCGAAGGGTGCCAGGCTGTCGTAGTAGACGATGTCGTAGAAGAGGTTGGAGACCTGCTTGACGGGGTTGAGCAAGTGAAGGATCGGAGAGTGCTCCTGGATGGCATTGTTGAGGTCCATAGCCAGGCTGCCATAGAGGCCGATAAAGGCACTCAACGTGCAGTCGATCGCTATTACCAGGCCAACCTTCGTTTCGGTGGAAAGTTTGGGAATGGCGCCCATCATAGAGCCGAAAGCGGTCGCCATAAAGGTGCCCACTGCGATGGCTATGAGGGCTATCGGGTCGCGACCGCCGGTCTGCACGCCGCAGACTGTGCGGACGAAGATGTAGGCGACCAGGAGGCTGACTGCGGAGAAGAGCCAGGAGGCCAGGAAGGCACCCGCTGCCTGCCGCCGCTTGGGGCTGGGAGAACTGGCCCGTCGGGCTCCCAGGGCGGAAAGGTTGGGCTGGGTCCTGGCAATCATCTCGGCTGCGGTGCTGGCACCGATAAGGCAGGCCATGGCGAGCACGGCGAAGAAGTAGGGTGCAGTCATTGAAGGGTGGATGTGCGTCAGGCGGATTTGCTTGGTATAGGTCTGTCCGCCGGACTGCACCAGTATTCGGATATTCGGCGAGGCCAGGGTGGACCTTGCGGAGTTGGCCTGGTTAAAGCTGACCAGCGAGGCGGACAGAATGGAGACCGCGATGCCTTCGGAGGCGGTTGAGTCGGATTGGATGCTGGCAGCTTCGCGGTCCGACAGGACCATGTTGACCAGTCCGTCAGGACCCGCGTACAGGTAGCCGATGTCCTTCCGGCCATCCAGACGTGTGTCCGCTTCGGCCTTGGAAGCCACCGTCGTCGGGATAAGCAGCTGAGTGTCATCGGACCCGGCCTTGGGTTTCTTCGATAGTGAGGAAACGAGCTCGTCAGCACCTGGGCTGGCTTTCCAGTTGGCGTCCGAGACGATGGCGAAATGCTGTGCCTCGGCAGTGTAACCGTCTTGCAGGTTGCCCATGATGCCCAGCATCAGAGCGGCCAATATGACTGGAAATGCCAGTACCCAGAAGAGGGAGGAGGTGTTGCGTATCGAGGTCTTGACGTTGATCAGAAATGAGTTCCACATGGATAGGTGCTCCTTTACGGCAATTGAGCTTGGGACCGCGCTCAGTCGCGCAGTTCCTTGCCGGTCAGTTCCAGAAACACGTCGTTCAGGGATGGCGGACGGCTGGTCAGGTGGCCGTAGCTGGTCTGGGTGGATTCCAGGACCGTCAGCACATCCTGCAGGTTGTGCTCGCCCTGCCGGCAGTGGATGACCAGCTCCTTGCCGTCATAGTCGACGGACTGGGTCAGAGGCAGGGCGCGGATCTTGGCCAGGGTGGACTCCTGCAGGTCCAGGGTCTCGACGGTGACCTGCTCGCCGGCCTGGACCATGCCCTTGAGCTCCTCGGCAGTCCCCAGGGCGATCTGTCGGCCGTGGTCCATGATCATGATGCGCGTGCAGATCTGCTCCACCTCCTCCATGTAATGGCTGGTGTAAACCACGGTGGCCCCCTGGGCGTTCAGCCGTTCGATGCCCTCCAGGATGGCGTTGCGGCTCTGGGGGTCAACGGCGACGGTGGGCTCGTCGAAGAAGATGAGGTCCGGCTGATGGGCGATGCCGCAGGCGATGTTGAGCCTGCGCAGCAGACCGCCCGACAGCTTGCCCGGACGGAACCTACGGAAGTCGCCCAGCCCCACGAAGTCGATGGCCTGCTCGACCAGCTCCTTGCGGTCGGCCTTCCTGGGCACATAGAGGGAGCAGAAATAGTCGATGTTCTCCTGCACGCTCAGTTCGTTGAAGACGGCCACATTCTGTGGAACCACGCCGATATGGCTTTTAAGGTCGTAGGAGGTCGGGGTCATCTCCTGCCCGAATATCCGAACCGTCCCCGATTCATAGCTGAGCAGGGCCAGGATGCAGTTGATGGCGGTTGACTTGCCTGAACCATTGGGGCCAAGCAGTCCGAATACCTCACCACGACCGACTTCCATGTCGAAGTGGTCCAAGGCCACCATGTCACCGTAGCGCTTCACCAATGCTCTGACCTGCAAGGCCGGCTCTTGCTCACGTGAACTGTTCATGATTCCATCATCCCAGCTATGGCTGGCCCAACACCGTGACAGCCGTCATCAATATTGTGGATGGTCGAATCAGACCTATGACATTTGTCATGGGTACTCCCGCATGCGGATAGGCGCAGGAAGGGGTAGCCCGGCAATTATTATTTGAGACAGTAGGACAACAGGGCGAGGAGACATTCATGGGCAGGATAGCTGGTTGGCTGGTCCTGCTTGCTTTGGGGACCTTATGCGGATCATGGTATGGTTCAGAGGTTTCAGCAACCCTGATCGCCGGCCTCCTGGCCTCTCTAGCCGCAGGGGCCCTGTGTGAATGGCTGCTGCCGGCGCCAGGTTCCATGTGGGGCGGCGCTCTGGTGTCGCTTTTGGCAATGTTCATACCTGTCTGGGTTTTCTTCTTGCCGGCTCTGGCCTTCGAGGCGGGAGTTGGACTCGGAACCATGGTTCCAGCTACCGGATCAGCCGACATGAAAGACACCCAGGCCAAGGACTCTGTGCTGGCCTCCCTCAGGCAGCTCTTGGCCTTGCTGCCTGCATTCTTTTGGCTGATACCTGCCATCACTGACCTCATACTGTTCAGAGGCCTCACCCAAGGCTATGCGCTGCTTGCTTTGTTGACATCAGCACTGACGCAAGGCGGCGGACTGGCATGTGCGCACTTGGCCGTGGCTAAGGGTCGTGAATGGCGGATTGAAGACACCGAGCGCTACCGGATTCGCCAACTGCACGGCCGCATCAACGACCTGGACGAGGAGCGGGCCCAGGCGACCCGAATGGCGCACTTATCCGAGCGGACCCGGATCGCTCGGGATATTCATGACAATGTGGGCCACCTGCTCACCCGAGCAATCATGCAAATCCAGGCTGGCCGGGTGGTTGCGCAGAGCAGGGGCGATCAGAGTACCGAGCAGATACTGGATGATGTCGGCAAGACCTTGGACGAGGCCATGACCACAATCCGTCGTTCGGTGCATGACTTGGAGGATGAGGGCACCGACTTCGCATCCCAGATGGAGGATGCCAGCTCCGAGGCTTCTATGGGGCGGCTGAAGGTCGATCTGAGCAACGGCATCGAGACAGCGCCTGCACCAGTGTGCCGTTGCCTGGCCACCATTGTTCGCGAGGCCCTTACCAATACGGTCCGCCATTCCTCAGCCAGGTCGGCACAGGTCATTCTGCGCGACCTCCCGGCCTTCTGGCAGATGGTGGTGCAGGACGACGGCGGGTCTCAGCAATCGCAGCCTGACAGCCGCGGCATGGGGCTGGCCGATATGGATGCCAGGGCCAGGGCCTTGGGCGGCACGGCCAACAGCGGCCCCAACCGACAAGGATGGAAGGTCTTCGTATCCTTGCCCAAGGAGCCCTGGTCCGACCACAGCGCAGCTGAGCATGGAGAGGATAGGAAGGTCATGGCATGAAAGTCGCTATCGCTGATGACGATCCGATTGTCTGCTCGTCCCTGTCGACGATTCTGACGGCAACCGGTACTGCAGACGTGATCTGGACAGCCAATGACGGCCAGTCAGCCCTGGATTGTTTTCAGGCCGTTGGTGGCAGGCCTGACGTACTGCTGCTTGACGTGCAGATGCCTGGCATGGACGGCCTGGAGGCGGCGGAGCGCATCATCGCCTTGGATCCGGCTGCCCGGGTGCTCTTTCTGACCACCTTTGCCGACAAGGAGTATATTTCCCGCGCCCTGGCCCTGGGAGCTAAGGGGTATGTGATCAAGCAGGACGTGGCCTCGGTGGTGCCGGCCCTCCAGGCCGTCATGGCCGGGCAGACGGTTCTCGGAGCCGAAGCCGTGGCTAATCTGTCGCTTGGCAAGCAGGAGGAGCAGACACGAAAGGACCCGTCCAAGCCTGTTCCCCGGCGCTTCCAAACCTTGACCGACCGCGAATGTGAAATCGTCACTCTGGTGGCCGATGGCCTCGATAACCAGGCCATCGCCAGTCGGCTCTGCCTCAGCGAAGGCACCGTCCGCAATCACATCTCCGCCATCCTGGCCAAGACCAACCTGGCCAACCGCACCCAGCTCGCCGTGGAATGGCTGTCCTCGCAAGAGTCATGAAGGCATAGATTCTGTGGTCCCGTCCTTGGGTAGGCCCTGAGTCTCGATCATTCAGAGCTTTTCGATCGGCGCCAAGCGCAGCATCAATCTCTTGGTCCCCTCGGAACCGAAGTCCACGGTCAGGACCGAGTTGTGCCCCTTGTCCTGAATGTCGACCACCTTGCCCAGGCCATACTGGTCGTGGGCCACCCTGTCTCCCAGGGAGAAGTCCTGAATGGATAGGCCGTTCGACTTGGGCTGGGCCGAGGCCCTGCCAGCGTGTGAGGTTGACGACGGGTTTGTCGTGCTCCGCCGGGTCGTGACCCTTCCATTTCTGGAGGAGGAGCTGCGAGAGCCATACCCCGATGATCCGAACGACCGCTGCGAGGAGGTCCGCGAGCGCCCGTATCCATTGCGGGAAGAGCCAAAGCCTGAGCCGAAGCCGCCGAATGAACGATGACCGAATGCACGGCCGTCGCTTTCATCCTCGAAGCCGCCGAATTCGTCCTCGTCTTCACCCAGGTCCCAGCCTGCGCGCATCCGCTCGTTGCCGGCCTGCCTACGCTTCCAGTCGATCAGCTCGTCAGGGATGTCATCCAGGAACTGACTGGGCAGCATCTCATTGACCTGTCCCCACTGGGAGCGGACGGCCGCCCGGGTCAGGTAAAGACGCCGCTTGGCACGGGTCACGCCCACATAGGCCAGCCGACGCTCCTCCTGCATCTCGTCGGCATCCTCCAGGCAGCGGGAGTGAGGGAAGGTTCCCTGCTCCATGCCGGTCAGGAAGACCACCGGATACTCCAGGCCCTTGGCCGTGTGCAGGGTCATCAGCGTCACCTTGCCCGAGTCGTCGCCCAGGCCCGGCAGCTGGTCCGAGTCGGCCACCAGTGCCGTGGTCTCCAGGAAGCCCGCCAGCGTCGCGTCGGGAGTCTTCTGCTCGAACTCGGCGGCCACGGACTGCAGCTGGCCAAGGTTCTCCAACCGGGAGGCATCCTGCGGATCGACCGACTTGCGCAGCTCGTCCAGCATGCCGGATTCCTCCAGAACCTTCTCAACAATCTGGGATGGTTTGGTATCGTGCTCTGCTGCAAAGCCGGTCAGGGAGGTGATCAGATCCCTGAAGGCCTTCATCCGCTTGACCATCAGCGTGGAGGCCCCGGGCACCTCCTCAATATGCTGCACCCCCTGCCAGAAGGAGACCTGATGCAGATCCGCATAGGAGGTCGCCGCCGCCTCGGCACGTGCGGCCAGGCCGCGCTTGGGCACGTTGAGTATCCGGCGCATGTTCACGTCGTCCTGGGGATTGGCGATGGCGTGCAGGTAGGCCAGGGCGTCCTTGATTTCCTTACGCTCGTAGAAGCGGGTCCCGCCCACCAGCTGATAAGGCAGACCGGCGTTGATCAGCCCCTCCTCCAGGGCGCGGGACTGGGCGTTGGCCCGGTACATGATGGCCATGTCGGAGTAAGGAATGCCCTCCTCGCTGCGCAACCGAGCAATCTCGGTGGCAATCCAAGCGGCCTCCTGCTGGGCGTTGTCGGCTGCATAGCCCACGATGGGCTCCCCCTTGCCCAAGGCGGTCCAGAGTTTCTTGGGCTTGCGCCCCTCGTTCTTGACGATGATGGCATTGGCCGCATCCAGAATGGTCTGGGTGGAACGGTAGTTCTGCTCCAGGAGGATGGTCCGGGCTCCGGGGAAGTCCTTCTCGAAGTCCCTGATGTTGCTGATATCGGCCCCTCGGAAGGCATAGATGGACTGGTCCGAATCCCCAACCACGGTGATCCAGGCCTGGTCCTGTTTGCCGGCATCGGCACCGGCCAGCTCGCGCATAAGCACATACTGGGCATGGTTGGTGTCCTGGTACTCGTCCACCAGCACGTAGCGGAAGCGATGGTGGTAATACTGCGCCACCATCGGGGACTGCTGGAGCAACTGGACCGTGCGTACGATCAGATCGTCGAAGTCAACCGCGTTGGCCTGAGCCAGCCGGTGCTCGTACTCGGCGTAGACCACGGAGTAGAGCTCCTCCTCGTTGCCGAAGCGGGCGGTGATCTGCTGGCCGCGCTGCCCGGGCCGGTAGTCGGGGGCGTACTCCTGCAGCTGCGTGCGCCAATCCTGCAGGTTGTTCTTGTAGTCGGATATGTGGCCCAGAATGTTTCTGGGGGTGTAGCGCTTCAGATCGATGTTCAGATCCTTGCCGATTAGCTTGATCAGGCGCTCGGAATCGGCCGTGTCATAGATGGTGAAGCCCGATCGCAGGCCGATCTCCTTGCCGTCCCGCCTCAGAATGCGCACGCAGGCCGAATGGAAGGTGGACACCCACATGCGGTCGGCCACGGGCCCGATCAGCCGGCGCAGACGCTCGCGCATCTCCGATGCTGCCTTGTTGGTGAAGGTAATGGCCAGAATCTGGCTGGGCCAAGCGCCGAACTGGCTGAGGATCCAGGCGATTCTGCGGGTCAGCACCCTGGTCTTGCCCGAGCCTGCGCCTGCCCCGATCAGCAGGGCCGGCCCCTGGTATTGCACCGCCTCAGCCTGCCGATCGTTGAGCCCCTTGAGCAGCTCCTTGGCGCTGCGCTGGATCAAGTCCGGTTCCTCGTTCACAAGCCACCTCTTGCCATCTGGTCTCGGTCACCGTCTCAGGCCGGATGGCGCACACCCGGCAAACAACCATTTCTACCACAAAGCGGTGTCATAGAATCTTGGCTCAAGGGTTAGCCGCAGACATACCGGCAGACATAAAAGACCCCGTCCGCCTTGAGAATAGGGAAAGCGAACGGGATTTAGTCGGGGGAAGTCGAGATGACCCAGTCAGTTGCGCACTTGGTCCTTGGCGTTGTTGACAGCCTCGGTGGCGCCCTGCTCAGCCTTGGCCTTGCCGACCTTGGCATCGGCCTTGGCCTGGTCCATCTTGTCGGAGGCGGCGTCCTTGGCGTCGCCCATCTTGTCCTGGGCAGCGTCCTTGGCGTCGCCCATCTTATCGGCAACGGCGTCCTTGGCATCGGATGCCTTGTCCATAACGGTGTCCTTTACATCGCCAGCGACATCGGAAATCTTCTCGCCGGCAGACTTCATGGCATCCTTTGCATCATCCAGAATCCCCATATGGTCCTCCTTAGGTCCTTGAACGCACCGTGACGATGCGTGACCATTGCGGTCAATTTTCACTGTAACAGTCAGGGCCTTGAATCCGCGGATTTACGGGCTGACACGCCAGGAAGACACTCCAAACCGCTGGAGGTGAAACCTGGCGGATCAGGGCGGCCGGACAACAGTCCCAGAACCGGGTTATTTTGGTGTCTATCCGTCGGGACCAGAGGGGCCCCGCATTCATGACGACAAGGACGATGAAATGCAGGAACTTGAGGAGCGAATCCGCCGCCAGGGCACGGTCAAGCCTGGCAATGTACTCAAGGTGGACGCCTTCCTCAACCATCAGTGCGACGTGCGGCTCTTCGACCACATGGGCGCTGAATGGGCCCGCCTGTTCGCCGGTCACCAGATCGACAAGATTCTGACCATCGAGGCATCCGGCATCGGCATCGCCTGCCTGGCCGCCCGCCACTTCGGGGACGTGCCGGTGGTCTTCGCCAAGAAGACCCAGTCCATCAACCTTGACGGCGACCAGTACACGGCCCGCATCTACTCCTTCACCAAGCAGCGTGAGTACCCCGTCATCGTGGCCAAGCGCTTCCTCAAGGAGGGCGAGCACGTGCTGATCCTTGACGACTTCCTGGCCAAGGGCAACGCCCTGCACGGTCTGATCGACATCTGCCATGATGCCAAGGTCGTCATCGAGGGCATCGGCATCGCCGTGGAGAAGGGGTTCCAGGAGGGCGGCCGCACCCTGCGCAAAGAGGGCTACAACCTCAAGTCCCTGGCCATCGTGGAAAGCATGGACCCGGACCAGGGCACCATCACCTTTGCTCACAATCCTGCCTGAGCAGGTCGGCGCCCGGTCCGGGTCGCATAAACCATGGACTCAGTCCACCTGATGCTCGCTGGTGCCACCCTCCAGAATGGTCTTCACGTCGTTCAGGGAGATGTTGACCATGGAGGTCACGGCGGCATCGGTGTAGAAACCGATGTGGGGTGAAACTTCCACATTGGGCATGGCCTTGAGGGTCTCCAGGGCCTGGTTGTCGACTTTGGTCCCGCTCAAATCATTTTCGAAGATGCCGGCCTCCCCCTCGATGGTGTCGATGGCTGCACCGGCGATGGACTTGGTCTGCAGGGCCTTGATCAGGGCCGGGGTGTCCACAATGGGGCCACGGGCGGCGTTGATCAGGAAGGCCGAGGGCTTCATGGCTTCCAGGGCTTGCGCGTTGATCAGATGGTGTGTTGTCTCGTCAAGCGGCGTATGAACGGTGACGATGTCGGCCCGCTTCAAAAGCGTGGGTAGGTCCACGTAATCCAGGGTGTCTGCCAGCTCGGGGCGGTGAACCGGATCGTTGGCGATGACGGTGGAGCCCAGGGCCCGGAAGATCCTGGCCACTGCCGATCCGATCTTGCCGGCTCCGATGATCCCTACGGTCAGGTTGTGGATCTCGTAAGCCTGAAGCCCATCCCAGGTGTAGTCGTCATTGGCCTCGCGAGCGCTGGCCTCCCCCAGATGCCGGACCAGGCGCATGACCTGGGCCAGGACCAGTTCGGAGACCGACCGGGGCGAGTAGGCAGGCACGTTGGTGACGACCAGCCCGTTCTCCCGAGCGGCCTGCAGGTTGACGATGTCATAGCCGGTGATCCGCAGGGTCAGCTGCTTGAGGCCATACTCCTTGAGCCGCTGGTAGAGCTCGGACTCGGGCAGGGCCGCGTGCTGCTGGATGACGATGCCGTCGTATCCCTTGATCATGTCCACGGTCTTCATCCCCAGATCGTGGTCGGTGGTGTCCACCTGAATGTCATTGGCTTGCGCCCAGGCCTGAATAGCCTCCTGCTCGTCGGGGCGCACTGAATACATGAGAATGCTGGTCATTTTCTAGTCCTTGGTAACTGTCCTCGTTGATTATTGCTAGATGATGGTTGTGATGATTGCCGAGTGAATCGCCGGAGGGATCAGCCGAGATTTTGAGCGCGCATATAGTCGCCGATCCGCTCCACGGCGGTGTGCAGATCCTCCATGGAGGCAGCATAGGAGATGCGGACGTAGCCTTCTCCCCCAGGCCCGAAGCTTGCTCCGGGGATTACCGCCACCTTGGCCTTTCGAGCCAGGTCGTAGACGAAGCTCCAGCTGTCGCGCATACCCTCGGGCAGCCGGGCGAAGATATAGAAGGCCCCCTTGGGATCGATGACGTCCAGACCCACCTCTGGCAGGGCCTTGACCAGATAGTCCCGCCGCTTGCGGTAGGCCTCGCGCATCGGATCCGTGTCATTCATGCCCTTGGTCAGAGCCTCCTGGGCCGCATACTGGGCATTGGTGGTCACTGAAGTGATGGTGAACTCGTTGACCTTGCTGATCTGGTCAATGACGTCGGCCGGGCCAGCGGCGATGCCGACCCGCCATCCAGTCATGGCATGGGACTTGGAAACCCCGCCAAGAACGACCGTCTGTTCAGGCAGAATAGTGCCCATGGACACATGGGTGCCTTGGTAGGTCAGCTCGGCGTATATCTCATCGCTGAGCACGAAGAAGCCGTGCTTGCGCGCCACCTGGGCCAGAGCCTCCAGATCCTCACGGGCGTAGGTCACTCCGGTGGGATTGGTCGGATAGTTGAGCACCAGGGCCTTGACCGGACCATCGCTGTTTTCAATGGCGGCCTCCAGCTTGTCCGGCTTGAGAATGAAGCCGTCATCGGATGTGTCGACGAAGACGGTCTTGGCTCCGCTCAGCTGGGCGATGGGGATGTAGAGCGGGAAGATGGGCGTGGGCAGGATGACCGTGTCGCCCGGGTTGATCATGGCGGTGAGGCCCGAGAAGATGCCCCCGGTGGCCCCGGCCGTAATCACCATCTGGGTGTCAGGGTCGTAGTCCAGCCCGTACTTGGTCTGAAGATAATCGGCAGCCGCCTTGCGCAGACTGGGCATGCCGCGACTTTCGGTGTAATGACTGTGGTTGTCCTGGATGGCCCGGATGCCCGCCTGCTTGACGTGCTCGGGAGTGAAGAAGTCCGGCTCCCCCAGGGTCAGCTTCACGATGCCGTCTATTCCGGCGATCTCCTTGTTGAATTCGAGGATGTCGCTCGGCGCCAGAGCTTTGACCCTGGCATTCATATGATCCGCCAATGTCATTGGCTTGTCCTTTCCCATGCGGTTACTACAACCATTGTCGCTGGTGCTGCCCTACCGACTATGCGGTGACGATGCACGGGAAATGCTGTCGACGACTGCAGGGCCGGTGGGTTCCGATCCATGCAACCGTTCCTACAAGGCACGCGGCGTCACAGATCGAATCCGTGCCACCAATAGGTAAATCGTGTGCCCTGCATGCTGAAACCTCCTGCGGTATCTACAATCAGCATTGTTAAGAAGCGTACAGCGAAGTTTCGGCAATCCTATAAACGCGACCATTATTTGACCAGTCTCTTCCATTTTGTGGACGCGACTGGCATCCAAAAACGTTCTTAAGACAGGTAATATGAAGCTAGACTAGATAATTTTGAAATTTTCCGGATACACCTTCAGGTTCCCTGGAAGTCTTCCTCGGATTACCCATTCAGCAGGCTGGCAAATCGCAGTCTGTGATCTTTACCAGCACATCGAGATAGCCCCGTCCCCCTCCGCGTCCGCGCACAAACTCTCATCTCATTCCACCCCATCCCCTCCCATCACGAAGCCTTGGTCGGTTGTATGCTGGGCTCAATCTCTTCGCAATGGTCGTCAAGCAATGGCCGGCAAGAACGAATTCGGGTAAAGAGCCATGTCAAAGTGGTGTCGTACCGCCAAACCCGTCCACGAGACTGGCTTGTCTGACTGTCAGGCCTCCGCGTTGAGATCACTGTCCTATACTTTGTCTCAAAGACCGGCAAGAGAAGGAATTCCTGGATGTCGGTCAAAAGGGGTGAGGGAATGGCGAAACGAGTAGCGCTGGTCACTGGGGCCACCAGCGGCATCGGGTACGAAGCCGCTCGAATGCTCGCCGATCTTGGATACCGGGTATATGCGGCAGGACGACGAGTCGAGCGACTGAAGCCGCTGGCCGACAAGGGGGTGACGGCCCTGCAGATGGACCTGACCGATTCGGCCTCCATTGAGAAGGCTACCGCACGAATTCTGCAGAAGGAGAAGCGGGTCGATCTGCTGGTCAACAACGCCGGCTACGGGTCCTATGGCCCGGTAGAGCAGGTCTCCATTGACGAGGTCCGTCGACAATTCGAGGTCAACCTCTTCGGACTTGCCCGATTGACTCAGCTGGTACTGCCCGCCATGCGCCGAGCCCGACACGGCCGAATCGTCAACACCTCATCCATGGCAGGCCGGATGGTCACCTATATGGGTGCCTGGTACCATGCCACCAAGTATGCCCTTGAAGCCTTCAGCGACGCGCTGCGCATGGAGGTGCAGCCCTTCGGCATCGACGTGGTCCTGATCGAGCCCGGAGCCATTGCCACCAACTGGGGCGCAATCGCCGCCAACAATCTCCAAACGGTCACCCGCAAAAGCGCCTATCAAAAGGCAGGCTTCCGTGCTGCTGCCGGACTGCGCAGGCTCTACTCCAGCAGGCATTTGACCCAACCAACAACCATTGCCAAGGCCATCGTTCGTGCCTCGACGGTACGCCATCCCCGCCCACGTTACCTTCTAGGCTTCGGCGCCAAACCTCTGGTTGCCCTTCATGCCCTGCTACCCACTCGTGCCTGGGATTACTTGATGGTCCATGCCAAGGACTTGTAGGCAATAAACGAGGTATCAAACGATACCCCACGGTCGAATTCAAATAGAATAGGGGCATCGAGGGCATGCTCATTCAGATGAACCCGTCCACAGCCTATTAGATTCACAGCTGCTGAACATAAAAGCTCGCTCTTGAAAGCCGCCAAGCTGTGCAAAATGAAGTAGACAGGTAGCAGGGGATTCTGTAAAGCAGAATCAGCATCCTTACGACAGGGCCCCTCACTAATTGGCAGAATTCCGACTCCTCAAGCCTCCAGAGCTCGCGCTCCCAAGAGCGCCTGCTCGGCCGCCATCGGAACGCGTCCCAAGCCGTCAAGACCGACATTGAGCAGGTAGTTGATGCCGTACTTGTTCAGATGGGCCTTGTAATCGTGAATGGTCTGCGGGCTCTTCCAGTTCTGGTCATGATAGCAGAATCCCCAGGAATCGTTGATGGTTCCGGCTGTCTCATAAAGGCCGAGCTTTGAGGGTTTGAATCCTTCGACGGAATTGTAATCGACATCTTCCGCCGAGGAGGCCTTGGCGCTGGCATCCGAATCCTCAGGAATCTCGTTGTCCCCCAACGAGACATAGTCGTATCGGCCGTTACCCAGTCTGGAATTGATCAGACAGTCGGGCTGCAGGCGCTTGACCGTCTCGTAGATGGTCTGGCTCTGCTCGTCGCTGAGAGTCATGGGCATGTCAAACCAGGCGACCGATATTTCCCCGTAGTTGCTCATGATCTCTTCGATCTGCGGCATGATCTTGTGCTTGAAGGCCCGATTGTAGTTCTTCTTCCCCGTGAAGTCCCAGCTATTGTCCCAGGTGGTGCCCGCCGTCTCGATATCATTTGAGAGGTATCCGCCGCCATCAGGTTCATGCCAGTCCAGATCCTGAGAATAGTAAAGGCCAAATCGCAGACCAGCCTTGCGGCATGCCAGGGACAGCTCGCCAATTACATCCCGGTGAAATGGCGTCGCATCATAGACATTGTAGGGGTCAACTAGCGACCTGTACATGGCGAACCCGTCATGATGCTTTGCGGTCACGACCAGATAGTGCATGCCACAGCGCTTTGCCAGGTCGACTATGGCATCGGCATCGAAATAAATCGGGTTGAAAGCTTGGGCCAGGCGTTCGTACTCCTTGTTGGGGATCTGGAGCCTGGATTGGATCCACTCTGCGTAATTGCTTGACGACTTCCCCTGGTACTCCCCTGCCAGGAGTGAATAGAGACCCCAGTGGATCATCATGCCGTACTTGGCCTGCTTGAACCATTCCACGGTATCGCTCATTATTATTTACCTCTGTTCTGCTAATTAACACGAAATGTCCGAGCCGGACCTCAATTGGTCAGCTTGCGCTTCCTGACAACGAAGGTATATCAAGGGTCAGGCGCACCTAGCAGACTGCTGCACACGCAATCTTGAAGCCGGCTTTTCCCTGGCAAGCATCCAAACCAAAACAAGGAGACAAGGCTGATCGGGACGATCAGGAAGAGGAATGCCAGGTAAGCGGGATTCCAGGAGATGTTGGAGAAGTACCGCTTCATCAGTGTGACGGTCTTGAAAACAACATTGCAAACCGATATCAGAAATGATGCAGATAAGATGCCTGGCATCAAAATCGTTGGACCGCCCTTCACTGTATCCCTTTTTGACTTCGTGAAGGTCCCTTCCTCGGAACTGTCGTCGCTTTCCCATTCGCGATGGCGAATGATCGTTTCACTCATGTACTGCAAACAACTAGATTCCATGAACCATCTTGGTCCTGAGTACTTCGACAGATGATATTTTGTTAGCAGTATATACATAATTAAGAATTGTACATGCCGAAGACGTTACGCAAGACTGAGTTAACGGAATCTGCCATCCGGCGATCACCAAGTAATTTGTTGGGACCCGGACTTCAAGGCGAATCTACAGCATGTAAGCAAAAGTTGATGCCAGTCAAACTATTAAGAGCACCAATATGACATGACGCGAAACAAGAAGTATCTCTAATAATTGTCATTACCGGAAGGATTCGGGAGTTGACAGCAGCCAAGGCCGTGACAGTCTGCCGGCCACAACGTGAAACTAGCAGCGGAATGTTGTTATACAATTGCTGGACAATTGAGTCATAGGCGATTCATGGAAGCGTTGGGTTCGGCGAGTTCTGTGAATACAAATCTCTCGGTTGGATTCTTGAAGTGGTCAGCACTCCAGCGGCCAGAAAATAAGCACCAGGAACTTTGAGAGGAAAAGCCATGAGCTTGACGAATGACAACAATCCGAGGGTTGAAGTCACAATGATCTTTGCTGGCTACGAAGACCCGATGGCTGCTGCAGTGGAATGGGCTCAAAGTATCGCTACATCTAGGGGAATAGATCCCAGCAAGGATCAAGTAGTGTTCATCCGTGAACTCAGGCGTGCGGAGCCGAGTCTAAGTCTGAAATCAGCCGTGTATCTTGCCCAGATGACAGCGCGAGCTTACCGAACTGAAGGCAACACAGATGGAACAGGCATCAAGAGTCTGCTGGACACCGATCGCAATATTCCTTGAGCCCATCTGCCTCATTTAAGCGAACTTGGCATATGCATATGTCTCGAAGTCATCTAAGACGATATATTCGGCTCACTGTGATTGGGGCCCTTTTGTTTAGGCCTACCTTCTGTCCCAAGAGGATAATGCTTCTCGTCTTCCCCGCTGCTTTGTGGCAATGAGCCGCCTGCCCTCTGACCAGGTGTAACACCAGTATGGCCATACCCTGGTCTTGATGATTCTGATGGTGCTTGCCAGAACGCTTGCGTGGATTGCTGAAGATCTCGGTCCAACTTGGCTTAGACCGCTTCGCTAACCTTGCCAACGCATTACTCAGAGCCAATGATGCAGTCTCCGATTGCGCTTTAGAAGACTTCGAGTCCGCGCGCATTTTCCTGCAGTATTTATCTCGTCAACAATTATGTCGACTTTTTGTTTTTCTACAAATACCGTAGGGCTATGCCGTTTGGCATTCATATCAACCAAAGGAGATTGATACGCGGTCAAAGAAAACACAAGCTACTGGCCCCAGTACCAACAAGCACGTCAGCGGCGCTGATGTTGGTGTTACTAAAACGGCTAGCACCCCAGAACCCACTACAACTGCGCAGAAGCCAATAATTGAACAGGTTCCAACTAGAGAAGATGTCCACAATGTGCTATTGGGCATAACTGGGTTTTGACTCCGTAATACGGCAGTGTTTCAGCTGATTTATGCTCTGTATATTGCAATTCTGGCGACTCGTAACATCAAAAATGTTGGTCATCACCAACTATACTTGTAATTCAGGAATAACGAATGAAACCAGGAAGAGACGCGGAGCGGTTTCGGCCTTTTCAACAATGCACGCGACTACCCAGCTGGTGCTCGTATTCCTTATCGGTTCCCTGGAAACCCTGAATATTTTCATTCAATCAAAAAACAGAACACAGAAAGTCCTTCAGGGCCAGCAGTGTCATTGAGATTCGCAATTATTACACTGGTTATCACTCCCTCCTATCACAATCTTCATGCTCGGATGGGGGCCATCTTCATGGCTCTTAATTCTTGTGTTCATTACCGGTAGCTTAGCCAGCGAATTACTATTCCCAGAACCGGCAGCTTCAAAAAAAAAAAAGAAGGAACGATGATTATGAGAATAACTACCATTTAGTATTCTTGACTGTTTAGTCAAATAATGCTATCTTGGCGAACATGAGTCGCAGGAGAAGTTTCGATGATGATGAGGTGCTTGCCGATGCCCGCGAGATTTTCCTGGAACATGGCTATGAGGGTACGTCGATTGATGCTCTCGTCAAGGCCACGGGTCTGCTCCGGGGCAGTCTCTACGGTGCCTTCGGCAGCAAGCGTGGAATGTTTGTGGCTGCGCTTCGTGATGCAACGTATTCGGAGTCGCACGATTCAGGAGTGCTCAATCTGGTATTGGTGGCACTCATGGAGCTGTCGGATCATGATCTTGAGGTTCGTGGGCTGGTCAGGGATTACCTTGCGAAGCTGTCATGCTCGGGATCGGGAGATACCAATGCTGTGACCGTTGATGTAGCCAAGCTCCTTGGCGAGACGCTGTTGCAGCGTGCACATATTCGGTTGCAGTCTGATGATGAAAGAAGCAAGTCATGAACAACAAGGTGGCAATTGTCGGGCGGACGCTGGAGATTGAACCGCAGGGCTTGGATAAGATGTGGTCGTTCAAGGGGAAACTGGTGGTGCCGCTTGAGCACGTTCGGGGTGCAAGCGAGGATCCGGGCATTCTCGATGATGCCAAGGGGCTGCGTTCGCCCGGCCTTCATGTTCCCGGTAAATGGGCCGGCACATACATTGAACACGGGGAAAAGACATTCTGGAATGTCACCAGACCGGAAAGTCCCATTGTCATCCAACTCAAAGATGAGCGCTATGACCGACTGGTGCTCGGAGTGGAACATCCCCGTGAGCTGGTTGACCGGATCAACGCGGCCATCATCGAAAAGTAAACGACGAATTGCAGCACCTGAACTCTTCTATTAGCTATCGGCGCTCAAGTGGTTAGAAGGTTATCGAATGGGCCGACAAGTCATATGACGTATCGATATATGACTTGTCGGCTCAGATGCTCACTCCCACTTAACAGCGGCGATTCTACTGTTCCGCCATTCCAGTTACACCCAGTTTCCGCGCCATCTCGAAGCGCGTGCCACCGAGTGACGCGACGATACGCTTCGTCGGCTTAATGGACAAAAGCTAGGACAGTTTCGAAACTCTTGTCAAGCGCAGGGCGTTGAGTTTTAGTTTTTGGACCAAAAAGTATCGAAGATGGTCTTTCATAGCTAGACAACACTGAAAACGCCTGTTTCGAAACTCAAATGCCATTTTGCGCACAAGCCGGCAGCTGCGCCTGCAAGTGAGTAAATGCGAGTGGCTTGTGAGCGATTCAAAACCGCAGGTCACGGGTCTTCGTCATCGGTGTCCGAAGTGAGTAGTCTTGGTTGGCTTGCCCATAAGTTGACGCTTTGGACAAAAGCCAGCCAACTCAACGACTCCCGTATCGTAGGAACCACTTGGAGCAGAGGCCGATCTGAAACACCGAATAGACGAGCATCAAGATTCCGAAGCAGACCATCATCACACAAAGCCCGATTCCGGCCCATTTACAAAAGAGTCTTTTCTTTGCTTGTCGGAATTCAACTCCAGCCGGTCGGGAGAATATGTCTTGCCGTACTCGTCAACCCTTGAGGCCCCTTTCGAAAGCAGCTCGAAGGCTTCGTCGAGATCTTCGGCGAGCCTGTCCACGTCGAACCTAACTTTGAAAAGATGCGTCTCGTCATGCTACTTGAGCGCCGATTTGCCCTGCGGCAGTAGAACCTCTCGCCGTTCACCTCGTTTGCCAAAGCGGTCCTCTCGAGCAGCTGATGCCCGCTCGTCCGCCACAGCTTGCGCAGACGGCCCTCCCGCAATGTCCATGTCTCAACGGATGGATACCACTTGTCTGAATGCGCCTGGGCAACAGGCCAACAGTACGCAAGGTCGAGCGCAGAACGCGCAGCAGCAAACACGACAGAAAGGGCGCACACCGATGCCGGACCCCGGACAACAGCACTGCGGAAGACGGGCATTCTGACCACGACCGAACAACTCTGCCTACCAGGCAGACGCCCGCATGGGACGCCTTTTATTTTTCAGAGACTTAGCTGCCAGCTAAGGTATGCGCCTCATGGCTGTTTCACGAAGGCCCGACCAGCTCGACCGACCTCGACCTGTCTCCGCTCCCACCAGTTGCGCCGCACACTTCCAAGCGGTTCAATCATCGCACAGACGAAAAACACACGGTGCCATGCGCTGTGCTGCACGGGAAGATTGGAGGAATCATGTTGCAGACAGTCGAATGCACCGCACCCGAGAGCAACCAGAGCTGTGATGAATGGATGACGTTAATCGAAATGCAGGGGTGTATGAGGGCGAACCGAAAAAAGGCGAACGACCTCATCTGGTCAGGAGAGATCGACTCGTACATGCTCGGCAGGAAACTCCTGGTATCGAGGGCATCTGTGGACACCCACCTCGAGTCGAGGAACAGCAGGAAATGAAGGCAGCGACCGCCCCAAGAGCCGCCCGCGGCCGAGCACGTGAGGGAGCCTCGAGACGAAAGGAGTTCGAGGACGACCATAATCAAGAGCATTAGCAGGAGCCAGGTTAGGTTCATCGCATCGACCAACGCGATATTCTGCACTAACGAGGCGTACGCGACGCAGCGCATCAGCCGCGACGCCATGTACCGGCTCGTCAAGGATCCCCACGACCCGTTCCCGATCAGCTATATCAACGGCAAGAAGCGCGACGGCATCGTGCTGCATGACGAGCTCGTCGCATGGATCGAGCGAAACAGCATCGTCGGCTCACCCAGAAAGAGCTAGCGCCGATGGCGGCCGCAGGTACGAGGGAGTGCGAGGCGCCGTCGAGCAGCCCCGTGATGGTGAAGCCTGTGGCCACTGGCTGGGCAAGCTCACGGAACACCTTGTCAGCGAGCGCCTCGTAGTCGCGCGCGGGGCGACTTCCCGGCTCGAAGGCCGCTACCGGCTTCCATTACCAGCTGCCCTCGCAGACCTTGCTGCTCGCGTAAATGACTATCTCTAACTGCTCGTCCGGGACGAACTAACCCGTGGCCTAGGCGTTGTTCATGCGGCCGAGCACGCAGGTGCGCAGTATCCGCCAGCGGGGCATGGGCATGCACAGCGCGACGGCGATGGAGCACGTCGCTTCAACGGTGAGCGCCGTTCCGCACATCACGGTGGAGTCGAGCTTCACGGGGATGATGACCATGCCGCCCTCCGCAACGGCGAGATAGGCGTTGGAGGCACGGGGCTGCAATCGATGAGGCAGACAGTGTAAGAGCCCGAGACGTCGTTGAGGACGGACTTCAGGCGCTGTTCGCGCAGCAGCATCTCATTCTGGTCGACGAGGTCGATCGTCGACGCCACCACGTCGAGGTTCTCCGCGATGGCTTAGGCGACCTCCTCTACGGGGGCGCCGCCGTAGAGCAGCTCGACCAAGGCGCGCCGCTCGGAGACGACCCGTTCGTAGACGCCGAAGGATTCGGTGGCCGGCACATGCGGGTTGAGGTCGACGAGCAGGGTCCGAAGGGCCCGGGCGGCGCAGGTAGCCGCTAGATTCACGGCGGTCGTCATCTTGCCAACGCCGCCCTTGTAATTGACAATGGCTATCATGCGCATGGGTCGCGTCCTCTCTAGCGTGGGGCGCGCCTCGCCGCATCCGGTCCGGCGCGCCCCGAGTCTCGGATCGTCGGGACAAAACCGTACGGATTTGTCCGACAAGCGGAGTGTACCACGAAAACGTACGTATATGTACGTTTTCGTGGTACAGGGGCCGGTTTCGGGGGAAAGCCCGGCCCCGGGAGCCCAGGGCCGGGCGCGCCGCCTAGGAGAGCGGCTCCATCTCGCCGAAGCAGTTGATGTGGTGGCGAAGGAGTGCGCGGTTCTCCTTGACGACCATCATCGCCACCTCGTCGAAGCGGACCGGGGTGTCGGCGTAGTCGTCGCCGTTGCCGGCGAGCCACCTCGCCGCCAGCGCCTCGCGCAGCCCGCGCGCCCTGTGGGCCTCGGGGAAGCCGTCCGTCCCGATCCGGACCGTGGCGTCGACGAAGACCAGGGTCCCGTCCTCGTCCACCGCCACGAGGTCGATCCCGCCGATGCCCTCGGGTCCCTGCCAGGCCTCGTCGACGATCTCGTAGCCCTTGCGCTCGAGGAAGGCCTTGACCGCGCCCATCGCCTTTTCCTTCATGTCGTTCATGTCTTGCTCCTTAGACTCTGAGGCCCGCCCCTGTGGCGTGCCTTGCGCCGCGTGAGTCGCATGCAGCGCGGGCGTGCCTGCAAGGGAGGAAGCGAAGTCGGGCATGGAAATAGAAGTCTCCCGACGGCAGTTTTTCGCGTTGTTCGCGCGCGGAGCGCATGGGGCGAAGAACCCGAAAAAGTGTCGCGGCCCTTGCTGGCCGCCTGCCGGCGTGCGACCCTGCGCGTCCAAGGAGCGCCGGGGCGGGTATTCGGATCAAAGGGGCGCAGGCGTGCGGCATGGAATCCGGCGTGGGCGCCGAGACCCTCCGGGCATGGGATGCGGCCCATCGGCGGTTGCTGGGCTCCCGCGGGGATTGACGACGACGTCGTGGCGGGGACGGAGGCGGGTTCCCGAGTCGCGGCGCCGCGGCATGAGTCGGGACGGACGGCTTTCCCGTGCCGCTTGCGGCCGATGTGCGCACAAGATCGCTGGCGGTGAGGCTTTCGTTGCGCGGAACGGCTACGGTGCTGCGCGACACGTCCGTTGAGAGAAGGAGACGAGCTGATGTTGGGCTACGAAGAGAAGGTGGAGCGCCTCGAACTGCTCGACGCGGTGGCGGATGCCGGGAGGCTGGCGAGGGGCCTGGACCAGCTGCTCGAGTCCCTGGCGCATGCCGACCAGCTGGACCCGCTCGACGTCGAGGGGATTCTGGCCCTGAAGTCGATAAGTGAGAGGTGCGCCGAGCGCATCGGCGACGCCGCGCGAATCTTGGAGGCTCAGAACGAGGTTCTCTACGCCGAGGAATGGGCAAACGCCAAACCTCGCGAAAACGAGAGATGAGGACCCGAACGAAAGCGGCCATCCAAGCCCTATCAGGGCGTCCATCGCCGTCCGCGCTCATATAAAGCCTGGACATCGGCTGTCCTCACATTCCCAGTGCCGCCGCGTGCCGTCGCGTTATAATGCTGCAAACGCATTTGTATTGCATTTCGAGCGATGGGAGCGCAGATGCCCGACAGCTACAAGGAGCTCATCAAGAGCAATCCCGACGAGACCGAGATCAGAAGCTTCCTGGTGGACGGCGACCAGGTCTCCGTGACCCTGCGCATCCCCGACACCCTGCGCGACGCGGCGAAGGAGGAGGCGGCCCTGCGGGGCATGAGCTTCTCCGCCTTCGTGCGCACCTGCATGATCGAAGAGCTCGCGAAAAAGGGGGCATAGAGGCGTGAAGTCGCTAAGCAACGTCGGCGCGGAGCGCCTGGGAGACGCCCTCGGCGAATCCATCGACGACGGCGCGAAGTTGTCGATAATCAGCTCGTATTTCACCGTGTTCGCCTACGGGGAGCTCAAAGAGGAGCTCTCCAAGGTCGACGAGGTGCGCTTCCTGTTCAGCGAGCCCACCTTCATCAAGCGCATGGCCGACTCGAAGGAGCCGCGCGAGTTCGAGGTAGCCCGCCGCGCGCGCGAGGTCGGCGTCGGCGGCTCGGGGCTCGAGCTCACGCTGCGCAACAACCTAAACCAACGCGCGCTCGCCCGCGAATGCGCCGAGTGGATCCGCGAGAAGGGCGTCTTCAAGTCCGCCAAGACGTCCGGCGCCATTCAGCCGGGCGGCACCTACGTGGTGGAGAACCCATCCGGCGACGACCACGCCTTCATGGGCGCCGCCGCGAACTTCACGCAGGAGGGCCTCGGCTACGAGCGCCGTCCGGGAACCGTGACCTGCGTGAGCCATTTCGAGAACGCGACCGAGGCCGTCGGCCTCAAGATGATGTTCGAGTCGGTCTGGGACAACCCTGCCATGGTCGAGGAGGTCACCGCGCAGGTGGCCGCCCAGGTCGAGACGCTCTACCGCGAGAACCCGCCCGAGTTCATCTATTTCCTGACCCTGTACCACCTGTTCCGCGACTTCATGGAGGACGACGAGGACAACGGCATCCGCCCCGGCCTCAAGTTCGAGGAGTCCGTGGTCTGGAGCAAGCTCTACGACTTCCAGAAGGACGCCGTCGTGGGCGCCATCCGCAAGCTGGAGAAGTACAAGGGCTGCATCATCGCCGACTCGGTGGGCCTGGGCAAGACCTACGAGGCGCTCGCCGTCATGAAGTACTACCAGGAGCGCAACGACCGCATCCTCGTGCTGTGCCCGAAGCGCCTGCGGGACAACTGGACCCTGTGGACGCAGGACAACGACGACCGCAACCCGCTGGCCGACGACCGCTTCAGCTACACGGTGCTCAACCACACCGACCTGTCGCGCTACCACGGCATGAGCGGCGAGGTGGACCTCGAGCACCTGCGCTGGGGCCACTTCGACCTCCTCGTCATCGACGAGAGCCACAACTTCAGGAACAAGAGCACCGACGCGGACAAGACCGACCGCTACACGCGCCTCATCGAGGACGTCATCAAGTCGGGCCAGCGCACGAAGGTGCTCATGCTCTCTGCCACCCCGGTGAACAACCGCCTGCTCGACCTGCGAAACCAGATCGAGCTCATCACCGAGGGAGACGACGCGTACCTCGCCGATACCGATGGCATCCCGTCGATCACCCACGTGACGCGCGTCGCCCAGCAGAGGTTCAACGAGTGGAGCAAGCTCTCCGACTCCGAGCGCACGACCGAGAGCTTCGTGAACGCGGTGAACGCCGACTACTTCAAGCTGCTCGACGTGCTGACCATCGCGCGCAGCCGCAAGCACATCACGAAGTACTACGGCGCCGCGAGCGGTACCTTCCCGGCGCGCCGGCCGCCCCTGTCGTTTCAGACGCCCATTGACCTAGAAGGCGAGCTGCCGCCGATTGCCGTGCTCAACGACATGATCGCCCAGCTCACGTTCGCCCAGTACCAGGTGCTCTCCTACGTGCGCGCCGACCAGCGCCGCAAGTACGAGGACCGCTACGGGGACACGTGGGGCAAGGACTTCGAGAGCCAGGTCCACCGCACGACGGCGGTGGCCAACCTCATGCGCGTCAACGTCCTCAAGCGCATGGAGTCCTCCGTGAACAGCTTCCGCATCACGCTGCGACGAATCCTCGACGGCTGCGTCGACCTGCGCGCGAGGCTCGACGCCGACGCGTCGGGGGTCGCCTACGGCACCGAGGGCCTCGAGGACGGGTTCGACGACGACGATGCCGAGGAGTTCGAGGCCGGCGGCAAGGTGCGAGTCGACCTGCGAGACGTCGACGCCCTGCGCCTGGGCCAGGACCTCGACTTCGACATCCAGGTGCTCCGGGCCCTGCTAACCTATGCCGACGCGGTGACGCCCGAGCGCGACGCCAAGCTCGTGAAGCTGCGCGACTTCATCGCGGGCAAGGTCAGCGAGCCGTACAACCCCGGCAACCGCAAGGTGCTGGTGTTCAGCGCGTTCGCCGACACGACGGCGTACCTTTTCGAGCAGCTGGCGCCCTGGCTGAAGCGCGAGCTCGGAATCGAGTGCGCCGAGGTGGCGGGCAGCTCCAACCGGACCTACTCGCTGAAGCTTCCCAGGACCACCTTCGAGAACATCCTCGCGAGGTTCTCTCCCGTCTCAAAGGAGCTGCCGGAGAGCCAGCGGGAGCTCGGCGAGATCGACGTCGTCTTCGCGACGGACTGCATCTCCGAGGGCCAGAACCTGCAGGACTGCGACTGCCTGGTGAACTACGACATCCACTGGAACCCCGTGCGTATCATCCAGCGCTTCGGCCGCATCGACCGCCTGGGATCGAAGAACTCCCAGATCCAGCTGGTCAACTTCTGGCCGGACATCGCGCTCGACGAGTACATCCAGCTCGAGGGCCGCGTGAAGGGGCGCATGGCGCTGCTCGACGCGTCGGCAACCGGCGAGGAGAACGTGCTGGAGGCCAAGGGCAATGGAGAGATGAACGACCTCAAGTACCGTCGCCGGCAGCTCCAGCAGCTCAAGAGCGAGGTGCTCGACCTCGAGGACATCTCGGGCGGCATCTCGATCACGGATTTCGCCTTCGACGACTTCCGCGTGGAGCTCCAGCGCTACGCCAAGGAGCATCCCGGCGCGTTGGAGAACTCGCCGGCGGGACTGCACGCCGTGGCCCCCATCCCCGACGAGCTTCGCAGCGACGTGAAGCCAGGCGTGGTCTTCTGCCTCAAGCAGAACGACGAGGGCAACGATCCCAGGGACACGAACCCTGTCTTCCCGTACTACGTGGTGTACGTGTCGGCCGACGGCGAGGTCATGACGAAGCACACCCAGCCCAAGCCGGCGCTCGACATCATGCGCGCCGTCTGCTCTGGGCATCCCGAGCCCATCGCTAAGCTGTGCCGCGAGTTCAACCGCGAGACCCGCGACGGGACGAGGATGGACGCCTACACCGACCTGCTTGACGATGTCGTTGCGGCCATCACCGGAACGCAGCAGGACAAAGGCATCGAGAGCCTGTTCAGCCTGGGAGAGGTCGGCAGCGGCACCGTCATGGGCTTCAACGACTACTCGTTGGTATGTTTCGCGGTGCTGCGATGAGCGGCATCGACTGGAACGGAATCCTGCGCCTGCCCGAAGCGGCGCTCGCGGGATGCCGCCGCATTCCCAAGACGGTGCTCGTCAAGCAGGCCATGCTCACCAAGACCGAGCAGAAGAGGCTCGACAAGGTCGCGCGCCTCGAGCACTTCGCCACGGTCCAGAAGTCCACGACGCGCATCCCGCCGTACGAGGACGACGAGCGCAACGTGCAGAGCGTCGTCTTCCTCCGTTGCGAGATGACAGCCGGGACCATGGCGGTGGCCGAGGTGGCGGAGCTCGTGCACAAGTGCTTCCCGAACCCGACGGTGCTCCTGGTCGAGGCGGGCGGCTGCGCGTGCATATCGGTCGCCCTCACGCGGAGGAGCCAGGCCGAGCAGGGCGCGACGGTCGTCGACCGAGTCGAGTCGACGGGCGCGTTCGATCCTGGCCGTTCAGAATACGCGGACTTCCTAGGCGCGCTGGCATTCGGGCGGCTCTCGCAGGGCGACCTCTGGGAGTACCTGGTCGACCTGTCGCGCACCGTAGCGCTGTCCCGCGCGATTGGCGGCCTGGGGTTCTACCCCGTATGCCCCGCTCGAGACCGGGAAAAGCTGATCGCCCTCACGTCGCGCTACGATGAGATGGGAGCCTCCGTCAAGCGGCTGAAGGAGCAGCGGCGGTCGAAGGACATAACGCTCAACGAGTCCGCGAAGCTGAGGATGGAAATGAAGGAAGAGGAGCGACGCCTGAGGGCGGTCGCCGATGAGATAAAGGAGATCTGCAATGGCCGTTCTAGATGAGTATATTTTGCGAGCGGCGCGCCTTTTGAGTGATGCTGCAGATGAGGATGTTGATGCGCTCTGCCGTGAAATCATGCAGGTCTTCGACCTCGACTACACTAACCCCGAGGCTTTAAAATATATCAATTCCTCAAGCTCATTTCGCTACTCGAAAAGCGACCTAGGGATGATTCTCCAGAAGCTGCGCCTAAAGCGGGAAGACTCAGACGACAAAGCGTTCGGTGCCGCATTCTGCGCAACTATAACGCAGCATATCAGGAGACTGGAGCAAGCTCTTGAAGAGGGCGTGAAAGACGACGAGCTCAAAGCCGTATACGACTCAATCGACTACGTCTACGCAAACGCGAGGGGCTACGACTCCTACACGGACGGACTAGCCTCCTATTCCTATGGGTCTTCCAATCGCAATGATTTCAACGATGAACAGACGCAACTACGTATCGACAAACTGAAGCATTTCCGTGATGAGGAGCTCCGTAAGCTGAAAATCGCCGAAGCGCAGGGCGCTAGCGTCAGCCTCACGGCATCCGCCACGAGCAACGTACAGGTCACGTTAGAGGCAACCTTTGAACAGATTGACAAATTGCCAGAGACAACGCTTTCCGATGACGAGAAGACGCTGCTCAAAGGGATGATGGGCGATCTCAACACAAAAGATAAAAGCAAACGGGGCAGCAAGCTTGACAAACTCCTGAGCTGGCTTGCCGGCAAGGGCACCGACGTTTTTATTGCCGCCATGCCCTACATAGTTCAACTAATCAAATCTCAACTTTCCTAGGAGGAGACCTCATGGGCGAGATAGAAAAGATGACTCTTGAATCGGAGAGTCTTATTGACGACCGCCTGAATAAGCTCAAGGAGCTGATGCCCGAAGTGTTCTCCGAGAGCGGAATCGACTTCGACAAACTGCGGCTGGAGCTTGGCGACGAGGTAGACGAGGGCCTGGAGCGCTATGCGTTCACGTGGCCCGGCAAGGCCGATGCCATCCGCCAGTCGCAGATGTCCAGCACTGCTACTTTGCGTCCCCGTATCGAGAAAAGCCGCAGCCGCGATGGAGAGGATGGGTCCTTCGACTCGGACAACATTTATATCGAAGGCGACAATCTCGAGGTGCTGAAGCTCCTACAGCGCGGCTACCACGGCAAGGTCAAGATGATCTACATCGACCCACCCTACAACACGGGTCACGACTTTGTCTACAAGGACAATTTCGGCAACTCTGTCGATAACTATAAGGAGCAGGCGGGACTCGCCGGCCAGTCCAACGCCGACACAAGTGGCCGCTACCATAGCGACTGGTGCTCGATGATGTACCCTAGGTTGAGACTGGCTCGAGAGCTCCTAACCGACGATGGCGTCATTTTCATTTCGATTGACGATAACGAAGACCGCAATTTGCGCATCCTCTGTGACGAGGTGTTCGGAGAGGCAAATTTCGTTTCTCAGCTAATCTGGGAACGAGCTTACTCGCCCAAGAATGACGCCAAATACGTTTCAAATAGCCATGATTATGTTCTCGTATACGCCAAATCCATTGAGCGCTTTGTGATTGGACGCCTGCCGAGAACAGACGAGGCAAACGCCCGCTACAAGAATCCAGACAACGACCCTCGAGGCGTTTGGAAGCCAAGCGACCTCAGTGTAAAGACTTACAGCCCAGATTCCGACTATCCAATCACAACGCCCTCGGGGCGTGTTGTAGAGCCTCCAGCAGGACGCTGCTGGAGGCTCTCGCGAAACGCGTTTCGCGAGAGACTCCAGGATAACCGCATTTGGTTTGGCCCAAACGGCGACAGCGTCCCTTGCATCAAGCGTTTCCTAACAGAGCTCAAATATGATGGAATGGCTCCAACTTCAATCATGTTTTACAAAGAAGTGGGTCACAGCCAGGAAGGCGCCAAGGAGCTCGTATCTCTATTTGACGGAAAGGGCTATTTCGATGGACCGAAACCGACGAAACTACTTCAGCGCCTGATAACCCTTGCGAATCTGCTAATGTGCGATAAAGAAGTAATAGAAGTGTAAAAAATTTTGCCGTTCCTATCCGGCACTTAGGGCTGTGTCGGATAGGTCAGGCGTTAGGCTTCCGGCAAGTCTATCTTGCCGACAAAGCTGTAATAAATCTCAATGTCCTGCCTGCGGGTGCCGTTCTCGTCATAGCTGCACTCATGCACGACGATTTTCTCAATCATTTCCCGCAAGAGGGTGGGGGTCAATTCTTCAAAAGCAAGGTGCTTTCTCACAATCCCCATGAATTTCTCGGCGTTGACGGTGGCGGCCTGCGACTTGGAAAGTTCCTCCTGCAAAGCGGCAGCCCGGTCTTTCAGTTCCCGCTGCTCCTGCTCATAGTCCGCCGACAGCTCCATGAAACGCTCGTCGCTGATTTTGCCGCTTACATTGTCCTCATACAGCCGCTTGATAATGCGGTTCACTTCGGCAATGCGTGTCTGGGCCTGTTCAAGCTGCTTCGTGGCTGCGGCGGTCTTTCTCTTGCCGCCGATTTCGTTCTGCTGGATGAGCAGCTTTACAAAGCGGCTCTCATGCCTGGCGGCGTATTCCGTCACTTGCCGGAGATTGGAAAGCACGCCCGCCGTCAAAAGGTCGGTGCGGATAAAGTGTGCCGTACAGTCACGGGTACGCTTCTTGTAGCTGCCGCAGATATAACAGTCCTGCTTGCGGTTCTATTCGTCTGTTCCTGGTTCAAAATAGTTTCTCCTCTCTGATACTGATTTTATCAATGATATTTCGCAATAGCCAGCAATGAACGCTTGCATTGCGCAAGACGTTACATTATCTTCTGAAACATATAGCGCACCTTGTCCAGGCGGCTGTTTGGACGGCGGGGCTGGATGACTGGCTTGCCGACAGCGGCCTGATACCCTTTCAGTTCTGTAAGGCATACGCTCTGCCCGTTGGTGTAAAAGGCCAGATCAGTACGGTATGCCTGTATACAGCGGGCGGGAATCTCGCCAGTAAAGACAACTTCATCCTTTTTTACCTGGACCGTTTCGATGGTGGCACAGTATTTCGGTGCATCATGATAAGCCCTGGAAAGATATTCCCGGGGCGCATAGAGGGTGAAGGAGAGATAAGGTTCCAGCAGTTGCGTCCCTGATTCCTTCAATGCCTGTTCCAATACAATCGGGGCCAATGAGCGGAAGTCCGCCGGCGTGCTGACCGGACTGTAATAAAGCCCGTATTCAAAGCAAATCTTACAGTCCGTTACGTTCCAGCCGAACAAGCCCTGCTCCAGCCCGTAACGGATACCATCCCTGACAGCGTTTTGAAAACTCTGGTTCAAGTATCCCAGCGAAACCCGGCTCTCGTATTGTACACCGGAGCCAAGCGGGAGTGGTGTAACAGACAGTCCGATGGATGCCCAAAACGGGTTGGGCGGCACCTCGATATGGATGGTGTGGCTGGCTGCTTTGAGCGGCCGCTCCATATAAATGACGGTGGGTTCCTTTACCACTGTTTCAAGCTTGTATTTTTCCGACAGCAAAGCGGAAACAACCTCCAACTGCACCCGGCCCAAAAAAGAAAGAATGATCTCATGGGTGATGGAATCCACCTCGCAGCGCAAAAGCGGGTCAGTATCCGCAAGTTGCGTAAGAGCGTCCAGCAGCCGTTCTCTTTGCGCTGCCGTTTTCGGCGCAATCGACGTCCGCAGCATGGGGAGGGGGTCCTCACGCCACCTTTTACGAGGGAGCCGGGTTGGGTCCCCTAATACATCGTTTAACCTCACGCTGTCGCTGGGAAGGATAACAATTTCACCCGGATAAGCGGTGTCTGTCCGAACAATTTCCCCTTTGGATGGAATACGCATCTCTGTGATTTTCAGCTTTTCTCTCCCGGCCAGGGCCACCGTATCCCGCAGGCGCAGCGTTCCGCTGTATAGCCGTAGATAGACACGCCGCTGGCCGCAATCTGTATACTCCACCTTGAAAACGCTGCCGCATAGGGCGGCGCTCCCCTGTTCCCCAATCGGTTGGAACAGCCCTGTCACCGCATCCATCAACGGTTGAATGCCAAGGCCCTTTTTGGCGCTGCCATAATAGACCGGGAACAGGGAGGCGTCTTGAACCCGCCGCTGTTCCTCCCGCACAAGTTTTTCCCGGCTGATTGGTTCTCCTGCGATATACTTTTCCAATAATTTATCGTTATTTTCGATGACCGCATCCCATGCTTCTATGTCGGTATTTTCCTCCAGGACTATTTCCGGGGACAGCGACACCGTCTGCTTGATGATAATATCGGCGGAGAGCTTATCCCGAACAGACTGAACCACGCTCTGCAAATCAACGCCAGCCTGGTCGATCTTGTTGATAAAGATAACGGTGGGAATGTTCATTTTCCGCAGGGCATGGAACAGAATACGGGTCTGGGCCTGCACGCCATCTTTAGCGGAGATCACCAAGATGGCCCCATCTAAAACAGCCAAAGAGCGGTACACCTCCGCCAAAAAATCCATGTGGCCGGGCGTATCCACAATGTTGACTTTACATCTGTGCCACTGGAAGGAAGTGACTGCCGCTTGAATGGTAATCCCACGCTGCCGCTCCAAAAACATGGTGTCCGTCCTCGTTGTCCCTTTTTCGACGCTCCCCGGTTCTGAAATGGCTCCGCTGGCATATAGCAGGCTCTCCGTCAAGGTCGTCTTTCCAGCGTCTACATGGGCAAGAATTCCAATATTGATTATTTTCATGTGATTGTCCTCCCTTTACTGCCCCGAAGGGCATAAAAATCCCCAGCAGTAAAATACTTTTACCACTGGGGATGATAATTTGCGGACATACACATATGCAGCATACACCTGTTTGTGAGTGCTGTTTTTGGGGATATGTCAAAATTGATAAGGCAAAAGTATTCTTAAATTGGGTACAAAAAACTAAGCCCCTACAAAATGGACTATCATAATCCTTTGTTCCCACTATTTGATTATAGTTTTATTTAAGAATACCTTGCCGCATATTTTTTACTCCTTTTCTGGACTTGAATTATTATATCACATCAGTTTTAGGAAAACAAGTATCTAAAAGAAATTTTTCTTCCCCTTATATGTAACAATCATACCGGCTTCCTAACGTTCAGAATGGTTTCTACTGTCTGCTGCGGTGTTTGGTTGGAATTGTCCAGCCAAAAGCCGATCCGTGGTGTTGTCTGCATTTTACTAAATACAAATTCAATGTATACAGAAAGAAATATATAAGGAGTGGGAGGGATTCCGCCGTAGTCGGCATTGTAGGAAAATCCAAAAGTTTAGATTTTCTCAAAATGCTTATCTTTTGGTCTTTGGTTCGGAATAGTGTAGTGCTGGCGGTCTATCTATTGTTTTCGGTTGCTTGCTTCTTTACCGTACATGAGCATTTAAGCACGGGTGATATTGTGCTTGATTTTTTCTCAGGCTCAGCATCGACCGCCCATGCCATGTTCCTGCAGGAGCTCGGAAAAGATGATCGCTATCAGTTTATCCTTGTCCAGCTTCCAGAGCCTTGTGACCCGAAACGCGACGCCTACAAGGACGGGTATGAGACTCTCTGCGACATAGGCGAAGGACGCATTCGCCGCGCAGGCGACAAAATCAAAACCGAGCTCGAGGAATCCAACCGTCAACTCAAGCTTGGCGAGGGACCCAAGCAGCTTCCCGACATCGGCTTCCGTGTGTTCGAGCTCGATGAGTCCGGCATTGAGAAGCCCGAGCCCGGTCAGCTCCTCTTCGACGTGGTCAAGCCCGATCGCTCCGATATGGATATCGTCTTCGAGATGATGCTCAAATGGGGCCTCGAGCTCACGCTGCCCGTCGAGAAGTCTGAAGCCGCGGGCTATCCCATCTGGTCCGTCGCTTGCGACGAGCTCGTCTGCTGCATGTCCCGAGGCCTCACCATTGAGGCGCTCGAGGCCATCGCCGACATGGAGCCCAGGCGCGTTCTCATCCTCGATTCCGTCCTCGACGACACCCTCAAGCTCAACGCCGTGCAGATCTTCAAGCACGCCGGCGAGCGCATGGGCTGTGAGATCGAATTGAGGACGGTCTAGCATGGCGGCGCTCGAGTTCAAGTTCTCATCCGACCAGCAGCACCAGCTGGAGGCCATCGAAGCAACCTGCGACCTGTTCCGCGGACAACAATTTATTGGCAGCGTATTCTCCGCCGATTCCGGCCGCAAAGGCCAGACGGCAATCGGCGAGCTCATGGTCGGCCACGGCAACGAGCTTCGCGTGGCGCCGGGCCAGCTCCTCGACAACCTGCACGCCGTGCAGGAGGAGGGCTGCCTCCCGGCAACCGACGTCCTCACCGATGGGCGCCTGCGAGACTTCACCGTCGAGATGGAGACCGGCACCGGCAAGACCTACGTCTACATCCGCTCCATCTACGAGCTAAACCGCCGCTACGGCATCACCAAGTTCGTTATCGTCGTGCCGAGCGTGGCCATCCGCGAGGGCGTCCTCAAGAGCCTCCAGACCACCCGCAGGCACTTCGAGACGCTCTACGACCGCACGCCGCTCGACTACTTCGTGTACGACTCGAAGGACATGGGGCCGGTGGGTAACTTCGCCACGTCGAGCTCCATCCAGGTCATGGTCATCAACATCGACGCGTTCAACAAGGGCCTCGAGAAGGATGGCACCGCGAAGGAGGGCAACCTCTTCCACCGTCCCAGCGAGAAGCTCACCGGCGGCTTCAGCCCTCGCGAGCTCGTGAGCGCCTGCAAGCCCGTCGTCATCATCGACGAGCCCCAGAGCGTCGACAACACCAAGCAGGCCAAGGCCGCCATCAAGAGCCTGAACCCGCTGTTCGTGCTGCGCTACTCGGCCACGCACAAGCAGGCCTACAACATGATCTACCGCCTCACGCCGGTCGACGCCTTCGAGCGCCACCTGGTGAAGGGCATCTGCGTGGACTCGATCAAGGCCGAGGCGAACCTCAACGGCGCGTACGTGAGGCTCGAGTCCGTCAAGTCCGACCCGTTCTCCGCCAAGGTGTCCATCGACGTGCGCCAGGCCGACGGCACGCAGAAGCGCAAGGCCGTCACGGTGAAGACCGGCAACGACCTCTACCAGAAGAGCGGCGAGAACAGCGACTACGAGAGCGGCTGGGTGGTCAACAACATCGGCGCCGCAGTGGGCGACGAGTTCATAGAGTTCCAGAACGGCGAGGTGCTCGAGCTCGGCGAGGCGCTGGGCGACGTCAACGAGGAGGTCGTCAAGCGCGCGCAGATCCGCCGCACCATCGAGGACCACCTGGCCCGCCAGTTCGAGCTGTGGCCGCGCGGCGTGAAGGTGCTCTCGCTCTTCTTCATCGACCGCGTCGACCGATACCGCGTCTACGAGCCCGAAGTCCACGGCGGCCTGTACGCCCTGATGTTTGAGGAGGAGTACGCAGGTGCCCTGAACTCGAAGGCGCCTCGTCGCATCGCAAAGGCGGCGGGGATCGGCAAGGGCACGTGGCTCGAGTGCTACGAAGCCGTCGGCGCCCCGCTGGTGCGCGACCCCCACGCCGTGCACCAGGGATACTTCGCCAAGGACAAGAAGGGCAAGTTCAAGGACTCCAAGGGAGCCGCCGGCACCGCCGACGACGCCGGGGCCTTCGAGCTCATCATGCAGAAGAAGGAGACGCTCATCTCCTTCCCGGACGGCAAGGACGCGGACAAGGACGTCTCTTTCGTCTTCAGCCACTCCGCGCTCAAGGAGGGCTGGGACAACCCCAACGTGTTCCAGATCTGCACGCTCGTCGAGACAAAGGACAACCTGACCAAGCGCCAGAAGATCGGCCGCGGTCTGCGCCTGTGCGTGAACCAGGATGGCGAGCGCCTGTACGACCCAGAGGCGAACGTGCTCACCGTCATCGCGAACGAGAGCTACGACGACTTCGCCAACGGCCTGCAGAAGGAGCTTGAGGCTGAGGACTTCAAGTTCGGCGTCATCACTCCGGAGAGCTTCACGAAGGTCACGGTCAAGGGCGATGATGGCGTCGAGGAGCGCCTGGGCTACGAGAAGTCCAAGCAGGTCTACGACCACCTCGTCGCGACCGGCATGGTCGACGACAAGGGCGCGGTGACGCCCGAGCTGAAGGCGGCCGCCGAGGAGGGCAAGGTCGAGCTCCCCGCCGAGCTCGAGCCTGCCAAGGAGCAGGTCGAGGCGATCATCATCCACAAGTCCCAGAGGGTCCAGATCCGTGACAAGGCCAAGGAGGTCTCGGTCGAGCTGCAGAAGGACGTCACGCTCGACCCTGCGTTCCAGGCCCTGTGGGACCGCATCCGCCAGCGCACGCGCTTCCAGGTCGAGGTCGACTCCGGCAAGCTCATCGAACATGCCATCGAAGCTGTCGACGGCATGCTCGCCGTGCGCCCGCCCCAGGTGACGAGCGAGCGTGCCTCGCTGGGCATCGACGACGCGGGCGTGAGCGCCGAGGGCACGGGCACCTCCGTGGTGTCCGTTTCGGGAAAGGTGAAATACGACCTTCCCGACCCGATCGCAGAGCTGCAGGACGCCGTCGGGCTCACCCGCGGCACCATCAAGGCGATCCTCGAGGGCTGCAGCCGCCTCGACGAGTTCGAGATCGACCCCGCGACCTTCCTCGCGCAGGTCGGCGACAAGATCAACCGCGTGAAGAACGACCTCATCGCCCAGGGCATCAAGTACGTGCGCCTTCCCGAGGACGAGTGGTACACCATGCGCGACCTCGAGCTTGACGACTACACGGCCTACCTTGGGCAGAACGCGTGGAAGCCGGACATGACGAGCAAGAGCCTGTACAACTACGTGGTCTACGACTCGGCGGGGGTCGAGCGCTCCTTTGCCGAGGCTCTAGACAAGCAGGAGGAGGTTCTCGTGTTCGCGAAATTGCCCTCGGCGTTCAAGATCGACACGCCGCTCGGCAGTTACAACCCCGACTGGGCGTACGTCGAGGAGGCCGACGGCGAGCGCCGCGTGTACTTCGTGACCGAGACCAAGGGCGGCAAGAACGGCGAGCCCGCCCTGCGCGACGCGGAGAAGATCAAGATCGGCTGCGCCAAGAAGCACTTCGAGGCGCTGGACCTCGGAAACGACTTCCATTACAACGTGCGCACGACCTACCAATACGAGGCGGTGAAGGCTTAGGATGTCGAAGCTGCCCGGAAAGATGACGCGAAAGCAGCACTGGGTGCCGCGGTTCTACCTGCGCCATTTCGCGGATTCCTCCGGGCAGCTTCATGCCTACAGCAGACAGAAGGGCTCCTTCTTCCGCACGAATTGCGAGAACCTTTGCAGCATGCGCGATCTTTATGAGGTCGAGCATGCCGATGCGACAGGCGATGCGACAGACAGATTCTATGCGCAGAACCTCATCGAGGTTAAGCTATCTGAGCTCGAGAGCCGCATCGCGCCGCTTTACGATCGCTTTTTGGAACGCCAGAAAGAAGACCAGTGCGAAGACGAAGGGTATTCTGATGGGAAAGCCGCCGTTTGCGAGCTGGCAGCAAATATCATCGTCCGGCACCCTATCAGTATGCGCGTCGACAAGAAATGGTCACGCGAGACTGCCGAAGAGCTGCTCAGAAACGTTCATCTGACACCCTATGAGCTCGGCTTGCTCGATTGGTCGGATTGGCGCGGGGATTCCCAAGCGGTGGTCGAGCTTGCCGCCGCCGCAACCATGCTCTTCTCCAACGATGATATTGTGCCAGTTAACCGTATTCGAAAGGCTTTTTTTGAGAAGAGCTTCTCCATCCTTAGGGCACCCGTCGGCTCAGGGTTCGTTACGACGTCGATGCCTATGTTCATCATCGGGCCCGAGGACGACTCGTACGATTTTCATCTCGCGTATATGCCGTTGAGCAGTGAGTATGCTGCGGTCTTTTCAGATGACCCTCTATTTCCGCCGTTTGCGAGACTCGGTTTTTCGGGCGTCGAGTTCATGAACCGACTTCTTCTGCTTAACTGCGAGCATTGGGATGTCGCCATATCGAGGGGAAGCGGCCCGCTCGAGCACGCGGTACGCGATTGAAGTCAAGCGAACAGTGCCGAATTCATGCACGAGATGTTCACGCGCGACGGCAGGGAGCTATCCCTCGACACAGTGATCTACGACCGCTCGAAGAAGAAGGGGCAGACGATGATCGATACCATCGACCGTGGCTGCCTCGAGGGCGGCTGCCTTGATGACGAGGACCTGCGCATCATCTTCGAGCACCTTCTGGGGAGAAGACGGCAAGGACCGGGAACATTAAAGGGTCAAGCAGCGTATTGATAAAATTGACCCCGCCAGCAATAACCGCAAAGGATAGATAGGGCTTTAAGGATGGATGCAGGAAAAGCAACGATAAGCGGCGTGTTCAACGGATCGCGCCTGCTCGAAATACCTTTTTACCAAAGGGCGTACGTCTGGGGAGAAGAGCAATGGGAGCGTTTCCTCGGCGACATGGAGTTCGTCACGGCCTCGAAGCGGCCCTATTTCCTGGGCTCCATCATCCTGAAGCAGGCCTCCTCCGGCAACACCTGGTCCGAGGTCTCCGAGGTTCGCACCGTCATCGACGGCCAGCAGCGACTCACGACCATGGTCATCTTCTTCAAGGCACTCTGTGCAAAAAACGGCACCAACAATTTGTTTGAGCGAGATTTCGTCCTGGAGACCGGCGATGTCGCCTTGCGGCACGGCAAGTACGACCGGCAGGATTTCGAAAAGGTCGTCAGCGCCACGGGCTGCGAACCCCTCGAGGGCTCCTCGGCCATCGTCCTTGCCTACAACTACTTCCTCAAGAATATCGACCCGGAGAAGGTCGACAGGAACACGATCAAGTCGAACGTCCAGTTCGTCTGCATCGATCTTACCGAGGGCGAGGACGAGCAGCAGATATTCGACACCATCAACTCGCTCGGGGTGCGCCTGACGACGGCGGAGCTCCTTAAGAACTACTTCTTCAACCGCGAGAACGAGCAGGCGTTCAAGGAGTGCTGGGAAGACGTCTTCGAGCCCACGGCTGAGAAGAGGGAGTATTGGGAAGCAGGAGATCGTTACCGGGCGCATCAAGCGCACGCTCGTCGACCTCTTCTTCGACGCGTTCCTCCAGATTCTGGTCCAGGACAAGAGGCGTGGCGTCACGACCGAGGACAAGCTCTTCTATTCGCGTACTTCGAACCTCTTCCAGTCCTACAAGGATTTCATCGGCAGGTACTGCAACGGCGACAAGGTCGAGATTCTCGACAACATGAAGGCGTATGCCGAGGCGTTCGAGTCCACGTTCGACCCTGGCTACTGCGACGCGGACATCCCCTCCGCTTCCGGCGTCGAGCGCCTGAACGTGCTGATATTCGGCCTCAAGAACTCGACGCTCATCCCGTACGTGCTCTACGTTCGAAAGAACGCGGAGTCTTCGAGCGAGGAATCTAAGATCTACGCCCTGCTTGAGAGCTACATCGTCCGCCGAATGCTGGTTCAGGCGACCACGAAGAACTACAACAGGCTGTTCACCTCGCTGATCTTGAACGAGGTGAAGGACGCGGAGGCGCTGAGGAAGGCTCTCGAAGCCAATGACGAGGCGACGACGTACATGCCCGGCGACGCCGAGGTTCGAGCGGCATTCGAGGAATCGTGTCTGTACAACCTCCAGTCCAAGGGCGTCCTCTATCTGCTGGAAAGCGCCATTCGTCCGGGCATGAGCAGCACGGCCCTGCTCGGGTTCAACCAGTACACCCTCGAGCACATGATGCCCAAGAAGTGGCGCAACAAATGGGGAGCCCTCGACGATGAGGCTGCCACGCGAAGGGACCGGAAGCTCCTCACGCTCGGCAACCTCGCCATCATCACGCATTCGCTCAACGCCTCCATCCGCGATGCCGATTGGCCCACCAAGAAGCAGGGAAAGGGATACAAGGACGGCCTTGCCCTCTGCGCCGCCGGCCTTGCGACCATGGCCGGCGCCCTAGAGAAGGAGTCTTGGAACGAGGGCGATATCGCCGATCGCGCCGAATGGCTTGCGGACAAGGCGTTGGAGGTCTGGCGCTAGGCCCTACCTGCGTCCCATCTCGAAGATGCTTGCGGTGTCGGAACCCGCATCGATGACGGATGGAACCGGCTCTTCCAAAAACGTAGTTCGTGGCGATGTCTCTTCCGTCGGCGCGTCAAGAGGCTCGCCGAGCGCTAGGAAGAACCTCATCACGTGCTCAATTCTCTGTTGCAGGGACTCGCTCAGCTCGCCGTAGGAGGCCGCCAGCCGCACCTCCTTGGCCAATTCCGCCATCGAGTCCCTCAGTGCCTTCTGCACGCTCACGGAGGGCCTCACCTCGACCTGGGTATCGGTGAGCTTGGCGATGATGTAGTCCTGCCTGTTCATGCCGCTCCAGGCTGCCATCTCGCATATGAGCTTGCGCTCCTCGGGCGTGCAGCGGAACGCCATCGTCTTGCTGCGCTTGCGGGCGCTGTTCTCGCACGGCATCCTTCTTACCCCCTCGCCCCGTCGAGCGCGGCGGCCATCTCGTCCTGCTTCGTGGGGAACAGGTGCGCGTAGCGGTAGGTGATGTCCACCGCCTCGTGGCCCATGCGCTCGGCGATGGCCAGCGCGGAGAAGCCCATCTCTATCAGCAGGCTCACATGGCTGTGGCGTATGTCGTGTATGCGGATGCGCTTCACGCCCGACGCCTTGCACCCGCGCTCCATCTCGTGGGCCAGGAAGTGCTTGGTCACGGCGAACAGGCGCTCGTCGGGGGCGACGTCGTCGCGCATCTCGATGAAGTCCGCCATCTCGTCGCGCAGGAAGGCGGGCATGACGATCGTGCGCACGGACTTGGGCGTCTTGGGGTCGGTCACGGTGTCAACGCCGTTGAGGCTCTGGTACGACTTGTTGATGCGCAGCCGCGAGCTCTCCAGCATGAAGTCGGACGGCGTGAGCGCCAGGAGCTCGCCGCAGCGTATGCCCGTCCAGTAAAGCAGCTCGAAGGCGTGGAATGAGAGAGGCTTGTCCATGACGGCCTCGCTGAACCTCAGGTACTCGTCCTTGGTCCAGAACTGCATCTCGCCGCCCTTCTTCGAGCCTATCTTGTCGACCCTGCGCACCGGGTTGTCGCTGAGGCCGTAGTAGCGCTCGGCGTGGTTGAAGATGGCGTTGAGCTGGTTGTTCACTGTGCGCAGGTACGTCGGTGCCCAGGGCTTCCCGTCGGCGTCCCGGTGCTCGGTGAGCTCGTTTTGCCACCTGATGACGTCGATCGGCCTCACGTCGCACATGCGCATGTCCCCGAAGAACGGCACGAGCTTGTCGTTGATGATGTACTCCTTGGTGATCCACGTGTGCTCGCGTATGCGCGGCTTCACCTCGGAGGCGTACACCTCGACGAACTCGGAGAACGTCATGTCCATGGCCCCGCCGTTAAGGCTCTTGAACTGGCTCTCCCACACTGCGGCCTCCACCTCGGAGGAGAAGCCGCGCTTCGTCTTGTGGCGCTTCGAGCCGCGGGCGTCGCGGTAGTAGCACTGCACGTAGAACGTGCCGTTGCCGTCGTCCTTGTACACGGGCATGTCAGTCCACCTCCGGGAAGTACAGGGCGTCGAAGACGTCGCTTCGAACGCGCCCGCGGATGACCACGCGCCCGCGCGCCTCCTGCTCGGCGTTTATCTTCCTGATCACCTCGTAGGCGCTGCCTTTCTTGATCCTCAGCAGCTCCGCGACCTCGTCGGCGTCCAGCATGTGCGGCCTCGGCGTCTTCGCCACCTTCTCGTCCATGGCTCCTCCAATCAATGGCGTACGGATACGTACGTTTCACAGATTCAGAGTAAACGTACATATCTGTACTGTCAATAGAATTGCGTACATTTGCGTACGCTGATAAGATGTGCTGGTACGTAATTCCAGGAGGAGGGCTCATGTCCGTAGGCGAGAACATAAGGCGGTACCGCAAGTCGCGCGGCATGACGCAGGCGCAGCTCGCCGAGGCGGTCGGCCTGACCGAGGGGGCCGTGCGCCACTACGAGAGCGGCATCCGCGCCGTGAAGCCCGAGCTGCTCGAGTCCATCTCCGCGGCGCTCGGCGTGTCCGTCAACGCCCTCAAGGATTACGGCGTCGAGACTGCGGGCGACCTCATGTCGCTGCTCGTGCGGCTCGAGGACTCCTTCGGCATCGTGCCCGCAGCCGACGGCACGGGCCTCTCCCTGAACCCCAAGGCGCCGCACGCGCCCAAAGCCGCGATGGCGATCGAACTGTGGGCAGAGAAGCGCGCGCAGCTCGAAAACGGCAAGATCGACGCCGACGAATACGAGGACTGGAAAGCCTCGCTGTAGCGGCTCTCCGCATTTCGCGATCAACGCAACCGAATCAGGACGGTGGACCAGGCGGCGAGCGCCGCTCGGGCCTGCGTAAGCTGAGTTTTTACTCCCCATTGCATGCCAAGGCATTTCCGGCGCACCTGGGGAGTAAATGACGCGGTGGCTTACACGGCGGCACGCGGCAGTACGCCGCGGCATTTCCCCTGGTTACTCCCGTTTTCATTGAGGCGGCGAGATTCTTTACTCCCCATTAACCACCTGGGAAAACGCTGTGAGAAGACCGCCGAAAAGCCTATTGAGTTCGATTTGAGTTTCACAGGCCCCGAAACGGCCCCGTTTGGCTCTCGGAGACAAAAATCGCGCGTCTACTCACTTGGGATGAATCCTTACTCCCGTTCCTCCGAATGCCGCACCGTGCCTTGCCGTCTTGAAACACGGGGGAGTAAATTGCGAAATCGCAGGTGAAAGGGAGTAAAACGACAAAGAAAAAGCCTCCGTCCCAACGCGGGAACGGAGGCTCGGTTATCGTATTTACTCACCAACATCGCTGGCGGCTTTGCCATGACTCTCGTACGAAACGAAACTCAGCGGCACAGTGCGGCACTCAAAAATGCAGGTCAAAACCCTATCAGCCTACTCCCACTCGATGGTTGCCGGAGGCTTGGAGGTGCAGTCCAGGACCACGCGGTTGATGCCCGGGCACTCGTTGGTAATGCGCGTGGAGATGGTGGCCAGCACGTCGTAGGGCAGACGGGTCCAGTCGGCAGTCATGGCATCCTCGGAAGAGACCGGACGCAGCACGATCGGCGAACCATAGGTACGCTCGTCGCCCTGCACACCTACTGAATGCACATTGGCCAGCAACACCACCGGGCACTGCCAGATCTGCCGATCCAGCCCAGCCTTGGACAGCTCTTCACGGGCAATCGCATCGGCCTCACGCAAGGTCTCCAAGCGTTCCTGGGTGATCTCGCCGATGATGCGGATGCCCAGACCGGGGCCCGGGAAAGGCTGACGCCAGACGATCTGGTCAGGCAGGCCCAGTTCGGTGCCGATGGCCCGGACCTCATCCTTGAAGAGGGTGCGCAGGGGCTCGATCAGCTTGAACTTGACATCCTTGGGCAGACCGCCCACGTTGTGGTGGGATTTGATATTGGCCGCTCCGTCTCCGCCGCCGGACTCGACTACGTCCGGATAGAGCGTGCCCTGCACCAGGAACTTGACCTCCTTGCCGGTCTTGCCGGCTTCCTCGATCACCTGCCGCTGGGCCTTTTCAAAGGTGCGGATGAACTTCTCGCCGATGATTTTGCGCTTGCGCTCAGGCTCGGAAACGCCCTTGAGGGCAGTCAGGAAGTCCTGCGAGGCATCCACGGCGATCAGCTTGATGCCAGTGGCGGCCACAAAATCATGCTTGACCTGCTCGGCCTCCCCCTTACGCAAGAGCCCATGATCCACGAAGACGCAGGTCAGCTGGTCGCCGACGGCCCGGTGGACCAGAGCGGCCGCCACGGCTGAATCTACGCCGCCCGACAGGCCGCAGATGACCTGGTCGTCACCCACCGTGCGACGGATCTTCTCCACCTGCTGCTCGATGATACCCGAGGCGTTCCAATCCGACGGCAGTCCGGCGCACTGATGCAGGAAGCGGTCGATCAGGTCCTGCCCCAGAGGGGTGTTGGTGACCTCGGGATGCCACTGGACCCCGTACAGCCCCCGGGAAGGATCCTGCATGGCCGCCACCAGAGCACCCTCGGTATGCGCCAAAACCTCAAAGCCTTCGGGCGCACGGTTGACGGCGACGCCATGGCTCATCCATACATCCTGCCGCGCCGGCGAATCCTGCAGTATTCCCTTGGCGCTGTCGATGAAGGCCTCGGTCTTGCCGTACTCCCCCAGGGCCGCCTTGTCCACCTCGCCGCCCAGCTCATGGGCCATGACCTGGAAGCCGTAGCAGATGCCCAGCACGGGCACACCCGCCTCGAAAATCCTCTTGTCGATGGTCGGCGCCCCGTCCACGTAGACGGAGGCCGGTCCGCCGGAGAGGATGACCGCCTTTGGATCCTTGGCCAGCATCTGATCCAGGCTCATCGAATGAGGCACCAGCTCGGAGTAGACCCCCGCCTCCCTGACTCGACGAGCGATCAGCTGGGCGTACTGCGCACCGAAATCGACCACCAGGACGGGACCCTGTGCCATAAGACTCCTTATATATATGTATGCTGTATCTGCCACGGATGTCCGGAAGCGACGATTCAACGCTCTCGGACAAGTCCAGTATGGTTGCAGTTTTCGACAATGCTACCGTCATTGAGCCCTCATCGGCACCCCCGGCGGAAATTCCTGTCTGCAAGCAGACAATTCCCTCGCATTTTCTCACAAGAGCGAACACACACTGCAAGAAAACGTTCAGAAAAGTCTGCTCGTTCACGTACCATGTAGGCATTGGGTACGAACCCGACGGATGCCTGAAATGACACCGTACGAGCCCGTAACCGAAGTAAATAAACAATCGCACTATAGTGCAGGAGTACACATGACGAATCCTGTTATCGGCACCCCTTGGGCGAAGCTGGAGACCCCAATCGCCGAGGAGACCCTCGAGGCCGTCGACAAGTATTGGCGGGCGGCCAACTATCTTTCCATCGGACAGATTTATCTTCGCAGCAACCCCCTGATGAAGGAGCCCTTCACTCGGGAGGATGTCAAGCATCGTCTGGTCGGCCACTGGGGCACCACCCCCGGCCTGAACTTCCTGCTGGGCCATATCAACCGTCTGATCGCCGACCATCAGCAGAACACCGTTATCATCATGGGCCCCGGCCACGGCGGCCCCGCCGGCACCTCGCAGTCCTACCTGGATGGCACCTACAGCGAGTACTACCCCAAGATCACCAACGATGAGGCCGGCTTGCAGAAGTTCTTCCGCCAGTTCTCCTACCCGGGCGGCATCCCCTCCCACTTCGCGCCTGAGACCCCCGGATCCATTCACGAGGGCGGCGAGCTGGGCTATGCCCTCTCCCACGCCTATGGCGCCATCATGAACAACCCCAGCCTCTTCGTGCCCTGCATCGTGGGCGACGGCGAGGCCGAGACCGGCCCTCTGGCCACCGGCTGGCAGTCCAACAAGCTGGTCAACCCCCGCACCGACGGCATCGTCCTGCCCATTCTGCACCTGAACGGCTACAAGATCGCCAACCCGACCATCCTCTCGCGCATCTCCGACGAGGAGCTGCATGAGTACTTCCATGGCATGGGCTATGAGCCCTTCGAGTTCGTTGCAGGGTTCGACGACGAGGACCATCTGTCCATCCACCGCCGCTTCGCCGACATGCTGGAGACCGTCTTCGACAAGATCTGCGACATCAAGGCCCGGGCCGAAACCGACGACATGACCCGTCCCTTCTACCCCATGATCATCTTCCGCACCCCCAAGGGCTGGACCTGCCCCAAGTTCATCGACGGCAAGAAGACCGAGGGGTCCTGGCGCGCCCACCAGGTGCCGCTGACCTCCGCCCGCGACACCGAGGCCCACTTCCAGATCCTCAAGAACTGGCTGGCCTCCTACAAGCCCGAGGAGCTTTTCGACGAGAAGGGCGCCCTGCGTCCCGAGGTCACCAGCTTCATGCCCAAGGGCGACCTGCGCATCGGCGAGAACCCCAACGCCAACGGCGGGCGTCTGCTCAAGCCGCTGGAGCTGCCTGACATCCACGACTACGAAATCGACATCAAGAAGCACGGCCATGGCTGGGGCGCCACCGAGGCCACCCGCGTCCTGGGCTACTACACCCGCGACGTACTGGCCAAGAACCCCACCGACTTCCGCATCTTCGGGCCCGACGAGACTGCATCAAACCGTCTGGCCGCGGCCTATGAGGTGACCAACAAGCAGTGGGATGCCGACTACCTGTCGGAGCTGACCGACGAGCACATGGCCCACACCGGCCAGGTCATCGAACAGCTCTCCGAGCACCAGATGGAAGGCTTCCTGGAGGGCTACCTGCTGACCGGACGCCATGGCATCTGGAGCTCCTACGAGTCCTTCGTGCACGTCATCGACTCCATGATCAACCAGCACGCCAAGTGGCTGGAGGCCACCGTCCGCGAGATCCCGTGGCGTAAGCCCATCGCCGGCCTGAACCTCCTGGTCACTTCGCACGTCTGGCGTCAGGACCACAACGGGTTCTCCCACCAGGATCCTGGCTTCGTCGACATCCTGCTGAACAAGAACTTCAACAACGATCACGTGGTCAACATCTACTTCCCCGCCGACGCCAACATGCTGCTGAACGTGGGCGAGCGTTGCTATAAGTCGACCAACTGCATCAACGCCATCTTCGCCGGCAAGCAGCCCGCCGCCACCTACCAGAGCGTGGACGAGGCCGCCGACGAGCTGGAGAAGGGGGCCGCCCGCTGGGATTGGGCCTCCAACGCCAAGGATGCCGAGGATGCTGATGTGGTCATCGCCACTGCAGGTGACATCCCCACCCAGGAGGCCCTGGCCGCCGACGACATGCTGCAGAAGCTGGGCGTGAAGGTCCAGTTCGTCAACGTGGTCGACCTGCTGAAGATCCAGGATGCCGAGGAGAACGATCAGGCCCTGTCCGACGAAGAGTTCACTGAGCTCTTCAGCAAGGACAAGCCGGTCCTGTTCGCCTTCCACGCCTACCCCGGCTCCATCTACCGCCTGATCCACGGACGTCCCAACCACGACAACTTCTCCGTGCACGGCTACGAGGAGCAGGGCTCCACCACCACGCCGTTCGACATGGTGCGCGTCAACAACATGGATCGCTGGTGCCTGGCCGCCTCCGCCCTGAAGCTGGTGGACGCCGACAAGTACGCCGACCAGATCGACAAGTGGACCAAGTTCCGCGACGAGGCCTTCCAGTTCGCCGTGGACAAGGGCTACGACCACCCCGATTACACCGATTGGGTCTGGCCCGATGCCAACCGCGCCGGTCAGGAGACCATCTCCGCCACCGCCGCGACCGCCGGAGACAACGAGTGATACGCTGATCCGACTCTGGAACCGCCCGTCATGCGCAGCCCGCATGGCGGGCGGTTTCTGTATACTGGACAAGGTTGTGAACAAAGCAGTCATCAAGGCAACCACGTCCGGACAGGAGAAGACACAGTGAGTCTTGCAAGCATCACCATCATCAGCCCAGAAGCCGCCAACGGCCGCAATGTCGTGGCCTACGGCCTGACCAAGGCCCTGAGCGCCAAAGCCAAAACGGCCGTATTCAGGCCAATCGCCTGCAGGAAGCACCCATTGACCCCGGAACTGGTTGCAGCCAGCTCATTCCCCGACACTGATCCGGAGATCTGCCGTGGCAAGTGCCCCGGACACGCCACTGAGGATCCCACGCAGACCCGGGCTGATGTCCTCAATGCCTATGACGGGCTGGTGGAGGCCACCCATCCCGAGCGCGTCCTGATTGTGGGCAGCGATGCCTCAAAGCTCTTCGACCCCGGCCTGTTCGCTCTGAATGCGCAGATCGCCGCCGACCTGAGGTCCCCGGTCATGCTGGCCGTCTGCACCATCGGCAGGGAACCCGGCCAGGTCATGAAGACCGTGGCCGCCTGCCGTCGGACCATCGAGGCCCAGGGAGCCGTGCTTGCCGGAGTCTTCATCACCGGATGCCAGACCGAGCAGAAGGCGCCTCTCACCCAGGCCTTCCAGGAGTACGACCTGCCGACCTGGACCGTCTCCAAGATGGACTTCGACACGGATCCGTCCGCCGATCAGGCCCGCCAGGCCACCAGTCAGACATTCCAGCAGGAGGTTGATGTCGACCAGGTACTGAAGGCGGCCGAAGCCGCCAGTCCCAAGGCCACTACCCCAGTAGCTTTCCAGAACGACCTGTTGGCCAAGGCCAAAGCCAACAAGAAGACCATTGTCCTGCCCGAGGGCGGCGAGGACCGCATCATCAAGGCGGCCGACTACCTGCTGGCCCGCAACATCGTCGACCTGATCATCGTGGGCGACAAGGATTCCATTCTGGCGCGCGGCAAGGAGCTTGGCCTCAACAACCTCGACAAGGCCTCCTTCCAGCCCATGGACGACGAGCAGGTGCTGGCACCCATGGTCGATCGCCTCTGCCAGCTGCGCGCCAAGAAGGGCATGACCCCGGAGCAGGCACGCAAGCAGCTGGCGGATCCTTCATACTTCGGCACCATGCTAGTCGTGCTGGGCAAGGCCGACGGCCTGGTGTCCGGCTCCATCAACTCCACAGCCAATACGGTCCGCCCAGCCCTGCAGGTGATCAAGACCAAGCCGGGCGCCTCGCAGGTCTCCGGAGCCTTCCTCATGTGCTTCCCCGACCATGTGGCGGTCTTCGCCGACTGCGCCATCAACCTCAACCCATCGTCCGAGCAGCTGGCCGACATCGCCATCCAGTCGGCCCAGACCGCCCGCTCCTTCGGCGTGGACCCGCGCGTGGGTATGCTCTCCTACTCCACCCTGGGATCAGGCAAGGGCCCGGATGTGGACCTGGTCGAAGAGGCCACCCGCCTGGCCAAGGAGAAAGCACCGGACCTGCCCATCGTGGGCCCCATCCAGTTCGACGCGGCCTGGTCCCCCACTGTGGCCGCTACCAAGGCCAAGGGCGATCCGGTTGCCGGAAAGGTCAACGTCTTCGTCTTCCCCAGCCTGAGCGCCGGCAACATCGGCTACAAGGCCGTACAGCGAACCTCGGGCGCCCTGGCCATCGGACCGGTCCTACAGGGTCTGAACAAGCCGGTCAACGACCTCTCCCGCGGCGCCTTGGTGGCCGACATCATCAACACCGTGGCTCTGACCACCGTCGAGGCCCAGGACTAATCACCATCCCTATAACGTCTATATAAACCTCTGGGGCTGCTGTTGGATCCTATTTTCAAGAAGGGTCCGGCAGCAGCCCCAAAACCATGTCGGCCTGGCAATATACCGCGCCTTGTAAGGGCCGACGAGTAATCTTGAAGACTGATTGAGGAGCGCAGGCTCTATACAAGCACATCAGGAGGATGCCCCAATGGCGAAAACCGTCCTAGTCATCAATTCGGGTTCAAGCTCGATCAAGTACCAGCTGGTCGATCTGGAGACCAGCCAGAGCCTGGCCTCGGGTCTGGTCGAGAAGATCGGTGAGCCCACCGACGGCCATTACAAGCACGAGGTCAACGGCGAGAAGCATGAGCTTGAGGAGCCCATCCACGACCATGAGGTCGGGCTCAAGCGCGTCCTGGGCTTCTTCAAGGAGTATGGACCTGATCTGGACAAGGCCGGGATCATCGCCGTCGGTCACCGTGTCGTCCAGGGTGGAGCCATCTTCCCCAAGCCTGCCCTCCTGACCCAGAAGACCCTGAGCCAGGTCAAGGACCTTGCCGTGCTGGCCCCCTTGCACAACGGACCCGAGGCCGAGGGCGCCGAGGTCATGAGCCGGCTGATGCCGCAGACCCCGCAGGTCTTCGTCTTCGACTCCTCCTTCTTCTTCGAACTGCCCAAGAAGGCCTCCACCTACGCCCTTAACAAGGACATCGCCAAGCAGTACCACATCCGTCGTTATGGCGCCCATGGCACCAGCCATCAGTATGTGGGCCAGCTGGTTCCCGGTCTGCTGGGTAAGCCTGCAGAGGGCCTGCGACAGATCGTCCTGCACATCGGCAACGGTGCTTCCGCTTCGGCGCAGGTCTCCGGGCATCCCGTCGAGACCTCCATGGGCCTGACCCCTCTGGAGGGCCTGGTCATGGGCGGCCGCACCGGCGACATCGACCCTGCCGTCGTCTTCCACCTGATCCGCAACGCCCACATGAGCGTTGACGAGCTGGACACCCTCTTCAACAAGCGCTCCGGTATGACCGGCCTGACCGGCCATGGCGACATGCGCGAGGTCCACAAGCTGATCGCCGAGGGTGACGAGGACGCCAAGCTGGCCCTGGACATCTACGTCCACCGCATTGTCGGCTACATCGGCAACTACACGGCCCAGATGGGCGGCCTGGACGCCATCACCTTCACGGCCGGCGTGGGCGAGAACGATGAAATCGTGCGCCGCCGGGTCATCGAGCAGTTGGAGCCCTTCGGCGTGAAGCTGGACCAGGAGAAGAACGACCAGCGCTCCAAGGAGGCCCGGATCATTTCCACCCCCGACAGCACGGTAGCCGTCTGCGTCATCCCCACCAACGAGGAACTCTCCATCGCCCGTCAGGCCGAGGTCGTCGCCAGCCAGGGCGATGCCTACGGCAACAAGTTCCAGGCCTGACCGCTGACCCGACCTCTTCTATCATCTCAATCCGATTGTTGGTTGAATGATGGATGTTTGAGGCCCAGGTTTGGTCCTAAGGATTTGGCCTTAAGAACCAAATAGGCCGGTGACCACATACTGTGGTTGCCGGCCTTCTTGTATATGGGCCTATAGGAACTAAACGCGTTGTTTTAGGTTCTGTGTGTGGGTTTGGTTGTGTGTT
>NZ_WKKW01000005.1 GCF_009683175.1 Bifidobacterium asteroides
TGCCGAGTTGGCCATAGTTGTTTAATCCCCAGGCGTAGGTGTATCCGTCGCTGCCTACGGCCAGCGAATGGTGCCATCCGGCGCTGACCTGTATGGCTTTGAGCCCTTTGCCCGGGTCAGTGGGGCTGGCGGGGTCGCGCACGCGCACAGGGAAAGACGAATCTGCTGTGCTGTTGTTGCCGAGTCGGCCATTGTCGTTCCATCCCCAGGCGTAGACGTATCCGTTGCTGTCCAAGGCCAGTGAATGCTCGTCTCCGGCGCTGACCTGTATGGCCTTGAGTCCTTTGTTCGGGTCAGTGGGGCTGGCGGGGTCGCGCACGCGCACAGGAACAGAGGAATTCGTTGTGGTGTTGTTGCCGAGCTGACCATGTTGGTTGATGCCCCAGGCGTATACGTATCCGTCGCTACCCACGGCCAGCGAATGCCATTTTCCTGCGCTGACCTGCACATAGGTGAAGTCGGTCGGCACGCCTGCAGGTTTTCTCACTATGTTCGGCGTACTCCGGCTGTTAGTCGTTGCGTCGCCGAGCTGACCATAGGTGTTGTCTCCCCATGCGTAGGCTTTCCCGTCGCTGCCCACCGCCAAGGAAAAAACATAGGTATAGTATTTTGCTCCGCCGACCTGGTTGAATCTGATGCCGCTGGTGCTGTCTGGTGGGGTGATGGTGGTGGTTTCGTGGCCGAGCTGGCTGCCCTTGTCGGGGTTGATTCTCCAGGAGGTGTTGGGGGTTTTGCTGGTCCATTTGGCGGTGAGGGTGAGATTTTCGGTGACGGGCTTGCTGAAGTCGTAGGCGACTTCGTTGATGAACCATCCGTCGAACTGGTAGCCGCTGCGGGTCGGGTCGGGTGAGGGCCGTTGGACTCTCCCGTAGGGATAGGTAACTTGCTGGTCTCCGGGTTTGGGGCTTCCTCCGTCTGTCTTGAAGGTGACCGTGGATGTGGAACTCTGTCGGATGTCCTTCAGAAGCGTTTGGTCTACCGTGTAGTTGAAGCTTCGGGTGAAGGGCTGGCCGTCCTGCCTGCCAGTCAGTGTGATGGTGACTGGTCCGGGCTGGCTTGCGGGCATTTCCGCCTGCCAGGAGCCGTCTGTTTTGTTGAGTGTCAGCGCCTGCCCGTCCAGGCTGGCTGATTCAAGAGTGGCCGCCTGGGTGGTGTTGACTTTTGCTGGCTTGTCTGGCTGGTTCTGGGTGTTGATGCTCCACTGGTATAGGCTGCCCTGCCTGTCTAGGGCGGTGATCCTGCCGCCTGTAGTGGCGGTCTGTGTGTAGGACTGGTTCCCGTTGTCTGCGCGCGTGGGTGTTTCTCCGGGCTTCCAGGTCCAGATGTGGCCGTCCGTGCCGGTGATGACGGCCTGGTTCTTGTTGGCGGTGATCCGGCTGGCTTTCATGTTTTCCGGCAGGCCGGTGGTTGCGAGGCTTGTCTTGCCGTCGGCCAGGTAACAGGCCTGCCCGTTTGCGCCCAGGAGGAGGAACCCCTGGCTGAGGGCTTGGGCTTGGGTGATGCGCATGCCCTGGTCTTGTCTGATGCGTTCGGGCTTGACGTTGGCGGTCCTGCTTGTGTTCCAGCTCCAGGCTTGCCCGTCCGTGTCCAGGGCGAGGGTCCGGCTGGCGGAGGCGACGGCCAGTGTTGCCTGGGTCTGTCCGGGCAGAACGGTCGTGGATTGCTCTGCCAATTTTTCGTTCTGGCTGTCGGTTTGGCCGGCTTGGAAGGCGTGGACCTGTCCCTGCCGGTCCACCGCCAGCAGCAGGTCGTCGCCCATGCTGATGCTGGTGAACCTGATGTTCTGCTTGGTGTCGAGGATGGTGGGCGTGGATTGTCCGTTGGACCAGGTGTAGATCTGCTGGTCGGATCCTAATGCGGCCTGCCATTGGCTGCCGGCTGCGGCCAGCTGGTAGCGGAATCCGTCGGGGGCCTGGGCGGGGGAGGGGATCTGCTTGGGTGTGCCGTCCTGTGCCCAGGTGTAGATGCGGCCGTCGCCGGTCAGACCGGTAAACTGGTCCCCTGCGGCTTGGATGCTCATGTAGTAGGGCTCTTGCAGGCTGGGCGGGCTGATGGTCAGCTGGGTGCCGATGGCGGGCCCGTGGTCCGGGCTCAGCGTCCAGTCCGTGGCTTTGCTCCATTTGGCTTTCAGTGTTGTGTCTTGGAGGATGGGAACCTGGAAGTCATAGGGCTGGCCGTCACGTGTCCACCCGTCGAACCGGAAGCCCTCACGTTGCGGGTTCTTTTGCGGAGGTGAGGCAAGCGTCCCGGTCTTCACGGTCGCCTGGGTGGGTTTGCTCCCGTCGGCCGGATCGAAGCGTACCGTGTGCGTGGCTTGACCGTCCGTCTGCTGGGATGGTTTGGTTGAAGCGGAGTCTGCGCTGCCTGGACTGTCTGTCGACGGTGACGGGGCGTCTGGGCTGGATGTCGTGGGGTTTAGTGGCGAGGCGGTTGTCAGAGGCGAGGGCGAGGGAAGCGGAGTGCTGGATGCGCTGTTGGGGAGTGCGCCGGGGGTGTGCTCAGCTACGCGAGGGGTCTGACGACCCCCCCCCCCCCCCGCTAAATACAGGAGTGTCCGCCGGACTGGCGGACACGACATCGTCCGCGTTGGCGGACGCGACACCCAGGCCTGCCAGCAGGCCCAGCAGGACGATCGCCGTCGCCGATGCGCGACGCAGACGGGTACCCAGATGCATGAAATCAATCCCCTTCACCAATGCCAAGCGGTATCAAGGCCTCCTGCCTATCAGCATTAACGTCTTTCAAGTCGATGAACCGTCGTTACTGCGGGCGTTAATCGCCCATAAAGTAGAAGCCAGTTATCTCCCAACATCCCCAATTTTCACTTTACCACCAAGCCAACAGAGAACGCACGAAATGCAGAAGCGCGACGGTAGGCCTTAAACAACAGCTGATCCCATCTTGCCTGGCAGATAGAATGAACACACAACACGTCACGGCCTCAGATTGACCGACAAGGAGTATGCCTATATGACCGGAAACGTCACCGATACCTTCATCACCCTCAACAACGGGGTCAGGATTCCCCAGCTGGGTCTTGGGGTCTTCCAAACACCCGATGGCGAGGCGACCAGCCAGGCCGTCACCTGGGCCCTGCAGGCGGGCTATCGCCACATCGACACCGCCATGATCTACGGTAACGAGCAGTCCGTGGGGGAGGGTCTGCGCCGCTCCGGGGTTGACCGGCGGGATGTCTTCCTGACCACCAAGCTCTGGAATGACGACATCCGTGCAGGGCGGGCCAAGGAGGCCTTCAAGGAGAGCCTGGACCGGCTGGGCGTGGACTACCTGGACCTCTACCTGATCCACTGGCCCGCCAAGGGCTGGCAGCAGGCCTGGGAGGACATGGAGGAGCTCTACGCCCAGCGGCGGGTGCGGGCCATCGGGGTCTGCAACTTCCAGAAGCACCACCTGGACGAGCTGCACACCATCAGCGGCACCAAGCCGGCGGTCGACCAGATCGAGTCCTCGCCCCAGTTCGTCAACGACGACCTGATCGACTACTGCCACGGCACCCTGCGTGTGGACGTGGAGGCCTACAGCCCCTTGGGCGGCACCGGCGGCAACCTGCTGGCCGACCCCAGGCTCAAGGCCATGGCCGAGCGCTACGATCGCTCCCCGGCACAGATCGTGCTGCGCTGGCACCTGCAGCGCGGGGTCATCGTCATCCCCAAGTCCACCCACAAGGAGCGGATCGAGCAGAACGCGCAGGTCTTCGACTTCGAGCTGAGCGATGAGGATATGAAGGCCATCACCGCCATGAACAGGGACGAGCGCACCGGCGCGGATCCCGACAACTTCAACTTCTGACGTGGTGGTACAGGAGGAGACCCGACCTTGAAGGCGGGGCCTCCTCCTGGGACCCGGCGGAAGCCCCAACCCTTCCACCTGGCCTGGTTCCTATGGTAAAGGATTTGTGAGGATTCAGCTAATTGGTATTGCCGCTGATGGCTTCGTCGTCGGTCTCCTGCTCCTGGGGCGAACCTGAGATGTCGCGGTGGATGGACTGCATCTGCACCTCGATGTTCTGCAGGGAGCGGGCGCAGTCCAGCAGGGTCTGCGAATGCTCGGCCAGGCGGGCGTCGGGCAGGTCGGACTTGTAGCGCAGCTGGTGCTCCAGGGAGGCCCAGTAGTCCATGGCGATGGTGCGGAACTGCACCTCGACCGGCGTGTAGTGGGGGCCAGAGGTCAGGAAGACCGGCACGGCGTAGATGACGTGCAGGCTGCGGTAGCCGTTCATCTTGGGGTTGCGGATGTAGTCCTTGACCCTCAGCACCTGGATGTCCGACTGGTCGGAGAGGTAGCGGGAGACCGAGTAGACGTCGTCCCGGTAGTTGCAGATGACGCGCACGCCGGCCACGTCGAAGATGTGATCGCGCACCGAGGGGATGGTGACGGGCAGGTTCTTGCGGTGCAGCTTGCCGATCAGGGAGTCCACGCTCTTGAGCCGGCGCTCCATGTGGTGGATGGGGTTGTGGCTGAACCGGACCTGGAATTCCGTGTCCAGCACGTCCAGCTTGGTCGAAATCTCGTACATGGCCCCCTCGTAGGTCTGCATGAGATTGACGAACTCCGTTATCTCGTCGATGTCCAGCTTGGGACGGTCCTTTTCGTCCAAGTCCGACAGTCGCTGCTTCATTTCGGATGCGCTCATGGCACTGTTACGGTCGAGTATCACATGAACCTCCCATGCCGCCGTTCGTAACCATGACTCATGGTACGCACAGGCCCCGATGGCCGCGGGACCCGACCTGCGCATACAATCAGGGCTTATGGAAGCAGGCGAGGGCATGAGCGCGACCGCTCAGCGTAAGGACAGCAGGGGCGTCTACTATGTGCGGACCCTGGGCTGCCAGATGAACGAGCACGATTCCGAGCGGATCGCCGGGGTGCTCCGGGCCCAGGGCTACCAGCAGGCCACGCCCGAGCAGGTCCGCGCGCGCGAGGTGGACGTGATGGTGCTCAACACCTGCGCCGTGCGCGACAACGCCACCCAGCGCATGTACGGGACCATCGGGCGCTGGCACAGGTTCAAGCAGCACAAGCCCGACACGCGCATCGCCGTGGGTGGCTGCATGGCCCAGAAGGACCGGGAGCGGATCGTGAAGGCGGCGCCCTGGGTGGATGCGGTCTTCGGCACCAGGGACATCGGCTCGCTGCCCGGGCTTTTGGACAAGGCCCGCAAGGACGGGCGGCCCCAGGTGGGGGTTTCGCAGGAGCTGCGGGATCTGCCCGGGCGGCTGCCGGCGGTCAGGGCCTCGCGCTCGCAGGCCTGGGTGTCCATATCGGTCGGCTGCAACAACACCTGCACCTTCTGCATCGTGCCCTCGGTGCGCGGGCGGGAGCGGGACCGGTCCATGGAAGACATCCTGCAGGAGGTTGAGGACTGCGTGCGCTCCGGTGCCCGCCAGGTGACCCTGCTGGGGCAGAACGTCAACTCCTACGGTTGGTCCACGGGGGACCGCTACGCCTTCGCCCGGCTCCTGCGCGCCTGCGGCGGGGTGCCCGGGCTGGAGCGGATCCGCTTCACCTCGCCCCATCCGGCGGCCTTCACCGACGATGTGATCGCCGCCATGGCCGAGACGCCCACGGTCATGCACCAGCTGCACATGCCCCTGCAGTCGGGCTCCGACCGGATTCTGCGGGCCATGCGGCGCTCCTACCGGCCCCAGCGCTTTCTGCAGATACTGGACAAGGTGCGGGCTGCCATGCCCGATGCCCTGATCACCACCGACATCATCGTGGGCTTCCCCGGGGAGACCGAGGAGGACTTCCAGGCCACCATGGATGTAGTGCGCCGGGCGCGCTTCTCGTCGGCCTTTATCTTTGAGTATTCGCCTCGTCCGGGCACTCCAGCCGCGCGCATGCCCCAGCTGCCCAAGGCCGTGGTCCAGGACCGGTTCGAGCGGCTACAGGCCCTGCAGGAGTCCATCACCATGGAGCACATGCAGGCCTTCCTGGGTAAAGAGGTGGAAGTGCTGATTGGCGACGGGCACGGCCGTCACGACGGTAGCACCCATCGGGTGACCGGGCACGAGCGCACCGGGGTGCTGGTCCACGTCGGCGTGCCCCAGGGGATGCCTGCACCTAAGTCCGGGGATCTCGTGACCTGCACCGTCACCCAGGCCGGGCCCCACTATTTGATCGCTGACCCGGATCCCCGGGCGGGGCAGGTCTATGACATCCGCTGACCCCCGCATCGTCTCCATCGTGGGTCCCACAGCCTCGGGCAAGACCGCCCTGGGCGTGGCCCTGGCACAGGCTCTCCAAGCCCGCGGGCAGGAGGCTCATATCGTCAATGCCGATGCCTACCAGATGTACCGGGGCATGGACGTGGGCACGGCCAAGCCTTCGGCAGGGGAGCGGCAGGCGGTGGTCCACCACCTTATCGACATCATCGAGCCGGAGGAGGCCATGAGCGTGGCCCGCTTCCAGGCCATGGCCCGGTCCCTGATAGCCGACCTGCGGGCGCAGGGAATCCGGCCCATTCTCGTCGGCGGCTCCGGGCTCTATACCCGGGCGGTCATCGACGATCTGTCCTTCCCCGGCACCGACCCGGCGGTCAGGGCCAGGCTGGAGGAGCGGGCCCAGGAGGAGGGACCCGGGCTGCTCTTCCGCCAGCTGCAGGAGCGGGACCCGGAGGCTGCGGCCCGGATGGACCCTCGGAATGTGCGGCGGACCGTGCGGGCTCTGGAGGTCATGGAGATCACCGGACGGCCCTATTCGGCCAGCCTGCCTCGGTACCGCTACCTGCTGCCCGCCCTGCAGCTGGGGCTGGATCTGCCCCGGGAGGAGCTGGATCGCAGGATCGACCAGCGCACCCAGGTCATGCGCGACCAGGGGCTGGTCGATGAAGTGAGCCGGTTGCGCAACCGGCTGGGGACCACGGCCTCACGCGCCCTGGGCTATCAGCAGATTCTGGATTATTTGGACGGCCGCACCGATCTGGATGCCGCCTTCGGTCTGATAGCACAGAAGACCAAGCGCCTGGCCCGCAAGCAGATGGGCTGGTTCGGCCGGGACCCGCGCATCCACTGGCTGAATGCCCTGGCCCCGGACCTGGCCCGGCAGGCCCTGGACCTGGTGGACCAGGCCGACCAAGGCTGCTTCGACCAGGCGGATGCCCAGGCCGACCAGTCGGACCAGGGGAGGGTGACCAGACACCATCTGGGCGCGCTTTGACTTCAAGTACTTGAAGTTCCTAGGCTGGACGGGTATGACCACCATCACGCAGCCCCAGGCTGAAACCCAGACCGCCCAAAGCCAGCCCGACCAGGAATCAGGGCCCTGGTACACCATCCGCCAGGCCTCGCTCATGTCGGGGATGCCGGAGACCACCCTGCGCTACTACGAGACCATCGGCATCATTCCGCCCATCGCCAGGGACCCCTCATGCGGCCACCGCTGCTACAGCCAGGATGATCTGGACCTGCTGGAGACCATCTCCTGCCTGAGCGCCACGGGCATGTCCCTGGAACACATGCGGGAGTATCTGGGCAATCGTGCCGCGGGAGCAGAGGCCGCTGGACGGCAGATTGAGCTCCTGGCCGAGCAGGGACGACGGCTGGACCAGCGGATGGCCGACCTACGGGCGCGGAAGCGGTATGTGCAGCTCAAAATACAATACTGGGGGCACGTGCGCGACCACGACCAGGCCGGGGCGACAGAACTGATCAATCAGAGTGCCCAGATCATCCAGGCCGCCAAGCGCAGTGGCAACGAGCGGCTGGCAGGCTGAGGCTGCCGGGCTGAGGCTGGCAGCTCAGTGGGCTGGACCCTGGTCCCATCCGGCTATCAGAAATATTCTGGTTGGGTTGACCGGGCGGACCATGCCTGCAATCAGGGTCTGCAGATCGTCGGTGTTGCCTCGGAGCGCTCGCCGGACGGCCCGGCGGTGGGCGGTCGGATCAGCCCGTCCCCAGTCCAGGTCCCAGCCGGCGTCGTGGGACAGGCGCGAGAGGAAGATGCGCAGGGTCATGCCGTCACAGTCGGCGAAGGGATGCAGGTAGGAAAGCTCGTCATAGTAATGGGCCAAGCGCTCCACGAAGACCGGACGGTCCAGGCTGGCCAGGTTGCGTTCGGCCGCCAGCTCCTGGCCAATGGCCGCGGCTCCCTGCTCCAGCATGGTCGCTGGATACAGACTGGCGTCGTCGTCTGGTTGAGGTCGGCGCAGCACTCGCTCTTCCGGCAGGCTGGGCAGCAGCCGGCGGTGGATGGCTCGCAGCTCGTCAAGATCGCCCTCAGATGCCCAAGGCCGCTGACAGATCAGGATGGTTCGCAGAAAGAGGGCATCCGTCAGGGCATCCGCCTTGGCCTCCAAGCGCCGGGCCTGGTCGGACAGCGCTTCGGCCTGCCTTCTGCCCGCCATAAAGTCGCTTGCCGCCTGCAGGGCCGGAGGGCCGGGCTGACGGTCATCAAGAAGCAGGTTGCGCAGGGCGAAAGCCACGGCGCTCTGACGTTCGGCTGGTGTCATGCCAACGATGCTAGCCCTGGCGGCCCCCGTCTGAAAGAGTTGTGCACACTGACCCGGCGGGCCCGATGCGGACCGGGGTTCTGGGTAGGCTGAAAGGGTTATGACACGTAAGCAGCAAGCAGACGCACGCGGTCGCGGCCGGACCGCATCCAAGGACAGTCAAGACCCGGAACCCTTCTGGCACAAGGCCCTGCTGGCCCTGCCCCGGGGCCTGGGATCCCTGGTGCGTGCCGTGGCCGGCAAGAACGGCGACGACTCCGCCTACCGTAAGGACGGGCTCTGCTTCGTGCTGGTCATCCTGGCCGTGCTCTTCTGCGCCAGCGAATGGTTCCGCGTGAACGGCTTCCTGGGGCGGGGACTGCACGCCATGGCTGCGGGCGTTCTGGGGCTCTGCAGCATCATCCTGCCGGTGGTTCTGCTCTTTGCGGCCTTCCGGCTGGTCTGCTACACAGGGCGCGAGGCGGGGAACCTGCCTGTGGTGGGCGGCCTCATGGTGGTGCTCTGGTCGGTCTGCTCCATTCTGGACGTGCTCATGGCCTCGGATTATCGCGGCTTCGACATGAAGGCCATCAGCGACTCAGGCGGCCTTCTGGGGTTCTTCCTGGGTTCGCCCCTGGCCTGGGGGTTGTCCAAGGTCTTCGCCGTCATCATCTTTGTCCTTGTGGCCATTTTCGGCCTCTTCATAACCTTCAGATTCCATATGAGCGACCTCATGGCCTGGCTGCGCGGGAAGAGGACCCATGCCTCCAGCTCGGCTCCGGCGCAGACCGCCCCCAACGAGGTCAGGCTGGGGGACGACACCCTGCCCCTGGCGCCCGGCGTGCCCACCCACGAGGAGCAGGACCAGGAGGATGCCCAGAACTCCGGCAAGGGCGGGGTGGCCGGCTGGCTCAGCCGCCTGCTGCATGGCCGCATCGGCAAGGATACTGACACCCATCTGGAGCGTTACGAGGCTGACGAGCCCTTCTCCCAGGCGGCCTCTCTTGAAGGGACTGACCAGGGTGATCAGTCGGCGCAGGGTTCCGAAACTGACCAGGTGTCCACGCAGAACATGCCTGTGGTGGAGGCCCCGGCCACAGCTGCCCTCCTGGATGCCAGGGAGCAGGGGCATCCCAAGGTGGATCCGGCTGCCCTGTCCGGCGTGGGGGCTTCGGACCCCTGGGCCGCTGCCGCAGCAGCAGCCGACACCGTCCAGATGGACGCCCAGCCCGCTCCGGGAGCAGGAAACCAGACTGCTGGAGCCCAGGGTACGGGAGCCCAGGCTGCCGGCGCGTCAAGCTCCTCCGATGAGCGCCAAGCGGACGAGAGCCGACCCTATGTGCTGCCCAGCACGGACCTGCTGGTCAAGGGCAAGCCCCACGCGGTCAGGACCTCGGCCAACGATGCAGTCATCAAGGCCCTGCAATCGACCTTCCAGCAGTTCGACGTGGATGCCAAGGTGGTCGGCTTCCTGCGCGGCCCCTCGGTCACCCAGTACGAGGTGGAGCTGGGCCCGGGCGTCAAGGTGGAGAAGGTCACCAACCTTCAGCGCAACATCGCCTACGCGGTGGCCAGCTCGGATGTGCGCATCCTGTCTCCCATCCCCGGCAAGTCGGCCATCGGCATCGAAATTCCCAACGTGGACCGCGAGATCGTCCACCTGGGCGACGTGCTGCGCTCCGACAAGGCCCAGCAGGACGATAACCCCATGATGACCGCCGTGGGCAAGGACGTGGAGGGCCACTATGTGACGGCCGACCTGACCAAGATGCCCCACCTGCTGGTGGCCGGCGCTACGGGTTCGGGCAAGTCCAGCTTCATCAACTCCATGTTGGTTTCGCTGATTATGCGGGCCACTCCGGAGCAGGTCCGACTGATCATGGTGGATCCCAAGCGCGTGGAGCTGAGCGCCTACGCCGGCATTCCCCACCTGCTCACGCCCATCATCACCGAACCCAAGAAGGCCGCCCAGGCCCTGGAGTGGGTGGTCAAGGAGATGGACGCCCGCTACGACGACCTGCAGTTCTTCGGATTTCGGCACATCAAGGACTTCAACAAGGCCGTGCGTGAGGGCAAGGTCCACGCTCCGGCAGGCTCCAATCGCAAGGTGGCTCCTTATCCATATCTGGTCGTGGTGGTCGACGAGATGGCCGATCTGATGATGGTGGCCAAGAACGACGTGGAGAGCTCCATCCAGCGCATCACCCAGCTGGCGCGTGCCGCCGGCGTCCACCTGGTCCTGGCCACCCAGCGGCCCTCGGTGGACGTGGTCACCGGCCTGATCAAGGCCAACATCCCCTCCAGGCTGGCCTTCGCTACCTCCTCATCCACGGATTCCAGGGTCATTCTGGACGCCACCGGTGCCGAGACCCTGATCGGCCAGGGCGACGCCCTCTTCCTGCCCATGGGGCAAGCCAAGCCCACCCGAGTCCAGGGAGCCTGGGTCTCCGAGTCCGAGATCCGCAAGGCGGTGGATTATGTGCGCACCCAGCGCAAGCCCCACTACCGTGAGGACATCGAGCAGATGGCCGACAAGGCCGACCACAAGAATGAGGTCCAGGAGGAGATCGGCGACGATATGGACGAGCTGCTCCAGGCGGCCGAGCTGGTGGTGACCACCCAGTTCGGATCCACCTCCATGCTCCAGCGCAAGCTGCGTGTGGGCTTCGCCAGGGCGGGGAGGCTGATGGATCTACTGGAGTCGAGGGGAATCGTAGGACCATCGGAGGGTTCCAAGGCCCGCGAGGTGCTCATCCAACCGCCACAGCTGCAGCAGGCCCTGGCCTTCATCCGAGGCGACGCCACCTCCATGGATCCCGCCCCGGATGAGCAAGCGCAGGGCTGAACATCTGCCCAAAAAGCCAGGCCTGGTCTACCGTTATGATGAAACTGCCGCCCGGCATGTAGTGTTGGACGGCCCAAGCGCACGAGTATCGCGTATAAGGAGTGGCAATGCAGGAGCATGCCGAGTCAGAGACCGGTCGTGAGAGGCGCAGGCTTCTCGAAGGATGGAATTCACCCCCAAACCTGGTCACCTACACCCGTATCCTCCTGGTCCTGGTCTTCATCGCCTTGGATCTGATGGCCGGTCCCTGGGGCGAGCGCAAGCCTGGCATGCGGTGGACCGCCGCCGTGCTCTTCGTTCTCGCCGCCTCGACCGATAAGCTGGACGGGTGGATGGCCCGCCGGTACAACCAGGTGACCGAGCTGGGCAAACTCATGGATCCCATCGCCGATAAGCTGCTGATCTGCTCGGCGCTGATTGTGGCCTCCGTCTTCGGCGAGCTCTGGTGGTGGGTCACCGTGCTCTTCCTGGTGCGCGAGCTGGGCATCACCCTGCTGCGGGTCCTGGTCATCAACAAGCAGGGACGGGTCATCGCCGCTTCCCGGGCCGGCAAGTACAAGACCCTGTTTGAATGCATCGGCCTGGGCATGCTGATGGTGCCCTTGTCGCCGGTCTGGCCCTGGTATCTGGTGGCCACCCGCGTGGTCATTTTGGTGGCCCTGGCCCTCTGCCTCTATTCGGGAGCGGAATACGTGATAGGGATGCGGCAATGATCGGCAAGAGCGTGCAGGGCCGCTGCGACGACCTGGCGGGACGGATCATCGACACCTGCCGTGATTCGGGCCTGCTGCTGGCCGCTGCCGAATCGCTGACCGGGGGACTGCTGGCCGATGCCTTCGTCAGGATTCCCGGGGCGTCAGACGTCTTCCTCGGGTCGGCCGTCACCTACGACATTGCTGCCAAGGCTGCCATTCTCAAGGTTGATCAGGACCTGCTGGCCACCCAGGGTGCGGTCCATCCACGGGTCGCCCAGGAGATGGCCGAGGGCACGGCCAGGCTCTACACCAGGCCAGGGCACGAGGATACGGTAATCGGCATGGCCACTACCGGTGTGGCCGGCCCGGGCCCTGACGGGGATGATCCTGCCGGGCTGGTCTACATCGGTCTGGCCCTGCCTGTTCGTGTGTTGGGTCGACGTATAGAGACCGGCCTTCAGTCCCATGCCTACCGCACCTATGCCTATGAGCTGCATTTGGACGGCGATCGCGAACAGGTGCGTCGAGGCACGGTCATGCGGATTCTGGACCAGCTGGATCGGGCCCTGCACTCGCGCGGCTGACTGCCTGGTGCGTTAGGTCGCTTCTCCTAACTGATACCGGACCTTCTGCATACGTGACCTTGGTCACAAAGCAGGCCCTTCAGGTTCCTCCCCTGGAATAATCCAGCGGCTCGTCTGTTGGTCACTGTGTAAGAAGTTGAACACGATAATGGCGAAAGGGGCTGCTATGGCCAGCACCGAGACCGTGATGACTCGAACCAACGAAACCTATGATGTCAAGCCGGCCGCACCCGGAGTGGAGCGCAATGCGCGGGTTCGTGATCTGACACCCGCCCAGCGTCGTGCCGTCGTCTTCGCCCAACAGCAGGTGATCCGTGCCAAGGCCGCCAAGAAGGCCAAGGAGGAGCGCCAGGCCAACCTGAACAAGATGTGGATGGAGGAGGACGGTATGGAAGCCAGCCGTCAGCGGGCAGCCTCCAACAACGACGGCCGGGCCGTCACCCATACCGTCTCCCTGCGCGAGGCCCTGGGCCACGTGCTGCGCGAGCTGAGGACCAACGATCACAAGACCCTGCGTGAGGTCAGCGAGAAGGCAGGCGTGTCCCTGGGCTACCTGTCCGAGGTGGAGCGCGGCCAGAAGGAGGCCAGCTCCGAACTGCTGAGCTCCATCGCCGACGCGCTGGGCCTGGGCGTGCCGCAGACCCTGCGGATGGTGGCGGACTACCTGGAGTCCACTCAGGAGTAAGCATGTCAGGTCCTGCCGGTCGACCCGGCGGACCGTTATTGAGGGCGTCCGGTTCTGAGGAACCAGGCGCCCTCTTCTGCTGACTGTCGGTTGCTACCGTAGAAGGGGTGTGACAGGGTGGGTCTTGGACGAAAGGTGATGTCGGGTGCGTGAACGGGAATTCTGGCAGCTGCTGGAGGAGGTCTTCGGCCGGGTCTACGGACGCAGTCTGGCCCGTGACCAAAGGCTGACCGCCCTGGATGCCATGACCGTAATAGAGGCACTGGATGCGGGAGTGGAGCCGCGTGTGGTCTGGAACGTGCTTTGCGATCAGATGGAGATTCCCGACTCCCGGCGCTGGGGGAAGGACCACAATGCGCCGCCCATGCCGGCAGCCTGATCGGAGGGTTTTATCCTCCGCGAACGTATTTCCCATACCAGGCGTTTTTCGAACATTTGTTCGCATAGTCGGGTATACTGGTACCCATGGTCCGGTGACTATCGGCACGTTCGACCACATCGGGCGCCGGGACCGCAGACGGGTTCCGACGGCGGATAGGCTGTCAATCGTGAGGTCGTCAATCAGGATGTCGTCATTGTGAGGTCGGTTACGAAAAAGGAGAGCCATATGGCACGTCAGAGCAACAGTGGCAAGGCGAAGAAGGAAGAAGAGGGCGGGATCGACCCCCGTCGCCAGGCAGCCTTGAACACGGCCCTCGCGCAGGTGGAGAAGAGCTTCGGCAAGGGTTCGGCCATGCGACTGGGCGACAAGCCTGCCCAGGATGTGGAGGTCATTCCCACCGGTTCCCTGGCCTTGGACATGGCCCTGGGCATCGGCGGACTGCCCCGCGGCCGCATCGTCGAGATCTATGGTCCGGAATCCTCGGGCAAGACCACCCTGGCCCTGCATGCGGTGGCCAATGCGCAGGCCGGCGGTGGAGTGGCTGCCTTCATCGATGCCGAGCACGCTCTGGATCCCGAGTATGCCAAGAAGCTGGGTGTGGATACGGACTCCCTGATCGTCTCCCAGCCGGACAACGGCGAGCAGGCGCTGGAGATTGCCGACATGCTGATCCGGTCGGGAGCCCTGGATGTCATCGTCATCGACTCGGTGGCTGCCCTGGTGCCCAAGGCCGAGATCGAGGGCGATATGGGCGATAGCCACGTGGGTCTGCAGGCCCGTCTGATGAGCCAGGCCCTGCGCAAGATGACCGGTGCCCTGTCCCAGGCCAACACCACGGCCATCTTCATCAACCAGCTCAGGGAGAAGATCGGCGTCTTCTTCGGCAGCCCGGAGACCACCACCGGCGGCAAGGCCCTGAAGTTCTATGCCTCGGTCCGCCTGGACATCCGCCGTATCCAGACCCTGAAGAATGGCGACGAGGCGGTGGGCAACCGCACCAAGGTCAAGGTGGTCAAGAACAAGATGGCCCCGCCCTTCAAGGTGGCCGAATTCGACATTCTCTACGGGGAGGGCATCTCCAAGGAGGGTTCGGTTCTGGACATGGCCCTGCAGACCAACATCGTCAAGAAGTCGGGCTCCTGGTTCACCTACGAGGGCGATCAGCTGGGTCAGGGCAGGGAGAACGTCCGTCAGTTCCTCAAGGACAACCCCGGCCTGACCAAGGAGATTGAGGATAAGGTCAAGGTGGCCTTCGGCCTTATTCCTGCTCCCTCCGAGGACGACAAGGCCGATCAGGCTGATGCTGACCAGGGCAGCAAGGAAGACGACTCGGCTCCTGTCGACGTCAACACCACCGTGCCCACGGCCCAGGCTGCATGACCCGATGATCTCGGCCGAGGACTTCCTGAAGGAAAATCCTGTCCGACTGGCTCAGGCCGAGGATTCTGCCGACTCCAGCACAGAGTCGAAGAATTCTCGGTCGGACCAGTTGCAGCCAGACCCTGCAGTTGCGCCTGCTCCAGCAGATTCGGTGGCAATCCTTGATCCTGCCCCTGAGCAGAAGGATGACAGCTTCAAGGAGGACAGCCGCCCAGTGCAGGCCGCTGTACTGGGTCTCGGTCATGGCGCCCGATTCGGAGGCAGTCTGGAAGATGCAGACAGTTCTGCCAATGCTGATATGGGTGATGAATCCCTGGCAGGTCGACATTCCCATGGCCGCCGTTCTGCCCGTGGTTCCGATAGAAAGACCCGTCATCGTGGCCGTCGCTCACGTGCCGGAGGTTTTGGCGGCGGTTCCGCGCCTGCAGCCCCGCGAGCAGATGCCGGTGATGCGGATGCTTGCAGGGAGGCTGCCCTGACCCTGCTGGATGCGGCAGCCCGTTCTAGCGGGGCTCTGACCCGCCGTTTGGTCGACAAGGGTTTTGATACGAACGTAGTCGATCAGGTAATCGACAGGCTGACCAAGCTGGGCCTTTTGGATGACCGGGCCTATGCCCAGGATCTTCTGCGTTCCTGCCTGCATCGCACCATGGGGGAGCGGGGCGTGCTCTCGGAGATGACCCGCAAGGGTCTGGATCCGGGACTGGCTGCGCAGGTGGTGGCCCAGGCCTCTCACGAGGGACTCTTCGTTGACTCCGCCTACGAGCTCGGTCGCAAGGTGGCCCGAAAGACAGCCGGGCTGGATCTCAAAGTCCGAAAACGGCGATTCTGGAGTGCTGGATCCCGCAAGGGTCACTCTCCCGGCCTCCTCAACCAGGTGGCAGCCGACCTTTTCGTCTCTGACGACCCTCTCGATTGAGTTGATTGCTGCTAAGGCACCACGCAGTAAAAGAGAAGTTGAGACCTCTCATATACCCCGGGTTCTGTCATCGGCCGGATTACAATCCGGACGACGGATGGCCATCCATCTCGACCTGACGTTGCCGCCAGGCTCTAGCGGCCTACCCGAAGGCGGGACGAGCAGCCCCTGAATGCCTTCTGCTTGGCCTTGCTCCCGATGAGGCTTGCCATGCGGTCGGCGTTACCGTCGACCCGGTGGTCTCTTACACCGCCGTTTCACCCTTGCCCGCCTTAACAAGGCGAGCGGTCTGTTCTCTGTTGCGCTATCTCTCAGGTCGCCCTGGGCGGACGTTATCCGCCATCGTGCTCTGTGGAGCCCGGAAGTTCCTCAGCCCTTCCCAGGAGGAGGGACCGCGGCCATCCGAGAGGTCTCGGGGATTCAGCATAGCGGAACTGAACGACCAGACCAATGGTGACGATCCCGCTCTGGCCTCAAGCTCAATCAGTGAGTCAGCCCTGCTCTTCGGATACAATCGGAAGCACAGTCGATGGTGACTAAGTCCGCCATCGCACCAGCGGTTCGTCCGCTCACAAGTGCAAGGAGATTCCCATGGAGATCGTCATTACCGGTCGACATACCCAAATCAAGCAGCGGTTCCGCGATGTTGTGGACAGCAAGATGAACAGGGTGACGGCCATCGCCCCCGATGCACAGCGCATCCAGGTCGTTCTGACACATGAAGGCAATCCCCGCCAGGCTGACAGCGCCAAGAGGGTGGAGCTTACGGTCCAGGCCGGCAAGACCGTGATTCGCGCCGAGGCTTCCAGCGCCGACGAGTTCAGCGCACTGGACATGGCCTTGGACAAGCTGACCCAGCGTCTGCGCCGGGTCCGCGACCGCCGCAAGGACCACCGCCGCGGACTTGAGCATCCGCCCCTGCCCGCCGATCTGCCCGTGGACGACCAGGCAGGCGATGAGGGTGACCAGGGCCAGGAGTCCAACCCAGACAACAGCGCCCAAAGCGCCGTGGCCTCGGACCTGGCGCCGGGCCAGTCGGTCGAAGTGCAGGTGGGCGATACCCCCATCGTCATCCGCCGCAAGCTGCACATCGCCGAGCCAATGAGCATTGACGAGGCCTTGTACGAGATGGAGCTGATCGGCCACGACTTCTTCCTCTTCGTCAACAAGGAGACCCAACGGCCGTCGGTGGTCTACCGTCGGCACGGTTGGAGCTATGGCGTCTTCGAGATCGATACGCCTGAGCATGTAGGCCAGAAGAAGTAAGCGTAAAACGGATATTGAACTGTGGGGCGATTCCCCGGCGGCAGCTTGGCCCGGCCTCCGGAGAATTGCCCTTCTTCAATGACCGACCCGGTTGCCAAGGCCGCAGCCGGGTTTGTGGAACCATCGGTTTCGAGAAAATCGGTGCATTCGCGTAAGATAATCAAGGTCTGGGCCTACGTCAGCTGAGGGCGTGCGAAGGCCATAAAAGAACGGTAGGGAGCGCAACGTGGTAGCAGTCTTGGACAAGGTCCTCCGTATGGGCGAGGGTCGTCAGATTCGCAAGCTTCAGGGGGTGGCCAAGGCGACCAACGCCTTCGAGGATCAGATCTCGGCCATGAGCGACGAGGAGCTCAAGGGTCAGACGCCAAAGTTCAAGCAGCGACTTGAGAACGGCGAATCCCTCGATTCCCTGATGCCTGAAGCCTTCGCCACGGTTCGCGAGGTTTCCAAGCGCACCCTGGGCCAGCGGCATTTCGATGTCCAGCTGATGGGCGGAGCGGCCCTGCACTGGGGCAATATCGCCGAGATGAAGACCGGCGAGGGCAAGACCCTGGTGGCCACCCTGCCCAGCTATCTGAACGCCTTGGAGGGCAAGGGCGTGCACGTGGTCACGGTCAACGACTACCTGGCCTCCTACCAGAGCGAGCTCATGGGACGCATCTTCCGCTTCCTGGGCATGAGCGTGGGCTGCATCATCACCGACCAGCGTCCCGCCGAGCGCCGCAAGCAGTACCAGGCGGACATCACCTATGGCACCAACAACGAATTCGGCTTCGACTACCTGCGTGACAACATGGCCTGGGACAAGGACGAGCTTGTTCAGCGCGGCCACCACTTCGCCATCGTGGATGAGGTGGACTCCATCCTGATTGACGAGGCTCGAACTCCTCTGATCATCTCCGGACCTGCCGAGGGCGACGTGACCCGATGGTACCGGCAGTTCGCCAAGTTGGTCCCCAAGCTCACCAGGGATGAGGACTACGAGGTCGACGAGAAGAAGAAGGTCGTCGGTATCCTGGACCCAGGCATCACCAAGGTGGAGGACTACCTGGGCATCGACAACCTCTACGAGCCCGCCAACACCGCCCTGATCGGGTACCTGAACAACGCCATCAAGGCCAAGGAGCTCTTCCTGCGCGACCGCGACTACGTGGTCCAGAACGGTGAGGTCCTGATTGTGGACGAGCATACAGGCCGTCTGCTCAAGGGCCGCCGCTACAACGAGGGCCTCCACCAGGCCATCGAGGCCAAGGAGGGCGTGGAGGTCAAGGCCGAGAACCAGACCTTCGCCACCATCACCCTGCAGAACTACTTCCGCATGTACGACAAGCTGGCGGGCATGACCGGAACGGCCGAGACCGAGGCCGCCGAGTTCATGAACACCTACAAGCTGGGCGTGCTGCCCATCCCCACCAACAAGCCCATGATCCGCAAGGATCAGCCGGATCTGATCTATCGCACCAAGAAGGAGAAGCTGACCGCCATCGTCCGCGATGTGGCCAAGCGGCATGCCAAGGGCCAGCCCATCCTGCTGGGCACCGCATCCGTGGAGTCCTCCGAGGTGGTCTCCTCCCTGCTGGACGTGGCCGGCATCGACCATCAGGTCCTCAACGCCAAGCAGCATGCGCGCGAGGCTGCGGTCGTGGCCGTGGCAGGGCGCAAGGGGGCTGTGACTGTGGCCACCAACATGGCAGGGCGTGGCACCGACATAATGCTGGGCGGAAACGTGGAGTTCCTTGCCGATCAGAAGCTCAAGGAGCAGGGTTACTCCTCCGACGACACTCCTGAGGAGTATGAGAAGCGCTGGCCCAAGATGCTGGACTCCGTCAAGGAGCAGGTCAAGGACGAGCATGAGGAGGTCGTCAAGCTGGGTGGCCTGTACGTACTGGGCACCGAGCGGCACGAGTCCCGCCGTATCGACAACCAGCTGCGCGGCCGCTCAGGCCGTCAGGGCGATCCTGGCGAGTCCAGGTTCTACCTGAGCCTGGAAGACGATCTGATGCGCCTGTTCAATACCGGGATGGTGGCTCAGCTCATGTCCAAGAGCCTGCCCGAGGGTCAGCCCATCGACAAAAAGAGCGTCTCCAAGGGTGTGCGCAACGCACAGAAGTCCGTGGAATCCCGCAACTACGAGATCCGCAAGAACGTGTTGAAGTACGACGATGTGATGAATAAGCAGCGTCAGGTCATCTATGGCGAGCGTCAGGCGGTGCTCAAGGGCGAGGACATCCACGAGGACATTCTCCGCTTCATCAGCGAGACCATCACCTCATACATCCGGGGTGCACAGAAGGGCTCGGACAAGCCCGAGGACTGGGATGCCGACGGGCTCTGGAAGGCGCTGGCCTCCGTTTACCCTGTCAGTCTTGACCAGGATGAGACCATGGACTCCCTGGAGGGTCTGAAGGGTGACAAGGCCGTCAAGGCTCTGGCGGACAAGTTGGTGGAGGATGCAGATTCCATCTACCAGGAGCGTGAGGACGAGCTGGGCGAGAAGGGCTCCAGGCAGCTGGAACGCCAGGTGGTCCTATCCGTCCTGGACAGCAAGTGGCGTGAGCACCTCTACGAGATGGATTATCTGAAGGACGGCATCGGCCTGCGCGGCATGGGCCAGCGTGACCCCCTGGTCGAGTACCAGCGCGAGGGCTACCAGATGTACAACTCCATGATCGACGCCATCAAGGAGCAGACCGTGCAGCTGCTCTTCAACGTGGACCTCAAGCAGATCGCGGCCAGCCAGGAGAACGAGCGGAGGGCCCGCGAGGAGCGCAAGGAGAACGAGGAGAGCCAGTCCCAGCCGGTCAACTACCAGGCGCCTGAAGAGCCTGATGCCGAGGACGAGACCACCGATATCGACGAGACTGCCGAGGAACATGACGAGGGTGCTCCGGCTGGCAGCATCCAGGAGGATTCAGAGGAGGATGCCTCTGAGGATGCCGCTGACGAGGGTGCTCCGGCCCCGGTCGGGCCTGCCCCTATCAGCCATGCCGAGGGCAAAGTCCCTGCCAACAAGAGGCCCAAGGCCGTAGAGGATCACTCGCCTTGGTCTGATGGCCGCACCTTCCCGGGCACGCCCCGCAACGCCCCCTGCCCCTGTGGTTCCGGACGCAAGTACAAGATGTGCCACGGCCAGAACGAGAAGAAATGACAGGTTCGCATAATCACTAGCGGCTTCTGCAGATAAGGTTGCCGATACATTAAGGGTTGCCGGTCTGACTGACGGCCATCGCTCACAAGGGCGGTGGCCGTTTCCATATATTGGATTGCCTACTTTCATATATTGGTAGCAAAGTGACCAGAATATGGGATGTCCTTGTGCAGGGGAGGGACAGGGCAGTAAACCTAGAGCAAACAGCGGGGCATCCAGCCTCGCTTCTTCAAAGGAAAAGAGTCATCATGCGGCCACTTAGCTGGAAATCCGTCCTGAACTCCTTGGTGTCCGGTCGACACCTGAGCGCGGATGAGGCCGAGTGGTGCATGAACGATTTGATGGATGGGCATGCCGACCCTGTGCAGGTGGGAGCCGCCCTGTCCATGCAGTCCGCCCTGGGACTGACCAGCCCGGAGGTCGAGGGGGCTGCCAAGGCCATGGTGGGCCATGCGGTGCCGCTGAAGGTCAGCGGCGACGTGACCGACATCGTCGGCACCGGCGGCGATGGGGCGGCTACCGTCAACCTGTCGACCATGGGCGCCATCGTGGCTGCGGCTGCGGGAGTCAGAATCGTCAAGCACGGCAACCGGGCCGCATCCAGCAAGAGCGGTACCGCCGACTGTCTGGAGCAGCTGGGCCTGCCCCTGGATCTGCCGCCCAAGGAGGTGGCTGCCATGGCTGACTGCTACGGCATTACCTTCGTCTTTGCCAAGACCTTCCACCCTGCCATGCGGTTTGCAGGGCCTGTCCGCTCGTCGCTGGGGATTCCGACCGTCTTCAACCTGCTGGGACCCCTGACCAACCCGGTCAACCCGCGCTATGTGGCCATCGGATGCGCCCAGCGCCAACTGAGCCCCATGATGGCCCAGGTCTACGCCTCACGCGGTCAGGAAGGCATGGTCTACACCTCGGTCGAGGGTCTTGACGAGATGGCTCCGACCGGTCCGGTCTCCATCTGGGAGATCCACCAGGGCAAGGTGGAGGAGCGGACCTTCGACCCGACCCGTGAACTTGGTATCGATCCGGTGGATTTGGATGATCTGCGCGGCGGCGACCCCGCCTTCAACGCAAACGTCGTCAGGGACTTCCTGGCTGGAAAGTCGGTTCCTTCGCGTTCCACGGCCCTGCTCAATGCGGCCTCGGCCATCGTGGCAGACGGCACGCAGATCGACGCCGGTCCCGAGGACGACCTGAGCGTGCGGTTTGCCCAGGCCTACCAACTGGCTACCCAGGTTGTGGACCAGGGGAGGGCGGCCGACCTGCTGGCAGCCTGGATCCACGGAGCCCAGGAAGCGCAGTCCCGCTGCCGGCAAGAGGAACGGACACGCCGTCCTGTCCTGGTCTAGGTTCGCGGCTGCCAAACCTGTTCGGACCCCGCTGGCTGATGTTCCTGCCAGTGGGGTCCGAACGTATTGGTGGCCTGGATATGCTGGATATGGCGGCACTCGGCATTATCGCCGGTAGTGCCGTTCGTCGTCATCGAAGAGCCCGCTTGAATCGTCGTGGAAGTTCTTCCGGTCGATGATCAGTCCTGCGATGCCTATCAGCAGGAGCAGTCCCGCCAGCAGGCCGGTCAAGCCGGACCAGCGGGGGATCAATATGGTCAGGAAGAAGCAGATCAGGCCCAGCACCGTCATGATCATGAAGGCCGCATGCCTTCTGCCCAGGTCGCTCAGGTCGGGGTTGGGCGGCACAAAGTTCGACGACTGGTCCATGACCTCGTCGGTGTCCAGCCAGCTGCTGCCTTGGAAATCGCGCGGTCCGGAGCCGCCGACGAAGGAGTCGCGCTTCAAGTCCTCAGCCCTCAGCGCCGCCTTCTTCTCGGACTTTCGGGCCTTCTTTTCGAACTCCTTGGCCGTCTTGGACGATTCCAGGGAACCCAGCTCGTCAGCGTGCGAATTCAGGAAGTCCGCCCACTCCTCGTCCCCCTGTGAGGGCCCGGTTCCCGCCTCGCTGTTATACTGATTCCCGGCGTCGTTATGCTTGTGCTCGGTCATAGAACCATCGTAACCTCGGCCGCACGCATTCGCTACCAAGGAGTCTCTGTGCTGTACTGGTTCTTCGTCAAACTGCTCGGTCCGTTGGCGCGTACCTGGTTCAAACCGACCGTTGAAGGCACGGAGAACATTCCCAAGCAGGGGGCTGCCATCATCGCCTCCAACCATCTGGCCGTCATTGACGACGCCCTGCTGCCCATCACCTGCCCCAGGATGATCCACTTCATGGGCAAGGCCGAGTACTTCAACGGCAAGGGGATAAAGGGCAAGTTCAAGAAATGGTGGTTCAGCTCGGTTGGCGTCTTCCCCGTGGACAGATCAGGCGGCTCAAAGTCGCTGGGAGCCATGGAAACGGCGCGTTCCATCCTTGAGCACGGGCACATCTTCGGCATTCATCCGGAGGGCACGCGCAGCCCGGACGGCAGGCTTTACCGAGGGCACACCGGGGCGGCGCGACTGGCCTTCGAGACCGGGACGACGGTGGTGCCCGCAGCCATCATCGGCACCAGGCAGCTTCAGGAGCCCGGCCATGTGCTTCCGCATAAGGGCAGGACCAAGGTCATCTATGGCAAGCCCATCACGGTGCCCTATGTGCCGGTCAACAGCCTCACCCATGAGGAGATCCGCAACCTGACCGACAGGATTATGCAGGAGATCCAGGAGATGAGCGGCCAGCGCTACGTGGACGTATATGCCCAGGTCATCAAGGCGCATGAGAGCAAGGAAGAACTGACTGACGACTGACTGTAGAGACAGGGCCGTCAGACCACGGTCAGGGTCACGACGGCCGGCGAGCCGTCATCATTGACCACCTTGACCTGGGTGCCGGGGTTGGGGTCCTGGATTCGCACCGTGTGGGTCAGGTTGCCCAGCGGCGCCGAAATGTTGACCTTGAGCCCGTATCCCTGCAGGATCTGGGTGGCCTCGTCCTGGCTCTTGCCCTTCACATCGGGCATGCTGATGAATTGCGGCCCCTTGGAGATCACCACGTTGACCGCATCGCCCCAGTGCAGCTGCTCCTGGGCCTGGTGGGAGGCGGAGATCACCTGGTTGCGGGGCACCGAATCTGACCAGTCCTCGCTGTAGTTGACCTTGAGCCGGAGGGCCTCCAGGGCCGCCTTGGCATCGTCCCTGGCCTTGCCGATGATGTCGGGCATGGCCACGGGCATTCGACCCTTGGACAGGACCAGGCTGACCTTGGTATCGTGCCGGGTCTTGGTCCCTGGGGCCGGCTCCACCGAAATCGCCGCCCCCTCGGGTACATCCATGGAGTACTGGTCCTTGGAGGAGTCATGGTCGATCTTGTCGAATCCGGCCGCCTTCAGGGCTTGCAGGGGGTCCTTGCCGTTGGAGGTGTTCGGCTGGAGGATGTCCTTGGGCACCGTGGCCTGGCGAATCCCCTTGGAGACGGTCAGGTTGAGACTGCCGCCCCGCTTGCTGATATGGGCTCCGACGGTATCGGGATCCGCGGCCATGATGGCCCCTTTGGGCACCTGGTCGCTGAAGTCGTAGTCGGTGTCGACATCGATGCCCGCGACCTTGAGCGTGCTGGCATACTTGGCGTAGTCGGCGCCGATGACCTTGCACTCCTGATTCTCGGAGCAGGAGATGTCATCCGGCTTGGGCAGGGCGACATAGCTGCCCGGACCCAGGTAGTACCACCAGGCGCCACCGCCGCCTCCGCTCAGGGCCAGCACCAGCAGAATCACCAGTGCGATGATCAGGCCCCGATGACGGTGCTTGGGCTTGGCTGTTTCGGTGCCTTGCTGCAGGGTCTGGGAGGAAGCCGGGACGACGTTTGCATCGGCGGGGGATGCTGTCGGGTCCTGAGGCTGCAGGACGGTTGTGGTCTCTGCCCGGGAGGGGGTGTCCACGTCGTTGAGCCGATAGCGCTTGGTCGCAGCGTCCGCATCGGTTTCGGGCGGGGCGGGCACATTCAGGACCGTGTCTGAATCTTGCGCTTCGGGTGCTGCAGCAATGGTCTGTGTGGCTGCGTCTTCGGAATCGTCGCTGGGTGCCGTGGCTGCCTGCCTTGGCGGTTCGGTCATCTCAGGGTTGGCGGACCCGGGCTGTCCGCTGGCTGCAGCTGCCGCGGTCGCTGTGGCTGTTGCAGGCAGCACGTAGTCCATGGCCTGCCGGTCCAGTCCCCTGACCACCTTCCTCAGGCTCTCCAGGGCCTCGCCTGCGTCGTCCGGGCGGTTTCCCGGTGAGCGATCGGTAAGTCCGGAGACCAGGGCGGCCACGGATGGGTCGATTCCCGGGCAGACCCTGGCCAGGGAGGGGACGTCCTCGTGGACGTGCTTGAAGACGATGGTCACCGGGTTGTCGCTGGCGAAGGGGACCGTGCCGGTCAGCATCTCGTAGGCGATGATGCCCACGGCATAGAGGTCGCTCTGGGGGGAGGCCTCATTGTTCTCGATGGTTTCGGGGGCCAGGTAGGCGGCCGTGCCCATGAGCATGCCCGTTGAGGACAGGGTGGCCTGGGCGGCGGCGCGGGCCAGGCCGAAGTCGGTGATCTCCACGTGGCCGCGGTCGTTGATGAGGATGTTTTCCGGTTTGATATCGCGGTGGATGACGCCGGCTCGGTGGGCGGAGGCCAGGCCGTCCAGTATTTCGCCCACGATCCGCAGGGTCTCCTTCAGGGGATAGACGCCCTGACGGGCCATGTCCCGCCGCAGGCTGATGCCGTGGACATACTCCATGACCAGGTAGTCCAGCCCCTGATCGACGCCCGTGTCGTAGACCTGGACGATGTGGGGGTTGGCGATGGCGGCCGCCGACCTGGCCTCCCGGCGGAAACGCTCCTCGAACTGGGCCCTGTGCGGCCCCTGGGCCAGCATGGTGTGCATGATCTTGACCGCCACATGCCTGGACAGCCGCAGATCCAGGGCCTCGTAGACCGTGGCCATGCCACCTTGCGCAATCTCGCGCAGAATGCGGTAGCGCCCGTCTATGATCCGGTCGCTGGTCCTCTCGTCCGCTTCACTCATGCTCGTCTTGTCCGGCCCTCTGCACCTCGGAGGCCTGACCGGCCTCGGCATCAATGGAAGATACACGTTCATGATACCCGGCGGTGGTGGCAAGCGGCAGGAAGCGTCGGCAGGCCTTCAGGAAGATGGTTCGGCCCTCTGCCGACAGATGCAGATCATCAGCCAGGGCCTGGGCTTCGGCCTGGGTTCGGGCGGACAGGTCGGCAATGCGTCGACGACTGACATCTACGGCCCCACAGGACTGCATCAGGTCGCGGACCATATTTACCTGGGCATCCTTGCGGCGTTCGGTCGGGGAACCGTAGAGTCGGCGGACCTCCTTGGCCTGATCAGGGTCGGCCATGGCCAGGGTGTCGGCCAGGAGGACGGTCCTCTTGCCCTCGCGAATATCGCCACCCACGGGTTTGCCGGTACGGCGGTCGTCGCCTGCCACATCCAGCAGATCGTCCGTCAGTTGGAAGGCCAACCCCAGATCCAGACCCAGGACGCGCACTGATTTTTTGTGCTCTTCCAGGTCTGCTCCAGCGGCCAGCAGGCCCAGAGCCAGGGGGGCCATGGTGGTATAGGAGGCGGTCTTCCAAGCCATGGTGTGCAGGGCCTGACTGCGCAGGCGTTCCGGATTGTCCAGGGAAGCCTCTTCCATACCCATGTCCAGGACCTGGCCGGTGACTACAGCCGTCTGCATGGATTGGAAAGACCTACCGATGGCCGATTCCTGAGGCAGGTCGGCAGCCGCCTGGAGGGCCATGGTTGTGCTCAGTGATGCCAGCAGGTCGCCAAGGAGGATGCCCAGGCCGGTGCCACGGGCATCGGGGCCTGCGGGGAGCCGGTCGCTTGGATCGTTTCCGGCGGCCGACCGGCTCAGGGCCAGATGGGCGGCAGGACGGCCCCGACGACGGGGGGAGCCGTCGATGATGTCATCGTGGACGAGGGCGCTGGTCTGATAGACCTCCAAGGCGCAGGCAAGGTCCACTGCCGCCTGTTCACGGTCCGGATTCCGCTCGGATTCCAGAGCCCGCCAGACATCGCAGAGCAGGAGGGCGCGCAGTCGTTTGCCGCCACGGCCTGCCTCGATTGCCTGGTGGATGACCTCCTGCAAAGCCCCCTGTGAGGGGTTCTGATCCAGGGGATGGTCCGGTCCGGGCTCTGGATCAGTCAGGTGGTGGCAGTGGTCCTGGAGCAGTTCCTCCATGCGTTGTTCGACCCGTGCTGCAGTCACGCTCTTCATGCCTTAGAGCCTATCCGCATATCTGCCCAGCGGGCGGGCTGCACGGCCCGTGGCTGCAGGGAGCATGGTGGATGGATGACCCCACTTGACCACATGCTCGGCTGTGGCCTTCCCGACGGTTCCTGCTGGTTCAGGATGGTGCCAAGGCTCCCCGGACATCAGACCGGGAGCGGATGGGAGGCAATGACGGCATGAACGATGCACACGAAGACGGCATGACGAAACTTGTGGAGAACTACCGAGAGGGCCGACGACGATGGGGCGTGGAAGATGCTGATAGGCGATGGCTCCAGCAACCCTTGACAGACTGGACAGCCGGTTTGAAAGGGCAGCAGCCGCACCCGCCTTTGAACTCCGATACGGCTGACCGTCTGGCTGTGGCCATCAAGGAGACCCTGGCCATACGTGACGGGCTCATTCTGTCCATCCTGGCGCCTGAGCCTGGTCTGGACAGGGATCGGTTGCTGGACCTGTGCGTTCGTCCCAATGATCCATCCAACGTGACGGCGCTCTGCAGCATTCTGGATGCGGTCTTCAAGGATTCTGCGACACGGCCGGACCATCCGCGTTGCCGGGCCGGGCTGGCCATGCTTCAAGCCATAGCTGATCAGGTTCCGCCGGGGTTTCGGTCCCAGCCCCTGGCGGTCGCGGCCTACGTCGACTGGTGGAATGGGGGATCCCGGGCATCCGGGTTCGCCGAGGGAGCTCTTTCCGACGACCGCTCGTGCAGTCTGGCCGCCATCGTCCTGGCTTTGATCGGCCGCGGCATCGACCCGGCCTGGAGGCAATCGGGCTGAATCGGGAATAATCGTCCCCCTGGGGTGGTTCACTTAGTGAGTCTAAGATTTGACCTTGCCATAGCTGTGCCTTGAAAGCAGTGTCGGCGGGTGGGATGATCCAGGAGGAGAATTTGGCCACGAAGGACACCAAGTCAGCCAAGACAGCCGCAGTGGATACCGGGAAGGGCCGGACCAGTTCAACCGCCGGCAAGACCAAGACCGCCACCAGGTCCAAGACCAGCAGCAGCAAGGCGTCCCGCAAGACCGCAGCCCGCAAGACCGCCACTGCCAGCACTTCGACGGCCAAGACCAACCGTCGCCCGGCCTCCAAGACCAAGAAGAAGGTCGAAGAGGAGCCCATCCTGCAGCCGGAGGAGCAGGAGCCCGACGAGGACCTGCTCGAGGACCAGGAGGACGACGACCAGCTGGACAAGAGCGAGGATCAGCTGGAGGACGAGCCCGACGAGGACGATCAGGAGGAGGACGAGGCCCACCAGGTCGAGGATGAGGCCGAGGAGGACCGCAAGGCCGCCCATGCCCTCGCCGCCAAGGTCAAGGGCGCCTTCGTCGTCGACGATTCCGATGACGATGAGAATGTCACTCCCTCAGGCAACCCCAAGCGTCGTGTGGTCACCGCCGGCGCCACTGCCGATCCCGTCAAGGACTACCTCAAGCAGATCGGCCGCGTCAGCCTGCTGAATGCCGAACAGGAGGTGGACCTCTCAGAGCGTATCGAGGCCGGCCTCTATGCCCAGCATCTGCTGGACACCGAAGGCGAGGGCATGGACTTCAAACGCCGCCGCGAGCTCAAGTGGGCCGCCAACGACGGGAAGAAGGCCAAGGACCATCTGCTGGAGGCCAACCTGCGACTGGTGGTCTCCCTGGCCAAGCGATACACCGGCAGAGGCATGCTCTTCCTGGACCTGATCCAGGAAGGTAACCTGGGTCTGATCCGTGCGGTAGAGAAGTTCGACTACACCAAGGGCTACAAGTTCTCCACCTACGCCACTTGGTGGATTCGTCAGGCCATCACCCGTGCCATGGCCGACCAGGCCCGCACCATCCGTGTGCCCGTTCACATGGTCGAGGTCATCAACAAGCTCTCCCGCGTCCAGCGTCAGATGCTGCAGGACCTGGGTCGCGAGCCCACCCCCGACGAGCTGGCCCGGGAGCTGGACATGCCCGTCGAGAAGGTCCAGGAGGTCCAGAAGTACGGGCGCGAGCCCATCTCCCTGCATACCCCTCTGGGGGAGGACGGTGACTCGGAGTTCGGCGATCTGATCGAGGACACCGACGCCATCGCCCCCTCGGATGCTGTGGCCTTCTCCCTGCTGCAGGAGCAGTTCCAGCAGGTGCTTGAGACCCTGAGCCCCCGCGAGGCCGGCGTCATCAAGATGCGTTACGGCCTGGAGGATGGGCAGCCCAAGACCCTGGACGACATCGGCCGCGTATACGGGGTCACCCGTGAACGCATCCGCCAGATCGAGTCCAAGACCATGTCCAAGCTGCGGCATCCTTCGCGCTCGCAGACCCTGCGTGACTTCCTGGATCAGTGACCTCTGCGCCCGGCGGGGAGGTACTGATGCTGTCGAGGCCTCCTTGCTAAAAATGGTCATCGGTGCGTAAGCGACCGCCCATGTGAGGACCCCGGTCTTCCTGGGCGCCAAGAGGTGAACGGCGAGGTAAATGGTGGCGAAAAAGCCTGATAAGGGGAAGTCCTATGGTGCCGGCAGTCTGACGGTCCTGGATGGCTTGGACGCAGTGCGCAAGCGTCCAGGCATGTACATCGGGACCACGGACAGCCAGGGGCTCATGCACTGCCTTTGGGAGATCATCGACAACGCCGTGGATGAGGCCCTGGCCGGCCAGTGCGACAACATCAAGGTCATCCTGCACAAGGATGGCTCCATCGAGGTGGACGACAACGGCCGAGGCATCCCCGTCGATATTGAGCCCCGAACCGGGCTGACCGGCGTGGAGGTGGTCCTGACCAAGCTTCACGCCGGCGCCAAGTTTGGCAACTCTTCATACACGGCTGTTGGCGGCCTGCACGGCGTGGGCTCTTCTGTGGTCAACGCCCTGAGCTCCCGGCTGGACGTGGAGGTGGACAGGGACGGCAAGACCCACCGGATGCAGTTTCACCAGGGCCATCCCGGCACCTACCAGGATCCAGACCCAGAGCATCCCTCGCCTGACTCGCCCTTCAAACGCACCAGGAAGAACAGGCCTACACCCCTGGAGATAGTGGGCAGCGTGCCCAAGTCCCGGACCGGCACCAGGGTGCGCTATTGGGCCGACCCGGAAATCTTCAACCCCACGGCCCGGTTCAGCTACGCCCAGCTGATCGACCGGGTGCGTCAGACCAGTTTCCTGGTGCCCGGCCTCAAGATCACCGTGATCGACGACCGCATCCCCGCAACAGGAAGCGCCGAACAGGACCTGCGTCTGGAGGTCGATGGCGAATCCACTGCGGAGCCGGACGATCAGGACGTTCAAGAGAACCTTCTTGAATCGTCTGTCAGCGGCGACTCTTCGAAAGAAGATGCCGGAGACGAGCGTGCCGAAGGCGCGCAAACTGATGATGCCGACCTTTCGGCCACCGAGCAGGCTGACCGGGCCATGCTGCAGCCGGAGGACGAGTCCGGCCATCAGCGTGTGGAGGAGTTCCTGCACACTGGCGGAGTGACGGACTTTGTTGACTTCCTGTCCAAGGGCGAGCCGGTCAGCGACATCTGGCGGATCAGCGGCCAGGACACCTACCAGGAGGAGACCCAGCGGGTGGGCTCGGACGGCGAGCTGCATGCCGAGCAGGTGGAGCGTGTCTGCGGGGTGGATATAGCCCTGCGCTGGGTCAATGACTACGATTCAATCGTCCGCAGCTTCGTCAATGTGGTGGAGACGCCCGGCGGAGGCATGCACGTGGACGGATTCATGAACGCCATGACCCGGCAGGTGCGCAAGGCCGTGGAGGCCAACGCCCGCCGCCTCAAGGTCAACCTCAAGGATTCCCACACCAAGGTGGAGCGCGACGATGTCCTGGCCGGTCTGGTGGCCGTGGTCACCGTGCGCATCGCCGAGCCGCAGTTCCAGGGCCAGACCAAGGACGTGCTGGGCACGGCCCAGGTCAAGCCCATCGTCAACCGGATGACCGACGACCAGTTCGGCCAGATGATCAGCGGCTCCAAGCGCGGCTTCAAGGAGCAGTCCGGCCAGGTGCTGGAGAAGATCGTGGGCGAGATGCATGCCCGCGTCCAGGCACGCAAGACCAAGGAGGTCACCAGGCGCAAGAACGCCCTGGAATCGGCCTCCATGCCCTCCAAGCTCTCGGACTCCATGCCCGGCAACGACGACATCGCCGAGCTGTTCATCGTTGAGGGCGATTCCGCCCTGGGTACGGCCAAGGCCGCCAGAAACTCCATGTTCCAGGCCCTGCTGCCCATCCGTGGCAAGATCCTCAACGTGCAGAAGGCCTCCCTGTCCCAGATGCTGACCAACAAGGAGTGCGCCTCCATCATCCAGGTGGTCGGCGCCGGTTCGGGAGCCAGCTTCGACATTGACCAGGCCCGCTACAACAAGGTCATCATGATGACCGATGCCGACGTGGACGGCGCCCACATCCGCATCCTGCTGCTGACCCTCTTCTACCGCTACATGCGGCCCCTGATCGAGAACGGGCGGGTCTACGCCGCCGTGCCGCCCCTGCACCGAATCGCCCTGGCAGGCAAGAACAAGGGGAAGTTCATCTACACCTATTCGGATGATGAGCTGGAGGGCAAACTGGCCGACCTGCAGGCCAAGCACATCGACTACTATCCCGATGTGCAGCGGTACAAGGGTCTGGGCGAGATGGACGCCGACCAGCTGGCTGACACCACCATGGATCCCAGGACCCGTATGCTGCGCCGCATCCGCATGGAGGATGCCGCTCAGGCGGCCGGCATCTTTCCCCTGCTCATGGGCGACGACGTGCCGCCCCGCAAGCAGTTCATCGTGGACAATGCGGACGACTTCGATCGGAGCAAGATCGACACCTGATCGACCTTCAGCAGGGCCCAAAGGGGCGGGGAGAGGAGTGTGACGCATATGGGCGATCCCTTGGATAATTTCTCCCCGCAGACGGCCGGCTGGTTTCGTCAGGCCTTTCCTCAGGGGCCCACGCCGACCCAGGTCCAGGCCTGGCCTGCCATCCGCTCAGGCGGCGATGCGCTGATCATTTCGCCCACCGGATCGGGCAAGACCCTGGCCGCTTTTCTTTGGGCAATTGATGAGCTCATGACCAGGCCTCGGCGCTCCCGGAAACCTGGGGTCGCCGTGCTGTATATCTCGCCCATGAAGGCCTTGGGGACTGACGTGGCTCGCAACCTGCAGGCTCCGCTGGATGGCATCGCCGAGCGATTTGCACAGCAGGGACGAAAAGCGCCCAAGGTCCGGACGGGCATCCGCACTGGAGACACCGATACCCGTGGTCGCAGGGCCCTGGCAGTCCATCCGCCGGATATTCTGGTCACCACCCCGGAATCGCTCTATCTGATGCTGACCTCCAAAACAGCCAGCACACTGAAGAACGTGCAGACCGTTATTGTGGACGAAATCCACGTTTTGGCGGGCAACAAGCGCGGGGCCCATCTGGCGCTGAGCCTGGAGCGGCTGGACAACCTGGTCGGGCGGCCGGTGCAGCGGATAGGCCTGTCGGCTACGGTCCGGCCGCCCGAGCAGGTGGCACGTTTTCTGGGCGGCAGCCGTCCGGTCAGCCTGATCCAGCCCAAGTCGTCCACAGCCATGGACCTGCGGCTGATCGAGCCCCTGGAGGATATGGGCGATTTGGCTGCGCCACCCGGCGAATCCGGGCAGGAAGGACAGGAGAGCGACAAAAGAAGCGGATCCATCTGGCCAGCCGTCGAGCGTGCCATTCTGGACCAGGTCCTGTCCCACCGCACCACCCTGGTCTTCGTCAACTCCCGCGGCCTTGCCGAGCGCCTGACCGCCCGGCTGAACGACCTCCACCAGTCCGATCTGCAAGCGTCCAAGCACCGTAGCCGAGGCAGCAGTGGACAGGGCCAACCAGGTTTATCCCCAGAAACAGACGAGCCCACGGACAGGGCTGGGCAGGTCGGGGAGCCCGCCCACTACGATTCGGCCACCGGGTCCACCTCCGAGAGAACTTCCGGCCTGGTCGTCGACCAACCCATTGCCATGGCGCATCATGGTTCGGTGTCCAAGGAACGCCGCCGCCAGGTGGAGGATGACCTCAAGGCCGGCAGACTGCGGTGCGTGGTAGCCACCTCCAGCCTGGAGCTGGGCATCGATATGGGCTCGGTCGATCTGGTCATCCAGGTCAATGCCCCGTTGTCGACCGCCTCGGGACTGCAGCGGGTGGGCCGGGCCGACCACCAAGTGGGACGGGTATCGCAGGCCAGGCTTTTTCCCCTGACCCGTGAGCAGATCCTGGAGTGCGCGGCCAGCATGGAAAGCATGGTCCAGGGCGACATCGAACCCACCATCATGCCCAGCAGTCCCTTGGACGTTCTGGCCCAGCAGACGGTGGCCGCAGCTGCCATGGGACCACTCAAGGAGGAGGATTGGCTGGCCACGGTCAGACGGGCCGCGCCCTTCGCCCACCTGGACCGGCAGGTCTACCGGGCGGTGCTGGGCATGCTCAGCGGCGCCTATACCTCACAGGACTTCACCGCCTTCCGCCCCATCCTGGTCTGGGACCACCAGACCGGAACGCTGACGGCCCGACCCGGTGCGCAACGCCTGGCGGTTACCTCCGGAGGCACCATTCCCGACCGCGGATCCTACAGTGTGGTCATGTCCTCTGAGGCCGCCGGCGGCAAGCCCCGACGAGTGGGGGAGCTGGACGAGGAGATGGTCTACGAGTCCCGCAAGGGGGACGTGATCACCCTGGGCACCACCTCCTGGAGGATCCAGCAGATCACCCGCGATCGTGTGGTGGTGGTCCCCGCCCCGGGACGCTCCGCCAGACTGCCCTTCTGGCACGGGGAGGGCACCGGCCGCGACCCCGCCTTTGGCCGCCGCCTGGGCAGGCTTGCCAGGGAACTGTCCCAGGGCCTGATACCGGCAGTACAGACTGCCTCCGGTCGGCCGGCCTTCACTCAAGCCGTCTCTTCTCGTCTGCTGGAGGACGGTCTGGATCGTCCTGCCATCAATAATTTGGCTGCCTTCCTGGCCGAGCAGCAGGCCTCCACCGGTCAGGTGCCCGACGACCGGCACCTGGTGGTCGAGCGCTGCCCCAACGAGGAGGGTGACCTGAGACTGATCCTCCACTCGCCATACGGACGCAGGGTCAACGAGCCCTGGGCCCTGGCCATAGCCGCCCGGCTCTCCCGTGAGCGCGGCTACGACGGATCCGTCTGGGCGGGGGAGGACGGCATTGTCGTGCAGATTCCGGGCACTGACGCCTTCCTGGAAGATCGGCGAATATTCGGATTCACCCCCGACCAGGTGGAGCGCGAGGTCCGACGGCATCTGGTGGGCTCGGCACTCTTCCAGTCCCGCTTCCGCCAGTGCGCAGCCCGCTCGCTCTACATGCCCAGGATGGAGCCTGGCCGCAGGGTTCCGCTCTGGCAGCAGCGTCTTCGAGCCTCCCGTCTGCTGGATGCGGCCCTGAAGGAGGATGACTTTCCCCTGGTTCTGGAGACCATGCGCGAGTGCCTGCAGGACGTCTACGACATGCCCGCCTTGCACGAACTGATGGCCGACCTGGAGCAGGGGAGCGTCCGTCTGATTCCGGCCTCCACCAAGACCCCCTCACCCATGGCCTCAGGTTTGCTCTTCGGTTACCTGGGGACCTTCATGTACCAGTACGACATGCCAAAGGCCGAGCGCGACGCCGCCATGCTGGCCATCGACTCCGACCTGCTGGAGCAGATGGTCGGCCAGGTGGATATGGCTGACCTCCTTGATCAGGAGACCGTTGACCAGGTGACTGCGGATTTGCAGCGGCTTTCGCCCAGGAACCGGGCCAGGGGGGCCGAAGGACTGGCCGACCTCTTGCGCACCCTGGGCCCCATGGATTTGGCCGAGATCCGTCGGCGTATGCGCGGCCAAGAGGACGAGCCGGCTACAGAGGCACAGGTCCGTGCCATGCTGGAGGAGCTGCGGGTCCAGTCCAGAGTGGTTCCGGTCAGACTAGGCGCTCGCGACTGTTGGGTATGGGCCGGTCAGGCAGAGCGGTTGACGGCGGTCCTGGGCCCTGGCATCTACCAATCCGTCCAGCCAGTAAAGGAATCGGAATCAGACAACGAAGCCTTCGACCAGCTGGTCAGGCAATACGCTGCAGTCCACGGGCCATTCACCACCCAGGATCTGGCTGGTCACCTGGGCCTAGGCAGTGCTCTCTTGGAGGACAGGCTGCGCTCCCTGGCCGCACGCGAGCTGCTCATGACCGGGGTCTTTCCCAGTCCTGACCTGAGTGCCTATGGCGAGCCTGGTTGGGAGGGAGGCGAGCCCCGCCGAGGGTGGCTGGATCCCGAGGTCTTCCGTCGGCTGCGTTCACGGTCCCTGGCCAAGGCCAGCAAGGCCGCCAGTCCCGTTCCCGGCCATGTCTACAGCGACTTTCTTCTTCACCGTCAGGGTCTGGCACCCTTGGGTCAGGAGCCCTTGATGGGCACTGAGGGGCTGCTGGAGGTGGTCGGTCAGCTGGAGGGATTGGATCTGCCGCCCGCGCTCTGGGAGTCGGCCATCTTCCCGGCCAGGGTGCGTGATTACGGTCCGGCATTGATGGACGATCTGCTGGCTTCGGGCCAGGTGGTCTGGGTGGGATCCGACCAGGGGGAGGGACCGCTGGGCGCTATGACCTTTTACCTGGCTGAGGACCTGGATGAGGATATCCCCCGGCAAACCACCGGTTCGCTGCCTGCTGGGGACGAGGCCGATAAGGTAAGCAGGTCGAGCGACCAGGGCGATCCGGGCGACTTGGAAGAGTCCCTGCTGGATGTTCTGGCCGACGGGGGAGCCTACCGCTTTGATCGGCTCCTGCGTGCCTGTGCCGGTCGTGGTGGCAATGACATCGCGTCCCCTGATTCTCAGTCTCCAGACCAGGAGGCCCTGGCCCGGTCGCTCTGGGGGCTGGTCAGGCGTGGACTGGTCACCAACTCCTCCCTGGCTCCGGTCAGGCGGCTGGTCCGAGGATCCGGACCACAGCCCTCGGGTAGGACCCGCCGTTTGCCCCATGGTCTACGTGGACGCGGCAGGCCCTTGAGTCGCGCAGCCTTGACACGGGCGGCCGGTTCTTCAGCGCTGTCGGCGGCGGAGGAGGGATTCTGGACTCTGGTTGCCGATCAGCGCGGACCAACAGCAGGTGCGGCAGGGATTGGCATGCACAATTCAAGCGACGATGACCGGCAGCGGACCGTCCACCTGGTCCATGAGGAACAAGCCATCCTGGACCGTTATGGGCTCCTGGCTCCGGTCCTGCCTGAGGTGAGGTCCCTCCCTGGCGGATTCTCGGCCCTCTATCAGGTCTGCAGGCGCATGGAGGAGGCTGGCCAGCTGACGCGTGGAGTCATCGTCGACGGTTTCGGCGGCGCCCAGTTTGCTCCTCGGGAGGTAATCGACCAGCTCAGGGACTTCCAAGAGGGTCAGCGCAATGATGATGGCGATGGTGGATTGGAACAGCGTTCTCCCGAGCCCGTGGTCATGGATGTGACCGATCCCGCCAACCTCTATGGCACGGCCCTTGCCTGGCCGACCACATCAGGGGATGGCGGCGGTCGGCCCATTCGGCGAATGGGGAACCTATTGGTGCAGAATCGAGGCCGTGCCCTGGTCTATGCGGCGCCCAAGGGGCATCATCTGCTGGTCTTCGGTGAGCCCGAGCGTGGATTGCTGGAGGCCGCCTTCGCCCAGCTGGCCTCATGGCTGAGGCGGGGCGGGCAGGGGCGCATCCTCTTCAGTGATGCCAATGGCCGGCCCCTGACCATGCGCGAACCGGTGGGCATGGCCCTGGCCGCCGCCGGATTCACGGCCGGGCCGGGCGGCATGGCCCTCTACTGAGTCTGTGCCGAGCGCCCTCAGGCCACGAAGGCGATGGGCGCTGCCAGCTCCTGGCCGGAGGCATCCCGGCGCATGTCCACGTCGGGCAGTTCGACCGGAGAACCGGCTGCGGTGCTGGCGTGCAGGGGCCAGGCGCCCACCCGGGCCAGCAGCAGGGTGTCCTGTCCCTTCAGGAAGCGTTGGGAGCGCACGCCACCCGTGCCGCGGCCCTTGACCGGATACATCTCCAGCGGGGTCAACTTGGCCGAGCCGTTCTCGGTGCCGGGCAGGGCCTCGGAGTCGCCGGCCACGGTCAGGACCACGGCCCCGGCCTGGGTGCTCATGCCATCCTCGCCGGTCTCCTGGTAGGTCCAGCCGATCTCCCCGGCCGGCACGACCGCGAAGGTGGCGACCTGGCAGCCCTGGGCCAGACGGATGCCCGCCATGCCGGCGGCATTGCGGCCCTGGGGTCGGACCTTGTCCCCGGTGAAGGTCAATAGGCTGGAATCCGAGGAGATGAGCACCATGCGGTCCCCGTCCTGGCAGGGGGCTGCGAAGACCACCTGGTCGTCATCCTTCAGGTCGATGACCGACCAGGAGTCCATGGTGGTCGGCGACTCGCGGTTCCAGCGCTTGACCGTGCCCAGGCGTGTGCCCAGGGCCAGAGGTCGGGAGTCGGCCATGTCGATGACGGTGACGGCGTGCTCGTCGGCCTGGGGTTCGGTGCTGGCGGTTCCGCCAAGGAGCTCGTCAGCCACGATGCCCCCGCTCAGGTTGGGGTTGGCGGTGGCCGGGATCAGCGGCAGGTCGGCCACAGGTGCGGTGATCAGCCGTCCGGCCGTGGTGACCAGGCCGTAGGTGGCCAGGGTGGTGGTGGCGAATATGGCGATGATCTGGTCGTCGCGCCCCCGGTCCTGGTTGCGCGGGCGGGACCGCCAGGCATCCAGGGCGCCCGGGGTGCTGCGTGCCAGCAGGCCGGTGGCGCTCATCATGACCGTGCAGGGCTTGTCCTCCATGTGCAGGTCGCCGCCGTCGCCACCGCTGCCGCTTCCTCCGCCGGCCAGCAGCGCAGCCTGGGAGCCAGCACCCACTTTGCCTGAGGTTTGCTGAGTGGTCTGCTGATCGCCGGCCGCCGACTGCACGGGGGCCAGGTCACCGGAGGGCTCCTGGTCCAGGATGACCGTGCGCCTGGGCGTGCCCCACTGGGCCACGGCCTGATCCATCTCCTGGATGACGACCCGGTCCAGCTCGGCCGAGGAGCCCAGAATCCGCTCCAGTTCCTCCAGCTGCTTGTTCAGGTCGTCACGCTCGCCCTCCAGCTCGATCCGGCTCATCTTGGTCAGTCGCCGCAGCCGCAGGTCAAGAATGTACTGGGCCTGGGTCTGATCCAGGTCGAAGACCGCCATCAGCCTGGTCTTGGCCGCATCCGCATCGTCCGAGCTGCGAATGACCTGGATGACCTCGTCGATGTCGACCAGGGCCAGCAGGAGCCCCTCGACCAGGTGCAGACGCTCCAGGGCCTTCTTGCGGCGGAACTCGCTGCGCCGATGGATGACCGTGCGCCGGTGCTCCACCCAGACCTCCAGCAGCTCCTTGAGCCCCATGGTTCTGGGCCGTCCGTGGACCAGGGCCACGTTGTTGATGGTGAAGGAGTCCTCCAGGGGCGTGTACTTGAAGAGCTTGCCCAGGACCTTAGCCGGGTCGAATCCCGTCTTGATCTCGATGACCAGGCGGGTCCCGTTGTGGCGATCGGTCAGGTCGATGGCGCTGGAGATACCCTCCAGCTTGTGGTTGCGCACCCCATCCGAGATGCGTTCCAGAACCCGCTCTGGGCCCACCATGAAGGGCAGCTCGGTGACCACGATGGCCTTCTTGCGGGCGGTCACGTTCTCCAGGTGGGTGACGGACCTGGTCACGAAGGCACCCCGGCCGTTCTCGTAGGCCTTGCGGATGCCGTCCCGTCCCACGATGATTCCGCCGCCGGGCAGATCCGGACCGGGTACGTAGCGCATGAGCTCGTCCAGGCTTGCGTCCGGGTGGGCCATCAGATACTTGGCGGCGGCCACCACCTCGCCCAGGTTGTGGGTGATCATGTTGGTGGCCATGCCCACGGCGATGCCCGATGCCCCGTTGACCAGCAGGTTGGGGATGGCCGAGGGCAGGACTTGGGGCTCCTTGAGCTTGTTGTCGTAGTTGGGGGAGAAGTCCACCGTGTCCTGGTCGATGTCGGCGTTCATGCCCAGAGCCGCCGGGGCCAGCCTGGCCTCGGTGTAGCGGGAGGCCGCCGGTCCATCGTCCAGGGATCCGAAGTTGCCGTGGCCGTCGACCAGGGGCAGGCGCATGGCGAAGGGCTGGGCCAGGCGGACCATGGCCTCGTAGATGGATGAGTCGCCATGGGGGTGCAGCTTGCCCATGACCTCGCCCACGGCCCTGGCGGACTTCATGTATGGGCGGTCGGGGTTGAGGTTCATCTGACCCATCTGGTAGATGATCCGCCGCTGGACCGGCTTGAGTCCGTCACGGGCGTCGGGCAGGGCCCTGGCGTAGATGACCGAGTAGGCGTATTCCAGGAAGGACTTGCTCATCTCCTCGTTCAGAGGGGTTTCGACGATGTGCTCCTTGACCTGCCTGGGGTCGTACCCCGCCGCCTTGCTCCTGCGATGAGTTGCCATGCTCCAGCTCCTGCTCCTTCACGTTCCGCCTTATGATAACCGGACGGTCCGCCAAAGCATTCACAGCAGGGATGCAGTGTCGGCCTGGGGTCTGACCGTGCTTGAATGGAAGGCATGGGTCTGGATACACCTGACATGAAGGAACTGCTGCGGCCGAGTCCGCCTATCCGATACGGGGACCGGGCGGGGGACAGGCAAGTCGGCGGGGCCAGGCATCTGTCCGCCGTCCTGCCCGCTCTGAGCGCCTGTCTGGGAACGCCCGTGTCCACTGATGTCCATCCGTCTGCCAAGACCCTCCAGGAGGCCCTGGGACTGCCGGAAGCCCGGTCGGTGGTCGTCGTCCTGGTGGACGGCCTGGGATTCTGGAACCTGGTCAGCCGCCAGGGCCATGTGCCCTACCTGCGCTCGCTGCTGTCCGAGCCCATCAACCAGCGTCCCCTCTACACCAGCCTGCCCTCGACGACCGTGGCGGCCATGGGGGTCTTCGGCACCGGAACCAGCCCTGGACTGACCGGCATGACCGGCTACACCCAGCTGAATCCGGACACCGGCCAGCTGGGCCAGATGATCCAGTTCAGGGGGGCCCAGGACCCGGAGCGCCTGCAGCGCCGCCCCACGGTCTTCGAGACCCTCCAGGCGCAGGGTGTCCGGGTGACCTCGTCGGGTATGCCGCGTTTTCGTAATTCCGCCCTGACACGGGCTGCTCTGCGCGGCGGGGAGTACCTGGCCCACAACCACTCCCGTCAGCGTCTCCTGGCCGCCTGCGAGGCTGCCCGCAAGCCGGGGCTGACCTACCTCTATATCCGCGATGTGGACAAGGTGGGCCACCACAGCGGTTGGGAGGGCGAGGAGTGGGTGGCCGCCCTCGAAGCGACCGATGCACAGCTGGCCGAGCTTCATCGCCGCCTGCCCGCCGGGACGCTGACGGTGATCGTGGCCGATCACGGCATGGTCGAGGCTGATCCGGACCAGCGCATCGACATCGCCCATGACCCGGAGCTGAACCAGGATGTGCGACTGGTGGGCGGTGAGCCCAGGGCGGTCATGCTTTACCTGGACCAGGGGGCGGATCCCCAGGTGGTGGCTGCACGCTGGCACCAGCGTCTGGGGGAGCGGGCCTGGGTGCTGACCCGGGATCAGGCCATCCAAGGGGGCATCTTCGGCCCTGTGGACACCCGGGTTCGACCCATGATCGGCGACCTTCTGGTTCTGGCCGGCGACCAGGTCACCCTGGTGAATTCCGCAGATCAGACTGATGCTGCGACCAGACTGCCTGGTGTGCATGGCTCATGGACCCGTCTGGAGACGCAGATCCCCTGTCTGATCGATCTGGTCTGACTACTTGCCTCTGACTACTTGCCGAAGAGGATCTCGTCCCAGCTGGGTACGGCCGACCGCCCGGAGTGCTTTTTGGCCCGCTTGCCGCGGCGGCCCTCCCTGGTCTCGTCCTCCTGCTCATCCTGACCGGCATCATCGCCTTGTTCCGGCTCCTGGCTCTGCCCATGGTTCTGTACGGGCAGGACCATGGTGGATTCATTGTCTCGGATGGGAGGATGCTCGGCCGTGTCGGGGTCCTCGGTCAGTTCCGCACTGGGGTGGCTGGGCTTTCGCTCGGCTGTCCGCTCCTGGCCTTCCTTGGGCTTGCCATAGAGCCAGGCTGTGAGTGCCGCCTGGCGCTCGCCGTCCTCCTGGTCGTCCGAACCACGGTCCTCTTCCCCGATTCGGGCAAGGGCATCCTCCTGGTTTGGAGGTCGCCTGTCGGTCTGGTCGTCGATCTCTTCGGCGGGACCCTGGTCCCAGCCGGGACGCTCCTGGCCATGGTCGTCTGCGGAATCGTCCAGCAGCATCCTGGCCGCCCCGTTCATGCAGGTCACGGTGTTGTCATGCATGTTCCAGGCCCAGCGGGCGTTGAAGATCCGCTTGTCCAGCGTAAACACGCCGTTGATGTTCCAGGGTTCGTACCCTCGTCTGGTGGCCTGCCAGGAAACCTGTGACAGGCTGACCCCGGCACGGGCCAGCACCTTGCCGATCAGTTCCTGGTAGTTTCGCCCTCCCGACCCCTTGGGCGCCGGCATGGTCAGGAACTGCTCGATGGCGTACTTCTTTTCGGTCTCCACCGGGGCCGCGAAACGCCGTACCAGCGCTTCGTTGACAGCGTATTGCTGAGCCACCTGCTCCGGGCGGGCGCCTGCGCGCACAGCAGCCTGAATGGCTGAGACAGGCAGTGGCTTGGACTTGCCGGTCTGGGGGTCCACGTCCTCTTCCTCCTTGACCTGCTTGGCCTCAAGAATGGCGCGATCAAGCGCATCGTCGACCCTTACGGCGAAGTGCCGGTGGTCACAGACGAAGACCAGATCGCCCCTGTCGTCGACATGGTCAAAGCTGGCCACCCTGGTCCCATTCTCAGACATGCACGCCCCTATCCTCTTACGGTTCCTTTACACGGCCTTAGGTATTTCCATTGTGCCCTACGGTTGGTATTTTACGTGCTTTTGAAATCGTGTATCCTATGCGCAGTACATATCGTGTGAAATGACCGGCATACGAGGTGGCTGGTCGAACAAGGAAAGGGTACACGATGGCACAGGATTACGATACCCCGCGCGACAAGGACGAAGACGAGGAATCCCTGCAGGAGCTTGGCAAAAACGGCCAGGATGCCGGGGCTGACCTTGACGACGACGAGAACGCCATCGCCGAGGACTACGAGCTGCCTGGCGCCGACCTGAGCAATGAGGACTCTTCGGTGACCGTCATCCCCATGCAGGGCGATGAATTCATCTGCTCCAACTGCTTCCTGGTCAAGCACCGGAGCCAGCTGGCCTACACCACCCCCGACGGCAAGCCCGTCTGCAAGGAGTGCGCCGCCTGATGGCCTATGACGAGTCCTACAACGAGCCTGAAACGGTCGAGGTCCTGTTCCAGTCCCTGGATGGGGCCGAGGTGCCGGAATACGCCATGCCCGGCGATGCGGGGGCCGATCTGCGAGCCAGTGTGGCTGTGGATCTGGCCCCCTTCCAGCGGGCCTTGGTGCCCACGGGAGTGGCGCTGGCCCTGCCCAACGGCTACGTCGGCCTGGTTCATCCACGCTCGGGGCTGGCGGTCAAAATGGGGGTGACCGTGCTCAACGCGCCCGGGACCATCGATGCCGGCTACCGGGGCGAAATCAAGGTGCCGCTGATCAACCTGGATCCGCATGAGTCGGTCCACTTCGAACCCGGGGAGCGCATCGCACAGCTGGTCATCCAGCGCTACGTGCAGGCCCGTTTCGTGCCCGCCGAACGCCTGCCCGGCTCGGTGCGTTCGGATGGCGGATTCGGCTCGACCGGCCGCTGAGGCACCCTTCGGACACGGGCGGCCTGAATGGGCCAGACGCAAGTGTAGGATTGGTGCATTATATCAGGACATTGGAGGCTTGAATGGTCACTCAGGAGGGCAGCGTCTGTAGCAATGATGTCGGCGATCAGGCCCCTTCCGGCCTGTCCTCCAGAGCCTTGGGCTGCGAGGTCAGCGACGACCCGCTCAACCCCCTGATGCCCATCTGGGAGATTTGCTCCGCTCATCATCCCGATGAAGATCTGTCCATGCTTCAGCGCGCCTATGACCGGGCCGTGGTTCAGCATGCCGACCAGAGGCGCAAGTCCGGCGAGCCTTACATCATCCATCCACTGGCTGTGGCCCAGATTCTGGCAGACCTGGGCATGGGGCCCACAGTGGTTTCGGCCGGTCTGTTGCACGACACCGTGGAGGACACCGACTACACCCTGGAGCAGTGCAGGGACGAGTTCGGCGACACGGTGGCCGGTCTGGTGGACGGGGTCACCAAAATATCCAAGATGGACTACGGCGATTCGGCTCAGGCCGAGACCATCCGCAAGATGATCGTGGCCATGAGCCGGGATGTGCGCGTTCTGGTGGTCAAGCTGGCCGACCGGGTCCACAACGCACGCACCTGGCGCTATGTCAAGGCTTCATCGGCACAGCGCAAGGCCCGCGAGACCCTGGATGTCTATGCGCCCCTTGCCAACCGGCTGGGTATGAACGCCATCAAGACCGAGCTGGAAGAGCTCAGCTTCAAGACCCTCTATCCCAAGATCTACAACGAGATCGTGGTCCTGGTCTCCCGCAGGGCCGGCCAGCGCGAGGTCTACCTGAAGCAGATCCTGGACGAGATTCACGAGGATCTGGACGCCCAGGGCATCAAGGCCCAGGTGACGGGTCGGCCCAAGGACTACTTCAGCATTTACCAGAAGATGATTGTGCGCGGGCACGATTTCGCCAACATCTACGACCTGGTCGGTGTGCGCATCATCGTGGATACCATTCGTGACTGCTATGCGGCCCTGGGTGCCGTCCATGCCCGGTGGAGCCCGGTGCCCGGGCGGTTCAAGGACTACATCGCCATGCCCAAGACCAACCGCTACCAGTCCCTGCACACCACGGTGGTGGGACCTGGCGGCAAGCCGGTCGAGATCCAGATCCGCACCTGGCAGATGCACCGTCGTGCCGAGTTCGGCATCGCCGCCCACTGGAAGTACAAGGAGAACGGGTCTGCCGGTCGCGAGCTGTCCCAGCCTGACAAGTCCGATGTCAAGCGTGAGCGCCAGGAGGGGGAGCTGAGCCAGGAGGACAACCTGACCTGGATTCAGCAGCTGGCCGACTGGACCAGCGAGACTCCTGACTCCAACGAGTTCCTGGGCTCCCTGAAGGACGATCTGGGCGCAGCCGAGGTCTATGTGTTCACGCCCAAGGGCAAAATCATCTCCCTGCCGGCTGATTCGACTCCGGTGGACTTCGCCTATGCCGTTCACACCGAGGTGGGCCACAGAACCATGGGCGCGCGCGTCAACGGCCGTCTGGTCCCCCTGGACACCAAGCTGCGCAACGGGGACACGGTTGAGATTCTGACCAGCAAATCGGACACCGATGGGCCCTCCCGCGACTGGCTCAGCTTTGCCAAGAGCCCCCGAGCCCGCAGCAAGATCCGTCAGTGGTTCAGTAAGGAACGCCGTTCGGAGACCATTGAGGAGGGCAAGGACGAGCTGATCCGCGCCATGCGCAAGCGGAACCTGCCCGTGGCCACCCTGCTTACCCCTGAAGCCATGGTGGGAGCCGCCGACGAACTCAACTATCCCAATGAGAAGGCGGTCTACGCCGCCATTGGCGATGGACAGGTCTCCACCCAGAACGTGATCTCCCGGCTGGTTCACGATGCCGGCCGTTCAGCCCTCGAGGATGAGGTCGAGCAGGAGGCCATTCCCCTGCAGCGGGTCACCAAGTCCAGTCGGCCGGAGACCTCCCAGGGAATCTCGGTCAAGGGCGTGGACGATGTCTGGGTCAAGCTGGCCCGTTGTTGCACTCCGGTGCCGGGAGACCCCATCACCGGATTCATCACCCGCAACCAGGGCGTCTCGGTTCACCGGTCCGACTGCCAGAATCTTCTGGATCTGCGCAAGAAGCAGCCAGAACGGATCATCGAGGTCTCCTGGACGGGCAAACAGGGCACCTTCATGGTCCAGATCCAGGTGGAGGCCCTGGACCGGCCCCACCTGCTATCCGACATCACCCAGGTACTGTCCGACCATGGCGTCAATATCCTGTCGGGCAGCCAGTCCACTGGCCGGGACAGGGTGGCGGTCAGCCAGTTCGTCTTTGAGATGGGCGACCCCCAGCATCTGAACACCCTCCTGTCGGCTGTCAGGAAGATCGACGGGGTCTTCGATGCCTACCGGCTGACCGGGGCCAAGGGCTCGACCAGTCCCCATATGCGGGCCATCTGACCTTCCCCTGCACCCCTGCAATTACCACTTTGTCAGCTTTCCCTCCAGACTCCTGCGACGGCCTCCTTCATATTGTTCTGTCGAAGTGATCGATTGCTTTCAGCCTTGATAATTCGCCTGGCCAAAGGCGAAAAGACGGTTATCAACGGCGGTTACAGAAGAACCCCCGCTGGTCAATGACCAGGCCGGGGGTCCAAGCTGAAACGGCTGCGATCAGCGCACGGCGTTCATCCACTGCTCCTTGGTGGCCTTCTCGGCCTCCAATTCCTGCTTCTTGGACGGATCCTGCTCGGCGGCGATCCGCCGGTCCAGATCCTTAAGCTGGGCGGTCAGCTGCTGCTCGAAACTGGAGACTCGGGCATCGGCTTCGGGGTCGGACTGGTTCCAAGCGGCATCCTCAACGGCCTTGATCTGCCGGTCCACGGCATCCATTCTGCCCTCGATTCGACGCACGTCGTCACGGGGAACGAAGCCAATGGCGTCCCATTCCTCCTGGATCTTGGCCAGTTCCTGCCGGGCCTGCTTGGCGGCCTTGGTGTCTTTGACGGGTAGCAGGGCCTCGGCCTTGGCCACCAGAGCCTCCTTCTTGGTCAGGTTCTCGCGCTCGTTGACCGAGGTCTTGTCGCGGTCGGCCTGACGGGCGTTGAAGAAGACATCCGCGGCCTGGCGAAAGCGAGCCCATAGAGCATCGTCATCCTGACGTCCTGCACGTCCGGCCTGCTTCCAGCGGTCCATGAGCTCGTTGAACTGATGGGAAGTGGGTCCCCAGTCGGTTGAGTCCTTGATCTGGTCGGCCTCAGCGATGATCTCCTCCTTGATCCGCTTGGTCTCGGACCGCTGGGCGTCCCGCTGCTGGGCCCACTTGCGGCGGGCCTGGTTGAAGGTGGTGCGGGCTGAGGAGAAGCGCTTCCAGAGTGCGTCCGCGTCGGCCTTGTCGATGCGGATGGTGGTGCGCTGGTGGTGTTGCCACTGCTCGAAGAGTGAACGGAACTTGTCCGCTGTGGAACGCCAATTGGTGGAGTCGCCCAGGGAGGCGGCCAGGTCTTCGGCCTTCTCCACGATGGCTGTCCGCTCCTTGATGGCCTTGGCCATCGCGTCCTTGCGGGCCTGCGCCAGCTCGGCCTTGCGGGCCTGCCCCTGTTCGGCCAGCTGGTCCAGCTGCGTGCGCAGGGCGGCCAGGTCACCGACTGCCTCTGGCTGGCTGGTCTCCTCCTTGAGGGAGGCTATGGACTCGTCGATTTCGTGGGCCTTGATCTTGGGGCTGCGCAACCGGGATGCGAAGAGATTCAGCTTCTCCTTGAGGTCCAGGTATCGGCGGGCATAAAGATTGAGGGCCTCCTTGGCATCAGCGTTGGGGAACTGGCCTACCTGGCGCTCCTTGTCGCCCTCGCGGACGAATACGTTGCCCTGCTCGTCCACCCGGCCGAAGGCTTCTGCCTTGTCGATCTCCTCCTGGCTATAGGTGGGGGCGGCTGGAGCGGCCTTGACGTGAGGTGCCTTGTGGGCCAGAGCAGCAGGGGAAGGAACCGCCTTGGGCTTGGGTGCAACAGGTGCAGGCTTTGGCTCAGCCGGTACCGGTGTGCTCTGGGTGGGCGCATCCTCAGTAGAAGCGGTCTGTCCGGCTTCGGGTGTCGTCGCAGCGGCGACCTGGCCCTCCGCGTCCGCGGTGTGCTCCTCCTGCGGTGTCGAGGTGTTCTCGGGTGTGATGGCGGTGTTGTCGGCCATGGCCAGCTCCTTAGGCTTGTGTGTTGGAGAGATCGCAAAATATGGCAATACCATTTTCCTTGACCTCCTATAGTATAGGTTCTTATGGCAAAAGGCACATCTCTATCCGGTTTCCCTGAATGGCTTCCTTCACAAAGAGTGGTGGAGCAGCGCATCATTGACACGCTTCGCAAGGTCTTTGAATTGAACGGCTACATCGGCATTGAGACCAGGGCCGTGGAAGAGGGTTCCAGCCTGCTCAAGAAGGGGGAGACCAGCAAGGAGATCTACCTGCTCTCCCGACTGCAGGACCTGGGGCAGGAGAAGGATGTGCCAGTCGAGCGCCGACTGGGCCTGCATTTTGACCTGACCGTGCCGCTGAGCCGCTATGTGGTGGAGCACAGCAACGACTTGACCTTCCCCTTCAAGCGCTGGCAGATTCAGAAGGTCTGGCGGGGGGAGCGCCCCCAGGAGGGTCGGTTCAGGGAGTTCGTCCAGGCTGATATTGATGTGATCGGCAACGGGGAGCTGCCCGACCACTACGAGGTCGAGGTGCCCCTGGTCATGCTGAGCGCCCTGGAGGAGCTGCGGGCCTTCGGCCTGCCCAAGCCCACTGTGCACGCCAACAACCGCAAGCTCTCCGAGGGATTCTACCGGGGTCTGGGCCTGGAGGACATCGAAGGCGTCCTGCGCGAGATCGACAAGCTTGACAAGATCGGCCCTGACGAGGTGGCCAACCTGCTGGTCAGTGAGTGCGGCGCCAACCAGGACCAGGCCAGGGCCTGCCTGGATCTGGCCGAGCTGACCGCCGACGATGGCAAGCAGCTGCGCCAGCGGTTCGATGCCCTGGTCGACAAGGTCGGCATCGACAAGCAGTCTTCTTCTTATTCTCTGGCCATTGAGGGGCTGGAGACGCTGGCCATGATCATCGACGAGGCAGCCCGCATCCGGCCGGGCTCGGTCATCGCCGATCTGAAGATCGCCCGTGGTCTGGACTACTACACCGGCTCGGTCTACGAGACCTTCCTGGAGGGGGCGCAGTCCCTGGGATCCATCTGCTCCGGCGGCCGCTATGACAACCTGGCCAGCCAGGGCAACCGCACCTATCCCGGTGTGGGGCTGTCCATCGGGCTTTCACGCCTGCTCTCCTACCTGCTGGCCCAGGGGGTCCAGGCCTCCCGTGTCTCCCCGGCGGCGGTCATGGTCGCTGTCTGGGACGAGGAGGATCGCACCGCCAGCAACCACATCGCCCAGGACCTGAGGGCCAGGGGGATCGCTGCCGATGTGGCTCCCACCGCAGCCAAGATCGGCAAGCAGATCCGCTATGCCGACCACCTGGGCATCCCCTATGTCTGGTTCCCGGCCAAGGAGGGCCAGCAGGAGGGCGACCAGGTCAAGAACATCATTACCGGCGAACAGGTTCCGGCTGACCTGGTGTCGTGGACGCCGGATAGCCTGTATGCCCGGCAGAGTGTGGAATACCAGGCCTGACGCAGGGGCAGGCCGAGCATTATGGAGGTACAGGAAAGCATGGGCCAGTCGGCTTATAGAACGAGCTACGCCACGGATGTCACGCAGGATATGGTCGGTCGCCAGGTGACGGTGGCCGGATGGGTGGATCGCCGCCGGGATCACGGAGGCGTGGCCTTCATCGATCTGCGTGACCGCTCCGGTCTGGTCCAGATCGTCATCTACGACGAGGAAGAGGCCCGGCCCCTGCGCAGCGAGTACGTGATCCAGGTCACCGGCAAGGTTCGCGAACGCCCCGAGGGCAATGACAACGAGCACCTGTCCACCGGACACATCGAGATCGTGGCCGATAAGATCGAGGTTCTGGCCAAGTCGGCCGCCCTGCCCTTCCAGGTGTCCACTGCCCTGGAGAACGAGGCCGAGAACAAGCTGCCAGGCGAGGATGTGCGGCTGCGCTACCGTTATCTGGACCTGCGTCGCCCCTCCATGCAGCACAACATCCGCCTGAGGGCCGCTATGAACAGGGCCGCCCGTGCCGCCCTGGACAAGATGGACTTCTGCGAGATCGAGACGCCGACCCTGATCAAGTCCACCCCCGAGGGTGCCCGCGACTTCCTGGTGCCTGCCCGCCTGGTGCCCGGATCCTGGTACGCCCTGCCGCAGTCCCCCCAGCTGCTCAAGCAGCTGCTGATGGTGGGCGGCTTCGAGCGTTACTACCAGATCGCCCGCTGCTACCGCGACGAGGACTTCCGTGCCGACAGGCAGCCCGAGTTCACCCAGCTGGACATCGAGATGAGCTTCGCCTCCCAGGAGGACGTCATGGCCATGGCCGAGCAGGTCATCGCCGAGGTCTGGAAGGCTGCGGGATTCGAGGTCACCCTGCCCATCCCCAGGATCAGCTGGCAGGAGGCCATGGACAAGTACGGCTCCGACAAGCCCGACTTGCGCTTCGGCAACCCCATCGTCGAGCTGACCGACTACTTTAAGGACACCCCCTTCCGGGTCTTCCAGGCCCCCTACGTGGGTGCCGTGGTCTACCAGGGCGCGGCCAACCTGCCCCGCAGGCAGTTCGATGCCTGGCAGGAGTGGGCCCGCCAGCGGGGTGCCAAGGGCCTGGCATACGTCCAGTTCACCGGCGATGGCACCCTCAAGGGCCCCGTGGCCAAGAACCTGTCTGATGCCGAACGCCAGGGCCTCAAGGAGGCTGTGGGCGCCTCGGACGGGGATGCCGTCTTCTTCGCAGCCGGACCCCGCGAGGCCTCGCAGACCCTGCTGGGTGCGGCACGTGTGGAGATCGCCCGCCGCCAGGGGTTGCTCAAGCCCGACGAATTCGCTCTGACCTGGGTGGTGGACTTCCCGCTTTTCAAGCCCACCGACGACCCGGACGACGACGATGTGGCCGTGGGCCATTCCAAGTGGACCTCCATGCACCACCCCTTCACCATGCCCTCGGCCGACTGGATCGACCGCTTCGACAAGGATCCCGAGCACGCCATGAGCGACTCCTACGACATCGTCTGCAACGGCGAGGAGATGGGCGGCGGCTCGGTGCGTATCCACCGCGACGACATCCAGGACAGGATCTTCAAGGTGCTGGGCATCGGCCCCGAGGAGGCCCAGGAGAAGTTCGGCTTCCTGCTGGATGCCTTCAAGTACGGCGCTCCGCCCCACGCGGGCATCGCCTTCGGCTGGGACAGGACCGCTCAGATCCTGACGGGAGCCGACTCCATCCGTGATGTCATCGCCTTCCCCAAGTCCGGCGGCGGCCAGGATCCCATGACCGGGGCTCCTGCTCCCATCTCCGACCAGCAACGCGCCGAGACCGGCGTGGACTGGGAGCCGGATCAGGAGGATGCCGTCTGAGCGCATTCCGTCGCTGACCGACGAGAGACTACAAGGGCTGGAATCCTGCGGGGTTCCGGCCCCTATTGTTTAGAAACTTTTATACGCGGACGAACCAATTGGCCAGGGTTGGCCAGAGGCTCTGCTTTCCAAGAGAACCGTTTCTATGGCCGTTCCGCAACAAAGGATGAGTAAACTGCCCAATATGAGCGAAACAACCAAACATCCGTCGGAGCGGATTCTGCCGGAGAAACCGGTCTCGGACCGACCGGTCAAGGATAAGTCCGGGCCGTTGGTCGAGCTGGCCCACGTCGAGAAACATTTTGGCAGCCTGCACGTCCTCAAGGACATAAACCTGCAGGTCGACACCGGTGAGGTGCTGGTGGTGGTCGGGCCTTCAGGCTCAGGCAAGTCCACCATGTGCCGGACCATCAATCGTCTGGAGTCCATCGACTCAGGTGTCATCAGGATCGAGGGGGAGCCCCTGCCCCAGGAGGGACGCGACCTGGCTCGACTCAGGGCCGAGGTGGGCATGGTCTTCCAGTCCTTCAACCTGTTCGCCAACAAGACCATCCTGGAGAACATGACCCTGGCGCCCATCAAGGTGCGCCACATGCCCAAGAAGGATGCCGAGGACCTGGCCATGGACCTCCTTGCACGGGTGGGCGTGGAATCCCAGGCCTCCAAGATGCCCTCACAGCTCTCCGGCGGCCAGCAGCAGCGTGTGGCCATCGCCCGAGCCCTGGCCATGCAGCCCAAGGTCATGCTCTTCGACGAGCCCACATCAGCCCTGGACCCGGAGATGGTCAACGAGGTGCTGGATGTCATGATCGAGCTGGCCCAGGAGGGCATGACCATGATCTGCGTGACCCATGAGATGGGCTTTGCCCGTCAGGCCGCCGATCATATCGTCTTCATGGCCGATGGGCGCATCCTGGAGAAGGACAACCCCGACGACTTCTTCGACCACCCCAAGACCCAGCGGGCCGCCGACTTCCTGTCCAAGATTCTGACCCACTGAAGCAGGAGGGAAGCATATCCGCATGAATGCAAGCATGCATGGCATGAGCCGTCCGCTGAAACGGCTGGCCAGGAATCTGACCGCAATCCTGTGCGCTTTGGGTTGTCTGGTTTCCCTGGCGGCCTGTGGCTCCGACAAGGAGGCAGGCAAGATCCGCGTGGGCATCAAGTTCGACCAGCCGGGTCTGGGCTTCAAGAAGGCCGGAACCTACGTGGGCTTCGACGTGGATGTGGCCACCTACATCGCCGGTAAACTGGGCTACAGCGCCGACGACATCGTCTGGAAGGAGGCCCCCTCCAAGCAGCGGGAGGCCATGCTCCAGAACGGTGACGTGGACATGATCCTGGCCTCATACTCAATAACTGACGAACGCAAGCGGGCTGTCTCCTTCGCTGGACCCTACATTGTCGCCGGCCAGGACCTGCTGGTGCGCAAGGAGGACCATCATATCCGCGGCCCCGAGGATCTCAACGGCAAGAGGCTGTGCTCGGTGACCGGATCCACCTCGGCCGTCACCGTCAAGAAACGGTTCGCCAAGGAGGTCCAGCTGATGGAGCAGCCCGGCTATGCCGAATGCGCCACCGCCCTCTTCTCCGGCATCGTCGATGCGGTCACCACTGACGACATCATCCTGGCCGGACTGGCCTCCGCCTCCCGTGGAAGGCTGCGGCTGGTCGGTAAGCCCTTCACCCAGGAGTACTACGGCGTAGGCATCAAGAAGGGCAATACCAAGCTGGCCCACAAAATCAATGCGGCCCTGGCCGACATGGAGGCCAACGGCTCCTGGCAGCGTGCGCTGGAGAACAATACCCGGGGCACCCATTACAAACCCGACCCGCGCTACAACCCGCCCAAGCCCAAGGAAGGGGAGTGAGATGTCAACCATCATCGAACTGTTTTCCGACTACGACATCCCGGCAGCCTTCTGGGTCAACATCCAGCTGACCCTCTGGTCGGCCCTCTTCTCGCTGATCCTGGGCATCATTTTGGTGATCATGCGCATCTCGCCCATCTCCTCCCTGCGGGCCGTCGGCCGCGGGTACGTGGAGTTCTTCCAGAACATGCCTTTGACCATTATCATGGTCTTCATGGTCCTGGGGGCCTTTGCCCAGCTCAAAATCAGCTTCTCGCCGGAATTCTCCGTCAACTTCTTCTGGCTGGCGGTCACGGGCCTGTCCCTGTATACGGCGGCCTTCGTCTGCGAGTCCCTGCGTTCGGGAATCAACACGGTGCCTCTGGGCCAGGCTGAGGCGGCCCGTGCCCTGGGGCTGAGCTTCTTCCAGTCGGCTTCGCAGATCATTCTGCCCCAGGCCTTCCGCGGTTCGGTGGCCCCCCTGGGCAACACCTTCATCGCTCTGCTGAAGAACTCCACCGTGGCTGCAGCGGCCTCCGTGGCCTCCGAGAGCTCCTCCCTGATGAGCGAGATGATCGAGTTCCACGCCAACGCCATCGTGGCCATCTTCCTGATTTTCGCCCTGGGATACGTGATCCTGGTTCTGCCCATCGGGGCTTTGACCACGTACCTGTCCAACAAGCTGGCAGTGAGGAGGTGAGCAGCCTTGGCACAGGACAATGAGAGCTCGCTGCTCTTCGATCAGCCCGGTCCCAAGGGCCGGCGCACCATACGAATCGCCAACTGGATAGCCGCCATCATCTTCGCCATAGTGGTCATCCTGGTGTTGATGCGGCTGCACAATCCTCCGGACGGTGAGAACCAGCTGAGCTGGGAGCTCTGGCGTCCGGCCCTGGACTACGAAGCCTGGTCCGACTTCTACCTGCCCGGGCTCTGGCTGACCATCAAGGCCTCCGTAGTTGCAGTGATAGGCTCGGTCATCTTTGGGTTCATCTTCGGCATCGGCCGTCTGTTGCCCAACGGTCTGGTAAGGATGGTCTCTGGCATCATCGTGGAATTCTGCCGGGCAGTCCCGGTGCTGATGATGATGATCTTCTTCTGGCGCTGGTTCGCATTTGCCGGAGTCAGCCAGGCCTCCTATTGGGCCGTCGTGCTGGGTCTGATCCTCTACAACGGCTCCGTGGTGGCTGAGCTCATCCGTTCGGGCGTGGGCAATCTGCCCAACGGCCAGCGTGAGGCTTCTCTGGCTCTGGGGTTGACCAGGACCCAGTCGCTGATGCAGATCGAGGTCCCCCAGGCCGTCTACGCCATGCTGCCGGCGGCCGTAACCCAGCTGGTCGTGGTCCTCAAGGACACGGCTCTGGGCTCCATCATCATGTACACGGATCTGCTGCAGGAGTCCCGTCGTCTGGGCTCCATGTACTTCAACATCCTGCAGACCCTGGTGGTGGCCTCGGTGGTCTACTTCTTCGTCTGCTTCCTGCTGTCCCACTTCGCCCGCTGGCTGCCCAAGAAGATGCAGGAACGCACCGCCGCCCCCGCCGACTTCGTGGAGCCGGCCGCGCCCGTGGCCATCATGGATCCCTCCAACGTCAACCAGATAGCCGTGGCCAAGGAGGTGGACGAGGACCGGTACGGCGGCGCACCATTGCAGTACCATGCACATCACCGCGGATCGAACGCCTCCATCCAGCACTGGAGGAAGACCCGTTACATCCAGGGTTATGACCGGACCCAGCCCGACACGCTGGTCGATCCGCATAAGGCGAGCCTGGAAATTCCGGACTTCCTCAAGCCCGGACGCGGCAGCCGCTCCGGCGGCGAGCAGAAGGCCGAGGGCAAGACCAGGAAGGATAAGAAAGGCGGCAACGACAAAGACGGCAAGAACAGGAGCTGATAAAGATCTCCCGGCTGCTTTGTTGCCTGGTCGCTTGTCCGTTTTATGGACTTAAGCGTCAGGTAACGAAGCCGGCCTCCGGCCGGACTTGTGTGCCTGGCCGGATAGACTGGTGGACATGGTCCAAGAACATGCTGATTCCTCAACCGCCTCAACCGACCAGCCTCCATCCCTGGGTGACCTGGTCCCCGAGGCGGGAGGCCCCCGCAACCTGACCGAGGATCAGATCTACGACCGCTTCTTCTCCTGGGTGGCTTCCCGAGGCATCACCCCCTGGCCGCATCAGGAGGAGGCCGTCCTCTCCCTGGTTTCAGGCGACCATGTGATCCTGTCGACCCCGACCGGTTCGGGCAAGTCCATGGTGGCTTTGGCCATGCACTTCATCGCCCTGTGCACCGGGCGGCGTTCCTACTACACGGCCCCCATCAAGGCCCTGGTCTCCGAGAAGTTCTTCGACCTGGTCTCGGTCCTGGGCCGCGACCGGGTGGGCATGATCACCGGCGACACCCACATCAATACGGATGCCCCGGTCATCTGCTGCACCGCCGAGATCCTGGCCAACCAGGCCTTGAGGGAGGGCAGGCATGCCGACATCGGTTGCGTGGCCATGGATGAGTTCCACTATTACGGGGACCCGGACCGAGGCTGGGCCTGGCAGGTGCCCCTGCTGACCCTGCCCGATGTGCAGTTCCTGCTCATGTCGGCCACCCTGGGCGACGTGGATCAGATCGCCGTGGACCTGGAGCGCAAAACCGGGGTGGGTGTGGACATCGTCGCCGATGCCCCACGACCGGTGCCTCTGGACTACCGTTATGTGGACACCCCCTTGCTCAACACTGTGGAGTCCTTGCTGGCCGATGGGGATTCGCCGGTCTACATTGTTCACTTCTCCCAGGATGCCGCCCTGGAGACGGCCCAGGCCCTGTCCAGCACGGGGGTCTCCGACCGGGGCCAGCGGGACCGGATCAAGGAGGCCATGGCCGGCACCCGCTTCACCACGGCCTTCGGTAGGATTCTGCAGCGCTTGTTGCGCACCGGGGTCGGGGTCCACCATGCGGGCATGCTGCCCCGGTATCGGCGTCTGGTGGAGCAGCTGGCCCAGGATGGCCTTCTGCCGGTCATCTGTGGCACGGACACCCTGGGGGTCGGCATCAATGTGCCCATCCACACGGTCCTGCTGACCGGGCTGACCAAGTTCGACGGCTACAGGATGCGTCGCCTGAGGGCTCGGGAATTCCACCAGATCGCTGGCAGGGCCGGGCGCATGGGCTTCGATACCAGCGGGCTGGTCGTGGCCGAGGCCCCCGAATACGAGATTGAGAACGCCAGGGCCGTGGCCAAGGCTGGCAACGACCCCAAGAAGCTCAAGCGGATCAAACACAAGAAGCCCCAGGAGGGATTCGTCACCTGGGGCAAGGGCACCTTCGACAAGCTGATCGAGGCCCGTCCCGAGACCCTGACGCCGCACCTGAAGATCTCCCATGCCATGGTGCTCAACGAGGTCGACCAGGGCGGGGATGCCAGGAGGCGGGTGGAGGACCTGATCGAGGACTCCCGTCAGACCCCGCAGCAGAAGGAGCATCTGCAGGACCGGGCCGACGAGATCTTCCAGACCCTGACCGACACCGGGGTCATCGAGACCGAACGAAACCCCGACGGCGGCCTGGACTACTTCACGACCGTGGACCTGCCCGAGGATTTCGCCCTGGACCAGCCCCTCTCGCCCTTCCTGCTGGCCGCCCTGGAGCTGCTGGATCCCGAGGACCCTGACTACGACATGAATCTGCTCTCCATGGTCGAGGCCACCCTGGAGGATCCCCGGCAGATTCTCAAGGCCCAGCAGCGGCAGGCCCGTGACGCGGCCATCCAGCAGATGAAGGAGGATGGCCTGGAGTACGAGGAACGGATGGAGCGTCTGCAGGAGGTGACCTGGCCCAAGCCCCTGGAGGAGCTGCTGGGGGAGGCCTTCGACCGCTACCGTCGGGATGTTCCCTGGGCCAACGACTATGAGATCCACCCCAAGTCCGTTCTGCGGGACATGATCGAGACGGCCTCGGACTTCAACGGCTACATCGCCCGCTACGGAATATCCCGGTCGGAGGGGACCCTGCTGCGATACCTGTCCGATGCCTATCGGGCGCTCAGCAGGACGGTCCCCGAAGAGTTCATGGATGAGCGACTGGAGGACATCCTGGCCTGGTTGGGACTGATAGTCCGTTCGGTGGATTCCAGCCTGGTGGATGAGTGGGAGGCCGCGGGCAGGGCTGAAAATGGCGAAGCCGCAAGCGGCCTGGATGCCGCCCCGCCCAAGGTGGAGAACCAGGTGGTGGCGGACCGGCGTGGGTTGACCCTGCTGGTGCGCAATGCCATGTTCCAGCGGGTGGAGCTGGTTGCCGCCGACCGGCCGGAGGCCCTGGCCGAGCTGGATGCGGACTGGGGATACGGTCTGCGGGCCTGGAGCGACGCACTGGACGACCTCTACGAGGACCATGAGCGGATCCTGACCGATGCCCAGGCCAGGTCCTCGGACTTCTTCAGCCTGGATGACCGGGACGAGCACCAGGGGCACACCTGGCGGGTCCAACAGATCTTCGACGACGTCGAGGGGGAGCACGACTGGGGCATCGCAGGCATCGTGGACCTGGATGCCACCCAGGAGAGCGGCCAGGTGGTCTTCAAGGAATACCGGGTGGGTCCCATCGAGGAACTGATGGAACTCTAGCCCCGAGGCGTTACAGGACCTTGGAGAGGAAGGACTGCAGCCGAGGGCTCTGGGGGTGGCCGAAGATCTGTTCGGGCGTGCCCTCCTCCTCGATGATCCCGGCATCGGTGAAGATCACCCTGGAGGAGACCTCCCGGGCGAAAGCCATCTCGTGGGTGACCAGAATCATAGTCATGCCGCCCTCAGCCAGGGAGCGGATGACTTCAAGCACGTCGCCCACCATCTCCGGATCCAGGGCCGAGGTGGCCTCGTCGAAGAGCATGATGTCCGGGTGCATGGCCAGGGCGCGGGCGATGGCCACACGCTGCTGCTGCCCGCCTGACAGATCCGTGGGCCGCGCGTCCGCCTTCTCCTGAAGCCCTACGGTCTCCAGCAGGTCCAGAGCCTGCTGACGGGCATCCTCCTTGGGCGTCTTGTGCAGCATATGAGGGGCCAGCATGATGTTGTCGGCCACACTCATGTTGGGGAAGAGGTTGAAGTGCTGGAAGACCATGCCCACGTGCTCGCGCAGCTTGTCGATGTTGGTCTTTGGATCGGAAATGTCGATCCCGTAGACGCTGATGGTGCCCGAGGTCGGCATCTCCAGGGCGTTGATGCAGCGCAGCAGGGTGGACTTGCCCGCGCCGGAGGGGCCGATGATGGAGATGACCTCGCCCGGCTTGACCTCCATGTCGATCCCCTTGAGGACCTCGGTGTCGCCGTAGCGCTTGTGCAGGTCGCGGATGGATACGGCCATCTGGGACTCTCCCTGGTTGCGGCGACTTTGGTTCTGACGGATGCGACGGGTCAGTCGTCCGGTGTCCATGTCCGGGTCCTCGAAGTTCATCGATGCAGCCTCCTATCGAGCATATTGGCCATCCAGGTCAGGGCGCTGATGGCGACGAAGTAGATGACGCCCACCATGAACAGGGTTTCGGTCACGCGGAAGTTGGCCGCGTAGATCTGCTGTGCCTGGTAGAGCAGTTCGCCGAAGCCGATGGCCAGCAGCAGGGAGGAATCCTTGAGCATGATGACCAGCTGGTTGATGATGGAGGGCGTGGCGAACCTTACGGCCTGGGGCAGGATGACCCGGCGCAGGGCCATGCGTCGTGTCAGTCCCAGGCTGCGGGCCCCCTCCATCTGCCCGACGTCCACCGAGTCGATGGCCCCGCGCACGATCTCAACCAGGTAGGCTCCGGAGTTGAGGGACAGTGTCAGCGCGCCGGCCAGCCAGATGCTGATGCGGTGGCCGATCAGCTGGGGGACACCCAGGTAGAAGAAGAAGGCCCAGACCAGGACGGGTGTGCCCCTGAAGACCGCCACGTAGATGCGGGCAATCCAGGACAGGATCCGGTTGGGGCTGATTCGCCACAGTCCCAGGATGATGCCGATGGCCAGGGCGATGACGAACGATATGGCTGTGATGGCCAGGGTGTTGCGCAGGCCCAGCATCAGGGAGGGGAAGGCCTGGCGGACCAGTTCGAAGAATCCTGGCCGGGAGGCGGGGGCACTCTTGCTGGAGTGGCCGCTGCCTACATAGGAATCGACCAGCTTCTTATAGCTGCCATCGGCCTTCATCTTGGCCAGGCCCTCGTTGAAGGCGGCCACGAACTCCTTGTTCTCGCCCTTGCGGACGGCCGCCCCGTAGGAGGCGCCAGGCTCCTTCTTGGTCACGGTCTTCAGTCCGTTGCCCTGGGCGATGCCGTAAGCCAGGACCGGGTAGTCGTCGATGACCGCCTGGGCATTGCCGGACTTGACCATCTCATACATGGTGGAGGACTGGTCCACCGCCTTGACCGTAAAGCCGTATTGGGCCGCACGCTGCTTGGCGAAAGCCTCGCCCTCGCTGCCCGTCTTGACGGCCACCACCGTGCCTTGCAAATCCTTGTAGCTGTGGATCTGGTCGTTGTCCTTGGCGATGGCCATCTGCACGCCGGAGTCGAAATAGGGGTCGGTGAAGTCGTAGACCTGCTTGCGCTGGTCGGTGATGGTCATGCCGGCTATGACCACATCGGCCTGCTGGGAGTTCAAGGCCTGCAGGGCGGCGTTGAAGCCCAAGGACTGGATTTGCACCGAGAACCCCTCGATGTCGGCGATCTTGCGGATCAGATCCATATCGATGCCGACCAGCTTGCCGGAGGAGTCCCTGAATTCGAAGGGTGCAAAGGTGGTGTCGGTAGCGACACGGAAGGTGCGTCCATGGACCGCTTGAGCGGCGGGGGAGTCCTCGGCCGCCTGCGCCGGCGTGGCCAGGGGGGCGACGATCAGGGCTGAGAGCCCCAGGACCAGGGCGAGCAGGCCGATGGCCCACCTGCCTGGACCCGATGTCCATCCCTGGCGAACATGCTTGGCGATCACTGGCGATTCTCCTTATTGTTCCGACTGTGCCGGTCCTAGTTTTCCATGGGCCTACCTGAAGATATTCAGGCGGATGACCAGTAAACTGTACACAAACCGTGTTTCCGGGACCCAACTACGCGCTGGGCGATACGGCCATATGGGTTTCCAGTCTAGCGCGTTCGCCTTCCTGTTTGTGGCAGGCACAGGCCTATGCTGGTGAGGGCAGGGAGCCATAGGGGCCCCTAGGAATGAGGTATTGCAGATGGTTGATGATCTCTTCCAGGCGGCGGATCCCCCAGAGGAGCACACCCTGCCTTTGGCGGTCAGGATGCGGCCCAGAAGCCTGGACGAGGTGGTCGGCCAGGACAAGGTCACGGCTCCGGGAACCCCCTTGGAGCGACTGGCCCGTTCGGACCCGAACAACCGTCTGACGGCTCCCAGCTCGGTCATTCTTTTCGGCCCTCCCGGGGTGGGCAAGACCACCTTGGCCTACATCGTGGCCCGACAGTCCGGGCGGCATTTCGAGGAGCTTTCGGCCGTCACCTCGGGGGTCAAGGAGGTGCGGCAGGTCCTCGCCCAGGCCCGGGAGCGGCTGGTCAGCCAAGGGCAGGAGACGGTCCTCTTTATCGATGAGGTCCACCGCTTTTCCAAGTCCCAGCAGGATGCCCTGCTGCCAAGCGTGGAGAACCGGGATGTGACTTTCATCGCAGCCACCACCGAAAATCCCAGCTTTTCTGTCATTGCGCCCCTGCTCTCGCGCTCGGTGGTGGTCAAGCTGGAGGCCCTGGACGACCAGGACCTGGCCAAGCTGGTCCGCAGGGCTGTCAAGGACCAGCGTGGGCTCAAGGACCAGGTGCGGCTGGATTCGGCGGCTTTGGACCAAATCGTGCGTTTTGCCGGGGGTGACGCCCGCCGGGCCCTGACCATTCTGGAGGCTGCGGCCGGGGCGGTCACCGAGGACGGGCCTCGTGCCAAGGGTGCGCGTCGACCCCTGGTCAGTGCCAAGGTGGTCTCCTCGGTCATGGATGTGGCCGCCGTCCGTTATGACAAGAAGGGTGACGATCACTATGACGTGGCCTCGGCCTTCATCAAGTCCATGCGGGGATCCGACGTGGATGCGGCCCTGCACTACCTGGCCCGGATGATCCGGGCCGGCGAGGACCCGCGCTTCATCGCCCGACGGATCATGATCGCCTCCGCCGAGGAGGTGGGTATGGCCTCTCCGGAGGTGCTGGAGATCACGGTCGCGGCTGCCCAGGCCGTGGCCATGGTGGGCATGCCGGAGGCCCGGCTGATTCTGGCCGAAGCAGTCATTGCCGTGGCCACCGCACCCAAGTCCAACGCGTCTTACCTGGCCATCAACCAGGCCCTGGAGGACGTGGACGCCGGGCATATCGGCCAGGTTCCCCTTCATCTGCGCAACGCTCCCACCAAGCTGATGAAGGCCTGGGGCAACCACGAGGGCTATCAGTATGCCCACGATGCGCCGGACGCGGTGGCGCCTCAGCAGTACATGCCTGACGAACTGGTCGGACGACGCTACTACCACCCCAATGATCGGGGCTATGAGCGTCAGCTGGGCCCCCGTCTGGAAGCCATCAGGGCCATCCTGGACAGGGCCGCCGGGCCGGAGGGAAACGCCGGGTCTGGGCAATGACCGTCCGGACTCCTATACTTGGCACCCAATAGACGTTGAGTAGCCACACAATGACCGAAACGCCGCAGGGTCCAGGCCTTCCATATTGACGGTCGCCAAGCTCCCACAAGGAGCGTGTCGCCGTCGGCGGGTCTGGCATGGACACATGGGGCATGCCTGCCTCATGCACGGGCGCGAGGGTGACGATGTCGACAGCGGTCATTGACAATGCAGACATATCCGAGCAATCCAAGAATCCCGGCCTTGCCGGGGACGGCCTGGCGGTCCGGGAGATTACCCGGCGAGTAGACAATGCTCGTGAATCGGCTACTTTTTACAAGATCGTGGCCCTGGTGGCCGCGGGAATGCTCATGGACAGCATCGATGTCTATGTGGGCAGCGCAGTAGCCAGTTCGGCGCTGAGCACCGGGTGGTCCACGGTCGCCCAGAATTCCCTCTTCCTGTCGGCGGGTTTTCTGGGGCTTCTGGTCGGCTCGCTGCTGGCCGGGTTCGTCGGGGACCTGCGGGGGCGCAAGACCGCCTATCAGATCAATCTGCTGCTCTTCGGCGGCTTTACCCTGCTGGGCGCCTTGGCGCCGAACATGGCCATTCTCTCGGTCTGCCGTCTGGGGGCCGGTCTGGGGCTGGGCGCCGAGATTGTCACTGGTTTTTCCATGGTCAACGAATTCGCTCCCATCAAGCACCGGGGCCGTTGGAGCGCCATCGTCTCGCTGGTAGCCAACACCGGAGTGCCCCTGGCCATGCTCCTGTGCGCCTGGATCATCCCACGCTGGTCCTGGCGGCCGCTCTTCGTGGGTATCGGTCTGGCGGCGGCGCTGATCTGGTACCTGCGGCGTGACATCCCCGAGTCCCCTCGCTGGCTGGCCCTGCACGGGCGGATGGACGAGGCCGTCCAGGTGGTCGAGCTTCTGGAGGCCGACAATGGCCGAGGAGGGTCAAGCTCCGATTCCGTCAGCGGTTCCGCACTTGCTGGCGAGGATGAGGGCGTTGAGGCACCTGCCAAGGCATCGGGTAGCGTGGTTCGCGGCCTGATTGTGGCCACTGTGGCGGTCTCGGCCACCAACGTCTGCTCCTACGCCTTCACCTCCTGGGTGCCCACAATCCTGCTCAAGCGGGGCATTAATCTGAGCGGATCCCTGTGGATCAGCACGCTGATGATGCTGGGCGCCCCCCTGGGCTGCCTGATCGGATCCCTGCTTCTGGACCGGATCGGCCGCAAGCGGATCATCGTCACGGCCTTCCTGCTGACGGCGGTCTTCGGTCTGCTCTACGCTGCGCAGACCAGCCAAGTCACGGCCATTCTGGTGGGCATCCTGCTTATGGCCAGCCTCTATGTCCTCATGTCTTCGGTGGTGGCCGTCTATGCGCCTGAGCTCTTCCCGACCACGGTCCGCTTCCGCTGCGTGGGCATTGCCAATGCCGTTGCCAAGCTCTGTAATGTGCTCATGCCTGTGCTGATCGGGGCCATGCTGAGCCAGTGGGGGAGCACCTCAATCTTCGTCACCATCAGTCTGGTGGCCCTGGCCTCCATGCTGGTTGTGGGCCTGATGGGCTGGGAGACCTCCGGCCGCTCGGTGGGCTGATACAAGCCGCCACAAGAGCGTAAGGAGTCTGAAAAACAAGGAGCCTGGCATGAGCCTGGAGCCGTCGGGAGACGGCGAATGGTTCGGCCAGGTCCTTTTCTTAGTAAAGATTCTTTGTCAGCAAAGAGGGATCAGAGCTGGTTGGCCAGCAGCCGGTTGTAGACGCAGCGCAATTCGCTCTGGAAGGTCTCGGGGTCGATATCGGGATTCTGCTTGAACAGATCGATCCACCAGTTGTTGACCGACCTGATTCTCCTGCGGGCTATGTCCGCGCCCGACCTGGTCAGGGCGATGATGTTGACCCGGTGATCGGCGGGGTTCTGTTCACGGCTGACCAGACCCTGGGCCTTCAAAGCCTTGAGATCCCGGGCCAGCAGACTGGGGTCCACACACAGGTCCCTGGCTATCTGTCGCTGGCTGAGACCCGGGTGGTCATAGAGGTATACAATCAGATCACCCTGGGTACCTCGTAAGGTGAAGTCGCCTGTGTACCGGCTGGCATCGTTTCGTGCATGCCGGTAGATTCCGGCTATACAGCTGCTCAGGTTGTGGTAGTGGCTCTTCTTCAACATCGTTGCTGCCCCCTAGCTGGTAAGGATGTTCAAAGAGTTCGGCGGGCATAATTGACCGCATGGATCCCTTCGGCGCCGTTCCCCTTCCAGGCCCATTTCCGGCAACTCCCTAGCCTCGGCCCAGCACGGACGACGCATTTTTCATCATATCAATACCGGCGACACCATGGGGATGGTCCACGATTCGGGCATTGGCCAGGCTCATTAAGATTCCTCAGGCTCCGCTCCTGCTCGATAGCTATTTCAGTCGATAATCCAGGAATTTTGTCTACATCAGTCTCGTGGGCTGAAAGGAATCGCCCATTTGCGCGGCCAAACAGGTCAGCCTGTGGCGGGTCAGGGTCGGTCGAGGTCGGGGATTATCACCGTCATTGCTCCACGGTATGCTAAGATGTTCCCTTTTTGCGACTGGATCTGGAAAGGATTGGCATGCGGGTACTGGACTTCGACGGCACCATCTACGATGGCGAAAGCCTGCTTGACTTCTACCTGTTCACTGCCCGCAAGGATCCGCGGGTGCTGCACTATCTGCCGATTGCCCTTTTCTATGCAGTCCGCTACCGCCTGGGCCGGGTCACCCTGGAGCAACTGGACTCGGCCATGCGTCGGGTGGGCTCGCGCTACCTGCGTCGGCTGACCTCGCGCCCCGGATTTGACATGGACCGGCTGGTCAGCCAGTTCTGGGATGCCCACATGCACAAGATCATGGATTGGTACACCCCCCAGGCCGACGACGTGGTGGTGACCGCCTCCTTCGATTTGGTGGCGGGGGAGGCCTGCCGGCGCCTGGGTATCACCCGCTGCATCGGCTCCACCCTGGATTTGGAGTCACTGACCGTGGGCTACCTCAACTTTGGACCCGACAAGCCCCTGCACTTTCAGCGGATCCTGGGTCAGGAGACGGCCATCGACGCCTTCTACACCGATTCGGCCTTCGATCTGCCCATGATCGATCTTGCCCGGCGGGCCTACCTGGTCGAGCATGGCAAGGTCCGCCGCATCAAATAGGCAGGCTGGTCACCATGGCTTTTATCTACAGCTTTATCTGCTGGTTCTCGATTCGAAGGGAAAGACCAACCCCCACTGGCGGCGCAGGGAGTCCATGAGCTCCATGATGCGCATGGTGTCCTTGTGGGGCATCTGGGCGCACTCGGTCTTGCCGTCCAGGATGGCCTGTGCGGCGCTGGCCACCTCGTACTCATAACCGGTCAGCTGATTGGGGATGGGGTAGCTCTTCCTCAATTTGTGGTCCCCGTCGTACAGGTCGATGGACTCCACGTTGTTGATGTTGGCGCACTGCAGGTAACCCCGGTCTCCCCAGATGCTACCGGTCCGGTCGCTGTCTGAGACCATGGAGCTGGTCGCTGCGCCCATGGATCCATCCTGGTAGAGAATGGTCGTGGAGTTCTGGCTGTCCACGCCCTCCGGGCTGCGTACCCAATCCGTGCAGACACGTTCAATGGGCTTGGGTCCCATGACCATGTCGATGAAGTTGAGGGGGTAGACGCCCACGTCGAGCAGGGCGCCGCCGGCCAGGGCCGGATCGGTCATTCTGGCCTTGCCCACGGTCACGTAACCCAGATTGGCGGTGACGGTCTTGACAGTGCCGATTTCCCCTGAGGAGATGATGTCGTCGATGATGGAGCGCGAGGGCATGTACCTGGTCCAGATGGCCTCGGTGCAGAGCAGGCCGGTGCTTTCGGACGTCTCAATGACCTGCCTGGCCTGATCGGCGTTGGCTGTGAAGGACTTCTCGACCAGCACGTTCTTTCCGGCCTTCATGCAGGCGATGGCCTGCTCGGCGTGGAGGCTGTGAGGCGTGGCGATGTAGACCAGATCCACTTGGGGATCATCCAGGAGTTCCTGGTAGGAGCCATAGGAATGCTGGAATCCATATTTTTCGGCGAAGGCGGCTGCGCGATTCCCGTCCCTGGCTGCCACGGCGTAGGGGGCCACCAGGTGGCTGTACTGCGGGTCTTGTGCCATCATGACCACCGTCTTGGCCAGGGCGTTGGCTATCCGTCCGGCTCCGAGAATGGCGAAGTTGACCCGCATGTCCTTCTGCTCAGCTTCTTGCCGTTTGCCGTTCAATCTGCTCATTCTTGACTCCTTCGTTCGAATCGCCATCTGCTGTGATGGCCTCATACAATTTCTGCAAGGTTTCCTGGGCATGGCGGGCGTCCAGCTGGCACTCCCAGACTGTGAAAACCCGCCAGCCCATGGCTTTCAGCTTTTCCCCCTGCTCCTGATCCCGCAGACGGTTCCTTGTCAGCTTTGTTGTCCAAAACTCCACATTGGATTTGGGAAGGGAGAATTTGGCACAGCCCTGATGCATGTGCCAGAAACAGCCATTGACGAATACCATGGCCCGCCACTTGGGCAGAACCACATCAGGATGGCCCGGATACCTCTTGTCATTTTTGCGAAAACGCAGACCTCGCGAAAAGAGGTAGGACCGGACCTGGCGTTCTATTGATGTTTCCGTGCCCCTGATCCGGGACATGGTGTAGCTGCGTGTGCCGGGCTGGAATCTGCTGGGTGTCTTTTTCGAAACCATCCCCGGCACGGCTCAGAGGACTTCGACGCTGTTGATGAAGACCGGCTCGAGGGGACGGTCGCCCGGGTCGGTGGCCACGGCATCCAGCTTGTCGACCACATTCCGTGAATCCTCGTCGGCGACCTGGCCGAAGATGGTGTGATGCCCATTCAGCCAGGGGGTGGGCACGGTGGTGATGAAGAACTGCGATCCGTTGGTGCCGTGGGTCTTTCCGGTGGCGGGGTCCCGGCGCAGCCCTGCATTGGCCATGGCCAGCTTGTAGGGTTCCTCAAAGGTCAGGGAGGGGTCGATCTCATCGTCGAACTCGTAGCCGGGGCCGCCTGTGCCGGTGCCCAGCGGGCAGCCGCCCTGGATCATGAAGTCCTTGATGATCCGGTGGAAGGTCAGCCCGTCATAGAAGGGATCCTGACGCTTCCGGCCCGTCTCGGGATCGGTCCATTCCTTGCGGCCGGCGGCCAGATCCAGGAAGTTGGCTACGGTTTCAGGGGCCTTGTCGTCAAAGAGGTCCAGGCGAATGTCGCCTTCTGAGGTATGCATGATGACTGTGCTCATATCCCAATCCTTTCATAAGATGGCGACGCGCACCGAGGATCCGAAGGGCATCAGGGCCAGGCGGGCCATCTTGAAGGCCTGCAGGCCGAAGGGTATGCCCACCACGGTCAGCATGGTGACCAGCCCGGCCGCCAGATAGGCCAGAGCCAGCCACCAACCGCCCAGGATGATCCAGAGCAGATTGGCCAGCCAGGATCCCAACCCGCCTCCATAGATGACCTGCCTGCCGAAGGGGGTCAGGGTCAGTCTGGCCATTTTGAAGGCCTGGACGCCCAGGGGGATGCCTACCACGGTCAGGCAGAGCACGATGCCCACCAGGGTCCAGGCCAGTGCGATGGCCAGTCCTCCCAGCAGCAGCCAGCAGATGTTGCCGATCAGGCGCATGTAGGTCCTTCCGTCAGGGTGGCGGTGACGGCCTTGGCGCAGGCGGTCACCTTCTCGATGATGATGGTCAGTCGTTTCTGCCGTTGCTCAGGCTCAAGCTCCTGGTCCATGGCATCAATCAGGCGCATGCCGGATTGGACTATGCCTCGCGTCACCTCCACACCCATGGCCGGATCTGCTGGTCGCAGGGCTGCCCAAGCCTGGATCAGCGGCTGGTTGACCTGCCGGTGGAAGTCCAGCAGGGCTTGGATTTGCCGGTCTGTGGACCGATCGCTCCTTAGGCCGGGCTCATGGGGATTCGAGGGACTGCCGTAGATCAGGGCCTGGCGTAACTGCTCGTCGTGCTGCTCGGCGTAAAGGTTCATCAGCCAACCGTGTCCATGCAGTCCGGCCTGCTCCAGATTGGTGCGGGTCCAGACCTCGATCGTCCGGCCCGGGTCGTCCGTCCTGCCCAGGGCCTGATCCAGGGCCAGACCCCAGTCGGGCAGATGCCGTTCCATGACCATGTCGCAGAGCTGGTCGGCATCCCGGGCGTAGCGGTAGAGGGAGTTCCGGGCCAGATTGGTGCGTCGGGCCACCTCGGCCATGGTCAGCCGGCCGCGTCCGCCGGTGCGCAGGATGGCCTCGGCGGCGGCGATGATCCGGTCCAGGGTTTTGGCTCGGTGCTCCTGGAGCGTGGATTCGCGAATCCTGGGCATGGTCCTCCTTGGTCTGGCCAGCCGGGTGCTGCGATTGTGAATCGGGTTCGGCCGGTCTTGGGGCATATGATATGGCCTATTTGCAGCAGAGCCAAGCTGAAAGGACCTCTTTAGCGTGCGGCTTGTCCGCGCTGAGTGAACTTGCCAGACAGATTTTCGCGACGTATAGTCGCAAAAAATCGCAGACCATGGTGAGGGGAGATCTGATGACCGGATCGGCAAGCGTAGACGTGAAGAAGGGCCGTCAGAAAGGCAGCCAGGAGTCTCAGGAGGCGGCACCGCCCTGGCGTGCACTCTGGGTGCTGGCCCTGGGTCTGGCCATGATTGTGCTGGATTCGTCCATCGTCAACGTCTCTATTCCTTCCATCATCGCCGCCATCCACATCAACCTGGCTCAAGCCCAGTGGGTGACAGCTCTCTACAGCATCGTCCTGGCGGCCCTACTCCTGCCTTCCGGTCGGTTGGGGGACATGATCGGACGCAAGCGGATTCTGCAGGTGGGCACGGTCATCTTTGTGCTGGGATCCGTCTTCGCCGCATCGGCATCCTCCGGTACATTGCTGCTTCTGGCGCGACTTGTTCAGGGAATCGGCGGCGCCCTGGTCATGCCATCCACCCTCTCCACCGTGTCCGCAACCTTCCGGGGTCGTCACCGGGCTACTGCATTCGGCATCTGGGGGGCCGTCATGTCCTCCGCTGCGGCGGTCGGCCCCTTCCTGGGCGGGGTCTTCACCAGTACCATCGGATGGCGGTGGATCTTCCTGGTCAATCTGCCCTTGGGGCTGATTGTTCTTGTGGCCAGTGCAGTTTTTGTGCCCGAGACCAAGTCAGCGCCCGGGCAGACTGGCAACCGCTGGGGGATGCTTGCCGATTGGAAGGGCATACTTCTTTCGGCCCTGGGATCGGCCCTGGTGGTCTTTGCGCTGATCGAGGGGCAGACCTACGGCTGGTGGCGCCCCCGTGCTGCACTTGAACTGGGCCCCCTGCACTGGTCTGCATCGGCACCCCTGTCGCCGGTTCCGGTCAGTCTGATCCTTGGATTGGCCCTGCTGGCCGCCTTCGCGCTGATCGAGCTGGCCAGGGCGCGCAGGGGCAAGATGGTCATCCTTGACGTGTCCATGTTCGCCATTGGCACCTTCGGCTGGGGCAATCTCACGGCCGCCATTGTCAACGCCGGTCAGTTCGCGGTCATGTTCGTCCTGCCTCTCTACCTGATCAACGCCAGGGGGCTGAGCCCCCTGGGGGCCGGATCCATCCTGGGTGTCATGGCCCTGGGGTCAGTTGTTTCGGGTGGTCTGGCCCGGGTGGTCTCAGCCCGTCTGGGAGCCGGCGGCACGGTGCAGACGGGCCTGCTGATGGAGATTGTCGGCGTGGCCCTGTCCATTCTGCTCATGCGTGGGTCGGTACCGGTCTGGCCCATGACCCTGACTCTGATCATTTACGGTGCCGGTCTGGGCTTTGCCTCGGCACAGCTGACCAGCCTGGTGCTCTCCGGCGTTCCGGTGGCCCAGTCCGGCCAGGCTTCGGCCACCCAGTCCACCATCCGCCAGTGGGGGACCGCCCTGGGCGCCGCAGTCTCAGGTTCTGCCCTCTCCCTGGCTCTGAGCCTGGTGCTGCCAAGGCATCTGACAGCACTCAAGGGGATTTCGGCGCAGATGGCCGATGGCCTTGTCAGATCTGTCCAGTCTTCAGCCGGAAACGCCATTGTCGGCATGCGGGCCCAGGGCACCCGGGGCCGGCTGGGAGTCCTAGGACCTCAGGTGACCAACGCCTTGACCGAGGGGTTTACCCAAGGCGCCCAGTGGGCCATGGGCTTTGCAGTCCTGTTGCTTTTCCTGGGATTGGTTGCCTCGGTACTGGTGCGTCGGGCCGCCCGTAAGGCTGGTGCCGATAAGGTCTGAGGCGTCCGCAATCACGTCTTCTCCGTATCGCTCCCTATTCGGGACTGTCTGCCTGTGGGCCGGCCCTGACACGGTTTAGAATCATGGGTATGGGCATACAAGAGGAACAGCCGCGGCGGGATGGCAATCTGCTGGTGGCTCTGGCTCAGATCGACACCTGTGTGGGCGATCTTGACGGCAACGCCGATATTATTGTGGACTACTCCCGAAAGGCGGTTGAGCAGGGGGCGACCCTGGTGGTCTTTCCCGAGATGAGCCTGACAGGTTACCCAATCGAGGACCTGGCATTCCGGGCCAGCTTCCGTCGAGCCGCCTGGTCTCGGGCCGACCGTCTGGCCAGACAGCTGGAGGAGCAGGGTCTGGGCCAGCTCTATGTGATCGTGGGAACCGTCGGCACCGACACGGATCAGGACAGGCCCCGCAACCGGCTGGTGGTCCTGCATCAGGGTCGGGTCGAGGCTGGCTACGACAAGCACTTCCTGCCCAACTACGGTGTCTTTGACGAGTACAGGATCTTTACCCCGGGAGATAGGACTGTGGTCCTGGAGGTGCAGGGGCACCGGATAGGGCTGGCCATCTGCGAGGATATCTGGCAGGATGGCGATCCCATCAGCGACCTGGCTGGCCGGGACATCGACCTCCTGGTGACCATCAACGGTTCCCCATTCGAGGAGGGCAAGGGGCACGTCCGTTACGAGCTGGCGACTCGTCGGGCCAAGCAGGTCGGCGCGCCTCTGCTCTATCTGAACCAGGTGGGCGGTCAAGACGATCTGGTCTTTGACGGAGGCAGTTTTGTGGTGGACCAGGATGGCACTCTACTGGAGCGCTCGCCAAGGTTCGTCCAGGATCTGTCCACTTGGGCCCTGCCTGCACCAGGGAAGCGGCCTCTGCCCAGTGAATCCTGCATGGCCGAAGAGATGCCTGGGGATGAGGAGGTCTATCGGGCCTGCGTGCTGGGTTTAAAGGACTATATGGCCAAGAATCATTTCACCGGCGTCTGCCTGGGGCTCTCAGGCGGGATCGACTCGGCCCTGGTGGCGACCATGGCCGCCGATGCCTGCGGAGGGGAGCATGTGCGCGGCATCTCCATGCCCAGTCGCTACTCCTCGGGGGGCTCCCGGGACGATGCCGCCGATCTGGCCCAGCGTCTGGGCGTGCGTTACGTGGTGCAAGCCATAGGCCCCGAATTCGACGCCTTCCAAGGGCAGTTGCATCTCGAAGGGGTGGCTGAAGAGAATCTGCAGGCCCGAATCCGCGGCGTCATCGTTATGGCCTACGCCAATGCCGAGGGGCTTCTGGCCCTGGCCACAGGCAACAAGTCCGAGCTGGCCTGTGGTTATTCAACTATCTATGGCGATGCGGTTGGCGGCTATGCGCCCATCAAGGATCTGCTTAAGACCCGGGTCTGGCAACTGGCCCGCTGGCGCAATGCCCAGGCCCAGGCACGGGGTGAACGTGAGCCCATCCCGGTCAATTCCATAGTCAAGCCACCCTCGGCCGAGCTCCGTGAAGGGCAGAAGGACTCCGATTCCCTGCCAGACTACAGCCTGCTCGACAAGGTCCTTGAGGCGTACATCGAGCATGCCCACGGTCGGGCCGACCTCCTGGACGACGGTTTCGATCCCGACACGGTAGACACGGTCATGCGACTGGTGGATAGGGCCGAGTGGAAGCGGCGCCAGTATCCGTTGGGGCCCAAGGTCACCTCCCTGGCCTTCGGCCGGGATCGCCGGCTGCCAGTCACCAACGCCTTCAGGGAGTGATCGCTATGGGTTCCGAACAGGAGCGGACGGCCTGGTACTTCAACACCGTCACCGGCAGACCCGAGCAGGGCAAGCTGTCACCACAGGACAGGCGGATGGGCCCCTACCACAGCAGGCAGGAGGCCCTCGATGCCTGGAAGATCGCCAAGCGCCGGAACAAGGAATGGGATGAAGAAGACCGCCGTTGGCGGCAGGCCTGGGAGGGAGACCCCGGGCAGGGACAGTCGTCAGCTGACAGATGAAGCTCTTGCTGGATCGCCTTCTATCTTTGGCGACCTGTTGGTCGTACGGTCAGGGCGGTTCGGGACTCAGGCGGTGTGCCGGGCGACCTCGCAAGATATGGGCGTGGCGCCCATTGCGAGTCTGCTCGCAGTGTGATATAGCTCACGTCGCGATTCGGTTTCCCGTGGTAGTGCGCCCCCTATACTTGAAAGTGACAGTGGTGTGAGGAAGCGCCATTGACCATATCAACAAGGAGTTGACTATGACAGCAGTTGAGACCAATACCGTCTCTCCCGCAGAGCTGCAAGCCAAGGCTTGGAAGGGCTTCAAGGGCGAGGACTGGAAGAAAGACATCGACGTTCGCGACTTCATTCAAAAGAACTACACTCCGTACACCGGTGATGAATCCTTCCTGGCGCCGGCTACGAAGAAGACCAAGTTCCTGTGGAACTACCTGGATGACAATTTCCTTGCCGTAGAGCGCAAGCAGCGCGTCTACGACGTGGACACCCACACTCCGGCGGGCATTGACGCCTTCCCAGCCGGATATATCGACGGCAAGCCTGCCGGCGAGACCCAAGACGACGTGATTGTCGGCATGCAGACCGACGTTCCCTGCAAGCGTGCGATGATGCCCTACGGCGGCTGGCGCATGGTTGAGCAGGCCCTCAAGGAGGCCGGCAAGGAGCCCGATCCCGAGGTCAAGAAGATCTTCACCCGGTATCGCAAGACCCACAACGATGGCGTCTTCGACGTTTACACCAAGAGGATCAAGCTGGCCCGCCACAACAAGATTCTGACCGGTCTGCCCGATGCTTACGGCCGTGGCCGCATCATCGGCGATTACCGTCGTGTGGCCCTCTACGGCATCGATGAGCTGATCGCCCGCAAGAAGGCCGACAAGGATTCGATTCCTTACCGCAACGACTTCACCGAGGAAGAGATCGAGCACTGGATTCGCTTCCGCGAGGAGCACGCCGAGCAGATCAAGGCTCTGAAGCAGCTGCTGAACCTGGGCAAGGAGTACGGCCTGGATCTGAGCCGTCCTGCCATGAACGCCAAGGAAGCCGTCCAGTGGACCTACATGGCCTACCTGGCCTCGGTCAAGAGCCAGGACGGCGCCGCCATGTCCATCGGTCGTCTGTCCGCCTTCTTCGACGTCTACTTCGAGCGTGATCTGGCCGCTGGCCTGATTGACGAGACCGATGCCCAGGAGATCATCGACAACATCGTGATGAAGCTGCGCATCGTGCGCTTCCTGCGGACCAAGGACTACGACAACATCTTCTCGGGCGACCCCTACTGGGCCACCTGGTCCGACGCTGGCTTCGGCGACGACGGCAGGCCCATGGTCACCAAGACCTCCTTCCGTCTGCTGGCAACCCTGACCCTGGAGCACCTTGGACCCGGCCCCGAGCCCAACATCACCATCTTCTGGGATCCGAAGCTGCCTGAGGGTTACAAGCGCTTCTGCGCCCGTATCTCCATCGACACCTCCGCCATCCAGTACGAGTCCGACAAGGACATTCGCGCCCACTGGGGCGATGACGCTGCCATCGCCTGCTGCGTGTCCCCCATGAGGGTCGGCAAGCAGATGCAGTTCTTCGGCGCGCGTGTCAACTCCGCCAAGGCCCTGCTCTACGCCATGAACGGCGGCCGTGACGAGATGACCGGCATGCAGGTCATCGACAAGGACGTGATCAAGCCTGTCACCCCCAAGGAAGACGGTTCTCTGGACTTCCAGGAGGTCAAGGACAACTACGAGAAGGCCCTGGAGTGGCTGAGCGAGACCTATGTCGAAGCTCTGAACATCATCCACTACATGCACGATAAGTACGACTACGAGTCCATTGAGATGGCCCTGCACGACAAGGAGGTCTACCGCACCCTGGGTTGCGGCATGTCCGGCCTGTCCATCGCCGCTGACTCCCTGTCGGCTATCAAGTACGCCAAGGTCTACCCGATCTACAACAAGGATGCCAAGGGCACTCCTGAGTATGTCGAGGGCGCTGACGACGATCTGATCGTCAACTACAAGACCGTTGGCGAGTTCCCGATCTACGGCAACGACGACGATCGCGCCGACGACCTGGCCAAGTGGACCGTGTCCACCGTCATGGGCCAGATCAAGCGCCTGCCTGTCTACCGTGGCGCTGTGCCGACCCAGTCCATCCTGACCATTACCTCCAACGTGGAGTATGGCAAGAACACCGGGTCCTTCCCCTCCGGCCACAAGAAGGGCACCCCGTACGCTCCCGGTGCCAACCCCGAGAACGGCATGGATTCGCACGGCATGCTGCCCTCCATGTTCTCCGTGGGCAAGATCGACTACAACGACGCCCTGGACGGCATCTCGCTGACCAACACGATCACCCCCGACGGCCTGGGCCGCGACGAGGATGAGCGCATCAACAACCTGGTGGGCATCCTGGATGCCGGCAACGGCCACGGGCTCTACCACGCCAACATCAACGTCCTGCGCAAGGAGCAGTTGGAGGATGCTGTCGAGCACCCCGAGAAGTACCCGCACCTGACCGTGCGCGTCTCGGGCTACGCTGTCAACTTCGTCAAGCTGACGCGCGAGCAGCAGCTCGACGTGATCTCCCGCACCTTCCACCAGGGCGCGGTGACCGACTGATCGCCCTTGTGGCGATAGTCAACCGTCGATGAGACGGTGAATCATGGGGCGGGGCGCACCAAGGCCCCGCCCCCTTTTCGTCTTTTTCAGGAGGATCCGATGACGGAGACCACCACCTTCCATACCACACAGCCGCACATGCTCAAGGAATCCAAGGTCTACCAGAGCCAGACCCTGATGGGCGGCCTTTCGGGGTTCGAATCGCCTATTGGACTGGACCGGCACGACCGCATGAATGCCCTGCGCACGGGCGACATCGGATTTGTTCACTCCTGGGACATCAACACCTCAGTGGACGGGCCGGGCACAAGGATGACCGTCTTCATGAGCGGATGCCCCCTGCGCTGCCAGTACTGCCAGAATCCTGACACCTGGAAGATGCGCGACGGCCAGCCCGTCTACCTGCAGGCCATGATCGACAAGGTGGCCCGCTACCAGGACCTCTTCAAGAGCACGGGCGGAGGAATCACCTTCAGCGGCGGTGAGTCCATGATGCAGGCAGCCTTTGTCTCACGCGTCTTTCGCGCTGCCAAGGAGATGGGCGTCCACACATGCTTGGACACATCAGGTTTCCTCAATCGCAACTACACCGATGCCATGATTGACGATATCGACCTGTGCCTGCTGGATGTCAAATCCGGCGACGAGGCCACCTACAAGAAGGTGACCGGTGGTACGCTGGCCCCTACAATCGAATTCGGCAAGCGTCTGGCTGCCCGCGGCAGCAAGATCTGGGTTCGCTTCGTGCTGGTGCCGGGGCTGACCGACTCCGAGGAGAACGTCGAGAATGTGGCTCGGGTGTGCGAACAGTTCAAGGATGCCATTGAGCACATTGATGTGCTCCCCTTCCATCAGCTTGGACGGCCCAAGTGGCATGAGCTGCGCATTCCCTACCCGCTGGAGGATGCCAAAGGTCCTTCCGCGGCCCTGAAGGATCGGGTCAAGAAGCAGCTGGAGGCCCATGGCTTCGTGGTCTACTGAGGCGCAGAACTAGTTTGGTTCCCGGGTGGCCCAGGAACAATCAGAATAATTGTCTTATGACTCCCCACGGCTAACACCGTGGGGAGTTTTGTCTGCTTGTGTGAAGGCCAGCCAGCCAATCAGCGAATGGCGGACTCGCTGAATGGCGGAATCATTAAATGACTGGAACGTTGAATGACCGGCTTTATGAATGACCGATACTGTACATCGATAAATTGCCGACAAGGCATGCTTTGCAAAGGTTTTCCGGTGGGTTGAGGGCATGGACTATGCTTTCAGGCGTGTGTTTTCCGGGCCGGTCGGCCCGGTGTCGTGATGGAAGACAAACTACAAAAGAGGTTGAGCGCAGGTGACCACGGAGCCTAAGACGCAGCTGCTTTCAGAGCCCGCCCAGGGTGTGCCGTCGGTCATCGACGATATGGCCGGATACCGCCGGGCCTGTCGAATGCTGTCCCAGGGCAGCGGTGCGCTGGCCGCGGATGCTGAACGGGCCTCGGGCTTCCGCTATGGCCACGACGACTATCTGGTCCAGTTCAAGCGCCAGGGGGCGGGGATATTCCTTCTGGACCCACCGGCTCTGATGCAGGCGGGCTGTGACTGGTCGGAATTCAATAAGGCTGTCGATGGGTCCCAATGGATCATTCATGACTCCCCTCAGGATCTGCCTGGCTTCTATGCATTGGGTATGAGGCCCTCATCGCTCTTCGACACCGAGCTGGCGGCCAGGATGCTCAACCTGGGGCATTACGGTCTGTCTGCAGTGACTGCGCACTATCTGGGTCTGACGCTGGCAAAGGAGCACTCTGCAGCGGACTGGTCCTACCGACCGCTGCCGCGTGATTGGCGCAATTACGCCGCCTTGGACGTGGAGCTGCTGGATCAGGTGCGGTCGCGCGAGCTGGAGGATCTGCGCCGTCACGGCAAGGATGAATGGGCCAGGCAGGAATTCGCCTGGCTGCTGGAGCAGTGCAAAATCCCCAAGCTGGAGCCTGAGCAGCCCTGGCGGCATATCTCGCATATCAACGCCCTGCACAATGATCGTCGAGGCCTGGCTGTGGCTCGTTCCCTGTGGACCACCCGAGACCAGCTGGCCCGCCGCTACGATATAGCTCCGACCCTCCTTCTGCCAGACAAGGCCATCATTGAGGCCGGCAGGCTCAAGCCGCACAACAACGCCCAATTCCGGGCCATCAGATCCTTGAACGAGCGGGTCAGGATCCACACTGGCGGCGAGCAGGACCGCATGTTCGAGCGCTATGCGCCCATCCAGCGCCGGGTCAGGCCTTCGGTCTGGAAACAGGCCATTCTGGAAGCACTGAGTCTTCCTACCGGAGAGCTGCCGGTGCCTCCCAAGCCACGGTGTGAGGAGACCAACGCCCCCAAGTCGATGCAGGTCTGGAGACGCCGCCATCCGGACCGGTTCGCCAGGCTGGAGGCAGCGCGCAAGGCAGTGACTGAAGTGGGACACCGGTCCAACACCCCCGACGAGATTCTGATTAAGCCCCGCTACTTGCGCAACCTCTGCTGGACAGACGAACCAGAGAAACGGGATGTGGCCGACTTCCTGCGTCAGGAGGGCGCCCGTCCCTGGCAGGTTTCGCTCCTGTCAGAGTCCCTGACTCGCGCTATTATGTAACGGTTGCCTTACTGGCAGATCAAACGGTTTGGATGAATTGGAGCGCAGCGTGAAAATCAGCGTCAGAAACCTCGAGCCCACCAAGGTCAGGCTCACCATCACCGTCGATCCCGATGAGCTGAACCCCTACCTGGATCAGGCCCGTAAGGAGATCGGCAAGCAGGTGACCATCCCCGGCTTCCGCAAGGGCCATGTGCCCGGACCCATCATCGATCAGCGCGTGGGCTTTGCCAGCGTGGCGGGCGAGGCCGTCAACGCCGGCGTGCCCGAGCTCTACTCCAAGGCCCTGGAGGAGAAGCAGCTGCACGCCATGGCCCAGCCGCAGATCGACGTCAAGGACATCCCTTCCTCGGCCAAGGACGACACCAAGCTCAAGTTCACCGCCGAGGTGGAGATTCGTCCCAAGTTCGAGCTGCCCGACATCGAGGGCATGGAGATTGAGGTCCCCAAGCCAGCCGTCACCGACGAGGACGTGGACAAGCGTCTGGACAACCTGCGTCAGCGCTTCGGCACCCTGGTCAGCGTGGATCGTCCCGCCACCAAGGGTGACTACGCCAACATCGACCTGGATGCCGTCATCGACGGAAAGTCTGTGGATTCCCAGCAGGGGGTCAGCTACGAGCTGGGCTCCAACACCATGCTGGACGGCCTGGATGAGGCCCTGGACGGGCTGTCCGCCGGGGAAGAGACCACCTTCGAGGGCACCCTGGAGGCCGGCGAGCACCAGGGCGAGAAGGCCCAGATCAAGGTCAAGGTCAACTCGGTCAAGGCCGAGGAGCTGCCAGACCTGGACGATGAATTCGCCAAGGAGGCCTCGGAGTTCGAGACCCTGAAGGAGCTGCGCGAGGACGTGCGCAAGCAGTGCCAGGTGGATGCCGAGGGTCGGCAGGCCACTGACGCCCGCGACGCCTTCATCGCCAAGCTCCAGGACGGCCTGGACATCCCGGTGCCCAAGGGCATCAAGCAGTCCATGGTGACCGATCAGCTCAAGAACACCGGCAAGGACCCGGACAAGGCCAGCAAGGATGAGAAGGCTGAGGCCGAGCAGACCGTGGAGAAGGAACTGCGCGACCAGATGACCCTGGATGCCCTGGCCGAGAAGCTGGGCATCACGGTCAGCCAGGCCGACGTGACCAACTTCCTGGCCTCCATCGCCCAGCAGTACGGCATGGATCCCAGTGCCTTCATCAACGGCATCGTCCGCAACGGCCAGCTGGGTTCGGCTGTGCAGGAGGTCGGCCGCTCCAAGGGCATGCTGGCCGGCATGCGGGCCGTCACCTTCAAGGATCCCGATGGCCAGGAGGTGGACCTGAGCCGCTTCCTGGGCGAGGGTGAGCCTGAGGCCCAGGAGGAGCAGGACGAGAGTGTTCAGGCTGCCTCCGCCGCGGCTGAAGTTGCAGACCAGCTCTCCCAGGATCAGGAGTAGCTTTCAAAGCAGCGAACAGGGCCGCATCCAGTGGCGAAACAGCCTGGGTGCGGCCCTGTCGTAGCGGTTGCGCAAAGAGCAGAAAGACCGTGGCTGCGTCGATTGCGGGGGCTACTCTCAATACAGATACGTTTATCGAAGGAGACAGGGTGAACAACTCATTGGCAACCAGTCCCGTGATGGAGGAGGGGGAGGCCCCTACGCCGACCGATCCCATCTTCAACCGACTGCTCAAGGACAGGATCATCTGGCTGGGGGACGAGGTCAAGGACGCCAACGCCAACGTCATCTGCGCACAGATGCTGATGCTGGCAGCCGAGGATCCCAAGAAGGATATCTGGCTCTACATCAATTCGCCTGGCGGCTCCATTACGGCCGGCATGGCCATCTACGACACCATGCAGTTGATCGAGCCGGACGTGGCCACGGTCGCGGTCGGCATGGCGGCATCCATGGGCCAGTTCCTGCTTTCCAGCGGGGCCAAGGGCAAGCGCTTTGTCACCTCCCATGCAAGGGTGCTTATGCATCAGCCCTCGGGCGGCGTCGGTGGCACAGCCACTGATGTCAGGATCAACGCCGAGCTGATCATGGACATGAAGCGCACGCTCTCCCAGCTGACGGCCGAACAGACCGGCCACACCCTGGAGGAGATCTACCGGGACAACGAATACGATCACTGGTTCACGGCCCAGCAGGCCCTGGAGTACGGCTTTGTCGACCGGATCGTGACCACACACGGCACTATGACCGCGGATCAAGGGAAGTGAGCACTCCACATGGCATCTGAAGAAGCGCAATTCGTAGCACGGGCCCGTCGACTGGCCGGCCCTCGCGGCCTGGCCTCCATGCCCGCCGACCGCTATGTGCTGCCGCAGTTCGAGGAGCGGACCCCCTACGGCTACAAGCGCCAGGACCCCTACACCAGGCTCTTTGACGACAGAATCATCTTCATGGGCGTCCAGGTTGATGACACCTCCTCGGACGACATCATGGCCCAGCTCCTGGTTCTGGAGAGCCAGGATCCCAACCGCGACGTGATCATCTACATCAACTCGCCGGGGGGATCCATGACGGCCATGACCGCCATCTATGACACCATGCAGTACATCAAGCCCGATGTGCAGACCGTCTGCCTGGGCCAGGCCGCTTCGGCTGCTGCCGTTCTTCTAGCGGCCGGCACCAAGGGCAAGCGCCTGATCCTGCCCAACGCCCGTGTGCTCATCCACCAGCCGGCCATGGAGCAGGACTTCGGCAAGGCCACTGAGATCGAGATCCAGGCCAAGGAAATGCTGCGCATGCGCACCTGGCTGGAGGAGACCCTTGCCAAGCACACCGGTCAGGATGTGGAGAAGATCCGCAAGGACATCGAGGTGGACACCATTCTGACCGCCCAACAGGCCAAGGATTACGGGATGGTGGACGAGGTCCTGGAGCACCGTAATTAGCTCCGGTGACTGAGTGCATGATTGATCGTCCGGATGGCGGCGGGCCCCTGGGACCTACGGCCTCCGGACGTTTTTGGCATCATGGACGATGCCAATTAAAAGTTTGATTTCGGCGATCCTCGGGGATTCTCCGGGAAGGGAGAGCCATGGGCCGTGTGGTCAGCTACAATGACGGACTGAATCGCTGCGAGTTCTGCGGCAAGGATGAGCATCAGGTGCGCCGCCTGGTCAAGGGGCCTTCCTGCGCCATCTGCGACGAATGCATACGTCTATGCGCCCAGATCATCCAGGAGGACATGGCCAAGGATGCCGCCGACCAGCGGGTGACCCTGCCTGCGCCTTCAAAGATATTCGCCTATCTGAACCGGTATGTCATAGGCCAGGAGGCCGCCAAGCGCACCCTGTCCGTTGCTGTCTACAACCACTACAAGCGCGTCAATATGGACCTGGGCGACCGTGGCCGTGTTGCTGACGCCGCGTTTGATCGAAAGGGCGCGGCACCACGCGTCCAGGTGGACAAGTCCAACATCCTGCTCATGGGCCCCACCGGCGTGGGCAAGACCTACCTGGCGCGAACCCTGGCCACCATTATGAACGTCCCCTTCGTCATAGTGGATGCCACCAGTCTGACCGAGGCTGGGTATGTGGGCGAGGACGTGGAATCCGTCCTGCAGGGACTGCTTCAGGCTGCAGGCGGCAACATGGACCTGGCCCAGCGGGGGATTATCTACATCGACGAGATCGACAAGATCGCCAGGAAGTCTGGCGAGAACACATCCATTACCCGGGACGTGTCCGGCGAGGGGGTCCAGCAGGCCCTGCTCAAGATCATCGAGGGCACCCAGGCCCGCGTGCCGGTACAGGGTTCGCGGCGGCATGGGGATGTCCGCACGGTCGTCATGGACACGGCCAACATCCTCTTCATCTGCGGCGGCGCCTTCGTCGGCCTTGAGGAGATCGTCCGCCGACGGCTGGGTCTGCGAGAGAGCGGATTCTCGGCTACTCAGGGGACTGACAGGGTGCCCGACGACCGGATCATGAGTCAGGTCAGGGCCGAGGACCTGGAACAGTTTGGCTTGCTTCCCGAGTTTGTGGGGCGGTTGCCGGTAATCTCCACACTTGAACCACTGGGCGCCGATGAGCTTCGGCGGGTGCTGACCGAACCGGACAATGCCCTGGTCGACCAGTACCGGCGCATGTTCCTGGATGACGGGGCCGATCTGGTCTTCACTGATGCCGCCTTGGATCGGGTTGCCGCCATCGCCCTGGAGCGCAAGGTGGGCGCCCGAGGGTTGCGGGGTATCATTGAGCACACCCTTGAAGCGACCATGTTCGAGCTGCCTGACAGGACTGATGTCTCCCGTGTCGTGGTGGATGCCGATGCCGTGGAAGGGACCGGATCACCCCGGTATGAGACCGGGCGAGGCATGGCCGCAGCCGCTGATCGTCGTTTGGCCTGACCCCGGCGCGATGAGCGCAGCTGTTGGCCGGGCCCGATAGGATGATCATTGTTGCCGGAAGGGAGGCCCTATGGGTGCTCGTAGCGCTGTCGTGGTCACGCACAGCCGGGTCCGGGTAAGCGGCCACCTGGTTGACGAGGTCGAGGAGCAGCTGCGCCGGGACGGATTTCGCGTCTCGATTGTCGACAACATCGCCGCCCCGGAATTCGGCAGTCCCAGCCAGAAGGTGGCCGACGACACCGAGATCGTCATCGTCCTGGGCGGCGACGGGACCATTCTGCGGGCTGCAGAGCTGGTCAAGGGCACCCAGGTGCCCATCCTGGGGGTCAACCTGGGTCATGTGGGATTCCTGGCGGAGTTCGAAAGCTTCCAGATAGGGGAGGCCATTCGCCGGGTGGCCGATCATGACTACTCCATCGACGAGCGCATGGTGGCCCATGTGGACCTGTGGATACCCGGAGCCGATCGACCACTGAGCGACTGGGCCCTTAATGACATGACCCTGGAACGGTATGATCGGGGCAAGATGATCGAGGTATCGGTCAGAGTGGACGATGTGGAGATGAGCTCCTTCGGCTGCGACGGCATGATTGTGGCTACCCCGACCGGATCGACAGCCTATGCCTTTTCGGTGGGCGGGCCCATCGTCTGGCCGGATGCGCAGTCGCTACAGATGGTGCCCATAGCTGCACACGCCCTCTTCGCCCGATCCTTGATCATCGGCCCAAAGTCGCAGTTCACCCTGGATATCCTGGGTGATTCCCAATCGGCCGGCTGGATCTGTAATGACGGGCGCCGCCAACGACCTGTGCCCAAGCGCTCCCGCATCGTGGTGCGGCAGTCCCACGACATCCTGAGGCTGGCCAGGCTGTCCGGGGTGCCCTTCACCAGACGGCTGGTCTCCAAGTTTGATCTGCCGGTGGTCGGCTGGAGGGAGCAGCATCGCCCCTCGGCGGCTGCGAACGGGCAGGACCGGGGGGAGCCACCGGAGTCGAACAAGGAGCACTGATGTTGGAAGAGCTTGAAGTACGAGACCTGGGTCCCATCCATCATGCCCTGTTACGGCCTGCTGCTGGCATGACGGCCATCACCGGAGAGACCGGGGCCGGCAAGTCCATGCTGCTCAACGCCATCAGGCTGATTTCTGGGTCCGCTGCCCGCCCCCAACTGGTGTCGCCTGGAGCCCGTGAGTCCTGGGTGCAGGGGATTTTCGATGCAGGAGCAGCAGGAGTCGAGAATCCAGTGACCGCTGCCATAACCGAGGCTGGCCTGCCCTTGGAGGATGAGGGGCAGATCTTCCTGGCCCGAACCATGCCGGTCAAGGGGCGTTCCCGTGCCGCTCTGAACGGCAGGACGGCACCTCGTGGTCTGCTGGAGGAGGTGGCTGGGATGCTGGTCACCGTCCATGGGCAGGCGGATCAGATGCGTATGGCCAGTCCGGCCCGGCAGCGCGAATTTCTGGATGCCTATGCCGGTGACGGTCCGCAGCTGGAGGCTTTTTCCAAGGCCTTCAGGCAGTACCGGCAGGCCCAGGACCATCTGGAGGAGCTGCGTAACCAACAGTCCGGCGCTATGGCCCAAGCTGATTATCTTAGAGAATCCATCGCCCGGATCGACCGGGTCGACCCCCATTCCGGCGAGGATCGTGAACTCAAGGCACAGCGGGACAGGATCGAGCACGCTGCCCAGATCAGTCAGGGGGTCATGTCCGCACTGTCCGCCCTGGACTCAGGTCAGATCGACCCCGATGCCGATGCACCTTCGGCTACGGCCCTGGTGGAACGAGCTATTGCCGCCCTGGAGGGCATCGGTGTAGAGGGGGTCTTTCAGGAGTCGGCCCAGCGGCTGCGCGCGCTGAATGCCGACCTGTCTGACCTGGTCTTCACCCTGAGCAGCCAGCTGGACGACGAAGGCCAGGAGGGCGATCTGGACAAGATCAATGCTCGCATTCACGATCTCGATGAGCTGACCCGACGCTGGGGACCGGGCATCGACGATGTTCTGGCTTGGCGCAAGAAGGCTGCATTTGAACTTGAGGACATGGATGCCTCGCCCGAGAAGCTGGAGGAGCTTCAAGGTCAGGTTGAGCAGCTTCGCGGAAGCGCCCTGAAGGCGGCACGGAATTTGTCTGCGTCACGGACCAAAGCTGCAAGACGACTGAGCGATCTTGTCGATGGCGAATTGCGCTCCCTGGCCATGGCGGGCGCTGGGCTTGAGATTCGCGTCAGGCCGCGTCAGGACCAGGAGATGGACGGACATGGTCTGGACCAGATCGACTTTCTCTTCAGGCCATATCCAGGTTCGGACCTGCTGCCCATGGGCAAGAGCGCCTCGGGCGGCGAACTCAGCCGTCTCATGCTGGCTCTGGAGCTGGTGGCCGCCGAAGGCCGGACCTCATCAGGACCTGACGGGACTGGCCATGGGCATACTGGCCTAGATTCCCAGGTTGGCGGTCCGACCATGACCTTCATCTTCGACGAGGTGGATGCTGGTGTAGGCGGACGGGCTGCTGTAGAGCTTGGTCGCCGTCTGGCCCGGCTGGCTGTCACCGCCCAGGTGATTGTGGTCACCCATCTGCCACAGGTGGCTTCCTGGGCCGATCGACAATTCGTCGTGGCCAAGGGCCGGGAGGGCGGCGATGCCGTAGAAACCCTGGTCCACCAGGTGGAAGGCAAAGACAGAGAGCGGGAGATTGCCCGGATGCTGGCCGGCAGCGAGTCGGCAACCTCTCTAAAGCACGCCCGAGAGCTTCTGTCCTCCAGCAGACTCCAGACCCGATAGGTCTGGTTGTCCTCTGAACTTCGTGGTGTCGAAGTCCGTCGATTCAACGACTTTGGCAAGTTTTGGCGACTTTGCTGCCTTTTGTGGTCGTGCTGATGCATGCTCGACATCCGTGCTTCTGTTGCTCTTCATTTTTACGATTCAACAGCAGGCAATCGGTGTAGATGGCCGTACGGCAACGACCGTGCCGGATTTTCGTTGATGGCACTGTATCCGCCTTTTACCTGAACGATGCGGCGATGACCTCCTCCAAATGGATTTTGTCCGAAATTGTCGTCGGCCGGAATTTCAACACTATAGGGCAGGATCTATCAATTCTCGAACCATGTTCGTAGATCCTTGGAAAATCAGCGGCTGGTTTGTCTTCATAACCGAACTGTTATAGTGTATACATGAACACCGGCACAGCTCAGCCAGGGTTGTACCGACAATCAATGAAAGGGGCTTGGATGAAGCTGATCATCTCATCCCTGTCCGGACAGCCAATTTATCGGCAGATCGAGGACCAGATACGTTCGGCCATCCTGACTGGAGACCTGAAAGCGGGGGAGGGGCTGCCTTCCCTGCGACATCTCTCACAGGAGCTCAGAGTGTCCGTGTTGACCGTGACCCGCGCCTATACCGAACTCGCCCAAGAGGGCTTGGTGGAGAACATCCAAGGCAAGGGGACCTTCGTGGCCGACAGTGGCGACCAGGTCATGCGGCAGCATCTGGAGGACCGCGTGCAGTCCCTGCTGGGGGAGGCGGTCGATACGGCTCGTCGGGCCGGGATGGACCCGGACCGGATTCGCGGCCTGCTCGACATCCTGCTGGGCGGCAAGGGTTCTGCGCCAGCGTCCGAAGAAGGAAAGGAATAGCAGTATGTGTGCATCACCGCCGATGATGACTTCTGTTGAGGGGATCGACTATGCCCTGCGCGTCAGTGACCTTGGGAAAAGCTACGTCAAGGCTGACGGTACGGGTTTCCGTCTGCACCAGGTCACCATGGACCTGCCCATGGGCTACATCATGGGATTGATAGGCCCTAACGGTGCAGGCAAATCCACCCTGATTCGGCTCTTGCTCAATATGACCCGCCGAGACAGCGGAGAAATCAGCATTTTGGGCCGTGATCCCTTGAACCAGGAGGAAGATGTCAAAGCAGACCTGGGCGTGGTCTTCGATTCCATTTATTTCCCGGAGGCATGGAAGGTCAAGGCCGTCGAGCCAGTGATGGCACCCATGTATCCCTCTTGGGACAGTGATCGCTACCACGACTATCTGCGTCGGTTCGGTCTGCAGGAAAACCGTAAAATCGGCAAGCTTTCCCGTGGCATGCAGATGAAGCTGATGCTGGCCGTCGCCCTCAGCCACGATGCAAGGCTCTTGATTCTGGATGAGCCCACCAGTGGTCTGGATGTCCTGGCCAGGGACGAGCTCATGGATATTCTGCTGGACTACATCGGCGACGGCCGTCACTCGGTGCTTTTCTCCACCCACATCACCACGGATCTTGAACGGGTGGCTGACTTCGTCACCTATATCAATCGGGGGTCTGTCTTCTACACCGGCCCCAAGGACGAGTTGATGGAGGCTTTCCAGGTCGTAAGAGGGGGGCCGGACGATCTGGCTGGAGCGCAGATACCCTATCTGATGGGTTTGCAGCGTTCCGCCACAGGTTTCGAGGCTCTGGTGCCTGCCGAACACTTGAAGGATTTTCTGGCATCGGCTTCCCCTGCCGCCGTGGAGCCTTCAGAGGACCGCTACCTGGTGGAGCGGGCCGACTTTGACAACATCATCAGACTGACCGCGGGCTCACCTGCCGCGACCGACAGGAATAAGGAGGTGGAGTCATGAAGGCGATAGCCAAGCAGATCAGGTTGGACATGCAACGTTTCTCAGGAGCAGGGAGAACCTGGGTCGGTGTGCTGATTTTCATGTCCGTTCCTCTCATAGGAATCCTGCTGAACCTAGTCATGGCCCTGACAGGCAATGACGGGGAAGATGCACGGACTGCGTTGACGGGAGCAGTAACCAGCATGGGAATCGGACTGCTTGTAGGCCTGGTATTCGGTATGTTCGTCGATTTCAGCAATACGGCAATTCGCTTGAACGGTCTGCTGCCCATAACACGTGATCACCAGGTATTCGGACGCTATGCTGCTGTAATTCTGCTGGTCCTAGTTCAGTCTTGCGGCTATGCAATATTCTTCTTCTACGCTACTGATTCATTTTTGCATGGTCAGGACCATTGGCGCGACACTGTCTTGTTTGCTTCGGGGTTGTTCCTGTTGGAGTCTTTGCTCTTTGCGGTAGCTACACCCTTGTTTTATTGGCTGGAGCCAGTTAAGGCAATGATAGTCTTCCTGGCGCTTCTTGGTTTGGTGCCAATCATGGCCCTTATCGGCAGTTTGCTGCCCTTGGACTGGGGGACCTTCTGGAATTCAATCATGCGATCTTTGACTTCCGACCTGTGGCGGCCGATGGTCCTCGGGCTGGCCTTGATTCTGGCGGTTGATATGGTTTCGATAGTCATATCTCGCAAGGTCTATGCCAGGAAGGAGATCTGAGCCAATTTGTCCAGGTTTCAGGACTGCATGACCGCGTGGCGGACGTAGTCGGACATCTCCCTGGGATCGATGCAGTCCTTAAAGCGCACAGGTGCGCTTTCCAGGGCGCGCAGAGCCTTGGGAGGCCTGGTGTTGGTGGCCTCGGCCAGGATGTCCATGCAGTCGAAGTCGCTGTCCTGGGTCTCCAGGCCCAGGGATTGGCAGACCACCCGGGGGAACTTGTAGGGGCTGGCCGTGGACAGCAGCACCCGGGGTACGGCAGGATCCCTGTCGGTCTGCTCGGTCATGACCTGGTAGCCGCAGGCCGTGTGCGGATCGATCAGGTATCCCCGGTCCTCCCAGCAGTCGCTGATGGCTGAGGCCACCTGGTCCTCGTCGGCCCAGCCGCAGGAGAAGAGTCCGCGGATTCTGGTCATAACGGCTTCGGGCACCTGGTAGCGTCCCGTGGACTCCAAATCGCTCATAAGCGAGGCAATCAGTTTGGTGTCGCCGTCGGCCATGTAGTAGAGCATCCGCTCCAGGTTGGAGGAGATCAGGATGTCCATGCTGGGGGAAGTGGTGGTGTAGAAGGGACGATTGCGGTCATAGATGCCTGTGGTCAGGAAGTCGTTGAGGACCCGGTTACGGTCCGAGGCCACGGTCAGGCGGGCCACTGGAAGCCCCATCATCTTGGCGTAGTATCCGGCCAGTACATCGCCGAAGTTGCCGGTGGGCACGCAGAACTCGACCGGATCCCCAGGTCTGATCACTCCCCGTTCCATCAGGGACCCATAGGCTCGGAAGTAGTAGACGACCTGCGGGGCCAGGCGGCCGACGTTGATGGAGTTGGCCGATGAGAGCACGGTCGAGGCCTTTTCGCTCAGTTCATGAGCCAGGTCGGCGTCGGCGAAGATGGACTTGACTGCGGACTGGGCATCGTCGAAATTGCCCCGAACCGCGCAGACCTGCAGGTTGCCGCCCTCCTGGGTGACCATCTGCAGGCGCTGGATCTGGCTCACCTTGCCCTGAGGGTAGAAGACGGTGATGCCCGTGCCGGGCGCGTCTGCGAAACCGGCCAGCGCCGCCTTGCCCGTGTCTCCGGAGGTGGCCGTAAGCACCATGATCCGTTCGCCATCGTCCCCGGCCAGGGCCATCAGTCTCGGCAGAAGCTGCAAGGCCACATCCTTGAAGGCCGAGGTGGGCCCGCGGAAGAGCTCCAGTACGAAGTCGTTGCCGCCCAGGTCCACCAGAGGGGTGATTGCCGGATCGGACCACTGTTCTCCGTATGCTGCATCCAGGCAGGAGTCCAGTTGAGCGGAGGAGTAATCACTCAGCAGTCCCGAAAGAACCAGCTTGGCTGTGCCCCTGTAGTCCAGACCGGCGACCGAGGCGGGGTCAATGGCTAGAGCATCCAGCTCATCGCTGACGTAGAGTCCGCCGTCAGGGGCCAGGCCTCGTCTGATGGCCTGCTTGGACTGCAGCTGCTCCACGCCGCCTCGGGTGCTGTGGTATGTGCTCATGGTTGCCTGCCCCTCCGCCATGTCGCCGAACTGATCATTACCAGGGCATTCTACCCCGTGCAGGGGTCCGAACCATTGCACTGCTCGGCTCGCGGAGGAAACTGTCTGTGGACGCCAGGGCCTGCCAGGGGTCGGCATGGCGTACAGTATTGCCCACCAGCCCCTGTATCCGAGGCTGTACGTTATAAAGACAAAGGAGCGACCCATGGTCGAAGAGAACCCGGTACAGCAATCCTACGATGTCCTGAACTCTTCGATCTCGCAGGTGGATCCGCAGATCGCTGCACTGCTGGATGGAGAGCTGGAGCGTCAGCGCGGCGGTCTGGAGATGATCGCCTCTGAGAACTTCGTGCCCAAGGCCGTCCTGCAGGCCCAGGGATCCGTGCTGACCAACAAGTATGCCGAGGGCTATCCTGGCAGACGCTACTACGGCGGATGCGAGTGGGTGGACCAGGTCGAGAACCTGGCCCGGGACCGCGCCAAGGCCCTCTTCGGCGCCGAGTACGCCAACGTCCAGCCCCATTCGGGCGCCCAGGCCAACGCCGCCGTCTATCAGGCCCTGATCAAGCCCGGGGACACCGTGCTGGGCCTGGCCCTGGACCATGGCGGCCACCTGACCCACGGCATGAAGATCAACTTCTCCGGGCGCTTTTATCATGCCGAATCCTACGGGGTCGATCCGGACACCTTCCGCATCGAGCCCGAGATCATCCGTCAGCGGGCCCTGGAGACCCATCCCGCCCTGATCATCGGCGGATGGAGCGCCTATCCGCGCATTGAGGACTTTGCAGCCATGAAGGAGATCGCCGACGAGGTGGGGGCCAAGTTCTGGGTGGATATGGCCCACTTCGCGGGTATGGTGGCAGCTGGCCTGCACCCCAGCCCGGTGCCCTATGCCGATGTGGTCTCCTCCACGGCCCACAAGACCCTGGGCGGACCCCGCTCCGGGTTCATCCTGGCTCGTCAGGAGTATGCCAAGAAGCTCAACTCCTCGGTCTTCCCCGGCAACCAGGGCGGGCCGCTCATGCATGTGATCGCCGCCAAGGCCGTGGCCTTCAAGTTGGCCGGCACGCCTGAATTCAAGGAACGCATGGAGCGCACCTTGGAGGGTGCAAAGATTCTGGCCGAGCGTCTGATGGCCAAGGATGTGGCCGACAACGGCATCACCGTGCTCACTGGAGGGACGGACGTCCACCTGGTCATGGTGGATTTGCGCAACAGCGAGATGGACGGTCGCCAGGGGGAGGACCTGCTGGCCAGGATCGGCATCACCGTCAACCGCAATACGGTGCCCTTCGACCCGCGCCCGGCTTCTGTGGCCTCCGGTCTGCGCATCGGGACCTCCGCCCTGGCTACTCGCGGATTCGGCCCGGCCCAGTACGAGGAGGTGGCCGACGTGATCGGAACCGCGTTGGCCCAGGGCCCCCAGGCGGATCTGGATGCCCTCAAGGCCCGGGTGGACCGGCTGGTCGAGGCCTTCCCGCTCTATCCTGAGCTGGATCAGACCCACTGATTGGTCCTTGGAGGAGGGGGGAGCGGCAATGCCCTCCCTCCTCCTGTCGTCATTGCCCCTGCTGAGGGTTACAATCGGTACAGAAATGGGTCTGGCGGACCCGTGAGGGCGAAAGGATCTGACGAACATGAGTGAAAGCGGTAACTCCGGTCGCCAGGATGTGTTCGATCGGGTCTGTACCATGGCCGATGCGGCGGCCGCTGCACAGGCAGGTCTGGCGGGCATGACCGGTCAGGCCAGGAACGCCCTCTTGCTGGCACTGGCCGATGCACTGGTCGACCAGGCCGATCAGATTGCCGCGGTCAATGAGCAGGACTGCACACAGGCCTTTGAAGAAGGAATGAGCGCCGGGCTGATCGACCGTCTGCGCTTGGACAAGGTTCGTATCGCGGATGCCGCCCGGGCCGTGCGCATGGTGGCTGGGCTGACCGATCCCCTGGGCGAGGTGGTTCGCGGCCATGACATGCCCAACGGCATGCGGCTCAATCAGGTGCGGGTCCCTCTGGGTGTGGTGGCTATGATTTACGAGGCCCGCCCCAATGTCACCATCGATGTGGTGGCCCTCTGCCTCAAGTCCGGCAATGCGGCCCTCCTGCGAGGAGGCCACGCGGCCGATCGCACCAATCGGGCCCTGGTGGAACTGATAGGTGGGGTCCTTCGTGAGCAGGGGCTCGATCCCGCTCTGGTGGCTTCCGTGGACCGATACGGTCGCGAAGGGGCCCAGGCTCTGATGAAGGCGCGCGGTCATATCGATCTGCTGGTGCCCAGGGGTGGCCGCGGGTTGATTCGCAGCGTAATTGAGCAGGCCACTGTGCCCACCATCGAGACCGGTGCCGGCAATGTCCATATATACGTGGACCGCTCGGTGGACATGGATCAGGCCATCCCCATCATCGTCAACGCCAAGACCCAGCGGGTAGGCGTCTGCAACGCCGCCGAAAAGTTGATCATCCACCGGGATGTGGCCGCTGAATTCCTGCCCCGTGTGGCCCAAGCGCTGACAAGGGCCCAGGTCGAGCTGCACCTGGATACGGTCTCCATGGACATCCTTGCCGGACATGGTCTGCCTGAAGACCTGCTGGTCCGTGCAGAAGAGGCTGACTGGGATCGCGAATATCTGGATTTGAAGATGGGGGTCCGCGTGGTGGACTCCCTGGATCAGGCCATTGAGCACATCAACCGTCACTCCACTGGTCATACAGAGGCCATCCTGGCCCGGGACTACGAGGCTGTGGAGGAGTTCTCCCGCCGGGTGGATTCAGCTGTGATCATGGTCAATGCCTCGACACGATTCACCGATGGCGGTATGTTCGGCATGGGTGCCGAGCTGGGCATCTCCACCCAGAAGCTGCATGCCCGAGGGCCCATGGGTCTGCAGGAGCTGACCACCACCAAATGGATCGGCTACGGCAGGGGGCAGGTGCGGCCGTGAACGAGAAGATCGAAGAGCTCTTCCAACGCGAACACGACAATCCACGCATCTGGCTGAGGGTGGCTTCAGAGCGGCTGAGCCTGTTGCGGTACGTCTTTCTGGTCCAAATCGAGGACGGCATCCCGGATGCAGACCAGCGCTCCTGCCTGGAGTACGCCGATGCAGTCCTGATTGGCTGGCCCGACGAACATGCCGATGATGTGCGTGACTTGGATCAGGACCAACTCAACCAGGTCAGGCACGACATCACCGTCATGGAGGAGCGGGTGCCGGTCTTCCGTAAGCAGGAGCAGGAGGGGCGCATCGCCGACCTGTCCGACTCATTGGTAGCCATCACCGGATGCGTGGCCCAGGTCCGTCGGGCCTACCAGCCGGGCTTCCCTCTGCCCACCTATTCCGAGATCCGCCGTGTGGTCCAGGAGGAGTGGAATGCCGACATGGAGCGAATCGATCCTGACCGGGTCAACCCCAGCGCCGAGCAGATGCGTCAGGAGGCCGAGTCTGAGAACGAGGAGAACGCCTCGGAAGCCAGACGGGAGGGCGAGCAGGCGTGAACCGGATGATGTCTGAACTGTCCAAGGAGGGAGAATCGGGGCAGGAGCCATCAGATATTGACGGGGCCTGTGGACCGGCCCACCCTAACCGTCGGCCCCGGGTTGGAATCATGGGCGGCACCTTCGATCCCATCCATAATGGCCACTTGGTGGCTGCCTCAGAGGTGGCCTGGGTCTACGACCTGGATGAGGTCATCTTTGTGCCCACCGGTCGCCCGGCCTTCAAACTCGATAAGACGGTGACCAATGCCGAGGACCGCTATCTGATGACCGTGATCGCCACGGCTTCCAACCCCAAGTTTACGGTCTCCCGGGTGGACATTGAGCGTCCTGGCATCACCTACACGGTGGACACCCTGCGCGACATCAAGCGGATGCGCCCTGACAGCGACCTCTTCTTCATCACCGGGGCGGACGCCGTGGCCGAGATCATGCGCTGGAAGGATGCCAACAGGATGTGGGATCTGGCCAAGTTCGTGGCCGTCTCCCGGCCCGGTTACTCCTCCAGTCTTGACAACCTTCAGGTGCCTGCCCACTGCGTTGATACCTTGGAGATTCCGGCCCTGTCCATCTCGTCCACGGACGTGCGGCGTCGTTCGGCCCGGGGCATGCCGGTCTGGTACCTGGTCCCGGACGGGGTGGTGCAGTACATCAACAAGCACGGGCTCTATCGCTCGGCTTCCTGAGCTTCGCATACCGTCGGACTCGCCAACACGGACTGTACGGCTGTGTCAGCGCGCGCCATTATTATGGGGTCTGTCCGCTTCAGCGAAAACAACGTTTGGAGATATGGTGAGCGCGATACTCAAAGGCAGACCAGGAAAAAATCTCATACTTGTCACAGGCCGGGCCCATCCCAGACTCGCGGCGGACGTGGCCGATCAACTCGGCATTGACGTCCTCGAGACGACAGCCTACGACTTTGCCAACGGCGAGATGTATGTGCGTTATACGGAGTCGGTGCGTGGAGCCGATGTCTTCGTCCTGCAGACCCACTCCGACCCGGTCAACAAGTCCATCATGGAACAGCTGATCATGATCGACGCCCTCAAGAGGGCCTCGGCACGGTCCATCACCGCAGTCTGCCCGCTCCTGGGCTACTCCCGCCAGGACAAGAAGCATCTGGGCCGCGAGCCCATCTCCTGTCGGCTCATGTTCGACCTGCTCAAGGCGGCCGGCGCGGACCGAATCATGTCGGTCGACCTGCACGCTGCCCAGTCCCAGGGCTTCTTCGACGGGCCTGTGGACCACCTGATCGCCATGCCTGTGCTGGTGGACTATGTGCGTGACCGGATGGATCTGTCCAAGGTGGCCGTGGTCTCTCCCGACGCGGGCCGCATCCGGGTGGCCGAGCAGTGGGCCCAGCGCCTGGGAGGCGTGCCCCTGGCCTTCATCCACAAGACCCGCGACATCACCCAGCCCAACAAGGCTGTGGCCCATCGGGTGGTGGGCGACGTGCGCGGCCTGGACTGCGTGCTGGTGGACGACCTGATCGACACCGGCGGCACCATTGCCGAGGCCTGCAATGTGCTGGATGAGGCTGGTGCCAACTCCATCACCATCGTGGCCACCCACGGTGTCATGTCCGGACCCGCCGTGGAGCGGCTCAAGTCCTGCAAGGCCAAGGAGGTCATTCTGACCGACACGGTCCCCATTCCCCAGGAGAAGCGTTGGGACGGGCTGACCGTCCTGTCCATCGCCCCCCTGCTGGCCTCGGCCATCAAGGCGGTCTTCGAGGACGGCTCGGTGGCCCGGCTCTTCGACACCTATCCTGCCCATCATGGCCAGGGCTTCCTCTTCGCTTAAAGCCTTGCCTGCCCGGCATGGCGTGGCGTAATCGTCCGGCTGTGGCATAATGAACCTGGCGGGGCCCCATGGTTCCGCCTTTCCCCCATGGTGTAAAGGCAGCACACGGGTCTTTGGAACCCTTAGTCTTGGTTCGAATCCAGGTGGGGGAGCTTACGCTCGCCGATTCCGGTCGGAGACGGCCTCCTTGGGGTCGGTGACCAACCGAAAGGAACTGTCTTGGCAGTCAAGAAGATCGAAACCTGGCTCACCGACATGGACGGCGTGCTGGTGCACGAGAACACGGCCCTGCCCGGCGCTGCCGAATTCATCGACACCCTCAAGCGCAACAACCGCCAATATCTGGTGCTGACCAACAATCCCATCTACACCCCTCGTGATCTTTCGGCCCGCCTTGGTCGTTCGGGCATCGACGTGCCTGAGGATCGGATTTGGACCTCGGCCCTGGCCACTGCCGACTTCGTGTCCCGGACCATGCCGCGGGGGTCGGCCTACGTGATCGGTGAGGCCGGGCTGACCACGGCCCTGCATGAGGCCGGATTCATCCTTTCCGACATCAACCCGGACTATGTGATCCTGGGCGAGACCCGAACCTACTCCTTTGAGTCAATCACGACAGCCATCCGCTTGATTCTGGGCGGCGCCCGCTTCATCTGCACCAACCCGGACGCCACCGGCCCCAGCGAGAACGGCGTCCTGCCGGCAGCCGGCGCGGTGGCGGCCCTGGTGACCAAGGCCACCAACCGAGAGCCCTACTTTGTAGGCAAGCCTAACCCCATCATGTTCCGCACAGCCCTGAACAGGGTGGGCGGCCACTCCGAGACCACGGCCATGATCGGCGACCGGATGGATACCGATGTGGTGGCCGGTGTCGAGGCCGGCCTGAACACCTTCCTGGTGCTGACCGGTATCACCACACGATCCGAGGTGGAAACCTTCCCCTACCGCCCTGACCAGGTGGTGGACTCCATTCAGGATCTGATCGACATCGCCGAGAGCGGGGTGGTGGAGTTTTGAGCGGCGGACAGACGCTGACCGCTGGCATCATTCTGGCCGCAGGCGAGGGCACTCGCATGCGCTCTGCTCATCCCAAGGTTCTGCACACCCTGGCCGGCAAGACCTTCCTGCAGAGGGTCATGACTTCGGTGACTGCGCTCAATCCCGAGCTCACGGCTGTGGTGGTTCATCATCAGGCCGACCTGGTGGCGCAGGCTGCACGCTCCTATGATTCCCAGGTGCGCATCGTGCGTCAGGACAGCCGACCGGGAACGGGGCGTGCGGTCCAGTGCGCCGTGGACCAGCTGGATGGGGAGCTTCGGCACGACGGCCAGGTGCTGATCGTCGCCTCGGACATGCCCCTGCTGGGCGCGGACACGCTGCGTAGCCTGCTCGACTACCATGTCAGCTCCGGCGACGGAGCCACGGTGTTGACCGTCAATCTGGACGACCCCACCGGATACGGCCGCATCATCCGTGACCAGGATGGACGGGTCCTGCGCATCGTCGAACAGCGGGACGCCACCGGCACCGAGCTGGCCGTCAAGGAGGTCAACACCTCCGTTTACGTCTTCGAGGCAGACCTGCTCCGACAGGCGGTCCGCGGTCTGGATGACAGCAACGCCCAGGGCGAGTTCTATCTGACCGATGCCCTGGAGACAGCCCGCCGCCTGGGCAGGGTCGGGGCCTTCGCTGCCCCTGATCCACTCAAGGTCGAAGGCGTCAACGATAGGATCCAGCTGGCCGATCTGGCCAAGGCCCATAATCTGCGGGTCTGCCGGGAGTTCATGCGCCAGGGGGTGACCATCCTGGACCCGTCCACCACCTGGATCGAGGACGATGTGGTCATCCAGCAGGATGCCGTCATTCTGCCCGGATGCTTCCTGCAGGGTCATACCGAGATCGCCTCGGATGCGGTCATCGGCCCCTATACCACCTTGATTGATGCCATCGTCGAGCCGCAGGCCAAGGTGGAGCGTTCCCGCGTGCAGGAGACCCGGATCGGAGCCAGGGCCAACATCGGCCCATGGACCTATCTGAGGGCCGGCAACGTCCTTGCCGAGGACACCAAGGCCGGGGCCTTCGTGGAGATGAAGAAGGCCACCATCGACCACGGGACCAAGGTGCCTCATCTTTCCTATGTTGGGGATGCCCACATAGGCCACGACAGCAACGTGGGAGGCGGGTCCATCACGGCCAACTATGACGGCGTGCACAAGAATCGCACCGAGATCGGATCGGAAGTGCACGTGGGCGCAGGGAACCTCTTCGTAGCTCCCGTCCAGGTGGGCGACGGAGTTACAACCGGGGCCGGATCGGTCATCCGCCATCCGGTCGAGGATGGGGCCATGGTCTATTCCACCAACGACCAGCACCAGGTTCCGGATTGGAAACCCGCCTGGGAGCGGTAACCTGACAGCATCTGCTTGACAACAAGGAAAGGCGTGACAAGTGCCAGCATTGCAGGAATCCATCGACGCGGTCCGGGTGGCCGCTCGGGCCGCCAATGATGTCAAGGCCATGGACATCGTGGCTTTCGACGTCTCACAGCCCATCGCCATCACCGACATCTTCATGGTGGCCACCGGCAGCAATGAACGTCAAGTCCTGGCCATCGCCGAGGAGGTGGAGAAGCAGCTCCACCTGCAGAAGAATCTGGATCCGCGCTCGCGGGAGGGCGTCCAGGAGGCCCAGTGGGTTCTGCTTGACTACGGTGATTTCGTCGTTCATATCATGCACAAGCAGGCCCGTGCCTACTACGACCTGGAACGGCTTTGGAAGGACTGTCCGCAGGTGGACCTGCAGCTGGAGCACCCCTTTACCCTTGCCGATGATGACCCGGATGGCCGGGTGCCTTCCAAGGCGGATGACCTGAATGGGGATGATCTGCGCAGCCGTTTCGCTGACCCTCAGGAAAGCCATGACTGATTCGGATACCGCCGCCGGGGATGGACGGCATGTGCGCTCCTTGACCGTGGTCCGTCATGGGCAGACCTCATACAATGCCGGGCACAGGATGCAGGGCCAGGTCGACATTCCCCTCAACAGCGTAGGCCGCTGGCAGGTGGAGAGGACCGCCGAGGAACTTCGGGCTGAGTATGTGGATGGCGCCCCTCAAGACCGTCATCTGCTGGTGGTCTCCTCTGACCTGGGTCGGGCTGCCGCCACCGCCCACGCCTTCGCCGACCCCTTGGGTCAGACGGTCCATCTTGATCCCGGGCTGCGTGAACGTGGCTTCGGCGAGTGGGAGGGAGCCAGCGCCGAGGAGGTTCGTCAACGCTGGCCCGAGGATTACGAATCCTGGTCCAGGGGCGCCGGGGGAGAGTTGCGCCACGGTGCTGAGACCAAGCCTCAGGTGGGCAAACGAGGCCTGGAAACCCTGAACCGGTGGATCCATCGGGCTGGTCCGGACACGGATCTCATGGTCTTCTCCCATGGTTCCTTTATCGCTGAGGCCCTTCAGGCTCTACTGGGCATGGCCGACGCATATCCCGAATACCTGGGCCTGGTCACCATGCGCAACGCCCACTGGGCCCGATTGATGCCAAGAGACCTGCCGGATGGCGGTCTACGCTGGTCCATGATCGACTACAATCGCGGTCCGGCCATCGCCATGCGGGGGGACTGGGACAATCCCCGGGGGCTGGTCCAGACCGACTGAGGCTCATGGGCGGTCGGCATGCCATCACAGTATCGCCATGACGACCAGCTACCATAAGAGCGCAGCCACCAGCCATAGGATCAAAAGGGGTCGGAGTGAAGCAGTTCTTTCATGACATTTCCTGGGCGCAGATCATCGCCGGCGCTCTTGCAGCCATGACCTCCTTCTGGCTGGCCGCCAAGATCGGCGTGGCTGGATCCATCATCGGCGTTGCCATCGGTTCCATTGTCTCTGCCGTGGCCTCGCAGATTTACAAGAATGTTCTGGAAGCCTCTGGCCAGAAGCTGCAGGAGTCCGTGGTCGGCACTGCCGACCATGACGATGACGACTCCAAAACTGATTCGGACGCCGATGGACAGACCACGACCTTGCCGGTTCAGGGCAAGGTTCGTTCTGACGATTCCAGCGAGCCCGCCGACGGGTCCACCCAGGTCATGGTCCCGGTGGATGGTTCCACGCAGGTCATGCCTCCCGTCGGTGACGAAAAGTCGGCATCCAAGACCGGCAGGACCGTTTCGTCCAGCAATGGTCCACGGACCCATGCGGCCTCCATCGCGGCAATCAGCAAGAAGAAGCTGGATCAGCGCCGCCGCAACGTCATCATCGTCTCCGTGGTCAGCGCCCTGGTGGCCGTACTGCTGTCCGCCCTGGCCATCAATGCCCTGACCAAGGGCGAAGGCACCGACAAGGTGGTTCGTAACGTGGTCAGCCCACCGACCAGCCAGGTGGTAACCCCCAGCCAGGAGGAGGAGACCCCCTCCAAGCCCGCGCGGCGCACCGAGGAGCCTGAATATCAGGCGACTCCCGGTGCCCCTCAGAACCAGCCCTCCGGGTCGAATCAGAACCAAGGCAGCGAACAGGGATCCGGATCCGGGCAGGGTCAGCAGCAGGGAGGGAACCCCTCGAGCTCGCCTTCACCGTCTGCCGACGCGACAGGCTCCACGCCCAGTCCCTCCAGCACGACTCCTACGCCACAATCGTCCCCGACGAGCACAACCAGCCCATCTCCCCATAACTGACCTGCCGTCCGGCGCGGCACACCCATCCCACCATGTAATGTGACTAGGGTCACTTTCGGGCGGTCCAAGAGGCCCGTTCCTAAGGATTTGGTCCCGAAGGCGGGATCAGCAATGAGAAAGGTGTGTATATGCGCAAGGTTCTGTGCTCTCCAGGCTCCTATGTCCAGCAGGAGGGCGCCATGGGAAAGCTGGCTGGAGAATACGCGGCTCTGGGTACCAAGGGCGCCCATCTGATCGTCGATCCGGTCATCGACGGGCTCTACCACGACGACATCGTCGCCTCCTTTGAGCACGATGGGATCCCCTACGAACTGATGAAATTCGGCGGCGAGTGCTCCATGGAGGAGATTGACCGTCATCGTGCCCATCTGGGTGACAGCGATGTGGTGGTCGGTATCGGCGGTGGCAAGACCTTGGATACAGCCAAGGCCGTGGCCCATTTCGCCCACCTGCCGGTCATGATCGTGCCCACGGCAGCCTCCTCGGACGCGCCCTGCTCAAGGCTGTCCGTACTCTACACGCCTGAGGGTGTCTTCGATCGTTACCTGCCCCTGCCTGCCAACCCGAATGTGGTCCTGATGGATACCGACGTGATTGCCAAGGCTCCGCTTCGGTCACTGGTGGCCGGCCTGGGCGATGCTTTCGCCACCTATTATGAGGCGGCGGCCTGCGTGCAGTCGAACGCGGTGACCATGACCGGGGGACACGCCACCATGGCCGCCTTCGCCCTGGCCCGTCTCTGCCGCGACACCCTGCTGGAGGATGGCGTCAAGGCCGTGGCCTCCGTCAAGGCCGGTGTGCGCACAGCCGCTCTGGAGAAGATCATCGAGGCCAACACCCTGCTGAGTGGTCTGGGCTTCGAGAGCTCCGGCCTGGCTGCAGCCCATGCCATTCATGACGGAATGACCGCCCTGGAGGGTACCCATTCCATGCTGCACGGCGAGAAGGTGGCCTTCGGCACCCTGGCCCAGCTGGTTCTTGAGGATCGGCCTTTGGAGGAGACCCGTAGGGTCTACGACTTCTTCCGCAGCGTGGGTCTGCCCACCTCTCTGGAGCAGATCGGCATCGGTCAGGCCAGCGATGAGGACTTGCTCAAGGTCGGCGAGCACGCCTGCGGTCCTGACGAAACCATGGGTAACATGCCCTTCGAGGTGACCCCCACCGACGTGGCTCACGCTCTGCGTGCTGCCGATCAGCTCGGCAAGCAGCTCTGAGTTCTCTTGCTCTGATTCCTTTGTAAAGGCCAGGCGGCCGCCGGTATGACGTCGGCGGCCGCCTGTATTTTGACTGGTTTTGCGCTGGTCACCTTTGCAGGGAGGCGGCAGCCTTTCGTATGGCTTCCTCTTCAGGGCATGTGGCTGGACCTGGCTGTGTAGTGGAAAGGGCCCCTGCGCAGTTGGCCAGTGTCAGTGCCTCTTCGATGGGCAGGCCTTGGAATATGCCCGCACAGAGGACGCCCGAGTGTGCATCGCCGGCACCGTTGGTGTCTATGGCCTGGACCTGTGGGGTGGGAATGTACTTGATTTGCCTCGCATCCTTGGGCTGGCAGTACCAGGCACCACGGGCGCCGGTCCTGAGAACCACCGGACTGTCCAATCTCAGCGAAAGCGAGCGGCAGAGGGATTCCAGCTCGGTTGTGTCGCCGGCTTCGGGTTGGCACCCCAGACGTTGCGCTAGGATTGGTCCCTCGCGTTCATTCAGAGACCAGATCGGATGCAATCCGTTGACCGTATCAAGCACATCCAGTGCAATATCGGCCACCATGGGTCCCAGGTCGAAGAGCACAGGGAATCCTTCGCCTTGGTGTAAGTGTGCGAACCCGACCAGGCTTCGGGTGTTGTCCTTGTGGCAGAAGGAATACCCGCTCAGGTAGATCATATCGCCGGCAACCAAGTCCATGCTTTCGTAGGTTCCCTCCGGCACGCGGGTCTCTGCGCCCCTTGTCGATACGAAGGTGCGTTCCCCCGAGGGCTCGATCATGGCCACTGAATAGCCGGTATCACAGTCGTCCAGCACAGGCCCTTGGGCGGGAACCTGAAGGGCGGCAAGGGCTCCACGGGCCATATCCGCCATCGGACCTGTGCCAATCGCCCCCATATAGGCTATCGGTGCCCCCATCTGCCTGGCTGCGTGGATCACGTTGTATCCGCCGCCGACCTTTATGGCGCTCCGTCTGGCGAATATGTCCCCGCCACGTTCCGGAAGGTGGTCGATGTCCATGCTCAGGTCAATCACCACCTGACCCAGATGGAGGATCCTTGGCTCAGTCATTGCCGCTGCCCCTCACCGCCACGGAATCCCTGGAGAGGAGGTGCAAAATGGCGTAGAGGATTCCTCCCAGGAGAAGGGATACCAGCCACGCCAGGCCGTTCCTTCCCAGGAAGCTGCCGGCCAGCGGTCCTGAGAACCAGACCTCGTTCTTGGAGACCTGGGCCGTCACGAACAGGAAGCCGACGACTATCCCCACCAGCCAGCTGATCATGGCCGGGAGGTTGACTCCGTGCCAGTACCAGTAGGGGGAATCGGCTTGAAGGTTCAGAAGGCCGTCCGAATCATAACGCTTGCGGAAGATCATATCTGACAGGAAAATGCCTGCCCAGGTGCTCAGCGGCACTGCCAAGAGGGAGATGAAGGTGACGAAGGGGCCGTAGAACCCGTCGGAACCCAGCGTGAAGTAGAGGGCTCCGCAGGTGGTCACCACCACATCGACGACGACCGCATAGACGCGGGGGATTCTGATGCCCAGGGTGATGGTGGTCAGGCCGGCCGAATATACGGAAAGGTTGTTCGACATGAGCAGTCCGGCGAATGCGGCAATTAGATAGGGGATCGAGACCCATGCAGGTAGGGCGCTTCGAACCGCGGCGACCGGATCAGCGGCGGAGGCAATGGTGGAGTTGCCTGCTGTCAGGACCGATCCCAGGCCGATGACCACAACTAAGGGGATGCCGGCGCCTGCCGCTGCGGTCAGGATCAGAGAGCCGGATTTCACCGAGGTCTTCTGGTAGCGGGCCATGTCTGCACCGGAGTTGACCCAGCCAATGCCAGTTCCTGCGGCTATGGTGCCCACGCCGATCAGAAAGGCGCTGGCTGAGCCGGGAGCATTGCCAATGAAGGAGGACCAGTCGACGGTCGTCGCCAGATAGATGGCCACCAGGAGGGTGAGGGCGCCGAATATCCAAGTGGCCCACTTCTGCACGGTCAGAATGAAGGCGTGACCAGCGGCCGAGACCACCACGGTCAGGGCCACAAAGAGGGCAATGCAGACGAAGGTCAGGAAGGGAGAGCGCTTGGCATCGGCTGAAGTACCGAAGATGATGGCGACCAGGGATAGCAGTGCAAAAGCGCCGGTCATCGTGTTCACCGTCTCCCAGCCCAGTCTGGACAGAAGGGCAACCAGGGTGGGGCCTGCATTGCCTCTGACGCCGAAAATGGCCCTGGACAGGGTCAGCGTGGGGGCACCGCCTCTTCTGCCGGCTATGGAGATGATGCCGACCAGGGCGAAGGATCCGAAGGCCCCGATGGTCGTGGCGAGCACGGCCTGCCAGAGGTTGAGGCCCTGGGCGATCAGTGTAGCTCCCAGAGGGATTCCCAGGATCGAGATGTTGGCGGCGAACCAGACCCAGAAGAGCTGACCGGGCGACCCGTTCCTCTGGTCCTCGGGCACAGGCTCGATGCCCCTTTGCTCAACCCTGGAGAGGATGGTGCCCTCTTTTGGTGCAGTTGACATGGATTGTCTCCTTTGACTCACGATGTACTGGATGTAGCGAGGATTGCCTGGACTCTATATTTTCGTATTCCCGGCTGATTCAGTCTTATCAGTTTTACGCTTTACTGCCTTAGGGCAATCAGGCCTCGGGCTGTCTGCTGCAGGTCGAGGTGGGATACCGAAGCCACCTGGGAGCAGAGTGCAGAGTCGAAGACCTCGGGGCCGGTGCACGCGCCGGTCATTGCTCCGGTCATTGCGGCGATGGTGTCCGTATCACCACCAAGGTTGACCGCAGTGAACAGAGCCGATTGGGGATCGTCGGCAAACCTCCAGGTCAGGGCGAAGGCGGCTGCCACGGACTCATTGGACTCGACCGAGGTTCCGCAGTCTTCAATGAGGTGGCGTTCGAAATCGTCCTCATCGCTGAATTCCTCAGACAGTCGTATTGCCTGGCGGGCACGTGCGGGGACCGACGCCTTGGGAGTCCAGGCCCCGGGGGTCTCTATGGCTGGCACCAGGCGTAGGGATTCATTCAGTGCCTGGCGAACGGTCATTCCCTCAACTCCCAGACTGACTGTCGTAGCGATCAGCGCGGCACTTTGAAAGCCTGCGACCGTGTCGTGGGTGACCTGGCAGGACTCGTAGATGCGATTGGCGAGCCTCCTGGTGTCCTTGGGCCTGTTGGCTATCCCTACCGGGGTGACTCGCATGGCGGCCCCGTTGGTGGTGCCGGTCCTTCCCGTGGTCATGATGTCTGCGCCCTGGCGAACCTGTTCCAGGGCCAGCTTGGTGGAGGGCCCGAGCAAGTCCAGCGATCCGCGCGACTTCATATCGTCCTCCCAGGCCAGAAGGCGCTTGGCGAATTCCTTTGGATCGATGTGTCCCTTGCCATCGATGATTAGTTCCGCCACGATCAGCGCCTGCTCGGTGTCATCGGTCACAGCCCCCGCAGGCATACCGGGAGCTATCGGCTGATCCGCAATGGCATCACGAAGGGTGTCGACTCTGCCGTAGGCCTCATGGATGGCTGCTGGACTCATGCTCTGCGTGGGCATGCCCAGCGCGTCCCCCAAGGACAGCCCGGTAAGCGCGCCAAGTGCGCCCTTTTCAGTTCTGGTCATTGTTGTGTAGGCCTCCGGAGTCGTTGCGATGAGCCCATGATCTGTTTGCAGATAGACTGCGACATTTTTAATCAGAATAATTGTAAGGCCCTTGGAGGTTTGTCGGCACAAAGGTTGTGGCAGGCATGATTCACAATGAAGAATGGGAGTCTGAGCGAGCTCTACCCTGTTAGGTGGGAGATAAAAACAATGCTGGTTAGTCGAGGTTAAAGTTTTGATCGAGGTGTGGGTTCTATAGATTGCCGACAGTGATTGGCGAAGATTATCCCTTGATGCCGTAACGGAGTTTGTCAGGGTGTCCTACTCTGGGCTTCGGCATGGGTCAGCATCCGGATATGAAAAAGAATCCCGAGGTGACCTCGGGATTCCATCTGTGGAGCTAGGGGGATTCGAACCCCCGACCTTCTCCATGCCATGGAGACGCGCTACCAGCTGCGCCATAGCCCCGTGCTTGCCTTGCTTGGTGAAGCCTTGCTTATAGTACACCGAGATTGGCGAATGGAGCAACTCAGTGTGTTGCCCCGGAATTGCAGGGATTGTGAGCTAATTGATGGATTTTATCCTCGAATGGTCTTGAGTCATTCCCGAGCTTGCAAGTGCGCTAGCATGATGAACAAGGGGCGACCAAGGGGGTCGGCAGCAACGGAAAGGCGGCGGACCATGACCGGCAAAAGCGATGTCGAAGTACGGGCTGAAAAGCGGAACGGGAACCATCCTGGGGACCAGCTCATCATCAACTGCCTGCCCTTGGACCAGAGCGAACGACAGGAATTCCTCCAGGCGGCTCCAGGCGTTCATCAGGAGTTCATTGTCGACACGGACATGCGGCAGAGCATGCATTGGCTCATCGATGTCCCTCAATCCCTCCGATCGGAGGCCACGATCATTTTGGGTAATCCGCCGGCCGAGCAGGTGGTTGCCTGCCGTAACCTGGTCTGGCTGCAGACCAGCAGCGCGGGTGTGGATGCCTACCTGAAACCGGGGGTTCTGCCCAAGGATGCCATGCTGACCAGCGCCTCCGGCGCCTACGGGCAGTCGGTCTCCGAGCACATGTTTGCCATGATGTGGGCCCTGATGAAGGACCTTCCTGGTTACCGGGACAATCAACGCATGGGCCGTTGGGAACCTCGCGGGGCTGTCCTTTCACCGCGCGGTTGCCAGATCCTGGTCTTGGGCACGGGGGATATCGGAGCCTCCTTCGCCCGTCTGGCCAAGGCTGTAGGCGCTCGGACCATCGGTATCAGGCGGCATCCCGACCAGCCGGTGGAGGGGTTCGACCGTCTGGCTGGTTTTGACGATCTGGATGCCCTGCTGCCTGAGATGGATGTAGTGGCTCTGGCCCTGCCTTCAACGCCGCAGACCAGACATATCATCGACGGCCATCGTCTTGCATTGATGAAGTCCACCGCCGTGCTGATCAACGCGGGCAGGGGAGATGCGGTGGACTGCATGGCTCTGGCCCAAGCCCTGGATAAGGATGGCATTTTCGGTGCAGGGCTGGATGTGACCGAACCGGAACCTCTGCCTGAAAACCACCCACTCTGGAGGCAACCACGCTGCCTGCTCACCCCGCATGTAGCCGGGGGAGCCTACCTGCCCTCCAACATGGACAAGGTTCGGGAAATCTGCCTGGATAACCTTCATCGATTCATGGATGGCAGGCCCCTGCGCAACCGGATGAGGTGACCACTGTGCCTACAGAGCGAAACCGCAGCGGCCGCCGTCATCGGCGGACAATGGTTCTGCGGTGGGCGGCTGTCCTGCTGGCGCTCGCATTGATTGTGGCGGGCTCCTTGGCCCTGGCTGGCAGGCTGGTGGGCATCGGGCCTGCTCGCCATTCAGACAATCAAAACTCCTCCGCAAACGGCCCCAGGACCGCTTCTCACGGCCCGCCCGGGTATTCTCCAGAGCAGACCGCGGCCCATTCGCCTCTGACCTCGCCTGTGGACTACAACCATGACGGCGTGGATGACTACACGGCCATGGTACGTGGAGCCCATCAGGAGGCCCGCCGCCATCCTCATTATGACAGTGGCTACTACCAGGGCGGCTATCCTCCCGATGATCGCGGCGCCTGCACCGACGAGATCTGGAGGGCCTTCCGGCAGGCCGGCTACGACTTGAAAGCCATGGTCGACGCCGACATCGCCTCGTCTCCTGGGGCCTACGCCGGAGTGATCAACAGCCCGGATCCGAACATCGACTTCAGGCGGACCAACGTCCTCGGTGTATTCCTGTCCCGGCATGCCCAGCGTCTGACCAACGACACTGCGGCCACCGACCAGTGGCAGCAGGGCGACATCGTCATCTTCGACACCTCCTGGCACATCGGCATGGCCTCCGATAGAAGGGACAGCCGGGGCATTCCCCTGCTTCTGCACAACATGGGCCAGCGCGACAGGGAGAACGACTACCTGGGCTCGTCGGGCCACCGTCCCATCACCGGTCATTTTCGCTTCGACGCTTCCAAAATCCAACCCGCCGTCCTGCGGCCATGGCGGGGATGACCGGGGACTACCCTGCGGAATTGAACACGGCGACAACTGGTTATCTGCTACTATCGGTTCGGCCAGAAACGTCGGCCAGGTTTGAGCACGAGAGGCGGTGATGGCGATGATGAGAGTATTCAGCACCATGAACGGGCAGATCGAGCAGATCGGCAAGGCTTCCAAGGGCTCATGGATATGCTTATCGGCGCCCACCGATGTCGAGCTGGCCAACGTTTCGCAGACCACGGGCATAGACCTGGCTGACCTGCGTGCCCCCCTGGACGATGAGGAGCGCTCGCGTGTGGACGTGGAGGACGAGTACACCATGGTCATCGTCGACATTCCCCGGGCCGAGGAGCGCGACGGCCGGGACTACTACGAGACCATCCCCCTGTCCATCATCGTCACCGAGGATCTGATCGTCACCGTCTGCATGCAGGACACCGTCCTGCTCCACCCCTTCATGGAGGGCACCATCCGGGGTTTCAACACCTTCATGAAGTCCCGCTTCATCCTGCAGATCCTCTACCGCAACGCCACCCTCTACCTGCGATACCTGCGCATCATCGACCGCGAGTCGGACCGGCTGGAGCTCAAGCTGCGCCACTCCATGCAGAACCGAGAGATCCTCATGCTGCTGGAGCTCAACAAGACCTTGGTCTATTTCGCCACCAGCCTCAAGTCCAACGAGATCGTCCTCGAGAAGCTGACCGGCCTGGAGCGGATCAAGCGCTACCCGGACGATGAGGACCTTCTGGGCGATGTGATCACGGAGAACAAGCAGGCCATCGAGATGGCCAACATCTACTCAAGCGTGCTTTCGAACATGACCGACGCCTTCGCATCCATCGTCTCCAACAACGTCAACAACGTCATGAGAATCTTCACCATCATCTCCATCAGCCTGTCGGTGCCTACGCTGATCTTCTCCATGTATGGCATGAACTTCAACCAGGGTATGTTCGGTATGCCCTTTACCGACAAGCCCTGGGGTTTTGCGGTCGTGGTGATTCTTTCGGGCCTGGTGACCGCCTTGGTAACCTGGTTCCTGACACGTTCGAAAATGTTCAAGTAGGGATCGATCATGTTTGCACGCAGGATTGCGGCGGCTCTGATGGCACTGGTTCTGGCGGTGCCCCTGAGCGGGTGCGGATCTCAGGAGGATTCCTACCGTGCGGGTTCCATCGGGCCCAAGATCAGCGTGGGCATCTCTTTCGACCAGCCCGGGCTTGGATTCGCCCAGTCCGGTCAGTACCGGGGACTGGATGTGGACGTGGCCCAGTATGTGGTCCACGAGCTTGGATACGCCGAGTCGCAGATCGTTTTCCGCCAGGTGAAGCCTGCGAACCGCGAGCGCATGCTCGAACAGGGCCAGGTGGACATGGTTGTGGCCGGCTACTCCATCACCCAGGAGCGGCAGAAGCTGGTGGATTTCGCCGGGCCCTATCTGGCTACCGGACAGGATTTGCTGGTTCGCCGCACCCAGAACGACATCGCCGGAGTGAAGGATCTGGCCCAAAAACGGGTCTGCGTGGCAGCGGGATCCACCTCCGGAGCACTGGTGCGCTCGCTAGCCCCACAGGCTCAGGTCCAGGAGCGGGACGAGTTTCCCGAGTGCATCACGGCCCTGCTCAGCGGGGATACGGATGCCGCCAGCGGCGATGACTTCGCCCTGGCTGGACTGGCTCATGTTCGCGGCGGTGGCCAGTTGCGCCTGGTCGGCAACCCCTTCTCCCATGAGCGGTATGGCATAGGCGTGCCCCGCGGGGATCCGGAGCTGGTGGGCGTCATCGACCAGGCCCTGAAGAGGATGATGCGGGACGGATCCTTCAAGGCCGCCCTGGGCCGGGCTTCCCGCTCAATCGGCTTCTCCATCGATGCCGCCGCCCGCACCCTGCACCCCGGCGACCACTGAGCACGGCTCCCGTAAGGACGACGGATGCTGGACATCGGCCCGGCCGTGTCCATGTGAATGGCGATAATTCACCATATGAACGCGAATGAAGACAGGGATCATCAGCAGACCCAGGAATCCGATCAGCCTCAATTCCGCTACGATGCCGCCATGGCTCAGACCATCGAGGAGCGCTGGCAGCAGCGTTGGGACAAGGAGGGCACCTTCTGGGCCGCCAACACCAAGGGTGACTTGACGGATGCCCATGGAGATCACGCTGGGGGTCGCAGCCCCTACTTCGTCATCGACATGTTCCCCTATCCTTCGGGCAAGGGTCTGCATGTGGGTCACCCCCTGGGCTACATCGCCACCGACGTGGTCAGCCGCTACCATCGGATGAAGGGGGAGAACGTCCTGCACGCCATGGGCTACGATGCCTTCGGTCTGCCTGCCGAGCAGTACGCCGTCCAGACCGGCCAGCACCCCCGGGTCACCACCGAGCAGAACATCGCCAACATGCGCTGGCAGTTGCACCGGCTGGGACTCAGCTTCGACGACCGTCGCTCCTTCGCCACCATCGATACCGACTACGTGCGCTGGACCCAGTGGATCTTCTCGCGCATCTACGAGTCCTGGTACGACCCCGACTACCGCCGTTCCGACGGGGGGACGGGCTCGGCCAGGCCCATCGGCGAACTGGTCGAGGCCTTCAAGTCCGGAAGCAGGCCCATTCCAGGCCATCCCGGCGCTTCTTGGGAGGAGCTGGACGAGGCTGAGCGCTCCGGGGTGCTCAACGACTTCCGCCTGGCCTACATCTCGCGCTCGCCGGTCAACTGGTGCCCCGGGCTGGGCACGGTCCTGGCCAACGAGGAGGTGACCGCCGAAGGACGCTCCGAGCGGGGCAACTACCCGGTCTACCAGCGTGAGCTCAAGCAGTGGTCCATGCGCATCACCGCCTACGGCCACCGGCTTCTGGAGGATCTGGACATTCTGGACTGGCCCGAAAAGGTCAAGCTCATGCAGCGCAACTGGATCGGGGAGTCGCACGGGGCTTCGGTGGACTTCACCGTGCCCAGCCCTGACGGCAATCAGACCATGGAGGTCTACACCACCCGTCCCGACACGCTTTTCGGCGCCACCTTCGCCGTGGTTTCGCCCGAGCACGACCTGCTCCAGCACCTGCCAAAAGAGTGGCCCGAGGACGTGCCCGAGCAGTGGAAGGGCGGCTATGCCAATCCCACGGAGGGTGTACAGGCCTATCGCAGGGCCGCCGAGGCCAAGACCGCCAAGGATCGCGTGGACGAGGGCGGAGCCAAGACCGGCCTGTTTACCGGGCTGTATGCGGTCAACCCCATCACCGGGGCCAAGCTGCCCATCTTCACTGCCGACTACGTGCTGATGGACTACGGCACCGGAGCCATCATGGCTGTGCCCGGTGGCGATCAGCGCGATTACGACTTCGCCGTCAAGTACGGCCTGCCCGTCGTCTACACGGTCAGCCCACTGGCTGATTCCGGGCAGACACTGGACGACTACCGGGGCAAGGCGCCTTTCGTCTCCCACGACGGCATTGTGGTCAACTCTTCGGTCCAGGCCACCCATGCCGCTGGCGACCAGCTCAGCCTGGACGGCCTGCGGGTTGACCAGGCCATCGAGAAGGTCACTGCCTGGCTGGAATCGGCCGGGGTGGGCCATGGGACGGTCTCCTACCGGCTGCGCGACTGGCTCTTCTCCCGTCAGCGTTACTGGGGCGAGCCTTTCCCGGTGGTCTATGACGACCAGGGCCTGCCCCACCTGCTGCCCGACGACCAGCTGCCGGTGGCCCTGCCGGACGTGCCCGACTACTCGCCCAAGACCTTCGACCCCGAGGATGCCCAGTCCAGCCCCGAGGCGCCGCTGAGCCGCAACCAGGACTGGGTGAACGTGACCCTGGACCTGGGCGACGGGCCCAAGGTCTACCACAGGGACACCAACACCATGCCCAACTGGGCCGGCTCCTGCTGGTACTACATGCGCTACATCGACCCCAAGGATGACCGGCACATGGTTGATCCGGAGGAATACGACTACTGGCTTGGACCGAAGCACAATGCCACGGCTGGGGAGTCGGGCGGTGTCGACCTCTACGTGGGCGGCGTGGAGCACGCGGTGCTGCACCTGCTCTATGCCCGCTTCTGGCACAAGGTCCTCTACGATCTGGGATACGTCTCGTCCAAGGAGCCCTTCCACAAGCTCTTCAACCAGGGGATGATCCAGGCTTATGCCTACACCGACCAGCGCGGCCAGTACGTGCCCGCCGCCGAGGTGGAGGAGCACGAGGAGGGCGGCAAGGTCAGCTACACCTGGCAGGGGCAGCCGGTCAACCGAGAGTTCGGCAAGATGGGCAAGAGCCTTAAGAACATCATCACTCCGGACGACATGTACCGCACCTATGGGGCCGACACCTTCCGACTCTACGAGATGAGCATGGGCCCCCTGGACGAGTCCAGACCCTGGAACACGCGCAACGTGGTGGGCGGCATGCGCTTCCTGCAGCGGCTCTGGCGCAATGTGGTGGACGAGCAGACCGGCGAGGTGGTCCTGGACGAGGGCGAACCCGACCAGAAGACCCTGAAGCTGCTCAACACCACCATCCACGATGTGACCGTGGAGATGGAGGCCATGAGGCCCAACACGGCCATCGCCAGGATGATCGTGCTCAACAACCATCTGACCGGGCTGAATCCGACGCCCAGGGCGGCTATCGAGCCCCTGGTGCTCATGCTCTCGCCCATCGCCCCCCACATCTGTGAGGAGCTCTGGAGCCGTCTGGGTCACAAGGAGTCCCTGGCGCATGCCCAGTGGCCGACCTGGGATGATCGCTATCTTGGCGAGGACACGGTCACCGCCGTCGTCCAGATCAAGGGCAAGGTCCGCGGCAAGCTGCAGGTCAGCCCCGACATCGCGCCCGACCAGCTAGAGGCCATGGCCCTGGCACTGCCTGCCGTCCAGGAGCGGCTGGGTGGCAAGGAACCGCGGAAGGTCATCGTCAAGGCGCCTAAGATCGTCTCGGTCGTGCCAGCCTGACCCTGAACTGCCCGCAGCCAGGCTGTGGACAGACGACGACCTTCGACCACATAGTCCCCCGACCTCATATCGGGGGGCTTTTCCATGTCAGGCTGGGCCTATGAGCATCAATATCACCCAGCCGCCGGCGCCGCCGCTCCAGGCTCTGGCCCTGAATCAATCGATTCGGTCGGAGCCGTCAGCTGAAGGCAAGGCCGACTCCCAGTTTCGACGGGATAGGCCCGTTTGGTCGTTTACGCCGCTTCAGGCCTTGACAGCCATCCTCATTCTGGTGGCGGCCCTTGCCTTAAGTCTGACGCTGCTGGCCCAGCAGGGACGGGCCCTGGCGACAGGAGTAACCGTTGACGGATCCGGGGCCAGGTCGTCGGCTGCTGCGAAAAACGATGTAAACAGGGCTGCCAACCGAGGCAAGCAAGCCTCAGGAAACGATCCCAGCCGTGATACTCAGGGTCAAGCGGGCAGTGAACAGGCCAAACTTCCGGTTTCAGGCTCACCCCAACCTGCCGAAGAGACTGGTAATGTCCCTGCTGCTCCGGCCTCCAGTGTCTCCTCAGCGAAGGACGATCAGGCGGGACGGGTGAATATCAACAGCGCCAGCCAGCAGGATCTGGAGAATGTCAAAGGAATCGGTCCGGTCAAGGCTGCAAAAATATTGGAACATCGGCGCGCCATCGGCGGCCGTTACACCTCGGTAGACCAGCTCCTGGATGTCCCCGGCATCGGTGCCAAGACCCTGGCCCGCTTACGCCCATATTTGGCGGCGCAATGATGGTCGGTCATGCAGCGGTTCACGATGGGGTTCACGATGCAACTGATCGGGAGAACGGCAGCCGCAACCTTCGTATGCTCCCCGCCGCTTGTCTGGCTTGGGCGGTTGCCTTGCTGGTCCCATGGTTTTTGGATCGGAGCATGGGCGGATCAGCGGCAGGATCAGCCAAGGGCGGTGACTGGACCAAGTCGATGGGGGAATCCAAAGGCGACATGGCCGGTGGGAGTACAGCCGGTGGAGGCATGGGCATGGCGGTCTGGATGACGCCGCTTGTCCTGGCGCTTCCATTAATCCTTGCAACGCTCCTGCTTGCCATCAAATTCGTCTGCTTGGTCGTAACAGAGAACCCCGATTGTAGGAGTCAGGTATTTCGTCGGCCTCATCGCTTACGCAGTCTGAATACAACTTGTGGGAGCGCAGCGAATATCAGGGACAGCTTGGTGTCCACTTGGTTTGGTCCTCAAAAGCTGCCGACGCTGGCCGTACTGGCTACCGTGGCTTTGGCTGCAGCATTGGCTGCCGCGGTCGGTCATGAGTCGGTGCGCAGCGGGCCGGCGTCCCGTCAGATCCGTCAGGGGAAGGCGATGGCTGAGGTTCGTGGCAAAGCTGTGGGACCTATGAGCGCATCCTCTCGAAGAGGCTGGGACTGTCAGGTGGAATTAAGGCTGCAATGGGTGACTGTGGCCGGGGTGCGCATGCCTTCCGATGAACGGATTGTGCTCTTCGCCCGCAGCCGGTCATGCCTGTTGCAGCAGGGTGGACAGTATCGCGCGCGAGGCCTCCTGGAACCCTCCGCTTACGGACGCCCTATGCCTTGGCTGGCCGTGGAAGGCGGCCTGAAAGAGGTCAGACCGCCAGGGCCTGGTAGACGATTAATCGCTCGTATGCAAAATGCCTTTCTCGAACAGGCCAGCAGGCTGGATGATCAGGGGCGGATCCTGGTGCCGGGGTTGACCATGGGCATCCTAGGCAACCAGGCCCTGCCCGGGTCGGGTGGGTCCCTAAGCAGACCGGCAGTGGAACCCGCCTATGCCGCCCGCCTGACCCAGGATTTCCGGGCGTCAGGCATCCTTCATCTGATGGCGGTCTCCGGCGGGCACTTCATGATCCTGGCCTCACTGTTGGTTTCGATCATGCGGTCCCTGCGCTCGCCGCCCCTGCTGATGGCCCTGGTTTTGTCTGCCGCCTATCTGGGCTTGGGCATGCTAATGGTCCCAGGGGATTCAGTCTTGCGAGCTCAGGCCATGGGGCTTCTTTCGGCGCTGGCCCTCGCTGTCTGCCGTCCTGCGCAGTCCTTGAATACCTTATCCTGGTGCGTGCTGCTGGTCCTGATCCTGCGGCCTTCCATGGCTTCAAGCTTCGGCTTCGCACTCTCCTGTGGTGCCGTGCTTGGCATAGGTCTGGGCAACCGGCGTTTGACGGCCCTCCTTGAAGACCATCTGCCGGCATTACTGGCACGTCCATTGGCCACGACCCTGTGCGCACAGGCCGGGACTCTGCCCGTGCAGGTGCTGATGAGTCCCGGACTGCCTCTGCTGGCCCCGCTGGCCAACCTGCTGGTCACTCCTGTGGTCGACGCTGCCACCGTGACCGGCCTGCTTGCATTGCTCACCTCCTGGCTCTGGCCCCCATTGGGGCTCTTGCTGGCCCGCTTGACCTCCCTGGGTACCGGGGTCATGGCTTTTGCCGCCACATGGCTGGGCGAGGCGGCTGCTCCGGCGGCCTGGCCCTCGGGGCCAGTCGGCAGCGCCTGTCTGCTTGGTCTGGGTCTCATGGTCGTGATCGATCATCGGCTGGTTCGACTCATCCGTACCCGGAGGTGGGACCGTTCATGGTCAGCCGTGGCAGACGAGGATTCAGGGGTTCCCTTTCGGCCATCGGCTTGGGGGTCAATCAAGGTCTGGCTACGGCAGACCTATGGCCTTCTGGCACAGTTGGTCTTCAAAAAGCAACCTAAGTTAATGTCCAGCGATGAAGGGAGATTTGAGTCATGACCAAAGCTCAGCAGAAGAACCCTTCCGTCCATCTGGTGGTCGGCGGTGATCCCTTCCTCAACGGGCAGCGCGTCAAGGAGCTGTGCGCTCAGGCATGTGCCGCTCATCCGGACAGCGAATACATGGAAATGAACGCGGCAGACTGCGACGCTTACGCCTTTCAGGAGGCGGTAGGACCCTCCCTGCTCAGTCAGACGGCTGTGGTTCTTCTGGATGATCTTCAGGCGGCCGATGAGGCCTTGACCCAGGCCTTGGTGGAATTCTGCCGCGAGCCGGCAGGTTCCGAATCCAGCATTGTCATCGCACGTCATGACGGGGGCAACCGGGGCCGCAGGCTTCTGGATCAGATGGAACGGGCCGGAGCAGTCATAGAGCGTATGCCGGATCTGAAGAAGTTCGATGACAAGGTTGATTTCGTTTATGGGCAATTCAAGGCCCATCAGCGTCGCATCCAGCCGCGGGCGGCCCAGCGTCTGGTGGATGTCCTGGGCGAACGCACTCCGGAATTGGCTGCCATGTGCTCTCAGCTCTGTTTCGATTTTGACCAGGACCCCATGACCTTGGATATCGTCAACCGCTATCTGACCGATAACCCGGCTGTATCGGGATTCGCCGTGGCGGACAAAGCCCTTGCTGGCAAACCGGCCCAAGCCGTCGTCGCCCTACGTTCAGCTCTGGAACAGGGCAACGAACCGGTATCCCTTATCGGAGTACTGGCCCTGAAGCTGCGAACGCTGGGCAAGGAGGCGGCCATCGAATCTGGATCCATCACGACAGCCGAGGCCAAGGCCGCCTACTGGCAGTTGCGGGAGGCGAAGCGACAGCTGCATGGATGGACATCCTCCGGCCTGGCGGCCTGCATCGAGGCCTTGGCCCAGGCTGATGAGGTCAGCAAGACCAGCAGCGGCGATGCCCGCTATGCTCTGGAACGGGCAGTGGAGCTGATCGCCGCCAAGGGAAGGACATTGGCATGAGTCTGCAGTACAGTGCCGGGCAACAGGATGGATTCGAACTGGCCGTGCCAACGGGCGAGGACATGCAGCGTCTGGGCAGAAACCTGGCTTCATGTTTGCAAGGCGGGGATGTGATCCTCCTGTCCGGACCTCTGGGGGCGGGCAAAACCACACTGGCCCAGGGGCTGGGCAGCGGACTTGGAGTGGACGGTCCTGTGGTCTCGCCCACGTTCACCATCGCAAGAGAGCTGCATGGCCATCTGTCCGACGGCTCGCCGGTCACCCTGACCCACGTGGATGCCTATCGGTTGGGCGGACAGGACTATCTGCCTGGCGAGGATGCAGTGGATCGGCTCCTGGACGAGCTGGAGTCCCTTGGTCTGGACGAGGAGTTGGAAGATCCGGGCCAAAGCACCATCATCCTGATGGAATGGGGGGAGCAGATGGCTTCGGCGCTGGCCGATCAACGACTGGAAGTGAGCATTGCCCGACCCGTGGATCCTAGGGTAGATCCTGACGCGCCACCCAGCTCCCAGGGTCAGCGTATGGTACGTCTGCGTGGAGTGGGTCCTTCATGGGCCACCAGACTGGAGCAGCTGAGAAAGGCGATGACGGCATGAGCGGGAGCGATACGCCCCTTTTGGTGATCGATACCTCATATGGCTCGACTGTGGGGCTGCCCGGGCGGGAGCCTTGCATCGAGACCGACTCGCGCTCGCATGTGGAACGCCTCCAGGTCAATATCGCCAAGGTCATGGACCAGTCTGGGCTGTCTGCAGACGATCTGAGGACCATCGTGGTGGGACTGGGTCCTGCACCCTTCACCGGTCTGCGGGCAGGCATCGTAACCGCCAAAGCCCTGGCCTTTGCCACCGGTGCCCGTCTGCTGGGGCAGGACATCCTGGAACCACAGGCCCGCTATGCCTACAGCCGGTTCAGTCAGCAGGAACAAGACCATACCCGGTTGCTGGTTCTGGCTGTCAATGATGCTCGACGTCGACAGCTCTATTACCGTCTCTTTGATGACTTTGGAGACGTGGAAGCCCCGGCCCGGCCGCTGACCGAAATGGGCATCGACTATCCAGCTGCTATCTGTGAGAGAATCACGGCCGTTGCAAAGGAGAGTGGGTCTGTGGATCAGAGCCCTGTCACTCTGGTCATTAGTGGCCACGGAGCCGGTCGCTACGCTGACCAGTGGGAGCGTCTGGATAAGCATCCGGATATACGGGTGATACTGGACGAAGGATCCTTCCTGGAGGATCGGACCCAGGGGACAGCTCTGATGGCGGCTTGTGCATGCAGACGTGCCCAGCAGGGGCTGATCGACCCGGTGGAGCCGCTTTACCTTCGTCGGCCGGACGTCTCGGTGCCCAACCCGCTCAAACACGTGGCTGTCCAGTCATGATTCGCAGGGCGGCCTTGGGGGACCTGGACCAGCTTGTCAATCTGGAGAAGTGCGTCTTCGGCGACCAGGCCTGGAACAGGCAGGAGATGCGGTTTGAGTTGTCTGCGCCCTCGCGCACCTACCTGGTATGGGAGGACCAGGGTGCCATCCTGGGTTACGGAGGTTATTGGTCGGGCGAAAGGGAGGCCGAGCTGATGACCATTGGGGTGCTACCGGAAGCACGGCATCGCGGTATTGCAGGGTCTCTGTTGGCCAAGCTGATTGCTTCGGCCGATCGTATGGGGTTGCAGCGAATGAATCTGAAGGTGCGCGCAGACAACCCCGTGGCCATCAATCTCTACAAGGACTTTGGCTTCTCAAAGACGGGTCTATCTAAGGGCTACTATCAGCCTGAAGGCATGGATGCCTGGGCTATGACCAGACCTTTAAGCTCGGTCGGGCCGGGTCCGGTGGGATCTGTCAGCAGCAGGCTTTCGGAAGGACAGGAAAGGATCATCGACCATGAGTGAGCCTCTGGTGCTTGGCATCGAATCCACCTGCGACGAGACTGCAGCCGCCCTGGTTCAGGGTAACCGGCTGCTGTCCAACGTGGTGGCATCTTCCATGAACGAGCACGCCCGTTATGGGGGCGTCATCCCTGAGATCGCCTCGCGGGCACACGCTGAGTCCTTTGTGCCGGTCGTCTCCAAGGCCTTGAAGGATGCGGACATGGACCTGTCCCAAGTGGATGCCATAGCGGTCTCGGCCGGACCAGGACTGGCCGGATGCCTGGCCGTAGGTGTTTCCGGTGCCAAGGCGCTGGCCTGGGCGGCGAAAAAGCCTCTGTATGGCATCAACCATGTCATCGGCCACATAGCGGTCACCCAGCTCCAATTCGGTCCCTTCCCTCAGAATGCCCTGGCCCTGATCGTCTCCGGCGGCCACACCTCGCTGCTGCATGTGGATGACCTGGCTCGATCGGTCCAGGTTGTGGGCACCACCCTGGACGACGCGGCGGGGGAGTGCTTCGACAAGATAGCACGTCTGCTCGGTTTCCCCTATCCCGGCGGCCCCCACATCGATCGCCACGCCCGTCTGGGCGACCCTCATGCCATCGCTGTGCCTCAGGGGCTGACCAAGGGTCGGGCCGGAGCCGAGCATCCCTATGACTTCAGCTTCTCCGGGGTCAAGACCGCAGTGGCTCGGTGGGTCGAACGCAGACAGCAGGCCGGGCTCGACATTCCCGTGGATGATGTCTGCGCCTCCCTGGCGGATTCCGTGGCCACCGTCCTATCCCGCAAGGCCATGGCTGCCTGCCACATGTTCGACACGGATACCCTGATTGTCGGCGGTGGGTTTTCAGCCAACTCACAGCTGCGCGGCAAGCTTCAGGAATTCGGTGACCAGGAGGGCATCAAGGTCCGCATTCCGAAGATCAACCTGTGCACGGACAACGGCGCCATGGTGGCCATGCTGGGCGTCAATCTGGTCCAGGCCGGTCTGGCACCCTCTGCTCCTGACTTTTCCATCGATTCGGCCATGCCCATGGACAGGATCCTCATGTAATCGACACGCCAAGTTGTCCGATACGAAGGTTCAGACTATAGTATGGTAATTGTGTTCAGCGAGAGTTGAACGGGACATTCCCGCATAGCTCAGTTGGCAGAGCGTTCGACTGTTAATCGAAATGTCGCTGGTTCAAGCCCAGCTGCGGGAGCTCTCAACCGCCGGTCCTCCGGCGGTTTTTCTTATCCGTCAGATGTCTTTATATTGTGCAATCTGTCAAGTAAATGTCCCTTGTCCCGGTCTCGAATACTCCTGGTTGTTGAAAATATGAGTATCGGGATGCTCAACCGATTGAATTGATGAGAAGCTTTCTGACCCAAGGACTGATGCTGTCGGCCTATTTTAAATACTCTCACCTTTCTGGGGAGACGAAATGATAATGCAGCCTGTCGTTCGGCACTAGGACAGGCGTTTTTGTGACTGCACGGGGCGACAGACGGGTGGCTCGCCGAATTCACAACGTTGTACTATTCAGATGTTCCATAGTTTCAACATGGACGAGAATCATGGACGATACAGTCAGAACGAAGGAGTCGGACAGTGACGCAAGGGCAGCAGAATCACAGGGGCAGGGCACAGTTCAGGGTAGATAAGGAGCAGGAGTCCACGCCCATTGACGATCGCCTCTTCGGATCCTTCGTGGAGCACCTGGGCAGGGGAATCTACTCGGGCATCTATGAGCCGGGTCATCCGACAGCAGACGAACAGGGCTTTCGCCGGGACGTCATGGATCTGGTCAAGGAACTGGGCGTGACCACCATCCGATATCCGGGCGGCAACTTCGTCTCGGGTTATCGTTGGGAGGATGGCGTGGGACCGCGCGAAAGCCGTCCCCGTCGTCTCGACCTGGCCTGGCACTCCGGCGAAAGCAACGAGTTCGGCCTGCACGAGATGCGCGACTGGCTGGACAAGCTGGGCGGCAACGAGCTCATGGAGGCCGTCAACCTGGGCACCAGGGGCATGCAGGAGGCCCTGGATCTGCTCGAATACTGCAATGTGCCATCGGGCACCGAGCTGTCGGAACGGCGTCGCGCCAACGGCCATGATCGCCCCTTCAACATCAGGATGTGGTGCCTGGGCAACGAGATGGACGGCGACTGGCAGATCGGCCACAAGAGTGCAGAGGAATACGCCGATCTGGCTAACCGGACAGCTGTGGCCATGCGGATGATCGACCCGGACTTGGACCTGGTTGTCTGCGGATCCTCCTCGCACACCATGCCCACTTTCGGCCTCTGGGAGCGCACGGTCCTGGAACGCTGCTTCGAAAATGTGAACTTCCTCTCATGCCATGCCTATTACGCGCCCAAGGATGGAGACATGGCCAGCTTTTTGGCTTCCGGCGTGGACATGGACAGTTTCATCACCGACGTAAAGGCCATCATCGCCGCCTCGCGTGCCCGGCTGGGCAGTGATCATCAGGTTTTCATCTCCTTCGACGAGTGGAATGTCTGGTACCAGGATGCTGAGGCCAGCAGATCGCCCGAAGGCATCGGCAATTGGCCCGTAGGCGCGCCGCTCCTGGAGGATGTCTATTCGGCGGCGGATGCCGTGGTGGTGGGCGACCTGCTGATCACCCTGCTCAGGCATGCCGACGTCGTTCATGCGGCCAGCCTGGCCCAGCTGGTCAACGTCATTGCCCCCATCATGACCAAGCCCGGCGGCCCGGCCTGGAGGCAGACCATTTTCTACCCATTCGCCCTGACCGCCCGTTATGCGCGGGGCGCCAGCGTGCTCAAGAGCCTGCAGAGCGGCCACACCTATGAGACATCCCGCTATGGCCAGGTGCCCATGACAGATTCAGTGGCCGTCAGAGGTGCCGATGGCTCCCTCAGCGTTTTTGTAGTCAACCGCAGCCTTGACCGTTCTGTTGATTTCAGTATCGCCCTGCCCGAACAGGATCGAGATCGGCAGGCCACGGTCAGCACCCTGCACGAGGACGACCCCTCGGCGCGCAACACGCTTGAAGACCAGGAGCGGGTCGTCATGCATGACCGGAGAGATTTCAGGATGGATGGGGACGCCTTGACTCTTCAACTGCCTCCCATCTCTTGGACGGTCATCCATCTGGCTTGAACAGGCCGCTAAAGGCGTCCAGGCCGGGAACCTTCCGAGGATCCTCGATTACGGTGCCTTTAAGGTCTGTGTTGATGTGGACGATTACATATTCGACCACATCCCTCCTTCCGGTTCACACGGCTGTGGCATCCAATCCATCATGATGGTGGGCGCCCAATCGGGCATCCACGATGACGGATTGAAGGTGCGACTATGGCCTGTGCGCGTGACCATAAGAACAAGGGCATCAGGCGGGTTACCGGCCGGATGCCCATCATGCCTTCCGGCTGTCGGCCCCCATGGTTTCCCCGGACCCTGCTGGTGTTGACGCTGGCACTGGTCCTGTCGGCTGCGGGGCCTACGGCAACCGTCACGGCTCAGCCTGCGCCGATCCTGCCTTCGGTCACGGCTCCGGCGCAGAAGGGTCGAGTTGCCTCATCGACCAGAGCCTGTCGCCGGGGCTGGCTGTGGCCCCTTGAACCCCTGACTGGCGATAAGGCCGCCCCGCAGGTTACGCGTCCCTTTGATCCCCCGGATCGTCCATGGCTGAGCGGTCATCGCGGGATGGATTTGGCGGCGGAGCCAGGCAGCAATATCCGTGCCCCTGCAGACGGTGTCATCGCCTTTGCAGGTTCCGTAGCGGGCAAGGACGTGGTCTCCATACGTCACGGCAACCTGGTCTCCACCTATGAGCCTGCACAGAGCTCCTTGCCGACAGGAACCCGACTGCAGGCCGGTGCAGTCTGGGGAAGGTTGCAGGGAGCCTCCGACCACTGCGCCCAGGAGTGCCTTCACTGGGGCCTGAAAGACGATCAAGGCAATTATCTGGATCCTGGCGTCAGGGTCGGATGGCATCGTATTCGTCTCAAGCCACTGTAGGAATGTGAGGTTTGCTTGCAGGACTCGCGCGTTTGCAGACCGGGTATATCGCCAGCCCGGCAGAACGGTTAGAATCGTTATGCATAACGCCGTTTCAGCAGGGAGTGGTCATGCAGAACATGCAGCAAGAATTCACGCGTCCGCTTGAGAAGCCGATAGATGCTGATGCCAGCGTCTTCTCCCTGCTTGAAGACAGGGTGGAGCGCCTGGGCGACGATCCCTTGATCGAATACCGGAGCGGACGTGAGTGGAACACCATCACGGCCCGTGAGTTCCGGGATCGCGTTGTCGCGCTGGCCAAGGGGCTTATGGCCCGGGGTATAGGCCGGGGGGACTCGGTAGCCATCGTGTCGCACACCCGATGGGAGTGGACTGCCCTGGACATGGCCATCCTATCCATTGGAGCGGTGACGGTTCCGGTCTACGAGACGGACTCGCCCGATCAGATCCGGCGCATCTTCAACGACTCCCATGTGGGCATGGCCTTTTTGGAGGATGACGACATGAGGGCCCGGGTGGACGCGGTTCGTTCCCAGTGCGCCTATCTGAACGACCTGTATGTGATCACCAGGGGTGCGCTGACCACCATGACCGCCTACGGACGGGCGGTGGACCAGGCGGACTTCCAAGCCCGGGCCGACTCGGTGCAAGGCTCCGACCTGGCCACTATCGTCTACACTTCAGGTTCCACGGGCAAGCCCAAGGGCATTGAACTCAGCCACAGCAACATCGTCTTCACCGTGCGATCGGGAGCTCAGGCAGTCCCTGACATATGCCTGGGTGACGGCAGACGGCTTCTGCTCTGCCTGCCCCTGGCCCACGCCTTCGCCCGCTGCCTGCAGTTCTTCGCCATCGCTACTGACCTAACCTTGGGGCTTACCGGATCCATCCGCAATCTGCTGCAGGACATGCAGACCTTCAAACCCACTTTCATCCTGGCTGTGCCCCGAATCTTCGAGAAGATCTACAACGCCGCCTCCCAGCGAGCAGGCACAGGCACCCGGGGCAGAATTTTCCTTGATGCCGCAGGAGTGGCCAGGCAGTGGTCCCGCCATCAACAGAACGGCACCCGCGTCCCCATGTCGCTGAAGACCAAGCACCTCATGTACACGGGAACCGTCTACGATCCCATCCTGGAGGCCCTGGGCGGCCGGGTCAAGTATGCCATTTCGGGCGGCGCCCCCCTGGACAGGGACATTGCGGACTTCTTCAATGGCATAGGCCTGCCCCTGCTGGAGGGCTACGGTATGACTGAGACCATGGGTCCTGTGACAGTCAACCCAACCGAAGGCTATCGGCTGGGCACCATCGGTCTGCCCATGCCCGGCATCACTGTGGGCATCGACCAGGAGGGCCAGCTCTGTGTCAAGGGCCCGGATGTCTGCATGGGCTACCACAACCATCCCGAAATCACCACCAGGCAGATTCGCGACGGCTGGCTGCTGACCGGCGATCTGGGCAGTCTGGACGATGACGGGTTCGTTCGGCTGACTGGCCGGCGCAAGGAGATCATCATCACTGCAGGAGGCAAGAACATTTCGCCGGCGCTGTTGGAGACGGCTGTTGAACGCTCGCCCATCATCAGCCACTGCATGGTCATCGGGGACCGCAGACCATTCATCTCGGCCCTGATAACACTCAATCCCGATGAGGTTGCCCGCTGGCTGCGGGACCAGGGCGCTGAGCCCTTGAAAGATGCCGCTGCGGCCGGGGAGAACCCCATCATCCGCACCGAGGTCGATCGTGCCGTGGACGCGGCCAACGCTCAGGTATCCCGGGCCGAGGGTATCCGCCGCTATCTGATTCTGGACCAGGACTTTACTCGTGAAAACGGATTGCTGACCGCATCATACAAGCCCCGCCGTCAGGAGGTTCTCAAGCGGTATGAGGACAGGATTGAGCAGGAGATTTATGCTCAAAGACCTGCGTCGGCTGGCTTGATGTAGCCTGTATCGATCAGCGCCGCCTTGAGGTTGGAGGCCGAAACCGCGACCAGGGGTCTTGACAGGCGACGCACCTGTTTGCCGTCCTGGTTGACGGTCTGGATCGTCTCCATTGCTGGCACCTTGCCCTGGCTGTTGAGGCCGACGCAGACCTTGGCAATATCAGCCGCAAGCCCCTGCCTGTCCTCAAGTCCGGTCATCCACTGCTGTCCGTCCACGATTTGAGGAATGTTGTCGACGTAGGCGCCGTATCCGCTGATGATGGGCCAGGCAGTGTGGTCGTCCGAGGGCATTGATTCCTGGGTTTTACCCGTAGTCTGCGAAGAATCCGCTTGCGACCCCGTCGAATTCTGGGGTGTAGGGCTTTGGGCGGGTTTGGGCACGCGCTGTCGGTGCAGATCCTGGCGGCCGGCCATGGATCCCACGATACCTGATATGGAGATCTCCGGGTTGACGTCCGCTGACGAACCCCGGTATCCCAGATCCCCGAGCTCAGAAACCACTCCGGAAACGATGAAGTCGTTCATGGCCAGAATGCCATCCACTTCGGTGTGGGTCTTGGCGCCGGTGTTCATGGCCAGGCGGGTCGCCAGCTCTTTGCCTGTAGCCGAAGCATCCTTGCCTGGATCGAAGGCGACCGCCTGCCAGTCCTTTTCGGTGCTATCTGCATTCAAACGTCCCGATGGACTGACAACCCGCCCGTCCTTGAAATAAGGACCCAGCACCTGCCAGATTCCAGCGAAGGCCTGGGCGGGGAAAGAACTCTGCTCATCCTGCTCCTCTTGCTGGTCCTGCTCAGCCTGGCCGGATTCAGCATCCTTGTCCGCAGAGGTTGCATCAGAGGAGGATGTCTCGGCTGTGCGGTTCGGCAGCAGAATCTCGATGCGGCAGGGGTTGTTCCTGCTGACCTTGTCCAGTTCCAGCTTGCTGGCCAGCTTGTCCGCCTGCATCTGACCGATGGCCCGAGCATCGGACAGCTGTACGAACAAATCCGGCTCAATGCCCGGAACCTGATTGGCCAGCACCACCACATGCATACCCGCGCCCGCGGCCAGACGCAGAGATGAGACCAGACGTGCGCGCGACTTGTCCTTGGCATCGGCAACCAGTGACTTGCTGATGTAGTCGCCGTACTGGCGGGTAATGGAGTCTGGCGAGGTCATGGGTGCCACCACTAGTGTGGTCGGCTCTGAGGCCTTTCCGGCCTTGCGCTCCGAAAGACGGCTGACCACGTAATCCTGCAGTTCCTTGCTTTGGTCCTCCAGATTCCCGCTGGTATAGGTATCGATGCGCTTGTCGGAAAGATTTTCCTTGGTCAGTGCCGTCTTGAGCTCTGGAACCAGGGCGGCCCACTTGTTGATGGGCGTGTGCTGGGAGAGGGTGATGCCGTCGGAGGGAGTGAAAATGGCCACCCGACCCGGTGCTTCGGCAGCTGCCGTTGAGGTCGCCGGGCTCTGCGGGGCGCTCGGTGATTGTTTCCCTCCGCCCATTGCCGGACCGCAAGCACCAGTCGATGCCACCATGACCAGGCATGCCAGCAGGGCCAGCAAGCCGGACAAATGCCGTGCAAAGCCGGTCTTCTTCACATTCGCTCCTTCGTTCCGACAGAGCCCGGCTCTGGCCGGGTCCCGAGCAACCATTCTATGGGTTCTCGGGCAGGAGCGTATGGGGTCTCCTTGCTTTTGCGCACAAGCTTCTCGCCAGGGAGCAGACGGTCAAGGCTGGACTCAGCAGATTTCCGCCTGTTTCAACCGCATGTAATGGCTGGGAGATGATGCTCTGTCTGATCTGTCAGTCCGCCCTGTGTTCTGTGGCCTCTGTCGCAGTTGAAGCCATACGCTCGGCAAGGGCCTGGTCCAGGGCATCCATGAACCCCTCGGTGTCCAGCCATGGCTGATCAGGACCGACCAGGTTGGCCAGATCCTTGGTCATGCGGCCGGAGCGGACGGTCTCGATGACTACGGACTCCAGGGTTTGTGCGAACTGGGCTACCCTGGGTGTGTCATCCAGCCGTGCTCGCTGCTTGAGTCCGCCCGTCCAGGCGAAAATGGAGGCTATCGGGTTGGTGGAAGTAGTCTCACCCTTGAGCCAGCGCCGGTAATGCCTGGTCACGGTCCCATGGGCGGCTTCGGCCTCTACGGTCTGCCCGTCGGCCGTCATCAGCATGGAGGTCATGAGGCCAAGGGACCCGAACCCTTGGGCTATTGCATCGGACTGGACATCGCCGTCATAGTTCTTGCAGGCCCAGACATAGCCGCCCTGCCATTTGAGCGAGGAGGCCACCATGTCGTCGATCAGCCGATGCTGGTAGGTCAGTCCCTCTTGTTCGAACCGATTCCGGTACTCCTGCTCGTAGACCTGGGCGAAAATGTCCTTGAAACGGCCGTCGTAGGCCTTGAGGATGGTGTTCTTGGTACTCAGGTAGACCGGATAGTGCCTCTGCAGGGCATAGTTGAAGCAGGAGCGCGCGAAGTCGCGGATGGAGTCGTCAAGGTTGAACTGCACCTGGGCCACGCCCGGACCCGGGTAGACGGTCACTTCCCGGGTCACCGGGTCGCTCCCGTCCTCGGGTGTGAAAGTGACGCTCAGCTTCCCTGGCCCAGGCACGGTGAAATCAGTGGCCTGGTATTGGTCGCCAAAGGCATGGCGGGCCACCACTATGGGCTTGGACCATCCGGGGACCAGCCTGGGGATGTTGTCGATGACGATGGGCTCGCGGAAGATGGTTCCGCCAAGAATATTGCGGATGGTGCCGTTGGGCGACTTCCACATACGCTTGAGTCCGAATTCCTTCACCCGGGCCTCGTCAGGTGTAATGGTGGCGCACTTGACGCCCACATGCTCGCGCTGGATGGCCTGGGCCGCCTGCACGGTGACCTTGTCGTCGGTGGCGTCCCTGTTGCGGATGCCCAGGTCGTAATAGTCCAGGTCCACATCCAGATAGGGCAGAATCAGCCGCTCCTTGATCATTTTCCAGATGATCCGGGTCATCTCGTCACCGTCGAGCTCGACGATGCGTCCCTTCACGGCGATCTTCTCCATGGCGGCCTCCTAACAGTGGGCGGGTCGGGGGCCGTATCCTGCTCCCGGTGCCGCAGTTGCGCTCGCGAACAGTTCTATCCCAAGTTTGTTACTCTCTGTTCCCCTGCTCGTAACCCGTTCGTAGCACGCTGGAGCGTCATCATGAGGCGCTAGGCTGGCAGACATGACACAGGAAATCGAAATCGGTCTCGGCAAGAAGGCCACGATGGCCTACACGCTCGATGATGTCTCCATACTCCCATCACGAAGGACAAGGGATCCCCAGGATGTCTCCACGGCCTGGCAGGTGGATGCCTACGAGTTCGACCTACCCCTGCTGGCAGCGCCCATGGATTCGGTCACCAGCCCGGAGACGGCCATAGCCCTGGGACGGATGGGCGGACTGGGTGTGCTGGACCTGGAGGGACTGTGGACCCGTTATGAGGATCCGCGTCCGCAGCTGGACCGTATAGCCCACGCCTCTCCGGAGCAGGCGACCGGGGTCATTCAGGAAGCCTACCGGGAGCCGGTCAAGGCGGAGCTGATCACCCGCCGTCTGCAGGAGATTCGCAAGGCCGGGGTCACGGTGGCCGGTGCCTTGTCGCCCCAGCGTACCCAGGAGTTCTACACCACAGTGGTCGACGCAGGCGTGGATCTCTTCGTGATCCGCGGCACGGCGGTCTCGGCCGAGCATGTCTCCACCAGCCATGAGCCCTTGGATTTGAAGAAGTTCATCTACGACTTGGATGTTCCGGTCATCGTCGGCGGGGCCGCCACCTACCAGGCCGCCCTGCATCTGATGCGCACGGGTGCCGCCGGGGTGCTGGTCGGGTTCGGCGGGGGAGCATCCTCAACTGACTCTGCCACCATCGGAATTCAGGCACCTATGGCCACGGCCATCTCGGATGTGGCCGAAGCGCGTCGCGACTACCTGGACGAGTCCGGTGGCCGCTATGTTCAGGTCATAGCCGACGGGGAGACCGGCACCTCTGGGTCCTTCGTCAAGGCCTTGGCCATGGGGGCCGACGCGGTCATGCTGGGCACGCCCCTGGCCAAGGCCACGGAGGCTCCCGGCCAGGGCATGCACTGGGGGGCCGAGGCCCATCATCCTGAGCTGCCTAGGGGTCGCAGGGTCCAGGTCGGCCAGGTGGGGAGCCTGGAGCGCATACTCTTCGGACCCAGCGATCGCACCGATGGCAGCCTGAACCTGATCGGAGCACTGCGCCGGGCCATGGCCTCCACCGGTTACGTGGATGTCAAGAACTTCCAGAAGTGCCGCGTAGCAGTGACTCCGGCTTCCCGCTGCTAAGCAGGACAGGGCATTCAAAGCCTATTTATCCACAATCCGTATCAAGGCCGGTTCAGGTTGACCACATTCCTGAACCGGCCTTTACAATGCCTGAGCGCATTCATACTCTGGACGTAATCGCTGTCGTTGCGTCGGTCGCCCAGTGCACCTCGCCGGCATGAGAGGGGGAACAAGCACATAGAAGTGCGAGGAGAGAAGTATGACGGAGTATATGGATCTGGCGCCGACCTGGGATGGGGATCAGGCAATTGAGGATTCGCTGGGACAGGAGTTTGGCGGCTGGTGGCCGTCTACCTGTGCTCAGGTGCCGCTGGGACTTGGTGACATCAATCTGACAGTGCGAACCGTCAACTTCGTCCGGCCGACAGATGCTGCCGGGCATGAGGGTCTTACGGCGGATCTGAAGCGCATTCTCGTCAACCTGTGTGCGCTGGCATCCAAGGTCTTCGATGTGCTGCGGGGCCGTCTGCCGATGAAGAGCCTGGACCGTGTGCTCAACCGCGTCTGCATGGAACGGTTGGCTATGCTGGCCCAGCTGATGCGTGATCGGCATCTGGGCATGGTCCCCACGTCGGATCATGTCGGCCTGGCCTACCTGCCACTCATTCCTAAACTGGTCGAGCTCTACCGCGTTGACCGCGACCGGTACGAAACCACCATCGGATTCCTGGTCGGCGAGCGCACGGTGCTGACTAACCTGATCGTTGCAAGAAGCGGCTCGCGCTGGCTATGTGTGCGCTTCGACATGGGCTAGGCGGCGGCTTTGGCGGGTTGACCCATATGATGGTGGGTATGTTGCGTGAATATACGGTCGAGCTTCAACACCCGACGACGGACAAGGACACCATCTATTCACTCCTGGCAAAACGCACCGCCCGCGACCCTGAGGAGCTGGTTGCCCAGTGGCAGGATCCCATGACCAGAAACTGGCACGATGTCAAAGCCGGGCAGATGTCCGCACGGGTTCGCGCCGTGGCCAAGGGCATGATGGCTCTGGGCGTGGAAAAGGGCAGTACCGTGGTCATCTACGCCTCCACCAGCTATGACTGGGGGGTTACGGATTTCGCCTGCGCCGCCATAGGTGCGGTCTCGGTGCCCATCTATGAGACCGACTCGCCCAGCCAGGCCCAGAAGATCGTTCAGGACGTGGACTGTGTACTGGCCTTCGCCGGCGACTCGGAGCATGCGCAGATTCTGGAGCAGGTCCGGGGATCCTCGCCCAAACTCAAGTACGTCTTCAACTTCGAAGCCGGGGGTCTGAACGCGGTCAGCGAATTCGGCCAGGGGATCGACGACGAGCGTCTGGACCAGGCCATCGCCCAGGTAAAGGCCGACGATCTGGCCACCATCGTCTACACCTCGGGCTCAACCGGTGAGCCCAAGGGCGCCATGCTCTCCAACCGGAACTTCGTCCACATCGTCTTCGTGGGCTGGGACGTGCTCTACCACATGCTGGCAGCCCCCTCCCGTCTGATGCTTTTCCTGCCCCTGGCACACTGCTTCGCCCGCTACATCCAGTACGTGGCCATCGGCGCCCAGGGCGTGGTCGGATACGTCTCCAATGCCAAGCACCTGCTGACCGACCTGCGCACCTTCCGTCCCACCTATCTGTTGGGCGTGCCCCGTGTCTTCGAGAAGGTCTACAACGCCGCCTCGCAGAAGGCCGGCACAGGTCTGGCCGGCAAGGTCTTTGCCAAGGCCACCAAGCACTTTATCAAGTGGTCCAAGGATGAGCAGGAGGGGCGCGGCCACTCGCCGCTGACCCGCCTGGCCCACGCCTTCTATACCAAGACCGTCGGCAACACGATCGAGTCCGCCCTGGGTTCCAACCTGAGCTACCTGGCCTGCGGCGGCGCGCCTATGAACGCCGACCTGGCCCATTTCTTCAACGGAATCGATGGGATCACCTTCATCCAGGGTTACGGGATGACCGAGACGGCTGCCCCCTGTATCGTCAACTTCGAGGATGCCAACGAGGTGGGGTCGGTCGGCCGCCCCGGCTCGGGCATCACGGTCAGGCTGAGCGACGACGACGAGCTTCTGGTCAAGGGCCCCAGCGTCTTCATGGGCTACTACCACCAGCCCGAGCTGGATTCCACTGTGCTCGACAAGGACGGCTGGCTGCACACCGGCGATCTGGCCCAGATAGACGACCAGGGCTTCGTCTTCATCACGGGCCGCAAGAAGGACGTCATCATCACCGCCGGCGGTAAGAACGTCAGCCCGGCTCCCTTGGAGGATGTCATCAGCACCTGCCCGATAGTCTCCCAGGCCGTGGTCGTAGGCGACGGTAGGCCCTTCGTAGGCGCCCTGGTCACCCTGGATGCCGGTATGCTCAAGTCCTGGCTGACCTCCCAGGGTCTGGACGCTGACATGAGCCTGGAGCAGGCCAGCCACAACGATGCCATCCATGCCTTCATCCAGCAGTATGTGGACAAGGCCAACTGCAACGTCTCGCGGGCCGAGTCGGTGCGCAAGTTCCTGGTGCTGGACAAGGACTTCAGCCAGGAGGACGGTACCCTGACCCCCAGCCTGAAGGTGGTGCGCCCCGAGGTGCTCCGCCAGTACGCCGAACTTGTGGACAAGGTCCTCTACGCGCCCAGGACGCCGGCCAAGCCCGCCGCCAAGGAGAACGACATCGTCAGCAGGGCACGGACCACCATGAGCGATTCCCTGGCCAGCATGACCGGACGCAAGCGTGATGACCGCCAAGAGGAGGAAGCAGCCCCAGAGGACGAGAAGGACGGCCGCGACGGCCGGGACGACAAGGAGTAGGCAGTGGCGATTCGTACAATCAGAGTGGTTCCCGATCCGGTTTTGCGCACACCTTGCGATCCTGTGACCAGCATCACCCCGGCTGTGCGCAGTCTGGTGCGTGACCTGGTGGACACTGTCGACGATCCGGGCAGGGCAGGCCTGTCGGCCAACCAGATCGGTGTGGGCCTGCGCGTCTTCTCGTATAACATCGGCGGCAAGGTGGGCTACATCATCAATCCGGTCATCGACAAGACCTCCGGCGAGCAGTATGGCGAAGAGGGATGCCTGTCCCTGCCCAACCTCTGGTATCCGACCAGGCGGGCCGACTACGCCCGAGCCCACGGCATCGATCTGGACGGCAAGACGGTGACCCTCGAAGGCCATGGCATCATGGGGCGGATGATCCAGCACGAGTGCGATCATCTGGACGGCCATGTCTACGTGGATCGGCTGGAGAGCGACGTCCGCCGCAAGGCCATGCAGCAGTTGAGATCAGCCAGGTAGGCAGAGGGCGAACACAATACCCGAGGTCATTGGCCTCGGGTATTATTGTACTTCGGCGTGTCATTGCGCAGGTCCGCTGTCACGGGTGGGCAGGCGCACCAAGAGTATTCCCGAACACACGCCGCGAATTCGCGCCATGTCCGCGACGTCCTGTGTCGGTCGGCTCCCCGGAGTTGCACGCAGGTGCACATGGCCAGGCAATAACCGACAATGAAAGGTACGGACATGGCACAGATCACCATGAGCGAAATGCTGAAGGCCGGCGTCCACTTCGGACACCAGACCCGTCGTTGGAACCCCAAGATGAAGCAGTACATCCTGATGGAGCGCAACGGCATCCACATCATCAACCTCTTCAAGTCGCTCGGTCTGATCGACCAGGCCTATGACTTCATCAAGCAGACCGTGGCCCACAACGGCACCGTGCTCTTCGTGGGGACCAAGAAGCAGGCCCAGGAGGCCATCAAGGCCCAGGCCACCCGGGTGAACATGCCCTACGTCTCCGAGCGCTGGCTGGGCGGCATGCTGACCAACTTCCAGACCGTGACCAAGCGGGTCGGCCGCTTGAAGGAGCTGGAGGAGATGGACTTTGACGATGTGCACGGCTCGGGGCTGACCAAGAAGGAGCTCCTGCTACTGCGGCGCGAGAAGGACAAGCTGGAGCGCCAGCTGGGCGGCATCCGCAACATGAGCCGCACCCCTTCGGCCCTGTTCGTGGTCGATATCAACAAGGAGGCCCTGGCGGTCTCCGAGGCCAACAAGCTGGGCATCCCGGTCGTGGCCCTGGTGGACACCAACACGGATCCCGAGCTCGTCACCTACCCCATTCCCGCCAACGACGATGCCATTCGCGGCGTTGAGCTGCTGACCCGGCTCATGGCCGATGCCGTGGCCGACGGTCTGCTGGAGCGCTCCGGCAAGGCCGCCAAGACCGAGGAGGCCTCCGACCAGCCCATGGCCGAGTGGGAGAAGAACCTGCTGGAGAACAAGGACGGACAGCCACAGGAGCAGGCCCAGGAGACCGCTCAGGCTCCCCAAGCCGAGCAGCCTGAGCAACCGCAGCAGGAGACCCCCGCTGCCAATCAGGCCGCCTGAAATCTGGCGTCTAGATAGGAGAGTTTCATGGCAAAAATCACCGCTGCACTGATCAAGGAGCTGCGTGATCAGACCGGCGCCGGCATGATGGACGTCAAGAAGGCCCTGACCGAGGCCGAGGGCGACATGGCCCGCGCCAAGGAGATCATCCGCGCCACCGGCATCCAGGCCGCAGGTGCCCGTGAGGGCCGCAAGGCTCAGGAGGGCCTGATCGCCTCCACCGTCGTCGAGGGTGGACAGGGCCAGATCGGCTATGCCGTCGAGCTCAACTCCGAGACCGACTTCGTGGCCAAGACCCCTCAGTTCGTCGAGTTCGGCCAGGAGGTCATCGACGACGTGGCCAAGGCTGATGCCTCCAACGCCGAGCAGGTCGATGCCGCTCCGTCCAAGTCGGGCACCGTCAAGGAGACTGTGGAGGAGGCCGGCGCGCTCTTCCATGAGCACGTCAAGGTCGGCCAGGTGGCCCGGGTCGAAGGTCCCCGTGTGGAGATCTACGCCCACCGCAAGTCCGTGGAGATGCCCCCCTCCATCGTGGCCATGATCGCCACTGATGAGGCCGGCGCCCAGGTGGCCCATGAGGTGGCCTTGCAGATCTCCGCCATGAGCCCCAAGTGGCTCAGCCGTGAGGATGTGCCCGCCGACGTGGTGGAGTCCGAGCGTCGTGTGGCCACCGAGAAGTCCCAGGCCGAAGGCAAGCCCGAGAAGATCATTCCCAAGATCGTCGAGGGGCGTCTGAACGCCTTCTTCAAGGAGACCGTCCTGCTGGAGCAGCAGTATGTCAAGGACACCTCCAAGACCATTGGCGACCTCTTCAAGCAGGCTGGCGGCAAGGCTCTGGCCTTCGCCCGTCTCGAGGTCGGCAAGGGCGACGAGGAGTAGTCGGTAGTCCGGCAATGTCGTGGGTCGTCTCGCCCGAGCCTGTCTGAGGGATGGGCAGACGGCCGGCACTGATGGCAGGGGAGTGGCCTTCGTGGTCGCTCCCCTTCGTTTGTCCTGGTCAATTCCCAGGGCCTGCTCAGGTAGGGGTTGTCGCCCAGCCCCGATACCCTATTAGCGGCGTATTCCGCCCGTCATCATGTCTGGAGAAAGGGCTTTTATGACCGGATCCGATTCAGCGCAAAACCCAGCAACGCCTCGTCGTGTGCTGCTCAAGCTCTCCGGAGAGGCCTTCGGGGGAGGCGAGGTCGGCATCGACGTGCAGGTGGTCAAGCGGGTGGCCAAGGAGATCGTCCAGGCGGTGCAGGGCGGCGTGCAGGTGGCCATCGTGGTGGGCGGCGGCAACTTCTTCCGCGGAGCCGAGCTCAGCCAGGCCGGAATCGAACGCTCGCGCGGCGACTACATGGGCATGCTGGGCACGGTCATGAACTGCCTGGCCCTGCAGGACTTCCTGGAGCAGGATGGTCAGGCCACCAGGGTGCAGACAGCCATCACCATGGGCCAGGTGGCCGAGCCCTACATTCCGCTCAAGGCCATCCGTCACTTGGAGAAGGGGCGCGTGGTCATCTTCGGCGCAGGATCAGGCATGCCTTACTTCTCTACTGACACGGTCTCCATCCAGCGGGCCTTGGAGATCCATTGTGTCGAGGTCCTGATGGGCAAGAACGGTGTGGACGGCGTCTACACGGCTGATCCGCACAAGCAGGCTTCTGCGCGCATGTTCACCAATCTGAGCTACCAGAGGGCCCTGGTGGACAATCTGGCCGTCATGGATGCGGCAGCGCTGTCCATGGCCCGGGACAACGACATGCCCATCCGAGTCTTCGGACTGGAGGGTGAAGGCAACGTGACCGGCGCGCTCGAGGGCCAGCGTCTGGGCACCCTGGTCCACGGCGGCCCTGATCGCACCCTGTGACCGGTCGCGTGCAGACCCCACGCCGCTTGGCCCCCGTGGCCCTATGGCCGTAGAGTATAAGAATGAAGGACCTCGCGCGCACAGGCGGATGGTCCATACAGCAAGGAGCAGATCATGACCACAGTGGTGGACCAGGCCGGCAGGCAGATGGACAAGAGCATCGAGGCGACCAAGGAGAACTTCTCGGGGATCAGGACCGGGCGCGCCAACCCCTCCTTCCTCAACGACATCATGGTGGAGTACTACGGCACTCCCACGCCCATCAAGTCACTGGCATCCATCGGCGTCCCGGAGCCTCGTACCCTGGCCGTCACCCCCCTCGACCCCTCCCAGGCGGGTGCGGTCGAGAAGGCCATCCGCGACTCCGACCTGGGCGTCAACCCCAGCCGTGACGGCAACGTCATCAGGGTCACGATGCCCGAGCTGACCGAGGAGCGCCGCCGGGACTACGTCAAGCTGGCCAAGAACAAGGCCGAGGAGGGCAAGGTGGCCGTCCGCAACATCCGGCGCAAGGTCAAGGAAGAGCTGGAGGCCAAGGTCAAGGACGGCGACCTGGGCGAGGACGAGGGCAACCGGCTGCAGAAGGAGCTGGAGACCGTCACCAAGCAGAAGAACGACACGATCGACCAGCTCCTGGATGCCAAGGAGAAGGAGATCCTCGAGGTCTGATCCGCCTGGGGAGGGTCCACACTTCATGAGTACCAAGGAAAGCTTAGCCGAGAAGGCAGGTCAGGATGCAGTCGCAACCCTGAACAAACGGACCGGGCGCAACATGCCGCAGGCGGTGGCTACCGGTGCGCTTCTGGTGGTCATCATCCTGGCCTGCATCCTGGTGCGCATCGACGCATTCATCTATCTGATCGTGATCTTCATGACCCTGGGGCTCTGGGAGCTCAGGGTGGACTTTGCCACGGCGGGCCTGCACATACCGGTGGTCGAGCTGTGGGTATGCTCGGCGGCCACCATGCTGGCCTCGTTCTACGCGCCGGACCATGTGGCGGTCATGACCGCAGGTGTTCTGATCACTGCCCTGGTCGGTGCCCTTGCGGCCACCCGCAGCCATCGTCTGGGCGGCCGTCTGCTCAAGGCGGTGAACGCCAAGCTGTCGGGCAAGGATGCTCAGACCATGGCCGATGCCTCCTACGGCACCGCAGAGGGTGAGAGCCGGTCAAGCAGCCTGGCCAATGTGGGAGTCACCCTCCTGACCGTTGTCTACATCACCCTCCTGGCCTGTCTGATAACCCTGCCCACCACCTTCGGCGGGCATCCCGCCGCACATGCTTTCATGGTGATTTTCCTGCCTGCCTTGAGCGACATCGGCGGTCTTCTCTTCGGCTCGCTCTTCGGCAAGCACAAGATCTCGCCCCGCATCTCGCCCGGCAAGTCCTTGGAGGGTCTGGCAGGCTCCATGCTCTGCTGCCTGGTCGGCGCCCTGGTCATCTTTGCGGCCACCTACCCCATGGCGGATTGGGGACGAATCTGGTGGGTCGCCCTGCTCATGGGCATCATGGTCGGAGCTACAGGCACCCTCGGGGACCTGAGTGCCTCCTTGATCAAACGCGACCTGGGGATCAAGGACATGGGCCACCTGCTCAAGGGCCACGGCGGGGTGCTTGACAGGGTGGATTCCATCCTCATGTCCGCACCGTTCATCACACTGGTTCTTTTGATTACCGGCCTGTGACCGGAATTGATGGTCGGAAGATTGATACAGGATGAGGTTGAGGTATGACGGATGTCGACATGACTGGTGACGAGCCTGAGACCGGCATCACACCCGGAGGCAAGGATGGGGCCTTCAGGGACGTTCTGGCGGCCGACCACGCCCGGCGAGGCAAGCCGCCGCGCCACTTTACGGACATGGACCAGAAGGAGCGTCAGGAGGTCTGCGCTCAACTGGGCCTGCCAAAATTCCGGGTCTCGCAACTGGCCAACCATTACTTCAATCATCTGTCCATCGACCCGGACGACTTCACGGACTTTCCCGCGGCCAGCCGCCAGGAGGCCGCACACCGCTTCTTCCCTGAACTGATCACCCCGGTCACCGTTCAGAAGGCGGATCAGGGGACCACCATCAAGACCCTCTGGGAGCTCTTCGACGGATCCAGGATCGAATCCGTGCTCATGCGCTACCCCTCCAGGGCCACCCTCTGCATCTCCAGCCAGGTCGGTTGCGGTATGGGCTGCCCCTTCTGCGCCACAGGTCAGCTGGGCCTGACCCGGAACATGTCAACCGGTGAGATTCTGGAGCAGGTCCGGGCCGCCTCCCGGATGATGAAGTCCGGACAGGTTGCCGGAGGTCCAGGTCGTCTGAGCAATATCGTCTTCATGGGGATGGGCGAACCCATGGGCAACTACCGGGCCGTGCTTTCCGCAGTCAGGCAGATCAGCGCCCTGCCGCCCAAGGGATTCGGCATCTCGGCCAGGAACATCACCGTCTCCACGGTCGGCGTGGTCCCCGGTATCCGCAAACTGACCAAAGAGGGAATCCCGGTTCGCCTGGCCGTCTCCCTCCATGCTCCCAGCGACAAGCTGCGCGACGAGCTGGTTCCCATGAACCGCCGCTTCAACACCACGCAGGTCCTGGATGCAGCCCACGACTACTACCTGGCCGGCGGCAGACGGGTCAGCATCGAGTATGCCCTGATGCGCGGCATCAACGATCAGGCCGAGCATGCCCGCCTTCTGGCCAAGCGCCTCAACCACTACGGGGACGACTGGGCGCACGTCAATCCCATACCTTTGAATCCGATTGAGGGATCCCGCTGGACAGCCTCCAAGCCCGAGGATGAGCAGCGCTTCCTGGACATCCTTCACAAGGCCGGCATTACTGCAACCATGAGGGACACCCGCGGATCGGACATCGACGGCGCCTGCGGACAGCTGGCAGCCAAGGCCGTCAAGCTCCAGGCCTGATTCAGCGTTTGCAAAGTGGTCATGCCATAGTGTGGACATGCGGTAGTCTTCAGACACCGCAGAAGCTAATGTCGTGACTCAAACAATTCGGTTCAGGCAGGAAGGCAGGTCGCATGACGGTAGCGGTTCGTGTCATTCCCTGTCTTGATGTCGACCAGGGCCGTGTGGTCAAAGGCGTCCACTTCAAGAACCTGCGCGATGCGGGTGACCCTGTCGAACTGGCTTCCGCCTATTACCAACAGGGAGCCGACGAACTCACCTTTCTGGATGTGACCGCTTCGGGCAGTGGGCGAGCCACCATGGTGGACCTGGTCAAAAGCACTGCCGACCAGATCTTCATTCCGCTGACCGTCGGCGGAGGTGTGCGCAGCCCTCAGGATGTCGACACTCTCCTGAGATCCGGGGCAGACAAGGTCGGGATCAACACGGCAGCCATCGCCAATCCGCAGGTCATCGACGACATCGCCCAGCGGTTCGGTCGCCAGGTCCTGGTGCTCTCGGTCGATGCCCGCCGATCTGATGCACAGGGCATTACCTCGGGATATGAGGTGACCACTATGGGCGGTCACCAGTCCACCGGCATCGATGCCATCGACTGGGTCAAACAGGCCCAGGTGCTCGGGGCCGGCGAGATTCTCCTCAATTCCATGGATGCGGACGGCACCCGTCAGGGCTTCGATCTGGAGATGATCGCCGATGTGCGCAAGGCTGTATCACTGCCGCTCATAGCAAGTGGAGGGGCCGGCAAGGCCGCCGATTTTCCTCCTGCTGTCAAGGCCGGGGCCGACGCGGTCCTGGCGGCTTCCGTCTTCCATTTTGGCCAGGTGTCCATCAAGGACGTCAAGCAGGCGCTCCATGCAGCCGGTTATCCGGTTCGATGGCAGGCCTGAACCAGTCCACGCAGATAATTTCGGCACCACAAGGTGCATGGCTTTTGCAGGCCCGGTTGGCAGCCATCGGGAAACCCTATCCGTACCTTAAACAATCAAGCGGCAAAGTTAAGTCGGACAAATCGGGAGAATGAGGATCAATGTCACAGTTTTCGAAGAACGAGGAAGCACGTTTGGATCCGAGCATAGCGGCCAGGCTCAAGAAGGATGCCAAGGGACTTGTGGCAGCTGTGGTCCAGCAGTATGACAGCCGTCAGGTCCTCATGGTCGGGTACATGGATGAGGAGGCCTTAAGACGAACGCTGACCACGGGTAGGGTCACCTTCTGGTCACGCTCCAGACAGGAATACTGGCGTAAGGGAGACACCTCCGGGCATGTCCAATACGTCAAGGGAGTCAGCATTGACTGCGACGGGGATGCGCTGCTTGTCGAAGTAGACCAAGTGGGGGCGGCCTGCCACACCGGACACAGGTCGTGTTTTGAAGCCGGAGGACCCTTGCCCGCGGTGCAAGGCAACCGTACACAGGCACAAATGCAGAGCGAGGAAGGGTAATCCGGTGCAGAAAGACGCTAAGGTTGTGGCAGGGAACATACAGGAAACTGGAGGGAAGGGCTCTATGACCGTCTTGGATGAACTGGTGGCCGGCGCCGTGGAGGATGCAAGGAGCCGGGTACAGAAGATTCCTTTGGAAAGCCTCAAGCAACAGGTCAGGAGCATGAAGCGCAAACCTCTGGACGCCGGCCGACTGCTCCGGGAGAGCGTTGGTATTCCGATCATCGCGGAAATCAAGCGCGCCTCGCCCTCCAAGGGGTATCTTGCCGACATCAAGAATCCTGCTGCCCTGGCCCGGCAGTATGCCAATGGGGGCGCCTCGGCCATATCGGTCCTGACCGAGGGCAGGCGCTTCCTGGGGTCCTTGGAGGATCTGCGGCAGGTCAGGCAGGCCGTGGGCATTCCCGTGCTCAACAAGAACTTCATCGTCTCCGACTACCAGGTCTGGGAGTCCAGGGCCAACGGAGCCGATATGATTCTGCTGATTGTGGCGGCCTTGGATGACACCCGCCTCAAGCATCTGCTCGATCTGGCCGGGAGCCTGGGCATGACCGCCCTGGTGGAGACCCATGATCGTCAGGAGATCGAGCGGGCCATTGCGGCCGGCGCCAGGGTGATCGGCATCAACGCCCGCAACCTGAAGGACCTGAGCGTTGATGTCGACCAGTATGCCCGACTGGCCTCCAACCTGCCCAAGGATGTGGTCAAGGTGGCCGAGTCCGGAGTGTTCGGGACGGTCGAGTTGGAGCAGTACGCCCGGGCAGGGGCCGATGCGGTCCTGATAGGAGAGGGGCTGGTCACCTCCCAGGACCAGGAGGGGACGGTCCGCCTGCTGGTTCAGGCTGGTCACCGCTTCAAGGCCGCCGAGGCCAGGCCCCTGTCGACCCATGACGGTCCCTATTTCGGCCCCTATGGCGGACGTTTCGTTCCTGAGGCACTGGTTGGCGCCCTTGACGAGCTGGAGCGGGTCTATAAGGAGGCCAAGGCCGATCCGGCCTTCCGGGAGGAGCTGAACAGGCTCAACCGGGTCTATGTGGGGCGTCCCTCGGCCCTGACGCCGGCTCCCAGGTTCGCCAAGCTGATCAGCGATCGTGTCGGCGGCCAGGTCAGGGTCTTCCTGAAGCGGGAGGATCTGAACCACACGGGCGCCCACAAGATCAACAACGCCCTGGGCCAAGGGCTCCTGGTCAAGCGCATGGGCAAGACCCGGGTCATCGCGGAGACCGGCGCTGGGCAACACGGCGTGGCCACGGCTACGGTCTGCGCCCTCCTTGGCTTCAAGTGCCGAATCTACATGGGGCAGATCGACGCCCGCAGACAGGCCTTGAACGTGGCCAGGATGCGAATGCTGGGAGCCGAAGTCGTCGAGGTGACCACCGGTACCAGGATTCTCAAGGACGCCATCAATGAGGCCCTGCGCGACTGGGTGACCAACGTGGAGTCCACTCACTACCTGCTGGGCACGGTGGCCGGCCCACACCCCTTCCCGACCATCGTCAGGGACTTTCAGAAGATCATCGGCGAAGAGGCCTCTGCCCAGCTTTCCGCATACGGCATCGACCATCCTGACGGAGTTGTGGCCTGCGTCGGCGGAGGTTCCAACGCCATCGGCATCATGAACACCTTCCTGGACGATCCCCGGGTCTCCCTCTATGCTTACGAGGCCGGTGGAGACGGTCCCAGTTCGGGCAAACATGCCATCCGCCTGTCGCCCGGCACCGGTCAGGTCGGCGTTTTCCAGGGGACCAAATCCTATCTGTTGGAGGACGACCAGGGCCAGACCATGGATACCTACTCCATCTCCGCCGGCCTGGATTACGCTTCGGTGGGGCCTGAGCATGCTTGGCTACACGACATGGGCCGGGTCAAGTATGACTATGCGACCGACAAGGAGGCCATGCAGGCTTTCAGCGATCTCTGCCGGACCGAGGGCATCATCCCCGCCCTGGAGTCCTCGCATGCCTTGGCCGGAGCCAGCAAGGCGGCAACGGACCTTCTGCGCAAGGGAATCAGGAATCCTGTCATTCTGATCAACATCTCGGGCCGGGGCGACAAGGATGTGGCCACGGCGGGCAGATGGTTCGGCTACCTTTCCGAGCAGGAGGCCAGCGCTCTGGAAGCCCAGGCCGGGCAGGCCAAGAGCAATGAAGCAGAAGAGGAGGCCCGTTGATGGTCAACCAGCAATGGCAATGGCAGAAAGCCCCCGTCCAACCTGTCCAGCCCGTCCAACCTGTCCAACCCAAGGGGTTCAGCCGCGCGACCAGCCCGGTGGCGTCCACACTGCAGGCCCTCCGCCAGCAGGGCAGGCCGGCCTTTATCGGTTACTTCCCCTATGGATTCCCCGATGTGCCCACATCCCTGGAGGCCATGAGGGTCATGGTGAGAAGCGGGGTCGACATCGTCGAGATCGGACTGCCCTACAGTGACCCGGTCATGGACGGTCCAGTCATTCAGGCGGCCAGCAAGTGCGCCATCGACAATGGCGTCAAGGTCGAGGGTGTTTTCGACGCGGTGCGTCAGGTCCAGGCGGACGGTGCCAGGGCTCTGGTCATGAGCTATTGGAATCTGATCCTGCATCACGGGGTGGCGGATTTTGCACAGCGCATGGCCGAGGCCGGTGGGGCCGGGCTGGTCACCCCCGATCTGATCGTAGACGAATCCGGGGAATGGATAGAGCAGTCTGACCGCTACGGCCTCGATCGGGTCTATCTGGTCTCGCCCGACTCCACCGATGCTCGTCTGCAGATCACCTCCCGTGCTGCCAGGGGCTTCGTCTACGCGACTTCCCGGATGGGCGTGACCGGCGAACGAACCAGCATGTCCAATTCAGCCCAGAATTTGGTGGCGAGAGTCAGGCATGCGGGCGCTCCTTATGTCTGCGTGGGCATCGGGGTTTCGACCGCACAGCAGGCCTCCCAGGTCGGCGCCTACGCGGACGGGGTCATCGTCGGCTCGGCTCTGGTCCACTGCCTTCTGGATGACGAGGGCAGGCCGCGGAAGGACCGCAGAAAGGCACTGGAATCACTGGCTGAGATTTGCTCAGATCTACGCTGGGGCATCTCCCAGTCCAGGAAGTGAGCGGGGCTGTAAGGTCCAGGGGCTAGATTGGGGCTTTATGACGCTTGCCTACATTCCATCGCCGGGAATATCCAGCTTCCAACTGGGGCCGGTCACCATCAGGTTCTATGCCCTGACCATGCTCCTGGCCATCATCGTGGCTGCCTGGATCACGGCCAGGCGCTGGAAGAAGGAGGGTGGCAGGACCGACCAGATTCTGGACATCGCCATCTGCGCGGTACCGGCCGGCATCGTCGGCGCAAGGCTCTATCACGTCATCACCACCCCCGAACGCTACTTCGGAGCCAACGGCAACCCTGCAGACATCCTGCGCATTTGGCGTGGCGGGTTGGGCATCTGGGGTGCGGTCCTCCTGGGAGCCCTGGCAGCCTGGGCCTGGTGCCGTCACAAGAATTACCCGACCGCCCTGCTGGCAGACAGCGTGGCTCCTGCCCTTCTGGTGGCCCAGGCCATCGGGAGGCTGGGTAACTGGTTCAATCAGGAGCTCTACGGGGCTCCCACCACGCTGCCCTGGGGATTGAAGATCGACGCGGCAGGTTCCGCCATCGGCAGCAGCGAACAGTGTTATGACGGGGCCACCTGCCCGACCGGCACCCTCTTCCAGCCCACATTCCTGTATGAGATGATCTGGAACCTGATCGGCGCAGCCCTCCTGGTCTGGATCGGCCACAAGGCGGTGAACGTCCTCAAGGCCGGATCCCTTTTCGCCCTCTATGTCATGTGGTACACCCTGGGACGCACCTGGATCGAGGCCCTTCGCATCGACTTCGCCCACGAATTCCTGGGAGTCAGGATCAATGTCTGGGTGTCCATGACGGTCTTCTTCCTGGCGGCCGCAGCCTTCGTCCTCATAGCGCGCAAGGGCAAGCCAACCTCCCTCTTGTCCGAAAAACTGAGGACCATCACCGAGCTCGAGGTCCGTCAGGAATCCGAGGCCCAGAGCAAGTAGGGCAGGGGTCGGCCACCCAAGGGCCGGGACCTGTGCAATTGAGCCACAAACCGGTGCCGCCAGTCTTCCGCACAACATAGAATAATCTCCATGAGCATTCAGATAGCACCCAGCATTCTTTCCGCCGATTTCGCCAACTTGGAGCGGGATCTCAAGGCTATTGCCAATGCCGATATGGTCCATGTGGACGTGATGGACCACCATTTCGTTCCCAACCTCACGCTTGGTGAGCCTGTGGTGGAGCGCATCTGCCAGGTGACCGACCTGCCGGTGGACGTGCATCTGATGATCGAGGACCCCGACCGCTGGGCCCCTGAATTCGCCAAGCTGGGTGTCGCCTCCGTTACCTTCCATACCGGAGCCGTCCATGCCCCGGTCCGTCTGGCCCGCCAGCTTCACGACATGGGGGTCAAGGCCTGCCTGGCCGTGCGCCCTGCCGAGCCTGTGGAGCCGATCTTCGATATTCTCGATGAGTTTGACATGATTCTGGTCATGACCGTGGAGCCAGGCTTCGGCGGCCAGAAGTTCCTGGACAATCAGATGCCCAAGACCCGTCGTCTACGTGACCAGATCACTGCCCGGGGCCTTAAGACCCACATCCAGGTGGATGGCGGGGTAAGCCCCACCACGGCTCCCATCGTGGCAGAGGCCGGAGCCGATGTCCTGGTGGCAGGCTCTGCGGTCTACGGTGCCGACGACCCGGCCAAGGCCATTGACCAGATCAGGCAGGCCGCGCAGGTAAGCTACAAGGACTGACAGGTTTTGCAGGAAGAACGGAGATAGCCAGATGAAGACCTTCGATGGGTTGTTCGAGGAGCTCACGACCAAGGCCAAGGAGCGCCCGGAAGGATCCTTGACCGTGGACGAGCTGGACAAGGGCACGCATTTCATCGGCAAGAAAATCAATGAAGAGGCCGGAGAGACCTGGATTGCCGCTGAGTATGAGGGCAAGGAGCGGACGGCCGAGGAGATGAGCCAGCTGCTGTACCACATCCAGGTAATGATGATCGATCGAGGCATTACCCTGGAGGATGTCTACAGGTATCTGTGACTCCCGATCCCATCCCACTGTAGATTCGCTTCCGCAATTAGGAGGTTGCCGTGTTGAAGGTCGCGGTGCCCAATAAAGGCATGTTGTCCCAGCCCGCATGGAGGCTGCTGTCTGAGTCCGGCTATCGTCTTCGTTCCAACGACAGGCAGCTGGTGGTCGATGACGTCGACAACGACATCCAGCTCTTTTACTTAAGGCCCAACGACATAGCGGTCTATGTTGGCCTGGGAACCATTGATTTGGGCATCACCGGGCGTGATCTTCTGCTGAACTCGGGTACCGAGGCTGTAGAGGTCACCCAGCTGGGATTCGGCGCTTCAACCTTCAGGTTCGCCGCTCCCGAGGCCAGCGCTATCAGGAGTCTGCAGGATGTGGACGGCAAGCGGATCGCCACTACCTTCGACCGGCTTCTTGGCGATTACCTTGTCGGCAAGGGACTCAAGGCAGAACTGATCCACCTGGATGGGGCGGTGGAGTCCTCCGTCCAGCTTGGTGTGGCCGATCTGATCGCTGATGTGGTCTCCACCGGCACCACCCTGCGCAACGCCGGGCTTCGGGTCTTCGGCGATCCCATTCTGAAGTCGGAGGGGATTCTCATCAGGTCGCCCCGCCTGGATCCGGATGATGACCGGTTGGCGGTCATGTCCCGAAGGCTGGAGGGTGTGCTGACAGCCCGCCGCTATGTACTGATGGATTACGACATCCCGGTTGAGCGTGTAGCCATGGCTGTAGGCATCACGCCCGGGTATGAGTCTCCGACAGTCTCCTCCCTGCACGACAAGCAGTGGGCGGCTGTCAGGGCCATGGTACCCAGGGACCAGGTGAACAACCTCATGGACCGGCTTTATGAGATTGGTGCGCGCGCCATCCTTGTAACAGCCCTTCAAGCTTCTAGAATGTAGTCGGATGGCACTGATCGATCGAATTTCACGCAGCAGGTACAGCCCTGAGCCGCGGTCGGTAATTCTCACCGTACCGAATGTCATCAGCCTGCTTCGCATCCTATCCATACCCCTTATTGCCTATCTGGTAGCCAACCGGCATCTGATCATTTCCCTGGTGGTCATGCTGATTTCGGCCCTGTCGGATGGTGTGGACGGGATCATTGCCCGCAGGTTCAACCAGGTCAGCAAGCTGGGTCAGATTCTGGACCCGGTGGCCGATCGTCTGCTCATTCTCTGCTCCGTCCTTGCCCTGAGCATCGCCTCCATACTGCCCTGGTGGCTTCTGGCCCTGGTCGGTGCAAGGGACGTGCTCATGGGCCTGCTGGTTCTGGCTCTGGCCCAACACGACTATGGCCCTCTGCCGGTGCACTTCGCTGGAAAGACCGGAACGGCCGTGCTCATGCTGGCCATACCTGCCCTGATCTTTGCGGATGTGGGCACTTCCGCCTTCTTCCGCTTCTTCCATCTGGTGGCTCTTGCCGCCGTCATCTGGGGTGTGGCGCTCTACTGGCTGGCGGGGCTGATCTATGCACGTCAAGGCATTGGACTGCTTCGTCAGGACCATCAGGACCATCAGGACAGCCATCATGACTGAGCCACAGATGACGCCTGAATCCTTCCCCGTGCCGCCCGACCGTGCCCTGATTCACCGCCGGGCGGCTTTTTCACATTCCACTGCCGGTCTGGAGCGCCACTATGTGGATGAGGAGAGCTCCGAGCCCTCCCAGGAGTCCATTCGTCGGCGCATGGCCGATGAGTCCCTGAGGCTGATCGATGACCTGACCAACCGCCCCATGGATCCCATGTTCGAGGATGCCCGCCTGTTGCCCGCTGAGCGTAGATCACCGGTGAGCGTGTGGGTGAACAGGATTCTGGTCTTCATCATCTGCGTGTTGGTCGGCTTGGCCGGCACGGGCATAGTGCAAGTGCTCCACAGGGATCCGCGTCAGAAGGTGCGCGAAAAGCTGATTACCCAAGTGGAGGCGGTCAGCAAGCGTGCCAACGACCTCAACGGGCAGATTTCGGACCTCAACGGCAATATCGACACGCTTTCGGGTCAAGTGGGCGGCCAAGGCCAGGACGGCACGCAGACAGCCGACGATCTGACCAACGGCACCAGCAAGGTGCAGGGCCAGGGCATCGTCATTACCCTGGCCAACCCTATAGCCTCAAAGGATTCCCGGGACAATGCCGATCAGATCAAACTGGTCACCGACCAGGACCTGCAGTGGTTTCTGACCAAACTCTGGTCTGCAGGAGCAGAGGCCATCGCCATCAACGGCAATAGAATAGGAACACAGACATCAGTGCGCACGGCCGGTCAGACCATCCTGGTGGGTACCGCCTCCATCGAGGCCCCCTACAAGATCGAAGCCATAGGAGACCAGGGTGCCCTGTCTGATCTGATGTCTCGCAGCGATTTGCAAAGTCGCTTGCGTGACCTGAAGAATGCGAATATCACCGTCAATGTGAACAAGCAGCGGCGCCTGAACCTGGATGCCGTCGGTCTGCCCAATCTGTCCTATGCCGGAAGGAGTCATTGACATGTCGGCAATTCTCGGCCTGATCCTAGGCGTGGTGGCGGGCATCTTTCTCAAGCCCGACATTCCCATCGTCCTGCAGCCCTACCTGCCCATTATGGTGGTGGCCGCCCTGGATGCGCTCATGGGGGCGGTCCGTTCCTACTTCGAACGTAGCTTCTCCGACCGTGTCTTCGTGGTCTCCTTCATCTCCAACGTGATCACCGCCACTCTGCTGGTCTTCCTGGGCAACCAGCTGGGCGTGGGATCCCAGCTGTCCACGGCCGTGATCGTGGTTCTGGGCATCCGCATCTTCTCCAACGTATCCGCTATTCGGCGGTTCATTTTCAAGGGGTGATCATATGAGACACACCCTCAGGAAGAAACGCGATGAACAGATGCCCAAGAGCATTCCACCCAGGCGGCCCGGGCGGGTCAGGGCCCCATCCGACGATACACAGACCGGCGCTTTCCCTGTGGTTCGCCGGAGGCCTCTGCGCACACTCAACTCCAACGCCACCAGGGTCAGGCTGGTCACCAGCGTCCTGGTGGCCCTTATGTGCGCCCTGCTGGGCTTCGGGTACGCTGTCCAGGTGCGCAATAACCAGTCCTCTTACCAGAGTCTGTCTGAGGAAGAGCTGGTGCGGGTGCTGGACGAGACCAGCAACCAGGTCGATAAGCTGGAGGAGCGCAAGAGCCAGCTCAACCAGCAGCTGACCTCCATCAAGTCCGCCGCCGACAAGCAGAAGGAGGCAGCCCGCATCGCACAGCAGAACGAGCAGAGCAGCGGCATCCTGTCCGGACGGCTGCCGGCCCAGGGCAGGGGAGTGGTCGTAACGGTCACTGAGGACAGCGACCGCGTGGATGCCTCGACCATGTTCAACCTGATTGAGGAGCTGCGCAACGCCGGGGCCGAGGTCATATCCTTCAATGATGTCCGGGTGGTCACCAGCACCTATCTGCTGGATACCCGCACCGGCCTGCAGTGCGATCATGCCAAGCTGCACAGCCCCTACGTCGTCAAGGCCATCGGGGATCCGGACAGTCTGCAGAACGCCATTCAGATCGCCGGGGGAGTGGGCTCGCGGATCAAGGTGCAATTCCATGCATCCGTGTCCGTGGACCAGTCCGATAGTGTCAAAATCGACCAGGTTCGACGCGTGCAGGACTACCAGTATGCAAAGCCTGTAGAATAGGCAGTTATGACAGAACCTATTCCCACTGCGGGCGAGACGACCATCATCGGCATGCCGGCCCTGAACATTCCAGTCACCTCCAACGGTGACCGTCCACTGACCAAGGACGATCTGGAGACCATGGCCCGATTGCCCGAGGGTACAGCCCTGCTGATCTCTACCAGGGGAGCGGTGTCGGGATCGCGCTATCTGTTGGACGAGGACCAGGTCAGCGTGGGCCGCGATCCGAAGGCCGACATTCTGTTGGATGACTCGACGGTCTCCCGGGCGCACGCCATATTCGTAAGGACTGATCACGGCTTCCGTGTCGAAGACACAGGCAGCCTCAACGGCACCTACGTCAACCGTGAACGCGTGGACCAGGCTGATTTGCACAACGGCGACGAGATTATGATCGGCAAGTTCCGGTTGGTCTACTTCGATAATCGGGCAGTCATCGCCAAGAACTGACGGGGGGCTTGACATGGCCGAAGAGGCGCCGATGTTGGTGCAGGGGGAACTCTTTTCGCCTGAGCAGGCCGAGGGCACGACCCGTGGCTATCGGGGCACGGTCGCGGCCAAGGTGGCCGGCATCACCTATCGGCAGCTTGATTATTGGGCACGCAAACGAATCGTAGAGCCCTCGATCAAGGCTTCGCACGGGTCAGGCTCCCGCAGGCTTTATTCCTTCAAAGACGTGGTCATTCTGGCTGTCCTTAAGCGGCTTCTGGATGCCGGTGTCAATCTGGTCAACGCTACAAGCACCGTGGCTTACCTTGAGCGTCGGACCGTCGGTCAGCTTGAGCATGTGACCGTGGTCTGCGACGGTGATCGGGTAACCGAATGCTCAGGCCCCGATCAGGTCTTTGCCTTGATGCAGTCCGGGCGCGCCGTTTTTGCTATCTCTGTGGGCGCAATCTGGCATCGTATGGATCTGGAATTGCAAACCTGTGACCATGTGGATTTGACTACCGGACAGCTGACCCCAGGACTGCCTGAGCGGCCCATTGACGAGCTGACGGCCATGCGCCTACGCCAGCGTCTGGAGCACCAACACGAGCAGCGCCGGCGGGCTGCATGATTGAGTGGACAATATTGTGTGAACGGCATGAAGCGGCCAAAACAGGGGAGAAAAACGATAAGTAATTTGACATAACGTACATTATCGGCTTATTGGGTCATGATTACGATTTTGCCATTTTCCAGCGATTCACGGTCGATCCATTGTGGTCAAACTTGGTGACGCTTCACCAGCTTCACTCAAAGATTGCAAAGGGCCACCCAGGTAATCTTGGGTGGCCCTAGGTGGTCCTAAAAGGCAGGATACAGTTCTGGTCGACTCAGTGCTGAGTTTGATCGTTATCGAAGTAATCCTCGGCGGCCTGGGACAATTGGTCGACTTGATTGATGACTCGGTAGCAACCGTGGGACTCAAGTTCTCCGGGCTCGGCATAGCCCCAGCCGCATCCCAGGCAGTCCAGACCGGTTTCCTGCGCACCATCAGCATCAGTCCAGCGATCGCCGACCATAAGGGCCCGTTCGCCGTGTTTGGCGTCAAAGCTAAGCTGCTCCAGCGCGTAGGTGATGACCTGGTCCTTGGTAATCCTTGTGGAGTCCTTGCTGGCGCCATAGACGCCGCCTACCAGTGGAGTCAGCCCGAAGTGGTCACAGACCGGTAGGGCCTGATACTCAGGCTTGCAGGTGGCCACAGCCAAAGTCAGACCATGCTCGCGCATACGATTCAGCTGTTCGGGGATGCCGTCGAAGACGGTGGCGAGCAAGCGTCCAGGAATGTGTTGTCCTGGATGTTCCGGATCCTCGAATGTTGCTATCTCGCTGTAATAGCGCCGGTATATCTGTACGCCCCTGTCGAGGTCTTCCTCCCTGACGCCGTTGCGACGCAACGATACTTTCACGGCCGGCCCGATGAATCTGCGAAGCTCGCTTTCATCGGGCACGGGATAACCAAGATCCTTAAAAGTTTGCACCACGGAAGCGATAATGCCTGGGTGTGAGGCAGTCAGGGTGCCGTCGAGGTCCAGAAGGACCAGGCGGCGCGGTGATTTACTCATAGTCGGGGAACCATCCTTCGCGATGCATTTTCAGGCGCTTGTCCAGCACGGCCTTGAGTTCATCCTCAGACCGACGCTCCAGCAGCATGTCCCAGTGGGTCCTGGTCGGCTTGCCGGTTTTGCCGGAATCTTGCTCGTCATGTCCTTCAAGGTGAGCGATCTGCCCGCAGCGGCATTCCCACTCCTGCGGCACCTCAGCGCCCTCAGCCAGCGGCAGAATGGTCCTATGGCCCTTGGGGCAGATGTAGGCGACCTCGCTGCGTGCCGCGAAGTCCACATTCTGATCGGATTCCAGGGACTTCGCCCCAATACTCATGCCGCGAAGACTGCGCTCTGCCATGATTCCTCCATACTCGTGTCCGTCACTGCCTCCAAGCTACAGAACAGTGTTGACCTGAAACTTATTCCCTGATTGGGCCTGTGTTCACTCCACGCCCGTGTAAGCCACAATGCCGCGATTGACCTGGTCTGCGGCGATGCTGGCAGTCCTGGCCAGGTGATGCCCTCCCCTGCCCAGGTAGGGTTCCACCTGGACGATTTGGGTGAGCACATCGGACAGGCGTTTGGCGTTGCGCACGAAGTCCCCCGCCGTCAGATCGCTGTCATGCAGAATGGTGGTCAGCGAGTCGCCGCAGGCCCAGTCGTAAATGGTCGGCCCCAAGCCAAAGTCGATTTCCGGGGGCAGTTCCAATCCGGCCTGATCACAGCGTTCCTGCACCTGGGACCACTGACGCTTCATATCCTCCATGGCCTCAACCAGCCCGGGAGCCCGGTATCCGGCCCTCTCCCCCGGCTGCTCCCCTACCCCACGGCGTGATTCGTAGACCAGCCCGGAGACTGCGGCTGCCAGTTCTGCCGGCTCCAGATTGTCGAGGATGCCCCGATCCAGAATCTCGGCAAGGCTCAGATCCTGCTCGCTGTAGATGCGCCGGAGTAGCTGGCCTTTCCTGGTCAGTCGGCAGTCGTCAGGATCCACGGGGCGGGTGTAGCGCAGGTCGGCCAGAATCTGGCAGATCCTGTCGAACTGGCGTGAGACTGACCCGGTTTTGGACTCGTACTGTTCACGGGTGCGCTGCAGTTCCTTGTCCATGCGAATCCACCGGTTCCCCCAGCGCAGGTGCTTGGGCAGATCCGGGCACTGGCGGCAGGGATGGTTGCGCTCCTGCTCGCGCAGCTGGTCGATGTGCCGGTCAAGGTCACGGAATGCCCGGTCGCGGGCCTTCTCGCTGGTGAATCGTTGCCGCTTCAGGCGGCGGCGATCATTCTTCTGGGCCGAGGAGAGGGCTGAACGGATGCGCATGAACTCGATCAGATCGCCACGGCTGCACTGGGCGGCCTTCCGGTAGTCCTCCAGGCCGCTGGTCAAAGTTTCGATGCGTTCCTCCAGCTCCGAGGCTGATCGATTGGCCTCCCACTGGGCAAAGGAGTGGTCCAGGGTGTCCCGGGCACGCGTGTAGCTGGAGGAATTGAGCAGGTTGACGGCCATGTTGAAGGTAGGCCGGAAGCTGGAGTGCAGCGGGTAGACCCTCCTGCTGGATAGGGCTGCCATGGTCTTGGGGCTGAAGTCCCGATGATCGACCACCACCACATGGCCGATGTCGTCGATGCCGCGTCGGCCGGCCCGACCGGTCAGCTGGGTGAACTCACCGGGTGTCAGGGCCACATGCCCGGTGCCGTCGAACTTCTCCAGCTTCTCCACCACGACGCAGCGGGCGGGCATGTTGATGCCCAGGGCCAGGGTTTCGGTAGCGAAGACCACCTTAAGCAGTCCCAGTTCGAACAGATGTTCGACTATCTGCCGGAAGAGGGTGACCACGCCGGCGTGATGGGCGGCGAAGCCCTGCTCCAGAGCGAAGCGGAACTGGGAGAACCCCAGCGCCTTGAGATCCTCCTTGCTGAGCTGGCCGGCGGCCATGGAGTCAACGATGTGCCGTATGCGGCGGGCCTCCTCGTCGGTGGTCAGCTGCAGCCCCGCCCGGATGCATTGCTGGACGGCCTGGTCGCAGCCGGTGCGGGAGAAGATGAAGTAGATGCCGGGCAGCATATCCATGAAGTCCAGCTCGTCGACCACGTCGGCCCGGCTTGGACGGTACCGCTCCCCCATCCTTCGCTCCGGCCTGCCGCCTCGGCCATGACGGTGGTGGTGTCCCTGGTCGCGGGCCTGGGCGCGCTCCTGTCCGGCCTTGTCCAGCTGGGCCAGCCGGGAGACCAGACGCGGGTTGATTTTTGGGGTCTGCTTTCCAGAGCCATCGTGCCGGTACAGGTCCAGGATCTCGGGCTCGGTGTGTCTGTCGGCCTGGACCAGGACATGCTGCTCCAGCGGCACCGGCCTGCGCTCAGAGACCACCAGATGGGTGCGTCCACGCACCGATGATATCCAGTCGGAGAATTCCTCCACGTTGGACACGGTGGCCGACAGTCCAACAATGCGGGTGGAGGCCGGAAGATGGATGATGACCTCCTCCCATACCGGCCCCCGGAAGCGGTCGGCCAGATAGTGGACCTCGTCCAGGATCACGTACTTCAGTGCCGTCAGGGTGGAGGACTGCTCATAGAGCATGTTGCGCAGGACCTCGGTGGTCATGACCACGATGTCCGCCTCGGAGTTGATGGAGGTATCGCCGGTCAGCAGCCCCACCCGGTCCTCGCCGTAGCGGTCGACCAGGTCATGGTATTTCTGGTTGCTCAGCGCTTTGATGGGGGTGGTGTAGAAGGTCTTGACGTTCTGTTCCTGGGCCAGAAATACGGCGAAGTCGGCCACGATGGTCTTGCCGGCGCCGGTCGGAGCGGCCACCAGGACGTTGTCGCCATCCTCCAGGGCGGTGATGGCCTCCAGCTGGAAGTCATCCAGGGGGAAGGGAAGCTTGGACTGAAAGCGTGCGGACGCACCGGTCATGCGTTTGCGGTGACGGCTGAAACGGGCGTAACGTTCCGCCGGCCCCGGTTCGGATGTCGATGAATCCTGTCCGTGGTGACGATGACCTGACATGTTCCTCCAAGAACTACCTATTGAACTGCTTCCACCGCCGCCAGATGCGGCCGTGGTTCCTCCTGCGCTGCTCCTTGCGTTGCAGGACCAGGGCATGGGCCTGGCTGTAGCGCTCGGTTGACTGCGACAGGGGCAGGGCGAAGGCCGGACCTTTAGTCCTATCCGTTGCCTGGGACTGCCCTGCTGCCGGGGGTTGCGGCATGTGACGGTTCAGATCGTCCGAGACCCGCCCGATCGAGCGGCTGGCTGCCATGGCGTGTCGGATGGCGTAGACTGCTCCGCCGATCAGCATGGCCAGCATGAAGATCACAAGAAGGATCCAGATCCATCCAGGCATGGCACTCCTCTCCGACCGGAACTAGTGCCGGTCCTGCTCCTTGTCGTGAGCGTCGCTGATGGTGATCTCGCGCTGGGCACGGGCCAGGATCATGGTGCGCAGGGTCTTGGGCGCCACTGCGGTGATGTGCTTGGCGTGGGCGATACAGAAGGCCACGAACCAGGAGTCCGAGGAAACGGTCAGGTGAACCTTCTGCCCGGAACCGCAAGGCTCCACAGAGGCACCCGGCAGGGACTTGATGTAGGGCAGGTCCGGCCGGTCAGTGATGAAGACCGCAGCCGTGCCGTTGTCGAAGGACCACTTGCGCAGTTCGCTGACCGGTACGTCGGGGAACTCCACCTTGTGGCTGGGCTTGACGATGGTCGCATGCTCGATTCTGGCGATTCGTAGAACCTGCCACTGCCGGTTGCGCCCGGTGCCCTGCTTGAGATGACGGCTGGAATCCGAGGGAGCGTCCGCAGCCTCGGTGCCCTCTGCGGCGTCACCTATGTCGGTCCAGGCGGCGACATAGTAGACGCCCTCATCCACGAAGATCTTGGCGGGGGCCACAACCTTGCGGCGGGTCCGGCCGGCGGCGTCCGTGTACTCCATATCCAGCAAGGACTCGGTCTTGATGGCCCGGCGCACCACCGAGAAACTCTTGGGTTCGGTCTCGTACCCGGTAAGGGAGAGCCAGGGTGTCTCGCCCGGTCCGACATGGGTGCGCAGGCGCTGGTAGAGCGACTCGGCCTGGCTGCGGGATTCCTCGGGCAGCAGGGGCGAATGGGCCAGGTAGTTGAGCGAGGCGGTCAGCATGCTCAGGTACTGGGGTGAAATGCCAGCCAGCCGCTCCAAACCCAGTGAGTTGGTGGCCGAGACGATGCCGCTGTCGTCTAACAGGGACCAGTCGATGTCGAAGAACTGGCTACCGGCCATCTCCCCGTCGTCCGAGACCGTGGTCAGGGTGTTGATGTCCTTGTGGATGGTATTGACGTACTTGCGTAGCTCTTCCTTGCTGTTCGGGTGGCCGATGAAGCGGTCGGCCAGCTCGGCCAGGGAGAATTCCTCGCCTAGGTGTGCGGACAGGAAGAGCATGAGCCGCAGTCGGCGGTCCACCTCGGACCCGGTCTGGAAGGAGGATGCGCTGGCCCGGCGGGCGTGCCGTAGGTCGGTGTCGTCGTCACTCAGGTCACTGGCGAAATGCTCGACGCTGGTTCGTGCAATCTCCGGGGAGATGACCGTTGCCGCGCCGGGGCTTTGCGACTCGTCAGCAAGCTTGAAGCGGGTGGCTGCATCCAGACGGCGCCGGAAAGCATCCGCAGCCTCCTGCGGGCTGACGATGGAGGCATCGGGGTGCTCCAGGACGAACATGGCCAGATCGTCCGAGTCGGCATAGGCCACGTTCAGGTTCTCCCCGTCCACGTCCACCGTGGCGGCGAAGCGGCGGGAATCGATGACCTTGACCAGGTTGTCGGGAATGCGCTGAGTACCCAGCCCAGGGGCTATGGAGTCCAGACCCAGGCCAGGGATGGGCACCTGCGGCACGCGGGACGTGGTGCGCGAGACCGGTCGGGTTGGCTCCTCGCAGGCCTCCTGGGACATGGCAATGGATCGCGCAAGGTAGTTGGCCGCTGCCAGTACCGGCATGTCCTCCTGATTGAAGTGCATGCGGATGCGGGGCTCGTCCCCCAGCTGCAGACGGTAGGAGGCGAAATCCTGCCCCTCGGACTTGGAGGAATACTCGGGTTGACGGGATTCGATGGCAATGCCCATGGCCGCCAGCTTGGCCCGGTCACGCTGGAACTGCTTGGCGAAGGCAGCCTTGGCGGCCTGGTCGGCCAGCTCGCCGTAGGAGTCGGCATAGGCCTTCACCCGTTGCGCTATTTGCCGTGATGTAAGCCATTGCGGGAAAGCGGACGATAAGACGGCTAGGACATCAAGTTCGTGCTTGCCCCATTTATCCGAGAAACGCCGTCTTCCGTTCGTGCCTTCTGCCATCAGTCCTCGCGTATCGTTAAAATTTGTGTATCAGTGCGCCTAACGCACGTCTACCTATCATAGATTGATTTTCAGGACCGTGGGAGCCAAACACCCAAATATGGTCCCTTTTCTTGACAGGCTGAACCTTGTTGCGCCTGGCTCTAGACCCACTCGTCCGGTTCGATCCCTTGGGGTCCCACATACTGACCGTTGGGTACGTATGAAGAGCGCCCCTGGTCGCTCAGATGGGCATCGGAGTATAGGGTCACATCCCTGCCGAAAGTCCAGTCCCCCTCGATGGTGACCGAGTTGGCAGCCGCCAGGCTGGGAACCCCGTAGGGGAAGCGCTCGTCGAAATCGGCGATGTACTTGTAGTAGCGCTCATCCAGCTGGACGTTGGGGAAATCATAATTGCCGTCCTCCATCTCATAGGAGTCAGTCAGATGGAAACGGTCGGAGCGCATGATGAACAGGTCATCGGTGGTCTTGACCGGCAGGAAGCGCATACGGTCCACCTGTACACAGATGGCCCCCTCGAAGAGCGTGGCGGCGGAACCCATGGCTGTCTCTAACTGCACAACGGGTCTGGTGGAAGGGTCGGTGGGATCGACGGTCTTCCGGTTCTCAATGATGGGAAGGGGCAGCACCCCGTCGTATTCGGCCAGCTTGTCGCGCAGAGCATCGACCCTAACCCAGATGCTGTTGGTGTTGAAGTAGGGATGCTTGCGGATGGACATGGCCGAGCTGCGGTCATGCGGGTCCACCTGGGACATCTCCCGCAGAATGAGGCGTCCGCTGGCCTTGTCGATGACGATGTGGCCACCCTTGCGGTCAGCCTCGGTCCGCTTGGCCACCTCGATCATGAAGGGTGCTCCGGATTGGGCGAAATAGCCGGCCAGGGTCCTCGAAGGTCTGGCGCCCAGGTTGTCGGAGTTGGAGATGAACAGGTAGTCGATTCCCTGCTTCTTGAGTGTGTCCAGCAGGCCGGTCTCCCAGATGGTCGAGAAGATGTCGCCGTGGCCGGGAGGGCACCATTCCAGATCAGGCTTGGCTGGGAAGTCAACAGGACGGCCAGTATCGGCATCGATCTTGGGTTCGATGTGCTGAATAATCTCCATGGGCACGTCGGTCTGGACGAAGCGGCGGTCTTGCTTGACCACGCGCATGGTGTCTCGTGAGGTGCGGAAGGAATTCATGAAGATCAGTGGCAGGGGTACTCCCAGGCGCTTGCGGGCAGTCAGCACCTGACCCATGATGATGTCCAGGAAGCGCATCCGACGGGCCTTGTGGCGACGTATGGGCAGCAGAGACTTGGCCTTTTCCAGGCCCATGGAGGTGCCCAGCCCACCGTTGAGCTTTATGAAGGCGGTGCGGGAGAACGCGTCCAAGGCCATGTCCATGTCCATGGTGTCGTGGATGTCTTTGGTGCGGGGCACATCCTTGAGCGGGGTGACGTCCTTCTCGCGCACGCAGGCCTTGGCATCTCCCCGTTCCCAGGTTTCGTAAAGATGCCTGAACTGGTTGATGGAGACTTCGCTCATGCCCTTGTCTCGCATCTTCGCGGCCGAAAGGTCGAAAACGTCTGTGCTCATGGAACCCCTTCCGGGCTGGGACGACTTGCGGCCGACGCGGGTTGCGCCGACCGTTCAGAATAATGATAGCAAGTCGATCATGGGGCTCGGTCTGTCTGGACTTGTTTGTCGGGACTCTTCAACCAGGACTCGCCGGACCATTGTCGGCCCGGTGACGCTGTGCTACTATTTCTACTCGGTGCTGATGCACCGTCGGGCCGTAGCGCAGTTTGGTAGCGCACTTGACTGGGGGTCAAGGGGTCGCGGGTTCAAATCCCGCCGGCCCGACCAAATAGCAATAATTCCAAGGTCTTAGGCCTTGGAATTTTTGTCATTTGCTCCGAATCGGGCATATATCAGGTACGTCACCCTCCGATTCGGAAGATCTTCAGCTTATTCGGCAGCATGGTGTTACGGAATATTTGGGCCGCCACATCCTCAGGCCGGCATCTTACCGTTCGTCTTATATGCACGTATAGGAGTTCGATTTTCCACGCTCCCCATGCGTTGAGGATGCTTACATCACCCAGGATTTCTACCGCCTCTGCAGGCGTTAGCAGTCTCATCGGAGTCGGAGCCGGGTTTTCGCTCATTGCTTGACTCATATCTGTTCTTACTCGTCAGCGAAGAGCGACTCAGGTTCATGCTGGTTATCGCTGATGGGAATGAGCTGGTATCTGACGCATAGAGGTTGTCATGGCAAAAGCACGGATAAACGATAGGTGATTGAAGGCCGCCCAGGTTACGACTGGGCAAGGCCATGTCTGCAAGTAGGAGCCGTCGATATATAGCACTCCCTGCCAAATACACGGATGACCCTCAGAACGCCAAAGTCCCTGTGCAATACAGATTCAAGGATTTCAAAAAGGGTCTCGTTGGGAGGTGCGATGGAGGACTGCTGGCACCACCCGAAGAATACTGTCCCGCCACCACGGCGAAGCTGAGGGTTTCATGGCCGAGATTGAGGACCGGATACGGTCAAACCGGTAGATCGATTCCAGGGACTCACGCCAACCCTTGAGGCAGGCTGCGGACTTATGGCGACAGGATCTCTCTACGATTAAGAGTTCGTCCGGGGGACGCTACATGCGCGAGCTACGCGTCTGGGTCATTGCCCGATCGGGAAATGCGGTCTTGAGTGATATTACCGCTGTGCAGATCCAGTACTGGTGCGTCTGCATTGCCGAAGGGACTGCGCCTTATTGGGAAGTGAACGAGATTCCGTCTCCCCACTGTCTGCATCATCGATTCGCTCAGCGGGTAAGATCGCTCTGGGGAATTTTCTGGATGTAGCGGTTGAGAACCGTTGGATTGAATAAATCCGGTGGCGAAGGCCAAAGCGCCACACGGCAGGGCGTTTCAATGGCGGATATATGTGACCCCACAGAAGCTTAAGTCCATTGCCTGCAGATGGACTCGGCAAATGCCACGGTCGTCTACCTGCTTGAATACATGGGGCCACGTATCGGCGAAGCCTTGGTCTTAAGATGCGGAGACGTGGATCTGAGCCGAAATCAGCTCAACGTGCTTCGTGCCCAGTCGGTCAATGCCAACTTACACTTGGCCGAAACCGTTCCGAAAGGGAACCGAACCAGGTTCATTCCCATACCCAGCCAGCTGTTGCCCATGGTCAAGACTTTGCTGGAGGGCCCGGACACTAAGAATTATCGGTTGTTTGGGCCGCGAGGTGATAGGCAGACCATCATCAACTGGCGGAACTGTATATGGGCGTCTGCCCTGCGTGAAGCCGGCATGCAGGATATTTAAGAATTGGTCATTCGTTCTCTACGCGACACCTCCGCCTTCCAGCGATCAGGGCCGGTGCGGACATAGAGACCCTGCAGGCAGTCCTGGACCACGCCTCTGTCACTGAGATTCTGGACACTTACGCTGATCTTTGACCGAAGTTATCGGCCAGGACATCAGAATTTGACAATGGAAGTTTGCTCATAGCTGCGACCATACTGGAAAGCAATCAGGCTCATGTATCTTCAAAATCTCAAGAAGGTACTTCTTCTCAAAAGTGAGCCGAAGGACGGTCTTCTGTGAATTTGTTGATACCTCTGATTTTTGCAATGACTATGCAATAATGCGTGCTTCCCTGACGTTTTACGCCTATTCGTAGGCGAAGTCGCAGTGCTTGATGATGTTAATGGTTTTAATGTATTACTCGTCGGGCGTTAAGCTGACCATGCTTTACTTCACATTAATACTTGAAGATGGCAAAGCGACAAGTCTCACAACAATATGAAACCAATTCCAACTTTATTTACTAATACTTGATTAATGATACAATAACTAATAAATATACCTAATACTAATTACTCAAGAATTTGACATTTTTTCCTTTCTTTGTAGAATACAAAGTAACCAGCACCCAATAGAATTGGTTCCAACACATCGTTGTGTTGCTATATTTATTAATCAAAGAAGATGACTAAAAATGCAAGTACAAAGATTATCTAAAAAGCTAGCAGCTATATCAGTATCACTGATGACATTTATTGGCATCCTAGTTCTAACACCCTCTACCGCGAATGCAGCGGAAACACAAGTATCCGATTCAGAGTCCGCTATCGATAAAAATCAGTGCTAGGATCCGATACCCAGGTCAAAGGGACAGATAATATTATCCGTGAAATCCGGCCAGAACATGAAAATATGTATCCGACATTCACTATCGATTTTGCCTCTGGCGATGTAATGGCTGTCACTCAGCAAGGGAACGTGTTTGAATGGAAGGATAGTCAGGGTAATCTGATTTTCCACATTGATTCTCCCAAGCTTCCGAGCGGGCGTCAGGCAACACTTGAATGGAATGCTGATACACGTCAACTAGTTATCGTTCCCAAGCTGGGCCTGATGCCACGATGCGCAAAGAGCAAATTAAGGTCAATTGCAGCAAACATAGGATGGGGCATCGGTGTTTGCATGCCACTTGGTCTTGCGAATGTTGCTGCAGGTGCCGTTTGCACAATTGGCCAATCAATTGCCGCTGAGTACATTCCTTGGCACAATGTCTGCTGAGAAGAGAGACGTCTCCTGATATGCTAAAAAAGATTCTTTCCGTTCCGCTTTATATAGTGATTTGCGTATTGCTGACAGTGGTGACTGCAGAGGTTGTAGGGCGGCCATGGAAGGTAGTTTTGACAAGCCCATATACGATAATTGGCTTAGTTTGTGGAACTTTGACATACTGCTTTATCGTGTTTATAGGACCTTGGCTGAACAGGAAGATGCAATAAGTAAAAAAGGAGAAGAGCCACTGACAAGCAGGGTTTATTCGTAAACATCATTTGTTTAGGGATAAACCCCTACTTGTTTATCCAGTTAAATATACTTAATACTCCCCTGCTTTTCCGAAGATCTTAGTGACCACGCACTGAGTACGATTACTGAAATAGGTTGCGACATCTCTTGGGCTCACATGGAGCATAGTATCTGCGACATTTTGATGTTTTTCTGCATCCTTTGATCACCTGGCGACAGGGTTCCTGTCTTGAAATCAGAGAAGACTTGATGCTTAGTCGGTATTTTATGCTCACTATTATTCTCAAATCTTCTTATACTGCTGTTCGTAATCATAGGCCTACCTGTCGTTACACTGTTGAGGACCAATTGACTTACTGCCTTATGAGGGAGTGAAATAAAATCGGACACGTATTGGGCACATCGCTAATGATAAGTACCTTCATAAGTTGGTATCAGTTAATAACTGAAACATGCTATGATTCGCACTAAATCTTCGGTTATTATCAGTATTAACATGCAGCTCGCATGCACCAGAACAGCAGCTTATTTTACAAGGAATCGCGGGTTCAAATCCTGCCGCTCCGACCAGAATAGTAACGATTCCAAGGTTCTGCGCCTTACAATTCTTGTATTCTCCGAATCGTGCACATATTTGACATGCCCCTAGTGCTTCCCATTTCTTCTCTCTTTTAGTTTAGCCGTACTGCGCTGTGGCAGATTGGAGCGTCGTTTTTAGATGACAGACACCTGGCAATCGGTATTTCATTAATTCGTGTATCATATCCCGCACACCAATATCGGGCTGTCAGATGTCCCGTGATCTTTCGACCTCCCAGCGAATCGAACTTACAGCGTCCAGGAGGCCTTCATCGTGGGAGACGACCCACTAGGGCTTCCTGGTAGGGTGCCGGCACCTCGGCCAGGGCTGACTGGGAATGTAGGTCAAGATGATCGGTCGGTTCATCTAGAATCAGCGGGTCAGGTTCTCGGCTGAGGAAACAGACGAGTTGTAGACGCTTCGCCTTCGCCGCCGGAGAGGGTCGGATACCGGTAGGTCCAACCGTCTGCTATGCCCAGGGTCCGTCTGATAGCAACGGGTCGCCGTGACCAATCGTTGGCGAAACTGTCCAGGTTGCGCGGTTGTTCGGCGATAGACTGGGAACAGTATTCGCAGATCAAGATGCTGAGTTTCGGACTGATTCGTCCCTGGGTCGGCGATAGGTATTGGCACAAGAGCAGAGCTAGGGTGGTTTTGCCGCAACTGTTGTCGCCGAGTATGGCGGTCCAGCCCCGGTCAAGGGTCGCTGACAGAAGCTCGAAAATGGCGGATGAGCCGCTTGGATAGGCGAAGCCGAGGTCGGTAATGGTGATGATACTAGGGTTCGGCATGGGTTTCCCTCTGATGGCGATACGGTCTGATTCATCATCATGGGAATCGTTGGTTGTGACCGGTCGGTAGGTTGCTCAGCCCGTCAACTTGTAGCTGCGACCCATTAGCATCATGCAGACATTATTGCACTGCATGACGCGAATGCGAGTGGCAGGAATTTTGGCCTAAGTACTCCCCCGTTGGGGACAGTCGCCAAAGATAACCGGGGAGCTCGTACTTCGGCCACTTGTGGAAGGTCGGGTTGAAACAGAGTTCACCGATTCCGATGGCCTACGCTGACCGTCTGGGCAACTGTCTCATCACAGGCGCAAGTCGAGAGGCCCTGCGGGTTCCTGTCCATGGAAGACTTCCTGCTAAAGCAACTGGGCGTCACTCATTGGTGCGAGAACTTTATAGAACTGATGAACCGTTATCCTGGCACTCAAACCACTGGGCTTCCCAAACGACTGGCAGAATCTACCCATCTCACAATAAAGTCACAGATCTTCTCATACAAGATGTCACCAGTTTTAGAGTCTCAAAAGGTGCGTCATTTTCGAGTTAGGTTCTTCGTGCGGTTTTTGTCGTAAGCGCTAAAACGGAGCTGTAGCGGGATGGTCGAGCTGGTGTAATTCAACAGGGCTAGGGTAACCGACTCGTTACGAATCTCAATGATTGCCATGGCCTGAAGTTGCTTACTTGAACTGCAGGACTGACTGGTTATGCAAGTAACGTGAAAAATGTTCATTGAACATATTTTTTTGTAATCCTCGACAGGCGGCGAAAAACAATTTTAGCTGCAGAGATCTAATTTTCCATTTCTCGATATTATTCCAAGGCTAGGGAGTTGAGTATATCTTCGCCAAGATTTGTTAACAGCAAGAATCCCTACCTCTTATGATTCAAATACACTGGAAATTCGAAGGGCACAGTGGTGCACTAACCTATCAGTTTCAGCTCATGTAGATTAGTGGTGGGAACTTGCTAGCATTGGCTGAATTCCAGCAGATACTAGTAATAGTTAAAGGCCGCTTGCATGTACATATACAGTACCTTTCTCATCGAGGGGTCGCGGGTTCAGATCCTATCGGTCAGGCGAAGCATCCGAATTACAAGTAAGGTCGTCCGCCAGCTGTGAGGGACAGTGTTATACAAATTCGCGTCACATATAATTTTCAGATCTTTGGATGACGAGTTTTTACAAAGGTTCTGTTGTTCTATACCTGGAGTTATTGCCGGAGATTTTGATAGAAAGTGTATAGTTTTTGCCTTCAATAGTAGTTTAGCATGCAGTGTTTTAAATGTACATTTGGTGTTGAAAAATTTGTTAAAAATGTGCTTATTGATTCCGCGACTTTCGTTTTGAATGTTCGACAAAGTAAATCACCATTGAAAGTGATAATACGAAAAGAATAAAAAATAACAAGGCACAAATCCATGCAAGATCTGATTGCGTCGAATCGAATTGAGTGAAAAGGCTAGGGTGCTCGTCACTGTAATAGCCAGCTCGAATTTGTACAGCAGCTGTGACAATTAAGCCTAATATGCTCACGGCATTCATTATTATAGCAACCACTTTCATAGCTACCTCTTTTCAACAATGTTGGTCCGTATCTCTACTTATGTGCTTAAATTTTAGGGTGTTGATACGGCTAATAAGTGCAGTCTGCACACTACCATCACGAGCACGGGACGTTGATGTGATCCAGTCTCTTTCTCCCCCGTAATAGGGGATTCGCTGACGTGGCAGATTCAACGCTCTCACCTAGACCGTGGAACCGGCTTTTTTTTTTATAGGATCACGTCCTTATTTCCACAAGCCGAAGCGCGTATTCTCGTTCCTTCAATCTTTCAATCTTGTTGTAGACACAGACAGATATGGAGAACCATCCACGATTGCTTCCATATCAGGCAGAGTACACATATCTATCGGAGTAATCTCGCCTGAGATCGAAATGCTATGACCTAGATAGTGGCAGTCTTCAATCTACGAATCACCTTTGTCAATGTTACTGTTGGCTGCATTCTATAGAACCCTTGCGGCGCTTCCTTTTCTTTCGGGGTATCTGCATGCGTGTATTCATTTTGCTTCAATGATTTACCGTTAATGCTCATTGCATTTCGTGAGCAGGGTCGAATTAAATCGTACGAACTTATAAAACTAAAATACGCTAAATCTTCAGTTTTCCTATACTGGTCCCGTCAGTGTATTCTGGGATTGTTTTATAAAAAAACAACTAATTAGCTCATACGGGCATCCCTTGGCCAGGCTGATTGATAGTTTCTGAATTAAAGCTATTTTTGCACGAGATTTTTGACGTTATACAAAGAGTTGATGGGTTACCAATTAAATCGCTTACGTAAGAATATGCTTTTACGACTTCCGGAAGGTTGTGATAAATGCTTTAAGATGTTTCGTGTCATATTCGACAACAGCAGATCCAATGGCTGACAATCTTTCGCATGCATAATATCTTTTCTTTCAAGGTGTAACCCGAGCGTTCAAATTACGAAGCCGATCGGTATAAATTTCCTTTATTCTTGCTTGCCTATCAAGATGGAGAGTATGTCACGCTTTTGATATAAACACAAACTTCACTTCCTGCAGAGTGCAGTAATGGGAGAAATCGTCTTGAAACCAAACTATATTGTCGTTTTGACCTACAGCGATTGTTACTGGACCCTATAGGTTTTTAAATAACCGGAGGCCTTTTGTGCGAATCTAGGATTCTCAAACAGATATCGGACTACTTGGTTACCATTGTTGGATCTCAAACTAGGAAGTAAGTACTTTTTTAAATAGATTGAAGATATCCTGACTCTCCAACACTGCAGTAGCTCTGTATGCAAAGAGTTCATTATGGTCAATCTTCGGATCCAAATTGGACATGTGATAAACGATTCTCTTAGGCAAGATTAGTTCAGCTGTTTCTGCCTCAGTTTCCGGTGCAAGTAAAAAGAGTGATTCTATTTGATCAGAAAATTGTTCAGCTAATGCTGTAGCCAGTAAAGCGCCAAAGGAATAGACTATAAGTGCAAATTTGCGAGTATAGGCTTCAAGTGTTCTCATGGAAGCGGCGGCTTCCTGCACAGTCGAGGTCATGTCCATTGTTGCATTCTGCAGATTGTTCTGCAGTTTTTTTACCGGCTTAGTTGCAATAAGCATAAGTGATATTGAAAAACCTGCAGGAATGAGAACTATCACAAAGAAAATGGGGTCAAGCCACACAAGGCACACCCCTGAACCTACAATCAGGATTATTCCTTGCACCAGTGAGAGGAATTGCGATGGAACCGACTTTATCAAAGCGGCATCATTGGAAACTCTTTGCGAATACCAGGCCGGAGGTTTCTGTTCCCTATCAAGCAAACTCATCCGGAAAAACTTGTCGACCATGCTGTTGCGAATGGAATATAATGATTTCTCCCCTATTGTGCCTAGTATGGCTTGCTGGATTGCTGTCA
>NZ_WKKW01000006.1 GCF_009683175.1 Bifidobacterium asteroides
AGCTATAAGTAGCACAAACACGCTCTTGAGTTCTCAAACCACCACCACACCAACAAGCCATTCAACTTCCTCCCGGAAGAAGAACCGCCGTGTTGAGCAGCAAGAGATAAACTTACCACGAGCCGACCAAAACGCAACTCGGCACTCCTATGAAGTCCCTCAAAACAAGCAATAACAAGCCCTCAAACGGCGTGTCGTTACATGTTCCTTTCTAACTTTGAGTCTCCCGAAAATGGGCCTTCAGCTCACGCTCCTCGCTCCATGCACACATTTTATTCACAAAGTATTGTTCAGGCCACTGCTGAATCAGCATGTCAGAATAGCCCTTTCATGGTCCTTTTGAATTTTGGTCACAGGCAGCCATACCCGTGCGGAGCTCTCTCTCGGCCTTCAATCATTAGTCATCCACAACGCAAGAATGTCAGTGCTGATATAAATGCATATTCGCGCACCATGTAGGCCTTCGACTCATAGAGTCTATTAACGGATGGTAAGACGGGTGTATGAGCACAACAATTGCAGTACTGACCGGTGCGGGCATCTCGACTTCCGCCGGCATACCGGATTTCCGCGGACCTGACGGGGTCTGGACCAAGCATCCTGACCAGATGAACGTTTATGACCTGGACCTGTTCATGAACGACAAGAAGCAGCGGGAGTATTCATGGCGATGGCAGAAGGAGTCGCCCGTCTGGAAGGCCCAGCCCGGAGTAGCCCACAAGGCACTGGCCAGGCTGGAGCAGGCAGGCATGCTGAACCTGCTGGCTACGCAGAACTTCGATGCCCTCCACGAGAAAGCCGGTAACTCCGAGGACGTCATCGTCAACCTTCACGGGACCATCGGCAGCTCCCATTGCATGAAGTGCGGCCAGGCATATCGGACGGCCGACATCATGGCCAAGCTTGATCAGGAGCCCGATCCACACTGCCACAAGCCCATGCCCTACCAGGGCAACATGCCATGCAATGGCATCATCAAGACTGATGTGGTCTACTTCGGTCAGGCCCTGCCCGAAGGAGCCATGGAAAAGAGCATGAGGCTAGCCAGCCAGGCTGATCAATTCTGGGTGATCGGTTCGACCTTGGAGGTGTATCCGGCGGCCTCACTGGTGCCGGTGGCAGCCCAAGCAGGTGTGCCAATCACCATCATGAACATGGGTTCGACCCAATACGATTCCCTGGCAACCCGACTCATCCACGAACCTATCGAAGAGGCACTGCCCAAACTCGTCGACAAAACCATCGCCGGGCAGAAATGATTCGCTGACTGCTCCGCGCAATTGGCAATTACTGGAGCAGACCTACAATCTGCAGATTTCTGATGGGCCCTGCAAGAACCTGCGGGGCCCGCTATGGCGTTTCTAGCGCCGTCTTCCGTCTCACCTCAGACAGACTCCGCCTATACCCGGTCCCCTGTCAGCGTCGTTTTGTTGGAACCCCGGTACCCCGCTGGCTTCAAGTCATACATCCCATCGGGGCCTTTTCATGCCCGATAGCATACTTTTGGTAGAGCCATAAGCCTGAAACGCCTTGTCCCAACAGAGCTCCGACGCTTCCGGCGAACCCGCTGGGCCATCATGGCGCACATGGCCAGCTGGGGCTCCCCCTTGGCAGCAGACGTTCAAGCGGGGGAGTGCCGAATATCCCGGAATGATCATGCGTGATCGCCGCGATCCCGCCGGTTCGGTTTCAGTCCCGTGTCATGCGCCGACGAGGTCGGTGTGGTGGGTTTCGGCATCCCGCTGGACGAGCATGCGGAAGTATTTGCTGCGGTTCTTCAGCCCCTCGCGCTTATGGCGGCGGATACGTATTCGTCCATGGGTTCGCTCAAGCGCAGGCTGTGCTGCACTTTCGGCTTCCTGCCCTGTTCGCGCTGCTCAATCGATGGGCGCCCCATCAGGGTGGCGAACAGCTTTGTGGTGTCCGTGTCGGGGTCGAGCTTGGTCTGGCTGATCCTCTTGGCTTCCTCGCCGCCCCATGCGGCAACCGACGGCTTCGAGGGGGACTGGTCGAGCCGGTCCATGCGTTTCTCGTATTCGCTTGCCTCCATGATCGCGCGTCGTATTTTCTTGTCGCTCATTGCCGTTTCCTGTCCGGCGCCTGCTTTCGTGCCATGGCAGGGCAGGGTGCTTTGCCATAGTGGTTCTTTCTTGCCTGGTCGGCTGGAATGGTGCCTGTTGCCATGGCAGGCGGCGCTGGTGGAGGTAGTTTTACTTGTCATCGCTACGAGTTTCCAGGTTGGGATATGTGACCTCGTCATGTTGGCATCCCGACCAAGGGCCATTATGGGACCGCGAAGAGTACTGGATACGTCACAATTCAAGCAAATAGCAATAAATAGGCTGTCGCTCGGACTGGCCGCGTTACCTCAGACAATCAGTGCTACTGTGGTGTATAACTCACTTACGAGTATCAGGTATGCAATGACGTGATGCCTGGTATCACTTAGTGAACGAGGTGCTGGCACATATTTACCGGCATGTACCCGCAGGATTTCTCTTTGTTTTGGGTGGGTGAGGTGATTTGCGAATTCACTGGATTCAACGGTTGACGATTTGGGCTTCCTTGATTCTCACCATGGTGGTGACATTCGAGATGCTTATCACCATCGACCAGGAGCTTCCGGCAGGTACCGGTACCTCTTTCACCGTCGAGAGGGTTGATACCGCGACGAAGGCGGATGCTGTGCGTGCGATTGCTCAAGCATCAAGAAATTTAGGGATTAATGTCTTCAAAATCCAACCTTCATTTCGTGATTCAATGAAGTCTCGTGTTCTCGTGGCCTTTGTGGGTGACCAAAAGTCTTTTCAACGAAATGGAGGGTACGATTATCCTTCCTTTTCAACGCGTGACCAGTCAACGAAAGTAGTTTCTTTTGAGGAGATTACCACCCAGGACTTGCGCGGAAGGTATGCGACCAATGCGGATAGGTCGCATATGGAACAGCTCGCCAAGGCTTTGTCACGTTCCCGGATAGTGGTTGACGAATCACAAAGCCTCTGGTCACGAGGCCTCTGGATAGGTGCGACGATATATGCGTTAGGGAGGGGTGGCCTTTGGGCGGGAGTCGCCATCATCGCCATCACGTTGGTGGTTTCCACCGCGTATTCCCTGTCCAGGAACAGGAAGATACATGCGATCAAGGCGATGCACGGTTATACCAGCGGAAGGATACTCGTCGGCGAGCTGGTTTCACTGCTCGCCACGCTCGTCGTGGGATTGATGACGATTGCCTTGGTGGGATTGCCTTTCCTCTGGCTTATCAATAACTTCCACCAGATTTGGCGACTCCTTCGAGGGCTGTTTATCGCCGTGGCTGTATTGACAGCATATCTTGTCTTCCTGACGTTGGTTTTAGGCGGTGCCAGTACATTCCGCAATCGAATACCCGCCGTTCTCAACGGAGAGGGTAACGAACTCCGTGATGGCGTCATCGCGGGTTTTGCCCAGTTCATGGTGGTGGCTGTTCTCTTTGGCACCATCAGCGGGTCTCTGAATAGAATCAGCGCAATACAGAGCACCAGCCGGTCCTTGGCACAATGGTCTCGCATCTCGGATCAATATGTCCTCAGATTGTCAGTCAACACCAACACCCCACACGAGGATAATCTCCGGACAGCGCCTCCCCTGATGAAAGTGATCGAGGATCTTGACAGCAGAGGGAAGGCAATGCTGGTCGGGTATAACGGTGACTCCGTTTTTCCCGCTGATGGGAACAATGATCCTTATGAACCGGACGGATCCGATTCGATGATAGTGAGCCCGAACTATCTAGACAAACAACCCATTGCCGGACTTGATGGGAAACCGGTTAGGGTGGTTGGAAACGATGTCGGGGCTTTCACACTCCTGGTGCCTTCATCATATAAAGGGGACCCCGGAGCCTTGTTGAAGAAATATGCCGAATATTTCAAGACACAGTGCCAACTGGGTGTTACCCAGAAACAGAAACCATATTCCTGTAGCCCTCACGGCGTCCTGGTCCGCACACGTTCGGGCCAAGACATATCCCTCTTCTCGGGGACCCAGTTCATGCCTGCGGAAGATCAGCAGAGGCTGTCTTTGAAGGATCCGGTGGTAGCCGTCACATCCCCATCGTCAGGGTTGATCAGCCCCATGGTATACCTGTCATACACATCAAGCGATAGTGTATTGTTCTCCGATCCGGAACTCCTGCAAAGCAAGCTGGACCATTATGGAATCTCCGGATACTTCCAGGGTATTGATAACGCCAAGGACTCCGTGGCGTATACGTTGTCATTATCCCGGAACGAGCAACGTGGGGACATCATAGCCATATCGTTCGGTCTGGCCGCTGCCATGATGGCCATCCTTGTGTGCTCGGCCGCGTATTGTGCAAGACGACGCAGACTCTCCTTCGTTCAATTCATCCATGGATACGGGTTTTTCAGAAGACATGGAAGCTTTCTTATCATGCAGAATATTGGGATGCTGCTGACCCTCATGGCAGTCGGCATTATCGGCTCGATGAACAAGGTTGCGGATCTGGTGGCTGGAACATTGCTCTTCGCTGTATCCAGCCTCATCATGGCCATTACCGTATCGGTATACGAATCAAGGTTCCGTGCCGACGACATTAAACGCCCGTGAATCCACGGTGCGGAGGGAGATGCATATGACAGACGCAGGCAGGCAGCCGACATTGAAAGTCGAAGGACTTACCAAGAGATTTGCAGAACACACCTTATGGTCGAGACTGTCCTTCGACGCTGGACCTGGTTCCATAATCGCAGTGAGCGGGCCGTCCGGTGCAGGCAAAACGACCCTGCTCAACTGCGTCGGCTTGTTGGAGGACTTTGATGAAGGATCGGTCACTTACAACGAAGGGACATTCCGTTCCGGTTATTTGCATAAGAGCCGGAAGGGGCAGCGAGTGTGTCTTCGCGAAAACATAGGATTTCTATTCCAGAACTATGGTCTTGTCGAACAGTGGAACGTGTCGCATAACCTGCAGATTCCCCTCAAAATGAAGAAGCGCGAGCATCGCAAAGAATGGGATGAACGAATCGAAAGCGTGCTTGACATCGTCGGGATGAATGGCTCACAGAAGAAAAAGATATACACCCTATCGGGCGGGGAACAACAGAGAATCGCCCTCGCCAGGCTCCTGCTCAAACAGCCGAATGTCATTCTTGCAGACGAACCGACCTCTGCGCTGGATCAGGACAACGCCAACGTCGTAATACGCATACTGTGCGAACTTGCCCAACAAGGCGCTGCCGTCATCATCTCAACACACAATGAGGAAATAAAGCAAATCTGTACGTCGATTATCGAAATAGGCTGATATACCCACACCCTCCACCCGCAGACCGTGGCGACTCCGGGGAAGGGACTCCGCCTGCGATAAGACGCAAGCCAGCACAAGAATCGCCATAGAATGGCCCTTTAAGAACCAGCAAGTCCCATCAGCCAAGTCCAGCAAAGGCATCGGCGATTCCGACTGTTCTCTCGGCGATAATCATTGTCCATCATTGTCCCCGAACATCGGATGCCAGGCACAGGCACCGGATCCAATCGGGACATAGTGCTCAGTAGTTCTGATGGACCTGGAAGCCTCGACTGCGCAAGGTATCCAGAATCTGGGTGATGTGATCGGGGCCGTTGGTCTCCACAGTCACCTCCAAGAGCACGCCGTTGTCATAGTGGCCGGAGGATTTGAACTGATCGTGGTTGAGCTCGATCACATTGGCACGCAGATCGGCCAGGACCGTGGCCACTTTGACCAGCTGGCCAGGTACGTCGGGCAACTCCACGCCGAACTGCATGATGCGCCCGCGGGAGATCATCCCCCGCTGGATGACAGCACCCATGGTGACCGTATCGATATTGCCGCCCGAGATGATGGGGACGATCACATGCGGCCCCGGGGCCGACCGGAATACATCGGACTGCAGATCCAACTGGCCCAGCGCAGCAAGAGAGACGGCACCAGCTGCCTCGACCACCAGTTTGTGCTTCTCCAGCATGAATAGAATCATCTCGGAGATGTCGCTTTCAGTCACCTGGACCAGATCATCCATATAGCGGCTGAGCAGAGCATAGTTCAAATCGCCGGGACGTCTGACGGCAACACCCTCGGCAGCCGTACGAATCCGATCCGCTGCGACCACATGACCAGCTGTCAGAGATTCACGCCAGGCCGGGGACCCGACCGGGGTGGCTCCAATGACTCTGACCTCAGGCTTGAAGGTCTTTACGGCGAGCGCCACTCCGGCGCCCAGCCCACCCCCACCCAGGGGAACCACGATATCGGTGACATCGGGCACATCCTGAAGAATCTCCATGGCGATGGTCCCTTGGCCGCAGACGACCTCGTAGTCGTCAAAGGGCGGGACGAAGGTCATGCCGCGATCGCGTGCCAGGCCCAGGGCGTACTCGGAACTTTCATCGAAGACCTCACCCTGCAGGACAACCTCGGCACCATAGGCCCGAGTGGCATCGACCTTGAGGGGCGGCGTGATTCGGGGCATGACGATGGTGGCCTTCGCGCCACGGCTGCGTGCGGCAAAAGCCACCCCCTGGGCATGATTGCCAGCGGAAGCGGTGACGATACCGCGGTCCAGCTCGTCCTGATTCAGCGAGGCCACCTTGTTGTAAGCTCCGCGAATCTTGAAAGATCCGGTCAGCTGCAGATTCTCCGGCTTGAGCAGAACGCGATGGCCTATCCGAGCACCCAGGTCATCGGATTTCTCGATAAGAGTATGGCGGGCTACACCTTCCAGACGTTGGGCGGCTTTGCGCAGATCAGCGGCATGATCGGCCTGAAGACAGGCTGTGATTGTTGAAGTATCCATGCTCCAAGTATGGTCGGCCGGACCCGACCAATGGGGTCAGCCGTCAACATGGTGGACACCCAAACTTATCGAAAAACAAAAACCTGCGGGCAATCGGACGTTTGGACACCCGAAGACCGGACAATTATGAGAGCAAACCTGAAACAAGCAGACCGATAGCTAGGCGAAGCACCAGCCCGCCCGTGAACTTGACGGACTTCACGAGCGGTCACCGGTGATGGCTAACAGTCGCAGGTGATGGCTTGCGGTCGTCTGCCTTACTTGTCGTCAGTGAGCCGGGCATGCGCCTCGTCGACCACGGTATGGTCGTCGCGGAAGTCGTGGGAGGCCACAGGCTCATTAACGTCACGGGCCACACCGGCACCCAGGTCGGCCAGCAGCAGAGTGACCGCGGTCGGATCGTTGACCCGCAGCCGGGCCTTGGTCTGGCCGGGCCCGACCTTGATTGTCCAGCCCTTATCAGGCATAACGGCGAACATGGTCTCGTCCGTCTCATCGTCGCCCAGGGCCATCATGAAGTCGTAGTCGCCGCTGTTGACGAAGGGCAGGATGGCCTGGCCCTTGCTGGTGGCCACAGGGGTGACCTCGACGACCTTGGAGTTCTCCATGATCATCAACCCCAGGCCGACCACTACTCCGCGCAGGCGATGGAGCAGATCCTGACGTTCCTGGTCGGCCACCTGGGCATCGCTCATCCGGTAGTGCCAGGCCACCGCATCGGACTTGCTCTCCACAAAGGAGTTGGGGACCCTGGTGGCCGACTCATCCATGATGGGCCGGATCACCTTCTGCCAGGTATCGGAGTCGGGCAGGCCTTGCGCCCGCTGCCACTCGTCCGAGTCGCTGCCGGGCAGGTTGCGGTTCCAGGCGCCATGCTCGGCAATCAGCCCCACCGGCAGGTCACCGAACCAGTCCTGCATGATCTGATGGCTGCGGCCGGAGACCAGCAGGAAGTCCACATCGGGATTGCTTCCCACCTGGGTCAGCAGGCGGCGAAGGGCCTGGGTGGGCTTGGCCCGCTCAGGACGGCGAACAAGCGGGGTCAGCGTCCCGTCATAGTCGCACAGGACCAGACGACGATGGGCGCCGTCCCACTGACGAACGATGGCGTTGTGGTGATCCATACGCAGCCTCCTGTCTGTCATACCCGGAATGGACACCTGCCGCAGGGAGTCGAGGAACGAGGTGCACCAGTTGGCTGCGGTGCGCACCTTGAGTCGGGCCTGCATGCGGATGTTGCGCCGCTTGGACTCCTCGGGGGTGATCTCCAGGGCGTTGTGCAGGGCCTCGCAGACCATGTCGATGTCGTAGGGATTGACGATGAAGGCATCGGTCAGCTCGTCGGCAGCCCCGCACATGTCCGACAGGACCAGGGTGCCGTCGCGTCCGTCATGGCAGGCCAGGTACTCCTTGGCCACGAGGTTCATCCCATCGCGCAGGGGGGTGACCAGGGCTACGTCGCCGGCCGTGTAGATGCCGCAGACCGGCTTGATGGACAGGGAGCGGGTGATGTAGTGGATAGGGGTCCAGGCCAGCAGGGAGTAGCGGCCGTTGATCTCCCCCACCAACTGGTCCACCTGGGCCTTGAGCCGCTGATAGGACTCGACGACCTCCCGCGAGGGGGTGGCCAGCAGGTAGTAGGTGACATGGCCCACCCACTCAGGGTACTTGTCCAGCATGCGGCCGAAGGCCTGAAGCCGTTCGGGCAGACCCTTGGTGTAATCCAGCCGATCCACCGAGACGATGACCTTGTTGGAGCGGCTGCCCACCGAGGAGGCCGCCTGCTTGGCCAGCGTGGACTCGGGGATGTCCTTCTCCATGTAGTGGCTCCACCAGTTGGCGTCCGATGTGGCGGCTTCGTTGGCCGCCACGCCCTCGGCAGTCACCGAGGTGCGGTAGCGATGACGGGGGGACTTGCCGCAGACCTCGTCGATTCCTCGACGCATGGCCCGGGCCAGGCCGGAGTGGGCGGTACGCCGGTAGAGGTTGTAGTCGATGCCGATGGGGAAGGCGTCGATGGCTGCTCGGTGGCCGTCAGGCATTTCGACCACGCCGTCCCGGTTGACCGGCAGTTCGGGCAGCAGCCTGTGCAGCGAAGCCAGGAAGCTGGCGGAGAAGTCCACCGTATGGAAGCCGATCAGGTTGGCGCCCAGGACGCCCTCCAGGATCTCGCGGCTCCATGGCAGGGAGCGGAAGATCTCGGCGCTGGGGAAGGGCACGTGCAGGAACCAGCCGATGGAGGCATCAGGGTAACGTTCGCGCAACATCTTGGGCAGGAGCATCAGGTGGTAGTCCTGGACCCAGATGGTGTCGCCCTTGCGGATGAGCGGCTCCACCACCTGCGCGAAACGCATGTTGACCTTGCGGTACATCTCCCAGTCCTCCTGGCGGAAGACGGCCTCGTGCGAGAAGTCATGGAAGAGCGGCCAGAGGGTGTTGTTGGAGAACCCGGCGTAGTATCCGTTCAGCTCCTCCTTGCTCAGGAATATAGGAATGCACCGGCTCTCCCGGTAGGCCTGACGGATGCGGTCCAGCTCCTTTTCCGAGTACTTCTGAGGATCGATGCCGCTCCAGCCGATCCAGAGGCAGTCCTTATGGGAACGGTGATAGGGGCCGATGGCCGTGGCCAGTCCCCCCACGTTCTGGCGCAAGGTGTAAGAGCCGTCCTCCTGTGCCTGCAAGGACATGGGCAAACGGTTGGAGACGATGATCAGACGAGACATGCAACCCGCTTTCTTTTCCCGTCCGCGCCGGAATCGTCGGGATTGACCACGGCGCGGACCCATAGCCCCGGGACCCGGGGACCCAACCGGTCCGTACAGGCCCATCAGGGCATCGCTGACTTCCACTCTAGCCGGGAAAACGTGCCGACGGCGGGGTTTTCCTCAGAGTCGGTAGACGAAGCCCTCCCAGGGGGAGAGGCGGCCGGTCAGCAGGGAGCTGGCGGTTTGCTCCGGTCTGTAGGTGGATATGAGGATCCGATCGGGGTCCACCGCTCCGAGGGCCATGGAGGTGAATCCGGTTTGGTCCAGGCCCAGAAGTGCGGCGGTTTCAGGCGGCAGTGAGGCCGGGCGGCTGCTCAGATTGACCACAACCAGCAGGCGCTGGCAGGGCAGGGCGTCCAGAACGCTGTCAGCCTCGGGTCCCGACTTGGGCTCGGGCGCCTGGTCCAGGGAACGGGTGAATGAGTAGATCTGGTCCGCATCCGGATCCAGAAGGGTGAAGTCACCGGCCGCCACGACCGGATTGGTGTGCCGCAGGCGGATCAGCTCCCGGTAGAAGGCCAGGACCGAATCCGGATCACGCTGCTCAGTCTTGGCGTTGACCTTGTCCCTATTGGGGTTGACGGCCAGCCAGGGCTCCTTGGGGGCGTATGGAGCCGTGAAGCCGGCGAACCTGGTGGAATCCCACTGCATGGGGGTGCGGGCATTGTCGCGGCTCATATAGGCCAGGGCGGCCATCATGGACTCCGGATCCTGCTCGTGCGCCTGGTCGACCCGCTGGTGGTAGAGGTTGATGGACTCCAGATCCTGGTATTGGTCCAGGCTGGTGAAGCCGGCGTTGGTCATGCCCAGCTCCTCGCCCTGATAGATGTAGGGGGTCCCCCGGTGCATGTGCAAAAGGAGCCCCAGGGCCTTGGCCGAACGCGAGCGCAGCTCCTCGCTGGAGGTGTCGCCCCAACGGGAGACGATCCTGGGCTGGTCGTGGTTGTCGAAGTAGAGGCTGGCCCATCCGGCCTTGGCCACAGCCTGCTGCTGCTCGTCCATGGCCGCCTTGAGCCGGGAGACCTGGAAGGGGCGGATGTCCCACTTGCTGTCCCCCGTGTCAACCTCGGTCTGGGTGAAGAGGAAGAGCATGTCCAGCTCGTGGCTGGCGGGATCGGTGATCTGCCCGCTGCGGGCAGGTGCCAGGCTGGGAGCCTCCCCCACGGTCAGGTAGCCCTGTCGGCCTTGGAAGACCTGGCTGCGCATCTGTCTGAGGAATTCGTCCAGCCTGGGGCCGTCCACGCAGAAGGGCACCGAGGACGAGTATCCCTCGGGCCCTACAGGACCGTCAGCGATGGCCGATCCATCCTCGCCAGGCAGACGCCCCTCTGAGTCGACGGTCTTGGAGATCATGACGATCACATCCATGCGGAACCCGTCGATACCCCGGTCCATCCACCAGTTCATCATGTCGAAGACGGCCTGCCGGACCTGGGGGTTCTCCCAGTTGAGGTCGGGCTGCTTCTTGGAAAACAGGTGCAGGTAGTATTCGCCGCGCTGCGGATCGTACTGCCAGGCGGAGCCTCCGAAGTAGGACCCCCATTGGTTGGGCTCTGCGCCCGGGGTGCCGGGTTCGTGGCCAGCCTTGGCGGGACGCCACCAGTACCAGTCGGCGTGCGGGTCGTCCTTGTTGCGGGAGGCCTGGAACCAGGCGTGTTCGTCCGAGGTGTGGTTGACCACCAGGTCCATGACCACCTTGATCCCCCGACGGTGGGCCTGGTCCAGAAGCTCGTCCATATCGTCCATGGTGCCGAAGATGGGGTCGATGTCCTGGTAATCGGCGATGTCATAGCCGTTGTCGTCCTGGGGGGACTTGTAGACCGGGCTCAGCCAGATCACGTCCACGCCCAGGTCGGCCAGGTAGTCCAGCCGTTGGGTGATGCCCGGCAGGTCGCCGTAGCCGTCGCCGTTGGTGTCCTGGAAGGACCGTGGATAGATCTGGTAGACCACCGCGTTGGCCCACCAGGGATTGGGGGTGGCTCCGTTGGTCCGTACCCGATCGGTCAGCTGCATGCGTTCTTTCTGGGTCATGGTCCTCCTCACGAAGATTGGATTCCTGGGACTTCCTTGTTCTGTGACCTCCACTATAGGCTGCCCTGACCGCCTTTCCTGGCGGGCTACTTGACAGCTCCTCTCATAACGCCGCTGATGACCCACTTCTGTGCGAACAAGTAGACGATCAGGATGGGCGCCAGAGCCATCAGGTAGCTGGAGAAGGCCATCGGATAGTTGGTGGCGAACTGGGAGCTGAAGACATACTGCGCCAGAGGGATGGTCTGGCTGGTCTGATCCGTCAAAACGATCAACGGCATGAGGAAATCGTTCCAGGCCCAGAGAGCCGTGGTGATGGCGATGGTCGCATTGATCGGACCCATCAGAGGGAAGATGATGGTCCAGAATATCCTCCAGGTACCTGCGCCGTCCAGGCGGGCGGCCTCCTCAAGAGCGGTGGGGATGGATCGGATGAACCCCGTGGCGATGAAGAGGTTGGTGCCCAGGCCCAACACCACGTAGAGCAGGATCAGACCGGGCACGTTGTCCAGGTGCCAGCTGCCGAACTGCTTGGCGATGGGAAGCATGACCACAGGGAAGGGGACGAACATGGCCGCGATGAAGAAGTAGTAGAGGAAGCGGAAGAAGCGCTTGTCCATATTCCTGGCTACGGCATAGGCCACGAAGGTGTTGGTCAGCAGGGTGAGTGCCACTGCGCAGACCGTGACGATGGCCGAATTCAGCGCAGCCTTGGGATAGTTGACCTTGTTCCAGGCATCGGCGAAATTGTGCCACTGCCAGGAAGAGGGCAGACTGAAGGTTCCGGCTTCCGCAGGGGTCTTCAGAGCCGTGACCACGGTGAAGTAGAGCGGCACAAGAATCGTCAGGGAGAGCACAGCCACGGTGGCAGTCAGCCACCAGTTGACCCTTTTGAGGCGTGATCCCGGGAATCCCCGATGCCGCCTTCCCCCTCTTCCTGCTGATTGTGCCGGTGTCTGAGGCTGCATAAGCGCTGTCTGTGCCATATCAGATCTTCTCCCCTCTTCTGGAAATGCCCAGCTGGATGAACGCAATCACGGCCAGGACGATGAAGAACATGACCGCGTTGGCTGTCTGGTAGGCGTACTCGCCTCCGGTAAGGCCGCCCTTGTAGATGAGGTAGGTGACTGTTTCCGTCCTGGAATCAGGTCCTCCTGCGGTCAGGGCCACCACCTGATCGAAGGTGTTGAAGGCATTCTTCAGAGTCAACACCAGATTGATGGTGAAGAACGGGCCAATCAGGGGGAAAGTGACCCTCCAGAATTTCTGCCACTCGTTGGCGCCATCGATGGATGCGGCCTCATAGACCTCTGAGTCGATGGTCTGTAGACCCGCCAGATATATCAGGGTTGAATAAGCCACCGCCTGCCAGACCGAGAGGAAGACGATGGGGATCCATGCATAGTGCTCGCTGGTCAGCAGGGACTGGGAGAGCCAGCCGATGCCCAGGGCCTTGCCTAGAGCCGGCAGGGGCGTCATGAAGATGTATTTGAAGACATAGCCGATGACCAGAACCGAGAGCGTGTAGGGGATGAAATAGATGACCCGGAACCCGTTCTTGAAGGCGATCTTTCCATTCAGCGCCACCGAGATGAACAGGGCGATGAAATTGACCAACAGGGTGATCAGGATGGCGATCAACAGAGTGAACAGGTAGGCGTGGCCCACGCGGCCATCACGGAAGAGGGCGCCGTAATTCTTGAAGCCGATCCATGAGAAACGCCCGTATCCCTGGGAATTCGTAAAGGAGTAGGCCACACCCTGGAGGAAGGGCACATAGAGGAAGAGCGCAAAAATCAGAGCGGCGGGGACCGCCATCCAGTAGAAGGCGCGGTCCACCTTGCGATTGGAGAACCTTGAAGGCCGCTTTCTGGCCTTGGCTGTTACGTCAGCAGTGTGGACGCCGACGGTCTTGGATTGTGCCATGTCTGAGTCCTGACCTTTCATCATTGGAAGTTCCTTGCTTGGACCTTGTCCCATTCGTTCTGCATGGAACCGATGAAGCCATCCACATCCCCCTTGGTGACCATGGTCTGCAGATAGCCGCCGATATTGATGGAAGAGGGGATGTAATGGTCGCAGAAGTCGGCCAAGCGGTTCTGTTGGAAGAAGGGAAGAACCCCGTTCAGGGCCGGATCGCCTGCCTCCACCTTTCTGGTCGGCGTGAAGGCCGTCTGGGCCTTTGCATACGTGCGCAGCTGCCGGGGCTGCATCAGATAACGGATCAGCCGCATGGCCTCCTTGGGATGCCTGGTGGTGGCACCCATGGTCAGCATGACATCGTCGCCGGCCGTCAGTATCTGCCGGGAGGGGGAATCATTCGCAGGCATCTGGGCGAATCCGAGGTCCACATCCGGATTGATCATCCTGATTTGCGGTATGGCGTATGTTCCCAGGGGAAGAATCGCCACCTTGCCCTTGGCCATGTTCTGGGTGCCCTGCTGGTAGGTAACGCCCTTGTCGCCGGTGGAATGGCTGAAGAGCTCGACCTCGCGCCGGGCCGGCTGTGTCCACAGGGTCTTGAAATCGGTTTTCCCAGCCAGTAGATCCCTGTACTTGCTCTCGGGGACCAGGGTTCCCGCCAGAGATGCCAAAGGGGCCTGGGCGGTCCAGGAATCGGAGAGGGTTCCCTGCACAGGTTCGATGCCCTGGTCCTTGAACTTGTCCATGACGGCCGTGAACTCCGACCAAGTGCGCGGCGGATTGTCAGGGTCGACCCCTGCCCTTCGCCAGAGCGTCTTGTTGTATATGTATCCGCTTGCGTTGCCGGCAAAGGGCAGGCCATACAGGCGCTTGGCCGAAGGATCCTTGGTCTGGACCAGATTCCTGGCTATCGACACCATGCCTGGATTGAGCTCCTTGACCAGGGGATCATCAGTGAAATCATGGAAGACCCCGGATGCTGCGAACATGCCGAAGCTGATATCACCGTTGAAGGTGATGACATCGGGCACCCGGTTTTTGACCAGACGGGTGCGCAAATCCGTCTGGGCGTCGGCCGAATTGTTGATGTTCACCCTGATGTCGGGATTCTCCTTCTCGAATTGTGCCACCATGGCCTTGAACTGGTCGGCGGCCTCGAACTTGAACTGGAAGAAGTCCAGAGTGACCAGGCCTGAATCCGCGGAGCCGCAGCCCGCCATGGCCACGAGAGTCAACAGAGCCAGGAGTGAGGCGACTCCGTTGCGGACCCAGGCCGATATTCGGCCAAGCCCGGATCCTTTCCTACTGCCGATATCCTTCATCTTTGGCTCCTTTACCATCTGCACGGGCAACTGTGACCTAGATGATTCTGCGGACCAGCATAGGGTACCGGGATATTTCATTCCCAGCTCCGGCGAGTTCCTTTCGTTAAGAAAGTAATTAGGATAGGCTATTCAGTATAGGGAGGTTTGTCCGTAAGGAGGCGTCGTGGCCGACAGAGACAACCAAATATCAAACCAACACGGGGATGCTGACCACTCAGGGGAAGCACGGCCGTTCCCAACCTGGTTCACGGCCTCCAAATACACCCACCGCATCGCCATTGAGATCCTCCAACACGGTCCGATCTCCAGAGTGGCTCTGGCGCGGCGATTCAATCTGACCCAGGGCGCCGTATCACGTATCACCAACGATCTGACCCATCTCGGGGTCATCCGGGAAGCCGGCACTCTACCGCAGGCAGACGAACCAGGAAGACAGGATGGCCGCAAGCATAGTTCCAGCAGCGTAGGCAGACCGCAGCAGGCCTTGGTCATCCGCCGGGAAGCCAAGACCTTCATCGGCATAAACCTTCACGGTGGCACCGCGCTGGCCACGGCGACGGACCTGGCCTGCCGACCCGTCGGCCGGTCCCACAGTCATCACATTCGGCAACGGAGCCCGGGCCAGGTCGTAAGGATGCTGTCAGACCTAACCCAAGATTGCGTGCGCGAGATCAGCCAGGCCGGGCTGCCCAGCCCCTCCGGCCTGGCCATCTCCCTGGGCGGACGGGCGGAGCGAGACAGGGTCGTCACCTATGCCCCCTTCCTGCATTGGAGCGAACCCGTTGACCTTGCCACCCAGATGGAGAGCACATGTGATCTGCCTTGTCTGGTCTTCAACGATCTCGATGCCCTGGCCCTGTACGAAGGATGGTTTGGCGAAGGCATCGGGCTGGACCGGTTCGCTCTGATCACCATGGGATCCGGCATTGGCTATGCCCTAAGCGAGCGCGGCATGCCCGTCTCCTCACCGGACGAGGGTTTTGGGCTGATCGGCCATCAGCTGGTGGATCCGGATGGGCCGGTCTGCTATCTGGGCCATCGTGGCTGCGCCCAGTGCCTGACTACAGGATCCCTGGCTGAGCAATACTCGCATGCCATCGGACAAGCTGCCGGCTTTGACAAGTTGGTCAAAGACCTGGAGGAGGACATGCCGCAGGCTGAGACCCTGCTCAATCTGACCGGTTATCGGCTAGGGGTGTTGATCGCCCTGGTGGCCAACGTGGCCCTGCCCGACAAGGTTCTGGTGGGTGGAGAGACTTCCTATCTGATGAAGAGATGCATCGAATCCGTACGCAAGGGCACGGCCTCATTCCGCCACAGCCAGATGGTCGAGGTCCCCGTGAAGATCATCGACGGCGACTGGCTCCGTTGGGCCCAAGCCCCCGCAGCCAGAGCAATCGCCCGGTATCTGCAGGGTTCCGAAGAGGCCGATAAGCCCGAATGAATCGGGAAACGGCTCGACGGATTCAGATACGACTCGCCTCAAAGATCACCGCCTCCGCCGGGTGGATGACCGGCGGCCGGATTCCCTGAGCGCCCAAGGCCGCACCCGGGAGGACCACGCCTTGGGGACGCCACCAGGTCAGAGGGCTTTGCCCGTTGCCGATCCGATCCAGGTCACAGCAGACATCCAAGGGCCTGATCCGGTAATCAGCACTGGGATCCAGGCCGGGAAGCGCCAGAGTCTGCGGGGGGTAATTGGCCGAAGATGTCAACTGGGTGAAGCGGTAGAGCGCCTGAGAGCCGTCAGCAGAGACCACCCCATCCAAGCGGACTGCCGGGTCCGGTGCGTCGCCATGTACTACATGACCGGTGTGCAGCATATGCCTCCACTGCTTATACAGATCGATCCATTGCCTCAGCTCATCCAACTGATCCTGGGGCACGGCAAGCAGGTTCCACTCCACGCCCATATGGCCGAAGAAAGCCATGGCCGCACGCAGATCGAGCGAGGTGGCACGGCCGGTGGAGTGGGCCGGGGAGTCGCCCACATGTTCACCCATCATCTCCGGAGGCACCAGCAGGGATGTGTACCGCTGGATGTCGGCCCGCTCGACCGGATCCACGCAGTCCGAGACCCAGACCCTGTCGGCATATTCCAATACGCCCAGATCGATACGGGCGCCCCCTGAAGCGCAGGACTCAATCTCCAAACCGGGATGCCTGGTTTTCAGGTCGCGCATGATTCCATAGACCGCCTCGGTCTGCGCATGCACGGCAGGACGTCCCGACCGGGGAGAGCGGGCCTCGGTCACATAGCGATTGTGATCCCACTTGATGTAGTCGATGCCCATAAGCGTAATGAGCGAGTCCATGGCCTCGAACACATGGGCATAGGCATCGGGGTTGGTCAGATCCATGACCTGCTGGTTGCGGCCTTCGACAGGCAACCGGGAAGGCCCGGGGGACATGACCCAGTCAGGATGATCGCGAAAGACGTTTGAGTCCGGACAGATCATTTCGGGCTCGAACCAGAGGCCGAATTCCATTCCCAGCTGATGTACCCTTGCGGCCAGGGCTTCCAGGCTCTTAGGCCCTTCAGGCCATATCTGCCGATCGATGGACCAGTCCCCCAGCCCGGACTCATCCGAACGCCTGCCCTGGAACCACCCATCATCAACGACAAAGCGCTCCACACCTATACGGGCGGCCTGCTCGGCCAGGGCAGCCAGCTTGTCATAGGACTGGTCGAAGTAGACCGCCTCCCAGGTGTTGAGGGTGACGGGCCGGGGACGTGAGGCCAAGCCAGGATGCAGGGACCGCAGGAAAGCATGATACCTGTGGGCCGCCTGGTCCAGCCCCTTGCCACGGGAACCATAGAGCCAAGGCATGGAATATACCTGCTGGTCGGAATGACCGTCAACAGGAGGAAGCGTAATCTCCCCGGCCATCAGAATCTCGCCACCCCCCAGCAATGCGGGAGCTGAAGGAATCCGCTCGGCGCTGAGCAGGCCATTGCCACTCCAGCCCAAGTGGACCGTGTATACCTCATCATGCTCGAATCCGAACCCGGGTCGGCCCGCACACATGACTAGGGAGGAATCAAAATCCGGTCGGCCCACCAGGCTTGAACGCTCCAGACGGCCTACGGTCAGTGGCTGACGTTGCGGACTGCGCTCGCGCAGGTGGTGACCGGTGGTGGTCAGAATCTCGGTTGCCTCGGCCGGCAAGGGGAAAGCCAGCTCCAAGCCGTTAATATCCAGACCTCTGACCCTATCCAGGTTGAACAGGTCTGCACGCTGCCTGACAAGACCGGACGGGAGCACCTGGCAATGCCAGGTCAGCCCCACGCCCTGGTCCCGATCGCAGGCCTGAACCTTCAGCGTCGGAACAGCGGAGTCGTCAGGCCGGATCGGTTCCGTACCCAGATCGACTGATTCCACCTGGAAGCAGCAAAAGACCTCAACACCGCCGCGGCTGATGCGCAGTCGGCGCTGTCCGGTCCACGCCTCGGACTGGGTCGGAAGGATGCTGGGCCAGGCTGTAAGATCCAGTCCTCCCGAGACCCGCTGCGGGGCCAGAGCGTCATAGGATCCCAGAAAGGCCTGCGGATCAGCCACCGGATCGCCCCAGTGAACTATTCGTGGCAGACCCTTCCCCGGGAAGAGGACAGCAAGGGACAGCCCGGACTGCTCCATGTAAACCAGCCTGAGGGGAACCCCCAGATTCGATTTGCTCTGATAGGACCCCATCCTTGGGCCGCCGCGATGATCCTCCATGACACCTCCGCCATAAGCCCGACGATGTCGTTTGCCGACATTGAACGATTAGGCTCCATGCTAGGGACCCGCGGCTAACTTGTCTGGAAAGGCGTGTTTTTCTTACTTGGGAAAGTAATTCACGGCAATCTGCTCAGCGACCGTTCACATCACCCCTGGTCGGCCTGCTCCTCATGATGGACGCGGAAGGCCAGCTCGGCCAGATGGACGCCGTGGGTGAGGAACTCCTGGGTCCGGCAGACGTAGTCATGCTCGCGGCCCAGGCGCGCCAGGTAGCCGTTGATGTAATCCACCTCGGTCGGACGGCCCTTGGACATGTCCTGGTACATGGAGGGGTAGTGGAGCGGGTTGCCCACGCGGCTGACGTAATCCACCTCGTCCAGGGTCTCCTGACGGGTCTGGATCAGCTGCTTGCCGGCCCGCTCGCAGGCGTCATAGGCCTCGTCGATCAGCTGGCGGGACATATCCTTGGCGCCCGGGTAGGAGATGAACTGGCCCATGGTGATCTGATACATGGTGCAGATGGTGTTGACCACCGAGTTGAAGATGATCTTAGCCAGGCAGGTGCCCTCGAAGTTCTCGGTCAGGATGGGGTTGAGGTTGGCGGCCTTGAAGTCCTCGGCCATCCGGCGCTCCAGGTCGGTGGTCTGCTCGGTCATGGCGCACAGGTGCATGGAACCGGCCCCGGACTTACCGATGAAGTCCACGTCGCCCGGCCCATTGAGGACCGTGCCGATCATGGCCGTGCCGCCGTAGATGCGCTCCTTGGGGAAGTACTTGAGCAGCTTGTCGAAGTGCCCCCAGCCATTCATGGCCGAGAAGACCACCTGATGGTCGCGGAAGAGCGGTGCGCAACGCTCCAGGACAGCCTCCAGCTGCATCTGCTTGAGCATGACGATCCAGACGTCGGGGTCGCCCTTGTAGTCCTCGGGGGTGTAAATGTTGACGGGCACCAAATGCCGATTCTCATGATCGCGGGAAACATAGACGCCTCCCTGGTCATGAACCTTGTCAATATTGGGCATCCAGGTATCCACGAAATCCACCTGCAGGCCGGCCTGCTCCTGTAGCAGCACGCCCAGACGATAGCCCATGGCTCCGGCACCGATGACCGTATAACGCATCGAAACACACCCTCTTTGTTCTCTTGATCAGACGACGCACCTCCGGGGACCGGCCCGGGGGATACCAAGCAGTATGCCGAGACGGCAGAAGGGAACCAAGGCAACGGTCGCATGGTGGACATAAGGGCTGGAATATGCCTGGATTTCCGCACCTTGGAGGACTTGGCCGCATACGCGGACATCCTGCCATCCCGATGGAGACGTCGACCTAGGCTGGAACCCATGCAGAAAGAGCAGAGAGGAGCCGGAGGGATGGACCGGCGGACCCTGGCCATCCTGGTCCTGGTAGGCGTGATCAGCGGATTCCTGTCGGGGATGTTCGGCATCGGCGGCGGATCGATCATCGTGCCCGCCCTGGTGTGGACCGGACTGCAGCAACGGCAGGCCTCGGCCACCTCGCTGGCCTCCATGATCCCCATGTCGCTGGCAGGGGTGGCCTCCTACGCCCTGGGCGGGCATGTGGACTGGCTGGCCGCCCTGCTGCTGGCCGTGGGCACGGTCATTGGGGCGCAGATCGGCACCTGGCTGCTGGACCGGCTTCCTGAGGTGATACTCAGGTGGCTCTACGTGGGCTTCCTGATGGCGGTCATTGCCCAGCAGCTGCTGTCCACACCCTCCAGGGAGAGCACCATCCGGCTGAGCCCGGCGGTGGCCTTGATCATTCTGCTGGTCGGCATCCTGATCGGGACTCTCTCAGGGCTGCTGGGCGTAGGCGGCGGAGCCATTGCAGTACCGGCCCTGGCCCTGCTGGGCGCCAGCGATCTGATCGCCAGGGGAACCTCCCTGCTGGCCATCCTGCCCAGTTCATTGTCGGGAACGTTCACCAACCTGCGCCACCACCTGGTTCACGCCGGTCAGGGGCTGCTTCTGGGGATCGTGGCCGCGCTGATGACGCCGGTGGGGACCTGGGCGGCCTCAGGGGTCAGCGCACGGGTAGGCGCCAATCTGTTCGCCGCCTACCTCTGTCTGATTGTTTTGCGCTGCATCTGGGCGGCCCTCCAGGTCACCCCGGCCTTCCAGCGGTACAGGGCCAATCACAACCACAGCTGAAAACGGGACTCAGTCCTGGCGGTGCCGGGTGAAGAAATCGGCAAGAATCCCGGCGCATGCCTGTTCACACACGCCGCCCAGCACCTCGACCTTCGTCCCGGTATGCGGGTCACGGGGCAGGTCCCAGACCGACCCGCAGGCTCCCATCTTGGGATCCCAGGCGCCGAAGACCACCCTGCTGAAGTGGCAGGCCATCAGCGCTCCTGCACACATGGGGCAGGGCTCCAGGGTGACGACCATGGTGCACCCGGCCAAGTCCCAGCCCGCATCGGATTCCCCGATGGCCTCCATCTCGGCGTGGGCCAGGGGACGGCCCAGGGCCTGCCGCTGGTTGAAGCCCCGGCCGATGACCCGGTCCGAGGCATCCAGGACCAGGGCGCCCACGGGCACATCCCCCCGGTCTCCGGCTATGCCGGCCAGCCGCAGGGCCTCCTCCATGGGCGCCTTCCACCGTTCTTGCACGGGTTCAGTTTGACAGTCCAGCCCGACAGGTCGGTTCAGTTGATCATGCCCGCGATGCGGCGGCGCATATGGTGCAGATGGCCCTTGGGCCGCCCGGACGTGTCGATGCCACGCTTGGCCAGGAAGGCACGAACCATCTTGTCGCCCTCGCTGAAGATCAGGACCGTCAGTCCAATTCCCAGGCAGATGAGCCACTGGCTTGCGCTCAAGGGAGCCATGCCCAGAACGCCCGCAACCGGAGCCAGATACATGGCCCCCGCATGGATGCCCAGGGCCACGAACGAGGCCACCAGGAGGAAGGTGTTGTCCAAGGGGTTGAGCTGGACGATCAGCCTGTTCTCGGATCGGGCCGACATGGCGACGAAGAAGTTGAAGAGGACCAGCAGGGTCAGGGCGATAGTCCGGGCGTGGGCCAGATCCATACCCGCGTTGATGTTCAAACGGAACAGGACCAGGATGCAGGTGGCCATCCAGAGTCCACAGACTGCAAGTCGCGCCCAGAGCACCCTCGAGAGCAGACCCTCTCCGGACGAACGCGGGGGTGACTCCAGCTCATCACCGTTGCCCGGCTCGAATCCCAGGGCGATGTCCTGGACGCCGTTGGTCACGAAGTTGATCCAGAGCATCTGCAGGGGCAGGAAGAGCAGGGGCTCCTCGGCGATTACATTGACCCCCACGGCAATCATGGCGGCTGCAGCCGTGGACAGGAGGAAGTAGGCGGACCCGCGGATGGCCTTGAAGATGACCCTCCCCTGACGCACGGCCTGGGTGATGGTGACGAAGTTGTCGTCGGTCAGGACCACATCACTGGCCTCCCGGGCCACGTCAGTGCCGGAACGACCCATGGCGATGCCTACCGAAGCAGCCTTCAGGGCCGGGGCATCATTGACGCCATCGCCGGTCACGGCCACCACATGGCCCTCGTCCTGCAGGGCCTCCACAATACGCAGCTTGTCCTGGGGGGAGACACGGGCGGCGATGGAGGTCTCACGCAGACGAGCCCGGAGGACCTCGTCGCTCATCTCCAGCATCTCGCTGCCGGTCAACGCCTGATCGGTGTGCTCCAGACCCAGGCGGCGACCTATGGCTGCTGCGGTCACCGGGTGGTCACCGGTGATCATGACCACGCGGATGCCGGCCCTGGCGCATTCGGCGATGGCCTCGCGCACACCAGGTCGAGGCGGATCGAGCATGCCCTCAAGCCCCAGGAAGGTCAAGTCGTCGGGTCGACGACGGGAGGCGGGGTCCTGGTCAGAGGAAAGGACCCTGCTGGCCACGCCTATGACGCGCAGCCCCTGGGAGCCCATGGCTTCGTAAGACTTGTGGACGGCCTGGGTGTCCAGGGGAACGACTTGGCCGTCCGGGTCCAGCATGGTTCGGCACATGGCCATGACCGCGTCCGGAGCTCCCTTGACGTATTGGGTCAGGGTGCCGTCCGGACTACGGCGGATGGTCATGGAGTGCAGCAGCTCCGGCTCGTAGGGGGTCTCCATGACGATAGGAGTGTCCAGGTCTTCAGTGGTCACGGCCCCGGTCTGGTCGGCCAGGCGGGCCATGGCCATGTCGACCGCGTCACCGCTGTATTCGATGCCGCCCTGTTCATTTGGCTGCCGGTGGGCCTCATTGGTCAGAGCCCCGGCCCGAGCGAGGGCGGCCAGACCGCGCATACGTTCGTCGCCGGATACAGCCGCTGCACCCAGGTCCATGCCCTCGACGGGAACGGGCTGGCCACCGCCCAAGGTGAACTGTTCCACGGTCATGCGGTTCTGAGTCAGCGTACCGGTCTTGTCCGAGCCGATGACGGTGATGGAACCCAGGGTTTCAACGGCCGGCAGCGAACGGACGATGGCATGGTATTCGGCCATCCTTGAGACACCCAAGGCCATGGCCACGGTCAGCACGATGGGCAGGGCCTCGGGCATGGAGGCCACCACCAGGGAGACTGCGGACAGGAAGGCCCCGGTGGCGTCGCCATTGAGGATGGCTCCGCCGATGAAGACGAAGATGGCCACCAGGATGACGGCGACGGCGATGCCCACCTCGGTGCGGTGGATGATCCGCTGCAGGGGGGTGCGGCCCTTGGCCACATGGACCAGATCGTTGATTTCGCCCAGCTCGGTGTCGGAACCGGTGGCCACCACCAGTCCGCGTCCACGGCCGCTGGTGACCATGGTGCCCGAGAAGGCCATGCAGCGCCGGTCGCCCAGGGCTGCGTCGCGGTCCACAGGGTCCGTATTCTTCTTGGCATCCTCGCTCTCGCCCGTCAGCATGGCCTCGTCGATGCGCAGGTGAAGGGCCTCGATCAATCGCAGATCGGCGGGGATACGGTCGCCGCTCTCCAGAAGGACCAGGTCGCCCGGAACCAGCTGGTCGGCGTCAATCTGCTCCATCCGGCCCTGGCGCACCACCCGTGTGGTGGGGGTGGACAGGGTGGTCAGGGCCTCCACGGCCTTGTCGGCCTTGGATTCCTGCACATAGCCGATGATGGCATTGAGAAAAAGGACCAGGAATATGGCCGCAGCGTCCACATAGTGCTGCAGAAAAATGGTAATGATGCCGCAGACCATCAGAACGGCGATCAGAGGGCCGGCGAACTGCTCCAGGAAAAGCTTCCAACGGGGTTTGGCCTGGGCCTCGGCCAGGCTGTTGGGCCCGAAGATCTCCAGTCGGCGTGCGCTCTCCTGCGTATCCAAACCCTGGTCCCCGGTGTGCAGGGCGTCCAGCACAGCCGAGGTCTCCAAGCTATGCCAGTCGGTGTCGTCGAAACGCATGTCAGTCCCTGCTGCCACTGCGTTCTGATTCTTAATGTTTGTAGATGTCACGGATGATGTCATCGGTCAACCTGGCCTTTCCAAACCGGATCGGTCATTTGTCCCCGCATGCAACCCTCTGCAGTCGTTCTTGCAATCTTCCTTCTGGACCGGGGGATGTCCAAAAGCATCGGGGAAACAATAGCGTGCGCGCAAGTCCCCGGGGTCAAGAGATGGGGCTCCATGGTCAGCCGCCACAAGCGGTGCACCTCTGGGAGGTTTGGAGCCTTCCCGGTCTTCACGAGTATACCGATTGAGCCGGCGTTTCACGCACTTACGAGGGGTCCCCGGGCCGGATTTTCACAAATGTTCGCCTATCGCGAGCGCAGTCTGTCCACCATTTTGGCTTGAGGTGTCAACTTAGCGCACATTGTCCATTAATACTGTTCCTGGATATCTTGATTCCGTATAATGGACTGTGCGACGTCGATCCTCATGCGACCCTGCACTCGGAGATTCCTTCATTGGTCGAACGAACCCTGCTAGTCGGACCTGCAGCAGCCCGCCCGGGATTGCGTGGCGGAAAGGAAGCCCGTGGAAACATTCATCCTCATTCTGTGCATACTTGCTGCCGTCCTCGTCTCTTCCTTTATTTCCAGATTCATTCCCCGAATCTCCACCCCCCTGGTCCAGATCGTCCTGGGCGCAGTCATGGCCCTGTTGCCCATTTTCCCGCGGATGCGGCTGGATCCTGAGCTGTTCATGGTCCTCTTCATCGCGCCCCTGCTCTACTACGAGGCCCACACCATCAACAAGGTGGAGCTGCTCAAGGGATTGCGATCCTCTCTTTCCCTGGCCATTGGCCTGGCTGCTCTGACCATGCTCATGGTGGGCGTAATACTACATGCCGCCTGGCCTATGTTCCCCCTAGCCGCAGCCATGGCCCTGGGCGCCGCCCTGGGGCCCACCGATGCCGTGGCCGTCTCCTCCCTGGGCGAGAGCGCCGACCTGACACCGGACGAACATTCAATCCTGGCCGGCGAATCGCTCTTCAACGACGCAACCGGTGTCATCGGCTTCCAGTTCGCCATCCTGGCTACCGTGACCGGCTCCTTCTCCCTGCCCCAGGCCCTGGGCGAGTTCTTCGTTGAGTTCGTAGGCGGCGTCGGCTTCGGCCTGATCATGGGCTTTGTGATCAACTGGCTCTTTGAGTCGGCCCGTCGCCTAGGTTGGGAAACCACCACCACCAGGATCCTGCTGGAGCTCTTCCTGCCCTTCCTGATATACATGGTCGGGCAGAACATCCTGCACGTGTCCGGAATCCTGGCCGTGGTCTCAACCGGACTGCTGATCCGCTTCGACCACACTGGAGTGGGGCCCAATACCTCCAAGGCAAACATCGTCTCGTCCAGCGTCTGGAAGGTGCTCTCCTTCAGCCTCAACGGTGCCGTCTTCGTCCTTCTGGGCATGCTGCTGCCTGCGGCCATGGGCACCAGCTGGCGAGACCGGCGGGTCAGCAACTGGATGCTGGTGGCCACCATCACCCTGGTCTGCCTGACCGTGATCGTGCTGCGCTTCCTCTGGACAGCCAGCGTCCTGATCTTCACCAAGGACCACGAAACCGGCAGCAGACCACGGATCACATCCAAGCTTCTGAGATCGGCAGCCGTCATGACCTTCGGCGGCCCCAAGGGGACCATCACCCTCTCCCTGGCCCTGACCATCCCCTATATGACCGATGACGGTTCTGCCTTCCCCATGCGCAGCGAGCTGATCTTCGTGGCCGCCGGGGTCATCATCGTCACCCTGGTGCTTGCCAACTTCGCCCTGCCCCTGCTGGCTCCCTCACAGAGCAGCGAGGTGCCGGCCCAACAGGTCGAAAAATCCATCAAGGTGCTCAGGGGCACAGTCCGGGAACTCTCCAGCAGGATCACTGACGAGAACCGGCTGGCCATCCAGCAGGTGATCAAGCAGTACAACCACCGCATCGCCAAGCTCAAGTCCGAGATCGGCCAGTACTCCCCCAAGGACTTCCAGGACCTGCAGGTGCAGACCATGGAGTGGGAGCAGGACTACATGGAGGAGCGGCTGAGCCGGATAGAAGAGGCCCAGGATCAGTTGGAGGAGCGACTCAGGAACGAGGACGCAGACATAGAGCAGGCACCTGCATCCACGCAGTCTGCCACCGGGAACGAGACCGAGGCCGAACCCAGCACCGAGGCCGAGACCGTAGCCGACAGGGATGCCGATGCCCAACTGATCGATCAGCGCAGCGAGCGCGGAGACGACCAGGAGGAACTGCTGAATCTGCGCAGCCAGGAACAGGCCGCCCGCAGGATCCTGTCCACCATATCCGGCTCCCTCTTCCACTTGGACAGAGGCGGGGAACTTCGCTGGAGGGCCTACACGGCTCGCAGACGACTCAGGGGACTGCTGCACAGCCAGTTCCACCGCCTGAAGCACCTGACCCAGCCGATCGACAAGGACCAGGTCTTCGTGGCAGGACGCCACCTGCAGGCGGAGATGAACCACTTCCTGATCGAAAAGCTTTACTCCGAGCTGGGCAAGGGACGCTTCAAGACCGAGGACCTGCTGAACACCATCATCAACCACCAGATGATCGAATCCTCGGCGGAGGGAAAGACCGAATACGCGGGCATGCCTGCCATCAGGGATCAGGTGGAGGAGGCCAAGCGGGAGGGCTACGCCATCGAGCTGAGCCAGATCCAGGATATGGTCGAATCCGGGGAAATCTCGCGCACGACAGCCAGGAAGATGCGCCGCAACGTCTACGTCATGCAGGTCGACGCCGACTCGGCTCTCTGAGCCGATCTACATAAGGCCCGAGGTCACGTCAATCTCGCCCAGCCACTGGCGCAGATCGTTCATCTCGCGCATATCGACGGCATGTTCCAGATGGTCATACTCGGTGGTGTGCAGCCATACGTGCTCATCCAGCCAGGCGGCCAGGGCACGAAATTCGTACTTGGGCACCGTGGTGTCGTCCGAGCCGAACCCCAGGAAGACCGGCTTGTTCAAGCCAGCCAGGCGCTCATCCGCAGGAGCGGTGCCAGGCACCAGGCCTGGAGCCAGGAAACCGGACAGACATATGGAAGCCCGGTAGCGCTCTGGGTTGACCCGAAGCAGATGAACAGCCAGCATGGCTCCCTGGGAGAAGCCCATGGCCACTACGGGTCGATCCTCGGGGATGTTGGCTGAAACCCAGGCATCCACAGCCCGAGCCGCTGCGTAACCATCCCGATCCAGGTCCTCCTGTTCGGGACGCATATCATGAAACCAGGTGTAGCCAGGGCCGAACATGCCGCGCTCGCTACCAGGCACCACCATGGGCGCCCGCAGGGATGCGTAGTCGTTGTAAGGAGCCACATAACGCATCAGGTCGGCCATGTCCTCCTCATTGGAGCCCCAGCCATGCATGAGTACAAAAATGGGCCGCGAGGGGTTGCCCGTGCCCTGCTTGCGAGACCAACGGACCTTCTCGACCTTGAGCTCCTGCCCAAAACGTCCGGGCACCACCGTGGAGGGCCGACCCACCAATCCGCCGTCATCCTTTTGTGCTTGATCCATAACTGCCACGATAGTCGACCGGCCCGGTCATTCAATGCTGACCCATGAGCGGCTCGGCCTGGCCACCCCACTGGCTCTGCAGTCCGGTCACCTGGGCCTTGCTACCCACCACCATCCAACGCTTGCCGGTCAGCAGCCATAGATCCTGAGGCTGCAACCCGCCTCCGTAGCGGGAGAGCAGGTCGGGCACGCTGGCGCGGATAGGCCCCTTGGCCAGGGAGGCAGCCGAATCGTTGTCGAAGACCACGTAGGCCATGGTCGTATCCGTGCAATACCGGGCTTGGGAGATGCCTACATACCCGCCCGGGCTGATGTCATGCCAACCCGAAGCGCACTGGCCGGCAGCCTTGTCGATACCGCCGGTCATGGCCTGGGGCGAGCTGGTGGGCGCTTCGTCACGCGCAGGAGCCTTGATGATGCCCTTGGGGGAAGAGTTGGCAATGAGCAGGCCTGCCAGGGTCAAGAGCATTCCGCAAATCAAAAGAATAATGCCCGCCGAGCCTACCGATGGCCGGTTCGGGACTGGTCCGGAGTGACGGGCTATGATGACCAAAATTATGGTCAACAGGGCAAAGGCCACGGAGACACCCACCCAGGCCGAGATGCCCACCTGACCTATGACCCCCAGCCTGGAGGGGGCTATGGCATGGGCCAGCAAGGCCGCGCCCGCCAAGGCCGAGACCAGTCCCGTGACCGCGGCAAACCGACTCCAGATGTTGGCATGCGCTATCTGAATGGGACGCTCATCAATATCCGGGCGAGGAGGATAGGAGGCTGGCAGACCCTCGTCATACCCGCTGTCCGCCAGCCGCTGATCCAGCTGGTTGAATCCATCGGCCATCGACCTCGCCACCTTTCACGGTTGGTTTCAGTCTATGGGGGCGGACACATACAGACCAGCGACGGCGGCCAATGCTTCACCATCCCAACATCCTGCCGGGATGATGGATGGGCATATTAGAAGCGCAATCGTTACTTATCACCACGATGCTCAGCACGTGCACAGGCCCGATGACGGTGAAAGGTCCTAAATCTCAGTTGGAGCTCAGCCCTTGATGTCTCGAGGATCCTTCTTGCCTATGGTGCGCTTGTCGCGGATTTTGTTGCCGCCCTTGTTATGGATGTTGACCTCGCCGCCGCCGGACCGGTCCGCAAAGACCTTGGCCTGCTTGGTGGCCTCCGCCTTGGTGGCGAAGGTGCGGGAGACGCGTGAGGCCCCGGCCCGCTTGACTGTCCAAAGATCGCGATCCCCGTCGTATTGCACGTGATAATCAGCCATGATGGCCGTCCTTTCCATACTTCCCTGTACCCCCTCATCTTCCACTGCCCGACCTGGGGCACCGTGCTTCGACACACCAGAACCTCCAAGAATATTGTTCATCAATGATGGCGCTAAGAGAGGCTTTCCGCACTGTTGCCGGGCTTGCAACTTTTAGGTCAGGTATCGACAATTCGATTATGGGCAGGGGAATAAAAATGACCAGAGCAAATTACTATGAGGTGATTTAAGTGGAACGAAACTACGGATGTTGAGTTACCTACTTGGATACAGGATCTGGGTTGGATGCATATTCAGGCAAGGTGGACACATCTCCATTAACCTTGAGATTCTAGAGGTTTGAGCAGAGTCCTGTTTGCAACCATAGGCGCGATTGGTTCGCCGATGCGGAAAGCAGCGTGCCCAGAAGCCACCAAGTGTTGGTAATAGCTTCGAGGAAGCGCTCCATCAGCTGGTCAGCAGGCGTCACGTCGGCATAGTCGCGGATTGAGTTGACTGGCACCACGTCCTTAATCTCATGTCAACAAGCCAAGCTGCGATATAACTTCCTCACATTGGATGTGGCGAGCAAAAGCCCGCGCATACGCCTCAATCAGACGTGGAAACACAAACAAGGCCACGCCATGATTCGTGCCGTCTTTTGCTATTGTCGCCCACCTTGCAGATTGCACGGTTAAGCCTTTCACAGATGAGAAACTCTTCAGTGAAAACTGGTGGTCAAGCGGAACAGGATTAACAGGGAATGTGAGGAAGCGTCTGCAAGCGGCTCTTCATACCTACAGATGCTGTAGCCTTGCGGCTATGGCATGCAGGGGACGGAAATCGGATACAACAGGCGAGGATACGGAGAATACCGACCTTCGCCGCACGATCCACGTACCCCCTCATGCCGACCTTGTCCTATGGCTTCTAGGCCTGGCTCTGTTGCTGCCAATGAGCTGGGGCTGGTATAGCAAAATTCCTATTCAGTTCTTTATGGCATTCCCGGATGCCGTTGATTTTGCGTCAGACACTTGGGTGAACAGGATAATTGCGACCACCATTGTGGGGCTTGTCTGTTGGCTGATAAGCGGCATTATCCATATAGTTGCCTTGTATAAAGGGAAGTCGCGAAAAGCCCGGAAATGGTGGAACGTCGTCACAAAAATCCTGCTTGTTTTAGTGACGTTGATCGTCTTGCTGCATAGTCTGGCTGGGGTACTGTTCCTCTCGATAGACGTCAGCGATATTCCCCTGTGAGTAACGCTGATGCTGACGCTCGCTCACCGCCTATAAGTCAATCAGCTTCATCAAACGTCTAACGATCTGGATTCGCAAGAAACGCAGCATACGCTCGAGCAAGGGTTTCGGCTCCATCCTTGGTAGGAAGCCGGTCAGCTCCAGATGCACTCAAGAGCTTATCTTTGCCAAAGTTGAAAACTTCCCAAACCCACATGTCAATGCTGATGACAATTTTTCAGAAAAGAGAGCGGGCGACGGGAATCGGACCCGCCTCTGAAGCTTGGGAAGCTTCCATTCTACCAATGAACTACGCCCGCAAATCCGGCTACCGGGGTCATACCTCGGCCAACCGCATGCGAGTCACCATGGTAGCAGGTCTCAGCGATGTGCGCGAATCACCAAGTCCGGGCACGGTTGCGAGACAGGTCTTCAATCCACTTTCAGACGGTTCCGTCAGGCTCGATCAGGTCGGCCACCACCGTGGAGCAGGCCCCAAGCAAGGCGGCATCCTCACCCAGGGCCGAGCGGTCGACCACCAAAGGCCGACGGAAATCAGTGGCCAGGGCATCGTTCATGGTCTTCTCCATGGCACTCAGGAAGATGCGGTTGACCACCCTGGAGTCGCCCAGGACAGCTACGCGGGGAATGTCCATAAGACCGGCGGGCATGGTCAGAACACGACCCAGCAGTTCGCCAGCACGGCGCAAAATGCTGGCCAGATTGTCGGGATCCCGGTCCATTGCAGCAGTCAGCTTGGGAACACTGATCAGCGATTCCAGGCAGCCGCGCTTGCCACAGCGGCACTGAGGACCGGCGGGATCCACCACCACATGGCCAATCTCGCCTGCCGCGCGATTGCAACCGGTCACCAGCTCGCCAGAGACCAGCAATCCTGCCCCAACTCCGTCGCCCAGATGGACCAGCAACAGGTCAGACTGGCCTGAGCCAAACTGCCGCTCGGCCAAAACCTCATTGTTGGCATCGTTGTTGACCGTCACCTCCAAGCCTGTCTTCTCATGCAGATAGCCGCGCAGGTCGGTCTGAACCCAGCCCAGGTTGGTGGCATCATCCACCACGCCTTCAGCACTGACGATGCCGGGACTGGATACGCCGATACCCATGACGGGGTGGGTTGCCCGCTGCATCAATGAATCAGTCAACTCCCCCACCAAGTCCAGGGGGACCTTGCCGTCAGCGGTCAGAGGGATCTCCTCACGCGCCACTACCTGTCCGGTCAGGTTGAGCACCGCCCCCCTGAAAACGTAGGGCGTGGAAAGGTCCAGGGCCAGGATGCTGCGCCCGTCGGGATTGATGCGCAGCAGCCGTCCCCGCTTGCCAGGCCCTGTGGATTTGCTATAACCCACTTCCATGAGCAGATGCTCGCCCAGCAGCTCGGCCACGATGTCTGATATGGCGACTCTGGTCAGCCCTGATGCGCGAGCCAGATCAGCCCGGGTCATGCTGACATCGGGGTAGAGCAACCTGAGCAGGATGGCTCGGTTGTGGTGCCGCACCGACTTGGGCAGCGCCTTGGACAGGTTGCCGGTATTGCTGGTCATGATTCGCCTGACAATAGATAATGCGGGAACGGGGACCCGCCATGGGGATTGGGCCTTGAACCCCGTGATCACGCCCATCCATGCTTGCACCTTATATTGTAAACTTCCTTGCCCGGGCAGGTCCATACCTCGCCATTGCGGCACTGAAGCTGCTGGTTTTCAGGACTGCGCACTAGCATCGTGAGCAAGACCACGGGGACAGCCAATAAAAAGTTCAGTTTCCTAACAATTAAGTGTTAGGCTGTTAACAGATACCAGAAACAGCTGCATCCCCTCGCTGAGCAAAGGAGCGATCGCCATGACCACGACACCGAACCATTCGGGAGTCTCCCCGTCCGCCATAAATCCCCGATACCTGCTGGGCAACGAAGCCAACCGCATCTTCATGGCCTCGCAGACCTACGGCTTCCTGGACTTCGGGCGTGGGTTCCCCACCGAGCAAGGCGGCGCCGGCTGGCTCAATGACGACGGCAGCATCGACCCAGACCAGGGAATCCAGACCTGGATCACTTGCAGGATGACCCACGTCTACGCCATCGGCAGCCTTCTGGGCTACCCGGGAGCATCAGAGCTGGTCCATCGTGGCGTCCAGGCCCTCCAGGGCAACCTGCACGACGACGAACACGGCGGCTGGTATCCCTCGGTCTCCTGGCAGGGCCAGCCCGAGAGCGGCAAGACTTGCTATACCCACGCCTTCGTTGTCCTAGCCGCCTCCTCAGCCATGCTGGCCGGCGACCCCGATGGGCAGGCCCTGCTGGACCAGGCGTTGGAGATCTTCAACCGCTACTTCTGGGATGATGACAAGGGCCTTGCCGTCGACACCTGGAACAGCGAGTTCACCCGGCTGGACCCCTACCGGGGGCTCAACGCCAACATGCACAGCACCGAGGCCTTCCTGGCAGTGGCCGATGCCACCGGCAAGGAGGACTACCGCGAGCGCGCCGGACGCATCATCGACCAGGTCATCAGCTGGGCTGAGAACAACCAGTGGCGCATCCCCGAGCATTTCAACAGCGACTGGCAGGCCGACCTGGACTACAACCAGAACAACAAGGCCGACCAGTTCAAGCCTTACGGGGCAACGCCGGGCCACGGGATTGAATGGGCCAGGCTAATCACTCAGTACGCACTAAGCAGGTTCGATCAGGATGCCGACCGTCGCCACTACATCGAGGCAGCCGAGCACCTGTTCGCCAGGGCTGTGGAGGATGGCTGGGCCGCCGACGGAGCCGAGGGCCTGGTCTACACCACGGACTGGCAGGGCCGCCCGGTGGTCCACGACCGCATGCATTGGACCCTGGCCGAGGCCCTGAACACCTCGTCCACCCTCTACGCAGCCACCGGCAAGGCCACCTACGCCGACTGGTACGCCACCTTCTGCAGCTACGTAGACCACTATTTGATCGACCACCAGGGCGGGTCCTGGTGGCATCAACTGGATGCCGACAACCAAGTCATCGGCACGGTCTGGCCCGGCAAGTCCGACCTCTACCACGCATTCCAGTCCACCCTGATTCCCTACAACGACCCGGCGGTCTCCATCGCCACGGCCATCAAGAAGGCCTGCGGACAGGGACCTGCAGACCAGAATCAGGCCCGCTGAAATCCATGGCAGCATCGACCCCGCATCCCGAGGCGGATACAGATAACGTCCAGGCCCGTCCGATCAGCCTGGGAATTGACATCGGCGGCACCAAGATCGAGGGCGTGGCCATGGACGGCGACAAGCACCTGCTGGCCTGCCATCGAATCCCCACGCGCGAGGGCAACCAAGCGGTTCATGACGACACGGTGACACTTATCCACCACCTTCTGGATCCGGTGGGCCCAAATCGGGGTTCTGTCACCGTAGGCCTGGGCATCCCGGGGCGCGTGGATGCCAACCGTGGAATAGTGGATGACGCAGTCAACCTGGGCATCCGCCACATGGCTCTGGGTCCTGCCGTTGCCAAGACGACCGGCCTGCCCGTCCGTGTCGAGAACGATGTCAATATCGCTGCTCTGGGAGCCGCCTCGCAGGCCGGCGACTCCCTGATGGCCCCTGGAACCACACCTCACTCCGAGGCTGCCCGGAAGCAGGCCCGCCGCTCCGCATCAGTGCCCGGGCGTGACGGTCCCAGGGCCCTGCCCGACCATGACGACCATGTTGTGGTCTTCATCAACCTGGGTACCGGCCTGGCAGCGGGCATCATCCGCTGGGGCCGGATCGAGCACGGAGCCAGCGGGGCAATAGGCGAAATTGGCCACATCCCAGTGGACGCCCACCAGTTTCCCTGCAAGTGCGGCCAGCACGGCTGTCTGGAAACCGTGGCCTCAGGCTCGGCAGTGGAAGCCCTTTGGCCGGGAATCGCCCACCCCCTGCCTGACCTGATTGCCCAGGCAAGCCAGGGGAACCAGCGCGCCCAGGAAGTACAGGACATCATCGGGCATGGCATTGCCCTGGCTGTACAAATCGTGGCGTTGACCATCGATCCCGGAGTCATCATCCTGGGCGGCGGCATGAGCAGAACCGGTCAGCCCCTGCTGGATCTGGTCACCGAGCATCTGAATAGGAGCGCGGCCTGCAGCCACTTCATCGCTTCGCTGAATCTGCCCGACCGGTTGCGCTTGGCTCCAGCCGACCTGCCCATCGCAGCCATCGGCGCCGCCCTGGCAGGACGCATGGCAACCGACAGTCGGCCATCTGACTTTATAGGAAAGGAAATCGCATCATGACCGAAATCATCATCGTCAAGTCCCAGGAGGAAGCCGGCAAAATCTATGCCCGCTGTACAGCCGACCTGATCCGGCGCAAGCCTGACTGCGTGCTGGGTCTGGCCACGGGATCCAGCCCTCTGGCGGCATACCAGGCGCTGGCCGATCTGGTCCACAAGGAGGGGATCGACGTCTCCCAGGTGCGTGGCTTCGCCCTGGACGAGTACGCGGGCCTGGACCCGGCCCACCCTCAGTCCTACCGGTCCACCATCGACCGGACCGTGGTCGAGCCTCTGGGCCTGGACCCCGCCAAGGTGAGGGTGCCCAATGGAAACCTGGACACCATCAAGGACGCTGGCCGCGTATATGACCAGGCAATCGAGGATGCCGGCGGTGTCGACCTGCAGATCCTGGGCATCGGCACCGACGGACATATCGGCTTCAACGAGCCCGGATCCTCCCTGGCCTCGGGCACCCGCATCAAGACCCTGACCGAGCAGACCCGCATCGACAACGCCCGCTTCTTCGACAATGACATGGACCAGGTGCCCACCCACTGCATCACCCAGGGGATCGGAACCATCCTCAAGGCACGCCAGCTGGTCCTCCTGGCTTTCGGCGCTGGCAAGGCAGAAGCCGTGGCCGAGAGCGTAGAGGGCGGCATATCGTCCTTCTGCCCGGCCTCCGCCCTCCAGATGCATCCCCATGCCACCGTGATCGTGGACGAGGCCGCCGCCTCCCGCCTGCGCAACCGCGACTACTACAAGTGGGCATATGCCAACAAGCCTGACTGGCAGTCCATCTAGAAGGCAAACCAAACATGTCCAAGGAAGCATACGAGTCGGCGGGGCTCGCGGTCGAATCATCGCTGAATGGACCGGCCCATCCCCTTGTCCTGACCGGCGCAAGGCTGATAGACGCCCGAGGCATCAGGGAAGACAGCTGGATTTTGGCCTTGGAGGGCAGGATTGACCAGGTCGGACAAGGCAGGGAGAGCCTGGAATCCGCCCTGAGGGCCGCTGGCCTGCCCAGCCTACCGCCCTCCTTCCAGCCTGGATCAGATACCCATGACGTGAATGCGAACGGTGTGGAGTTCATCGACGCAGCCGGCTTCATCCTCACCCCCGGGTTCATCGACATCCACTCCCACGGCGGCTGGGTCCACTCCTTCGATGACGGCGACGATGCCATTCGCACAGCCAGGGCCTGTCATATGGTCCATGGAACCACCAGGCAGGTGCTCAGCCTGATCACCAACCCGGTCGACACGATGTGCACCAATCTGCGCTCAGTCAAGAGGGTCATGGACTCCAGACCCGATGTGCTGGGTGCCCACTTGGAAGGGCCCTTCATCGCTCTCTCCCGTAAAGGGGCGCACGATCCCAAATGCCTGCGCGACCCTGAACCAGCGGTTCTCGACCGCCTCCTGGAAGCTGCCGACGGTTGCATACGCCAGGTGACGTTGGCCCCCGAGCGCGACCATGGCTACGAGGCCATATCCCGCCTGGCTGGGTCCGGTGTGGTGCCTGCGGTCGGCCATTGCGATGCCGGCTACGATCAGACCTGCCGAGCTTTCGATGCCGGTGCCCGCATACTCACTCATGTTTTCAACGCCATGAACGGCATCCACCACCGTCAGCCCGGACCCATTCCGGCCGCCGTGGAGGACCCTCGGGTTACAGCCGAGCTGATCAACGACGGTTTCCATGTGCAGGACCCCTGCGTCGACCTGGCTTTCAGGCTCTTCCCCCATCGGATAGCCCTAGTCACCGATGCTATGGAGGCCACCGGCTGCGAGGACGGCGCCTACAAGCTGGGTTCCCTGGACGTAACAGTGAAGGGCGGCCACGCCCGCCTGACCTCCAACGGAGCCATCGCCGGTTCAACCCTGACCCTGGATGTGGCAGTCGGCAGAGCAGTCCAATCCATCGGCCTGCCAGCCCCCCAGGCCGTGGAAGCCGCCACTCTGACACCTGCCCGGGCCCTGGGACTGGACCGCCCCAACCCGATCACCAACGCCCCGTTGGGCCTGCTGTCACCCGGCTATGCGGCCGACCTCCTCCTGCTGAACCCGGCCGACTGGTCCGTCAAAACCGTGGTCTGCAACGGGCGAAGAATTCAGATCTAAAGCACGGAGAGCCAAAAACCTCCGATTCCTCGTTGCCTCTATGACAAGCCGGATTCTTCGCAACTAAGGGCACAAAGGCAGGAACGGTTAGAAGGCCCGGCCCAATGTCTGACCCTTCTAACCGTTCCCAAAATTATCGACCAAGACAGCGGAGAGGAATCACCGCTATTGATAGGTGTACAGGCGCATTAGCCCGCTAGTCTTTCAGTACCCCACCTGGGCTCCATGCCCGGAATTCACCTGGGTCTGCCCCATCTCCTGGCTCATCTGCATTAGGCGGGCTATGCGCTCATCGGTGGGCGGATGGGTGGAGAAGAGCCTGCTGAACCCCTTGACCGAAAAGGGATTCTCGATCATCATGGCAGCGGCGCTCTGGGTGCCGGCGGTCTGAGGCATAGGCGCGGCCTGAGACCCGTAGGATATTTTGTTCAGCGCCGATGCCAGAGCCGCCGGGTCCCCAGTCAGCCGGCTGCCATCCTCGTCGGCGTCATACTCTCGGGTGCGGGAAATGGCCATCTGAATCAGGGAGGCGCCCAGAGGGGCCAGAATCGAGCTGATCAGCACGCCCAGAAGGCCAAAGACGCCGGAATCGTTATCCCTGTCCCGGCTGTCGCCGCCGAAATACATGAGGGAGTATCCCAGATAGGTGATGACCGTGGCCATGGCCGAAGCTACAGCAGAGGTCAGGATGTCATGGTTATAGACGTGCATGAGCTCGTGGCCAAGCACCCCGCGAATTTCCCGCTCGTTGAGGATGCGCAGGATCCCCTGGGTGCAGCAGACGGCGGCATGGCGCTCGTTACGGCCTGTGGCAAAGGCATTGGGCGAGTCGGTGGGAGCAATGTAGATGCGGGGCATGGGCTTGCCTGCCCTGCCCGACAGCTCTCGGACGATCCGGTAGAGGTCGGGAGCCTCCTGCTCACTGACCGGCCGAGCGTGCATGGAGGCGATCGCCACCTTGTCGGAGAACCAGTAGGATCCGAAAGTGGTGGCCAGACCTATGAGGATATAGATGCCCAGCGTGCCCTGGCGACCGCCGGTCAGCCACCAGATGAGCATAATAACGGCCCACATGAGGGCGAACAAAAGCGTCGTTTTCAGGCCGTTGAAATGTCCGTGAACCTTCAGCTTGCCATTCATGGGTTCCATGGTAGACAATACCGCTGAATTTTTGCTGAACGGGCGCTGAAAAGATGAGGCTGCTGAGCCCACTCTCCCCCTACCATCCGTTCAGAATAGGCCTGGTTGGCTCACAGCTTTTCTCTTACCTTGATGCTCAGGAGGAACATACTGGGCTTTCTTCAACCTCCCGTTGGCATCGAAGAACCGACGAAGATTCATGGTCTTCACCCCAAACTGGTCTGCGATATTAGGAATCTTGGGCTCTTTCTTCATGTGCTGTCCCTGTTGCAACGAAACCCGGGCCTCGTCCGTCACTATGACCGCCCCCTCGACTTTGGCCACGGCAATCAGCCAGGGATCCGCCTTGCTCTCTGCCTCCCAGTATTGGCGCGACCCTTCCGTATACTGCCCGCAGGTGACCAGATAATCCTGGATTTTCGCATAGACCTGCGCATACCTGTCGTCCTTATGGCTTATTTGGCGGCCTTTGAACACTGCACGCACCCAAAGGTCCAACATATCGGGATTGGCGGCCTGCTCATTGACCAGCTCGTCGTAGACGACATCCACCATGGCAATCGCCCTGTCCTCAGCCAGCTTTTCCATCCATCGCCAGAAGGGGTGAAACTCCTTGTAGTCGAAAGGATGGTTGAGCCGGTAGGAGGCGATGAAGATGTTGGAATCGGGCAGGTAGAGGGTAGCGGTCATAACAGCTTCTTTTCACGAATCAACCCCTGATAAGACTGCGGGGAGCGCACCCCCACCAGGTCGAAGCCCTCAGTCGGAGCCAATCTGCCCCCGTCCATAGCGGCATTGACCAAGCGGACGAAACCGGTGTCCACCCTGGAGGCATTGGTCCTGTTGCCATTGCCATGGGGTTCCCGCTCCTGACTATGAACGGTCTTGTCCTGAAGATGCCGATTCATTCGTTTCTGCAGCTCCTCAAGGGTATCTTCGCCAGCCAAGCCGAACTGATGGGCCTGTATACCCATGGCCAAGGCACTCAGATGGAAGTCGTCAGCTATAGATTCTGCGGCATCGGCCGGCTCTTGCCCCCCGTCCAACTGCTCTCGCCACACCTGTCGAAAGCGCTCATCATCAATCACGGCCTTTACCACTGCTCGGTTTATCGCACGCTCCGTGGTCTTGTGGTCTCCTTGGCCGCCAATGCCGTCGAAGAGCTCCTGAGTACCCAGCAGTACATGCCCCACCTCGTGAATCAAGGTGAATATCATGCCGTCAAAGGAATCGTTCCTATTGATAAACACCAGCGGAGCCATGTCGTCAATCAGCACGAACCCTCGAAATTCTTGAAGATCCAGCTTTCGGGACCTTGTAGAACCCACCTGGGAGTTGAGCATGATCATGATGCCCGCATTAGATGCCTGTTCCTTGAGCTGACGGAAACGGTCGCTGGATTTGCCGCCCTCCCAGGCAGAGCGCCCATCCAACCCAAGGGTGGAGCGAAGCGCATCAGCCAGGTCATCGTCATACTCGGCACTGTGCACCGACCCGACCAGCGGGTTGGCATCCAAGCCGGACTCAAGCAATTCATCCCTGGCCCATTCCTGCCTGAATCTCATCTGGTCAATAGTGTCCTGCAGATTTTTGCTGGGCTGCACAGACGTATTGCCTACGGTACGGTACCGGACCAGAGGCTCAAGGCGACGCTGGGGCACGACCGACCTGACCAAGGCACCGAAAGGCACGTGCAGGGCCCTGCTGAGCAGCTCGACCTTGTTGAAGGATACGGACACGGGTTGCTTGGATTCCAACCAATCCGGCAACTGGCCAAGCCCCCGGCGCTGAGACAGAGCCACTGGATCGGCATCACTCTCCTCAACGGCCCACTGGAGGGTGGCCGGATAGAGAGTCAGGTTAGCCATGTCACGCTCCTTCGATTCCGTGATGGGCTCTAATGACAATGATAGCTGCGCGAGACTCATCCCTCCGCTGCGAGCAGCCAGTAGCCCAGATCAAGAAAACAGGGCCTGGATGAGGATTCGTGAACCTCATCCAGGCCCTGCCACTGACGACCTAAGACCAATCGCCTACTCGCCGTGGGCGAGCTGGCGAAGCCGGTCGGGATCGATGACCTTAATGTGCTCGCGGCCAACCTTGGCTCCCTCGGCACGCTCGTAGGCATCCACCCGCTTCCAGCCGGCGAAGTCGATGGGCTTGATGCCCTTGCCCGCCAGGAAGCGATCAATCGAATCGTCGTCACGGTCCTTGGCGAAGCGGCCGCGAGCCGGGCTGGCGGCCAGGTCATCCAGCATGTTGCCGATGGTCTCCAAGGCATCGGACTTGGTGGATCCGATCAATCCCACTGGTCCTCGCTTGGCCCAGCCCGTGGCGTAGAGCCGGTCGATGGGTCGGCCGTCCTCCCCCTCGGGAGCAGTGGTCACGCGACCGTGGACGTTGGAAAGGGTGTAGCCGGAGAAGTCATAGGGAATGCCCGGAACCTCAGCAGGCTTGTAGCCGATGGCGTGGTAGACGGCCTGGACGGGATACTCCTCGTACTGGCTGGTCTCCTCCATGGCGCCCTCGGGCGTGACCTTGGTCTTCTCCACGCGAATGCCGGTCACCTTGCCGTCCTGGCCGATGATTGCCGCAGGCATCCGGTAGAAGTGCATATAGAAACGGCGGTCGGCGGGATTGCCCTCGAAGTCGACGCCACCGTCTTCAGCCATGTCCTCGGCCATCTCCCTGATGGTGAAGAGCTCCTCCAGCATCTGCCGGGTCAGCTTGTCGGCACCGGCCCGATCGATGGTCTCCTGGTCCAGGTCGAAGTCGTCCTCGTCGATGACGATTTGCACCCCGGGCAACTTTTCCAACTCGCGCAGCTCCTGGACCGAGAACTTGGCCTGGGCCGGACCGCGACGGATGAACATGTGCAGCTCGCGGGCCTGGTTGCCCTGGATCCCCCGGTAAACATTGTCGGGGATGTCGGTGCCCAGCAGGTCGTCGGCCCGTCGCATCAGGATTCTGGAGACATCCATGGCCACGTTCCCGCCTCCGATGACGGCCACCTGCTTGGCATCCAGGGGCCAGTCCTGGTCAGCGTCGGGATAGCCGTCATACCATTCGACGAAGTGGGCGGCCCCGTGAACGCCATCAAGTTCGTGACCGGCGATCTCCAGGGGGCGGTCATCCACGGCGCCGGTGGCGAAGAGCACCACATCGTAGCGCTGAAGCAGATCATCCAGGTTGACGTCCTTGCCGAACTCCACATCCGCATAGAGGTGAATCTCGGGGTTATCGAGGGTCTTCTCCAAGGCGCCGGCGATGTACTTGATGCTGGGGTGGTCCGGGGCCACGCCGTAACGGACCAGGCCGAAGGGAACGGGCAGCTTTTCGAACAAATCAATCCTGGCCCGGTCCCCCAGACCCAGGTCGGCACCTTTCTCACGAAGCTGCCGCAGCAGGATGTCAGAGGCGTAGACCCCCGCAGGCCCCGCGCCTATGACGGCCACGCGCAGGGGAGAGCCGGCTTCCTCGCCGCGGGCCGGTGCGGGCATGGTGGAATCGTTGACATTATTATCGCTCATGCTTGTCAGCCTAACGCAAAGCGACGGTCGGGAACAGAGCTAGTCGGGCTCCATCCCCGGGACTTTCACCAAGCGTCGCAAAAGGGCCTCAGTCACGGTCTATCAGCGCGGTCAGGGCCCAGAGGATGGAAACCACGTCGATGGCCTCCTGCGTAAAGGCGCCGACAACCACCGGAATCAGGTCGAAGGCAGCACAGAGCATACCCACCGTGGCCAGGGTCAGCCCCAGCATGACCGCCTGGAGCATGACCCGCTTGGTCCTGCGGGCGATGGTGATTGACCTGGGCAGGCAGGCGATGTCGTCGTTCATGATTACCGCCTGGGCGGACTCGGAGGCGGCCGTGGTGGTTCCGTCGGTGATGGCCATGCCCACGTCGGCGGCAGCCAGGACCGGGGCATCGTTGACCCCGTCCCCCACCATCAGGGTGATGGATTTGGTCACTGACTCCCCTAGGAATTTAGACAGCCAGATGTCCCAGAAGGGCTGCCGATTGGGCTCTTCCCTGGAGGCCTTGGCGATCAGATTGGCCTTGTCCTCGGGGAAGAGGCCGGCATGCACGTCGGTGATGCCCACCTGGTCGGCGATGATCCGGGCTGAGTCCTCCTTGTCGCCCGTGACCATGGATAGACGGGTGATGCCCAACTCCCGCAGCTGGGTGATGGTCTGGGCGGCATCCGACCTGGGCACGTCCTTCATGACGACCCTGGCAGCCAGGACCCCATCAATAGAGACGTAGGAGGCCATCTCGTCAGGTGCCAGGGGGCCGAATAAATCACTTGAACGCCCGTCTGCCACGAACTGAGCCCTGCCCACCTTGACCTGGTGGCCGTCGACCTGGCCCTGGACCCCGTTGCCGGAGTCCTCCTGAACCTCCCGCGCATGCAGATGGGTCTCACCCTTGCTCTGTGCCCGCAGTCGCTCCTGGGCGGCGGCCCCGGCCTCAGCGATTCCGTTGGCCAGGATGTGGACCGAGTAGGACTCCACAGCGCCCGCCATGGCCAGAATCCGGTCTGTATCGACCTTCTGCTCCCCACCGTCAGGCAGGTCGATCTTGGCCACTTGGGGACGTTTGACGGTCAGCGTGCCGGTTTTATCGAAGAAGATGTGCGATACCCGGCCCAGATTCTCAATCACGTCCTGGGTCTTGATCAGCAGACCCGTCTTGGCCAGCCTCCCAGTCCCAGCCATGTAGGCCACAGGGGCGGCAATCAGCAGAGGGCAGGGGGTAGCCAGGACCAGAACCTGGGCGAACCGGGTCGGCACGCCGGAGATGATCCAGGCTACGCAGGCGATGATGAAGGCCACCACGGTGAAGGGGACCGCCATCAGGTCGGCTGTTCTGACGACTGCTGCCCGCGAGTTCTGGGCGGAGCGCACCAGGTTGAGGATTCGCTGGTACTGGGAATCCCGCGCCAGCTGCCGGGCCCGCATCAGGAAGGTGCCCGAGCCGTTGACCGCTCCCGACATGACCTGGGCGTCCTGGTAGAGCCTGCGGGGCATGGGCTCGCCGTTGATGGTGGACATATCCAAGGTGGCGGTTGGGCTGATCAGCTCGCCATCGACGGGCACGGTCTCGCCGGGCTTGACCACCAGGAGGTCGTTCAGACGGACCTTATCGACCGCCACCGTGTTCCAGTCGCTCTCCTTGGGAAGGGTATGCTCCCCCTCCGGCAGCTCCGCCTGAACCACATGGGCCACCTGGGGGGCAGCCTGGACCAATACGGTCAGATTGTTCTGCGCCTTGTTCCCTGCGTACTGCTCGATGGCGTCGCCCGAGTAGAGCATGAGGACCACGGCCCAACTGGCCCAGTACTGACGAACGGCGAGGGTGGACAGGATGGCGACCACGGCCAGGATGTCCACGCCCACGTGGCCCTGGCGGACGTCATCGATCATCCCCTTGAGGGTGTCCACCAGCGAGACGGCCACCAGGATGGCGACCAGCCACTGGGCGGCCTGGCGATAGGGGTGCCAGAGCAGGCCCATGACCAGCCCGCAGACCAGAACCACCCAAAGCATGGGCACCTTCTTGGCGAAACCCAGGACTTTTGACATGACCACTTCCCCGCTCCGGACTTGTCTACCTGACAGCCGTAGCCGGATCACGGCTTTCTTCTGCTCTTGACATATCAAGCCTATACCGCGGCGAGTATGACAAGGGGCCGCACCCGCCAAAGTGACGGATGCGGCCCCTGGGTTCAGTCCTGGATCACTGCCCGAAGAAGAAGCGGAAGGGATCCATGGAGTCATCGTCGTCGCCCGAACCACCCTGGTCGGAGTCGCCGTCCTGGCCACTGCCGTCCGAGTTCTTCCTGTTGGTCCTGGGCTTGCCCTGAACGGTCTGCTCCTCGCTATCCAGGGTGGCGTTCACCTCGGCGGTCTTGCCGTCGCGTACCACGGTGATCTTGACCGAGTCGCCGAAGGCGGCAGCCCGGACGAAGCCCAGCAGTGAGTAGTTGTTGTTGACCGCATGACCATTGAAGGCCACGATGGTGTCTCCGACCTTGATGCCGGCCTTGTCAGCCGGGGAGCCCGAAACCACATTGGTGACCTTGGCGCCGCCACGGGTGACTCCGTCGGCCTGGGCCGTGCTGCTCTGGATGGTGACACCCAGGGAGACGTGCTTGGCCTTGCCGTCCTTGATGATCTCATCGGCGATTCGCTTGACCAGGTTGGATGGGATGGCGAATCCGATGCCGATGGACCCTGCTTCAGACTTGGAGGAGGCCATGGAGGCGATGGAGGAGTTGATTCCGATGACCTCGCCGGCCGCGTTGAAGGTGGGGCCGCCCGAGTTGCCGGGGTTGATGGCCGCATCCAGCTGGACCGCATTGGTCACGATGGGGTTGTTGTTACTCTCGTCCATGACCGAGACCGGGCGGTTCAGAGCCGAGACGATGCCGGTGGTGGCCGTGTTCTCGTAGCCCAGGGGGTTGCCGATGGCCATGACGTTCTCGCCCACGGCCAGCTTTTCGGAGTCGGCGAACTTCACGGGCTTCAAGTCGGAGGGCGCCTGGTCCAGGCTGAGGATGGCCAGATCGGCTGTGGTGTCGGTGCCGACCACCTTGGCCGTGTACATCTGTCCGTTGGAGAGGGTGACGTGGATCTCCTGGGCGCCATCGACCACGTGGTTGTTGGTGACCACATGGCCCTGGGTGTCGAAGACCGCGCCTGATCCGGCACCCACCCCGCTCTTGGTCTGCACCTGGATGGAGACCACGGACTCGGAGACCTGCTTACTGATGCCCTGCCAGTCAGGAGCCTGCCCGCCCTCGACCTTGGCCGTGCCCTGGCCCGAGGAGTTGGAGGAGACCCCGCTCAGCGAGGAGGACGAAGGCAGGGTGATCCATCCGTTGGACAGGGCCGCCCAACCCAGACCCAGCATAAGAGCTGCGGCCACCAGGGCGGCCACCACGGCGGTGAAGACGTACTTGCCCGTGCCGCTCATGTTGCTGCCGGCGTTGTTGACAGGACCCGGCCGACCGTTGGGGCCGGCGGATCCGAAGGGTGCATAGGGACCCTGGCCGGAGGGTCGGCCGCCCTGGGGGTTCTGACCGGCATTCTGGCGGGGCTGGCCGGGCTGGCCATTCTGACCGAACCGGCCTGGCTGTCCGTATTGTCCGAAGAAACCCTGCTGAGGACCGGAGCCATATCCCTGGTTGGGCTGCCGGTTGGGCTGCTGCTGACCCTGATTGTTGGCAGGCGGACGCGAGCCTGCGGGAGCGTAGGCTCCATACTCGGGCGCAGGCCGGTAGTAAGGCTGCTGCTGCGTCGGCGCATCCTGCCCCGTGGCCGAGCCACTGGAAGAGGAGGATGAAGTCCCGGTGCCGCTACCGTCACTCGACCCGTTTTCCGTGGTCGCGGACTGTGCATCGCCACCAGGCACGGCAATGGGGGTCGTGGGCCTCTGATCCCAGGCCTGGGTCTGCTGATTCCCTTCGTCCGTCGTGGGAACTTGAGCAGAGTCGGTCTGGTTTGCGGAAGCTCCCGTCTCCTGCTCTTGATCGGCGACCCCGCGCTCGATGTGGCTTGGCTGCCAGGACTGACCGTCGTCGTCGCCCTTCCAAGGGTCGACCTTGTGCTCTTCAGCCATTTCTGCTCCTTCGGATCGATGCCGCTGCCTGCTATTCGGTCACGCTTGTCAATCTACCCCGTCGCCCGCGCTTTTTGCTGTTTCCGGCTGACAGGCGAAGCGGGTCCTCGCATGCATTGCTTCCAAGTCTAGGGCCGAAATACTGAATGTTGTCTGGACATTGTATGAAAGTCACATCGACTGTGCACAGGGCGGCAGCGGGACGGTTGGATGTCTTGGATACAGTGGAGCCATGAGCCTGATCACCAACCCGCTGGGAGCCACGCCGGGCCGACCCGGCGACCGCGCCGCATTCTCATTCGAGACCCTGAACCGCCTGCCTGACAGCCCGGAAGGCCTGGGACGCAATGGCCGCCGCTACGGCCGCACCGGAATCATCCACACTCCGCACGGAGACATCCATACCCCCGCATTCATTCCCGTAGCCACCCAGGCGGCCATGAAGGCCGTCCTGCCCGAGCAGATGCGGCAGCTGGGCGCCCAGGTCCTTCTGGCCAACGCCTTCCACCTGTTCGAACGCCCCGGCCCCGACATCCTGGACCAAGCAGGCGGCCTGGCCCGGTTCATGAACTGGGACGGCCCCACCTACACCGACTCGGGCGGTTTTCAGGTGCTCTCGCTGGGGGCTGGCTTCAAGAAGACCCTGGCCATGGACGTGACCGGCATGAAGTCGGACCAGGTAATTGCCGAAGGCAAGGAGCGTCTGGCCTTCGTGGACGAGGACGGGGTCACCTTCAAGTCCCCGCTCAACGGCGACCGGCACCGCTTTTCGGCTGAGATCTCCATGGGCATCCAGCACCGCATCGGCGCCGACATCATGTTCTCCTTCGACGAGCTGACCACCCTGATGAACACCCGCACCTACCAGGAGCAGTCAGTGGAGCGCACCTTCCGTTGGGCCAAACGCTGCGTGGAAGAGCACCACAGGCTGACCCAGACGCGGACCGGCAAGCCCTACCAGGCCCTGTTCGGCGTGGTGCAGGGGGCCAACTATGAGGACCTCCGAAGACGCGCCGCCCGCCAGATCGCCTCCCTGGACTTCGACGGCGTGGGCATCGGGGGCGCCATAGAGAAACGGCTGCTAGGGCAGACCTGCGCCTGGATCTGCGACGAAATGCCTGAATCCCGACCCAGGCATGTGCTGGGCATCGCCGCTGTGGACGACATCTTTGCGGGCGTGGAAAACGGCGGGGACACCTTCGACTGTGTATCCCCGGCCCGCTGCGGCCGCAACGGAGCAGTCTTCACCCGTGACGGCCGCTGGAACATCAAGCGCGCCCAGTTCAAGGCTGATTTCAGACCCATAGAAGAGGACTGTGACTGCTACACCTGCACCCACTACTCCCGGGCCTACATCGACCATCTGCTTCGCGCCCATGAGCTCAACGGCTACACCCTGGCCACCATCCACAACGAACGCTTCTTTGTCAGGCTACTGGACGAAATCCGCCAGTCCATCGATGGCGGCTACTTCGACGAGTACAAGAAGGAGACCCTGGCCAGGTTCTACGCCCACGGATCCAAGGGCTGAGCCAACACGCCCTTATTGCGCCGCGCAGACAACCGTGCTAACCTTTCCAGTTGTCTGCGAACGTGGCGGAATGGTAGACGCGCTGTCTTCAGGTGGCAGTGAGCTGATGCTCGTGAGGGTTCAACTCCCTCCGTTCGCACGAAACGAAACGCCGTTGGCAAGGAATTCTCCCTGTCGACGGCGCTTTTTATATCCCGGCCAGCCAAGTGGCTTTCACAGGCGAGCGGCAATCATCTCCTTGATCTTTCCCTCCTCCGCATTGGCCATGAAGTACTCTGCAAAATGCTCGCCGGAAATAGTCTCTTTAAGGAAGCCCTGGTCGATCCGCTCCAGCACCTCCGGCAACGGACGATAGACCTGACTCTTTACATCACGCAGGATACCGGCATTGCGACGCTCGGGCACCGCACGCTCCTTGGGGTAGCCGCCACCGGCTGGCTCGGCAAAGAGACGCTCAAAAATCAGCTTCAGGTTCAGCTCGGCTCCCCACCCAAACCCCTTGGCGAAGGGAATGGAGAGGGCATTGCCCCCGTTGATCTGGCTGAACAAGTAGGCATCAGTCGGATCCTCGGCCAACCCACAGACCACGCCAGGGAAACTGTTCAGGGCCGTCATGGTCCCCTGACCAGTCCCGCACCCGCTGATGACGAAATCGGCCGCCTTGCTGTTGAGTAGGATCGAAGCCAGTAGACCATTCTGCACGTAGGTCAGCTGGCTTTCCCCCTCCTTGCCATACATGCCATAGTTGAAGGCCTGAAGCCCTTTCTGGTCGCAGACCTCCTTCAAGGTCTCGAAAATCAGGGCGTTCTTCGAGGCCTGTGAGTTCTCGTTAATCAACGCTACTTTCATGCTCTGCCTACTCTCCCTCATCACTGATTGATTTCATTGCCCGTCTGAACCCCTGCATCCCATCGGACAGGCACTCCGGAAGCCTCTGACTCCCGGCCTTACTGAGGCTGCTTGCCGATATAGGCCAGAATGCCGCCATCCACATACAGCACCTGCCCGTTGACGAAGTCCGAGGCCGACGAGGCCAAAAAAACCGCAGGACCCTGAAGATCAGAGGGATCGCCCCATCGGGCTGCGGGCGTCTTCGAAAGGATGAACTGATCGAAGGGATGCCTGGACCCGTCGGGCTGACGCTCACGCAGAGGCGCGGTCTGCGGGGTGGCGATGTAGCCGGGTCCGATGGCATTGCACTGAATGTTGGCACCGCCGTATTCCGCACAGATGTTGCGGGTCAGCATCTTCAATCCGCCTTTGGCGGCCGCATAGGCCGAGACGGTCTCCCGCCCCAGCTCACTCATCATCGAGCAAATGTTGATGATCTTCCCGTGTTCCTGCTCGATCATCCCCGGCAGGACGGCTTTCGAGACTATGAAAGGCCCGGTGAGGTCCACATCAACCACCTTGCGGAAGTCCTCGACAGTCATGTTCAGCATGGGGATCCGCTTGATGATGCCGGCATTGTTGACCAGGATGTCGATGGTGCCGACCTCCCTGTCAATCCGGTCGACCATATCAGTCACGGCATCCTCATCAGTCACGTCGCAGACATAGCCCTGGGCTGGGATACCTGCCAGCCTGTAGGCCTGGGTCCCCTTGTCCACCGATGAGCGCCTTGAAGCATTGAAAACGATGGTCGCGCCCGCCGCATGCAGGGCGGAGGCTATTGCAAATCCGATTCCGTACACGGCGCCGGTCACCAAAGCCACCTTCCCCTTCAAAGAGAACCTCGACATGGTGAACTCTGCCATGATGACCTCCTCATCACCGACTGTTGCGCTCGCAGAAGCTATATAGAGTATGCCGTATCTGCAGATGCACAACCGAACAGCACCACCGCTGGATTGGCTTAAAAGTATCAGGCAATGAGTTATGCGACAAGAAAGTTGCAGGCGCTTTCAACCTCGCCTTTCCAACACTCCGGGCCGGAATTCCAAAGGGGACGGCCTGGCTGCGAGACAGTAGGATATTCAATGAAACCAGCCCATCAACGAGGAAGGCACCATGGTTCAGACCCCGTCAACACCCTTGGAGTATGCCCAGGCAGCGGTCGACACACTCCGCCGCACCTATCCGAACCCGGCCGACCTGCCGCCGATTCGCCATTTCCACTACCATCAGGGCGTCCTCCTGTCCGGAGTGCACCAAACCTACCTGATCAACAAAGACGAATCCTATCTGGAGTACATAAGGGGTTGGATCGAATCCAACATGGATGACCAGGGCCACGTGCTCAACCATGATCCCGTATGCTTGGACGACATTCAGCCTGGCATCCTCCTCTTCCCTCTCTATGACCATTTCGAATCCCCCCGGTACAAGACCGGCCTGGACCAGTTGGCCGACGACCTTGAAGCCTATCCGAAGAACGACGAGGGCGGATTCTGGCACAACGACGGAGTACCGCGGCAGATGTGGCTGGACGGGCTCTATATGGGTGGCCCAATCATGGTGGAATACGGTACCCGCTTCGGACGCAGAAATCTGGTGGACGAGGCCGTCAGACAGGCCCTCCTGATGCAGAAGAAAACCCGCATACCTGAAACCGGGCTCTGGCGGCACGCCTATGATCCTGATCGAAATGAGCCTTGGGCCGACCCTGTGACAGGCCTCTCGCCCGAATACTGGGGGCGGTCCATCGGCTGGGTGCCCATGGCCGTGGTCAATGAGCTGGAACTGCTGCCGCAGGACCACCCGCGCCGCGAGGATCTGCGGAACCTGGTCCGCGACCTGCTGACCGCCGTCTGCCGCTATCAGGGTCCGGACGGCCGCTGGTGGCAGGTTCTGGACAAGGTTGGCAAAGAGGGCAACTGGCCTGAAAACTCATGCACCTGTCTCTTCGTGGCCGCCATCTGCAAGGCCGTAGACCAAGGCATCCTGGACAAGGCCTATCTGGAAGCGGCCAACAAAGGATATGAGGGGGTCATCAAGAGCCTTGAGTGGCAGGGAGATGACCTCCTCATCGGCGACATCTGCGTAGGGACCGGCCCCGGCAGCTATGAGGAATACTGCCAGCGACCCACCAGCATCAACGACATGCACGGGGTGGGTGCCTTCCTGCTTATGTGCGCAGGGATGGAACGCGTCCGGGCCTAGTCTGCTGGCTGTTGTATATCCTCGCCCTCTTCGATGTCCTGGTCGTCGAAGACCTTACGACCCTGGTAAAGGTCAAGGTCCAACTCGTTCTCAGTCCTGGCCACGATGACTGCCGTATTGGCGGCACCAGCCACGTTCACCAGCGTGCGGCCCATATCCACCAGCTGGGAAATAGGCTGCATGATGGCGATGAAGGGTACGGGCAGGCCAGCCGCCGTGAAGAGGGAGGTGGCGGTGATCGTGGCTGTGCCGGGCACGCCCACCGTCCCCACGGAAACCACCAGGGCAAAGACGATCAGGAGGGCGAAACGCAGGGGGGAGTAAGGAATCCCCTGAGCATTGATGGCGAAGATCGCCAGAAGGACGGGCCAGAGCCCGGCGCATCCGGGCATGCCCAGATTGGCTCCCAGGCTGGCCACGAAGGAAGCCGTCTCTTCGGGAACGCCGGCAGAACGCAATTGACGGACCGTGACAGGAATGGTGCCGATGCTGCTCTCGGAGGTGAAGGCCACCACGCCCGCCGGCCAAAGGGAGCGGAAGAAGGGCAGAGGATTGACCCGGCCGACCAGGGCCAGAATCAGGGGTTGAACCAGGAAGAGCTGAATGGCCAGACCCAGGTAGGCCACCAAGAGAACCGCCAACAGGGGCAGAAGGCTCTTCAGGTTGCTGCGACCGATGGCGGCAGCGATCAGCGAAAGAACCGCATAGGGGGTGAAGCCAACCACGATTTGAGTGGCCTTGGACAGGACCACATTGCCGGCTTCAACGAAAGCCTTGAAGGGGGCCACACTCTGCTCGCCGCGCGGGGTGGAGGCGGCCTTGTTCAGAGAGACCGCCAAAAGGATGGCGAAGATCACGACAGGAATGACCTGGTTCTGGGCCCAGTTTTCCGCCAGGTTCGATGGGAAGAGACCGACCAGGGTATCGAGTACTCCCGGCACATCGTGAGGCTTGGCCCCCTTGGGCAAGGCCTGGTTGAACCCCTTGCCGACCTGGAAGAGCAGCCCCAGAACCAGGGCGATCACGGCGGCTGTGAAGGTGTTGACCAGGAGCAGAACGATGGTCTTCACACTGATGTTTTTCAACCGACCTGACCCGCCGATGCGGCTGATACTAGCAATGATGCTGAAAAGCAGGAGGGGCACCACGAGGGCCGAAATGACCTCGGACCAGACGTTGCCGAATGCCCCTACAAAGGTGGTGTGACCGGAGAAGCCCACACCCACCAGGATTCCCAGCACCGTCGCTATGATGACCCGCCAACTGAAGTTGACCTTGGTCCTCCTGCTCAGCAGGGCCAGCCCTGCAAAGAGAATGACGACCACTATCAGGGCCGCCCAATCCCAACCTGTTTCCGACATTGCCTCTCCCTCATTGAGCTCTCCTCCCCAGGACCGAACGGCCCGGGGTTGGGGTTCAATCTAACAGGAGAAAAGCGGAAGTCCAACGATTCCCGGAAGAATGCCTATACCCGTTGCTTATGGACTGCTATTCTCGGGCCGATTAGACCTGGCTGACGGGGGGGGGGGCTAGGAGCGGACCAGGCGGGCAATGGCATCGGAAGCCTCCTGCATCTTCTCGTCGGCCTCCTCGCCTCCCTTTTCGGCAGCCTCACGGACGCAGTGGTTCATGTGGTCGTCCAACAGGGTCAGAGCCACCGACTTCAGGGCGCTGGTCGAGGCGGCGATCTGGGTGAGGATGTCGATGCAGTAGGTGTCCGACTCGACCATCTGCTCAATGGCCCTGACCTGGCCCTCGACACGCCGGAGTCTGGTGATGGTCCGCTTTTTGTCGTTGGCATATCCGGGCAAGGTTTACTCCATTCCTGTTCGCTCCATGGCCTTCATGGCGGAGCCGGGACCGACCCGTTCCCATGAAACCCATCTCGAAATTCACTATCAGTATACCCCTGGGGGGTATAGTGAGGCACATGAGCAGCATCCTGGTCCTCATCGCAGCCCTGGCCATCACGGCGGGCATCATCTGGTACTTCTTCGCGCCCAGAAAGGCCACCCAGGCCAAGGACGAGGGCGGCGTCCAGACCGTCCACATCACAGTCAAGGGCGGATACAGCCCTCAGCTGATCCAGGTCCAGGCCGGACGACCGGTCAAACTGATCTTCGACCGCCAGGAGAGCGGGGAATGCTCCTCGCACGTGGTCTTCAACGACTTCAACATTGACAAGACCCTGCCCGCCTTCCAGACCTCGACCGTCCAGCTGACCCCGCCCAAGGCCGGCGACTACCCCTTCGCCTGCGGGATGAACATGCTCCACGGAATGCTCCGGGCCACCGACGGACCTACGATCGGCAGCGCACAGGCACAATCCAAACAGGCACAAGGCAACCAGCCGCAAAGCGAGCACACACAAGCCGAACCCACCGAATCCGCCAAACCCACTCAGACCACTGGCGGCAGCGACCAGGACGAGGCGGATCAGGAGCGCACGGCAGAAATCCGTGACCTGACCAGGCGATTCATCGTGGCCTTGGTCTTCACGCTCCCGGTCTTCATCCCGGCCATGTTCGGCATGTTCCTGCCCATGCCCCACATTCTGATGAACCCCTGGGTCCAGCTGGTCCTGATATTGCCGGTGATATTCTACTCGGGCTGGCCCATCCACCGCACCGGATGGCTGGCCCTGGCACACCGGGCTCCGGAGATGAACTCCTTGGTCGCCCTGGGCACTGCCACGGCCTTCCTCTATTCACTGGTGGTCACCGTGGCCCCGCAACTCCTGCCTGAGGGAAGCCGCGAACCCTACTACGAGGCCGTAGGCACCATCATCACCCTGATGATTCTCGGCCAGATCCTGGAGGCACGGGCCCGGCGCGGCACCGGCGATGCCATCCGCGCCCTTGTCGGACTGAGGCCCAAGACCGCCACCGTGGTGAGGACCGACCAGGACGGCAGGGAGACCACCCAGGAGATCGCTGTCGACGATGTGGCTGTTGGAGACGTGATTCAGGTCCATCCAGGCGAGAAGTTGCCGGTGGACGGCCAGGTCATCTCCGGTTCATCCTCAGTGGACGAATCCATGGTGACCGGTGAGCCTATACCCGTCCTCAAGCAGGAGGGTGATTCCCTTGTCGGAGCCACCGTCAATGGCACAGGCTCCCTGCGCTACAGGGCCACCCAAGTAGGACAGGACACGGTTCTGGCCCAGATCATCCGCCTGGTCAAGACGGCCCAGACATCCAAAGCACCCATCCAGAAGCTGGCCGACCGGATATCGTCAATCTTCATCCCCGGAGTCATCCTGGTAGCGCTCTGGACCTTCGTAGCCTGGTGGGCGTTCGGCCCCATGCCCCGCGGCGTATATGGAATCGTGGCGGCGGTCTCCGTCCTGGTCATCGCCTGCCCCTGCGCCCTGGGTCTGGCCACCCCACTGTCCGTGACGATCGGCACCGGACGTGGCGCCCGTGCCGGCGTGCTCTACCGGTCGGCGGAGGCTCTGCAGGGAGCACATGACGTCGATACCATCGTCCTTGACAAGACCGGCACCATCACTCAGGGCCGACCTGAACTGGCCGACGCTCTGAGCGTGCAGAGAATGGATGAGGACCTACTGATTAGGGCGGCCGCGAGCGCCGAGTGCAATTCCGAGCACCCCCTGGCCCAGGCCATCGTCCAGGCCGCCAAGGACCGCAATCTGGAGCTGGTCCCAGCCAAAGACTTCGACTCGGTCACCGGCGCCGGCATCGATGCGACCTTCCCTTCTGGATCTTTCAACGGAAGCAAGGGCACTTCGCATGTCCTTGTCGGCAACCGCAGACTGCTCGAGGGCAAGGGAATCGAACTGGAGAATGAAACGGTGGACCAGGCAGGCGCGCAATCCCTCTTCGACACCGTCCGCAGCTGGGAGGATCAGGGCCGCACGACCATCTTCGTAGCCATCGACGGCAGGCTTGCCGGTGTCCTGGCCGTGACCGACCAGGTCAAGTCCGGGTCCAAACAGGCCATCCGCGACATGAACGAGCGCGGCATCCAGACCATCATGCTGACCGGTGACAACCAGGGCACCGCCGAACAGGTTGGCGGCCAGGTGGGAGTCACCCGGGTGGTGGCACAGATCCATCCCGAGGACAAGGCGAGCATCGTCAAGGCCCTTCAGACCCAGGGGCACAAGGTGGCCATGATCGGCGACGGCATCAACGACGCCCCAGCCCTGGCCCAGGCCGACCTGGGCATGGCCATCGGCACCGGAACGGACGTGGCCATCGAGTCCGCCGACGTGACCCTGGTCTCGGGCGACCTGAACGCGGCCGTCAAGGCCATCGACCTCTCAGCAGCGACCATGCGCAACATTCACCAGAACCTCTGGTTCGCCTTCGGGTACAACGGCCTGGGCATCCCCATCGCCGCCGGCGTGCTCTACCCCTTCATCGGCCTCCTGCTCAACCCCATGATCGCCGGCGCAGCCATGGCCTTCTCCTCCCTGTCGGTGGTGCTCAACGCCAACCGGCTTCGGCACACACCCCTGAAGGCCAGGCCGATCAAGGAGGCCAAGCCAATCGACATGGATGCCCTGACCAGGGACCTCAGTATTTCCTCCCACCAAGAACACAATCAAGAGAAAGGAAATGAGATGGGACTCTTCCATCATCATGACGACATGCAACAGGATCAGGCAGCGACAGACAAGGTCACCGACCCGGTCTGCGGCATGTCCATCGACCCCAACACTGCCGCCGCCAAGCGCGACTACCAGGGCAAGACCTACTACTTCTGCTCGCAGAACTGCGTCGATACCTTCGACGCTGATCCTCAGAAGGTGCTCAACAAGTAGAATTGCAGGCGTATCATATCTCTGTAGACACTTTTTATGTCTACAGGGATATTGGTGGTTATTATGCGTCTGCTCAGAATGGTCGTCGAGGGCCTTGAACCCTTTGAAAACCAGACCCTGGCCCTGGATCTTTACGCCCGCGACCAGGTCCGCTCGAAAACCCCTGGCAACGGTCTGACTTATTTGGAAAACAATCCGACCAGTCACATTTACGCACAGAACGTGCTGTGCCTTACAGGCATCAATGCATCCGGTAAAACCACAGCACTCAATGCCTTGGCTCTGGCCGTCAGCATCCTGAGCAAGGATACCAGCCCTATGCTGTCCTCCGTCAGGTCCCTCAGCGCCTTCGGGCCCAGCCTGCAAATCTCTTTGGTCTTTGAGTCCAAGCAGCACTTCTATCTGCTCAAGTCACAGCTGGATGCAGTCCGGAATGACAACACCGATGAAAGTACGGACCCGCTAGCAGATAGCACCTATAAGTTTTCTCAGGAACAGCTTTGGCGCTATCCAAACAAGCCTCTGTCCAAGTCTGTGCTTCGCAATACAGACGCTTTCCAACAACGCTCAAAGCTAATCAAGGTTCGGCGGCTGGCAACTCAATCTCCAGACGATGCAACCACGGATGCCTATCTGACAAAAGAGGCTTTCGACTACCTCTCACCTCACTCCAGCATCGTTCTGCCTTACACCAGGACGACTCGAACTCAGGTCATCGCCCGCATCGGACCAGAGACCTACTTTCCCATCGTTCCGGCCGACACCATCGCCGATCCCGTGCTACACGTCTTCGATGACAGCATCGACTACTTCCACATCGACCAGGAACACCGCGCCCATCTGAGATTTGCCGGCACCTCTCAAGAAGTGGTCATGCCCAACATGGACACGGCCGGACTGCTCTCCCTGGGCACAGTCCGCGGATCCCGAATCGTCAGAGCGGCCATCCGGGTCCTGCGCACCGGCGGCTATCTGCTGATCGACGAAATCGAAAATAGCATCAACAAGGAGCTGGTGCGCATGATCATCAACCTCTTCATGTCCACGACCAGCAACCCTCATGGCGCCACCCTGGTGTTCACGACCCACTACGCTGAACTGCTCGACTTGATTCAGCGCAAGGACAATATTTACTTCCTTAGACGTAGCGAAGACAAACGCAAGGGCATTCAGGCAATCAACTACTCAGAAGCGGTCAGGCGCGGCGAACTCAAACACAGCGAGGTCTTCCTGTCCAACTACATCGGAGGCACCGCTCCCAAGGCAGCCGAACTCAAAGCCATGCGACAATACGTAGCTGGCCAGGTAGCCGGGCAAGAACATCATGCATAGTAGGCGGGAGGAGCTTGCAAGGGCCATCGGGGACGATGCGGTTCTCTTCTCATGCGAAGGCGTGGCCGAGCAGGTTATTGTCGACAAACTGGTCACCAAGCACCTGACCTTCATCGATCAGGATCGCATCATCACCGACCCCTACAACGACGATGTCTGGTCAACCCGCGACAGAAGCGGTGAGAGCCTGGCTCGGGACTTCCTGACCCAGGACTACGGACGAGACGTGACCATCCTCTGTATACAGGACCAGCTGGGCCACCGCACCTTGCTACGCCAGCCTTACGCCGAGCATGCCAGGACCATTAACGTCACCACGCATCCCGAGATCGAGATGCTGATCGTCTGCCGCGAGGACAAGCTGGACGAGTACAACAGTTGGAAGTCGCACCATCGCGGCGCGAAAAACAGCAAACTGAAACCCAGCCTCTTCTGCAAGGAGGAGCTGGGACGGGACGACCGCAACTTCCGCAACATCAAGAAATATCCCTTTCTGAATCAATACTGGGATGATGCGGATACGCTGGTTAGAGCTTTAGAACTGTACAGGGAAATGACCTCGGCAAAAAAGCAGGGCGATGACTTTCTGCTGGCCGATCTGCTCAACATCTGATCAGCGGTCGTCAGCGAGCTGCCAGGGCTGGTCGAAAAAGTCGAAGATGCGCTCCAAGTAAGGCCCCAGGACCTTGTCGGGCATCTGGTAGAGCTCGTGCATACTGTTAGGAATGCGGACCAACGTGGCCTGGCAGCCACCCTGCTGGACCTGGTCGACAAAACGGTTCTGGGGCATCGGCAGCACAAACCGGTCGGGCTGAGCCTGGAAAAGCAGCAGAGGGGTCTCCACACGGCTGCACCGGTCGGGACGCAGTATGGCCCGGCTCATCTCCAGGCTCTCCCTGACCCAGCCAAAGGTGGCGGCGCTGGTCTGGTAGCGCAGTTCCTTGGCCCGTAACTTATGGGTCCAGGCCACCCGCGCCTGGCTGCCATTGGGGTACTTGCCCATGTCCAGCTCGGGGCGGAATGGGCCGAACCCCGGAGCCATGCTGCGCGAGCGGCCCATCATGCAGGCGGCGTTTGTCGCCGTCCAGGCCACCGAGGGCATGAACCCGGTCCGCGGCGCAATCATCGGCGATGACAGGACCGCCTTATCGATAAGCGAGGGGAAGGTTTCCAGCATCCGCGCAGCCACGCCGCCGCCCATGGAGTGGGCATAGAGGACCATGGGATTGTCTTGGGCATACTGCTGGCCCACCTGGGAGCAAAAGGCGGCCAGATCCGCCACATACCGCTGCCAATGATCCACCCATATCAGGCTGGGATCGCTCACACCACGGCCGGAGAAACCGTGCCCCCAATGCTCGGGAATGCAGACGGAGTACCCCTGCATCAGGAAGTACCAGGCCATCTCCTGGTACTTATCGGCGAATTCCGAAAAACCGAAGGAGATGATTACGGCCCCGCGCACACGAGCCGAGCCGGACTCCACCGCACCTTGGCGAAACAGCGTCCTGTCATAACAGACGTAATGCAGGAGCCGGGAGGGGTCCACGCCGCCGAGATGGGCCTTGTCCAACAAGGTTCCCCCGTCCTCGCCGCCGTCATGGGAGATCATCCATCCCTCACTGCGACAGGAGGCCAGGTCAGGAAGGACGCGATCCTTCATGATCTGGTCGTAACGGCGCTCCTCAACCAGTTGGACGCTCATGCTCTCACCCTATACCACCTTCTGTTGGACTCGGCCCTACATGAGCCGGGTGCTCTCCAGGTTTCTGACGATCCAATCGTTGAAGCGGATGACGGGCTTGCGCAGGACCAGCCCCAGCAGCAGAGAAGGCACCAGGAAGAGAGCCAGCGTGGCCATTTCCCGCCAGAACTCCAAGCCATAGGCTCCAGCAACGGCCGACTGCATGGCTCCGATGGCGTGGACGAAGGGCAGGAAGGGATAGACCCCCTGGAAGAAGCCGGGCAGGGTTTCCATGGGGAAGGTGCCGCCCGAGCCGGCCACCTGCATGACCAGGAGGATGACGGCGACGGCCTTGCCGATGTCACCGAAGGAGACGACCAGGGTGTAGATCAGATTCATGAAGACGAAGGAGGCGAAGACCGCCACCAGCACGAACATCAGCGGATGGACGCACTGGACCTTCAGGTAGAAGAGGTCTCCCAGGGCTATCAGGCAACCCTGGAGGATGGCCATCAGGGCGAAGACCGCGAATCTGCCGAAGTACTCCTGGTAGAGCTGAAGGCCGAAGCGGCGGGCGTTGCCTGGTGACTCCGGGCGGAAGGCTCCCCAGGAGCGGCGGCCCTCGGGATCCTCATCCAGGTCGTCGGCCCTCTTCCAGGCATCCTGCAGGGAGTCCAGGTGCAGGACGAAGGCCTTCTTCTTGTCGGACAGGGCCACCTTCATCATGGCCGCCAGAATGGTGGCACCCACCCAGATGGAGAGAATGGTGTAGAAGGGGGTCATGGCCGACCCGTAATTCATGACAGGGAAGACCGCATGTCGATGGATGCCGACCGGCGAGGACAGAAGTGCGGCCAGGGTTTCGGAATCCCCGCTCAGCAGGGATTTGACCTCCTGCGTATCCTTGCCCTGAGAAGCCTGGGTCAGGTGTCCCCCCAGGTCGGTCAGCCGCTTGGAGGCCTGGTCCAAGCGCTGAGAGATCTCCCCTAGTTGGTCCTTGGCCTGGCCGATGTCATTGGTCATGGGGCCTGTCAGCCCGGAGGCGCCCTTGACGGTTCCATCCAGACCCGTCAGCAGCCGGTCGGTCGAGGTGACCACGGTGTCCATGGAGGAGGCCAGGTCGTCCAGGCGGGGCTTCAGATCCTTGCGGTACTGGGTGCGGACCTGGTCCACCGAGGCGCGGGCCTGGGCAATCCTGTTCTTCAGATCCTGGCGCTGACCGCCCAGCTTGTCCTTGCCCTCCTTGGCTGTCTGGGAGGCCTGGCTAATCCGGTCGGCCAGGTCGCGCTGAGAGGCTTGGGCCGCGCGCATTCCAGCCTGGGCCTGATCGATGGCGGTCAGAAGAGCCTGGCGCTGGTCAGCTGTCAGATTGGCATCGGATTCCACAGTGCTGCGCAGATTTTCCAGGCTGGCGATTATCCCGTCGTAGTCGGCTGCCGAGTCTCTGATCCGTTGGCTCAGATCGTTCAACTGGCTACTGACTGCATCGCTCTGCTGGCCCACCTTGTCGAAAGCGTCGTCGATCTTGGAGCCGATGGTGTCATAGGCGCCCGAAGCCTGGTCAAGGGCGGCGTCGACCGCCTGGGCCGACCCGGAGAGGGACTTGCCCAGATCCTTGGACCCCTTGGTTCCCTGATTCAGGGCCTTCCTGGCATCGGCCATGGCGGAATCGGAGCGGCCCAGGATCCTGCCGGTGGAGTCGATCATCTTCCCGGAGGAGTCCAGAAGGCCCGCATAGGCATTCACCTGACTGGAGGCAGTGGTCAATCGCTGTGACATCTGATCGATGTGGCTGGTCGTCCTGGTCAGATAATCCTGGACCTGGGGGCTCTGGGAGTAGGTGAAAACCTGGCTGGCCAGGTCGATCCCCACCTGCCCCACGGTCTTGACGAAGGTCTTGTCGATGGTCGTGGCCACGGTGTCGGCCCCCTGCTCGGTGACATGGGGGGCGATGGCGTTCTTCTTCTCGTTCAGGTAGTACTCGAGGTTGGCGTGCTTCACATCCTGCGAGAAGAGGGTCATCATGTCCGCGCTGAAATCCTTGGGGATGACGATGGCGGCATAGTACTCGCCCGAGCGCACCCCCTCCAGGGCCTGGTCACGGTTGACGAACCTCCAGTCCAGCTGGTCGTTGGCCCGCAGCGTGCTGGTGACCGTCTCCCCCACGTTGATCCTGACCGGAATCAGGTCGGACTTGTACCCCTTGTCGGTGTTGGCCACGGCCACCTTGATGGCCTTGGTGTTCTTGTAGGGGTCCCAGCTGGCGGCGATGTTGAACCAGGCATAGAGGGCCGGGACGATGATCAGGCCCATCAGGACGATGATGGCGATGACGTTGCTGGTGGCATCGGCCAGGTCCTTGCGCAGGATCCTCCAAATGTTCCTCATCAGCGGTCACCGTCCTCGTGAGCGTCTTCCTCATCGTGGTTCATGACTGATTCGCGCACGGCCGTGGTCAGCCTGGTCATGGCCGAGGGACCCTGCCGACGCGGGCGGATCAGGGTGTGAAAGTCCATGCCGGGACGCTCGGCCAGACCCAGCTGCTGAACATAGCTGTCACAGATGTACTCGACGATGATCAGGTAGGCGTCTATCAGGACAATGGAGGCGATGCAGGCGATCAGCATGACGATCTTGGCCTCGGTGCTGAACAGCAGGATAAGGAAGAGCACCGGCAGCAGGACCAGGACCAGACCAGCCCGGATCAGCGTTGGATAGAGGGCCAGGAAGCGATGCGCCCGCCGCCTTATGACGGCACGGTAGTCGCCCTCGCCCAGAATGGAGCGGGCCAGGCTGCCCAGGCTCAGACGACGGTCGGCAGAATGGTTCTGCTCGGTCAGCATCAGGTCGGTGGCGCCCAGCCGACGATCGAAGAGGGCATTCAGGTTGAGCAGGTACCGCCGCACCACCAGTCCGATCAGCAGGGCCACCGGAAGGTACCAGAAGACGTGGAGCATATCCTGCCAGTAGTGGTTGCCATACATACCGCCGATGGTCTCGCGCATGGCATTGATCCCGTAGGTGAAGGGCAGCCAGGGGTTCAGATTGCGGAAGAAGTCAGGCATCATCTCGATGGGATACATGCCCGATGAGCCGGGTATCTGCAGGATGACCAGAACCACGGCCAGGGCCTTGCCGATATGCCTGAAGGAGGCGGCCAGGGCATAGATGATGTTGATGTAGACGAAGGAGGCGAAGACCCCGGCCAGGACGAACAGGGCCGGCTGTTGGCATTGGATGCCCAGCATCAGGTCGCCCACTGTAGCGATCAGCGCCTGGAAGAAGCCGACGAAGACCAGCAGAAGCCAGCGGCCCAGGTAGGCCTGGGTGGCGGTGCACCTGCGGATGCCCTCCTTGTCGACCTCCAGCTTATAGATGGCTATCAGGATGAACCCACCCACCCAGAGGGCCAGATTGGTATAGAAGGGCGCCACGGATGATCCGTAGTTGCTTACCGGGTAGACCGTGTGCGAGGCCAGCTCAACCGGCGAGGCCATGGCCTTCCCGAAGGAGTCCGGGCTCAACCCCAGGGTCTGGGACATCCGGTTCCAGGCGGCCGAGGACCCCAGCGCCGCCACATCGGTGCGAACCCCCTCCAGGTCGGACCTGACCGAAGCCAGGGAGGTCCTGGTGGTGGACAGGGTCGACTGGGCCTGACCGATGGTGGAGTCCAGCTGGTCCAGCAGGGCGTCGGTCTGGGCGGCCGTGGTGGCCAGGCTGCTCAGGGCGCCCTGAAGCGAGCCGTTGGAGGCATTGAGGTTGTCCAGGCCGGTAAGGAGGTTGGGCATGGTGGTCCCCGTCAGGCTCTGGCTGGCCGCAGTCAGGGCCTTGATGCCGGAGTCGCCGGTGTCGGTCATGGCCGAGCTCAGATCCGATGCGGCCCGCTTACCCGAGTCCAGAGCCGTGGAGGAGTTCTTCTTGAAGGCATCCAGGGATGCCTTCTGCTGCTGGTTGGTCTTTTTCAGATTATCGATCTGCCGTTGGATGCTCTCGTAGGCCGGATCCCCGGGATGCAGCCCGGACTGGTCCAGACCCGACTGGAGCCGGTCCACGGCCTTCCCGTTGGCGTCGACCAACTGACCCAGGCCGGAATTGACCCGGTCCACCTTGTCTTGGGTGGCATTCAGATCGGCAGTGATCCCGCCCGCAACTGTATTCACATCAGTGACCGCGCTGGACAGCCGCACCGACCCGTCCGCCAGGGCCTGGTTCAGGGCGGAGGAGAAGCGAAGACTGTCGTCACGGGTCCTGGTCATGTGGTCCTGGGCCTTGCTCAGGGTGGCCTGGGTGGCCGATATCTGACTCTGCAGGTTCTTGATGTCGTTTCTGGAGCCGGCCACGGTCTGCCGGGCCTGGCCCATGGTGGAACCGATTCGTTCAAGCTGGCCGTCCGTCCGATCCAGCTGGCCGATGATGTCCCCCAGGTCGCCCACCACCTGGCTGCGGCTCTGCTCGGCCGCGCCCTGGGCATCGCCGGCGGTCTGCAGGACCTTCCCGGCCAGAGCATCGCTGACGGCCGAGACGAAGACCGTGTTGATCTCCTGGTCGATGGTGGATGCGCCGGTGTCGGTCACCTTGGGGGCGATGGCGTTCTTCTTCTCATTGACGTAATATTTCAGAGCAGGCCTGTTCCCGGTCCCCTCGACGATGCCGACCAGGTCGGCGCTGAACCGTTCAGGGATGATGATGGCCGCATAGCACTGGCCCGAGTGGACCTCGTCGATGGCCCTCTGGTCATCATCCATGAACTTCCAACCCAGGCTTTTGTTGCCGCGCAGCTCCTGGATGACCGATCTGCCGGCGTTGATCCTGCCGGTTTCCGCGGATTGCGCCCCTCGGTCCATGCTGACGACGGCCACAGGAAGGTTCTTGGCGTTGCTGTAGGGGTCCCAGAGGGCCATGATGTTGAACCAGGCATAGAGGGAGGGCAGCACGGCCACGCCGATGGTCACAACCAGGGCCACGGGATTGCGCAGTATCCGCCAGAGATCTCGCCTGAAGATGGCCAACACGGTCTTCACCGCCAGGCACCTCCTTCTTGTCTGTCCGGGGGATCACGGCACTGGCCTGTTCCACGCGGATTGGCTGCATCCTCCCCGGACTTACGTCCGGCCTGAGTATAGCCACCCTTCCTTACTGGCCCGGACCGGTCAGCTGATTGTGAATGCTCATGCAAGGCCGGATGCGGCAGGGCAGACACGCGACCAGTCTTGGTTTCATCGTATATGAGTAAGGACGGAATCTATCGGCATCGCGCAAGGCCGGAGCATCAGGGCAACACGGACTCAGACGACGGTTTATGACTTGGCCACGAACAGACGTGAGACCGCCATCGACAGGGCCACAGCCAGACCCATGGGCATAAAGGCCATGACCGGCAGGTGGCATACCTCCATGAGCATGGCCATGGCCATGAGCGGAGCCTGCTGGGAGGCGGCCAGCAGAGAGGCGGCGCCGATCACGGCACACTGCCAGACCGGCAGTCCGGGCACAAGACAAGCCAACAACAGGCCCAGAACAGCGCCCATGGCGGATCCCAGGGCTATGGAAGGCGTCAGGGTGCCGCCGAAAGCCCCGGCACGGATGGTGGCTGTGGTCAGCAGGGCCTTGGCCAGCGCAAAGAGGGCCAGGAGGGCAAGCGACTGAGCCAACTGGAGCCCGGAGAACCCGGCAGACAGCCGCTGATCCATACCCATCTGTGCTAGAGCCCGGCCGTTGCCCATGACCTGGGGAACGGCCAGGGCCACCAGACCGGTCAACAGAGCAACCCCTGTCAGCTGCCAGATAGCCGCGGGACCGTTGGTCCTATGGGCCTCTGCCCAGGAGGTCATCCGCCGGAATCCGGCCCCCAACAGTCCCATGACCGGTCCGATCAGGAGGACCACTGCCATGAGCCAGGGATGGAAGGGCTCGGAGCCGACCTTGTAGTAAGGGGCGAACCCCTTGATGGATCCGCCGACCAGGGTGGCCAGGGCCGACATGACCAGATTGACCGTCACCACTTCGGCATCCACCCGCCGCAGCAGCACCTCGATGCCGAAAAAAGCCCCGGTCAGAGGCGCAATGTAAATGCCGGCGAATCCCGCTCCTGCCGCCGAAGCCACAAGCAGCGGACCATCCTGATCACGCAGCCCCAGCCGTCGGCCCATCCTGGTCCAGAGACCACCCAGAAGGGCCCCGGCCTCGCGAGGGGCCACCTCCCTGCCTATGGAGCCGCCGGCAGCAACAAAGAAAATCTGGGTGAGCACATGAACCACGGTCCGCCCCGGAGGCATGGGTGCACCCTTGACGGCCTGACCGACCGAGGGAACCAGCCTGGTCCTCGTCCGAAGCCAGGCCCAGACCAGACCGGCCACCAGTCCGGCCAGGGTCACCGAGGCCAGCCTCCTGATCGGGGGCACCGCCTCAGCCGTGGGAGTCCCTGGAGTCTCAGCGAAACCCAACAGGCCGACCTGGGTCAGCTCGAAGAACCTTGCCAGCAGGCCCGAGGAAAGTCCGACCAACAGGCCCAGGCAGAGCACCGAGACCGCCAGGCCCCAGCTGCGGGGAAGCCGGAATCCGCGATTGGACCCTGGAGTCCGGTCAGGCTTTCGTTGGATATGCACAACCCCAATCTAGCGGAAGCAACCGCCAGCAGGGCGTCAGCCCAAGCAGCCCTTCCGTCAGTCCGTCTTGTTCTTGAGGGCCTCCCGCAGGAAGTCCCGCTGCAGAATAAGCAGGTTCTCGGCCACGGTCTCGTCGTTGGTCATGTGGGTTATGCCGGTCAGTGGCAGGACCGTATGGGGACGGCCGGCCGCCATCAGAGCACCGGAGAGCCTCAGGGTGTTGGCCACGGAGACGTTGTCATCCGCAAACCCGTGGATCAGCATCAGCGGACGGCGCAGCGAGGGGGCATCATCGATGATCCCATTGCGGCGGTAGACGGCCGGGTCCAGACCCAGATAGCGCTCGGTGTAGTGAGTGTCGTAAAGAGTCCAGTCCGTGGGCGGGGCGCCAGCGCAGGCCGCATGGATCCGGTCGGGAGCCCGCAAAACCGACAGGGCCGACAGGAAGCCGCCATAGGACCAGCCGATCATGGCCACATGCCCCAGGTCGGCCTCGGGAGCGAAGTCCGGCAGGGCCTCCAGAGCCTCAAGCTGGTCATCCAGAGTCACCTGGGCCATGTCCTCGAAGATGGCCCGATCCCAGGCAGGACCACGACCAGGCGTGCCCCGGCCGTCGGCGGTCAGGACCAGGAAGCCCTGATCAGCCCACCACTGGGACTCCCAGTAGTAGGACTGGTTGAAGACCACCTGCTGGGCACCTGGCCCGCCATAGGGTTTGAGCAGGACGGGCAGGCTGTCGGCGCTGGCGTAGGGGCTGGATTCAGAGGGCCTGACGATGGCTGCGAACAGCTCGTGCTGGCCCATGCGCACGAAGTCCACGTTGGGGGTGAACCCGGGATCGCTGCTGGTGTCGGCCAGGACGGCGCTCATGGCTCCCTGGCTATTGATATGACCGGCGTCCACGGCCCGGCGATCAGGGCGATCCTGATGCTCCGGCCGCACAGGTTCGCCTGTCTGCCTAGCACTGCTGTCGGGGCGGGCTTCGCCCACCAGCCCCAGCCCTTCGGCACCCAGGCGGTCCAGATCCCCGTCAGCCCCCAGGTAGCAGTGGCGCACCTGTCCCTGCGCCGAAGCCATGGTCCGGCCGCTGACCACGATGCCATGGCCGGCTCGCGAGGCGGACCACACTCCAGGCAGACGGTTGAGCACATGGATGGAGCCGTCATAGCTCAGACGCATCAGGTCGAAGCTGCGGGGGTCGGTGGAGACTACCGCCAGCACATCGCGGTCCTCCACGGACAGCACCTGTCGAATCTGGCAGCCGGCTGGGGAGAAGACCTTTGCGTCCAGGCGCAGCCGAGTAGTGTCGGCTTCTGTGTCGATGAAGGCGTCCACCAGCCCGCCCTGGGGCCGGTAGGCCGGCAATCCGGGCACCAGGTCAATCCACTGGTCGTTGCCATGCTCCTGCAACACCCTGGTGGCCACCTTGGGCGCCGCCTCGGGATCAAGCAGGGTCATATTCTGTCCCGACTCCAAGCCCTGACGGGTATCCGGCACCTGCACATCCAGGATCCTGTCCTCGGTCTGTCGACGGTTCTGTACCAGCAGCAGGGGCCGATGCCCGTCCTGCCAGCGGACCGCGGCCAGGTACTCGAAGGCCTGATGGTCCCAATCCACCTCGCCCACCCAGGGATCGTCGTCATCCTGGCCCAGGAGGACCAGACTCAGCCCGACGCGGGCGTTGGCGGTCAGAGCCTGGGGATACCGCCGGGCGCGCGGCCCGACCTGGGGATTGGCCGGATCGCTGATGTACCAGATCGGCTCATCGGAGGAATCAGTGTGCTCGACCAGCAGTGCCTTGGAATCCGGCGACCACCAGAACCCCTGGTAGCGGTCCATCTCCTCGCCGGCCACGAACTCGGCCAGCCCCAGCCGCATCCGATCATCGGTGCCTGGGCGCAGGGCCAGGACAGCCCTTTCTCGATCCTGCCCGGCATCCTGCCCAATGGTGACCACCATCAGGCGGTCGCCAGTCGTATAGGCCACCATGGTGCCGTCCGGACTGATGGCAGGATTGAGCACAGGCGAATCGCTGTCTTCCAAACTCAGGACCCGCGTGGAGGCGGTGAGACCATCAGGGGCAATCAGCGAGAGCCAGAGCCGACCGCCCAAGGCAAAGACCACCCGATCCCCGGCACCATCCACGCTGTAATCGACAATGCCCTCACCGCCCTCTCGCGAGCGCTCCCTGCGGGCCAGCTCGGCGGCCGGCACCTGCTCCTGGTCCGCATCTTCCAGCAGGAACCTGGGGTCGGCCAGGAGCACCTCATGGTGGCGGCCTTCCTGGTCAAAGACGGACAACCAGAGCCCGGTCACCAGATCTTCAGGTCCGTCGGAGCGCAGGAAGACGGCCCGTGAACCGTCCCCCACCGCCAGGGCCGACCGTGGCGCACCCAACGTAAACCGCAGGGTCCGGGCCTTGGCCCGCGGATATGCCTCCATCGCCCGATCCACCTCTTCGGCCATGCTCGCTCCTCGAATATCTCTGACATGATCCCCATGACCATGCGTCTGCCACGATGATAAGCGCCCAGATGCCAAAGGGGAATTCGAATAGCTCAACTGCGATGCGCCGCCCAGCCCGCAGCAGACGTTAATCGTTCTACATGAGAAACTTTTATCTTCAAATAAGACATATTTTCGAACCACGACCAGCCGATGACCATTCCGTGCGCTAGAATTGTAGCGTGTTGTCGCCAAAGATTGGTCGATGATGCCTGTTTCCCAGGGGTAGGAGTGTCAAGGCAGGACACCCCATGAATGTATCTGGGGAGCAACCGACAATAGAGAAAATAGAGGTAACCAATGAATATCATGGTTCGTTTCAAACGCGCATGCGCAGTACTCGCTGCCGGCGCCACCCTGGCTGGCGGCTTAGCACTGCTGCCCACCGTGGCCCAGGCTGTGGAGAGCAAGAATGTCCAGACCAAGGCCGCTAGCTACAAAATCACATTCCACGACCCCTATGGTCCTCGGGGGGATAAGGGGCAGGAGAAGACAACCACTCTGAACACCGACGACAGCGGCAAGCTGGATCCCAGCACGATTCCAGAGCCTATAGTGCCCGATCAGAATACGAAAGCTGATGGCTGGTCTATCAATGGATCTGGTGGCCCAGCTGATGACCCAAATTCACAAAAAATCGACTTCAACACCCATGTTTTCACCCAAGACGAGGATCTCTATCCTAACTTCGCCCAGATAAACCCCATCACTTACAACATCACTTTCGTCACTATGAATCCGGAAGATATCGAAGAATCCACCGCGGACGTGATGCAAACCAATAGTGAGGGAAAGCTATCTGAGGAACCCACGGTTCACAACTTCGATGGTTACACCTTCGACGGTTGGTTTAACGAAAATGGCGGGTCCCGTTACGTCCCCGGTGGCACCTACAACGCAGACACTACTTTCATGGCCAAGTACACCAAGGTGACCACTCCCAACGAGCCTAACAAGCCTGGTCAGACCGCTCCGGTTGACAACAACACCAAGCAGCCTGCCAAGGACAACAACAAGGCTCCAGCCAAGGATCCGGCTAAGAAGGACGCCAAGAACAACAAGAACAACAACAATCTGGCCAAGACCGGCGCCGACGCCACGGCTCCTCTGGCCATCGCCGCTGGCCTCTGCCTGGCTGCCGGCATCACCCTGGGTCTGCGTCGCAAGCTGGCTCTGTGAGTCCGCAGGCTTCGGCCTGACCTATGATGATTGAAGTTCAAAGGCCCCTGGTCCATTGTGGCCATGGGGCCTTATCCATACCCGGCAGTCGCGGTCGTTCGAACCTGTTCATTGAAGAAATTGCAAGCATCCGACCGCCCATTACCCCCTTCCGGCAGGGTCACGTACTATGAAAGGGTTATATGGAAAGGGATGACTATGAGCGTTCTCGATCGTTTCGAGAAGAGCGTGGAAGGCGCCGTTAACGGTGTCTTCTCGAAGTTCGGCTCCAAGGACCTACAGCCCGTCGACCTGTCGAGCGCCCTCGAGCGTGAGATAGACTCACAGGCCATGCCCGTCGGTCGCGACCGTACCGTGGCGCCCAACGAGTATCGATTCAGACTATCCACCCCAGACTTCGACCGCATTGAGCAGTGGGGTTCGGAGGCTCTGGCCAACGAGCTGGCAGACAACCTGACCAAGTACGCCGAAAGCCAGCACTATGCCTTCGTCGGCCCGGTCGTGGTCATCTTCGAGGAGGACCTCAACCTGAACAAGGGCGACTTCCACCTGTCTGCCGAGTCGGTCCAGGGCAACGCGGCACCCGTGACCACACCCGAAGAGTCCAAGGACTGCCCGGTGTTGGAAATCAACGGCCGCCAGTACCTGCTGACCGCCCCCATCACCACCATCGGCCGTGGATCCTCCTGTGACATCGTCATCGACGACGCAGGCATCTCCCGCCGACACCTGCAGATCGAGATCACCGACAAGGGCGTGGTAGCCCGCGATCTGGGGTCCACCAACGGCACCTATGTAGAGGGGCATCAGGTACCCGCAGCCACCCTGCTGGACGGCAATACCATCACCATCGGCCGTACCCGCATCCTCTACTGGGCATCGTCGCAGGAACAGGATTCGTAAGTCGCCCAGACCTTGAAGTAAGGTCGAATCATTATGCTGACTGAACTGACATTCGCCATCCTCAAATACGGATTCCTGGCTCTGTTATGGGTATTCGTATGGCTGGCCATCCGTTCACTCCGCAAAGACATCGAAACCTTCAGCCCCAAGACTTCTCATACCCGCCGACGCAGTGAACGCGCAGCCCAGCGCAAGCTGCCGGCGGCCGCCAGATCCGTGCCTATCGCCCCGGTCAGCAAGACAGAGCCTGCAAGCGATGAACCCTCCCTGCTGGTGGTTATCGACGGACCTCTGGCCGGCTCCTCCACGCCGCTGTCCGGACGACCCATCACCCTGGGCCGCTCCTCCTCGAACACCCTGGTGCTGGACGACGAGTTCGTCTCCGGCCATCATGCGCGGGTCTACCAGGATCCTGCATCGGGCCGATGGGCCATCGAGGATCTGGGGTCCACCAACGGCACCGTCGTCTCGGGACAGAAAATCACGGCGCCGACAATCCTACCGGCGGAGGTTCCCGTGCGCATCGGAGCCACCACCTTCGAGTTGAGGTAGCCGCCCATGACCAGGAACGATGCGAGCCAAAAGCTGTTCCTCTATTCCACGGCGGTTTCAGACGTGGGGTACGTGCGCAGCAACAACCAGGATTCCGCCTTCGCCGGTGAGCGCCTTGTGGCCATGTGCGACGGCATGGGCGGCCACGCAGGCGGGGATACGGCCTCGACCATAGCCATCCGATCCCTGGCCCACATCGAACGCGACGACCGGGAGCAGGACGTGCAGTCCCTGGCCCGGATGATGGAGACCTCGGTCATCGCGGCCCATGACGCCATCGTGGGCAAGGCCAAGCGCGAACATCGCCTGTCAGGCATGGGCACCACGGTCACGGCCCTGGCTCTGGCCGACGACTCCTGGGTATTGGCCCATATCGGCGACTCCCGGGCCTACCTGCTGCGGGAGGGCAAGCTGATCCGGATGACCCAGGACCACTCCTACGTGCAGCATCTGATCGACACCGGCCGCATCTCCCCGGCCGAAGCCCGCAACCACCCTCAGCGCAACGTGGTCATGCGGGTCCTGGGGGACTTCGACATCGACCCCCGCCCGGACATCTCCATCTCCAAGGCCCTGCCCGCAGACCGTTGGATGATCTGCTCGGACGGCCTCTGCGGCGTTCTGGAGGACTCGACCATCGCCGAGGTGCTGTCCTCGGTCTCGGACCAGGCGGAGTGCGCCCAGCAACTGGTCACCTTCGCCCTGAAGGCCGGCAGCACCGACAACGTGACCGTGGTCATCGCCGATGCCACACTGGCCCTGGACGCCGATGCATTCGACCTGCCCCATCAGACCCCTCTGGTCGGCGGGGCAGCCAGCTCCAACCTGGAGGCCCTGGCCGACATCCTGGATGAGCCCGTAGCGGCCGCACCGCGCCTGCGCGACGAGTCCCGGGAGTCCCCCGCCAAACGGGCCGCCGACCTGACCCAGGACCGGGATGCCGACAAGCAGGAGGACGAGGACGACGAAGGCCGCACCGCCCAACCCTCGGCTGCCCGCGAGGAGAGCGGCGAACGGCATGTGCCCGACACCAGCGAGATCCCCATCGTTCACAAGAAGGACGGCTCGGACTCAGCCGACCCCTACGACCCGGACGTGGCCGACGCCATCCACAAGGAGCACCTGGAGCAGCGCAAGCGCCAGCGCTCACGGCACCGGCGGATTCGGCTGATTCTGGCCGGCATCATCACCCTGGTGATCCTTGCCCTGGCCGGAGGCACGGCGGCTGCCTACCACTGGAGCCAGGAACAGTACTACCTGGGCACGGACCAGGGCCGAGTGGCCATCTACCAGGGCGTGCCCACCAAGGCCTTCGCCCTCTCGCTGTCCCACCCGGTGCAGACCACGGACATCGCCGTCAAGGGACTGCCCCAGTCCTGGCGTGACCAGTTGGAAGAGGGCATCACCGTCTCCAGCATGGACGACGCCAAGGAGCATGCCCGTCTGATCCGCAAGGAGGCCGGCGACCTCAAACGCGAGCAAGCCAAGGAGGCCAAGGACGAGTCCGACCAGGCATCGACTTCTCCCTCAGCCTCGCCCTCACCGTCGGAAACCGACCAGAGCGGGCGGCAATAGTCATGATCATCACCCGTCTGCGCCGCATAGGCCTTCTGCTCTTCTCCCTGCTGGTGGGATTCATCGGCTTCTTCCAGATGTTCGCCCGTGCGGCGGGCCGCTTCCCCGGGGATTACGCCGCCCTGCTGGTAGTCACCGCCGCCCTCTTCATCGCCCTCTGGGTCCTGTTGGAGATTTTCCAGCCCTATGGCAGCCAGGCCATCCTGCCCAGCATCGTCATCCTGAGCTCCCTGGGCATCACCCTTATCACCCGCATAGATCTGCGCAACGCCCGGATCGGCCAGCCCACTCGGGTGGGCTTCACCCAGCTGATCTGGCTGTGTCTGGCCCTGGTCCTGTGCGGGCTGCTGGTGGTGCTGCTCCGGGACTACAGGCTGCTGCGTCGCTTCTCCTATGTCAGCATGGTGGTGGGTCTGGTCCTGCTCCTCTCGCCCATGCTGCCCGGCATCGGCCGCGAAATCGGCGGCGCCCGCATCTGGATAGGCGTGGGGTCGCACACCCTGCAGCCCGGCGAATTCGCCAAGCTCTTCCTGGCCTTCTTCTTCGCCGCCTATCTGTTCGACCACCGGGACCAGCTGGCCGTGGGCGGCAAGAAGTTCCTGGGCATGCGGATGCCCCGGATCAAGGACTTTGGCCCCATTATCATCGTCTGGCTTATTTCGCTGGCCGTCCTGGTCATCCAGCACGATCTGGGCACCTCGCTGATGTACTTCGCCATGTTCGTCTCCATGCTCTATGTGGCCACCGGCCGCACCAGCTGGATCGCCATAGGTTCGGTCTTCTTCGTCATCGGAGCCGTGGCCGCATCCATGATCTTCGCCCATGTAGGCGCCCGTGTGGACGCCTGGCTGCACCCCTTCAGCGACGCTGAGTTCGGCAAGGCCTTCGGCGGGTCCGGCCAGCTGGTGCGCGGCATCTTCGGCCTGGCCGCCGGCGGGCTGACAGGCACTGGCCTGGGCCAGGGACGCCCCTGGATCACCCCCCTGGCCAACTCCGACTTCATCTACACGTCGGTGGGTGAAGAGCTGGGGCTGAGCGGTCTGCTGGTGGTTCTGGCCCTCTACCTGGTCATCGTGGCCTCGGGCATGATCACGGCCATGAAGATCAAGGACGGTTTCGGCAAGCTCCTGGCCTCCGGTCTGGTCTTCACCATGGCCTTCCAGGTCTTCACCGTGGTGGGCGGCATCACCCTGGTCATCCCCCTGACCGGCCTGACCATGCCCTACATGGCGGCGGGCGGCTCCAGTCTGGTGGCCAACTGCATCCTGGCCGTCCTGCTGATCATCATCTCCAACGCGGCCAACAAGCCAGCACCGGAGGTCAGCTCGGACACCTTCAAGTACGAGGCCCTGGCCGTGTTGCGTCAGCAAGAGACCAGCAAGCGCAGCGGACAGGACGATTCGGACTCCGGCTCAGGCTCTGACGACCAAGAATCCCACGGTCGTCATGCCGGGCCGACCGAGCCGACCGACCAGGATGAGGAGACCGACCTGCCAGCAACCGGCCGCATTCCCGTCCGCCAGGTACGAGGAGGTGGACAGTGAACAAGGCCCTGCGTCAACTCTTTAACGCCGTCATCGTCCTCTTCGTCATCCTGGGGCTTTCCAGCTCAATCATCATGGTGATCCGGGCGGGCAGCCTTAACTCTGACCCCCGCAATCTGCGCGCCCTCTACCACGAGTATGCGGCGCCCAGAGGGGCCATCCTGACATCGGATGGAGCCGTCATGGCCCAGTCCGACCCCATCAACGACTCCTTCCAGTACCAGCGGCACTACCACAAGGGAGCCGTCTACTCGCCTATCACCGGTTACTACTCCATCACCAGCCCGGCAGACCGGGGAATCGAGGCCTCGCGCGACCGCCTGCTGAGCGGCCAATCGGACAGCCTGTGGATGGACCGGCTCAAGTCCCTCTTCACCGGTACCCAGAACAAGGGCGCCTCCATCGAGACCTCCATCAATCCCAAGATGCAGGAAGCCGCCTACGCCATGCTGGGCAACTTGTCCGGTTCGGTGGTGGCCATCGAGCCCTCCACAGGCCGCATCCTGACCATGGTCAGCACACCGAGCTACAACCCCGAAGACCTGACCGCCCACGACAGCGGCGATGCCTCCCAGGCCTACCAGAAGCTGGCCTCCCGTTCCGACAACCCCATGCTCAACCGGGCCACTTCGCAGCTGTATCCGCCCGGGTCCACCTTCAAGGTGATTGTGGCTGCCGCCGCCCTGGAGTCCGGCCAGTATCACCCTGACAGCCAACTGCCGGCCGGAGCCTCATACACCCTGCCCGGCACCAACTACAAACTGACCAACTCCACTTCTGCGGCCAACGGGTCCAACGGCAAGATCAGCCTGGAGAACGCCCTGGCCTACTCGTCCAACACGGCCTTCTCCCAGCTGGGGGTCGCCTTGGGCGACAAGACACTGGCCGAGCAGGCCCGCAAGTTCGGCTACGGCTCCACCATCACCCTGGACGGGACCAACTCCACAGGACGGCCCATGAAGGCCGTGGCCTCCAAGTTCCCCGAGGACCAGTCCCAGGACCGGCTGGCCTTGGCTTCCATCGGCCAGGGGGACACCCTGTCCACACCTCTGCAGGCTGCCATGACAGCTGCTGCCGTGGCCAACGGCGGCAAGCTCATGCAGCCGACCCTGGTGGACCGGGTGCGCTCCAGCGATCTGAGCGTCATCAGCGAGACAACGCCCTCGGTTTACTCACAGGCCTTCTCTTCGGACACCGCCAAGGCCCTGACCACCATGATGGAGGCAGTGACCACCAAGAGCTACCCGAATCTGGCCATCCCAGGCATGCAGGTGGCCGCCAAGTCCGGCACGGCTCAAATCGGTGCAGGCAATACGGCAAATGACGGGTGGATGATAGGATTCGCTCCGGCCGACAAGCCCAAGGTAGCCGTAGCCGTTGTAGTGCATGGAATCTCCTCCTACGGCATAGATGCCGCCGGGCCGATCATGAAACGCGTCATGCAGGAGGCTGCCAAGTGAAACTAGTACAGGGACAGCTCATCCATCGAAGGTACCGCCTGGACCGCCGCCTGGCCCAAGGGGGCATGGGCGAAGTCTGGAAGGGCTACGACATAGAACTGGGCCGCGTGGTGGCCATCAAGGCCCTGCGCGAGGACCTGACCAACGAGGAGTCCAAGCTGCTGCGGCTACGGGCCGAGGCGCACAATTCCGCCAACTTGGCCCACCCCAACATCGCCGCCCTCTTCGAGTACTACGAGCACGATGGCATCGGATTCCTGATCATGGAGTACGTGCCAAGCCAATCCCTGGCAGACATCTACCGGGAACGGGGCGCCCTGGACCCCATCGAGCTGCTGCCCATCCTGATACAGACGGCCCGGGGGCTCTACGTAGCGCACTCCCACGGGGTCATCCACCGGGACGTCAAGCCGGCCAACATCATGGTCTCCGACACCGGCGAGGTCAAGATCACCGACTTCGGGGTCTCCTACTCAACCAACCAGGGGCAGATCACCCAGGACGGCATGGTGGTGGGTACGGCCCAGTACATCTCGCCCGAGCAGGCCCAGGGCCTCCAGGCCACGCCCCAGTCCGACATCTACTCCCTGGGTGTGGTGGCCTATGAGGGGCTCTGCGGGCACCGACCCTTCACCGGCGCCACCCCTGTGGACATCGCCGCAGCACACGTCAACGACCCTGTGCCACCGTTGCCTAACTCGGTGGACAACCAACTCATGAACTTCGTCATGTCCATGCTGGCCAAGGACCCGCGAGACCGCCCGGCGAATGCCTTGGTGGTCTCGCACACACTGGCCAGAATCGAGCAACGGCTGCTGGACCAGCAGCTGGGCGAGACGGAGGTCATCGACCCGCGCGCACCCATGCCTCGACGCATTATGAGCAGGCCACACGCGGCAAAAGACATCTTCAGGCCCTTCTGGGGGCACTATGGAGAAGGAAGCGCACAGCGCGGCCTTGAAGCGACGAACGGAGGGGATACCCTATGAGCATCACACTGCCGCCGTCCCTAGCGGACGGACGCTACCGTCTGGGACAGCTGATCGGACGCGGTGGCATGGCCGAGGTCCACAAGGCTGTGGACACACGTCTGGGAAGGACGGTCGCGGTCAAGATCATGCGGTCCGATCTGGCCAACGACGAGGTCTTCCTGTCGCGGTTCCGGCGGGAGGCCCACTCGGTCGCGCTGCTCAACAATCCCAACATCGTCTCCATCTACGACTCGGGCGAGGAGATACTGACCGACGACCAGGGCAACCATGAACGGGTGCCCTATCTGGTCATGGAGTACGTCAAGGGCCAGACCCTGCGGTCCATCCTCAAGGAGAACGGGGCCCTGAGCCAACGCGACAGCGAGCAGGTCATGCTGGGCATGCTGAGCGCCCTGGACTACTCCCACCACATGGGCGTCATCCACCGGGACATCAAGCCCGGCAACATCATGATCTCGGAGCAGGGCATCGTCAAGGTCATGGACTTCGGCATCGCCCGGGCCATGGACGATTCGGCCGCCACAATGACCCAGTCCCAGGGCGTGGTGGGCACCGCCCAGTACCTGAGCCCCGAGCAGGCCCGTGGCGAGAGCGTGGACATGCGCTCCGACCTCTACTCGGCCGGCTGCGTCCTCTACGAGATGCTGACCGGACGGCCGCCCTTCAACGGGGATTCGGCTGTGGCCATCGCCTACCAGCACGTCACCGAGGTGGCCACCCCGCCCAGCACCATCGTGCCCGGCCTGCCGAAGATGTGGGATTCCATCTGCGCCAAGGCCATGGCCAAGGACCGCCAGAACAGGTACGCCACGGCGGCTGCCTTCAAGAGCGACATCCTGGCCTTCATGAACGGCGGAACCCCGGTGGCCGCCGCCTTCAACCCGCTGACCGACCTGGCCAACGTCAAGGCCCGCAAGGATGCCGAGCAGGGGACCGAAACGGCCACCATGCCGCTGACCGAAGAGGAGACGGCCGCCACCCAGGCCTTCAACCCTGTTCAGGATCCGCTCAATCCGGCTGCAGCCACCGATGTCGCCACAGCTGAGCGCACGGCCACCAAGGCGGCCCAGAAGAAGTCCAAACGGCGCAAGAAGATCATCATCGGCGCCATCGTGGCGGCTTTGGTCCTATTACTCGTCGGACTGGGCGCGTGGAATGTCCTAGGCCGAAATCGTCATCCGATGGCCGAGGTGCCTACCATCAACGCGCAGATGTCGCGGATTCTGGCACGTGAGAAGATCACCGCCGCAGGCTTCCACTACCAGGAGAAGGAAGACAACGACTCGGCCGAACCCAAGGGGACCTTCACCAAGCAGAGCCCCAAGGGCGGAAGCATGGCTCCCAAGGGCTCCACAGTGACCGTCTGGTTCTCCTCCGGACCCAAGGACACGGCCATCCCCGATGTCAAGGGCATGACCCAGCAGGAGGCCCGCAGTGCCCTGGAGAAGGCCGGATTCAAGGTCTCCCCCGCCGCCTCCGTGGAAGACAGCCAGGACGTGCCCAAGGACCATGTGACCCGCACGGATCCCGCCGCCGGCCAGAGCGTGGCCAAGGGGACCAGCATCCTGATCTACATCTCCTCGGGCATGACCAAGGTGCCCGATTTGTCTGGCAAGACCAAGGATGACGCAACCAAGACCCTACAGAGCCTGCACTTCAACATCACCATCCGCGAGCAGGCCTCCAACACTGTGGCCAAGGACATGGTGATCAGCACAGATCCTGCTGCCGGGTCCTCCATCCAGCAGGGAGCCATGATCACGGTCACCGTCAGCAATGGCATGCAACTGGGCAACTACGTCGGCATGACCCTGGGCGAGGCCAAACGCAACCTGGGCCAGGGGGTCAACATCACGGTCAACGGCCCCAACAACGACAACGCCGTGGTCACCGGCCAGGACCCGACCTCAGGTTCCTCCTTCGACAAGTCCAAGGACACCATCACCCTGACCACGGCCATCAGCATCCCGCCCTTCTCCCAGGGCGAGACCCTGGGCAGCTACCGGCAGAAGCTGACCAACAGCGGCGTCAGCGCCGACAGGATCACTTCCGTCGGCAAGGACACGGACAAGGTGACCGCAGTCAGCCCCGGAGCCGGCAGCAGGGTGGACGACAGCACCCCCATCACGGTGACCACCGTCAGCTCCACCAACTGACTCCTATGGCCCGGCTGCCACAGTCTTGCCGCCGGGCCATATCGTTCTAGGCAGAGCGAATACGGTCTGGGACGGAGTAATGGCTATCATGCCACGCCGTTAGGCTGCGAACCGCGACTTCGCGTCCACAAATCCCGGTCATGACTTCGGCCAAGCTAAACGTCAGGGTCCAGCGACCGGTTCATAACGACCAATGCACAACTTCCAGACTGGACCTTGCCAAGTCGCATCGCCACATCGCGACGAATCCGCCAAGGCCGCCAGACTGGCGTCATCTGTACTGCGACCAAAAATTCATGGCTATCAAACCATGGCCACAGAAGTGTCTTAGATAGACCTTGGACAGTCACTGCTAGCAGTCGGCAAAGTTGTGGCAACAATGAGCGGCGGGGCCACGGATCACATTGAATCCTGCGGCCCCGCCGCTCTTGCATGCCGCCTAGGTCAGAAGGTGGAGTAGTTGGACATCTGTCTGAGCATGGGTACGTTGCTGGCCAGCCACGGGAAGCCCCATTCCATCAGGGCGCAGGCCAGAGCCAACAGGAGCAGAATCAGCAGGAGCCACCGAATCGGAGCTATGCCGGACTGGTGCCGCAGCAGCCAGCCATAGAGGCTGATCATGGGCTGAGGCTTCTCGCCCTTGCGAATCTGCCGCAGCAAGGGGTAACGCCAGGCAGCCAGGGCCGCCAGGTAGATGATCAGATAGGCTGCTGCCAAAACCAGGAAGACCGGCTGCAGAGAACCCAGTCTGGCCATGACCGAGCCCTTGTCGTCTGCAAAGGCCACATCGCTGCCGCGGTCGCCCAGGAGTTCCTTGGGCACTCCGTCGGACACCTTGGCCCAGTAGTCGAATTCGCCCCAGCTGATCCAGCGGTGGGTGGCCGTGGTGTACTTGGGCTCGCAGGTGGTCAGCGTGATCATTCGCCGGTCAGGAGCCTCTTTGGGCGAATAAGGGTTGGGAGCGATAACACTGACCTCGTTGGCAGCGACGATCTTATAGCGGGTGTAGTGGTAGACGTACCAGTAATCCTTGGTGCGCAGGACGATGGCATCGCCCACCCGCAGCTCGTCCACATGTCCCAGCGGCTCACCATAGCCGGCGCGGTGTCCGGCAATGGCCACGTTGCCCATCTCGCCCGGCATCTGCGTATTGGGGTAGTGTCCCAGCCCCGCGTAAGCCAGCTCTCGGGGCGACGTGCCCTGAACCACGTTACGCTCCCAATGCTGTCCAAAACGGGGAATGTAGGCCTGGGCAATCAGTTCACCCTCGGAGGCCTGCTTGGGCTGCACCGGCGGATCCCCCTTCTGAGGCTTGGCCACCTTGCGGGTGTCGCCCGATCCCGGGTTGCTCCAGGAGGTCGAGGCCCGGGCCTCCAACTGCTGATGCTCGGACTGCACGCCGGTCCACCAGAGCTGCCAGACCACGTAGAGTGCGCAGACGACTGCCAGAGTGATCAGCAGCTCCCCTACGATTTCTGCAATGCCCACCAGCCAGGTTCGCCGCTTATCCGCCGGTTTGTCGACCGACGTTTTGTCGTTCTCCGAGTCCTCTGTCGTCATTTACCGTGCCTTCTCATCTAGCGATGCGTACTGGAGTGGCTGCAGGACAGCCGTCGTCTCAGGGAATCTCAGATTATCCGAAGATTCGACATTCCAACCCAGACCTACCGTATTCACATACTCCTTGTAAATCCGGATGGATGGCGAAGCATTCAGGGACTTGGTCATCCTGTCGACTGGTCCTATGGCTGAAATCTTATATGGCGGCGAGTACTTTCGGCCGTGCAACAGCAAAACATTGCCTACGCATCGCACTGCTGTTGTGGGCAGAACCCGCTGATCCTGGATCCGCATGGACTCGGCTCCTCCGGCCCAGAGCGCGTTGACCACGCTCTCCACATCCTGCTGGTGGATGACGTAATCGTTGATGTTGGCCGTCGACCCGTCGGAACCCACCTTCTGCTGCCAGAGCGGGGAATCGTTGAGCGTCACCGTCAGTCCCGGCCCCTGGACGGCCTTGAGCACCGTGCCCGAACCGGGATCCTCGCGGGCCTGGTCCGAGCTGCCCTTGTCGTCGGTCAGGGTCTTCAGCGCGTTGATCTGCGAGCTCATGTCATTGATGTCCTTGCGCAACTCAGCAGCCTTGTTCTCGCGCTCTTCCACCAGCCCGGCCGTGTCCGAGGTGACCGTGACCGTCCTGTTGACGCGGATGTTGGTGGTCAGCATGAACCCGACCAGTGCCAGCACCACAGCCACGGACACTGTGCCGACCAGGGACCTGCGCGCACCGTGCCGTCCCGTCCGTCTGGTCATAGGCATACCCTCATCCTCGTCTGCGATAGTATTACGTTCGAGTCTAACCGCTACTATGGCTTAGTAGATCTACTGAAGGAGAATAACCTCATGGCAGAGCATCAACTCCATGATGACGAGGACCAGGCGGTGGACAAGGCCAAGACCGCCGACACTGGCGAGGATGCCGAGGACGAGGAGTACGGCCTGTCCATGGACAAAGTAGAGGCCGTGCTCAACCAGAGCGTTGACAAAAGGAACATGACACCGCAGATGCGCCGCATCGTGCAGCGTCAGGAAGAGAACTCCCGCCGCGTGGAGGATACCATCAAGAACACCAAGGCCAATCCGCGCTGGTTTGTACCCCTCTTCGTCACGCTGATGCTGGTGGGCCTGATCTGGATCGTGGTTTACTACATCTCCTCCACCATGGGTAAGGTCTTCCCCATCCCCGGCATCGGCAACTGGAACCTTGCCGTCGGCTTCGGCATTCTGCTGATCGGCTTCCTCATGACCATGTGGTGGCACTGATCCAGCTGTATTGTCCTTCGGGAACCCCGCAACCGTCCAGGCACGGCTGTGGGGTTCTTTGCATACCCATCCACCGTTTCCAGCCTCAAGCTAAAGTTATCCACAATCGCCCGGATTCCTCGTGGATGGTCTATGACACTCGTCCACAACCCTACTGCTGATTGGATTCTTCCTTCACTTATCCACTTTTTACAGGTATATATGCACCAGTTCTGAATACTTATTCCCAGGTTATCCACACGATTGTCAACAAATGTGGATAGATGACATCCATGTCATTTATCAATTACCAGACCCGACCCGGGGACGAAATCTGAAGGCCAGGCTGCAGGAAAGGAAATAATTGACAGACAAGAGCAGACCGATACTGATTTTCAGCGCATGGGGTTGACCATGTTGCAGCCCAGAGCCAGCAGAACCAGGGCCGCCAGGAAGATCAGCGTGGGCAGCAGCCAGGAGAGCAGACCATGCACCCGCGAGCCGGGCCGGCCCATGTGCAGCAGGGCCAGCATGAAGAGACCGCCGACGATGAACCCGCCAACGTGGTCCTGCCAGGCGATGCCGGGCACGAACAGGGGCATGCAGAAGTTGATGCCCATCCAGACCACCAAGGAAAGGATGTCAATCCCCAGACGGCGGTAGACCACCAGGATGGCGGCGAAGAGTCCGAAGAGCGCGCCCGAGGCCCCGATGGCCGACGTACCCCATCCATTGGGCGCCAGGACAGCATAGACCATCAGACCCAGGTCTCCGCCCAGCCCGCTGATCATGTAGAGGGCCAGGAAACGCCCATGCCCTATCAGATTTTCCAGCACCGGCCCCACAACCCAGAGGGTGATCATGTTGAAAAGGATGTGCGAGACATTGGTGGCGTGCAGGAATATATTGGTCACAAACATCCAGGGCTCATGAATGGCCGTAATCGGCACGAAGGCCCAGTAGCCCAGCAAAAGCCGCTGGTAGCGAAGCGGAGCCAGCAGGTACAGGGCCATCTGTATGACCCAGGCCACTATGCAGATCAGGGTGATGGCTATGGTCACCACCGGAGCATGGTCACCCCAGTACCGCCGGATCCATCCCAGCGGCCCCCGACCGTTTCCTCCGCCTGTGAAACCGGTGCCCGTGCCATTGACCATGAACCTTACCTTACCTGACCGTCCGGCCGGGGTGTGCGGTTTCCGTGCCGCAATGGCACCGATGCGTCCCACAGTTCGCCGCTTTCTACTAGGATGTTGACTAGGTCGGTCGAAGTGGGCAGGACCGACGAAAGTCGTCGAAAGGAGCCAAACATGGAGAATTCATCTTCAAACGGCTGGAAGTTCTTTGCACTGCTCTTCGGCACGCTGCTGGCCGGCGTTGTCGCTCTGTTCGTATACAAGCAGCAGAACCCGGATTACGATCCCTGGGAGGAGCCCTGGGAGAACAGCTCATCGCCAGTCGACCTGGGCCTGGCCAAGGACGAGGAGGACAAGGGATCCGAGGAGCCCGAGACCCCTCTGCAAGCGGGCGCACAGGCCTGACCGTTCCGGTCGGGAAGGAATCCGACCCAGCGTCAAGGACGTGAGGGCAACGGATTCCTTTTTTCATACCTGATTTAGGCTTGACAGCGGTCTGCTGGACACGCCTGTTGGGGCGGCGCGTCACAATGGAGCCATGAGTGCCATACGGGAAGCAGACATTGAAGAAGGCCGCCGGGATTTTCTGGCCTGGCGCGATGCGGCCAAGGAGGCCGTGAATAATCTGGGCCCAGGGGGCGACCGCCTGTCAGTAGCCCCGCAGACAGATAGACGCAGCAAGGCCATGGCTGTCCGCTATTCCCTGCACATGCTGGAGATCAAGGCCCCCGGCCCCGGCGTAGAGGTCAGGGTGGCACCTTGGGGGGCCGTCAAGATTCTGGATGGGCCGGCATCCGACCCGCATAACCTGACCCCACCCGACGTAATCGAGCTGGACCCGGACGTCTGGCTGCGTCTGGCCGCCGGCATCACCAGCTGGAGTGAAGAAACCGCCGCCGGACACATCAGCGCCGTAGGCGAGCGAGACGATCTGCACGAACTGCTGCCCCTGGTATGAGGCCGGCTACTTGCTCGACGATCCCTTGGCTGCGGTCTTCTGATCCTTGTGGTGTTTGAGCGCACTGGGCACGGGAATGGGTATGCGCTTATGCGGCTTGGGCGTGGTCGGCATCTCCCCAGAGGTGGCCTTGGCAGCGGCCTCAGCGGCCCACCGGGCGTAATCGTCCAGATCATCGTCCGTGGAGTCCTCGGGGTCCTGGCCCCCCGATTTGCGAGAATCCGGCTTGGAGTATTCCTCTTCAACCATTTTGAAGGGATCTTTGCCCCTGGTTCCGGGTTCCTTGCTGCTGAGCTCTTTGGCCAGCTCGTCGTAATCCGTGTCCGTTGTCAGATATTTGAGCTTCCGGGCTATTTTCGTCTGCTTAGCCTTCTGACGTCCGCGGCCCATCCGACCCCCTTCGCCAGGTAACGTGCACTTAGGCAACTTGAATGTGAATTTGCATCATTTATGAGAGTACCACCTACGCATCTTGTCGGCTCGGACTTTTACCATAAAAGCAATTCCCAGAAGGACATTCGGCACGACGACGAGGGTGGGACCATGCAGGAAGAAGTCACAGCGGCAGGCAACGAGATCAGCGATAGCTTCAGAGCCGCCAAGCATCGGTCCGACCAGGTGCTGGCCGAGCTGGACAAGAATCCGAGCCGCTACACCATGCTGACCGGCGACCGCCCGACCGGCAGGCTCCATCTGGGCCATTACTTCGGTTCCATCCGCGAACGCGTCCAGATGCAGAATCGCGGCGTGCACACCAACATCGTCATCGCCGACTACCAGGTCATCACCGACCGGGACACCACGGAGCACATCCGCGACAACGTGCTCAACCTGGTGCTGGACTATCTGGCTGCGGGCATCGACCCCAAGAAGACCATGATCTTCACCCATTCGTCCACCCCTGCAGAGAACCAGCTGCTGCTGCCCTTCCTCTCCCTGGTGACCGAGGCCGAGCTTCACCGCAACCCCACCGTCAAGGCCGAGATGGAAGCCAGCGGCCACGCCCTGACCGGCCTGCTGCTGACCTACCCGGTCCACCAGGCCTGCGACATACTCTTCTGCAAGGCCAACGTGGTGCCCATCGGCAAGGACAACCTGCCGCACGTGGAGCTGACCCGGACCATCGCCCGCCGCTTCGACGAGCGCTACCCCGGCCAGGCCCCGGTCTTCCCCGAACCTGATGCCATCCTGTCTGACACCCCTGAGATTCCCGGTCTGGACGGCCGCAAGATGAGCAAGTCCTACGGCAACTCCATCATGCTGGGTGCCACTGCCGAGGAGACGGCCAAGCTGATCCGCAAGTCCCCCACCGACTCCGAGCGCAAAATCACTTTCGACCCCGTGAACCGCCCCCAGGTCTCGGCCCTGCTGACCACGGCCGGCCTGGTGACCGACCGGAAGCCCGAGGACATCGCCGAGGAGATCGGCAACGCCGGCTCGGGCGCCCTTAAGGCCTATGTGACCAAGTCGGTCAACGAGTTCCTGGCACCACACCGCGAGCGCCGTGCCGAGCTGGCCAAGGACATGGACACCGTGCGCGACATCCTGGTCGAGGGCAACAAGCGTGCCAACCAGATAGCCGAGGAGACCCTCGATCAGGTCCGCTCGGCCATGGGCATGCGCTACTAGACGTCGTACCGCCAGGAGCGGTCGGTCAGCACCCGGGCCGTGACCAAGCCGATGGGCAGGCAGATGATGACCATGAAGGCCCGGAAGGCCCAGTCCATAGCGTTGAGCGTATTGAACTGCCCCAGGTAGAACATGGCCCGGTACATATACAACCCAGGCACCATGATGACGATGGATGGCACGGTCAGGCTGATTCTTGGATAGCCCAGGTGGGGCGGCAGCAGACCGTGACGGACCGAGGAGCGCCAGACCGTGGCCAGCATGCCGGCCAGGAAGGCGCCCAGGAAGGCGGCCATCTCCGGAGGGACGTGGAGCAGGTCCTGCATCTCCAGGCGCATGGTGTCGGTCAGGGCGCCGATGACAGCGGCCACCAGGGCCATGCGCTGGGGTGAGTTGAAGAGGACCGAGAAGCCCCAGACCCCGCAGAATGCTGCAATCATGCGCAGTCCGGCCATCAGCCAGGGGCTCAGATTCATTGGTTCAAAACCCTGCGGGTTGAGCATGACTATCCGCGCCACGGCCCAGCCACCCAGCGTGGCCACCAGGATGATCGAGAAGGCGTAGGTGATGCGCTGTACCCCTGAGGGGAAGTCCAGCTTGGCGATGTCCAGGCCGCCAGTGACCAGGGGGAAGCCGGGAATGACGAAGAGGATGGCGCCGATATAAGCCGTGTCGTGCTTCAGGGCCACCGGGTCGAAGATGCCCACAAGCCTCAGCGTGCCGACGCAGGCCAGGGCGGCGATGATGACTGCAACCCCGGTGGCGAAGAACTGGTTGATCCGCCTGCCCAGCATCTGACGGCGCACCCACTGGCCTATGCCAGCGCCGACGAAGGCTCCGGCCATGTCATAGGGGCCGCCGCCCAGCAGGAAGACGAAGGCTGCGCAGGCCACGGCCGAGGCGAAGCCCGAGAAGAGGGGCGAATAGAGGGGTTTGCGCCGCTCGATCAGGTCCAGGCGTTCGTGCGCCTGCCGGACTGTGATGCCACCCGTTGCCTGCGACTCCGGGGACGAGGACTTGTCGGAGGGGGCAGGCTCTTTGGAGTCTGTGGCCTCTTTGAAAGACGCAGACCTGTCGGGAGACACTGACTGTTCGGGGGACGCGGCGCCCTCGGAAGATCTGGCCTTCTCATGTGCTTCGCCTTGAGTTGACGCAGATTGTCCGGACGCAGCCTTGGAATCCTTGGAATCCTCCGGCCGAGGCGTGGAGCCTACGGTGCCCAGACCGGCGGCCGTCCTGGTGTCCATGGCCGCCGCATCGATCCGGTTCTGGCTGATCTCGTCCTCGTTGTGTACGGCGGTGGCCACCGCATCCTTGAGCGCCTTGGCCGCATCCTGGTCCTGGGCCAGCACCTCCTTGACCGCCTTGCGGGCCGCCGCGTAGACATTCGGCTCGTCCAGGTTGTCCACCAGCTCCCGGGAGACCACCGTCACGGCGTGGTAGGTCCCCGCCTGCCCGCACTTGACGCTGAGCCAGTCCGCGAAGTGCTCCAGCAGCCAGATCCGCTCGGTGTTGACCCCGGTGGTGGGCAGGTCCACCACCTCGGTGATGCGGGACACGCCATCCGTACAGGTGGCCTCGATGTCGGTCAGGTTCACATCGGCCCGCACATGCACACCCATGGGGTAGGCAATCCTGTGCATCATCTCGCGCACGCGGAAGCTTCCCGTGCCGGCCCCCAGCTCCAGCATGCCCACCCGCACAATCAGGCTGGTCTTGGCCGCGATGCAGGCCTCGACGATGGGCTTGTCGTAATCGCGTTCAATATCCTCCATGTCCAGCGGAATGGAGTGGGTGTGGTACTTGCTTACTCGTCTGACCTCGGCTGCGGTCCTGCCGCGATAGCCGTCCTTGGAACTCCTGCTCTTGAATTTCACACCCACATTCATACTCCACCGGGGTCACGTGCCCTTGCACCGGCGCACGGGACCATGAAACGTATTCGACCCGAAAGCGTCCTAGAATGGGCCGCGAGCCATCGAACCGAAGGCTGTGGGCCTGCAACGCCGACCACCAATAACCGCGGAGGAGCCGTGGAATGGTCGAAGACCGGGCAACCTGCGATTCGACAAGGAGGACTGATGACAGATAGTAATCAGCAAATCACGGCTGCCGATGCGACCCTGGTCACATCCGGCACCGGGACCAAGGGGCCGGAGGAACGCAAGCTGCCTCAATCGTTGGATGAGGACATGGCCTTGTGCCTGCGGCTGCTCAGGGATGTGTTGGGGGAATTCGATCAACAGCTGCTCAAGCGGTTCGACTCCCTGCGCGAGGACGTGATGACGGCCAGCGCCGAGCACTTCAACCGCCACCCCTCGGACCCCGTGCCCGACGAGGACGGCCTGTCCAAGGCTGTGGCCCTGATCGACGACACATCCGTCAAGGATTCCCAGCTGCTGGCCCGCGCCCTGACCACCTACTTTCACCTGGCCAACCTCTGCGAGGAGAACTACCGGGTGAAGGTCCTGCATGAGCGCGAGGGCAAGGTGGACCTGAAGGTCAAGGGCACCGACCCCATCAACGAGATGACCAGCGCCTACAGCCAGCTCCTTCAGGAGATGGGCCCGGCCAAGGCCTCGGAGCTGCTTGAGAAGCTGGAGTTCCACCCCGTCTTCACCGCCCACCCCACTGAGGCGCGGCGCAAGGCCGTGGAGGGCAAGATCCGGCGCATCGCCAACCTGCTGGCCGTTCGCCGCGGCCTGGGCGGTTCCGAGCTGGAGGAGAACGAGCGTCTGCTGCACAACGAGATCGACGCCCTCTTCCGCACCTCGCCCATCGCAGCCAAGAAGCCGACGCCCGTCGAAGAGGCCAACACCATTCTGGACATCTTCGACGCCACGCTCTTCGAGACCATTCCCAAGGTCTACCGCCGCTTCGACGACTGGATGCTGGGCAAGAAGGCCGGCATGGTCAAGCCCGTCTGCCCCGCCTTCTTCCACCCGGGCAGCTGGATCGGCTCCGACCGCGACGGCAACCCCAACGTGACCGCCAAGGTCTCGCGCAAGGTGGCGCGCAAGTTCTCCGACCACATGCTCAAGGCCCTGGTCAAGGCCACCACCACCGTGGGCCGCAATATGACCATGGAGGTGACCACCACGCCGCCCAGCCCCGAGCTGAGGAGCCTGTGGAGCCACCAGAAGGAGATGAGCGAGCGCCTGACCGACCGGGCCACCACCATCTCGCACAACGAGCTGCACCGGGCCGTGGTCCTGGTCATCGCCGACCGTCTGCAGGCCACCATCCAGCGTGATGCCGACCTCATGTATGCCGACTGCGACGACTTCATCGCCGACCTGCGCGTGGTCCAGGACTCCCTGGCCAAAGCGGGCGCGGTCCGTCAGGCCTACGGACCCCTGCAGGATCTGATCTGGCAGGCCCAGACCTTCGGCTTCCACATGGTCGAGATGGAGTTCCGCCAGCACTCACTGGTCCACGCCCGCGCCTTGGAGGACATCCGCGAGCACGGCCTGCACGGCGAGCGCGGCGAGCTGCAGCCCATGACCCACGAGGTGCTCGACACCTTCCGGGCCCTGGGAGCCATCCAGAAGCGCAACGGCCAGAAGGCCGCCCGCCGCTACATCATCTCCTTCACCAAGTCGGCGCAGAACGTCAAGGACGTCTACGAACTCAACCGGCTGGCCTTCGAGCATGCCGAGGACGTGCCGGTCATCGACGTGATCCCCCTGTTCGAACAGCTGGAGGACCTGCAGAACTCGGTGGACGTGCTGGAGGAGATCATCAAGATCCCCGAGGTCCAGGCGCGGCTCAAGGAGACCGGCAACAAGATGGAGGTCATGCTGGGCTACTCCGACTCCTCCAAGGACGCTGGCCCCGTCTCGGCGACCCTGGCCCTGCACTCCGCCCAGGAGCGCATCGCCAAGTGGGCCGAGAGCCATGACATCGACCTGACCCTCTTCCACGGACGCGGCGGCGCCGTAGGCCGTGGCGGCGGCCCTGCCAACCGTGCCGTGCTGGCCCAGCCTGTGGGCTCGGTCAACTGCCGGTTCAAGCTGACCGAACAGGGCGAGGTCATCTTCGCCCGCTACGGCAACCCGGTCCTGGCCATCCGCCACATCGAGTCCGTGGCTGCGGCCACCCTGCTCCAGTCCGCGCCCAGCGTGGAGGAGCGCAACACCACCATGACCGAGAAGTACGCGGACATGGCCGACAAGCTGGACCAGGCCGCCCACGAGCGCTTCCTGGACCTGCTGCACACGCCGGACTTCGCCCCCTGGTTCTCCATCGTGACACCCCTGAACGAGATCGGCCTGCTGCCCATCGGCTCCCGGCCCGCCAAGCGCGGCCTGGGCGCCAAGTCCCTGGACGATCTGCGGACCATACCCTGGGTCTTCTCCTGGGCGCAGGCCCGCATCAACCTGGCCGCCTGGTACGGCCTGGGCACCGCCTGCGAGAAGTTCGGCGACCTGGAGACCCTGCGTCAGGCCTACGAGGAATGGCCACTCTTCAGCACCTTCATCGACAACATCGAGATGAGCCTGGCCAAGACCGACGAGCGCATCGCCAAGATGTACCTCTCCCTGGGCGACCGGGACGACCTGAGCCAGAAGGTCCTCTCGGAGATGGAGCTGACCCGCAAGTGGGTTCTGCAGATCGTAGGCGACGAGTGGCCCCTGCAGCACCGCCACGTGCTGGGCCAGGCCATCCGGATCCGCTCTCCCTATGTGGATGCCCTGTCGGTGACCCAGGTGCGCGCCCTGCGGGCCCTGCGTCGTCGCAACGACAAGGAGGAGCTCAGCAAGAGCCAACAGGCCGACTTCATCTACCTGATCCTCTGCACCGTTTCGGGAGTTGCCGCCGGCCTGCAGAACACCGGCTGATTGCCGCTTGGCGGCTTATGGACGAGGCCCCGTTCTCTTGCAGATAGCAGGAGGCGGGGCCTCGCCGTATCCAAGTGCCCCTGATGTGGTCGTGTGTTGTTTTCTGGCTAGGTGGTAGGGTGAAAAGCGGGGGGCGTCGAGAAGACGGCTGGCTTGCGCCATTGGCTCCTGCGATGTGATGCAGGGTTGGCGCTGGCAGGCAGAACTTGAGTAGACAAACGGTGTTGATTCCGTTTGGTGTTTGGTGAAGGGGTTTTGGTTTGATGCATCTGGTTTCCCGTCTGCGCCGCATCCTGGCGACGATGACCGTCCTGCTGGGAATGCTGGCGGGCTTGGGCGTCGCATCCGCCCAGGCGGACGCTCCCATACTCACCGGGGGGGGGGGGTCGTCAGACCCCTCGCGTAGCTGACGGAACCTCCGGCACTCTCCCCAGCAACGCAACCAGCACACCACTATCCACACCATCGCCAATTCAAACCACCACACCATTAAGCTCCGCAACGCCTAGTCCGGACACCCCGTCATCGACAACAAAATCACCCGGCAGCGCAGACTCTACACCGGTTAAATCAGCCGAAAAAACAGATGATAAGGCTTCGCATACAGTGCGTTTCGACCCCGACGACGGCAGCAAGCCCACTCAGTCAACCGTGAAAACCGGCACCCTCGCCACTCCCCCGGAAAAGAACCCGCAGCGTGAAAGCTTCCGCTTCGACGGATGGACATACGACGGCCAGCCCTTCGACTTCCAGATGCCCATCCTCCAGGACACGACCCTGAAAGCACACTGGTCGGAGACCACGGACTGGACGCTGAATCCGGACCACGGGCCCGCCTCCGGCGCACGGCTGACAATCAGCCCTCCCGACAGGCAGGAACCTTACTACGTCAGTGTCCAAGCCGGAGGAGACCAGATTGTGAGCCTGACCGGCGACGGCCGCATCTACACACGGACGCAAAACGGCACCCCCAACCGGGTTCCCTCCCCCGCGCAGGCATCCGACGGGTTCCACTACCTGCAGGCCGCAGCCGGCAGCCGATGGCAGGCCGCGCTCGGATCCGACCAGCAGATATACACCTGGACCAGCCAACAGCCCGCGCCCACCATGCTCGACACCGGCCAGAACACTAAATTCACTAGCATCAGCATGAACGATGATCGGCTTCTAGCAGTGGACCAGCAAGGTCGGATCCACGCCTTCCAAGCCAGCCTGACAGGCAGCCAGAAACTGAACCCGAAGCCCCCCGAACAAGCCACGATCAGGCTGCCCGGGAAAACACAGGCCGTCACCGCCGTCGGCTCCAGCAACCGTACCCTCGTCCTGGACACAGACGGGCAAGCCTGGACTAGGGACACAGCCAGCACAGGAAAAGCCAAGACCACGCGCATCAGTCATGACCCGGACATGCATATCATCCAAGTCCAAGCCCTCAACCAAGGGTTCCTCCTCTTGGACGCGGACGGGCAGGCCTATTACATGGATGACGGCAAGACCGGCATCATAGCCGCTGGGCTTCCGGAAGGCATAAAAGCCAGCAGTATCGCCAGCAACAAGGACCAGGCCATGATTACCGACAAGGATGGCTGCCTCTGGATCTGGAAGCTCGGAGATACACCCGAGCGCGCAGACAACAAGGGACAGGCCTACACGCAGGCCACCGCTGCCGGCAGCAGGATCACCGCCATCAGCAGGCAGGGTAATGTGTTCATGTGGAGCCTGGACGGGCAGGGCCAGCCCGGCAAACCGGCCAGACTCGACACCACCACAGCGCCCACCCTGGAATCAGCCAGCCTGGACAGCCAAGCATTGAAACTCAGTAAGAACAACGGCTCATGGCAGGCGGACATGCCCGCCCGCAAGCCGGGACCAGCAGCCATCACCATCACCGGCAGGCAGGACGGCCAACCCTTCACCAGAAGCCTCACCTACACGGTCGACCAGCCACTGACACGAGCCGTCGAACCAAGATCCACGCTCACAGTCCACTTCGACACGGGCGGGGGGGAACCCGAACCAGCAGACCAGAGTTTCACCACCCCGAACAGCAGGGTGAAGAGGCCCTCCCCCGATCCGTCGCGCCAAGGCTTCCTGTTCGACGGATGGTTCATCAACCAGGTCGCCTACGATTTCAGCAAGCCAGTCACCAAGGACCTGACCCTGACCGCCCACTGGTCGCCGGCAAGCCGGAACAGCGGGTGGAGCATCAGCCCCGACAAGGGCAGCCAGCTGGGCAAGGAATCCACAACCGTCACCCCGCCAGACAGCGCCAGCCGGGGCATCAGGTTCAACCAGGTCAGCGCGTCAACATACGACTATAATGCTGATGGTTTTTCCTTGGCTGTGGGCAGCGACGGGAACGCATACTCCTGGGGAAGCAACAGCGATGGACAGCTCGGCGACGGGACGCAAACCATGCGGACTACGCCGGTCATGGTGAAGAAGCCCACAGGTGCGCCTAAAGATTTCACCTACGTACAGGTCAGCGCCGGAACCGACCATTCACTGGCCCTGGGCAGCGACGGGAACGCATACTCCTGGGGAAGCAACAGCAGTGGACAGCTCGGCAACAACCAGTCGTACGCTACTAGTCTTACGCCGGCCATGGTGAAGAAGCCGGCAGACGCGCCTGCGGATTTCACCTACGTACAGGTCAGCGCCGGAGACTCTTATTCGCTGGCCGTAGGCAGCGACGGATACGCGTACGCCTGGGGATACAACGGCAATGGACAGCTCGGCAACAACACCAGCGGTTCCTATGTGCATTCGACTGTTCCTGTGCGCGTGCGCGACCCCGCCAACCCCACTGACACGAACAAAGGACTGCAAGCCGTACAGGTCAGCGCCGGAGACTCTTATTCGCTAGCCGTGGGCAGCGACGGGAACACCTACGCCTGGGGAAAGAACGCCGATGGCCAGCTCGGCGACGGGACCAGCTTCAGCCGGAATACGCCGGCCATGGTGAAGAAGCCTGAAGGCAAGCCCGCAGATTTCACCTACGTACAGGTCAGCGCCGGATACGCTCATTCGCTGGCCGTAGGCAGCGACGGATACGCATACGCCTGGGGATACAACGGCTATGGCCAGCTCGGCAACAACAGCATCAGCGAGTCATTGGTTCCTGTGCGCGTGCGCGACCCTGCCAACCCCACTGACACGAACAAAGGACTGCAAGCCGTACAGGTCAGCGCCGGATACTTTCATTCGCTAGCCGTGGGCAGCAATGGATACATCTACACCTGGGGATACAACAGCAATGGCCAGCTCGGCAATAAAACAGCGGATCCATCAGTTCCAGTGCTCACGCGCGACCCCGCCAACCCCACTGACACGAACAAAGGACTGCAAGCCGTACAAGTCAGCGGCGGACAATTTCATTCCCTGGCGATCGGCACGGACGGGAGCGCCGAAGCATGGGGAAGCAACGAATTTGGCCAGTTAGGCAACGACAGCATCCCCACTGGGAACTATACCAGCAGAGTTCTGACCCCTGTGCCGGTGGTGTTCAATCTGGCGCCAGTAATCACCGGCGTCAAATTCGACAGCAATACCGCAACAGGATTGACGCGTGGTGATGGAGGTAGCGTGACAGTGCTCACGCCTGCACACCTGCCGGGTATGGTCACGGTCAGCGTGGACTACACGCTGGGCGGCGCACCCCAAGCGCCGGACACCTCCCTCAGGTACACGTACCTGCCCGCAGGCGTGCTCCCACAGGCTGGAGGGGAAGGCATCCTGCTCGCCCTCGCCACGGGCATGACCGGCATGGGCGGGGTCCTGGCATCCCGCCGCCACCGGAGGGAACAACACCGACTGTCACACGCTTCGCACGAGTAAGAGCGGCCGGGCGGCGTATCAATCCCCCCGCCCCCAGCCCACACAGGGGGAGCAGGGAGGAAACGTGTCACGTAAGGCTCAAACCCCAAGAGAGCCGACACTTCCCTCCCGCGCCCCCACCACACTTCTGCAGGCGGAAGCCGAGGGCAGGCATGCACGCCCCCGCCCCTACCTGGGAGAGAGGGAAACACGGCCAAGCTGGCCACGGGCATACAACCCCAGCCAGCCTGGCCGCTGTTTACTCATTCCGCCTGCTTTGAGTTCCGCCAACACTGGATCAGGCTGTCATAGTCATTGCGCGATGATAGGGTTGTATCACTGTACAAAGACGCAGAAACGGATGACATGTACCGTCTGTTGGGGAGACAGTCGGCAGAGTTCTTGGGAGGCTCTGTAAATGGAGTTATCGAACATTCCCCACTGTACTTCGCACGAGTAAGGCCGGGTTCCCATCACTGCAATCCGGCGAACTGGCGGCTGTGCCCATCCCAACCGAGCACGGTCGCCATCTACTTTTAAACGGCGGAAAGATACCCGTCGTGCGCTCGGGCATGTCCGCGAACTCCAGGCCAGCCGGCTGATACCAGGAGTATCGGCGGCAGCCACCGTCGTCAGTCCAGATCTCAGGGCAGTCGTTGACCAGCCAGTCCGACGGAGTGGCATGGGTGCCCCCGGTTGAGGCCAGGGCCAAGGCCTACCTGAACTGGCTTTCCTGGTCGGCGGCCAGGCTCCGGTTGTAGAAGTGCCAGCCGTCCGGGCTGGGCGATGTCCTGGCGGATGTAGTCCAGGTCCTGCGAGCGCCGTCTCCCTGTCGGTTTCGGTGGTCAGTGTAATCCAGTCCAGCCCTTCCAGGCTAAAGCTGGCTGGGTTCATGATTCAGTGCTCTTTCATCCCTGCGGTATGACTGATGGCGGTGGGTCAGACCCGGACCAGGTCAATCAGGCAGACGGTATCGGGCTGGCAGCGAGGTATGCGGATGCCCACGCGCTCCGAATAGGTACCGGTGATCTCGGCGGTGCCCAGCGGATCCGTCGGATCCAAGTGCTCCAGGGATGCCCTGGGCTTGGCGGGGCCGGTCCAGGCCAGCCGATACCGGGCCTTGGGGTCCAGGTCGGGAATACGTAGATAAACACCACGATTATGCAGGGGTTCGTCCAACTGGACGTGGGCCAGGATGGCACGGCTGCGGCCGGGGGACATTACGCCATGAGCCAGGACCGAAAGGAGTGGTCTGGGTCGGAGGATTGGTCAGGATGTAGCAGGATAGAGCGTAATCATTCCATATTGTCGAGCCGATCATGATGACGACGGTCACCGCTTGCACCACGAAGGCGGCGGACTGTGTAGACCGTGGATAGCATCAGCAATTTTCCATCAACGTAATTCAGAGGCTTACACCAGAAAAGGCACCGACATCATCGCCACAAAGGCATTGACGTCAGCGCCTTCTCAGAATCTGTTCAGGCTCAGACCCAGGGTCAGGCTCCGATTAGATCCAGCATTTCAGGAACGGACTTCTTGCCGAACTCCACGGTCTCCTGGCCGTCCTTGCGGATGACGATGCAGGGGACGCTCATGACCTGGTACTGGTCCTTCAGCTCGGGGAAGTGGGCCAGATCGTAGGCCTCGGCGCGCACCTTGCCGTTCTGGGCCGCCACCCGCTGGGCGGACAGGACCGTGGTCGGGCACATGGTGCAGGTCAGGGAGACCAGCATCATCACGTCCACCTGGTCCTTGATGGCATCGATACGGTCCGAGGTGGGCTGATCCACCTGCTGGCCGGGGCCCGCCGCATTGTAGAGGGCCAGGACGAAGGAGTTGAACTCGTGGCCGCTGGGCACGCCGTGGAAGGCCAGCCCGGTCGGCTGGGAGACACCCTGGTCATCCACGCGGCAGATGCGCACGCTGGGCCGGGCATCGGGCAGGTCGCCGGCGGGATCGTAGTCCTTGCCGTCTTCCTCCGTGCGGGAGTCGACCCTGGAGGTCAGCTTGCCATCGGAGAGCCCTACCAGCTCGTCCACGAAGGCTTCCAGCTCCTTGGAGACCTGGCTGCCGTCCAGATCCAGGGCCAACTCCAGCTTTCCGGTCATCTTGCCGAAGACCATGTCCAGCTGCTTGCGGATGTCCGGCCCGAAGAAGCCGGAGGTCTTGGCCGGGGCCTGGTCGTGCTCCTGGGCCACAGGTGCGGGCGAGGTGCCTGAGGCCAGTGCGGAGTTCTCGGCCTGCCGCTCGGAGCGGGCGTAGGGGGAATCCTCGGGCCGCGGCGGCACCAGGCCGGTCTTGTCCGACATGTTGGAGGCGTAGCGCTCCAGCTCCACGGCGGCCACAGCCCCATCGGCGGTGGCGGTGATGACCTGCCGCAGGTTCTTGACCCGCAGATCCCCGGCGGCGTAGATGCCGGGCACCGAGGTCTCCAGGTAGCCGTGGGTCAGCACGTAGCCGTGGTCGTCCAGATCCACCACGCCCTTGAGCATGCCGGTCTGGGGCACGTAGCCAGCGAAGACGAAGACGCCGAAGGTGCCGCCGTCCTGGGGCTTCCAGGTGGTGGTCTGCCCGCTCTTGCGGTCCAAAATGGTGGCCTCGACCAGCCCGCCGGGGCCAGCGGAGACCCCCTTGAGCTCGGTGGAGTAGTGAATCTCAATCTTGTCGTTGTCCCGGGCCTCGTCAGCCACGGCGGCATCGCAGGTGAAGTCCTCCTCGCGCACCAGCAGGGTCACCTTGGTGGCGTACTTGGTCAGGAAGACGGATTCCTCAGCTGCCGCGAACCCGCCGCCGACCACCAGGACCTCACGCCCGGTGAAGAATTCGCCGTCGCAGGTGGCGCAGTAGGCCACACCGCGGCCCGCGTACTCCTGCTCGCCCTGGAAGCCTATCTTGCGGGGGCTGGCGCCGGTGGCGATCAGGATGCCGAAGGTGCGCAGGTCGCCCCGGGAGGTGTGGACCACCTTGATGTCGCCCTGGGCTTCGATACCCGTGGCCTCGGCGCTCATGAACTCGGCTCCGAAGTTCTGGGCCTGCTGGCGCATGGTCTCGGTCAGCTTGCGGCCGTCGGTGCTGGCCACGCCCGGATAGTTGACCACGTCGGCCGTGATGGTGATCTGGCCGCCGAAGTCGTCCTTCTCCAGGATCAAAGTGCGATACCGCGCCCGGGCCAGGTAGAGTCCTGCGCTCAGGCCTGCAGGGCCGCCGCCGATGACGACCACGTCATAAAGATTCTTGTCTTCCGTCATGAATGCCTCTTCCGAAGGAATGCACGGATGTGCTGTTTTGGATGCTGGTCGTGAATACAGAAAAGGGAACCCGCCCTGGTCGCTTCCGATCGGCGAGTTCCCGATGTTGGCAGCTGCGGATCAGAGCTGGCCGACCAGATCCAGGCTGGGCTCGATGGTGTCCTCACCGGGCTCCCACTTGGCAGGGCAGACCTGATCGCCGTGCTCGTAGACGAACTGGGAGGCCTGGACGCGGCGCAGCAGCTCGTCGGCGTTGCGGCCCACGTTGGAGGAGATGACCTCGTAGGCCACAACCTTGCCCTCAGGAGTCAGAATGAAGTCGCCACGCTCGGCCTTGCCCTCGGCCTCGTTGTAGGTCTGCAGGTCCTTGGCCAGGGTTGCGGTCGGATCGGCCAGCATGGGGTACTGGACCTTGGCGATCTTCTCGTTGGCCTCGTGCCAGGCCTTGTGGACGAACTCGGTGTCGCAGGAGACGGAGTAGATCTCGCAGCCGATCTTCTTGAAGTCCTCGTACTTGCTGGCCAGATCCTCCAGCTCGGTGGGGCAGACGAAGCTGAAGTCCGCAGGGTAGAAGAAGAGCAGGGACCAGTGGCCCAGCAGATTCTTCTTGGAGACCGGGAAGGTCTTGTTATCCTGGTAGGCCTGCGTGGTGAACTCAGTCAATTCGTGCTGAAGCTGTGACATGAAAAATCCTTTCGGGAGCGTTGGGAATGTCGGCTTGAAGCCGAACCTGCTTCCGTGTTTCATGCTAGTCAGGTAGCGCTATATGGGGAAGACGGAGGTTCACCGCTGGGGTGTGACATAGGGCACATGGGGCGTCCATACCCTAGCATTGAAGGCATGGCATTATGGCTGAACATCCTGCTCATTCTCTTCTTCCTCCTGCTCGGTTCCGTCTTCTCGGGGACTGAACTGGCGCTGGTCTCCCTGCGAGGCTCGCAGCTGGAGCAGATGGAGCAGCAGGACGCGCGCGGCGCCCGGGTGGCCCGCATCGCCCGCGATCCCAACACCTTTCTTTCCGCCGTGCAGATCGGCGTGACGCTGACCGGCTTCCTCTCGGCCTCCTTCGGCGCATCATCCATCGCCCCCTACGTGGTGCCCGTCCTGACCGGGTGGGGCGTACACGAGGGTCTGGCCAGCACCCTGACCACGGTGATTCTGACTCTGATCATCTCCTACTGCTCCATCGTCATCTCCGAGCTGGTGCCCAAGCGGATCGCCATGCAGCGCACCGAGGCCATCGCCAGGGCCGTCGTTCCGGCCATCGACGTCTTCACCACCTTGTGCAGGCCGCTGATCTGGCTGATCGGCAAGAACACCGACCTCATCGTGCGCATCCTGGGCTTCGACCCCCAGCAGACCGACACCGAGGTCAGCGACGACGAGCTGCGGATGCTGGTCTCCTCCAACACCAACCTGAGCAAGGACGAGCGGATGATCCTGGGCGACGTCTTCGATGCCTCCGAGACCAGCGTGGCCGAGGTCATGCGCCCCAGGGCCGACGTGGTCTTCATCGCCGGGGACATGCCGCTGCAGGAGGCGGTCGAATTCGTGCACGACGAGCCCTACTCGCGCTACCCGGTGACCGGACGCGACTTCGACGACGTGCTGGGCTTCGTCCATGTGCGCGACCTGATGGACGTGCGCAATCCCCAGGCCAAGACCGTGGCCGAAGTGACCAGGCCCGGCATCGCCCTGCCAGGCACCTCCAAGCTCCTGCCCAGCCTGGAGAAGCTGCGCAAGAAGGGCATCCACCTGGCCGTAGTCATCGACGAGTACGGGGGCACCGACGGCATCGTCACCCTGGAGGACATGACCGAGGAGCTGGTGGGCGACATCCGCGACGAGTACGACCTGCCAGAGGAGCAGAACCCGGCCCACCCCCAGGCGACCGCTTTTGTCAATGGGGTTGCCACGGTCGACGGCGGCATGACCATCGAAGACTTCGCCGACCTGACCGGGATCGAGCTGGAGGATGGCCCCTACGAGACCCTGGCCGGCTACTTCCTGGCCCAGACCGGGCGGATGGGGCAGGTGGGCGACGTGGTCCACTCCGACGACGGATATGACATGGTGGTGACCAAGGTGGACGGGCGGCGCATCGAGACCATCGAGGTCAGGCGGCGCCAGGAGGCCGAGGACCAGGCTGGCGATGATGACGACAATGGAGACGACGCTACGACCGGAGCCTAGCTATCGTCCAACCGAATCCCAGCTGGCAGTCGGCCGGGGACCGTCCCACGCCAGTCAAGAAAATATGACTGTCAGCGTAGCAGATGGTCCGTGAATGATTTCACTGGTTGATTCCCGCAAAATCCAAGCGTTTCTTTGCCTTTTCCTCTAGTCTGGAGATACAAGGTCGGGCTGACCCGACCGCAGGCATAATTTCATATTTAAGGAGCGATTATGGCATTGAACTTTACCGTACCGGGACTCGACGAAGCAACCAGCGAGAAGGTCATCGCCATCCTGCAGAGCCGTCTGAGCCAGGAACAGGAGACTGCCCTGATCCTCAAGCACGCCCATTGGAACATGAAGGGCAAGGAATTCATCGGCATCCACGAGATGATGGACCCCGAGGTCGATTCGGTGCTGAACATGGCAGACGAGACCGCTGAGCGCATCGCGACCCTGGGCGGCTCCCCCGCCGGACGGCCCGACGACATCATGAAGAACCGCGACTGGGATGGCATCACCATGACCGGGCGCCAGGATGCCCTGGACTACCTGAAGGCCCTGGACACCTACTACACCACCTTCATCAAGCGCGACCGCGAGGCCATCGAGAAGCTGGACGACCTGGACATCGTCAGCTCCAACATCCTGCAGGACCATGTGCAGGAGCTGGAGCACTTCCAGTGGTTCATGCGCAGCCACCTGTTCTGAGTTACTGAGTTCTCGGTTTCTGAGCTCTAAGAGCTCATCGCCGCCCCCGATAGGCGGTATGCCAGCGGCCCTGCATCGTAAAAGGTGCGGAGCCGCTGGCATTTTCTCTTACCGAGATAGACTGTTGGACTTCAGGATAGAATTGGCACTTGGGAGACGGCCGGGCGCCGCCTCATGCCGGGAAGACTGGTCGGCCATGGAAGACCGAACCCTACCCGCCCGACCAGGAGCATCATGCCACCCACGCCCACATTCCCAGCCTCTCAAATCAATCCACGGTGTCAGAATTGTGACGATTCGAATTCGCAGCAGAATTCCAAACCTTTTGATCCCAGGCAGTCAGACCCCCGACCTACGGATTCCAAGCCATCGAATGCCCAGCCATCAAATCCGCAGCGTGGGCGGGGTGGATCTGACAGGGACCGGCACAACCGACTCCACCCTTCAAACTTCTTCGCCGCCCTGTCATCCTTAGCTGAAAATGATCGGATCACCGGGCTATTCATGATGGCCTGCGCCCTGGCCGGGCTGATCCTGGCCAATCTGCCAGAGAGCGGGCCGGGGCTGAACGCTCTTGCCGCTTGGATTCCTCTGGACCTGCCCGGTGGACTGAACCTGTCCCTGAAGGATTGGATACAGGACGGGCTGCTGACCATATTCTTCCTGACCATGGGCCTTGACCTGCGCCAGGAGGCTGCCACGGGCACTCTGCGCGACCACAGGCAGGTCCTGCTGCCCATGTTGGCCGCTCTGGGCGGTGTGGCCGTTCCGATTCTGATCTACTGCCTGTTCAACCTGGGCTTCCCCGCCGGTTTGCGTGGCTGGGCTGTCCCAACGGCCACCGATGTGGCCTTCTCCCTGGCGGCTCTGCAACTGCTCCTGCCCAAGGCCGGGCCCGCCCTGCAGGCCTTTTTGATGACTCTGGCCATCTTCGACGACCTGATCGGCGTCTTGCTGATCGCCCTGGGTTACTCCAGCTTGGGGCAACCGAGCTGGCTGCTTGTCTGCCTGGCCGGCCTAGTGGTCTGGGCCCTGCTGATCCGAGCGGTGAGCCGTTCCGCTCAGATTTGGCGACCCCTGACACCTCTCTGCTTGTTGGGCGCCCTTGGGGGCGGTCTACTGGCCTGGTACAGCCTCTTCAAGGCCGGAATCCACCCTGTGCTGGCAGGAGTTGCGATGGGGCTATTGACTCCTGTCGCCAGGTCGAAGGCGGCTGAACCGGAAGCAACAGAAGCGGAAGGGTCTTCGGCCAGTGCCGCGCCGAATTTAACTGAGCCGACCGAGCATAGGCCAACCGATACAAAACCATCCGGTACCGAGCCGACCGAGACCCATCCACCAGGGACCAGTCAAGCTAATACCAAACCAGCTGGGTTTGAACCAACTGGGATTGAGCCAAACCGCAACCCGACGCCATCACCGGCTGAACGGCTGGACCACTTCCTGACCCCTTTGAGCGCCCTGGTGGTCCTGCCCGTGTTCGCCTTTTTCTCGCTGTCCATATCCCTGGATCAGCTGGGACCCGGACTGCTGACGGACCGGGTCTTTTGGGGCGCCACGCTAGGACTGGCCTTGGGCAAGCCCTTGGGGATCCTGACCATGCTGGTCCTGGCAGGTCATCTGGGACTGCGACGACCTGCCGGCTCCACGACCGGGAACTTGATCGGCCTCTGCCAGCTCTGCGGGATCGGCTTCACCATGTCCTTCCTGATCGCCAACCTGGCTTTCGCCGGATCCCCACACCTGGAGTCAGCCTTGCTGGGCGTGCTGGCAGGGTCGGTCCTGTCCGTGCTCGTCGTGGCTGTGGGCACCATCCCCGGTCGGCTACAATCCGCCAGGCACACATAGGCTTCGCTGCCAAGACCCAACCTCCGCCAGACCCGGTTCCTGCCAGAATTAACCTGCCGAACTCAGTTTTTGACAGAATCAGTTTTTACCAGGATCGGTCCCTTACCAGACTTAGCTGCGGCGGTAGAGCTTGGTGTATGAGCCTTCGGCACGAGGACGGACCACAATCTGGTCGATGTCCACAGTGTCTGGCTGCTCCAGGGCCCAGGTGACACATCCGGCGATGTCGTCGGCGGTCAGCGGATCAGGCACTCCGGCATAGACCGCATCAGCCCGGTCACTATCGCCGCCAAACCGCTTCAGGGAGAATTCGTCGGTGTGGACCAGGCCCGGGGCAATGTCGACCACGCGCACTGGCTCGCCGATCAGTTCCAGCCGTAGAATGCGGGCCATGACCCGTTCTGCCGCCTTGGAGGCGCAGTATCCGCCGCCGCCCTCGTAGGGCTCAATGCCTGCCGTGGAGGAGATGACCAGAACCGTGCCCTCCGACTCTTTCAGGGCCGGAAGCAGCTTCTGGATGACCCGCAGAGTCCCGATGACGTTCAGCTCGTACATGCCGCGCCAATCGTCCAGGCTGGAGGTAGCCACCGGATCCTTGCCGAAGGCCGCACCGGCACAGTTGACCAGAGCCTTGACCGGTCCACCCTTGAGCACAGCATTAACGGCCGCCTGGGTGGAGTCCTCGTCGGTCACATCGCAGACCTCATAGGTGAAATTCTGACCCAGCTGGACGGCCAGAGCCTTGAGCTTGTCCTCGCGCCGGGCCAGGCCGACCACTTTCCAGCCCTTGTCCACCAAGGCCCGCGCACTCGCCTGCCCGATGCCACTGGAGGCGCCGGTCACCACAGCACGCTTGATTGTCTTCTTGGATTCCGTCATCTCATCTACTCCTTCATGATTGATTGCCCCGGATCGGCTCCACACGCACCTCCGAGTCGCAGGGAGCCTGCCTAACTGCAGCAGGATCGCCCCTCTTCCTCAACGCTAGCGCACCAGCATGGGTTGCGGCAGTCTTCCTTTGGTCTTGAATGACAAATGTGGTGCATTACACCAGACTTGAGTAGGGCCAGAACGAATCAATGGCAGATTAGTTGAGTCTGAATAGGTCAAAGCCAGATCGGGCTGAATCAGACTGCATAGTCAGGTTAGATCATGATAGACAGGACGATCAAAAACCAATCCAGCTTCGTGCCAGATGGCCCAGGAGGGGTTCGGTCACGAAATCTTCAGCACGGATGATGCCGCGGGTTCGTAATTTACAAGCTCCCAGTCCACAAGTGCCGGACTCATGAGGAGTGTACGACTCCAAGAGTCATGAATCTAGAAGTCATGGATCTCGAAGTCATGACTTCAGACGTCTAAGCTTCGTGGGTCACAAAGCCAGATAGCGGTTGAGCCGACGACGGCGCTCAGTCCAGTCAGGCATATAGCGATCCATCCGCGCGCGGAAGCCGGGACCATGACCGTGCTCGTAGAGGTGAGTAAGCTCGTGAACCAGCACATACTCCAGCAGGTCGGGATCCAGCCAAGCCAGGTCGGTGTTGAGCCGGATGCTGGCAGTGGCTGGGGTGCAGGAGCCCCAGCGCGTTTTCATCTTCCGCAGACTGATGCGCTCAGGCCGACGGCCCACCACAGGGACCCACCGATCCAGCAGAGTCGGCAGCCTCTCCCGGAGAATTCTCTTGGCTTCGGCCTCGGACCGGCCCGGCGACAGCCGACCATCGGTTCCGGGTTGGGCGTAGACATCGCGCGAGCGGGCCAGACGTTCTCTAGTGGTTGCGATCCAGCGGCGCTTGCCGTCGATAAAGAGGCGAATCCGGTCATCGCTCAAGGCCAGAGGCGCCGTCACTTCCAGATGGCCGTCAGGCGGTTTGACCCGCAGATAGACGTTGGCGATCCGCTTCCTGATGACCAGAACCGTCTCACCACCGACCTCCAGCTGCTCCGACCGGACTGGTTCCGCACGCCGTTTCCGCCTCATAACCACCATTCTTCCGCCAAGACGCGACGCGACGCCGCCGAGATTGACTTGAGGGGACACTATGGTAAGCTATCCATTTGTGTGATTCTTCGGTCACACTGCATGGGCCTGTAGCTCAGCTGGTTAGAGCGCATCCCTGATAAGGATGAGGTCGGAGGTTCAAGTCCTCCCAGGCCCACGCATTCTTGCGTGGTTGAAGTTCTTTTCATATTTATGGGGCTATGGCGCAGCTGGTAGCGCATCTGCTTTGCAAGCAGAGGGTCGCCGGTTCGAATCCGGCTAGCTCCACAGGTAGAGAGTGTTGGACTAATCTTCTTCAGGAACAAGTTTGAGCTTGTTTATAGATTAAAGAGCGCAATGTAGGCACTCCTTTTCCGTTCTTATGGCCTAGAAGGCCTAAATTTGCCGTTTTAAGCTATTTTCAGCCCTTGGGCGCGAACGTCTCGTCATGCTGCCGCAGTCCGAGGCAACCGTAGGCACAGGGTTAAAGCGCTCCGCCGTCGCCGTGGACGGCCATGGCCAAGCAGCCAGAACTGTACGTGCGATGTGCGCCAAGGCGAGAACACCCGCCGGTCTGCCGTTCGAGCGGGTAAATCTGAAGTAGAACAAGACTGAGATGAGATACTCATTAGCTACTTGTTAGATAATGAGTATCTGATGCAAGGCGGTAAAGAGGAGGCTGCATATGGCCAAGAAGCAGGATATAGCGGCTATGCTCGACCCATTCGAGGCTGATGCCGCCAAGAAGCACAGTTGGGAAGAAGCCGACGCGTTCGCTGGAACCACCGCGTGCGAAACGCGTGCCACATCACTGGTGTCCATGACGAAAAGCAGCAAGGAGCGCCTGACAGCTGCCGCGAAGGCTACGGGCTGAGCCTAAGCGCGTTCTTCAGTCTGGCGGCTGACGAGTACATCACGAACCATGAGTGGTAAGCAGGGAGGGAAACAGACAGATGGCACACGTCTCCGAATACGATGCCGAAAACCTATTCATCGACAGGCTCGAGAAGATCGGTTATGAGTTTGTTCAGATGTATAACTACGACGACGTCGTGGCGAATTTTCGCAAGCAGCTCGCGGCGTTCAATGCCGAGAAGCTGACCGAGGCGAAGGGCAAGGCAACGTTCTCAGATGCTGAGTTCGAACGTGTGATGATTCATGTCAACAACCACAGCGTCTACGAGTCTGCGAAAATCATTCGCGATAAGTACGTGCTAACGCTGGATAACGGGAAGACAGTGTATTTGGCTTTCTTCAGCTCCGACATCGACCGGAACATCTATCAGGTGACGCATCAGGTAACGATGGACAAGGCACACAAGGACGATGTCGTCTATAAGAACCGCTACGATGTGACGATTCTCATCAACGGCCTGCCAACGGTGCAAATCGAGCTGAAGCGCCCCGGTGTCGAAATTAACGAGGCGATCAACCAGATTAACCGCTATCGCAAGTTCTCGTTCAAGGGACTGTTTCATTATTTACAGCTGTTCGTGGTGTCGAATTCCGTGCAGACAAAGTACTTCTGCAACGAGAACGAGATGGACGGCGGCTCCTACAATCCGATTCTGAAGAGCCTCGTGTTCTTCTGGACGGACGACAAAAACACGCGAATCAACAAATTGGACGAATTCACGGCAGAGTTCCTGCGCCGCTCGACGCTTACGGAGATGCTCGACAAGTACATGGTCGTCAAGACCACTGAACCTATCCTGATGGTCATGCGCCCGTATCAGATTTACGCGGTGAAGGCCGCGAAGCGCCGCGTGCTGGATTCCAACAAGAATGGCTATGTCTTCGCGTGCACGGGCTCGGGCAAGACGCTGACTTCGTTTAAGCTAGCCCAGCTTCTGCGTGACGAGCCGAGGGTGGACAAGGTCATCTTCCTAATTGACCGCAAGGATCTGGACGACCAGACCGTGGACGAGTACAACTCGTTTGAGAAAGACTGCGTGGACGGCTCCGATTCCACCGCCGTACTGGTCAGGCAGCTGAAGCAGGACGACCATAAGCTCATTGTGACGACGATTCAGAAGATGGCGAACGCCATCAGGAACAAACGATATGAGTCGCTGATGGATTCGTACCGTGACAAGAAGGTTGTGTTTATCATCGACGAGTGCCATCGCAGCCAGTTTGGCAAGATGCACGGAGACATCGAGCGCCATTTCAACAATGCGAACTATATCGGCTTTACAGGCACGCCCATTTTTGAGGCGAATCGCGGCAGGGATGGCAAGACGACCGCGGATGTGTTCTACGCTGGGCCCAAGCTAGATGCCTGCCTGCATCGCTACATGATTAAAGACGCGATTGCGGACGGAAACGTTTTGCGCTTCTCGGTCGAGTACCAACGTACGATTTTCGCCAAGCATATTGCCGCGAATGGCATCGATCCCGAGCAGCTGGGCGACCCTGATTATTGCCGACGCCACAACCTCGATTTGGAGTCGCTGTATCACAACGATGAGCGTATCCACTTGGTGGCCGAGGACATCTTTGAGCATCACGAGCAGCATGCCCACCCGCAGGGCAAGGACGTATACACGGCGCTGTTCGCGGTGGACACCATCAAGACGCTAGGCAAGTACTACGACGCGTTCAAGGCGCTGAATGAGATGAGAGATGACGACAAACGGTATCGCGTGGCCGCCATCTTCACGTATCAGCCCAACGGCGACATGGACGAGGGCGGCGACGAGCACTCGCAGGAGCTGCTGGAGCGCTGCATGAATGACTACAACGCGATGTTCGGCACGGCATTCGGTCTGGATTCCTTCGATGCATACCGCAAGGACATCACGCGCCGCATGAAGCAGAAGGATCTGCCGCAGGTGGACATCCTGCTGGTGGTCAATATGATGCTGACGGGATTCGACGCGAAGCCGTTGAACACTCTTTATTTGGACAAGAACCTCATCTGGCACACCCTGGTGCAGGCGTACAGCCGTACGAACCGAGTTGACAAGGTGACGAAGCAGTTCGGACAGATTGTTTCCTACCGCAATATCAAGCGTGCGCAGGACGATGCTCTGCGGCTGTTCTCCGGTGACGGCGACCCGAACGAGTATCTGCTCGAAAGCTATGAGTATTACATGAACAAGTGGATGAATCAGGTGCCCGTCCTCCGCAAGATCGCACAGACCGTGGACGACGCGGGGCAGCTTCAAAGCGAGGATGACATCCGCCAGTTCATTCTCGCATTCCGCTCGCTTTCGGGCACACTAGCGACGCTGAAGACATTCGGCAAGTTCGAGTGGGCGGATTTAGCTGTGGCTCTCGGCGAGGAGGAATACGAGGGCTTTAAAAGCTGGTATTTGTATTATTACGACGAGTCAAAGAAACGCAACCCGAAGGTCCCCGTGCCCGTCGACGTGGATTTCGACGTGGAGCTGGTCCGCACCGACCGTATCAACGTGATGTACATCCTGAGCTTGCTGAAGTCGGCGCACAAAGCCCGCAAAAGCGAAGCGAACCTCAATCGCGACATCGACCTTGTTATGCGGGAGATCGAACGTTCGGACAACGACGCCCTACGCGCGAAGAAGGACATCATGGAGTCGTTCATCCGAACGCGCTTCTACGACTTGCCGGAAGACGCCGACGTTCAGCAGGCTTACGAGCAGTTCGAGTGTGAGAGCCTTAAGGCCGAAATCGAGACGTTCGCCCATGAAAACGGTCTTGAGGCGAAGGACGTACAGGACATCTTCTCGGAGTACACCTTCGACGGGAACTTCTCTGAGGAGGCCGTCCGCAAGAAGCTAACCGCATATCATTTAAGACTTCTGGAGATCACGACGATGACAAATATCATCAAGAGGTTCGTCATCGACACCTACAACCGCTATAGAGCGGAGGGAGAGTAAGCGGGATGATTGATTCCACAAAGTATCAGGCGCAGGCGAACGAGCTGTCCCAGAAGCTCTGGGCCATCGCGAACGATTTGCGTGGAAACATGGATTCCACCAAGTTCCGTAACTACATCCTCGGGACGATTTTCTACAGCTACCTGTCGGAGCGCACCGAGGACTATATGCAGGAAATCCTGAAGGAGGACGGCCTGAGCTACGAGCAGGCGTTCGCCAATGCGGACTACCGCCCTATCGTCGAGCAGTGGTCCATCGAGCATCTGGGCTACATCATCAAGCCCGGGAACCTGTTCCGCGAGCTGGTCCGCAAGATCGTCCGTCCCGAGAACGACGCCGACAAGTTCAGCGTCGAGGATTACGAGCGTGCAGTGAACGAGCTGACGGGCTCCACGATGGGCCAGGCGTCCGAGGCGGCATTCTCCGGCCTGTTCAACGATATGAAGCTGCAGGACCCCGATCTGGGCGATACCGTGGCTGACCGCACGGCGCTCATCGCGAAGGTCATCGTGAAGATCAGCGAAATCGATTTCAAGCTGTCCGAATCGCAGTTCGACGTGCTGGGCACGGCATACATGATCCTCATTGGGCTGTTCGCCTCGGACGCCGGCAAAAAGAGCGGCGAGTTCTTCACACCAACGGGACCGTCGAAGCTGGTGGCGACGTTGGCGACCGTCGGCTTGGACGAGGCGAAAACGGTGGGCGACTGCACGTGCGGCTCGGCGTCCATGCTGCTCGAGGTGCAGAAGCACCTCACGACGGGACGCGTTGGGCACTTCTACGGGCAAGAGAACAACGCCACCACGTACAACCTCGCGCGCATGAACATGCTGATGCACGGCGTGGATTACCAGAACTTCGACATCTATAAGGGCGATACGCTGCGCGAGGACAAGTACGGCGATGTGAAGATGACGGTGCAGGTCTGCAACCCGCCGTACTCGCTGAAGTACGACGGCAACCCCGCCTTGCTGGATGATCCAAGGTATTCGGGCGCGGGCAAGCTGCCGCCGAAGTCCCACGCCGACTACGCCTTCGTCGAGCACATGATCTATCACATGGACGATGACGACGGGCGCGTGGCCGTCCTGCTGCCCCATGGCGTACTGTTCCGCGGCGGTGCCGAGGCGATCATCCGCAAGTACATTGTTCGCGACCTGAACCGTCTCGACGCCGTGATCGGCCTCGCGCCGAACCTGTTCCACGGCACGAGTATCCCCGTGTGCCTGCTGGTGCTGAAGTCCAAGCGCAACGGCAACAGCGGCAACGTGCTGTTCATCGACGCGAGCAAAGAATTTACGCCCGGCAAGAACCAGAACACGCTTGAGGACGAGCACATCAAGAAGATCGTGGACGCCTACGTGAAGCGCGAGGACGTCGAGAAGTTCGCCCACGTGGCGGATATGGCCGAGATCGAGGCGAACGACTGGAACCTCAACATCCCGCGTTACGTGGATACGTACGAGGAAGAGGAGCCCGTCGATCTCGAGGCCGTACGAGATGACATCAAGCGTATCGAGGGCGAGAAGAAGGCCGCCGTCGACAAAGCGGAGTCGATGCTGCGCCAGCTGGGGCTGTGAGAGAAGAGGCGTAATTGACCTGTTCGGATTGGATAAGCATAATTTGCGCGTCGATTTCCCTTGTCGTAGCCATTGTGATTGCGGGCCTGCAGTTGTGGCAAAGCGGGCGCATGGCGAAATTCGAGCGGCGTCAGGACGAGCGTGACGAGCGACGTCACGCCGAGGAGGTAAAGTCGCAGGCGGTTTCCTTCATATCGAAGCATTATGCAGACCGTGGCTTGATTCCCTTGTGCGCTATGGCGGCGATGCATAACGACCTGCACTACTATTCGCGCGAGATGTATCGAGAGTTTTGCTGCATGACGCTCGAAGTCCAGAATCGTGTCCTCGAATACTGCGGACTGGATTTGCGCGTTGTGGAAGAAGAGGGACTCTTCGAGCGGTGCGTCGAAGCGGTGGCGGAAATTCTGCGCACACGTTTCCCTGGGGATGAGTCTCCGTTCTATGACAGCGGTAAGTACGTGTTGCGTAGCCTCGAGCATTATGGCGGCGAGAAGATTCCGGCCGAACGAATCAATTATCGCTCGCCATGTGCGGCTAGTCCGCGCGTCGTCAACCTTGATGGCGCATCATCTTACGAAAGCCGTATCACGGACGTTTTGAGCGAATCATTCCGAGGCGAAGGCCCAGAACAGCCCATTTCCGTTCTTGAACGCAAGTACGGCTTCAATACAGTGTCAGAGATAGAGGCGTGCAAGTTTGCAACGGTTCTCGCGCAGTACATCGCGATTTACGGCAGCAAGGATGACGATTCGAGTAAAAAATACGGCGCGCCAGGTAGATATGCTGGAGAAACCATAAGCACAATGGAAGATTTGTTCTTGCAGGCAGTGTTCGAGATATATATCCATCTGGTACTGCAGGAAAGGGAGGCGTGAATATGAGGATGCCTGTTTTGAGATTCAAAGCCGACGACGGAGCGGGCTTTCCGGATTGGAAAGAGAAGACTCTATCTGAGATTGCCAAGCGTGTGACGCGTAAAAACAAGGATAATCAGACGGACATTCCCCTCACTATTTCATCGCTTGACGGCCTTGTTGATCAACGCGATTACTTTAAGAAGACAGTGGCAAGCAAGGACATGTCCGGATATTTCCTGTTGCAAAACGGGGAGTTTGCATATAATAAGAGCTATTCTGTCGGGTTTGACTATGGTTCGATCAAGCGATTGGACAAGTATCCTTGTGGTGCATTGTCTACGCTTTACATCTGTTTTGGTTTGAAGCCAAACGTCGGTATTGATTCGGATTATCTGACTCATTATTTTGACAGCCAGAAATGGAATCCCGAGGTTGCTGCAATTTGTGCGGAGGGTGCACGCAATCACGGACTTCTCAATGTTCCGACCGCAGATTTTTTCGATATTGGGATTGATGTCCCTTCCCTTCCCGAACAGCGCAAGATTGCTGACTTGCTCTCAACCGTCGACACTGTTATCGCTGCCCAGCAAGCCGAGGTGGACGCATGGGAACAGCGCAAGAAGGGTGCGATGCAGAAGCTGTTCAGTCAGAAGATCAGATTTAAGGCTGACGACGGGTCCGATTTTCCTGATTGGGAGAGCAAATCGTTCTCTGACGTTTTTACGGGTTTGAGCAACAATACTTTATCGAGAGACTGTCTAAATAGCAAGCGCGGTCAGGCAAAGAATATTCATTATGGCGACGTGCTCATCAAGTACGGATCTGTGGTCGATATTCAGAATGATGGAGTTCCATTCGTTAATTCCAACATCGACTGTAAGCGTTGGGATTGTCTCCATGACGGGGACATTGTGATAGCTGATACGGCAGAGGACGATACAGTTGGAAAAGTCGTTGAGATAATGAATGTCGGCTCTGATACACTTTTTTCCGGTCTTCATACGATTGCCTGTCGCCCAAGAGATGCCTTCGCGAGCAAATATCTTGGCTATTACATGAATTCCAACGCGTATCACGACCAATTACGTCCGTATATGCAGGGAATTAAAGTTACATCCGTAAGTAAGAGCAATATTTCTTCGACTCACATAGAGATTCCTTCCCTTCCCGAACAGCGCAAAATTGCCGACTGTCTGTCGTCAATTAACAACGTTGTCGTTAAGGCGAAAGCCGAGCTGGCAAAGTGGCGGGAGCTGAAGAAGGGCCTGCTTCAGCAGATGTTCGTATAGATTCAACCAAGCTCGTCGTCATCGTAGCGGCGGGCTTTATCAGGGGGAGGTTGAATAATTTTGGCACGCAAGGAGAAAATCGAGCTGAACGACAACATAATCTCGCCGTAGCGTACTACCCGTTCTCGTCTCTCTCATAAGACGAGGTGAGTATCAAACAGCAGAAGGAGCTTGCACAAGCGTGGGCAGACACCAGCGGGTTAACATCATCAGGGAGTGTGAGAACGCGGCCATATCCGGCACCACGGACGCCTACCCAGTGTTCCAGCTGATGCTGTCAGTAATTGCGCAAATTCGGCCTCATACGCTCATCATGTGGAAGGCAGACAGCGAAATACACCTGCGGCGGAGAACATCCCGACGGATTGTCCCGAGAGTACGCTCATCGAGGGCCCGATAGATACCAATGGCGAAGTACTACAGCTGGCAACTGTTATAACATCCAGAGTGTCATGAACTACAACGCCGAGCGCGCACTGTACAACAGCATAAAAGCTGTTCGGGCATGGGGTAAATAGGGCAACAAAGCAGTACGTCGTGGACACGGCACTCTGCGTGCGGCAGATGTTAGACGAGTAGGCAGCAAGAAGGTCAATGCAGCGATAGCCGACAAACTGAATACCGAAGGGCAGCGTACAACAAGGGTGTTGAGACGCTGAACAAGATGCTCAAGAACCACGTCTACATTTGCGGAGTCAGCAGGAAAAATCCGCCCCAGAATCTTTCATTAAATGTGCTAATACCGGTTTGAATTGTATCGACAAACCATAGCTGTGAGCAGTAATTCGAACCAGCACTATAAACTTGCATCTCATTCTTGATGCGGATGCTCACGCAAAGACTAGTATGCCGTCCTGCAGCGTCAGCAGACGGTCAACCCTGGCAAGGACCGAGGGACGATGGGAGACGATCAGACAGGAACGGTCGCCCTTCCGCTCGATCAGCCTAGTCAGAACCCGGCCTTCGAGGAGGGCATCCATGTTGCTTGTAGGCTCATCCAAAAGCATGAATGGCGCCGAGCTCAAAAAGGCGCGAGCCAGGGCCACTCGTTGCCGCTGCCCCTCGGACAGATCCGAGCCGTTGTCAGCAAGCAGATGATCCAAGCCGTCAGGCAGCTGGTCGATCAAATCATCTAGGCAGGCATCATGAGCTGCCTTCTCAATATCCTCTCTGCTGGCATCGGGCCGGGCCAGAGCGATGTTATCTGCCAAAGTAAGGCTAAATATATAGGTATCTTGACTCACCAGAGTCTGCTGGGCACGCAGGTCGGCGGTGCGGATGGTCTCGATGGGCAGGCCGGAGACGGTCAGGTCCCCGCCGTTACGCTCCTGGAACCGCATCAGCAAATCGATCAAGGTAGACTTGCCAACCCCGTTGGCGCCTTGGATGCCGATCAACTCGCCAGGTTTAATGGAAAGATCCAGACCGTCCAAAACCGAGATTCGGCCGCCATATTCACCAGAGTCAGTCTTGCCCGTGTCAGTCTTGCCAGCGTAGGAGAAGCAGACGGCTTTGGCCTCCTCTCCTGTGAACTCCGTCAGGTGATTCCCATGATCGGACTCCACCTCGCGCACAGGCGGCTCCTTGTCCAGAAGCGAGAAAACCCTTCGAGCGGCAGCCAGCGTGGGCTGCAGGCCGGCGCCTAGCCGGGCCACAGGTATCAGGGGGGCGAAGGAGGAGAGGAAACCGACCAGTCCAATCATCCCCCGGGCAGGATCCACCAACCCCTCAGAGCCAAGCCAACAGGCCATCAGCGTGAAGGCTCCGGCGCAGATCAGAGTGACCACATTGGTGACCATCTCGTTGGCGATGGTCCGCCCAGAGGTGCGCCCGCGGGCATCCAACATCCGGTCGGTGGCGACTCCCACTCGATGGCGGGTATTGCCAAGAGCCCCCAATCCAGCCAGTTCGGTGCGGCCCTGCAGGGTCTCCAGAAGCAGGGAATGCAGGCTGGCCTGGGCCGTCCGCTCCTGCATGGCCACCTTGAAAGTGGGCCTGGCGCTCAGGATGGGGATGAGCAGGCCGACGATCAGGTAGGAGACCAGGGCGGCAAGTCCCATCCAGGGTGAGAGCCAGGTGAGCAGGGCCAAATTGGCCAGAGAGGTCACCAGGGCGATGGCGATGGGCGAAAGCGTATGGGCGTAGAAGATCTCGAGCAGCTCGATGTCGTTGGTGATCACTGTCACCATGTCTCCGCGCGCTTGGTCTCGCAAACCGGCCGGGGCCAGGGACCGCATCTTGTCGAAGACCGTCGTGCGGATGTCCCGGAGCATGCTGAAGGCCATCTCGTGGTTGTAGTACTGCTCCCCATAAGCCATGACCCCACGGCTGAGAGCAGTCAGAACCGCCACCAGGGCCCAGACGACCCACTGGCCATTCAACGGAGGCCAGTCTGTAACCAGGCCAATCAGGGCCGCTGCGGCTGCCATCATGCTCCAGACCGCGAAGAGGTGGCCCAGGCTGCCGCAGAGGATGGCCTTGCCCTCAGTACCGGCCAGAGGCTTCATCAGCCGGGCCATACGGCGCATCATCGTCAGATTGCCGGTCGTCTGCATGTCGTCACTCCCCGTCCTCATACTGGGCCTGCTCCTTCCACTGAGCGGCAAATCCGCCCCCGGCATCCATCAGTTCATGGAAGCCGCCGCTTTCCATCAGACGACCCCCTTGCAAGAAGAGAATGGCATCGGCATTACGAACCCCGGCCAGGCGGTGGGTGATGGTCAGGACCAGGGACTCCTTGCCCAACGCATCCATCAAAGCAGCCAGAGTGGCATCATGCTCGCGATCCACGGCGCTGGTGGCCTCGTCGAAGATATAGAAAGGAGAACGCCGCAAGAGCCCGCGGGCAATGGACAGGCGCTGCCGCTGCCCTCCGGATAGGTTGCCTCCCTCGGGGTCGATAGGAGCGTCCAGTCCGCCCTTGCTCTGGACAAGACTGGTCAGGCCGACCTGGTCCAGCGCATCCTGCAGCTCCCAATCCGAGTAGCCCAGTCCGGCCGGGTCCAGATTCGACCTGATGGTCCCGGTGAAGAGGTGATCGGTTCCCCGAACCACGGTCTGTAGGCCGACCAGATCCTCGCGCGACAGGTCGCTGATCTGGCGCCCGCCAATGGTCAGCTCTCCGGCATACCCCTGAAGGCGCCCGGACAGCAGGCCCGCCAGGGTGCTCTTTCCGGAGCCCGAAGCGCCGACCAGACCCACATGTCCCTTGGCCGGGAGATTGAAGTTCAAATCGGTCAGAGCCTGGAAGCCGTCAGGATAGGTGTAGGTCAGAGCGCGAGCGCGGATGCCCAACGAATCGTCGTCAGACATATCCGCCTGATCTGCATGATCCGAGCCCGATTGCACCGAACCAGCATTTTGTCCCATAGCATCGGCAGAACCTGATACAGGCATTTGGACAGCATCCGAAGCAGGTTTCAAAGCGGATTCCGATGCAGGTGCCAATGTAGATTGCAAAGCAGGCTTCGAAGAAGGTTCCGATTCAGAATCCCGAACTGCTTCCCCAGAAGCCTCAAGACTCGCTTCCGGAGCCGCTTCCTCGGATGCTTCCGGAATCATTGCCGGAACCTCTTCCGGCGCCACTTTCTCGCGTGATTCAAGAGTCGTCCCTGGAGCCGCCGACTCCCCGTCGCCCCTCTGCCGCGCTTGGAGAATATCGTCAATGGCCTTGCCCTGCTTGATGGCGACCATGCCGGAATGCATCATGTAGACCAGCTGGCGCTCAGGTGCAAAGAGCCGGACCCCGGCCAAAGCGACGACCAGGCAGGACAGCATTCGAGAGGGCCCGCCCTGTCCGATCAGGACTGTGGCCGCGACCGCCAGGATGAGGCTGGTGTAGATGACCACGTCGGCCTTGATCAGCGAGCGCAGCTGCCCGCTAAGGACCCCCATGGTTATCCGGCGAAACCCTTCGGACTCCTCGGCCAGGTCATCAGCCTGCCGCTGGTCTGCCCCGAAGATCTTCAAAGTGTTGAGCCCCCTCAGGGCATGCTCGAAGTGGACGCCGACCTTGTCATACTTGCGCAACTGGCCCAGCTGCACCTTGATGTTCTCGCCCATGGTGGGCTTGGAGGCCAGGGGCAGAGCCACCATGCCGATCACGACGATTGCCGCAGCCAGGGGACTGACGGGCAGAAGGACGATCAGAGTCACGACCAGCATCAAGGCGGTTTGGACCAAGGCCGGAATGTAGGCCGTGAAGTAGGAGACGACCGATTTAACCCCCTCGGTCGAAAGCCTGGCCAGGGTCTGCGCCGGAACGCCCAGGTCGTCCTTCTGCGCATTGGGGTCGAACACGGACAGGTAGAGGGCCTGGGAGAGCGCCTTGCCCATCCCATCAGCCAGCCGGGCGCTGACGGACCTGGCGACCGCCTGGGTCAGAAGCCGAACCAGAATCAGCACGCCTATCAGCGCCGCCAAGGGTCCGGGCCGACCGGGCACCCAGGCAAGGGCATGGGGGACAGGCAGGCCAAGGGAACGGCCCACGGCCGCGATGGCCACCGGCAGGAGGAGGACCTCCGCCAACGCGCCGATCGTCTGCAGGAGGGCCAGCAGGAGGCTGGCGCCCATCCTGGCTCCCGGTAGATGAAGTAGTCGCTTGCTGATCATGCCTGTCCTCCGTGCCGCCTTTCTGATACGCCCCTCTCAGTGGACACTAACAAAATCCTCGCGCGGCGGGCAAGAGACATAAAAAAATATCATTTACTTTCCCTCCCGGCCCTCCTAAACTTGACGGCACAACCTGCAATCGGCGGATATGGCCTAGGGCCGAGCGACCGCCACCCAGATGGGAGCGATCCTTTATGAAAGCACTGAAGACAAAAGACCTGGTCAACGTCGGCATTTTCACGGCCCTCTACTTCGTCAGCATGGCGGTGGGCAACTTCATCACCGTCTTCCTGGCTGGCCTGGTCATGCCCGGCCTGTCCTCCCTCTTCATCCCCGCTGTGGTGGGGCTGGTCTCCGGCCCGGTCTACATGCTGATGATCCGCCGGGTGCCCAGGTTCGGGGCCATCACCATCGTCGGCGTCATCATGGGCCTCTTCCTGCTGGTTTTCGGCCACTTCGCCCTGTCCTTCATCCCCTACGCCTTCTGCGGCCTGCTGGCTGATCTGGTTCAGTCCTCGCTCAGGGAGAGCCGTCCCAACCTGGCCCGCTACCTGAGCTATGTCATCCTCACCTTCGGCTGCACCGGCCCCGTCCTGCCCCTCTGGTTCATGAAGGACGCCTACGTGGCCAGCCTGGTCCGCCGCGGCAAGAGCCAGGAGTACATCGACGGAGTCTTCGCGCCCATCACCGGAGCCACCTTCCTGGTCTGCATCCTGGCCACCCTGGTCGGCGCCCTGCTCGGGGCATGGATAGGCGCCCGGATCGTCGACCGGCATTTCAACCGGATACCCGCCAAGCAATGAGGCCCATCTCCATCTACACCAGATTCCTGCTGGTCATCTTCGCCAACGCCCTGATCTTCGTCACCTTGCCCACCCCGCTGGTCCTGGCCATCAACATCTACTTCTGCAGCTTCCAGGTCATCGTGGGCAGAGTGAGGAAGGGCCAGGCCTGGCTGCTGGTCTGTCTGGTCTTCGCCCTGGGTGCCTCCCTGGCCATGGTCTTTCCCGAGAACCTGCCGGGGCATTACCTGCTCTTCCTCTTCGTCGGCGTGGGCAGGGTCCTCCCCCTGGTGCTGGTTGCAGCCTTCATGATGGGCACCACCAAGGTCTCGGAGCTGGTCTACCTGCTGCGCAAGATCCACGCCCCCCAGTGGCTGGTCATCCCCGTCAGCGTGCTCTTCCGCTTCTTCCCGACCGTCAGGCACGACTATGCCCAAATCAGACGGGCCATGAAGTTCAGGGGGATCGCGGTCACCACCGGTGACATGGTCCGGCATCCGATGCGGACCATGGAATACATCTACGTTCCCCTGCTCAACAACGCCACCAACGTGGCCTCCGACCTGACCTCGGCCGCCCTGACCCGAGGGATCGGCGACCCCGGGCCCAAGACCTCCATCCAACGGATTGCCTTCACCGGAATGGATGCGCTCATGTGCGCCCTGGGCCTGGTCCTTATGGGATGTGGAGCCTATGTTGCAATGTTCCAGGCTTAGCTTCACCTACGAGGGCGCCAGCAAGCCATCCCTCAAGGAGGTCTCCTGCCAAATGGATCAGGGCCGGCTGACTGTGGTCACCGGGCCGAGCGGTTGCGGCAAGACCACCCTGTCCAGGGTCATCAACGGCCTGATTCCCGAACTCTACGAGGGCAAGCTGGAGGGAGAGTGCCTGATCGGGGGCGAGCCCACCACGGCCCGGCCCATTTACCGGCTTTCGGAGCAGGTGGGGTCGGTCTTCCAGAATCCGAAAACCCAGTTCTTCACCACCGATGTCCGCAGCGAGCTGGCCTTTCCCCTGGAGAACACCGGGGTCCAGCCGGAAGCCATCCGGGAGCGTATAGACCAGGTGGCGGACCTCTTCGGCATCACCCAGCTCTTGGATCGGGACATCTTTTCCCTGTCCGGGGGCGAGAAGCAGATGATCGCCATCGCCTCCTCCTGCATGATGGACCCGCAGATCCTGGTCCTGGACGAGCCCTCCGGCAATCTGGATGTCGAAGCTGTGGCCAGCCTGGCGCAGATCCTGGGCCGCTTGAAGGACCGGGGCCTAACCATGGTCCTGATCGAGCACCGCCTCTACTATCTGGACGGCCTTGCCGACGACTTTCTGGTCATGAAGGACGGCAGACTGGCGGAGCACCTATCCCCAGCCGCCATGAGAAGACTCGACGGCCCAAGTCGCCAGACCATGGGACTGCGGGCCCTGAACCTGGATGCGGACGAGGAGGCGAGTGCGCCTGCCAGGGTCATCAACGAGAAGACCCCCGACCTACTCCGGGTCAGGAATCTGACCTATGCCTACCACCACGACCAGGCTCCTGCCCTAAATGTGGACGATCTGACCCTGTTCAGTGAGGACATCACCGGCATCATCGGCCGTAACGGAGCCGGCAAGAGCACCTTCGCCTCGGTCCTGACCGGACTGCTCAAACCTGGCGACAGGTCGGAGATCAGCCTGAACGGAACCAAGCAGACCGCCAGGGAGCGCGTCGAGGACTCCTACATGGTCTTTCAGGATGTCAACTACCAGCTCTTCAGCGAGACCGTGGAGGGCGAGATGCTCCTTGGGGCCAGACGGACCGACCTCTTTGAGGAGGTGGCACGAAAGCTGGACCTGGAGCGGCTCCTGGGCCGGCACCCCAACACCCTCTCCGGCGGGGAGAAGCAACGGGTGGCCATCGCGGCCGCCATACTATCTGGCAAGCGCCTGGTGGTTCTGGACGAGCCCACCAGCGGCCTGGACCTGCTCCACATGAACCAGGTGACCGGGATGATCCGCTACATGCACTCCCTGGGGGTCATGGTGATCGTCATCTCGCACGACCAGGAGTTCCTGGCCCAGACCTGCCAACGGTTCATCACCTTCCGCCAGGGCAGACCGGTCAGGGACAGCCGCAAACTAGGCAACCTCCTGCAAGCCCTCTGAGCCTCTGAGCCCTTACAGGGTGGGTGAATATGTCACCGCCCGGCAGGCGGGTCTCCTGTGCTCCGGACCCCGCGAACGTATACAGTAGTGGGGAAAAGAGCATCAGGGGCGTCCCTCGCGTCGGACGGCCCCGCCGCACAGCCAGGGTTACGAGAGGGCATGATGGGCTATATCGACGTCATCGGAGAGACGAAACGGTATGTGACCGGCGAGACGACCATCGTGGCCAACAATGAGGTCACCTTCTCCATCGAGAAGGGCGAGCTGGTGGTCATCCTCGGCGCCTCGGGGGCTGGCAAATCGACCGTGCTGAACATTTTGGGCGGCATGGACACCTGTAACGAGGGCCAGGTGATCGTGGACGGAAAGGACATCGCCGGCTACGACGCCCGACAGCTGACCACCTACCGCCGCTATGACGTGGGCTTCGTCTTCCAGTTCTACAACCTGGTGGCCAACCTGACCGCCAGGGAGAACGTGGAGCTGGCCTCGGAGATCGTGGACGATGCCGCCGATCCGGTCCAGACCCTGATCGACGTGGGTCTGGGCGACCGGATCGACAACTTCCCCGCCCAGCTTTCCGGCGGCGAGCAGCAGCGTGTGGCCATCGCCCGGGCCGTGGCCAAGAACCCCAAGATCCTGCTCTGTGACGAACCCACCGGGGCCTTGGACTACCGGACCGGCAAACAGGTGCTGCGCATCCTCCAGGACCAGTGCCGCAAGAAGGGCGCCACCGTGGTCATCGTCACCCACAACGCGGCCATCGCCCCCATCGCCGACAGGGTCATCCGCATGCACGACGCGCGGGTCCAGGCCGTGCAGACCAATGACAACCCCGAAGACATCGAAAACGTGGAGTGGTGAGGATGCAGCCCGTCAGGAAGGTGCTCTGGCACGACATCCGGGTCTCCCTGCGCAAGTCCCTGGGACGGTTCATCTCCATCGTCTGCCTGGTGGCGCTGGGCTCCTTCGCCCTGGTCGGGTTGAGCGTGACCGGGCCGGACATGCGGCAGGCCGGCAACGCCTACCTGTCCGACCACCATCTGGCCGACCTGATGGTCATCAGCAGCTACGGACTCGACCAGGAGGATCGGGATGCCATCGACACCGCCCCCGGCAACTCGGGAATCGAATACGGGTATCTGAAGGACGTGGTGCTCAAGGGCACCGACAAGAGCCTGCGCATCTACTCCGCCCCCGACCGGATCTCGACCTATGAGCTGGTCGACGGGGCCATGCCGACCAGGTCGGACCAGATAGCGGTCGACACGGCCCTGGGTGAGAGCCACCCCATCGGCAGCAACATCCAGGTAGACGAGAAGGCCGACCAGCTGGGCAGGAAGGTCTTAAGGCACCACAAGCTGCGCGTAGTGGGCACGGTCAGGTCGACCGAGATCCTGAGCAAGGTCAACATGGGCCCCTCCACAGCCGGATCCGGGTCCCTGGACTCCTACGCCGTAACCACGCCCAAGGCCTTCGACTCGGACGAGTACATGATCGCCCGCCTGACCTTCAAGGACCTGGACCGGATCAGGGACCACTATTCCGACCAGTACATCCAGGCCCTGCAGACCCACAAGGACGACCTGAACAGGATCCTGTCGGGGCGCCCCACAGCGAGGCTGAACGCCATCAAGGCTCCACTGCAGAAGAAGCTGGACCAAGGACAGGACCAGGTGGACCAGTCCAGAGATGAACTCGAAGGGAACCGGCAGCAGCTGGACCAGGCCAGGAAGGATCTGGACCAGGGCGCCCAGAGCATCCAGTCCGCCAAGAACCAACTGGCCGCCAAGACGGTACAGGCCCAGGCGGCCATCGACCAAGGGCAGCAGGAGGTGGATCTGAGTTCGGCTGAGCTGGCCCGAAAGCAGAAGCAGTACCAGTCCTCCGCCAGCCAGGTGGCCCAGGGCAGGCAGCAGGCCGATCAGGGGCAGCAGGCCATCGACCAGGGACAGGCCAAGCTCGATGGTTCCCGCCAGCAGCTGGAGGGCGGCAAGGCCCAGGCCGACCAGGCTGTAGCCCAGGCCCAGGAAGCCCAGAAGCAATGCAGACAGGGCATCGCACAGGTCACCGGCCTCATTCAGACCATCGACGCCCAGCTGGCCGCCCCCGGGCTGACCCCCCAGCAGCAGGAGGAGCTCAACCGCCGAAAGACCGGGCTCCAGGCCCAACTGGCCGAGCTCAACCGGCAATCACCGCAGATCGATGCCTTGGCGGCCAAGGCCAAGGCGGGCCGCGATGCCTTCATGACCAACCAGTATGCCCCCGGCATGTCCCAGATTGCGGCCAACCAGCAGACCCTGGACGCAAAGCGCCGGGAGCTGACCCAGGCCAGGGCCAAGGTGAACGAAGGCGAGCGCCAACTGGCCCAGGGTAAGGTCCAGCTTGACCAGGCCTCCGCGCAGCTGGCCCAGGGCAGGACCAAACTGGCCCAGGCCCGGCGGCAGCTGGCCGGCAGCCGTGCCTCGGCCCAGGGGCAGATCGACCAGGCCCAGGCCACCCTGGATCAGAAAACCGCGGAATACCGGACCAAACTGGACAAGTTCAAGAGGGAGAGCCCGGACGCCCAGAAGAGGATCGACGACTCCCAGAAGAAGCTGAACAAGGCGGCTGACCAGCTGAGCCGACTGGAAAAGCCTGTCTACGCCCTGGACTCGCGCCGTGAAGCACCCGGCTCGGAGGGCTACAAGGTCTACGCCTCCGTCTCCTTCATCGTGGACTCGCTGGCCAAGGTCTTCCCCTACTTCATGTATCTGGTAGCTGCCCTGGTCACCTTCACCACCATGACGCGCTTTGTGGACGAGGAGCGGATCAACGCCGGAACACTCAAGGCCCTGGGCTACAGGGACCAGGATGTCATGGCCAAGTTCCTGGTCTACGGCGGAGCAGCCTCGGCCCTGGGCGCCCTCCTGGGCATCATCGCCGGCCACACCCTCCTGCCCTGGATCGTCTACCAGGCCTATGTCCACGCCTTCGACATGCCGCCCATCCACTACGGCTTCCACCTGCCCATCACCCTCCTGGCCTGCCTGCTGGCCTTCCTGAGCGCCGTGGTTCCGGCCTTCCTGAGCGCCTGGCGGGAGCTGCGCGAGAAGCCGTCGGCCCTCCTCCTGCCCAAGCCGCCCAGCGCCGGATCGAAGATCTTCCTGGAGCGCATACCCCTGATCTGGAACCGGCTCAGCTTCACCCACAAGGTCACCGCCCGGAACATCTTCCGCTACAAGCAGCGGATGTTGATGACCATCTTCGGGGTCTGCGGATCGGTGGCCCTCCTGATGGCCGGATTCGGCGTGCAGGGGTCCATCTCCGCCATCAACGAGCACCAGTTCGGCCAGGTGATCCGCTACGACCTGATCGCCGCCGAGAACAGCCAGGCCACATCCGACCAACGCCAATCCATCAAAAAACGGCTGGAAAAGCCCGATGTGAGCCGTTCCCTGAACGTGCGTTACGAGGAGATGAGCAAGACGGCCGGCCACAACGCCGACAAACAGTCCATCACCATGATCGCGCCGGCCAGCGCCGAGCACCTGGACGACTTCATCCGCATGGACACCCGGTCCGGGCACAAGCCCCTGAGTCTCAAGGGCGACGGCGTGATCCTCTCCGAACGGATCGCCCAGCTGACGGGGACCAAGGTCGGCGACAGGATCACCTTGCAGGATTCAGGCGGCAGGGACAGGACCATGCGGGTGGACGGCATTTGCGAGATGTACCTGGGGCACTTCGTCTTCATGAGCCCGTCGGCCTACAGGACCGTCTTCCATCAGGACTTCTCGCCCAACGCCCACCTGGTCACCTTCAAGGACTCCAGCGCGGAGAACACCAGAAGGCAGGCCGCCTCCTTCATACGGATCGACGGCATCCAGGGAGTGGTGCAGAACACGACCCTGATGAGCCAGATCGACACCGTGGTCAAATCCTTGAACATGATCATGCAGGTGCTGATCATCGTGGCCACCCTGCTGGCCCTGGTCATCCTCTACAACCTGACCAACCTGAACGTGGAGGAGCGCATCCGCGAGCTGAGCACCATCAAGGTGCTGGGCTTCTACGACCGCGAGGTGACCATGTACATCTACCGGGAGACCATCCTCCTATCGGCCATCGGCGTCCTGGCCGGGTATGGGTTCGGGGCCTGGCTGCACCACTACATCATCACCACCGTTCCACCGGACAACGTCCTCTTTGACCCATCCATCAGCTGGGTGGCCTTCGTCGTGCCCCTGGTCATGATCACGGTCATCACGGCCGGCCTGGGCTGGATGGTCAACAACAAGCTCAAGCATGTGGACATGCTGGAGGCCCTCAAGTCGGTGGACTAGGCCATATCGGCATTTACCCATGCTGATGGCGTAAGCTGGCACTCCAAGAGTCCATAAGTCCATGCCATTAAAGCCATTGAGAATCCAGAAAGCGGAGGACGACGGTGCTGCAGATCGAACACATCTCCAAACAGTACAAAACGGGGGACTTCGTCCAGCAGGCCTTGAATGATGTCAGCGTCAACCTGCGCGACAACGAGTTCGTGGCCATCCTGGGCCCCTCCGGCTCCGGCAAGACCACCCTGCTCAACATCATCGGCGGGTTGGACCGCTATGACCAGGGCGACCTGATCATCAACGGCACCTCCACCAAGAAATACAAGGACAGGGACTGGGACTCCTATCGCAACCACACCGTGGGATTCGTCTTCCAGAGCTACAACCTGATTCCCCACCAGAGCATCCTGTCCAACGTGGAGCTGGCCCTGACCATCTCGGGCGTGCACCGGCAGGAGCGGCGGGAGCGTGCCAGGCAGGCCCTGGAGCAGGTGGGACTGGGTCAGCACGTGAACAAGCGGCCCAACCAGCTCTCGGGCGGGCAGATGCAGCGGGTGGCCATCGCCAGGGCACTGGTCAACAACCCCCGCATCCTCCTGGCCGACGAGCCCACCGGAGCCCTGGACTCAGAGACCTCCATCCAGATCATGGACCTGCTCAAGGAGGTGGCCCAGGACCGGCTGGTGGTCATGGTCACCCACAACCCAGAGCTGGCCCACCAGTACGCCACCAGGATTGTGGAGCTGCACGACGGATCGGTCATCAGCGACTCCGACCCCCTGCCCGACGACCAGGTGCCCATCCGCCGGGCCCGCCACCGCACCTTCGGCAAGGCCTCCATGGGACTGCTGACTTCACTGTCGCTGAGCTTCAACAATCTTCGGACCAAGAAGGCCCGGACAGCCCTGACCTCCTTCGCCGGGTCCATCGGCATCATCGGCATCGCCCTGATCCTGTCGGTATCCACCGGGGTCAACCGCTACATCGACAGGGTGCAGCGGGAGACCATGACCTCCTACCCCATCACCATTCAGGAGCAGTCCTTCGACCTGAACAAGATAGTGGACTCCGCCCAGGAATCGCAGAAGGAGGCCAAGGCCCACAAGGATCTCAAGGCCATCCAGCCGGACGACTCCAGCATCAAGGGGGCTTCCAGCCTGACCAGCAGCATCACCCAGAACAATCTGACAGACTTCAAAAAATACTTGGATAATCCCAAGAGCGAGATCCATCAATACGTGGGTTCCGTAGGCATCCAGTACTCCTACGCCACCAAGTTCGCGGTCTTCGGGCACGACCCGGACGGTAAGCTGGTCTCTGCGGACAAGGTGACCATGAGCGGGCAGGACGAAGCCAGCTCCACCGCCAGCCAGATGGCCACGGCCAACACCGACAGCGACATGGGCGACATCCAGTCCATGCAGATGTCCTACCTGACTGGCAAGACCGAGAAGAACAAGGCTCCGGAGATCTTCGGCGAAATCATGCCGGGGGCCGATGCCAAGACCACCATCAGCAAGGTGGTGAACGACAACTACCAGGTGGTGAACGGCACCTGGCCCAAGGCCAAGGATCAGGTGGTCCTGGTGCTGGACAAGAACAACCAGATGCCCGTCACCAGCCTCTACAAGCTGGGCATCCTCCCCTCCAGCCAATACACCGATATGATGAACAAACTCAACAGCGGGCAGGAGGTCAAGGTCGACACCAAGCCCATCGAATACGCCAAGGCCATGGACCAGAAACTCTCCCTGGTGCCCGCTGCGGACCAGTATGCCAAGGGGACCGACGGCCACTACCACTACATCGGCGACAGCACCGACCAGATGACCAAGGCCGCCGATCAGGGCCTGCAGCTGCACATCGTAGGCATAGTACGCCCCCACCAGGGAGCCAAGGCCACACCCCTCAAGGTAGGCGTCGGGTATACCCGCCAGCTGACCGACTATCTGATCGACCAGGCCAAGACCAGCCCCATCGTCACCGACCAGGAGGCCGACCAGGGCCACAGCGTCCTCAACGGGATGGCCTTCGCCCCTGCCGACGATGCCGCCAAGGCCAACGACGCCAAGGCCTACATCGCTTCCCTGGGCGTCAGCCAGAAGGCCAGCATGGCCCAGGAGATCATGAAGGGCTCGGCAGCCATGGCCGGCCAGGACGGCCAAGGTCTGGGTCAGGGCCGGGCCGGAGCCGCTGCAAGAGCCCAAGGTTCTGCGGGCATCCCCACGGGGGCCTCAGCCGAACAGCAGACGGCCCAGGCCTTCGACCAGTACATCGCCACCGCCCCACAGGACGCCCTGGTCGCCATCTACAACCAGTACGTCTCCACAGGCACCTACGCCGACAACCTGAGTGACTTCGGCCTGATCTCCCGGGACGCCCCCTCCCGCATCAGCATCTACACGGACAGCTTCGAGAACAAGAATTCCGTGGGCGACTCCATCAAGCACTACAACGACAAGGCCGCGGAGAAGAACAGGATCGTCTATACCGACTACGTGGGCCTGATGATGAATTCGGTCACCACCATCATCAACGTCATCACCTACGTGCTGATAGCCTTCGTCGGGGTCTCGCTGGTGGTCTCCTCCATCATGATCGGCATCATCACCTACATATCGGTTCTGGAGCGGACCAAGGAGATCGGCATCCTGCGCGCCATGGGCGCCTCCAAGCGGAACGTCTCCAACGTATTCAACGCCGAGACCGGCCTTATCGGACTTCTGGCGGGCCTGCTGGGGGTGGGCATCACTCTGCTGCTGATCGTTCCTGCCAACAGCATCATGCACCACTTCATGGGCACCACCGAGGTGAATGCGGCCCTGCCTGCCTCGGGTGGCGTGGCTCTGGTCATCCTGAGCGTGATCCTGACCCTGATCGGCGGCCTGATCCCCTCGCGGAAGGCAGCCAAGCAGGATCCCGCCACCGCCCTGCGCACCGAGTGAGGCTGGGGTGGCACCGGCAAAGAAGTGAATTCCCGCACAGTAGGGCCCTAAGGACGGTCTCTCTTTACTCGGGAATGTCATAATAAACCCCGTGAATGAGCAATCCAATCAGATGACAGATCAACAGAAGAGACAGCCGCTCTTCCCCGGGCGGGCCTTCATCAGCACCGTCCTGGACGTGGTCGAGAGCAAGAAGACCATGAGCGGCGCCCTGACCGGCAAGTACATGCAGCGGGCCACCATGGCCGGCCTCTTTGTGGGTATCTTCTTCACGGCCTTCTTCGTCATCATGGGCCAGGCCGGCCAGAACCCCGCCGACCACGGTCTGATCCTGGCAGGCCGGGTCCTGGCGGCGACCACCTTCGGCTGGGCCCTGGTCCTGATCTACTACACCAACTCCGAACTGCTGACCTCCAACATGATGGTGGTCACCATAGGCGCCTATCACAAGCGTCTGGGCTGGCTGGCCTCCCTGCGGATCCTGGTCCTCTGCCTTCTGGGCAACCTGGCAGGAGCCCTGATCGTGGCCGTCATCCTGCGTTTCTCATCCATCGTCAGCGGTCCCACCCTGGACCAGATGCTGGCGGCTGCGGCGACCAAAACCGGCTACGTCTCCGGCGGTCCCATGGGCTTCGCCGACCTGTTCGTTCGCGGCATCCTGTGCAACTTCTGCATCAACATCGCCATGCTGATGGTCTATAACGGCAAGCTTTCCAACGACTTCACCAAGTGCATCATCATGGTCGTGGCCGTCTTCGTCTTCGCCTTCTGCGGATTCGAGCACTCGATAGCGGATTCGGCCCTCTTCCTCATCCTGGGTGTCTTCGGGCGGGTCAACGCCTGGAAGGCGATCCTGGTGGTCCTGGTGGCCATGCTGGGCAACTACATAGGCGGCGGCATCCTGATCGGTCTGAACTTCGCCACCATGAACGACGAGCGCCACTTCAAGGCCTGATAGCCTTTCCGTAAGCCACCATCCACCTGCTCACCTTGGTCTCATGCACACTTACGAGCCTGAGCGAAGACACCCATCATAAAGAAACCCGAAAGCTTGCGTACTGGCGGAAGACGAGGGTTCATGATGAGCTTGAGTGAGACGGCAGCCAACAAGTCCCTGGTACAGGAGTTCTACGACCAGGTCTTCAGCCAGGGAGATACCAGCAGCCGCTCCAGGACAGGGATGTCTCTTTCAAACTGAGTCCAAAATCCTCCTTGATCATCCAGTCACTTGCAGCGTCGATATGGCCAGTCAAGATGGATTCGGCTGTTCCCATGTCGTTTTGCTGACCATATAATCGCGGTCTGCTCGGCAATCCGTCTGTGCGAAAGAAACCCGCGCCCGCATTCATGGCCGTCTCCCAATGGCCCGGGCCTCCCGGTCGTCTGGCGATCAACATTGACCGACCAGAGCCGCACGGGAGCCCCGGAATCATTACCGTCCCAGACTTATGTATGCACGATGCCCCCTTACAATTGGCACTCAAGCCCGATCACCTGCCCGCACCTATTCGGTCTTGTCCGATTACTCAAGCAGGTTGCTGCGCAGGGCCTCCACCTGGTCCGGTCCGAACCCTAGAGCCTGCTGGGCGTAGGCGAAGACATCACCATAGGCGTCGATCATGAGCTGGCGGGCGTAGATCAGATATTCCTGCTTGACATAAAGTGCAACCGCCAGTGCGTCCAGTGAATCCTGGTCGAAGCCCTTGGCGCGGAATTGGTCCAGCAGCTGATTGTTGGCCGCGACCCTCTCCTGGTTGGTCTTCAGGTAGTCCGCGAATATCTGGTCGTCGTCCACCTCCAGCAGCCAGAGCACCAGGGCCGCGGCGAACCCGGTCCTGTCCTTACCGGCAAAGCAATGGAAGAGCGTAGCCCCCTGGGTGTTGCCCACGACGATGCGCAGGAAGCGCCCAAAACCTTTCTGAGCGCCTGGATTCAGGACCATGTCGTGGTAGGTACCCAACATATGGTCGTTGACCCGATCGACCGAACCTATCGAGGCGAAGTCGTCCAAACTGGTATTGCGGGCACCGATCATACCCAGCAGATCGATGTTGGTAAAAGTGATGCCTTCGATTGAGTCGTCAGGACTCTCCTGTATCTCGAATGGTCGGCGGAAGTCCACGACCTGCGTCACCCGGTAGCGGTCGACCAGATCCCTTCTGGTCTCTTCGTCCAGGCCGACCAGCTGTCCTGATCGGATGAACTTATAGGGGCGGACCCGGCGGCCGTGGATGGTCCGCATGCCACCCAGATCCCGGAAATTGGTGATGTTCATCGACGACCTCCTCTGATACGTTTCTCTTCCATCAAGGCCACCAGGCCCAAAAGTACGACCGCACAGACAATGGCGATATACAGCACGATAAAAGTGTCATTCCAACCATGCAGCACGTGCCCCAACACGGTCAGCCCATCGGACGAGGAATCCGCGATCTTGGCCAGCAGGACCTTGGCGGTGGAATCACCGAACAGGTAGGCGAATGCGCCGACCATGCCGCCGGACAGCACATTTGCCCGCTTGGGAATTTGATTGAGCATGGAAATATTGATCAGCATCTGGGGTCCGAAAATGAACATGCCCAAGAAGAAGAGTGAGATGTAAATGACCACAGGGGTGCGGCCCAGCTGGTAGCCTGCCATTCCGAGCGGCAGGCAGATGGCGCAAAGCGTGGACACGAGGGCGGGCCTGCCACCCAGGAAGTCAGACACCACTCCCCAGAGAAGGCATCCAATCAGAGCACCAATCTCGAAATAGAAGATGGTCCGCGCGCCGACCTGATTGCTGAAATGCAGCTGCTCAGTCACACGCAGAGGCGCCCAGTTGTCGATGCCGATGCGGATCAGATAGACGAAAACGTTGCTGACGCAAAGCACCCAAACCCAAGGGTTGGAAAGCAGGTACCGGCGGAAAATCTGCCAAGTCGTATCATCATGCGACTCCTCGTCTTCCTGCTTGACAGGCTCATTGAAGATCGTCTCCGAGGGTTCCCACCCTAGATCCTCGGGACGGTTCTTGCCGACCAGGAAGCACATAATTGCCACCAGAAGTGCCACTACACCCGGGACTATAAACATCCCGGCCACCTTTCCTCCAAAGAAGGTCTGGGCACACCAGATGGCGAATACTCCAGCCAAGCCGCCGCCGATATTGTGGGAAGCATTCCAAACACCCAAATATCGGCCATACGTCGTCTTCGTCGTCCAGTTGGAAATCACCGTGGCGCAACTTGGGCCTCCGGCGCACTGAAAGACCCCATTCAGGGCCCATAGAACGATCAACCAACCCATAGGCACGTGGCTTAAGGTGAACAGGAAACCGATGCAGATGACTACGATAGACGAGCAGAAAAGCATAATCGATGCAATTTTCTTGTTGTCTTTGCCTGTGACCAGATATCCCACAACGATTTTTCCGATTCCATAGACAACAGAGAAAACAAAACCGATTACGCCCAACTGCTGGGTTGTGATGCCCAGCTGCTGCTTCATCAAAGGCTGGGCTGCTTTAAAATTATTCCGAACAAGGTACATGGTAATGTACAGAATGATGACCATCAGATATGGTTTCATAAACTCACGGAACCAAAGATGTCGTTGTTCGGTTACCGATATGGTCGCCTTCGGCACATGTTTGTCCAAGTGGATATCGAATATCCTGCCAGCCATCTAATACCTCCCTGTATATGGTGGGCAACAGCTGACATTCTACTTATTTGCTTTAACGTTTTATGTATTGACACACAGGGGTTTTGAGACAGTGCTGAAATACCTCAAAACACAGTTTTCGGACGGGTTTCGCTGAAGGCACCGGGCGCCCCATGGATACAACACAGCCTTATGCTTTTTGGGCATGGTGTTTGACAGGGCACTGATCCCGATCAGAGCAGTTAACCTCAACAAATGGTTTATCAAAGTATCGTATGAGCCAGAATGTCATTAGTTTGCTCAACGGAAGTTTCATTTTTATTGTCCAATGTGTCCTGATGGCACTGGGTCGGATCTCATAAGGCGGGCGAGTATGTGCCGTTTGGCAGTATCGCGCCATAAAGCGTGCTGATATAGCTTAAGTACTGTGAGGTATAGAGGCGTGGCATGCAGACAGAAGGTGCTTTGTGGGGTATATGCCCTGAAATACAGTAAAGGCCCCTGGTGACTGCTGTCACCAGAGGCCTTTGCTTTTCATGTGTAATGGCGGCGGTGTGCTACTCTCCCACACTCTTCCGGGTGCAGTACCATTGCCGTGC
>NZ_WKKW01000007.1 GCF_009683175.1 Bifidobacterium asteroides
CCCCGTTCAGGCTCAGGTACATGCACCACTTCTTCATGGTGGCGTTGTAGTAGACCTCGGGCGCCCACATGTTGCCGGTCACGTCCGGATTGGAGGACTGCTTGGGCCATGCCTTCCAGATGGGATCCAGAATGCGCTGGTAATCCCGGCTCAGATTGTTGGTGAAGGGCTCCCAATGCTTGAGGTCGGTGCTGCGGGCCCAGGCCCGGTGGGAACCGAAGATGTAGTAGCGCCCTCCGGCCTTGACCACGGAAGGGTCATGCACGGAGACGCGCGAGTAGGCGTTCTGACCGTCCTTGGAGGTGCCCCTGACAATAAGCCGGTAGTCCTGCTGGATGGCTTTAACGTCCCGGGATGACCTCGAGACCTTGTTGGCCTGTAGCCGGGCCGTCAGCGTAACTGGGACATCCCGCTTGCCGGGGACCACATGGGCCCTGCCGGTAGCCGCATTGACACTGACCGTTCCAGGAGCCGAAGAGGTCCACCCCACTGATGCGACAGTAGTGGAGACCGGCAGGTTGAAATCACCGTCCACGGCTGCGGGAACCGCCAGGGATGTGGCCTGCTGGTCGATCAGATCCCCAAGGTCCTCCGAAGGCAGGGTGGCGACGATCTGGTCGGCATCCAGGGCCTGTGGATAGACAGCGAATGACTGCACTGCGCCGTGGAAGAGTGCATCGCCTATGCCGGGGTATCGGGACTGGCCGATTACGTTGTGATGATGGTCGCCAAAAGCGGCAGGATTGACCGTGGCCTTGCCCTCAGCCACCTGTAGACCGTTGATATAGAGCCGGACCATATTGCTCTTGCCATCGATGGTGGCAGTCAGCGTGGAGAAGCGGTCATCAGGCAGATTCTTGGATGCCGGCAGATAGGTCTCGCCCTGGCCGTTGGCCTTGGAAGTGATGGAGGTGTAGAGGGAAGTGTGGGTGGAGGCGGTCCAGGAGCCGACGGCCTGCTGACCGGTCCCCCCTAGCGACCAGAGGTAGGTCCAGGGGTTTGAGGCGTTGAACCGGTCGTTGCGCACGCGGATGGACACCGTGGCGCTGGCACGTCCGCTCAGTATGTCATCAGGAAGCTTGACATAGGTGGATCCATCGAACAGGAGCGCGTCGTCGGTCTTGACTGCCCCTGTCGGCTGACCATCGGCGTCCAGGATGCGGGCCGGGCCAAAGGGTGAGTCTGAGACAGTATTGTTTGCCTCCTTGGCCCCTGGAGCAAGAGCAGAAAAATCGTAGCCGAGCAAGGGCTGTGGCTGGTCGGCTGACATCCTGGTTGTAGCGCTGCTGTCGGTTTGGGATTGATCCGCCCAAGCTGGAGAAGCGACTGTGCCGCCCGCCAGTATCATGCCCACGAGGGCCGCTGCTGCAACTCCTCCTCGGCTCCGTCGTCCTGCGCCTGATGACGATTGATGACGCATGTTCACACCTTTCCATGTCGGCATCGGAGCGACTGCGCTCCGACCGGCAGGCCTCCATGGTCCGCCGATGCCACCTCGAATCGTTCGAGAACGTCTTCAGTATATTACAACGTTAGAAATCAAGAAACCAGGAACACCCGGAAAAGAACATCAGCAATCAGACGGCAATCTCGTTTCCTGGCAGGGCACGGGTTGAATTGCGGACCACCAGCGAAGAGGACACCTTGCGGAAGACGTGCTCGCCTTCCTTGGTGTTCAACGGCTGCGCCCCGTTGATCCTGTCCTTGAGAACACGAACCGAGAGCCTGGCCACGGCCTTGAGCCCGGGCGAAATGCTGGTCAGCGAGGGCGACAGATACTGGGAATCGTCCGAATTGTCGAAGCCGATGACCGAGATGTCGTCCGGCACCGACATACCGTGCATTTGTATGGAATGCAGAACCCCTGCCGCCAGCATGTCGTTCAGAGCCACCACCCCGTCGGGGACGATACCCTGGTCCAGCAGGGAGTTCATAGCATTGACCCCGTCGATACGGTGCCACATGCGCGATGGGGCCACCAGCCGGGGATCGTAGTCCAGGCCGGCCTCCTCCAGACCCTGTCTGTACCCCTCCAGGCGAAGAGCAGCCGAACCCAGCTTCTCGCCGGGATGGGTGCCGATGACCGCCACCCGACGGCAGCCGGTATTGATCAGATAGGCGGTGGCGTGCTTGGCACCCTCAACGTTCTCCGTCGCCACATGATCAAATTGGTCGCTGAAGATCCGCTCCCCCACAACCACCAGGGGATAGTCCACCCGCAACTGGTCCAGGTCGTCCATGCCCAGCTCCAGCGGGCTGTAGATGAGGCCGTCGATCATGGATCGTTGTGAGCCATGCAGGGCCTCGATTTCACCCTCGCGCGAGTAGAGGGTGGGCTCCACCAGCACACGCATCCCCAGCTTCTTGGCCTCCTCGATGACCAGGGAGGAGAGCTGAGCGAAGTAGGGCATGGCCAGATCCGGTATGGCCAGGGAGATCATTCCCGTGTAGCCCAGCCGCAGGTTTCTGGCCGGCACGTTGACCCGATAACCCAGCTCCTCTATGGCCTTGTTGACCTTGCCCCTGGTGGCCTCGGAGACAAATTCGTAGTCATTGACCACGTTGGAGACGGTCTTTACCGACACTCCTGCAGCCTGGGCCACATCCTTCATGGTCGGGGTGGAACCACGTCCTGTGCCGGGGGAAGCGGCTAAACTCATAAGACCCTGACCTCCAAGGTTACCGTGGCGCGGGTGGGGTCAAGCTCCTCATCCGTCTGCATATCCAATACGGGCATCCCCTCAGCAGACCAATGTACCCGCCGTACCTGACTGTCGCGGCCAAGGTAGCGGTCCTGATCATGCTCGGCATTGTGGAAGACGTAAATCATGGTGCCGTCCTCGTCCTGGGACCACATTCCGTGGCCGGTGCCCAGCTGCCAGTGGCCATTGTACTTCCCGGACTTCTGCAATGGGTAGTCCAGCTTCTTCCACACGCCGGGATCGCATAGATCGGCCCCGACTCCGGCCGGCGCAGTCACCAGTCCGGTGGTGTAGTCGATGCCCACCAGGGAGCCGGAATAAATTAGGAAGATCCGGCCGTCGTGGACCACGGCGTTGGGCCCTTCGGCAATCATGTTGTCCCAGGCGAACTCCGGGACGATGATCTGGCGCGGCGTGCTGGTCAGACGGTCGGGCCGGGCCGGATCGAAGGCGGCGATCCAGACTGACCCCAGCTGCTGCCAGGCGTAATACCAGCGGCCGGTATCGTGCAGGACCGTCATGTCCAGGCTGATGCGCTGGATGGGGTTGAGGGGGGTGCCTTCAGCCCGCAGGATGGGTCGGGGCTTGTCCCAGTTCTCAGGCCGGCGCGGGTCCAGATCCTGGCCCTGGTCGTCGCGGCGCAGCTGCATGATGTGGCAGCAGCCCGTCCACATGTCCGGCTTTCCGGCCCGATCATTGGCGGTCCCGTCCGGGTTGGTCTGCGGACCATCGAAGCAGGGCATGAAGAGAATGGAGAGCCTGCCGCCGATCAGATGAATCTCCGGGGCCCAGAAGCAGCCGGTCATGACCCGGCCCTCGCTGTTGCGATCGCCCCTGCGCAGCAGGTCCACCTCCTTTTCATGGCCGCCGGCCTGATCGCTCAGACCCTCGATGGTATCGGCCACCCGCAGGGGCATGTGCGTGTGCCCGTTCAAGGGGTCAACACAATTGCCATCCGCATCCTCGGTGGCGATGAACATGAAGAGGCGCTGACCCCTCCAGGACCAGCGGAAAATGGAGGGATCGGCCCGCTGCCGGGCGAAGGGGACCGGGTAGGCCGTCTGCCGGACCCGTCCACCTATCAGCCTGGTCTGACCAGGATTCAGACGACCCTGGTCCAGATCACTGGCCAGGCGCTCCAATTGACTCTGTTCCCAATCCACTCCGCGCAGGGCGGTGGATCCGTCGCTGTAGAGGAGCCGCGCCTGGGCCTGCCGGACCGATTCCAGGCCATCGCCCCGGGTGACCTGAACCGGATCCACTTTCACGTCCGTATTGTAGATGCGGCCGAAGCGTTCCAGCAGGCCCCGCTCACAATCGGCGCTGACCAGCACCACATTGCCAGCCAGGATGCCCTTCATGCCGCAGTCCTCCTCCAGGGCCCGCCGCCGATCCAGGGGCAGGGGGTCGCCCTGGGCCAGGGGATTGTCATCCTCCAGGACCTTCATGTCGGCCACCATGCCCATCCGCGTCGGGTCGTCCACCGTGGCCATGCACAGCCGCCCGCGATCGTCGTCCCAGTAGAGTCGGCAGCCCCGGCCATCGTCCAGAAGCCGCGCCCTGGGCCGGTGGACCCCATGAGCGCCCAGGATATGGACCTGCGGCAGCCGTCGATATGTCAGCAGATCCGGTGAAAGAGCAGTCATGAAGGAGTCGGACTGGGAACCGTCCAGCTGGCCACCCCTGGCCGTCCTGGTGGCCAGAATGACGAAGGTACCGTCCCTCAGGGGCAGCAGGAAAGGGTCGATCAGACTCTTAAGGATCAGATCCTGCCCTGGGACCACCGCCAGTTCCTGAGCCGCCTGTGAAGCCTGGCCACCATCGGCATTGTCGCCGCCATCAGCATCAGCATTGGAGCCCTCGCCCTGATGAGCGTCCAGTCCAGGATTTTGCTCGCTTTCTTGCGGCGCCGCCTCGCCTGGCAGGGCAGCCCCGGCCGTGCAGGCCCCGCGGGCGCTATCCGGCACAGCCCTGGTGGGCACAGCCGCAGCGAAGAAGATGCCGTAGTCACCGTTCAGGGGCTCCCAATGACCGGTCGCCCGTGAACGCAGGGCCAGGTGCATGCTCAGGGCGACATCCTCGTTGTTGGCCTCCTGCCGATCGGTGGGATGCCGGGTATAGCACATGAGTGCAACCCCATTCCCAATTTCGCGTCCACCGTCCAGAGCATCCTCACCCATGACGATTCCTTCCATCCGGCTTGCCGGCTTCAACGCCGACGACTATCGTTTCTAACGATAGAAATTATACATGGAGACCAGTCCCCGACGCCCGATGCCCGCATGGATGAGGCCGGGCTGTTCGCTCATCCAAACCGACTCCGCAAGGTCGGCCATACGTCGCGGGTCGTTATCGATGTCGATCGGACTGCCTTCACGGAAAGCGAGGAACCATGAGAAGACCCAAACGCACCGGACGGGCCATGAAGGCCTTGACTGCCCTGACGGCGGGTCTGGCGATGCTGTTGACAGGGGCGTTGGCCGCCTGCTCGAGCCAGCAGCCGTCAGCCGGCGGAACAAAAACCGCCGCCACCCAGGAGCCCAAGCGCGTCTCGGTACACGATCCCTCCGTGGTTCGCTCCGGCAAGAACTACTATGTCTTCGGCTCGCATCGGGCCTATGCCCGCAGCACGGATCTGGTCAACTGGACCCCCTTCACCAACAACCTGAGCCGCGATTACAAGAAGATCTTTGCCAAGATATGGAAGGACTGGCCCAAGCAGTCCTCCAATCCGGATGTGACCGGCAACATGTGGGCGCCCGACGTCTACTACAACGCCACCATGAAGAAGTGGTGCATGTACCTGAGCCTGAACGGGGCCGAGCATCGTTCGGTCATTGTCCTGCTGACCGCCGACCGGGTGGACGGCGACTGGACTTACGTGGGGCCAGTGGTCTATTCCGGCTTCACCCGGGCCAATTACATGCGCACCGACGTTCCCAAGGTGCTGGGCTCGGACCCGGAGTTGGACCGCTATCAGTCCTACACGGATACGGGTATCAATGCGATTGATGCCTGTGTCAAGGATGACGGGCAGGGGGGCCTGTGGATGAGCTTCGGCTCCTGGTTCGGCGGCATCTGGATGATCCGTCTGGACCCCAAGACCGGGCTGCGCGACTACTCCACCACCTACCCCACCCAGGCCAACCAGTCCGACGCCTACTACGGACACAAACTCGCCGGAGGCTTCGGCAACTCAGGCGAAGGATCGGCGCTGCTGCACACCAACGGCCACTGGTACCTCTTCCTCTCCTACGGCAAGCTGGTGCAGACCGGTGGCTACCAGATGCGAATGTTCCGCTCGGACTCCATCACCGGCCCCTACCTGGACCAGCGGGGCAACCCGGCCATCGCCACCAGCGGCGAGGCCGACAACTGGACCAGCGAGACAGGCATCCGCCTGATGGGCTCCTACCAGTGGAGCGGGGACAAGAAGGGCGACATCGAGGTCTCGCAGGGCGGGAACACGGCCCTGCACGACAAGGACGGCCGGGACTATGTGGTCTACCACACCAGATTCTCCGACCGCAAGGAGGAGCATCAGATCCGGGTCCGGCAACTGATGCCCACCGCAGACGGCTGGCTGGTAGCCGCCCCCTATGAGTACCTGGGCACCAAGGCCAGAGGCCCATACAGCGCCAAGGACGAGGCCGGCACCTATGAGCTGGTGGAGCACGATCCGACCATCTTCTTCAAGGGACCGCGCAAGGTGACCGACACTCACAGCACCCGATACCGGGGCGTGGTCAAGGCCGTGGACATCCGTCTGGAGCCCGGCGGCCAGGTGACCGGAGCACGCCAGGGCCACTGGCAGGTCGACGACCAGGGACGGTTGTCCATGGACCTCCAGGAGGAAGACGGGACCGTGACCTACCAGGGCGTCTTCGCCCGGTTGCCCAGGGACAAGGACCACCGCAAGGTCATGACCTTCAGCGCCCTGGGCAACAACGTCTGCATCTGGGGCTCCAAGCGCTGATCTCCTCAGCGGGGATCCAGAGCCACCCAGACCACGCCGTGTGCAGGCACCAGGGCCACCAGATCCCGGTCGGCACCCTGTCCTTCCAGGCTGACCTGGGCGGACTCAGTGGCCCGGCCCTGCCACAGGTCGACCGGGGCCCAGGCACTATCCGCCCCATCCAGACCCACCAGGGAGGACAGGGCCGTCCTGACCCGCCGGGGGCGATCCCCGGTCCAGAAGACAGCCGCATAGACCCCGCCGGCATGGGCCGAGGGGGTTCCGTCGGCCCAATCCCTGGCCAGGGCCCTCCAGACGATCTCCTCGCCTAAGATTGCCTTGTCTTGGTCATCCCCGCCCTCGACCGGCTCCCGGATGATCTCACCGTTGTCGGCCGAACCGGCGGTGACCTCCTCCAGGGCCGGGTTGTCCAGCAGCGACAGGGTGGCCTCATCGCTGCTGGGAAGGTCGCCGCCCACCATCAACGGCGAGCGCCCCATGGCCCAAAGGGTCAGCATGGTGCGTTGCTCGTCGGCCGTCAGGAGGCTGGACCGGTCCCCGCCTCTCTCGGCCCGCAGCCCGATATGCCCCAGGGGCAGCATGTCCGCATCGGCCCAGTGGCCTGTGCTCTGCAGAGGTGCCCAGCGGGCCAGACGGGCGAACTGGGCATAAAGGTCCTGCCAACGATCCCAGAGGTCGTCCGAAATCCGCCAGAGTTGAGCATGGTCCCGCAGGAAACCAAGATGGGTGGTGGGCACCCGGGTGCCCGGGGACAGGGAGAGGGTCATGGAATGCCCATGGGCCTGCTCGGCCTTGCGGATGGCCCGTGCGTAGGCATCGATCTCACGGTCCATGAAGGGGGCCTGCATGTCGTCCACTTTCAGGTAATCCACCCCCCAACGGGCGAACTGGTCGACCTGTGCGTCGTACCAGGCCTGGGCTCCCGGATGGGACTGGTCCAGACCGTAATTGTCGGGATTCCAGGCACAGACATGGGTGGTATCAGCCACCTGGGCGGCCGTATAGGAGGTGCCGAGGACGGGCAGATTCCGCTCGACCGCCAGCCTGGGGATACCCCGCATGACATGGATGCCGAAGCGCAACCCTAGACCGTGAATCCGGGCGGCCAGAGGAGCGAACCCCTGGCCGTCGGCCGCCGATGGGAACCGGACCGGATCGGGCAGCTGCCGACCATAGTCATCCAGGACCAGAGGCGCCTTGGCGTTGTAGCCATGGGCCCTGGCGGTCGGGTCATACCAGGCGATGTCTATGACGACCGTGTCCCAGCCCGCCGGAAGCAGTCTGTCGCGCATGACCTGCGCGTTGTTCAGCACCTCCTGCTCGGTGACGGTGGTCCCGTAGCTGTCCCAGCTGTTCCACCCCATGGGTGGTCTCCAGGCCTTATCCATGTCTTGCTCCTTTCTCGGTCCTTTTGTTTCAGTTCCGCCACGCCAGGGGGCGCAGACGTTCGTATTCCTGCCGGGTCAGGGACAGAACCCCGCCGTGCTTGGTATGGGGGCGCAGGTGGAAGTCCTGCTCCCGGGCGTAGTCGAACCCGGCATCCGGATCATCACTGACCATGGGCCTGTAGCCCACGGAGGGGATCACATCCACCAGCAGGTACCAACGGTTCAGGGCATGGTCGGCATAGAGGGCCGGACCCTCCACACCCGAGGGGTTGCCATCGGCGCACCAGCCGGCGCCGATCCGCTCCTGGATGGTGGACCACCGGGCCTGCGGCAGCCACCATCGGGGATCGTCGGTGCTGTCCAGCCAGATGCCCCGGCCAAAGCCGTTGTCCTTGGTGGCCCGGTAGGTACGCAGGCCGCCCCCGGGCAGAGGACGCTGGACCATGGTGGTGTCGATGGCATTGCGACCGGTATCGATAAGGACTCCGCCATAGCGGAAGTGCTCCTGGGTGAAGTCGGTGGTCGACCCCCAGAGCACCCGGTCGTAGGCCGACGGGTCGGTATGGTCGGAATCGGCCCGGTCAAAGAGTTTGGATGACCAGTAGAGGACGAAGGCCCCCTGTCCCGGTCCCTCATAGTCGGGCACCCATAGGCACTCCGGCGCCCAGGCCATGCCCAGCTGGACCCTGCTGCCGTCCTGCTGCAAGGACACATCCAACGGCCAGGGACCCGACCAATGAATCAGGTCGTCAGTGGACCAGATCATCAGCTTGGTGCTGCCGTGGTGGGACCAGTGCTCCCAGCCGCTGCCCTGCGACTGATCGCCGCCGAACACCCGTAGATCGGTGGCCATGACATAGACCCGGCCGTTGCGCGGGTCACGTACCATGTAGGGATCCCGCAGACCGGTGGTGCCCAGGTGCGAGGTCAGCAGCGGCCTGCCCCCGTACAGCGGATCCCAGCTCAGAGGGTCGTCGCCTCGCGACAGGTCGAAGTAGAGGCGCTCGGCATACCCCTGGGGGTCTTCGATGAAGTGCACCATCAGATACCCGTAGGGGTCGGCTCCTTCGACGTCCTTGTGAACCGTATTGCTCAACGTCTGCTCCTTTGCCCTGGCTGCCGAACCAGTCGGCTTTGACTTGTCGTTACTTATTTTACAACGATGTAATACTGCTAGCTGGAGACCAGTACCGACACATAGGTCAGCCTGCTATTGGGCAGAGACAGCCGAATCCTGCCGAACCTGGTTGTCCTGTCCTGCATCATCGCCAGGCTGTGCCGATTGCGCCTGGTCGCCGTTGGCTGTGCGGATCATGGCGTACTGGGACTCATGCAGCCTGTAGTAGGCGCCCCTCTTGGCCAGAAGCTCCTGGTGGGTGCCGTGCTCCACAATCTGCCCATGATCGATGTAGAAGATCTGGTCCGCATTCTCGATGGTGGACAGCCGGTGGGCGATGACGAAGGAGGTCCGCCCTTTGAGCAGGTGGGCCAGTCCGGCCTGGAGGGCCTCTTCGGTGCGGGTGTCGATGCTGCTGGTAGCTTCGTCCAGAATCAGGATGCGGGGGTCGGCCAGAAGAACCCTGGCAAAGGCGATCAGCTGCCGCTGACCTGCGGAGAGGGTGGAACCGCGCTCCTCGACCTTGGTGTCGTAGCCGTCGGGCAGCTCCATGATGAACTCGTGGGCATGGACGGCCTTGGCGGCCTCCTCGATCTGCTGGTCGGTGGCATCCAGGCGGCCGTAGCGGATGTTCTCGCGCACGTTGCCGGTGAAGATGAAGGTGTCCTGAAGCATGACCCCCATCTGCCGGCGCAGGGATGCCAGGGTCACGTCGCGCACGTCATGCCCGTCCACGCAGACGCTTCCCTCGCTCACGTCGTAGAAACGCGAGAGAAGGTTGACGATGGTGGTCTTCCCGGCGCCCGTGGGCCCCACCAGGGCGACCGTGCTGCCTGCCGGCACATGGAAGTCCACCAGGTTGAGGATGTTGCGGCCTCCGGGCTCGTACTTGAAGACCACGTCGTTGAAGTCCACCCTGCCCTTGACCGGCGGCAGCTCTATGGCCCCCGGGCGGTCCTCGATCTCCGGGCGGACGTCCAGGGTCTCGAAGATGCGCTCCAGGTAGGCCGAGCAGGTGATCAGCTGGTTGTAGAAGTTGCCGATGTTGATGATGGGGTTCCAGAAGTTGTTGGCATAGCCGACGAAAGCGATCAGCATGCCCGTGGTCACCTGCACGCCGCCCAGGCCGGTGATCCCCAGATAGTAGATCAGCGCGATGGTGATGGTGGAGATGTTCTGCACTCCCGGCCACATCAGGTACTGGATGTGCACGGCCCGCATCCAGGAGCTGCGAACCTGCCCCTGCTGCTCCTGGAAGGTGTGGAACTGCTCGCGCTCCCTGACGAAGGTCTGCGTGGTCTTGACGCCCGCGATGGACTCATGGATATAGGCGTTCAGATTGCTCTGCTTGTTGGACAGGCGCTGGTAGGCCCGCCGCTGGAAGCGTTGGAGTACCAGCACATAGAGCACCAGCAAGGGCATGAGGACCAGGGACCAGAGGGTCAGTCTCCAGTCGATGACGAACATGACCACCAGGGTCAGCAGGAAGGTGAAGATGTCCGCGATCACGTTGATCAGACCCGAGCTCAGGGTATCCGAGAGGGTGTTGACGTAGTTGACCACCCTGATCAGGATCTTGCCGTGGGGCCGGGAGTCGAAGTAGGAGAAAGGCAGGGTCTGTATGTGGGTGAAGAGGTCCCGGCGCATGTCCTTGAGCATGAGCTGGCCCACCTGGGTGATGGCCACGGTCCGATAGCGCAGGAGGAGCTCGTAGACCACGATGGCCAGCAGGAAGACCGCGCCCAGGGTGAAGAGCCGGACCGGATCCTTGGAGGGGATGACCGTGTCGATCATGGTCTTGGTCATGTAGGGAATGGCCACGGCGATGGCGCTCATGGACAGGACCGCCGCCAGGATGATCACCCCCTGGCGCAGGTAGGGCTTCAGATAGGCCCCTATGCGCTTGATGTCACCGAAGTCGATCTGCTCCTCCAGGTCCTCGTCCTCGCGGAAGGTGTTCCTGCGCGCGGTACCCGTCGAACGTTGCTTTTGCTGCTTCATCGTCTCACCTTGCCAAGCCTGCTGATGTGTCAGAATCCCGCTGACTGCCCGGATTGCAGCCCAAGCTGCTTGCGGTAGATCCGGTAGTAGCGGCCGTGGGCATGGACCAGATCCTCATGGGACCCGCGCTCTACGATCCTGCCGTGGTCCAGGACCAGGATCAGGTCGGAATCCTTGATGGAGGAGATTCTATGGGCGATGGTGACCATGGTCCTGGTGCCCTCCATCTCCTGCAGATGCCGCTGGATGGTGGCCTCGGTCTCCATGTCGACGGCCGATGTGGTGTCGTCCATGATCAGGATGGCCGGGTCGTCAGCCAGGGCCCGGGCCAGGCTGAGCCGCTGCTTCTGGCCACCCGACAGGCCAACTCCGCGCTCGCCCACCACGGTGTCATAGCCCTCGGGCATCCGGTTGATGAAGGAGTCGGCTCCGGCCATGGAGGCCATGGTCCTGACGTACTGCTCGTCGTCGCGGTGGGCCCCGAAGGCGATATTGTCGCCGATGGTGTCCGAGAAGAGGAAGGTGTCCTGGGCCACGATGTTGACCTGCCGCCGCAGCAGGTCCAGGGGCCACTGCCTGGCGTCGATCCCGTCGATGAGCACATGGCCCACGGTTGGGTCGTAGAAGCGAGCCACCAGGCTGACCAGGGTGGACTTGCCCGAGCCGGTCTCCCCCAGTATGCCCAGCCGGGTGCCGGCCGCCACATGGAAGTCGATGTCCTTGAGGATGGGGGTCTCCGGGTCGTCAGGGAAGGCGAAACTGACATGGTCGAAGCGGATGTCCCCGCGAATCCTGACCGGATCACCTGTCTGCTCGCCGTTGACCTTGGCACGGACCGTGGCCGCCTGGACCACGCCGGCCTGGGCGTTCTTGCGCTCGACGATTCTGGGTTCGGCCGTCAGCAGCCGACGGATCTTGACGCAGGAGGCGTTGAAGCGCTCCACATCGTTGATCAGCCAGCCGGACTGGCGCACCGGGCCGTCAATCATCCACAGGAAGCTGTTGAAGGAGACCAGGGCGCCCAGGGTCATCTGCTGGCGGATGACCAGCCAGCCGCCCAGGATCAGGGTGATCAGCTGGAGCATGTAGGAGCAGCCGTCCAGCCAGGGCATGTAAGTGCGGCTGTTGCGGGCGGAGTCCATGTTGCGCTGCATGTAGTCATCGTTGTGCCGATCGAACTTCTCGGTCTCATAAGGCTCGCGGACGAAGGCCTTGACCACTCGGTTGCCCTCGATGTTCTCCTCGACCATGGAATTGAGTGATGCCAGCGAGTTGCGGATGGCGTAGAAGAGCGGGTGGGCGTGCTTGGAGAGCTGCCAGGTGAAGTAGAAGAGGAATGGGGTCACAGCCAGCAGGGCCAGGGCCAGCCGCCATTCGATGGTGAACATGACGGCCAGGGACCCGGCAAAGAGGCAGACGGCATCCAGGATGTTGTAGGAGACCCAGGAGACGAAGTGACGGATGGCATCGGTGTCCGAGGTCATCCGGCTCATGATGTCGCCATTGCGGGTGTGGTTGAAGTAGGTGAAGTCCATGTCGTGGAGCTTTTCGTACTCGTCGCTGACCAGTCGATAGATGGTGTTCTGGCCGAAACGCTCCATGAACATCTGATAGCCATAGCGGCAGATGCTACGACCAAGGGTGACGGCTATCATGGCGAAACAAAGCTTGGGCAGCCGATCCTCATGCCCCTGGCCAATGACCTGATCCACGATCATGCCTGCCAAAATGGGCATAAGCATGACCAGGACCTTATCCCCCGCAAAGAGCACGAGGGCGGCGGCGATTCTACCGGCGTCCGGCCTGCAGTAGGGGAGGATCCATCGAAGGTTGTTGCTGTGCTGATTCTTCGCAGAATCGACGTACATTGGAGGACACCCTCACGTTCCCTGTTGAGCTTCTCTGATCTGGTCTCTTCTCATTGCCGTGACCGTCCGGGAGAGTGACTGACCGATGGTGACGCCCGGCTGTGTTCCTCGCCTCTGCAACGCCGCGCGTGTCCGCCCTGGATTCGTCAAGCGTTGCCTATTCTATTGGAGCCTGAATCAGATGCAACCCCGGATCCCAGGCGTGTCTAGACCCGGAATCCGGAGTTCATATGTGACGCGGATGCCCCTGAACCAGAAGGTCCAGTTCGGGTCCTGACAAGCGCTTCAGATTGACACCGTCTGCTGTTACAGCGACCTGGAACCTGGTGCCACGCACTTCCAACTCATAGGTCAGCGAGCGCCAGGACGAAGGCAGGCGGGGATCGATATTCAGCCCGGTTCCGCCGGTGTCGCGCAGGCCTCCAAAGCCGCAGACCAGGCTGGACCAGACGCCTCCGCATGCGGCCAGGTGGATGCCATCGGTTGTATTGGCATGCAGGTCGTCCACGTCCGTAAACAAGGACCGACGGAAGTACTGCATGGCCAGCTGTTCATGCCCCACCTCGGCGGCGAGGATGGACTGGGAGGCTGCAGACAGGGTCGAATCCCCGGTGGTCAGCGGATCGTAGTAGTCGAAGTCAGCCAACTTCTGTTCCGGAGTGAACCAGGAGCTGAGCAGGTAGAGGGCCATGACCACGTCGGTCTGCTTGAGCACCTTGTGCCGGTAAATGACCAGTGGATGGTAGTGCAGCAGCAGGGGCCTGGCCGTGAACCGGTCGAAGTGCCAGCGGGGGCGTTGCATGAACTGGGCGTCCTGGGCATGGACCCCCTCCTGATCGTCGAAGGGGACAAACATGGCCTCAGCCGCGCTGGACCACTTGTCGGCCTCAGCGTCGTCGAAATGCAGCCTTTCGCGTATGGTGCCGATCAGGTCTGGATGCTTCTCACGCAAGTGCTGATAGGCCTTGTAAGCGGCCAGAAGGTTGAAACGGGCCATCTGGTTGGTGTAGAGGTTGTCGTCAACCAGGACCGTGTATTCGTCGGGGCCGGTCACACAGTGGATGTGGAAGCGGCCGTCCTCCTTGTAGCGCCCCAGGCTCATCCAGAGACGGGCCGTCTCCACCAGGATGTCGATGCCCTCGGCCTGCAGGAAGTCTTCATCGCCGGTGACCTGTACATACTGGGCCACCGCGTAGGCAATGTCGGCATCGATGTGGTACTGGGCCGTGCCCGTGGGGAAGTAGGCTGAGGCCTCCTCGCCGTCGATGGTCCTCCAGGGGAAGAGGGCGCCATTCAGGTTGAGTGTGCAGGCCCTGCGCCTGGCGGCGGGGAGCATCATGTAGCGGTAGTGAAGGACGGCTCTTGCCCGAGCAGGTGCCGAATAAATCAGGAAGGGGAGAATGTAGATCTCGGTGTCCCAGAAGTAGTGGCCGCTGTAGCCGGATCCGCTCAGGCCCTTGGCACCCACACCGTTCTCGATCTGGGCCGTGGACTGGGCCAGCTGGAAGAGTTCCCACCGCACCATCTGCTGGGTACGACCCCCATCGTCGGCCTGGATGCGGATATCCTGACGCTCCCAGAACTGATCCAGCCATTCCCTTTGGCGCTTCTCCAGCTCATCCAGAGAAAGAGTACTGACCTCCTCCAGCCTATCGCGGCAGTCCTCGACCAGATTCCTGGTCCCCTCGCCCCGCGTCTGCACGACCAGACCGTTGCCGCTGGTGCCGGCCGGAAGAATGGGGTGGCTGCGGTAGACGGCATAACGGACCAGACGGGTGGAACCGCCCTTGGGCACATCCATGCGCCAGCCCGATCCCTCGACAGGTCGGCCGTCCCTGAACTGCCGGACACCCAGGGCCAGGCTGAGCCGTGAATTATTGCAACGGAAGACCCTGCAATCCGCACTCAGTTCGCCATAGACTGCATTGTCCAGCACCTCGTGGATTCCGCACCCGTCCACAAAGTTCGACTTGCGGGGGTCGCTGGAGTTGACATGGCGGGGGTTGTCGACATTGACCGGACCCTCGACCACCACAGCCATGTCCCGGTCGGGCGACTCAACGGTAAGCGTGCAGACGCTCAGACTGCGGTCATACAGGCAGACCATGCGGGTGAGCACGGTCTTCAGGTGGATGCCATGGCCCAGATCATACAGATTGGTGGTGGTCGCGATTCCGGTTCGGAAGTCCAGGCGCTGAGTGGTCTTCTCCGGCCTACCCAGAGGTAGCCCCTCCACCTTGATGGTGAAGTCCGAAGCATCGGGCACCCCCTGGATCAACTGGCCCACCTTGGCATATCCGTAGGCGCTTTCGGGATGGGCTATCCGGAAGGTGTCATGGAAACCGCTCAGGAAGGTGCCGTTGCCCAGGCAGCGTTCCCCGCCACCTTCGCCCCTGACACCGACGGAGCCGTTGGTGACCGAGAAGACCGTGGCACTGACCGCATCGGGCCGACCGACCTCGCTGAACCCCCAGTCCTCCACAGGGAAGCGATCCTCATCCAGACCGGGGTCCTCCCCCTGCCCACGCTCGCTGGCATCATCGTCGATCAGTTCGATCAGTTGGTCCACCACCAGGTCCGCACCCGCCTTGAGCAACTGCTCACGGCCGGCGCCCCTGTCCACGCCCACAACCAGGCCGAACCTGCCCGCGTGACCGGCGGCCACGCCAGAGAGGGCGTCCTCGACCACAACAGCATCCTCATTGCGCAGGCCCAGCACCTTGGCCGCATAAGCGTATGTGTCCGGGGCCGGCTTGCCCTGAAGACCCATCTCGTCCTTGAGGTTGCCATCCACCACGGTGTCGAAGTATCCGGCGATTCCAGCGGCCTTGAGGACCTGGGCCGTGTTGCGCGAACTGGACACCACGGCCAGACGCTTCTTGTCGGCGCGCAGGTGCCTGAGCAGATCCACCGTGTCCGGGTAGGGATCAATGCCCTTCTGCTTCAGCATCCGCTCAAAGGTCATGTTCTTGCGATTGCCGTATCCGCAGACGGTGTCCAGCTGCGGATCGTCATTGGGGCTGCCCCAGTCCAATTCGATACCCCTGCTGCGCAACAGGGCATCGACACCGTCATAGCGGGGGCGACCATCCACGTAAGCGTAGTAGTCCTGCTCCGTGTAGGCCGGGACGTTTGCAGGCAGGACCTGATCGAACAACGCCTTCCAGGCGGCCTTGTGCAGGATGGTCGTGGGCACCAGTACCCCATCCAGATCGAAGAGCACACAGGCGAATTGGGCAACCTTCATGGTTACTCATCCTATGGGTCTTCCATGACGAAAGAACCCGGCGGTTCGAAGAACCGCCGGGCGAGAAGAGAGAGAAGAAGGGGTTCAGTTATCGGGGCCGCATGACCCCCATCGGCCAGTACCTCAACCGACAGAACAAATATAACCAGCGCTACCTTGGAGGAAGTGCCCGAAAACCTCAAAGTTCTCTGTGAATCACAAAAGCCGTCCCGGGCGCGTCGACCGTTACTTGCCTTGGTCGCCCAGTTTGGCCTGCTCAGCCTCGAATCTGGCACGCTCCTTGGCCTTGCGGCGGTCCAGCTGCTCCTGGAAGCGGTCCAGCTCCTCCTGCACGGCTTCCTTGGGAATACGCGGGAAGATGGGTGTGGGCTGATCGATCGGCGTACCATCCCTGAGGGGCTCGCGCGTCCAAGGATGGACCGTCTCCCCCAGCCGGTAGTCGCCGGTGATGATGGGATAGTGGAAGTCGGACCGATCCAGATCGTCAACCTCCTCGACATGAGGCAAGGGCGAGAAGGTGCCCTTGCCGCCCATGGTCTCCCAGACCCGCTGAGAGGCATGGGGCAGGAAGGGGGCCAGCATGATGTTGGCGTCCAGTACAGCCTGGGCGGCGGTATGCAGGACGGCAGCCAGACGATTCCGGTCGTCCTTAATTTTCCAAGGCTCCTGGGCAGAGATGTACTTGTTTATATCGCCCACCAGGGCCATGGCCTCGACCAGGGCGGCCTTCTGACGATGATGCTCAATCAGCGATCCCACGGTATCGAAGGCCTGCAGGCTGCGGTCCAGCAGGGCATTGTCCTCCTCGGTCAGCCAGTCCTCCTCGATGTGGGGGATGCTGCCGAAGTCCTTGTTGAGCAGGTTGGCCACGCGATTGACCAGGTTGCCCCATGAGGCGGCCAGCTCCTCGTTGTTGTGCCGGACGAACTCCGCCCAGGTGAAGTCCGAGTCCGAAGTCTCCGGTCCGGCGATGGAAATGTAGTAGCGGACCGCATCGACCGGATAGCGTGCCAGGATGTCCTTGACGTAGATGACGATGCCCCTGGAGGAGCTGAACTTCTTGCCCTCCATGGTCATGAACTCGCTGGCCACCACCTGCTCAGGCAGATTGAGCTCGCCGTAGGGGCCCGGCTGTCCACCCTTGGATCCCTGGCCGTTGTATGCCAGAATCTCCGAGGGCCAGATCTGCGAATGGAAGGTGATGTTGTCCTTGCCCATGAAGTAGTAGCCAAGAGCCTTGGGGTCATTCCACCACTTGCGCCAGGCCTCGGGATCGCCCTGGCGGCGGGCCCATTCGATGGATGCCGACAGGTAGCCGATGACGGCGTCGAACCAGACGTAAAGCTTCTTGTTGGGGTCGTCGACCCAGCCATCCACAGGCACGGGAATCCCCCAGTCGATATCGCGTGTAATAGCCCGCGGCTTGACCTCCTTGAAGAGCCCCAGGGAGAAGTTGAGCACATTGCTGCGCCAGCCCTTCCTGGTCTTCAGCCAGGCCAGGTTGGCCTCGGCCAGAGCGGGAAGATCAAGGAAGAAGTGCTTTGACTCCTCAAAGCGAGGGGTCTCCCCATTAATCTTGGACACAGGGTTGATCAGCTCGTCCGGATCCAGCTCGTTGCCGCAGTTGTCGCACTGGTCGCCGCGAGCGCCATCAGCGCCACAGATGGGGCAGGTACCCTCGATATAACGGTCCGGCAGGGTCCGGCCCGTGGAAGGCGAGATGGCCACCTTCTGCTGTCCCTCATAGATGTAACCATTGGCCCGGCACTGGCGGAAAAGCTCCTGCACCACCTTCTCGTGATTGCCGGTCGTGGTCCTGGTGAAGAGGTCGTAGCTGAGCCCCAGATCGCACAAATCCTTGACAATGACCCGGTTGTAGCGGTCAGCGATCTCCTGAGGCCCCACTCCTTCGGCGTCAGCCTCAACCAGGATGGGAGTGCCATGCTCGTCGGTCCCCGAAACCATAAGGACATCATTGCCCTTCATGCGTTCGTAGCGTGCATAGACGTCCGAGGGGACGCCGAACCCAGCGACGTGGCCGATGTGACGGGGCCCATTCGCGTAGGGCCAGGCGACGGAAACAAGGATATGACTCATACCAGCAAGATTATCGACTCAGGCCTACAATCCCCCCGCTCGTCCACAGGACCGCTGCCGAGCAAGCGAATTATCCACAAATGCACAAATTTTGGCCCTCCCTCAGGCAAACCCGGGCACGACCATTTACAGTCGAACCATGAATCGAGAACACGCGCTCGGGGGAGCGCCGCGGACGCCTACCACCGCCATTGGCGCCAGCCGCCCCCCTAGGGCTACCACCAAGCCGCCAAGTCGACCACTACAAGCCGGGGGAGCGCCGACACATACTCGCAGCCGTCCTTCTACGACCGGGTTCGGGGCCCAGGCCCCCGAACCCGAGCCACTGCCCAGTCTGATCCGAACCGAGGATTTGCCCGGTCCACTCAGCCTCAGTCTGCTGGTGAAGGAAGGGATCGTGACCTGTCTGGACCAATCCTGCTGCTATCTGAACGAACAGGCTGAGGGACTCTACGGTCGCGCCTCCATCGTCACGCCCATGGTTCCTTACGGCGCAGCGGCATGCGGCGGTCTGGCGCTCTGGATATGGATCAACGGCCAATTCCCCGATGCGCTGGACATCATCTCCAACTCCCACTTCCGCACGCCGGTTCACGGCAGGCCCCTGCGACCCCACCAGCGACAGCTGGATGCCCGCTATCTGATGAAGCTCGGGAAGCTCTGGGTGACTTCGCCGCTCTGGACGGCCTGTGATCTGGCCTGCGACTCCTCGGGCCAATGCAACGGGGAGGAGATTACAGCGGTCTTGCATGAGCTCATGGAGCGGTATCAGGTCAGCTGTGGAGCCTGCGAGGAGCTCCTGTCCTCCAACCCGCGCTGGCCTGGCCACGCTCAAGGACTTGAGACCATAAGACGACTCAAGGCGATCCTATGAACCAGACGATGATAGGCAGCCAACGTGGGCATAGCCATCATCGGCACCGCGGCCGTCGTGGATTCTCCGCTGCTGAGCGCATGGCCCGGCTCATGACTGCCGTCAGCAGCCGGTCGCTCCCCCGGGCGGAAGACAATTTGAACCGAGACGATTCCGATAGCTTGGACTCCGATAGCTTGGAACCAATGGCCGAGGTACGCGCCCCACCGCCAGAGCCTCCTTTGGTGCCAACGGCCCTGATGGCCACAGACCCAGAGACCGACCCGAGCATCCTCTGGGCCATCGCCCGGGAGGAGCCCCAGCTACGTCGATGGCTGGTAGCCAATCCCGCTGCCTCGCCCGCCTTGCTGGAGGCCGTTTCTCAACTGGGCGGGCCCGGTGTGCGCAGGGCACTGGAGGTACTGCTGGAAGGGGGGAACGGGAATCAGTCCTCTTTATCCTCTTCAACGGCCAGGGCATAAATCCTTTTGCGATTGGGCAGACTGCCATCGGCCAGGGGATGCTCGCCGGCCACCCGGGCGATGGCCTCCTTGAGCCGCAGGCCCTCGGACCGGGACAGGTCACGTGCCAGAGCAGCCAGCTGCCGGTCATCCATAGCATCAGGATCATTGCGCCTGGCCTCCAGGGCGGAGGCACCGGCCACGACCAGGACCATCTCACCCCTGGGAGGGTCCTCCTGAAGGGAGCGCACAATGTCGCCGATGGTGCCCCGCCGGATCTGCTCATGCTCCTTGGTCAGCTCCCGGCAGAGGGCCATGAGCCTGTCGGGGCCAAAGACCTCCTGAAGGTCCTGCATAGCCTGATCAATGCGGTGGGGAGTCTCGTAGAAGACCATGGTCCGCTCCTCACTACGCAGAGTGCGCAGATGCCGTAGCCGCTCCTGGTGTCGGCGGGGAAGAAACCCCTCGTAGCAGAAGCGGTCGGTGGGCAGGCCGGAGAGGGCCAGGGCATCCAGCACGGCGCTGGGTCCAGGAGCGCAGGTGACCGGTATGCCTCGCTCGATGGCCCGCCTGACGATGGCCATGCCCGGATCGTTGATGGTGGGCATGCCCGCATCCGAGACCACCAATGCGCAAGCTCCGTCGCGAACCTGGTCCAGAATGGGATCGGCCATCCGCCGTTCGTTGTGATCGTGATAGGCCATGACCCTGCCGCCTACGCGCACTCCCAACCGGTTGGCCAGATCATAGAGCCTGCGCGTGTCCTCCGCAGCCACCAAGTCCGCCGACTGCAGGAGCTCCACCAACCGTGTCGAGGCATCAGCGACATTGCCTATGGGCGTGGCCGCCAGCACCACTGTTCCACGTGAAACACTGGATGAAATCGGCTCCTTAAGACTTTCTCCGCCCTGTGTATGTCCATCGCTCCGGCCATTCATGCTGCTCATGCCTTTAGTATGGCCTAATCTAGGGGTGATGACATCTTTGGTAGGGCTTTCTTCGCAGCATCGCTCCTCCAGACACGGCAGGCACGCCGCCCACCGGTCCGGTCGCCCTGCCATGCTGTCCATCTTCAGCAGGCCCAAGGGTCAGCATACCAAGAGAGGGATCAACTGGATTCCCCGGCTCTCCCATCGGCAAAGCGGCTGGCTGGCCTGCATCCTCATGGCTCTTCTAGGCGGGCTCCTGCGGTTTGTACGGCTGGGCAGCCCCCGGGCCATCGTCTTCGACGAGACCTATTACGTCAAAGATGCCTGGACCATGCTGATGACCGGCGAGCCACGCAACTGGCCGAAAACAGCCGGCCCGCTGGAACTACCCATCGACCAGATCTTCGCCCAGGGGCACACCAGCGGCTGGCTGCCTCAGGCCGAATACGTGGTTCACCCGCCGGTGGGCAAGTGGTGCATCGCCCTGGGTCTCAAGCTCTTCGGTGGAGCCGGCAACCCCTTCGCCTGGCGAGTGGCTACTGCCTTGGCCGGCACCATCGCGATCCTGCTGCTCTGCCGTGTAGCACTGCGCCTCTTCCATAACCTGCCAATCGCTCTGACCGCCGGCTTCCTCATGGCCATAGACGGTCTGGGCATCGTCATGAGCCGTACCGGCCTGCTGGACAACTTCGTCATGATCTTCGTCCTTGGAGCCTGGCTGTGCCTGATGGGCCATCGGGACTGGGCTCGGGCCAGGCTGCGACAATCCTGGGCCAAGGACCAGGCTGACTTCCGTCTGCATTACCGGGTGAAGGTCGTTCAGTCACAGGGGCATCAAGGGCAGGAAAGCCGTGTCGAGCTGCCCGTGGCCACCACCGGCCCCTTCATCGCCTGGTCCTGGTGGCGGACGGCCGCCGCCCTGCTACTGGGTCTGGCCACCGGCACCAAGTGGTCAGGTGCCTATTTCTTCGCCGTCTTTGCCCTGATTTCGGTGCTCTGGGACGGCTGGGAGCGCCATCAGGCAGGGTACGGATCCTGGCTGCAGAGCGCCGTGTTCAGGGACGGGCTGCCGGCGGCCTTGCTTATGATTCCCGTCTGGGCAGGCACCTATCTGGCCTCCTGGACGGGATGGTTCCTGCACGGTGATTCCTACATGCACAGCTGGGCAGCCCAGCATCCTGGCCAGGGTCTGACCTGGTTGCCGGAGGGACTGCGGTCCCTGGCTGAATACCACCGACAGATGTGGCACTTCCACACCACCCTGCATACCCGCCACCCATACATGGCCAACCCCCTGACGTGGCCCTTGCAGATCAGGCCCACCAGCTTCTACTGGCAGAAGCTCACGGGCTTCCCCGGTCTGTGCGGGCTGGCCAAGGACTCCCCCTGCGTGGCGGCCGTCACCTCCCTGGGCAATCCCCTGACCTGGTGGCTTGGCAGCATCTGCGTGATCCTGGCCATCGTCATCGCCGTCGTGGTCAGGCACGGAGATTGGCGCATCTGGGGTGTGTTGGCAGGCATGCTGGCCGGCTGGCTGCCCTGGATCCAATACATGAACCGGACCACCTTCACCTTCTATTCCATCGTCATCCTGCCCTGGATGATCCTGGCAATCTGTTACGTGGTCAACTGGCTACGGCAGAACTCGGACAGCGTCCTCTACCGGCAGACCATGATCATGGGCCTGACCCTGCTTGGCCTGACTTCGGTCTTCTTCTATCCGCTGTGGACCGCCATGCCCATTCCATACGACTTCTGGCGCATGCACATGTGGCTGTCCAGCTGGATCTAAGACAAAGGCGAGGCGGTCGGACAGCGATGCCCGACCGCCTCGCGGACGCGTTTATAAGCCTTCGTGCTCAGACTACCCGGTCGTGGATGATCTGCGCATACCGCAGACCGGAATCCTTCCAGATTCGCTCCTGGGTGTCATAGTCGACCCTGATCAGCCCAAAGCGCTTGGTGTAGCCCAAGGCCCACTCAAAGTTGTCCAACAGGGACCAGGCGAAGTAGCCGGTCACACGGGCACCGGCCTGAATGGCCCTGGCCACGGCGCGCAGGTGCTCGTCCAGATAGGCTACTCGCTGAGGGTCGTGTACCCCTTTACCTCCAGGGAAGGATGGATCCGCGCTGACCTGGTCCTCCCAGGCAGAGCCGTTCTCGGTGACCATGAGCTCCAGCTCAGGGAAACGCCTGGAGACCTCCATAAGCAGATCAGTCAACCCCTGTGGCTCCTGGTTCCAGCCCATGGCAGTCAACGGCCCCTGAGGAGGCAGCGTTTCGACCATATCCTGGGCAGGCATGGGGTTGCGCTCGGAACCAGCAACGCTTCGACCCCGCACATGGTTGGTTGAATAGTAGTTGATCCCCAGCACGTCCAAAGGCTGATGAATTTGCTCCAGATCGCCATCATGAACGAAACTCCAGTCAGTGATACCCTCAGCGGTATCATGGATGCGCTGGTCATAGGTTCCGGCCAGCATGGGACCCAGCCAGACCTCGTTGGCGAAGAGGTCAGCCCGGGTCTTGGCCGCCTGATCCGCCGGGTTGTCGCTATCGGCTCGGTTGACCTGCAGATTCAGGGTCACCGATACGCGCGCCCTGTCGCCCAGCTCGGCACGGATGGCCTGGGCTCCCAGCCCGTGGGCAAGATTCAGATGATGGACCGCTGCAAGAGCCTGCCCATAGTCGCAGATGCCAGGGGCATGACCGCCATTGCCGTAGCCCAGATAGGCCGAGCACCAGGGTTCGTTCAGGGTAGTCCAGGTCTGCACCCGATCGCCCAAAGCCTTGGCCAGGACGGCCACATAGTCGGCATATCGTTGGGCGGTGTCGCGATTGCCCCACCCCCCAACCTCCTGCAGGTACTGGGGCAGATCCCAGTGGTAGAGGGTGACCACAGGCTTGATGCCGTTGTCCAGCAGCATGTCCAGCACCCGCCGGTAGTGGTCCAGGCCGGCTTGGTTGATGGCACCGCCTGCCTGCGGCACGATTCGAGGCCAGGCCACAGACAGCCGGTAGGCCCCCACCCCCATCTGCTTCATCAGAGCAATGTCCTCTGGGTAGCGGTGGTACTGATCGCAGGCGATATCGCCATTAGAGCCATCAACTATCGTCCCCGGCTGCCTGCAGAAAACGTCCCAGATTGACTCTCCCCTGCCGTCCTCATGCGCTGCACCCTCTACTTGGAAGGATGCCGTTGCCGTACCCCAGGTAAAGTCCTGCGGGAATTTACACAACATATCGTTCTCCATGCCTATCTCACTTTCATTATCTGATTTCAGCTTATCTGTCACACGTGGAGAGCCCATCTAAAATGCCCTATAGACCTGACCACCTATATATCCATTGCTCATCAACCCTTTACAGCTCCGGCCATAATACCGGAAACCAGCTGGCGTCCGGCGAAGAAGAAGAGAAGTATCAATGGCAATGTAGTGAGGATGACACCTGACATGACCACCGTGTAGTCGGTAAAATGTGCACCTTTCAGAGCTGCCGCCGCCACCGTAAGCATCTTGTTTTTATTGGGACCGAGCACAAGCATGGGCCAGAAGTAATTGGTCCACTGACCGATGAATGTGAAGAGGAAGAGCATGGCTGCCGCAGGCCTCGCCGCCGGCAAGGCCACAGACCAAAATGTCCTGATCATCGTCGCCCCGTCAACCCTTGCTGCCTCAATCAGTTCATACGGCAAGGCATCTTGCAGATACTGGGTCATCCAGAAAACGCCAAATGCACTGACCAGGCCCGGAATGATCACAGCCCAGATCGACCCGAAGAGCCCTGCCTTGTTAGCAAGGATATACAGTGGAATCACACTCAGCTGTTGAGGAATGGTCATGGTTGCGACAACCAGTGTCAGCAGAACACCTCTCCCCCGGAACCGAAGCTTCGCAAAGGAATAGCCCGCTAGCGTACTGAAGAAAACTGTAGAGACAGACACAATGGCAGCCACTGTGAAGGTTCCTCCCAATGCCTGCCAGAAATCGATGTCATGAAAGGCTCTGGCTATATTGCTAAACAGACTTCCACCTGGTATTAGCGCTCTGACACCGTACTGCGTACTGGGACTGTCCTGCGAAGCAATTGAAAAGGCATAGTAGAGAGGAAAGATGCTCAAAAGCAAAGCGACGACCAGGATCGCGTAACTCCCGCTGCCGGGCCTGCGCCCTTCTGAGGTAACAGCCAGGCGCTTCTTTCTGGCCGCCCGGGCCACGCCTTTCCCATAGAGCTGATCCAGGGTTTCAACACCCAGTTCCCTATTATCGGATCCAAGCGTTTTCCGCACCATGATGCTTACCTTTCCTCGTCGTGACGGATGAGCGAACCAATCGATCCCGGACCATCAGAATTCACTTGGACATCGTGACCAGACCGGCCAAGGCGTGCGACGACCCCAGTATTTACAGCTTGCTCATACTCCCGGAATCTGACCGCTTTAGCGGTCTTTGCCGTCTGCCGCGTATTCCGCGCACCACTCCCGTTAGTCAACCGCTTGGTCAACCAGTAGTTGAGCAAGGCTATAACCACGATGATGACAAATAGGAACCAGGCAACCGCAGCGGCTCGCCCCATATTGGGCTGTCCTATAGTCACGTTATTGAAGCCCAGTGTCCATAAATACATGGATATAGTCAGATACTGCTGATTGGGCCCGCCATACCCCGAGGTACCATTGTGGAAAAGCTGGGCTTCATCGAAAATCTGCAGACCTCCAATGGTGGAGTTGATGATCACAAAAATCAGTGTTGGCCTGAGCAGGGGCAGAGTCACTGAAAAGAATGTTCGTGCTTTGCCGGCCCCATCGACGACCGCTGCCTCCATCACATCATTGGGAATGGCCTGCATGGCCGCAAGGAATATCAATGCGTTGTATCCGGTCCACCGGAAATTCACGATTGTGGCAATGGCTATATGAGACCAGATGGCACTGCCATGCCACATAATGGTCGGCAGCCCGATAGTTTGGAGGAGTACGTTGATGGCGCCCATCTTGTCGGAAAAAATCTGCGAGAAAATGATGCCGGCAGCCGAAGGGGCAACAACATATGGCAGAAGCACGCCCATTCGCCAGAAGGTTTTGGCTTTAAGATTAGCATTGAGGACCCATGCCAAAAGGAGAGCCAGAATCATTTGAGGAATGGTGCTGATAAGAAATATAGAAAGCGAGTTCCGCAAGGCCACATAGAACGAGGGTTGGTGCAACACCCATAAGAAGTTGCCCGTCCACCCGGGTGTGGCATTGTGGCAGACCGATCCGCACACAGCCCATCCGGCATCTCCGGTAAGGGTATTGTACTGGCGCATAGCCACCCAGACCGTATAAATCAGTGGAACCAAACCTACAAACATGAAGAGTATGAAGAAAGGTGCTACATACAGGTATGGCGATGCCTTCCATTCGAGGATGCCTAATCTTGACCTCAAACTGGAACCGCCCGGTTTCACATGAGTACTGACATGACTCTCAGTCATTTTTACTCCAGTATCTGTTATGAGTTATGAACAGCATGACGATTCTGAGACGGTCATGCCGAAAACCGTTCACATTGAAAGGCCAATCATCCAACCTCAGAGAGCCGGATGATTGGCTGATTATCAAGAAAGGGCTTTAACGTCCTGCTCGAAACGCTTCCAAGACGCATCAGGATTCTGTTCCTTGGTTACGTCCACCCTGCCCAAGGCGTCACCCAGCTTCGCATCGATGTCATAATACTGACTGCCTGTATAGGGAACGATTTTCACCGCTTTTGCCCGATCCGTGAAGATCTTGCCCACCGGTGCATTGTTCATCGAAGGGTCGAGCTTGCCGGAAACTGTCGGGTTCTTTTGGGCCGTTGGAGAGCTGGGGAAGTTGGATGCTGCCTTGAAAGTGCTTACCTGTTGCTCGGGTGCCGTCAGCCAGGCAACCAGCTTGGCAGCCTCATCCTTGACTTTGGAGGTTTCGGGAACCACCAGCCAAGAACCACCTTGGTTGCTTCCGCCACCAGGAGTCACATCGGCAATATCCCATCCCTTGAAGTCACCGGAGTTGCCCTTGATGTTGTTAAGCAGCCAGGCGGGGCACATGATCGTAGCAAAACCGTTATCAGCCTTGAATTGCGAGTTCCAGTCATCAGACCACTGGGACAGATGCGCTGACATTTCCGTGGTGGCAGTCAACTGGTCATAGAGGTTCTTGATTGTTGAATTCGTTGCGATTATTGTTCCGTCCTGTTTGACGTAAGACTCCTTAATCTGGGTCTTCATAGCGCCCCAAATGCCGCCCATGGCATCATACCAGGGCTTCCCTGTCTTCTGGTGATACTCAGCGCCTACTTTGAAATATTGATCCCAAGTGGCAGAATCACCGCCAAGGAGGTCCTTGACTTGCTCACGGTCAGTAGGTATACCTGCCTTAGCAAAGAGATCGGAACGGTAGCAGACGGCTGTAGGCCCGATGTCGTTGCCAGCGCCAATCGTCTTCCCGTCGGCAGCCTTGCCACCCTGAACCTTCCAGTCCATCCAGTCATTGTTCTTAATGTAAGAGGATAAGTCAATGAATTTATTGGGCATGGCGGTGATGGAGGGCATCCAAGCTATATCTGCGGCATAGATGTCATAAGCCCCAGAGTTGGAGGAGATGGCGGTGTTGAACGTTGATCTGGCATCATCCGAAGAAGCGGCGACAGTTTCCTCCACTTTGATGTTCGGGTGTTCCTTTTCGTACTGCGCCCAGAGGTTGGCGCCCGGCTTCTCCGAGGTACTCTTGCCATATCCGAAGTTGTTAAAGGTCTGAATCTTGATGACGGTCTTCCCGTTCTGCTTCGCGGCATCTGCAGATCCCCCACAGCCGCCCATGCTAACCAAGCCCAGAACCACAAAGGTCGCGGCTATGGCTTTGAAACTACCTTTCATGTCAATTCCTTCCATTCATACATCCGTGTACGAATCGGCTACTGTCTTTCAGTTTTTAAATTCGGAAGCCATTCCTTTCAAATCAGCTTTGAATTTCACCATTGAACAGTTAACACTAACGTTTTGGAACCGGTTCCAAAACTGTTATACCACATTCCCCGCCTCGGTGCATTTACTTCGTGCTGACAACCGGTCCAGAAACCGGCCGTAAACCACAAACCCTTTCATGAAGAGGACATGGAATGCCATCTACTGTGGCCAAACCGAAAAACTACAAATATCGGTTTAATCCCCTGACACTCAAACCGAGCCACGAGTAATCAGCTTCACCTCGAATATCTTTTTCCTGGTGACCCAAACACCCGTTTCTATTCGTTTGGTCAATATGTCAGTAGCCATTTTGGCCATATCTGAAACGGGTTGGGCTACGGTCGTTAGAGAAAGAGGCTGGACGTTGGCGACATCCAAGTTGTCGAAACCAACAATTGACACATCCTCTGGGCACCTTACCCCATGCTCCCGCATAGCTTGCATGGCTCCTACCGCAATCTGGTCGGATTGGGCAAAGACCGAATCTGCATCTAACCCAGATCTGATATGTCTTCCCATGGCTTCGTAGCCATGTTGCAAGGCAAAACGCCCCTCGTCCACCTCAACCTCGCCACCAGCCTGGGCGAACACTTCAGCGAAGCCCTGCGAACGCTCCTTGGGAGCCCGCATATCCTTGGGGCCCGCAATCATCAATGCCTTGGACCGTCCCTTCTGCAGCAGAGCGCCGGCCGCCAATCTGCCACCCTGCCGGTTGTCAATGTCGACATAGGGGTAGTCCAAATTGTCCGGCGGACGACCAATAAAGATGGTTGGCTTTCCAAAGTTCTCAATGACGCTGACGAATGTCTTGGAATACCGGAAACTAGTGATAACCATACCTTCGGCACCAGAGCTCTCCAGCAATCTGACAAACCCGCTTTCATCCTTGGAATCCACCAAGGCCAGAAAAGGCAGATATCCGAGTTTGGACAAGGAAACCGTCAGCTGGCTCACAACAGCCGCTATAAAAGGGTCATGAAAAATAAAGGTGGTCTCTTCTGGAATGGCGATGGCAATGATTCGAGTATGGCCGTTGGAAAGTTGACGCGCCGTTGCACTAGGGGTGAAATGCAATTGCTCAGCTGCCGCCCTCACCTTCCTCCGAGTTTCGGGAGAAGCCGACCCTTTGCCCAAGGCGCGGGAAGCAGTGGAGACAGCCACTCCGGCCAATGCCGCCACATCACGTATTGTGGCTATATTCATACGTTTCCTAGGCATGTTCACATCATCTCATAGCCTGTAGTTCGTGCTACTGCTCGATAACGCAAGTTTGTTAGAATTTACAGACCTGGAGCTGCAGCATAAGAGAGTGGGCCGGGATAAGGCTTCACAGACATCAACAGCTAAGATTGCTCCTTGAAGAGTGCTGCCAAGCAACCCTCGCGATCGGCGCAAGAACCAATGCCGCTCTGCTCTGAACTGGGTTGCTATTCGCTTCCTCACGCGAGTGACTTTCCACACGTCTCCTGCCCTGAGTACTAATCAAATCCGACATTGATCCATGTAAATTGCCCTTCCGCCATCTTCGCTGGTCTCCGCCCACCATTGCACAGAGAAAAGCGCTGTACCGATTGCAGCGCAGCTTTTTATTGCTCCTGTGTCCAATGAAAGGATACAGAGAACCAAATTTGGATTGGCGCCATAAAAGCAATGGTAAAACCATAAAACTCACCGGAAAAGAGACCGTTGCAAGTGCCAAGCTGATTCTTGTTGTCTCGGTGCAGCACTTTTTAAGGCAACCAATTATCTGGTTTTTCAATAACATTTATACTATCTATACTCAAAAGTTGCGTCGGTTGGCTCATCCTGCAAGTACCTTGACTCAGCTCACTAAGGCTGAATCAGTAGCGAACAAACATCCATCCCATAGTTGGAGTGTCCATTTGGCAATGTAGCAAATTAGTCCAGCGTCTTGTTTCGCAGGAAATCCAACACCTATCCGCTTCAACAGAATTAATGACCATGAGCATCTGTCGCATACATCGCAGCTGTCTAGGTTGTGTTGTCCTCGCAAGGAATAGGACCAGCGGGTACCGGGCGCCAGGACCAGCTTGTTAAAGTGTGTCTCGGTTCTGGAAAAGCACACATCGACGGAATGGAACACGATTCATGGGGTTCGTCAACTGGCTGATACACCTGCTCAAGGATCCGCGCAGCGCCATCGCGAGCTGGATCGCCATGGGGCTGGTACCGACCTACGGGTTCATCTTCCTGATTATCTTCATTGAGACCGGCGTGGTTTTCATGCCTTTCCTGCCGGGAGATTCCCTGCTCTTCGCAGCCGGCGTCTTCGCCCATGACCCATCCAGCGGCATGGCCCTGGACGTGCTCCTGCCAGTCGTCTGGCTGGCCCCCATCCTTGGCGACCAGAGCAACTACTTCATCGGGCACTTCTTCGGCCGGGCCATCGTTCGCTCGGGGCGTGTGAAGTCATTGACCCCCGAGCGAATCGCCAAAACCGAAGGTCTGATTGACAAGTGGGGCCCCCTAGCCGTGGTCCTGGGACGTTTCCTCCCCTTTATCAGGACCTTCATGCCCTTCATATCGGGCATTTCCGGAATGCGCTGGCGGCGCTTCACCCCCTTCAGCGTTCTAGGCGGGTTGGTATGGTCGAGTCTCTTCACCCTCCTGGGCTATTTCTTCGGTGGCATCCCCGCAGTCCAGCAGCATTTCGAGCTGGTCATCATTCTGATCCTGGTCATCTCGGTCCTGCCCACAGTCATCGGCCTGCTCAAGGCAAAGTTCGGCAAAAAGCACGAGAGCACGTCAAAGCCAGCGGAGACGGAATGAGCCTACTTGTCAGGCGTGCTTGCCCAGTGCACATGTCGATGTCTGCTCTCCTCCGAGCGATATAAGCCGATGTGATTTTCACCTCTTGCTTCGACCATGAAGGCGGCGCCTTTGCAGGGAACCGCCAAACAGCAGGACCCCCTCCGCCAGAACGGCTACCACATCTGCAGCAAGCAGCCCGACTTTCCAGGGACTCGGAGATACGCCTAGTCGCGACCGAGGGGGAACCCCGTTCATGGCATTGGAATTGACCGTCATATAGAGTATGCGATGGATGGCCTGACGCATGACAGCCCTTGCGGTTGGACTGTCATAATCCTCAGCATTGAATCCTGGGGTCTGAATCATGTACATATCGCTGCCGGCACGCAATGCCAGGTCGCGCTCTGCATGGGACTTGGATAGAAAGAGGTCGGTTATTACCGCCCCATGAAAGTTCCATTCGCCACGCAGAATATCCGTGAGCATGCCACGGTGGCCAAAGCCGATGACCCCTCCGATCAGGTTCTGCGCAGACATGATCCCGGTCGCAGCTCGCATGACCTTCATATGCCGCTTACCCTTGGTGTCCAAGTAGGGCACGGCAGTGATGGCCTCCCGACAGACAATCTGGAAGGGTTTGAGGTATATCTCCCGAATCGCCTGCTCGTTGGCCCAGGTGGCCAGCCCCTCTGAGCGGAAACTTTCCTGGTCATTGAGCACCATGTGCTTGAGGTAGCTGAATACGCCCTTATCCCCAGCTCCCTGAATGCACGCGGCTGCCAGCTTGCCAGACAAAAGTCCATCCTCGGAATAGAATTCGTAGACACGCCCGGCGAAGGGAGAGCGATGTATGTTGACACCAGGCGCATACCATCCATTGAGCCCGGAGTGCAGCGCCTCCTCACCCAGGCAGGAGCCCATCCGCCGAAGAAGATCCTTGTTCCAGGTGGCTCCCATCACGTTGGCTCCAGCCCAGGAGGAAGCTCCCTTGATACTCCAACCCATTGCCCCATCCTTGTCGACGGTCATAGGCTTGCCCAGAGAGAGTAGATCCTTGGTCTGATAGGCGGCCATAAACAGCAGCTGCTGGATATCGCTCCTGTCCTTTTCCCAGTCAATCTGATCCAGAAGCTGCTGCCAGTCAGGGTCGGCGTAAGGCTTGGCCCGTAGATCGATCAGCGACAAACGGTTTTTAGCGCCGCTGACCGGCTCCTGGTCGCAATGGACCTGGCTGGTCTTCCCATTGCCCATCGTCGGATCGCAGCGTGGATCAAATCGTTCATAGCGTTTGAATTCATCCAGGGCCGGCTGAGGGGCAGCTTTGGTCCGAGCAGGTATAGGTCGCAGCTGACTTCCCCTCCAATCGCTCCGAGTCAGCTGCACCACCGAGGGATCATCCATGTAGACGTTCAGGCTTTCGAAATGGTTGCTGACCGGCCTCCATGTGCCCGACTCCGACTTACCAGTGGGCCTGCCCTCATCATCAAGCGAAGACTGTGCCAGACGGTCGCCCTCCGGAAGATGCTGCCCTTGGAAAACCTGTGTACAATCGACTGTTATTATGGCTGAGTCGATCAGATCGTGGGCATTGGCCTTCAACTGGATTGCATAGTCGCCCGCCTCAAGCACATAGGCGCCAATGGTTCCGTCTTCGTTGGCATGATGATAGTCGTATGAAGCCATGTCATCACGCAGAAAGGTGAGAACAACCTCTTGGCCGGCTCCGGGTTCAAGAATCCTGGTCTTGGCAAAGGCAGCCAGAACAGTAGCGGATTTCTCAATATGCTCTGTTCTGTCATACTCGGTATAAGGAGCCGAATAATATAGCTCCACCACGTCCTTGCCTGGCCGCGAACCAATATTGGTTACATTCACCCTCGCTTCGATGAAACCGTCATCGCGCAGATACACCCGGTCAAGTGTCTGTCTGAAATTGGTATAGCTCAGGCCGTAGCCGAAAGGATATGCCACGGCGCCCGGCGACTCCACTGCTCCCTTGCCGTCCAGCTGTCCATATCTGAATTCCGAGTCTTCAAGGGCTGCGGTCTCGTAATACCGGTATCCCAGGTAGATGCCTTCCCGATATTCAACAAAAGGCCGATCAATGGTTCCGAAGCTGCCATGGGGAACCAAATCACCGATAAGGGTCCGATCGGTAACAGAGGCGTTGTTGTAGTGGAACTCACCGAAGTCTGTAAAAGTAGGATCTGCAGTGAAATCGGTAGGGTAGGTATCGGTTGTCCTGCCTGAGGGGTTGACCGAGCCGGCCAGAATGTCGCTAAAGGAGTCGAATCCCCTCGATCCGGTTGTTCCGATCCACAGGATTGCGTCGACTTCATGAGTGCCGGCCATCAACGGACCGAGCTCCATCGGGTTGGCCGTGTTCAGAGCCACCACTACTGCACCGCAGAGCCGCTTAGCCGCGTCGATGGTACCCAGCTCAGCCTTGGTCAGAGCCAGATAATGGCGGGTCCCATCCTCATAAGGCTCTGTCCGTTTGTCAATGCCTTCAGACCCGTCCCTCCTTATAATCACCAGCCCCACCGTTCCAGTGACCTGCTCCTCCAAGTTCCTATATATGGCTGGATCATATTCCGGAATCTGGGCTGATCGGCCCTTGTCCATGACCGCCTGAAGGGAGTTCCTGTCAGCATCCAAGGGTCTGGTGCCCGCAGCTGCCTTAGGATAGGAGGTCTTAGCCGATTGCATGACATGGCAGGCGCTCTCGTCAATGGAAAAATGCCTGGCAAGGGCCTGGGCCGGGGTCACCCGATCCCGGTCGGTCGTCGCGGCAGCCCCGGTCCCAGCGTAGGCCGGATCCAGATAGGCTCTGCCAAAAGGCGTGATACAGGTACCTTCCTGCAAGGGCAGGAGATCCTTGTTCTTGAGAAGCACGATGCCTTCGTTGGCCATCTCCTGTGAGACCTGATCGCTGGCAGCCTTGGCCGCTTGGAGGGAATTCGTGACAGGCTGATAGTACCTTGCGTCCCAGTCACGGGTCCCCGGAGCTCTGTCAATCCTTAACTTGCCTGGGCCAAGATAACTGTCCAGAACGTTAGCGAACAGTTTTCCAGCCACGTTCCCAGCTCCCATGACCAGGGGCAGGGCCACTGCCAGAACCGACCGGGCCCCTCCTCCGGAACCAGATCGACGCAGCCTGCCATCAATCTTTCTATTCATAGGACCCTCCCTTGTTTAGCGACGTGAATAAACGCTCATCCCGCCGATTCCCCACAGTGAAAGCGAGAAACCGACGGGCGGCTGAGCTCAGACAGCCAATGGATTCGTGCCGGGTCGAACCAGAACCGGCAGCGTGTGGTAGTCATAGGTCTCCTCATACCAACGGCCTGGCTCATAGCTCTTGTGGGTGAGAAGATTAGTCCAAGGCTTTCCTGACTGGTCGCCGCCAGCATCCGGCACGTAGAAGCGAGCGCTGCCATCCTCAGAGAAAATGGGGGCCACCAGGATGTCATCACCCAGCATGTACTGAGTGTCAATGTCCTCGCAGGTGGGATCGTTCTGGAATTCAAGAACCATGGCCCGCATCATGGGCAATCCAGTCTCATGGGTCTCCATGGACATCTTTTTGAGGTAAGGAACCAACTTGAGCTTGAGCTTGGTGAATTCCCGGGCCACGTCCACGGCCTCGTCACCGTAGAGCCAAGGCACCTTGTACTCCCGGGATCCATGATAGCGAGAGTGGGAGGAAAGAAGACCGAACTGGGTCCAACGCTTATACAGGTCAGGGGTGGGCTTGTCCTCGAATCCTGCGATGTCATGGCTCCAGTAACCGAAGCCGGACATGCCGAAGGACAAGCCGGCCCGGAGGGATTCGGCCATGGACGGATAGTTGGACCAGCAATCGCCGCCCCAGTGCACAGGGAACTGCTGACACCCCACCGTGGCCGAGCGAGCGAAGAGGATGGCCTGGTCGGCGCCCTTGACCTGGGCAACCAGATCATAGACCGCCTTGTTGTAAAGGTAGCTGTAGTAGTTGTGCATGATATGCGGATCCGAGCCGTCGCGGAAAACGACACCTTCAGTAGGAATTCGCTCGCCAAAATCAGTCTTGAAGCAATCCACGCCCTGGTCCATAAGGTGCCTGAGCTTGCCTTGATACCAGGCGGTGGCCTCGGGATTGGTGAAGTCCACAATGGCCATGCCCGCCTGCCACTTGTCCCACTGCCAAACCTGGCCATCGGTTTTCTTGATGAAGTAGCCTTTGGCCGCACCTTCGTCGAAGAGCGGCGACTTCTGGCCTATGTAAGGGTTGATCCAAACACAGACCTTGAGCCCTCGGTCGTGGAGCTTGGCCAGCATACCCTCAGGATCTGGGAACTTGTCCGGATCCCAGATGAAGTTGCTCCACTCAAGTTCCTTCATCCATCGGCAATCAAAGTGGAAAACGCTCAAGGGGATGTCTCGCTGGGCCATGCCATCCACGAACTCCATCACGGTCTTCTCATCGTAATCAGTGGTAAAGGAGGTCGACAGCCACAAGCCGAAGCTCCAATCGGGGACCAGGGGCGGCTTCCCGGTCAAATCAGTGTAGGTGTTCAGCACCGATTTAAGATCCGAGCCGCCGATGACGCTGTAGGTCATCTCCTGACCCGGCACAGAGAACTGAACCCTAGTGACGCGTTCGGATCCGACCTCGAACGAGACCTCGTCAGGACTGTCGACAAAGAGTCCATAATTCCTATTGCTCAAATAGAAGGGGATGTTTTTATAGGCCTGATCGGTATCGGTGCCTCCGTCGGCATTCCAAATATCAACGCTCTGGCCGTTTTTGACGAAGCTGGTGAAACGCTCGCCCAGACCATAGATCTTCTCGCCGACCGCCAGATCCATCTGGTCGGACATGAAGACCTGGCCTTGGGGATCAGTCACCAGGCCCTTGGCGCGGAAGCCGGTGCTGGTTATAACCTTGCCATCGTAAAAATATTTGAATGATGGGAAATCGCCCTTGTCGACTTTCAGGGTCAGGCGTCCGGAAGTGAAGGTCCAGCCCTGATCGTCTTCATCGATGGCGACATCCGGATCGGTCGCGTTCAGGCGGAAGGCCGGGCAACGGCTTCGATCCGTCCGGTAATTGATCAAACGCGTGGTGATGATGTCGGGCCTGGGGCTGGTTATCTCGATGGTCATGATGCCACCATCGATTGTTTGCCCAGCCTCATGAATGGGCCAACCGTATGGGCAATACAGGGTCAGCTTCTTAGGTTCGATCTTGGCCTGGTAGACATTGGCCGCATAACGGACATCAAAGCCCTTTTTGACCATCCACATGCCATCTAGAAATTTCATGGTTTGCTCCTTTGCTTGCTTCATCGCTTCATTGTCGAGTTACTCTATACTCTCAGCTGGAGATGCCGGAGCCCTATTACAGGCTGTTCAAATCACCGTCTCAGCCACCAGCTTTCGGTATGTCCGGGCGCTGCCCTTGGGGGTACGGTCATAGGTGCCGCCCGATCGGTCCACGGAACAGAGGCCATAGTGCATGTCATATCCACTGATCCATTCGAAATTATCCAGCAGTGACCAGTGGAAATACCCCAGCAGCGGGAAGCCATCGCGCGCCAGATCTACCAAGGGCGGCAGAGATCTGCTGATGAAGCGGGAACGAACCTGATCATCGGGTGTGCAGACCCCATGCTCGGTCACTAGAACGGGTAGACCGGTCAGTTCCCGGATGTAGATCACGGCATTGACCAAGGAGCCAGCACAGACCGGTGCACCGGATTCGCTGATATCGGCCCCCTCCGGAGCCGCCAGTGGACCTTGATCGCCCATGGTTTCCCGTTCATAGTTTTGCACCCCAATGAAGTCATCGCCTTGGACGGCCTGAATCCAAGGCCGATAACAGGCATCCCTTCGGGCCTGAGCCAGGGCCTTGCCCTTCTCACTGACATAACTTTCATCAATGACCGCCAGAGACAGGCCGACGAGCAGATTCGGGCACTGGGAACGTATTGCTTCCACAGCACGGGCATGCGCCCTCCGGAAGCCTAGTTCCAGTTGTTCTACTTCCTCGGGAATCACCACATTGCCAACACGATAACGTTCGACACCCGCCTTGCGGCTGGCCGCTTCCAGGCATTGACGCTGGGCTTCAACAGCTTGGGGCGACAGAGCGCCAGTGCTGAGGATCCTGGGCAGATTCGGCTCATTAAAGGTTACAGCCATGGCAACGCGATCGCCAAGGACCTTCAGCACCCTTAGGCACTCATCGGCAAACAAGGAGGGAGCGTCGGGATTGAACCATCCTGCCTTAGCCCCGAACCATTGCGGACAGACGAAGTGGCTGAGAGTAATCAGCGGAGTGATACCACGGTCCAGACATCCGTCGACCATGCGGTCGTAATGGTCCAGGGCGGACTGGTCTACGACCTTTTCCTCGGGTTCTATGCGCGCCCATTCCACCGAAAACCTGTAGGAATTCAAACCCATGCCCGCAACCAGGTCCAAATCATCCTGCCAGCGCTCCCAGCTCTTGCAAGCCGACCCCGCCGGTTCCTTGAAAACCGTCGGCTGCACATCCTCCAGAAAGCTGATATCGGATGTGGTGTCCCCTCCGTCCACCTGGTGGCCGGCAGTGGAAACTCCCCAAAGGAAATGATCAGGAAACACTCTTGCCACGGTCTACCCCTCCTCTTGCTTCAAATCAATCATTGATCAAAATCCTTGTTCTCGGCCTTTCCTACTGCGACAAGTCCATGCCTTTGCAGGAATCCGGCCACAGCGCTCTCGACGGCTTTAGCATCTGGGAGGAAACCCTGCTGAGAAGCCACCTGAGGAAGTTTGTCAACAGGAGCATCCAGCCAAGGTTTTGCGATGTTGCAAAAGCTGAGATCAGCCTGACTGCCTCTATAGGAGGGAGAGCCAACGGCCGACAAAGTCCGAATCAGATCAGCCAGCAGATCGGGGGCATCAATCAGATCGCGTATAGTGCGGATCCGGGTTTGCCTCTTCGGTTTGACATTAGGATCCGGCAGGATCCAGGAATAATCGCCATGGTCACATCGACCACTGACGCCTCCTGGAAGTGCCAGATTCACACTGACACCCACCGGCAGGGACAAATGCACACTGACAGTGGCGCTGGAATCCTGGCGTTGCCAGGACAGATTCACCGGCCCGTATGGGGTTACCAGACGGAGTTCAACGAATGAAAGCTGCGGGATTATCAGTGGAGCTACAGTCACCTTTCGCCAACCGGCTGCATCCATACGCAGGCCAGCCAGCCCCTGGATCAGCCAGGAGACCACAGAGCCCAGAGCGTAATGGTTGAAGGAGGTCATGCCATTAGGGTTGATTGACCCATCGGGCAGCATCGAATCCCACCGTTCCCAAACCGTGGTAGCGCCCATATTCACTTGGTAAAGCCACCCAGGGCAATGGTCCTGAAGGACCAGCCGGACAGCCAAGTCGGCATGTCCGCTGATGGTCAGCGCCCGGCATATGAACGGCGTACCCAAGAATCCGGTGGAAATACGGAATCCGCTGGCTCTTACCAGATCCGCCAGGCGTTCGCCCGCTCCTTGACGTTGTCTGTCGGTCTCCAACAGACTCCAATCCAAGGCAAAAGAGTAGACTGATGGGCAATCCGAAAGAATACGCCCGTTGGGGCTGACATATTCGTCACGAAAACCCTGAGCCATGCCATCAGCCAAGGATCGGTAATGTTGCTCCTGATCCTTTTGGCCTAAGCAGGCATGAGCCTGGGCGACAAGAGCGGCCGAATGGGCCGCGAAAGCAGTGGCCACCACGTCAGGATCGGCTTTGGATTTCATGGGCTGGTCCGCTGGTGCGTCAGGATCCAGCCAATCACCGAATTGAAAGCCTCCCTGCCATAGGCCCCGACGAGTCAGATCCTGGACTCCGTCGACGAACCGGTCCATCATGGGCAGGAAGCGACGAAGGACAGCCTCATCGCCAGTCGCCCTGTATAGGGCCCAGGGCACGAGCACCGCCGCATCACCCCAACCGCAGGTCAGACGAGGTCCGTCCAGAACATCAGGGACCACCAGTGGAATACCTCCATCTGCTGCCTGGCTGTTGGCTACGTCAGTCAGCCAAGAAGAAAGGAAGGCATCGGCATCGAAAAGCTCCAGTGCAGATGGCGCGAACATGGCGATGTCTCCAGTCCATCCCAGACGCTCATCTCTTTGCGGGCAGTCGGTGGGCACGGTGATGAAATTATCCATGGTGGACCAACGAACGTTCTCAAACAAACGGTTGAGCCGATCGTCCGAACAAGTAAAGGATCCCGTGGACTCCATGACGGCCGAGACAAGGCAGGCCTGAAAATCACCTGCCTTTACATCGGCATCGGGCTCCAGGCCCTCCACCTGCACATAGCGGAACCCATGCTGGGTGAACAGAGGCTCGACCACCTCGTTGGCAGTGCCGGAGAGAATGTACTCGTCAGTGGCCTTTGCCTGACGCAGAGGTTTCAGAGCCAGTTCCCCATGATCCAGGACCTCGGCATGACGCAGTTGCAGGCGGCCCCCAGGCCGGCCCCCTCTGACCACCATACGGACCCATCCGGCTACGTTCTGCCCAAAGTCCACGACGGTTCGGCCTGATGGCGTGGTGATGATTTTCTGACCCGGCACACAACGGATGATCCGTGCCGGAGGGGCCTCCTGGGGTCTGATGCTCGTATGAGGCATGGGCAGCAGTTGTACGCGGCGTACTACCCCTCTGGCCTCAAGCAGGGGAATTCTCATATCCCTGCATTCGCCGTCGTAGAGGTCATTCGAGCTTATGGGCGATGGATGCCAGGTCCATTGATCATCACCGCTCAGGACCTGCTCCCCCCGGCTGTCGAACCACTCCAGCTGGGCCATGAGCCACAGACGATCACCGTAGAAATCAGTGAGGCGCTGCCAACCTAGGTGCCCCCTGTACCAGCCGTTGCCCAGCAGGACATCCAGCCGGTGACTGCCTGGCGTCAGAGCATCGGTCAAATCGTAGGTCAGAGCATTGATTCGGTGCCGGTAATCGGTCCAGCCCGGACATAGCTGATCCTGACCGATACGCTGACCGTCCAAATAGGCAACGAAGAGACCGCCTGCCGTCAAATGAATCCGGGCCTTGGCACAGGTCCCTTCCACAGTGAACCTTCTGGAGAGCACCGGTGCCGGGTCCTCTCTTCCGACTGGATCACTTGGCGACACCGGGCAACCCGACCAGTCCTGGTTGGAGAGGAGACCGCATTCAACCCGTGCCGTGACCGACCAGGGGGACCAGATGCCATCTTGTCCAGAGACTCTGACCCTTACAGCGGCGGATTCTCGGGACTTCAATGGTTCACCCGGCCAGGGCAGACAGATCTGATCCGCCACATGCAGGCGATGTACGCTCACACGACCATGATGATCAGTGATCTCAACTTCAACATCTTCCTGCTTCCAGCCCTCAGGAGCTTTCAACAAGCGCCAGGACAAGGACGGGCAAGGTTGGTCGTAGCCCAATGCGCAGCCAGCCCAAGGTCTGTGCCCGAACCGAACCGGCGACACTTCCAGCCTTGCCAAATCAACCATTATCGATGCCTTTCCTTGCTGCCTTTCAGCCGATTACTACTTCACGCCCTTGATGAGCGGGATGGCAAAAACGCTGCAGAGGCTCAGAGCCGCCGCAATGAACCAAAGCAATCCGTAGTTGTGTCCACCGGCGGTGTTGATGATCAGAGGAGCCGCAGCAAGAACGACCACACTGGACAGGTTGATTGCTAGTCCGAAAACGCTCATGTCCTTGCCGGTGTCCTCGCTGTTAGGCAGGACGGCTGCGCACAGCGCCAGATCAACGGTCAGATACATGGCCTGACCCACAGCGAACAGTAACCATGCTATAAGGAACTGTGTGAAATTATGAGAAGTCGCACCGAGGCAAAGGGCTGCCGCCATAAGGATGGAAGCCAAGATCACAAAGGGCTTCTTGCGCCCCAAATGATCTGTCAGGAAACCGGACCCCGTGAAGAAGATGATGGAAATGGGTGCCGAGCACAAGGTCAGAAGACCAGCCTTGCTGCCTACCTGATTCAGAGGGATATGCAGTCCGGAAATCAGGTAGTAGATGAAATAGGACTGCATAGCGGCCATGGCCAGACCGACCAGGAACCGAGATAGCCAGGTCCAGCCGAAATTCGGGTACTTCCGTGGGTTGACAAAGAAGGTGCCAATGAATTTCTGGACGTTCATAGGCGGCACCTCGCTCTTGGTCTTGGCAGGATCCTTGTAAAGGAGCAACAAGGGAAGGGATGCGACCAGGCCCAACAGCACCGGAACCGTCATCAGCAGCAGACCATTGCCTACCAGAGCACCGGTAAGATAAGTGCCGGCCGAGAAAGCAAGAGCTCCGCACAGACCCATCAAACCCATGACCGTACCGCGGCGGTTGTCGGGCAGCCCTTCGACAGCAATCACCGAATAAGCGTTGAAAGCCGACTGCATGCCCATGGCCGACAGGATGAAGAAGACTCCCATCACCCAGACGTTACTGGATAGACCGACCACGGCCCCGCAGACGATGGAAAAGAGCAGTCCGCCTAGAATCCAGGGCCTACGACGGCCAAAGCGGCTGATCGTCCGATCTGACAGAGCGCCGGCCAGTGGCATCATGAAGAGCATAAGGAATGTACTCACCGAGGTTATATGGCTGTAGACCGAATCCTTTCTGTCCGGCATGATTGCTGCGATATGCAGCGACAGCGCCGTGCCCAGGCTCATGTTCATAATGTAGAGGCCAATGGCAGCGATGAGCACCAGCACAATCGTCTTGCGAGGATTAGGAAATTCAGGTGGAAGATATCCAGGATCGTGACTGGGCTGTGCTGCCTTATCAGTATCTTCAATATTGGCATGTGCCTGCTCTGGCGACCCAGCCGTATCCACCGAAGCAACAGGATCTCCGGCTTTGGGCCCATTCGGAGACTGATCCCTGTCTCGCTCAACTGTATTGCTCATCGCAAGCCCTCCTTTGGACTTCTTACCATCGGCCGACGTGACGTGCTCGACCTTGAAATGTTAACCTCCCGCCCAAGTCCCGTCGACGTACTGACCTACCTATAAATCTGGGACTTTGGACAGACGCAGGTGACAGTATCGCCGACAGGACTTGAACTTTGTCCGCACCGACTCATGCGATCCATCATGTCTGCCTCCTGTAGGTTGATTTTGTTGTATCGGTTTTTCATCGCAGATTTGAAACTGACTTCCACTGAGTGGAAATTCCGTCGTCCTTACCCTCCCCAAAGCCGTAGCTTGTAAGCAAGATGACCGAGTACACAATGACGTATCAGCAGGAATCAGAGGGCCGGCCGCTCAGACGCACTGGCGTCCTGGATCGTGCCTTCGCGATCCTCGACTGCTTTACCTCTGACGAACCCACACTGACCCTTACGCAACTCACCCGCCGGACAGGGTTGGCAGCCAGCACTACCAGCCGACTTCTGAAGAGCCTGTGTGAGCACGGAGCCCTGATACGCGAGAGAAGCGGAGCATACTCCATCGGACCAAGGCTCATGGAGATCGCTCAATTTGCCCGCCCAATGCTTTCCATCAGGGAGGCGGCCTCGCCGATTCTCGATGATCTGAACAGAACTACAGACCAGCACATCCAGTTGGGCACGCTGGATGGGGCGGAAATGGTCATCCTCGACCGCAGGGAGGGCAAGCATCCCATACCGGTCTACTACCATATAGGCGATCGACTGCCCCTGGCCCCTACTGCAGCGGGACGGACACTACTCGCCTACGCCGGACCGGGCATCATCGGGCAAATAGTGAACACTGGAACTTTCACCTGGCCTACCTGGCAGATCCCCCGCCCCTCCTCAGATGAGTTGATGGCCTCGCTGGCTCTGATTCGTCAACGCCGTGTCGCTGTACTCCAAACGCCCGGCGCCTCGGTTCATTCGGTTGCTGCCCCTATTTTCGGGAGGACCAACGCTGTCATCGCGGCTGTCAGCATCGTTCTATCGGCTGGAAGCACGAGTCTGGAACGTTATGTGCCACTTATCAAAGCCGGGGCCACTGCCATATCGAGAAGAGTAACCGGACCAAAAACGTCCCGGATACTGCCGCCTTGGGACCAAGCCTGAAAGGTCATATCCGATATGAATTCATCTCAAGCACGACACAGATGTAGCGGTCTGCCACAAGAAGCACAGGAGTGCACTTGGCCTAGAGAAACTGTGCTGGAACAAAGAACCCTAAACAATCCCGGAAGCCACGCCCGATATCCTTAGTCGAAGAGAAGGGGCCCAGGGAAGAACGGCAACCTTACAGCTGAATTTAATTTCAGTCCGACTAGCACCTTATTGGTAACCCGGAAAATTGCGTTTGGCCGGGGCACGCGCTAAAGTAAACTTCTGTTGTTCGGCTACGGTCGGGCAACGAATGGGGCTGTAGCTCAGTTGGTAGAGCGCTTCGTTCGCATCGAAGAGGTCGGGGTTTCGACTACCCTCAGCTCCACAATGTCGAGATGTTCGATTCCTTCTTATTCCACCCTGCTGCGCATCGATACGCTCGGCAAGGTTTCAGGTTGCTCGCATAGCTGACAACAGATTCAATACAATCCAAACATACCAAAATATCACAGCTAGTCTTGCCATGGCAGATCGATCGGTCGGACACACATCATCATCAAGCAGTCTCATAAGCAAAACCCCGGCAGGGACCAGGGTCAATACGCGCAACAATTCTGGAATCAGTAAAGTCGTGGTTTCTCAGCGAACACTCAAAATTATTTGGGCCAAGGCGGCGTATCCAATCAGCATCGATAACCACCAATGGGCGCATTATTGAAATACGCCCTTCAGTGAATCAGCGCCTGGAGGCAGAGCGGAAGGGGTTGTCATCGCGACGATGATGACGATGACCACGGCGGAATCCACGACGGTCTGCGTCAAAACGAGAGCCAGCGCGGCCGCTGCCGTATCCATGATCGTGACCATGGGTCCGCTGGCTGCTGCCGGCATGACGATGGCCTCTGGTCCGGCCGTCCAAGGGGCCATCCTCACGATCGAATCTCGGCCGGTCATCTGACCGCCTGGAACGAGAAGGCCGGCGATCTCGATCCCTGCCTGTAGCCCGACCCTGACGACCGCGATCGAAGCGCTTGTCTGACCTGGGACGGCCCCGATGTCCGCTGCGGCCGCCACGCCCGCTACGAGCAGGCCGACCACCGGAAACCTGCGGCTGCTCAGCCTGCAAGGACCAGCCGTGGATCGGCTTGGCCACGGACCCTACGAGCTCGGTAACTTCGGGCGAATCGGCAGTCACCTGAACCGGCTTGGCATCGATATGGGCCATGCGCAGCATCCGTCTGGTGTCACGCCACTGGTCGGGAAGAACCAAGGTGACCACATCGCCGGGACGACCGGCCCGGGCTGTGCGGCCCGACCGGTGCAAGAAGGACTTGGGATCGGCTGGCGGATCCACCTGGACCACAAGGTCTACGTCACTGATATCCACGCCTCGGGCGGCCACGTCAGTAGCCACCAGGACTTTCACTTCGCCCCGAGAAAAAGCCCCCAGGTTGCGGTCGCGCTGGTTTTGGGAAAGGTTGCCGTGCAGCTGTGCAGCCGGAATGCCGTTGTCGATCAGGTTCTTGGCCAGCTTCTTGGCCTGGAACTTGGTCCGGGTGAAGAGAATACGCCGGCCAGTGCCCGAGGCCAGCTTACGTACGAGATCGTGCTTGGCTGCCTGAGTGGTGCGGAAGATGTGGTGGGTCATCAGATCCACATGCTGGGTGGCGGAATCCACCTCGTGGACCTTGGGATCCTTGAGGAAGCGCTTGACCACGGCATCCACACCGTGATCAAGGGTGGCTGAGAAGAGCATGCGCTGACCGCTCGGACGAACCTGGGCCAGGATTCGCTCCACAGCAGGCAGGAAGCCCATATCGGCCATCTCGTCGGCCTCATCCAGCACGGCGATCTCCACGTCCTCCAGGCTGAGCTTGTGCTGGCGGAGCAAATCCTCCAGACGGCCCGGGCAGGCCACCACAATCATGGCCCCGCGCCGAAGGGCATCGACCTGACGACCCTGGCCAACACCACCGTAGACGGTGCAGGTCCGCATGCCGTAGGCCTGAGCCAGGGGGTTGAGAACCTCGTCGATCTGATTGGCCAGCTCGCGTGTAGGAGCCAGGACAAGACCGTGCGGGCGGGGCAGACTGCCTGAACCGGCAGCACCACCGCGGCCATGGCGGGCCTGTCCTTCCTGATCGGCGGCAAGTCTAGCCACCAGAGGGATACTGAAAGCCAGGGTCTTGCCGGAACCGGTCCGGCCCCGGCCCAGGATGTCACGGCCAGCCAGGGCATCAGGCAGGGTATCCCGCTGGATGGGGAAGGCGCTGGTCTTGCCGTCCTTGCGCAGGACGCGGACCAAGGGTTCAGGTACACCCAGCTGGTCGAAAGTCATAGTTTCTACGGCAGATTGGTCGGAATTAGAAGAATTGGAATCGGGCATGGATGAAGCAGTCACAATGACCTTTCACAACAGGGAAGAAAACGGTACTGTCGGTCGACAGTTCGCAGGCCGCGTGCAAAGCAGAGAATGACGAATTTCGCGCAAGCGGTTTCCCCGTACTCAAAGCAATCAGGCGACGATCAGCCGCAGCTCTTGGGCGAGCGGCCAACCTGTACACCATAGCACAGGCCACTCACCTGTCTCAGGAACGTACGCTCCAAACGATCAGCGATTTGGAATCAGTCGGATCTGCCTCGTCATGCGTCGTGTCCTGCCGCCAGAGCCGGGCCCTGCTGGAGCGCCTGACTTCGACAACACGGCCATCGGCGGCGGCTGCGAACATACTGGACCCCTGTGACTGGTGGGAGCGACGCAGCTGACGCCTCAGCTGACGATTCTCCTCTGCCAAGGCCAGGATCCTGGTCACGCCAGCCAGGTTGATGGACTCGTCCTGGCTCAGATGCTGGGCCTGACCAAGCCGGTCCAGATCCCGCAGGGAGTAACGGCGCGCACCCCCCTCGGTACGTTCCGGCACAATCAGACCCAGCCGGTCGTATTGGCGCAGGGTCTGCGGATGGATGTTGGCCAACTGCCCGACCTGGCCGACGCTGAAGACCGGCAGTTCGATGTCCAGACCGGCATCGTCGGCAGCATCCAGGCTGATGCGCCCGGCCACCAGACCGCGAGCGCAGGCCAGATAAATCCGCCTGGTCTCGGAATCCACCCTGACCATGATCATCACTCCTTTCCGCTGTTCGTTCCGACTTAATCCGGCACCCGGATCGTCATATCTTCATGCGTTCCCCGGCAATCTGCTCGTCGAAGTCGCCACTGGACTTGGCAAAGTCGCGCATGGCCTTCTTCTGGGCCATGCCCAGCCGACCGGGCATGCGGATTTCAAGCCGCCCAACCAGGTCTCCCTTGCCGCGACGGTCCTGAACCCCCTTGCCGGCGATGCGAATCTCGTCGCCGCTGGAGGAACCAGCCGGGATCTTGAAGGTGACGACCTGGTCGTCGATGTCCCGGGCCTGGACCTTGGCCCCCAAGGCAGCCTCGGAGACCGTCACCGGCAGGTTCATAACCAGGTCCCTGTCCTTCATGGTGAACCGCTGGCTGGGCTGGACGCTGATCTGCAGGTAGAGGTCGCCATTGACGCCTCCGTCCCTGCCGGGCCGACCCTTGCCAGCCAACCTGATCCGCTGGCCGTTACGCACCCCAGCGGGGATATGCGTCTTGAAGCGCTTACCGCCCACGCTCAGGGAGACCGTGGCCCCCTTGACCGCCTGGCGGAAGGACAGGCCGATTTTCGAATTGCGATCCTCGCCCTTGACGGGCCTGGGCCTGCTCTCCTGGTAGGCGGTCCGGCCGCCACCGCCGGCACCCCCGCCGAAGGAGGAGAAGATGTCAGCGAAGTCCGGCTGCCCCGAACCGTCGCCGAAACGGATGCGGGTGCCTCCCGGCGCCCCGGCCCCGCCGAACATGGAGCCGAAGATGTCCGAGAACGCATCGGTGTTGAAGCCGCCCTGGCCGGAACCTCCGGCGAACCGGGCTCCCCCCATGCCGAACTGGCGGATGGCATCGTACTTCTGGCGCTGCTCCTTGTTGCTGAGCACGTCGTAGGCCTCGGAGATGTCCTTGAACTTCTCCTCGGCCTCCTTGGTCTTATTGAGATCGGGATGGTATTTGCGGGCAAGCTTGCGGTAGGCCTTGGTGATCTCCGCTTCGCTGGCGTCCTTGGAGACACCAAGGACCTTGTAATAGTCCTTGCTCAGCCATTCATTCTCAGCCATCCATGTCTCCTTTCCTCATAAGCTACGAATATATCGAATTGGAATCCGCCCTTTCGCGTGCGGCGGCGGGCGGGACCATAACCCACCCAGCCGCCGCATGCGAAGGCGTCGATTCAGCCTGCGGAAGGTCCGCAATCACCGTCCCTGCTACTGCCCGGGCGAGGTCACCACTACCCTGGCGGCCCGGATCACCCGGTCGCCGATCCGATAGCCTGCCTCGACAACCGTGTCAACTGTCTCTTTCTTGGCCTCGGGGTCCGGCTTGTGCAGGATGGCCTCATGCTTGGTGGGGTCGAAGTCCTCGCCTTTTTCGCCGAACTTCTCGACGCCGAATTTCTCAAAGGTCTTGTCGATCTTCTTGGCCACGGCCTGGAAGGAGTCGTCCATCTGCCCGTGCTCCTTGATCCTGTCAATGTCATCAAGGGCCGGAAGGAGGGCGGTCAGCACATCCACAATGCCATGCTGGCGGAAGATGTCCTGCTCCTTCTTGGCGCGGTTGCGGAAGTTGACGAACTCGGCCCGCTCACGCTGGAGGGCCTCCAGATAATCGGCGGCCTCCTTCTTGGCCTGGCCCAGAGGAGTCAGTCCATCTGATCCCTTGTCGGCACCGTCCTCCTTGGCCGAGTCAGCATCAGTCTTGTCATCAGCCTGAGCATCCGCTGGCGACCCGTCCTTGGCGGAGGAATCCGACGAAGTCTGGCCGGCCGCCTGGCCCTCGTCTGCTGCGCTCTTGTCGGCGTGATGTCCGCGAGCCGCTTCCTGGTCGGGCATCGAGGCGGCGTCAGAGGCCTTGGCCTCGTTTCCGTCCGGTCCGCCGGCGGCGGCCGGGTCGCCCTTCAGCGGCCCGGCATCATCCTTGTCGAAGGCCGACATGTCACTCGCCGTCCTTCTTCTTGTCGTCGTCGTCCACGACCTCGGCATCCACCACGTCGTCATCAGCAGACGAGGAGGAGCCTGCACCCGATGCAGCACCAGCGGCACCTGCAGCGCCCTGAGCGCCTGCAGCGTCAGCGGAACCCTGCTGGGCGTAGAGGGCCTGGCCGATCTTCTGGGCAGAGGTCATCAGCTCACTCTGGGCGTTCTTGATCTTGTCCATGTCCTCGCCCTTCAGAGCCTCTTTCAGAGCGTTGACCTTGTCGGTGACCTCCTTGGCCACCTCGTCGGAGATCTTGTCCTTGTTGTCGTTGACCAGCTTTTCGGTCTGGTAGGCGGCGGACTCGGCGGCATTGCGGGTGTCGGCATCCTCACGACGCTGCTTGTCCTCGGCCTCGTGGGCCTCGGCCTCCTTGACCATGCGGTCGATCTCGTCCTTGGGCAGAGCGGAACCGCCGGTGATGGTCATGGACTGCTCCTTGCCGGTGCCCTTGTCCTTGGCGGAGACGTGCACGATGCCATTGGCGTCGATGTCGAAGGTGACCTCGATCTGAGGAACGCCACGCGGGGCCGGAGCGATGCCGGTCAGCTCGAAGGTCCCCAGAGGCTTGTTGTCGCGGGCGAACTCACGCTCGCCCTGGTAGACCTGGATCAGCACGGAGGGCTGGTTGTCCTCGGCGGTCGAGAAGACCTCGGACCGCTTGGTGGGGATGGCGGTGTTGCGGTCGATCAGCTTGGTCATGATGCCGCCCTTGGTCTCGATGCCCAGGGAAAGCGGGGTCACGTCGATCAGCAGCACGTCCTTGCGGTCGCCCTTGATGACGCCGGACTGCACGGCAGCGCCGACAGCCACAACCTCATCGGGGTTGACGGTCTGGTTGGCTTCCTTGCCGCCGGTCAGTTCCTTGACCAGGTCCTTGACGGCGGGCATACGGGTGGAGCCGCCGACCAGCACCACATGATCGATGTCCTGAACCGAAATGCCGGCATCGTGCAGCACGTTGTTGAAGGGCGTGCGGCAGCGGCCCAGCAGGTCGGAGGTCATCTCTTCGAAGTGCGCCCGGGTCAGGGTCTCGTCCAGGTGGACTGGGGTCCCGTCGGGGGTCATGGCCAGGTACTGCATGGAAATGCTGGTGGACGAGGAGGAGCTCAGCTCCTTCTTGGCCTGCTCAGCAGCTTCCTTGAGCCGCTGCAGGGCGATCTTGTCCTTGGACAGATCCACGTTGTACTTGTTCTTGACCTCGCTGACCAGCCAGTCGATGATCTTCTGATCCCAGTCATCGCCGCCCAGCTTGTTGTCACCGTTGGTGGCCTGGACCTGGATGGTGGAGAAGCCATCGTCATCCTTGCCGATCTCCAGCAGGGAGACATCGAAGGTGCCGCCGCCCAGATCGAAGACCAGGATGCGCTCATCCTCCTTGCCCTTCTCCAGACCGTAGGCCAGAGCTGCAGCGGTGGGCTCGTTGATGATACGCAGGACGTTCAGACCGGCGATCTTGCCGGCATCCTTGGTGGCCTGGCGCTGAGCGTCATTGAAGTATGCAGGGCAGGTGATGACCGCGTCGGTGACGGGCTCGCCCAGGTAGGACTCGGCGTCCCTCTTGAGCTTCATGAGGATCTGGGCCGAAATCTCCTGCGGGGTCCACTTCTTGCCGTCGATCTCGACGGACCAGTCGGTGCCCATGTGGCGCTTGACCGAGCTGATGGTCCGGTCCACGTTGGTGACCGCCTGGCGCTTGGCCACTTCGCCGACCAGAATCTCGCCGGACTTGCTGAATGCCACCACCGACGGCGTGGTCCGCGCGCCCTCAGCGTTGACGATTACCGTGGGCTCGCCGCCCTCCAAGGTTGCAATGCAGGAATTGGTGGTTCCCAGATCGATGCCAACTGCACGTGCCATACTCGTTACCTCCTGATGTAATTGAGGCGTGGGTTCTGGCCCGCACCTCATCGTTCACGTTCTCCGCTCGCGCTTCGTTCGTGGTCCCGATGGCCGGCTCCCGTCGGCCCGGGCAAGCAGCCATCATGACCACTCCGAAACTTGAGCCTACATCACTCAACTTCTTCTGGCAAATATTATTCCCTTTTTCACGACAATCCTGACTTCAATCATGTCAGACACTTCATATCCCACAACGGCCAGACCCCTAATATGCCGTTTTCGCCACTTACCAGACACAACTTGAGACGCAGCATGGTTAGTATTTGCAAACGTTGTCATCAATGCTTCATATGATAAAAGACGAGTGCGGACCAATGCGCTTTGCATTAGCACTAGACACAGGAAAAATCACATACACAAGTCAACGACGACGCTTCTAAAGCGAAGCAGCAAAAGGAAGAACATGCATTCATATCAAAGCAGCAGCGATTGGTGGAAACAGGCTGTCGTATATCAGATTTATCCGCGCAGCTTCAAAGATTCAAACAATGACGGTATCGGCGACATTCCAGGAATCACTTCAAAAATCGATTATCTCGCAGATTTGGGCATCGATGCCATCTGGCTTTCCCCTTTTTACCCATCGGCCTTAGCTGATGGCGGCTATGATGTCATCAATTACCGTGATGTTGACTCACGCTTGGGCACAATAGCGGATTTCGATAACATGGTCGCCGCCGCGCATAAGGCTGACATCCGTGTGATCGTAGACATCGTCCCAAACCACACCTCCAATCAACACCCTTGGTTCAAGGAAGCGCTGGCTTCTCCAAAGGGTTCACCAGCCAGAGATAGATACATATTCCGTCATGGCCGCGGCAAGAATGGTGAGATACCGCCGACTGACTGGATTGCAGAATTTGGCGGCTCAGCATGGGAGCTTGTTGGCGATGGTGAGTGGTATATGCATTCTTTCGCGAAAGAACAGCCCGACCTCAATTGGCTTAATCAAGATGTGCGCAAGGACTTTCTTGAGACCCTGCGGTTCTGGTCCGATCATGGAACCGATGGATTCCGTATCGATGTTGCCCATGGACTGGCTAAAGATGTATTGACTCGTGATCTCAATGATCTAAACAAATGGAGTCTGCAAGATAAACATAATCCTGACGGGGCCAACCCACTATGGGACCGACCGGAAGTGCATGATATATACAAGAAATGGCGGAAAGTTTTCAATGAGTATACCCCTCCTAGGTTTGCAGTAGGGGAAGCCTGGGTGGACCCGGATCATCAATACTTGTATTCCTCTGAAGATGAACTAGGCCAAGTCTTCAATTTCGAATTTGCAAAGGCCGCGTGGACAGCCGAATCGATGAAACGTGCAATCTTGGCTGGACTGATGTCAGCCGACCGATCGAAATCAACTGCTACGTGGGTCATGAGTAATCATGATATTGTGCGCCATGCCAGCAGATACGCGCTCCCACAAGTGCCCGCAAGGACTCAGCATCAAATTGCCAAGGACTGGGTACTCAGGAACGGTGAATCATATTTTGAGGACAGAACGCTTGGAACCAAAAGGGCACGAGCAGCTATTCTTCTTGAACTGGGTTTACCAGGATCTGTATATGTTTATCAGGGCGAAGAACTGGGTTTGTTCGAAGTTGCAGACATACCATGGAACATGCTCGAAGACCCCACTGCGGTTCGATCACAAGGGGCTTTAAAGGAAAAGGGACGCGACGGATGTCGTGTACCACTTCCCTGGTCCTCTCGGGATATGCCAGATCCAGCCGTTTGGAACAAGCATTTTGGTACTGGCGCATCCTTCGGATTTTCGGATACTGAAAGTCGCACTCCCTCTAACCCCCATCTTCCACAGCCTTTATGGTTCAAAGACTTCACCGTCGAAGGCGAGCGCGAAGATAGCTCCTCTATGTTGATGCTGTACAAGAGCGTTATAGAGGTGAGGAAAAAGCTCCTCACCAAAACAAGGGATACAAAGCTTTCGTGGCTACGGAAATACGATAGCAGACATGTCATAGCATACAGCAGACCAACTATTCATAAAGACTCTAGATTAGCTGTAATAACCAACTTTGGAGAAACGCCCATCTCTCTACCTGACGGGAGAATCATCATTGCCTCCTCAGATTGTCCTGGAGGAAAGCTACTAAAAGATACGACAGCGTGGGTCAACCTGAACATATGATTCCAAGGGCGGGTTGCATGTCCACAAGAATATGACAACTCGCCCTTATTCATTTCATTGGGATTCTTGATAGAAAGGTATCGATGGGAGCAACCATACAAGAAGTTGCCGCCGCTGCGCATGTTTCTGTATCAACTGTATCCAGAGCGTTCAACAGGCCCGACCTCGTCTCGGCGAAAACCAGGCATCGCGTCATAGAAATGGCTCGAAAACTTGACTTTACTATTCTTCGATCAGCAACAGCTCTAAAATCCGGCAGAGCATTCAGGATTGCTTTATTAGTCAGCGGCCCAATCCGCTCATGGTTCAACGCTTCGATTCTGGAAGGATTGAATGCGGTTCTTCGCCCAGCAGAGTACGATCTCGCAATCTGGCAAATCGGAACTTACGGGGAACAGCAGTGTTTTTTCGATGATCTGCCTGAGCGCCGCAACGTAGATGCCGTCATTGTCTCATCATTCGATATTAAGACCCGCGAAATCGACCGATTAGCGACTATGGGTGTCCCACTAATCGGCATAAATTCGCCTATCGATTCAAGGATGGCCGCCTCCGTTAATACGGATGATCTTCACGGAGGAACTATTATGGCCAACCACCTCATGTCATTAGGACACCAGAACATCGTTTTTGTCGCAACTCGAACGGCAGAACATATACTGCGCTTCAGTGCAAATAGACGTTGGGAATCATTCGCTCGGACTTGTAAACTCAAGGGTATCAATCCGCGACTAATAATGACTGAGCGCAAGCCGAATATGGCAGAAGTCCTATCTGACAGACTTTTGACGATGAAGAGCCGACCGACAGCTGTAGCTTGTCAGGACGACGAAATTGCCATTCCATTGTTATTGGAATTACGACGTAGAAACGTTGCGGTCCCTGGTCAATTCTCCATAATCGGATTCGACGATAGCCGTTATGCCAGAGAAATGGGATTGACAACCATAAGGCAACTGCCGATTCAGCTGGGTATAATCACCGGCGCCAAAATACTTGACCTGCTCAGTACAGGAAAGACGAATGCTCCTTTTGAAAGCTGTACTGCCGCTCTCATCGAGCGAAGCAGTACAGCTCCACCGAAGAATCTTGATGCGATACTGGTCAATTAGCGTAATCCGCGATGCAACTCCATATGCGAAAGATGAATTGATCCGTTCGTCACGAAAGCCCCGAGCGTACCGCCATGGTGGCTGTACATTCTGCTGGTCAACGCCACACCGTTAACATACATTGTAACTATTGTGTCATCGACAATCACCTGAAGATGACAAACTTGCCCCGGCGCCAATTGGATAGGCCTATTTAAACCTATATTCATAACTGTAAACCAAGGATAATTAGGCACACCATCGAATTCAACGCGTTGCTCACTCACATTGAATATGTATCTATAGGCTTCGCCAGTTTTCGGATTACCATTGATTAAAACACCAAATGAGCTCGTCCCCTTGTCATATGACAAATCAGCTTCAAATGCGAATAGGGAGCCGCATTCTGAAGCGAGCGTCTGAACGCTGCGCTCATACACTCCAGTTAAAGTGCGACTCGGCAGACACTCTCCTTCAGCAAAGGCCGACCACAAGGTATCAACCGGTGCGGCTGCAAGTGTTCCGTCATCGCGTTGAGATATCTGGTGAGGCACGAAAGTACCTCCCCATTCGTAATTGCCATCATCGGCATTATGCTCTTTGGTACCAACCCAGCCAAATAGCACTCTTTTGCCATTCAGCTCGAAAGTACGACCCGCATAATATGCACTGCCATCAAAAGCATCATCCCATTTGGCAATCCAGGGACCTTTCAAGCTATGGGACATCCTATATGTCATTCCATGCCGATCACTGTATTCAGTGACAATGTGATACCACCAATCCCCAATTTTAAAAAGGTCTGGCATTTCATGCATGGTATACATTCCAGGAGCCCAGAAGTCACCTTCAAAATTCCAATGTTGCAAATCCTGAGAGGAAAACTGAACGGTTCGGCCTGTCTGCATAGTTTTCGGCCCTTGCAAGCGAGTCCCTAGGATCAGCAAATACCGCTTATTGTCAGGATCCCATATAATCCATGGGTCACGCCAGTCATCTGCATCATATCCTGGCTGAGGTTTGAAAGTAAGCTCATCATTAGTCTTATGCCAATGAAGCAGATCCGTGCTGGTCGCATGCATGAGAACTTGAGAAGTTAGCTGTTTTGCTGAATAGTCACGATTATAGCCAGTATAGAAAATGTGATATTGACCTTCTGCCTCACACACACTCCCTGCATATATGAACTGATCCTGATCATCCTTCCCTCCAGGGGGCAATACCACCCCGTGATCCTGATAGTGGACAAAATCCTTGGTCGTTACCAAGCTCCACCCAAATGGCTCACCAAACGGAACAGGCCTACGCGTATCCCTCTGGTGGAATAGATAGAATTCATCACCTTTGCCAAACGGCATACAGTCACCGAACCAAGTGCCCGGAAATTGATAATACAATTTGTTCATCATGCGCCCTTTCATGAGCCACAACCTGCTGGGCGATTATGCGCAACAGGTTAATTGCAATTAAAGGAATTTACGATCTGCGGAGATGCGGACCGAATTCCGTGGCTAAACAGCAACACCTTTACATTCAGTTGCAGTCGACACGTTTGGGCTCCACTTAAACCGAGAATCGATTCCAATGCTTGGTTATTTGATACCGCTCATTGTCACCCCCTGGATGAAGTACTTCTGCAGGAAGATGAACAGCAAGAGAATCGGGGTAACGACCAGTACCGCACCCGCTAAAAGAATGCTATAGTCCGTAGCCTGCTGACCCGTGGAGTACAAGGACAAGGCAACAGGCAGCGTATACATTTTGTTTGACTGCGCCGCAACGAGTGGCCAAAGAAAGTTATTCCAAGAAGAGAGAAATGTTAAGACAGCCAGAGTCGCCATAGGTGGCTTGCATTGAGGAAGAACGATCTGGAAGAAAATTCGCAACTCGCCTGCACCGTCTATCCTTCCAGCCTCCAATAGAGCATCTGGAATACCCATCATGAATTGTCTCATCAAAAAGACACCTAACGGCTGCGTCAAGAAAGGCAATATCAGGGACATGTACGTATTGAGCATGTGCATGTTCGTAATGATGACAAACAACGGCACAAAAGTTGCCACACTCGGCACCATCAAAGTTATCATTACCAGTCCGAAGAGTAAGTTCTTGCCGGCGAAATCGATTTTGGCCAGAGCATACCCAACCATTGAACAGAATACGAGATTCCCTAATGTTGTGACGACGGCAACAATAGCACTGTTTATAAAGAAAGTGCCGAAATCAAGTTCGGTAAACCAGCGCGTGAAGTTACTAAAAGTCGGGTTCTGGGGAAGAAAGGTAGGAGGTATTCTCATGATCTCGCGTTGGGTTTTCAGCGATCCCAAAATCATCCAAAAGAAGGGAAAGATCCAAATGCAAGCGAAGAGAGTAAGAACAGTGTATGTAATACCGTGAGCTTTACGAAACCTCCTCCATAACGAAGGGCGGTTATCAGGGACGATTTCGTCCGTCATTCTCAATTGACGCTGTCGACTCGATGGAACTGCTACCGATGATTTCATTGATTCAGTCATCCTTATTCCTCATCAATCTGAATTGAAGAGCACTGACCGCTGCGATGATGATAAATAGGACATAGCTGGCTGCGGAAGAAATACCATATTGCCCGAATCCGAATTTTTCGTAAATGTAATACGAAGCTGACAAGGTAGACCCAAGAGGCCCTCCTTCAGTCATCACAAACGGTTCATCGAAGAATTGCAGATACGAGACTGATTGCAGAACCGCGCCAAGCAGAAGCGTAGGTTTCAGCAGCGGCAACACAATGCACCTGAACTTTGTCCATTCTCCAGCCCCATCCATAGATGCGGCTTCCAAAACCTCAGTTGGTATGGCCTGCAAACCTGCGATGAAGATAATCATCAAGGTTCCTACATTCCGCCAGGTTGCCATTACGATCAAAGAAGGCAACGCGGTTCGTGTATCATGTAGCCAGTCAGGACCTTGCACATTAATTATCGCAAGCAATGAATTAAGTAAGCCATCGTTCTGAAGAATGTATCGCCACACGACTGCTATGGCTATGGTTGATGCCACCACTGGCGCATAGAACAGTGCCCGGAAAAAGGCATTAACACGGCGCAGTCCCTTGTTCAGAGCCACAGCCAAAGCCAGAGCGACAGCCATGGTAAGGGGCAAACCAACCAAAACAAACAAGGCCGTAACCCGCATGGAACTCCAGAATTGCTTATCGCTGAACAAAGACATGAAATTGTGGAATCCCACGAAGTTCACGTTGAAAGGCGTCTGAATATCACTAGAGCCTATGTCCGTGAAAGACATTGCCAGCGATGACAACAGAGGCACCAGCATAAACAGCACGAAAACAATGACGAATGGTAAAGAGAATCCCCAGGCGATGACGGTCCTGCGGCGGCGCAGGACCGTCATCGCCTTCACGTCAGAGGATTGGTTCCTATCTCGACGCATAAAACCAATTCACTTTCCTACGCCCAAGGAGTCGGCTTGCTTTTGAATGTCTGCTAGTCCGGCATCAACAGTTACCGTACCTTTGCAAATATGTTCAAACTCTTTATCAGAGTATGCAAGAAGCTGGGGCCAGGTAGAGGCATATGGCACAGACTTAACATCCTTAACCTGTTCGAGGAACGGGACCATCTTTGGATTATCGGACAGGACCTTATTTTGAGTAGCCTTGGTTGACGCAGGCAAATCACTGGATGCCTTATAGAATTCAACTTGTGTCTCTGGCTTAAGGAACCATTGAATATACTTCCAAGCCGCCTGCTTGTTTTTCGAATTTTTCCAAACAGCCACATTGGCACCGCCAACGAAGGAAGTTGAAGATTTGCTTTTTGGCAAAACAGCAGTTGCATACCTATTATTAAAATCTTCGCCGCCTAGCTTTTTAAGCTCTGTGAGCGCATATGGCGAGGTGAACATAATGGGTATTTTCCCGGCTACGAACTGCTGCAAATCCGCTCCCGCTTCAATACTTACATTCGGATCCGCGATACCAGTCTTAAATAGATCAGTGGTATATTCCAAAGCTCCTTTGAACTCAGGCGTATCAAAGGTATATTTCGAATGATCGGCATTCATTATTGAAGCTCCGTTGGAGTAAGCCCAGAAGAGATAATTCTGGAAGGAGTCAGTACCTGCCGGTCCTATATAAATTCCAGAGCTGACTCCATCTACCTTCCGAACGTCTGAAGCCATTTGCTTCAGTTCATCCCACGTTTTGGGAGCGCGGTTCCATCCGGCTTGTTGGGCGATATCAGTGCGGTAGAACATGACTCGCGGATCGGCATAGAAGGGTATTGCTATCTGTCGTCCGTTGACATTCGAGATTTTTCGCAATGACATCGGAATATCCATTAGGTCAAAATTCGATGGCGCAGGCGAGAATGCATCAGAAAATGCCGCTAGATCGGCATTGCCCGCCATCGAGATGTCCGGACCGGTACCTGAGGCAACAGCAGTACGGAATTTCTCTCTATAGCTGCTCCAGGGGAGAGTGGTGAGCTTGATTTTCACATCGGGATTCTCCTGTTCGAATTGTTTAATGAACTTGGGCATAGCCTCCCCCTCGGCACCCATAGCCCACATTGTTATTTCGCCTTTGGCTGGTTTAGCATCAATCGTCTTTAATGCAGTATTGTCCTGGGCCGAAGATGAATCGCTTTGTCTGCCACATCCACCGATTGAGATCATGCACGCTATGCTTGCAAGAGCTCCGATGGCCTTCATCCGGACTTGCATCTGAACCTCCTTGATCAGATTGATGAGGCTTATAGCTGGCTCCATCACACCGCTTAATCGCTTAAACATTTAAGCGATTAAGCATTAATATAGACCGGCGGTTTTATGTTTGTCAACTCACTATTCCGTTAAGCCAGCAATGCCATTGGTTATCTAATGCTTATCAGTCAAACATGTTTGACCGATCGACGTTTCACCACTGGACACGGCACCAACGTTTCTTGCCTGGATACAATTCTCATATTGGTTTTTGCAGACTCTTTATTATCGTTTGCGACGGAACTTTGTTTCGTTTGCCTATTGTTTGCGAGCAATAAACGTATCCCGAGAACTCCGAGCGCGTATTGAGGTAGCCCTACCGTTGAAAGTGCAGGATGCAAGTGATTCGCTATTACTTCTTGATTATCAAATCCGACAATCGAGAAGTCTTCTGGTATGCGTTTCCCTCTACTTTTCAAGGCATCATACAAACCCATTGCCGTGCGATCATTATGGCAGAATACCGAATCTGCGCCGCTTGCTAAAACCGCTTCAGCTGCGCTGTAGCCACCCTCCTGATCAGCAGTCCGCAGGATAACCAACGAGGGATCATAAGGTATACCTGCTTTAGCAAGAGCCTGCTTATAACCTCTTAACCTGCAAACTGAAGCCGGTGTGCGGACTTTGTCATTTATAAATGCCACTCGAGTGTGTCCAGCAGCCAACAACAGATTTGTGGCAGCCTCACCCCCCTGCACCTCATCCGGCACTACCGCTGGGTATCGCATTGCTGAGTCAAAACAATTAATGAGTACAGTATTCACTTTGGACAATTCATTTGGCGGAGTAACCAAATGATGTACCCAACTGGAATATGCTATTCCCTCCACTTGATGTTCCAGCATGAAGGCACAAGCTTTGCTTGCTATCTCATCATCTCCATTTGTATCAATGACGAGCAGCAGCTTATTACTCCTCCAAGCTTCATCCTGCGCTCCTTGGAGAACTTGACCGGCAAATGGAGATGTCGCAACTCCATCGCTGATAAAACCAATCAAATCGGACTGCCCTCGTGCCAGACCACGAGCCAGCGCATTCTGCCTATACCCAAGTTTCTGAGCTACTTTGCGAACCCTTTCCTGCGTCGCTTCAGGAATCCTGACATGTCTATTATCATTAATGGCCCAAGACGCCGTAGCTATCGACACCCCAGCCTCGCGGGCGACATCCTGCAGTGTGACCATAAATGCCAATCCTAATGCCACAGACCGCTCGTGAATACCAAAAAGCACTATTCGGAGCTGCTGCTATTCCCCTAATACCTGTGATAATACCGTCGGTGCTACGGCCTGTCACGCAAATGTTTCCTAAGCAGCAAGTCAACCAAGTAAGGAACAGCTGACGCACATAAAAGACTGTTGCCTAGAGGCAAGGTATTACACCATCAGCAAAGGTAATGGTGAAGAGTCGAGTCACACATTCCACTGCCTGAGCACGCGTTCCCCCTGGTAGATGCCAAGAACACCGTAACGCGCTGTATTCATCCTGAACAACTGTGCCTTGCTTGGGTCTAAGGCTAACCACTGCGTGGTCAGGATGCGCAGAATATGAGCGTGCGCCACCAGGAGCACATGCCGCCCAGCACACACCTGGGGTTCAAGCCATTCGACTATCTTTCGCGCACGAGCGGCCACCTGATCCAGACTTTCACCGCAGGTCACGTGCACTGGAACACGATTGCCTGAAGGCAGAACGACCACTCGGTCACCGGTCAGTTCCTTGATGCCCAGGGCCCGCGGGCCGTCGACCCACAATTTCCAGTCACGGCCGAGACTAGCCACAACATCTTGAGGACGATGCCCCTCAGCCGGACCATAATCCCACTCCAGAATCTCATCCATCGGTGTCGGATCAGGAAAGCCGGCCAGCTCAGCTGTCTGCCTGGCACGTCGCAGAGGGCTGGAAAAAACACAACCAGCGTCGAACCCCTTAGGAAAGGCTTTGGCCAGTTTCCGACCAGCCTCTCTAGCTTGCTCACATCCTTGGTCAGTCAAGGGAATATCAGTGCGTCCCGTATACTGTCCTGTTTTGCTCCAAATAGTCTGACCATGCCGTAACAACACGGCGTAGCCTTCACTCTCAGCCGAGGCATCATTGCCCGCCGCGTTTTCCACAGTACCCATGCATGGTATTTTAACCCCAGGCGTGTGGGATAATGGACCTATGACGGACTCAGGACGGGAACCTGGCGGAATGGCCGACCAAGTGGTCGGCATGCTTCATCAGGTGGATGGCAAGGTGAATGACATGCGCAACTCTATTGAATCGGATCCGGACTCGCTGACAGACAAGCTGGTCAAGTTCGCGCTTCCCAGCATCGCTGCATTGCTGGCAGGCAAACTCTTCCAGGCCTTCTGGAGCGGACTGGTCCGCAAGCGCAACGGAGGCGTGGACAGCCCTGAAGAGGATCAGGAGAGCGCTACCGCCGGCCTACTCTTCGGCGTTCTGTCGGCAGCCGTCACTGCCCTCGTCTCCGGCCTGTTCGAGCGTGGTTCCCAGGCTCTGATCGACCGTCGTCACCAGCGCTGAAAGCAAGGGACGCTGACTGATAACCAGACCGGTCCAGATAACGCTGATTGCGTGATTTTGACGACAAGGTCTTGCATTGGCAGGCGTTGGCGGCCAGAATGTCAAAATGACCTTATCAAATTCACAGAAAACCCCGGCCGCAAATCCGACCGACAATCCCACCATACGGACCTTGCTTGAGCGACGCTCCATCCGCGGATTCACCGACGAACCGGTTGACGACCAGACCATCGCCCTGCTGGAGCAGGCGGCCCAGCATGCAGCGACCAGCCGCTACTTCCATGAATGGTCGGCCATCAGGGTTACGGATCACGATGAGGCGCTTGCCATCGCCGATATGGCCCATCAGCGCTATGTCGCCGAAGCTCCGTTGCTCTACATCTTCCTGGCGGATCAGCGCCGTAATGCCGATCTGGTCCGACGATTCGCCGATGATGTGGATCCGGATACCACCCTGCTCAACTCCGGCTATGTCTTCCTGCAGTCACAGAACGATGCGGTCCTGGCCCTGCACGCCATGGAGACCGCAGCCAACGCGCTGGGCCTGGGAGGAGTCATTCTGGGCAGCGTCATCAATGACACAAACAGATTGATTGATCTGTTGAAGCTGCCCAAGCTGGTCTATCCGGTGCTGGGTCTTGCCATCGGCCACCCGGCACAGGATCCGGATCCCAAGCCCAGGATGCCTCGTCAGGCGCAAATCTTCACCAACACCTATCAGCGGGCCGACGATGATGCAGACATGAAGGATGCCTTGGCCGACTTCGACCAGACGGTCACCCGTTATTATCGCGACATCCGGCACATGGACGATCCCCACCGCTCATTCAGCGCCATAATGGCCGACAAGGTTCGCAATCCCGCCTCCGGTCATGAACCCATGCTGGATTCGATCCGCCGACAGGGCTTCGACCCAGCCTGCTAGGCAACGAAATTCCTGCAAGCCAGACAAACCGTAGGAATCAGCAGATAAGTTCAACAGCCAAGTTCACCAGCCTTAGGCGAATAGGTAGAGACGGATTAGCCCCAGGCAGCGAGATCGGCGGAATCCAATCTTGCTGCCTGGAGCCGTCAGAAAGAATCAGGATCAACTCGGTAACATCAAGCACGCATGGGCTGCAGAGGCGATGACTGCCTCACCTGCGACGAGGCTTGTACCCACGTTTGCGGCTGTGTGGTTTCGAAGCTCGCGAGACCGTCCTTATGCGCTGGTAGGAGCCCGGCTCATGACTGGTCAGATGCCAGCTTCCGCAGTAATCACAGCGGTAGACCCATAGAAGAACGTCGCGTTCGACCATGCTGCGGTCGGCGGCCTGCTGGGCTTTGGCCCGATCGTGATACATGATCTTGGACGTAGCAGCGCAACGTCGTGGGGTGAAATAATGCATGACAGCGTACGACTACCTCGAAACCGATCCGACCATCCTCGATCTGACTATCCCTCTGCACTTCTTTTGCAATCACGGTGTCCGATGCCCGACCAGGCTGGCCCTGCCAGATGACGCAAGAACATTGATGCGAGATCAGACGGCGGGGCGCAATCCTTCATAACCCGAAGCGGTAGAACCGGGCAGAAAACGGGCGGACGTGAGCGGCCCTACCAGGGATCAGGGCAGGTCGTGACCGGCGCTCAGATAGAGGTCGTACCATTCCTGGGCAGTCAGATCCACATCCGCACCAGCGGCCATCTGGGTGATGCGCTCAGGGTTCATGGATCCCAGGAGCACCTGTATGCCGGCGGGATGCCGCAGAATCCAGGCCACTGCGATTGCACTCTTGGACACCCCGTGCTGCTTGGCCAGTTTGTCCAGCTCGGCATTGAGTTCGGGATAGCGTGGATTGTCCAGGAAGACCCCATCGAAGTATCCGGTCTGGAAGGGGCTCCAGGCCTGAATGGTCATGGACTTGAGCCGCGAATAGGCCAGAAGACCGCCATCATGGTCCAGGCTGGGATCATCGCCCATATTGACGTGAATCTCCTGGTCGACCATGCCGGTGTGTCCCAGTCCGAATTGCAGCTGGTTGACCTCCAGGCGCTGGCTTACCGCGCTCTGCAGGAGCTCCACCTGCATGGGGTTGACATTGCTGACGCCGAAGTGCCGAACCTTTCCACTGATCTGCAGTTCATTGAAGGCCTCGGCCAGATCGTCCAAGTCGACCAGTGTGTCGGGACGATGCAGCAGCACGAAGTCGACATGGTCGGTCTGCAGGTTGACCAGCTCCTCATCCAGGGCCTTCAGCAGGTGATCCTTGGAGAAGTCGTAGCGGGTGATCTGGTCGCTGTCCGGGTTGCGGAAGATGCCGAACTTGGTCTGGATGCCCACACTGTCCCGGTCTACGCTCAGATCCTTCAAAGCCTGTCCCAAGGCACGGCTACTGGCCCCTGCATGGTAGCAATCGGCTGTGTCGAAGAAGTCCACGCCCGCATTCATGGCCGTCTCCACAATGGTCCGCGCTTCCTCGCGGCTCTTCTGATCAATCCGCATGACCCCCAGGGCCACACGGGAGGCCCGGAATCCTGACCGTCCTAAATTCATGTATCGCACAATGTCCTCCTCGTAATTGACGTCTAAGCTCGAGTCTACCCGTCCCAGCCACCTCCAGCCTTGCAGGGTTATTCCAACAGGTTGCTGCGCAGGACCTCCACCTGCTCCGGTCCGAACCCTAGAGCCTGACGTGCATAGGCGAAGACATCACCATAGGCGTCGATCATGGTCTGTTGGGCATGGGCCAGGTATTCCTTCTTGACGCAGAGCGCAATCTGTAGTGCGTCCAGTGAATCCTGGTCGAAGCCCTTGGCGCGGAATTGGTCCAGCAGCTGGTTGTTGGCCGCGACCCTCTCCTGGTTGGTCTTCAGGTAGTCAGCGAATACCTGGTCGTCGTCCACCCCCAGCAGCCAGAGCACCAGGGCCGCGGCGAACCCGGTCCTGTCCTTGCCGGCAAAGCAATGGAAGAGCGTAGCCCCCTGCGTGTTGCCTACAACGATGCGCAGGAACTTTCCATAACCCTGCTGGGCCGCAGGGCTCATGACCAGGTCATGGTAGACATTCAACATGTGGCCGTTGACCTGATCCGCTAAACCCAGCGAGGCGAAATCGTCCAAGCTGGCGCCGTTGGTACCACTTTGCTCCAGCAGATCAATGTTGGTAAAGGTCACACCATCGATCCTGTCGTCCGGACTTTCCTGTCTCTCAAATGGCCGGCGGAAGTCCACGACCTGCGTCACCCGGTAGCGGTCGACCAGTTCCCTCTTCGTATCTTCGTCCAGACCCACCAGCTGTCCCGATCGGATGAACTTATAGGGACGAACCCGGCGGCCGTGAATGGTCCGAATGCCTCCCAAATCGCGAAAATTGGTGATGTTCATTAACGACCTCCTTCGGTTGCGCCCAGTCCCCACGCCAACCCCACCTTCATAAAGGTCACTGGGATGCAGTCCGCCAGCGCGCGATCAACAGCAAGAACCAACAAGCAATGCAACCAAGGTACCATCACCGTTGCTGTACAGACACGCCATAGTCTCGCGGCAAAAGCTTCTTGTGGGGGCTTGGTCGGTTGGTGTTGTCACTGCTCTGCGGTCAGGGCCTGTTTGATTGGTGTGCCTCCCCCAATGATGTTGTAGATCCTGCCTGTGGTCTGGGGAAGGTCGACGCAGTCGGCCAGGCATTGTGCCACGTCGGGGATCGGTATGGGTCCAGGGCCGTCTGGTTCTACCTGGATGGCTCCTGTGCCGGTCTGTTCGGTCAGGCTGCCTGGCTCGATGATGGTGTAGTCCAGACCGGAGCCGATCAGGTACTGGTCGGCCATGTTCTTGGTTACGTAATAGTCGGCAAGGGCGTCGATGGCGGGTTTGACCCGGGGCTGCTCCCAGCGCAGCCAGTCTGCCGCATACATGGCTCCCAACATGACGTACCTGGTGATGCCGACCGTTTTGGCTGCCTCTATGGTCTTCATGGCTCCCAGGGCGTCGATCTGGTTGATGTCCTTGCCGCGTGAGCCTGCGGTGAAGACAACCGCCTCCGCATGCGCTTTGTGGAACGCGTCGGTGACTTGGGAGAGCGGGTCATGCAGATCCAGGGTCATGGGCTCCACCTGCTGGCTGGCGGGAATCTTCGAGGCCACTCGTGCGCAGGCTATCACTTCGTGGCCGGCGTTGACCAGATCCTCGAGGGCCGATGCACCCACTCTGCCCGTGGCTCCTACAAGAATGATTCTTTTACCCATGCTCATCCGCTTTCTTTGCATACGGTGTTCGCACACCTGATTTGGCTGCTTTTCATTCTAGGTGTCCCGCGCCATAAACAACAGATGTGGCAAACCAAGCATGAATTTCCGGATCAGTGCTTACGAATATCGAATCGCGGACTGCTTACGTACAAGGTGGCCTTTCGTGTTTAGCTTGGCCACGTTTGATTATTTGGCGCTCTACTTTGTGCAGGACAGCAGAGACTGCTAAACATTTATTTGATTCGAATATGAAAAAGGGAGGCATCCTCAGGAATGTTCTCCTGAGGATGCCTCCCTTATTCACGTGTTGTGGCGGCGGTGTGCTACTCTCCCACACTCTTCCGGGTGCAGTACCATTGCCGTGC
>NZ_WKKW01000008.1 GCF_009683175.1 Bifidobacterium asteroides
TGTTCACCCTGACAGGCGTATGCCGTTCGGTGGTCGTCCCGTCGCCGAGCCGGCCATTGCTGTTGTTTCCCCAGGCGTAGGCGTTGCCGTCGCTGCCCAGGGCCAGGGAATGATAGCCTCCGGCGCTGATTTGTACGTAGGTGAAATCCTCTGGCAGGTCCGGGTACGTGTTGCGGTCAGGCTTGTTCACCATGACCGGCGTAGTCTGCCTGGTGTCCGTCCCGTCGCCGAGCTGCCCATTGCTGTTGTTTCCCCAGGCGTAGGCGTTGCCGTCGCTGCCCACAGCCAAGGAAAAAGCATAGATATTGTTTTTTGATCCGCTGACTTGGCTGAACCTGATGCCCCGGCTGGCGCTGTCTGGCGGGGTGATGGTGGTGGATTCCCTGCCCAGCTGGCTGCCCTTGTCCGGGCTGATGCTCCACGTGCTGTTCCGGCTTGCCGGCGTCCACTTGGCGGTCAGGGTCAGATTCTTAGTGACGGGCTTGCTGAAGTCGTAGGCGACCTCGCCGGTGAACCACCCATCGAACAGGAAGCCTTGGCGCGTAGGGTCGGGGGAGGGCCGCTTCACCCTGCCGTTGATGGTGGGGAAATGCTGGTCTGCTGGTTCGGGTTTTCCTCCGCCCGTGTTGAATCGGACCGTGAGCGTGGATCTTGGTTCCGCGCCTCGTATCAGCGGCTGGTCGACCGTGTACTTCAGGCTCTTGGTGAAGGGCTGGCCGTCTTGACTACCTGTGATGAGAATGGCGGCTGGCCCCGGCTTGCGTGCGGGCAAGTCCGCCTGCCATGAGCCGTTGTTCCTGGTGAGTTTAAGCGGCTGGCTGTCCATGCTGGCTGATTCCAAGGTGGATTCTATGATGGTGCTGATTCTTACTGGCTGGCCGGGCTGGCCCTGCCCGTCCAGGCTCCACCTGTAGATGCCGCCCTGCCTGTCCCAGGCGGTGATCCTGCTGCCGATGCGAACCGCTTGCATGTAGCGTTGGTTCTCTTTATTCGCACTGGTGGGTGTTTCGCCGGGCTTCCAGGCCCAGATATGGCCGTCCTTGTCCACGATGAGGGCCTGGCTGTCGTTGGTGGTGATCCGGCTGGCTTTCATGCTTTTTGGCAGGCTGAAAGCTGTGATGCTGGTTGTGCTGTCGGCCAGGTGATGGGTATGACCGTCTGTGTCCAGCAGGAGGAATCCCTGGTTGAGGGCTTGGACTTGGACGATGCGCATGCCCGGGTCCTGCTTGATGCGTTCTGGTTTGGCTTTCCCGGTGTTGATCGTCTCCAAGGTCCAGGCTTGTCCGTCCGCGTCCACGATGAGGGCCTGGATGCCGGAGGCGACGGCGGTGACGGCCTGCGCCTGCCCGGGCAGGCTGAACGTGGCCCGCTCAGTGGATTTCGGATCTTGGCCGGCCTGGTGGCTGTGGATTCGGCCCTGCCGGTCCACGGCCAGCAGCAGGTCTCCGTTCATGCTGATGCTGGTGAACCCGACATCCTGTCCGGTGTCGAAGAGCGTAGGCGCGGGCTGCTGGTTGTTCCAGGTGTATATGTGCTGGTCGGATCCGAGTGCTGCCTGCAGGTGGCTGCCGGCTGTGGCCTGCTGGTAGTGGAACCCTTCGTGAGCCTGGGCGGGGAAAGGAACCTGTTTGGGTGTGTGGTCCTGCGTCCAGGTGTGGATGCGGCCGTTGCCTGTCAGGCCGATAACCTGCTCTCCTGCGGTATGGACGTTGACATAGTAAGGCTCCTGCAGGCTGGGCGGCTTGATGGTTAGCCTAGTGCCGGTGGCGGGCCCGTGCTCCGGGCTCAGCGTCCAGTCCGTGGTTTTCGACCAGTGTGCTTTCAGGGTGGTGTCCTGGAGGATGGGGGTCTGGAAGTCGTAGGGCTGGCCGTCACGTGTCCACCCGTCGAACCGGAAGCCGGGACGTTGCGGGTTCTGCTGCGGGGGAGTGGCGAGGGTGCCGGTTTTCACAGTTGATTGGGTAGGCGTGTTGCCGTCGGCCGGGTCGAAGTTCACCACATGCGAAGTTCGATCAGCGGTATCGGACGGCTTGGTTGAAGTGAATCCTGTGTTGTCGGGTATTCCCGTCGTCGATGACGGTGTGTTTGGGCTTGCTGTTGGACTTAATGATGTGGTGGCTTGTATTGGCGAGGGTGAGGGCAGTGGGGTGCTGGTTGTGCTGCCGGGGGGGATGCCGGGGGTTTGTTCAGCTGTGTGGGGGGTCTGACGACCCCACTCGATGAATGGGGGAGCGTCCGCGTTGGCGGATGCCGTTGCCAGGCCTGCCAGCAGGCCCAGCAGGAGGATCGTCGTCGCCGAGGCGCGACGCAGACGGGTACCCAGATGCATAAGCCGACAACCTTTCGCCCGCACCGGACACAGTCACCTCGAACATCACCAGAAACGTGCCGATGAATCCCTGCTTACAACGTCCTATCCGTCAGGATGCCGTCCAGCTCTCCACTGCTCAAGCCAGCCCCCACGCCGGCGTACAAGCCATATCGAAACCCAGCCAACTCCCCAACACCACTACACTCATCATGCTACCTGAAAAAACAAGAACACACGACGCTGTTTGTGATATCGGATCCGTATAGGTCAAGCCAGCTTCGGGCTTCGTGCCAACACAGCGCCCCTGTTTACCGCCTCACTGAAGACGAAGCAAGCAAACATCGTATTGCAACCCGTATTTCAGCTTCAAGTTCCTTGTCTGCCCGGCGATAGAATGGGCTGACGGATCAGGCGCGAGGGAAGCGACGGCTAAAAGTGACGACTCTGGATGATGTAGCTGGCCAGGCCGGGGTGTCGCGGATGACGGCGTCCAACGCCCTACGGGGCAAATCCTCGGTCAAACCCTCCACGGCGCGTCGTGTGCTGGAAGCGGCGCAACGCCTGGGGTATCGGCCCAATTTGGCGGCCCGGCGGCTCAGCTCGGGCAGATCCGGAATCATCGGCTTCTCCACGGTGGAGCTGGACCGTTCGCCCTTCTCTGCTGCCCTGGCGGCGGCGGTATCGGATCAAGCTTTCAGCATGGGGTATCAGACCCTGATTCAGCAGACCCGACAGATGGCCAGCTACGAGTCATCCATGGTGGCAGACATCGCCACCCAATTCTGCGAGGGGACCATCCTGTCCGCGCCGGCCCTATCCGCTGATTCCATTGCCGCGCTCAATCGACGCTATCCCCTGGTGGTTTTCGACGGGCCTCGACTGGACCGATCAGTAGACACCGTGCGCAGTCCTAACCGCCAGGGTGCCCAGGCGGCAGTTGGGCATCTGATAGACAATGGTTGCCGGCGGATTCTGGTTCTTGGCGCCGCCTACAAAGCCCCGGACGAGCTGGCCCGGTCCAGCCTGGGGCGTGAACAGCGGCTCTTGGGGGCCATGCAGGCAGCACAAGGCCACGGAATCCGCATAGGGCCCGAAGATGTGGTCGACTGTGAGTGGGACCAGGGCAACGCCGACCAGGCCATGGCCGCCCTGCTGTCTCGCCGCAGGGATTTTGACGGGATCTTCGCCCTGACGGATGTGGTGGCCATCGGGGCCCTGCACGCGCTGGGGGAGCATGGGGTTCGGGTGCCCGGGCAGGTGGCCCTGATCGGTTTCGACGGGCTGGAAGTGTCCCGCTTCCTCACACCCGCCCTAACGACCATTCGCGTAGACACGGACCGGGTGGCAGCCGAGTGCCTGCGACTGCTCATGGCTCGGATGAAGGATCCGCCCGGCAGACATCAGCCCGAGCAGGTGGTCCTGCCCTTCTCACTGGTGGTGGCTGGCAGCACAGCCCGGTCCTGAGCCCTTCAACCGCGAATCAGTGCCAGAGTCAGCAGGTCAGGGGTGGGACCTTCGGCTCCGGCCTGAATCTGCACCCTGACGGCCCGGTCGGGCAGGGCGTCCAATCCATGACCGGTCAGGGGGTAACGGTCCAGTATTCTGCCGTTTTCGCGGCTTCTTACGGGCTGGCCCAGTTCCAGGCCTTCCGCCTGCAGGGAGTAGGGCGCAGTGCTGCCCTGGTCCCGCATGGCCACCTCCAGCATTTTCGCACCGCCGGTGGCATCCCGCAGCCGGTACGAGAAGCAGCCTCCGGCCAGGGCGTGACGGGTGTTGATTCCCTCAATCAGCTCCTGCCGGTCATTCCTGCCCTGATACTCGTGGTCGATTTCGGACTGCTGGGACCCGCAGTCCACCCGGTCGCAGACCTGCATCTCGTGGGCCTGCTCCTGGGCATCGACCTCTTCCAGGGCCCGGTGAACACGGTCCTTATCGCCATCCTGCGCCCAGGGCAGGTAGACCGAGTATCGGGAGGCCTCGATGGAGGTGAAGGGGACCATCAGCAGGCGTGAATCGGTCCACCCTGGTTTTCCGATCTTCGGTCTGGAGACGGCCACCTCTATGGCGCCGTCGTCCTGGGGATGGGGCAGCAGGAAGTCCTGGGGTTCTCCCTGGAGTACGGGCAGGTCGCCCAACGGACGCAGGGGGCCAGAGGCGATGTGTCCGGCACGGGAGTCGTCAGCCTTCAGGCCTATCAGGTCGGCATCGTCGCTGCGGGCGGCCATGACCTTGATGCCGCGCAGCAGGCTGACCCAGTCCGAACCGTCCGGCAGGGGCTCGGCAGTTACCCTGACTTGGTGGCGCAGCTCCAGTCTCACTCGGCCAGTCCAGGTCAGATGCAGGTGGTCGAAGCGTGGGCGACCATCCGAATCGGACTTCGCTGGCTCGACGGTCAAGTTCGCCTGGCCTTGCGCAATCCGGTAGTCTGCATCCTCCACCCACCAGGGATGGCGTATGTAGAGGTCCAGAGTCTGCTGGCTTTCCCCGTCGGCCTCCAGATCCAGACGGCCCAGATTGGTGGTTCCAGGGCCGGGAGCGTAGGCCAGGTTGACCCGCAGCCCGCGCTGGGTCCAATCCAGGCTGGCGGGGATGAAGAGGTTGACCGCCAGGGACTCGGATTTCTGACCGGGATCCTCTCCGGGGCGGCGCTCGAAGATCATGGCGCCGTAGCGGGCGTGGTTTTCCAGGCCGGTGCCCACACAGCACCAGAAGGAGCGCTGGGCGCTGGAATAGACCCTGTAGTGCCGGGGTCGCATGGGGGTGAAGTAGACGAAGCCGTGCTCGCGGATGCCCACCGTGGAGACCAGGTGGTTGACCAGGACCCGCTCGTAGAAGTCCAGGTAGCGGGCCTGCCCGGTGCGGTCGTAGAGGCGCAGGGCCAGCTTGGCCATGTTGTAGCTGTTGCAGGTCTCCAGGCCCTCGCGGGAGGTGACCATGGCCGAGAAGTCGTCCGGCGGATTGAAATGCTCGGAGATGGAGTGGGCCCCGATGGAGACCGTGCGCTTGTCCGCCACACCATGCCAGAAGGTGTCCACGGCTGTGCGGAAGGCCTTGTCCCCGGTGATTTCGGCCAGACGCTCGTAGCCCAGGACCTTGGGTATCTGCGTATTGGCGTGCAGGCCGGTCAGCTGGTCCTTGCCGGCGGCCAGCGGCTCGAAGAAGGGACGGTCGGTCAGGCGGCGGGCCTGGCGAAGATAGCGGTCCTCTCCGGTCAGCTGATAAAGGCGGGCGAAGGCCTCGTTCAGACCCCCGTACTCGCAGGTCAGCATGGTCTGGAACTCCTGTTCGTCGATCCTGTCTGCCAGGTCGCACCACCAGTCGGCCAGGCGCAGGACCATGACGCGGGCCATGTCGGAGGCGCTCTTGGTTTGGAAGGACTGCCAGCAGTCCAACAGGCCGGCGAAGAGTTTGTGCAGGTTGTAGAGGGGCACCCAGGAGCCCAGAAGATCGAAGGACTGGGCCTGCACGTGACCCTCCCGCAGGTTCCGGAAGAGCTCGGTGCTGTGAGGCATGCCGCCCAGGAAGCCGTCGCCCGAGGCCTCCTGGCACTCGAGCAGGCCGGTCAGCATGCGGGTGGCGCGCTCCAGGAAGGGCCAGGTTTGCAGAGTCTGCCAGTAGGCCGCAAGTCCGGACAAGTAGTGGCCGCCGATGTGGCCATCCAGACCCATGGATTCCCAGTTGGGGTATGGTTCCGCTGTGGCGGTTAGGCCTGCCTCGCGCCGGTAGGGGGCCAGAAGGCGATCGGGATCCAGACTCAGCAGGTAGTCCGCGCCGGCCTGCTGTGCATCGGCGTAGAGGCTGCCGGGGGTCAGACGGACCTGCGACGGGTTGAAGTGGGCGTCCGACCCGGGATGGTTCTGCATGGACTGGGATTGATGGCGCGCGCCGGTCATGGCTCCTCCTTGCGGTGCCGTTCGGACAGGCCTGCGATGGCGGAGTCGGCGGCATTGCTGATGATAATTGTAGCGCTACATATATTGTCCATTCCGGCAATGCCGCCATGCGATGCCAAAGCCGTCTGGCGGAAGAATATGGGTGGCCCCGTTGCGTTGGGGGAGTTGAGGCCACCCGTGTGGTCCGGGCCTGTGTTTGGGGATAGTGATAACCCGGACCTGCTTACACGAGGGAAGTCTTTATTGTTGTCGGCTGAGGGTTTCCAGCCGGTGGCGCCTGGCTGCTGCGGCACATGCGAAGGCGAGCAGCCCGGCGATCAGCAGGGGGACCAGGCCGCCTCCGCCGGCCCTGGGCAACACGCTGATGGAATTGAACTGATACGTGTTGCTGGTGTCGGGGGTTTGGTCTGCTCCGTTCAGCTTCCAGTCGATGGTGACGGTTGCCATGCCGGGCATATGCGCCGGCGTGGCAACCGTCCAGGTGCCGTCGGTGTTCCTGGTCAGGTCGGAGGCTTCAATATTGTCGAACAGGACATGCGTGGGGATGCCTAGTTCGGGGAAGTTGTCCTTGGCTGGACTGGCGGACCGGGTGTCGCCGGTGTCGCGGCCCAGCTGGCCCTTGGCGTTGTCCCCCCAGCTGTAGAGGTTGCCGTCAGATCCCAGGGCCAGGCAGTATGATGCACCTGCGCTGGCCTGGGTGAAGGTGATTCCTGCCGGGGTATCCACCTTGTTGGGCCTGCCTGCCGAGGTTTTGCCGCTGTCGCCCCAGGTGTACAGGCTGCCGTCGGAACCCAAGGCGATGGAATGCTTGCCTCCTGCGCTGGCCTGGGTGAAGGTGACGCCTGCCGGGGTGTCGACCTTGCCGGGCTTGTCTGCGGGGGTGCTGTTGGCGTCGCGGCCCAGGCGTCCGTTGGCGGCATTGCCCCAGGTGTAGAGGCTGCCATCGTCGCTTACGGCCACTGAGTGGCTTCCGCCTGCGCTGGCCTGGGTGAAGGTGACGCCTGCCGGGGTGTCGGCTCTGCCGGGCTTGTCTGCCGGAGTGCTGGTGGTGTTGCGCCCGAGCTCGCCGTGGGTGTTGTCTCCCCAGGTGTATATCTCGCCTTGTGTGTCCACGGCCACCGTGTGGCCCTGGCCTGCACTGACACTGGTGAAAGTAACATCTGCCGGGGTGTCGGCCTTGTCGGGTTTGTTAGCGGGGGAGCTGCTGGTGACGGTACGTCCCAGCCGGCCGGCGCCGTTGTCGCCCCAAGTGTAGATGTTGCCGTCCGAGCCCAGAGCCACGGCATGAGATCCTCCTGCGCTCGCCTGGACGAAGGTGATGCCTGCCGGGGTCTCAACCTTGTTGGGCCTGTTGGCTGGGGTGCCGCTGGTGACTGTGCGCCCGAGCTCGCCGTGGGCGTTGTCTCCCCAGCTGTAGAGGCTGCCGTCGGAGCCCAGGGCCACGGAAAATCCGTAGCCCGCGCTGACATGGATGAAGTTGACGCCTGCAGGGGTATCCGCCTTGCTCGGGTGGCTGTCCTGCTTGCCGGCGGTGTCGCGGCCCAGCTGCCCATGGCTGTCGTTGTCACCCCAGGTGTAGAGGCTGCCGTCGGAGCCCACGGCTGCGGAATGGAGGTCTCCTGCATCGGCTTGGCTGAGCCGGATGCCGCGTTCCGGTGGCGGGGTCAGGGTGACGGTTTGGCCACCGGTCTCAGGCCCGTTGTCCTTGTCGAGCATCCACCTGTTGCTGTCGGCACTGCTCCAGTGGGCGGTCAGAGTCGCCTTATCGGTGACCGGCCTGCTGAAGTCATAGGCTGTGTTGCCGATGAACCAGCCGTCGAACAGGTGTTTATTCTTGGTTGGATCCTTGGCGGGGGGTTTCAGTCGGTTTCCCTCGGTCACGAGTTGGAAACCGAACCCAGTGCCGCCGTCGGGGTCGAAAACGATAAGGTAATTGCCCAGGTATCTGTAGGACAGACGCGCGTCTGGACGCTCACCGTTCATCTTCCAGGTGATGACTACATCAACTCTGCCATGGTCATGTGGGGGCGTGGTGACGCTCCAGGTGCCGTCCGGGTTGGCGTCGAGGTTGGTGCCGGGCGTCCCGCCGAAACTCACATTAACGGGCTTGGGATCCTCGGGGAAGGCGACCATGCCGGGGCGGCTGTCGTACTTGCCGCTGGTGGGGCGTCCCAATTCGCCATACTTGTTTTGGCCCCAGCTGTACAGGTTACCGTCGGAGCCAATGGCTAGGGAGTGGGAATAGCCGGCGCTGACCTCGGTGAATTGTGCGGCACCTGCTGGTGTAGGCACTTTGCCCGGCTTGACGTCGTATTTGGCTGACCCGGTGTCGCGGCCCAGCTGTTCGCAATCGTTTAGTCCCCAGCTGTAGAGGTTGCCATCCGAACCCAAAGCCAGGGAATGTCTGTGTTCTGTGCTGACCTGGGTGAATTTCATGACGCCTGCCGGCATGGTCACTTTGCGCGGCGTGCGGTCTTGCCTCGCCGGGGCGGTGTTGCGTCCTAGCTGGCCATATTCGTTCCATCCCCAGCTGTAGAGACTGCCGTCTGAGCTGGTGGCCAGGGATGTCCACTCTCCAGCCTTGATCCAAGTGAATTTCTTGACGCCTGCTGGCATGATCATCTTGCGCGGTGAACGGTCACGGAAGGGATATCCGCCGGCGTAGCGTCCCAGCTCGTCATAAGTGTTGTCGCCCCAGCTGTAAAGGTCACCGTCCGAGTCAAGAGCCATGGAGTAGAAGGTTCCTGCGCTGATTTGAATGATTTTTGTGATGCCCTTCGGCAAGTTCACCTTGCCTGGCTTGACGTCGTATATGGCAGAACCCGTGTCACGTCCAAGTTCGCCGTACTTGTTTTGTCCCCAGCTGTAGAGGTTGCCGTCCGATCCCAGTGCAAGGGAATGCCATTTGCCTGCACATGCTTGGGTGAAGTGGACGCCGGCCGGTGGAGTGACCAGCTTCGGCTGATTGTCTATCTGGGGGTTGTCTTTTGGTGTTGTGCTGACAGTTTCGCGTCCCAGTTCTCCGTCGGCATTGTGCCCCCAGCTGTAGAGATTGCCGTCTGAACCGATGGCCAGGAAATGGGAGTAGCCTGTGCTGACCTGGGTGAAGTGGACGCCGGCCGGCGGGTTGACCAGGCTTGGCGTGCGCTTTTCGTCTTCAGGAGTCTCCAATTTGTAGTTGTTGTCTCCCCACCGGTACAGGTTGCCGTCCGAGGCGATGGCCTGGGAACCTTCTTCTTTTGCCGGGATGATGTGGCTGAAGCGTATGTCTGGTTTGGTGGGCGGGGTCAGGGTGATTTTGGCGTATCCTCTGGTTTTCCCGGAGGCGGGGGAGAGGCTCCAGGCGCTTGTGCCCTTGGTCCAGTGGGCGGTCAGGGTGAGGTCTGTGGTGACGGGCTGGGTGAAGTCGTAGGCCACCTTGGAGTCGCCGTTGGCGTCTTTGGCGAACCAGCCATCGAACAGGTAGCCATCCCTGGTCGGGTCTTGCGCGGGACGGCTGGCCAAAGCGCCGTCCTCGACGTTCTGGGAGTCGATGCCGCTGCCGTCTGCGCTGTCGAAGACGACCCGATACGAAGTTGAACCTGCCTGAGCACGGCTTGCTGCCGTACCGACGGATGCGTCTGTTTGCCGGTCTGCTGTAGTTTCTTCCAGTCTGGTCGGCTGGGCAGGGCCGATCGGTTTCGCGATGGCGTCGGCCGCAGTGAGGCCGCCGACGATCATGCTGGCTGGAAGAATGACGATAACCTTCAAAAGGTCTACAACAATGGCTGACCGGGAAGACACGTCCGGATGGCGCATGATCGCTACAAACCCCTTTCCCAAGGTAAGGCGGTCCGATGATGAAAACCCCAAGTTTTTTCATCGGCTGCTTGCCGGGCACGTTCCCGGTAGCTAGAAAGAACGCTAGCATGGAGGTTCGGGTCTTAAGGGGAGCAACACTCGGATAAAACGAGTAAAAAATATTATGTCAAGTTAAGAAGCTGATATTTTCCTCTAGGCGCAGAGATAAAAAAGGAAATGGGTGGCTCCCTGATTTCAGGGGGGAGTGCGGAGCCACCCATCATGGCCGGGCCGTTCTTGGGGTGCGGTCCAGCCGCTTACTCAAGCGAAGTGAATTCGTGCCTGTGGCGTCTGGCTGCTAGGGCGCCGGCGGCGGCAAGCAGGCCTGATGCGAGCAGGAGGAGTACTCCCGTCTCGCCTGTGAGGGGCAGGATGCCTTTGAAGGTATAGCTGAGGTGGGTCGGGGTCTGGTTGGCGGTGCCCAGGGACCAGTCCACGATCACATCAGACGGTCCCGGATTGTGGGCTGGTGTGGCCAGGGTGACTGACCCGTCCGCGTTCTGCCGCAGACTGTTGGCTGCCGTCTGGTCGAACCTGACGCCGGTAATCAGCGGCGGCGGATATAGCGCCACCAGCGTCGGCGTAATGATCTTCGTTGCGCTGTTGCTGCCGGTGCCTAGTTGCCCACGGTAGTTGTATCCCCAGCTGTAGCTCTTGCCGTCCTGACCGATGGCCAGGGAACAAGCCGATCCTGCGCTGATCCGCGCGACCGCGAACCCCTCGCCTGCGTTGCCCTGGCCTGCGGGGGGTGACACTTGTGAGGGGACGAGCAGCTCGGAGGTGCCCTGGTTGCTGCCCAACTGATCAAAGGTGTTTTCTCCCCATCCCCAGGCTGTGCCGCTCTGGTCGACGGCCAGCGAAGATGTGGCTCCGGCGATAATTTGGGCGGCCTTGAATCCCTGGCTGGGATCAGCAGGGTTTTTCACCTGCGTGGGTGTGGACCGGTCGGTCAGCGTGCCATCGCCGATCTGGCCATCCGCGTTCATTCCCCATGCCCAGGCTGTGCCGTCCTGACCGATGGCCAGTGCGTGGACTTCACCGCTGCTGATCATCCTGGCCTTGAAGGTCTTGCTGGCGTTCTTGGGATCGGGCACGGGAGCTGGGTCGGCAACATATGCGGTGCTGTATTTTCCTGTGCTTTGGCCGTTGCCGAGCTGTCCGTGGTTGTTGTATCCCCAGGTGTATACGTTGCCGTTGGTGTCCAGGGCCATGAGAAAGCCGTATCTTGCGCTTACCTGGACCGCCTTCAGTCCCTTGTCGGAGCCGTTGGGATCCTTGGCCAGTGTCGGCGTCAGTTTGGACGCGCTATAGGTGTTCTGGCCGTTGGTTTCGCTGCCCCAGACGTAGACGCGCCCATTCAGGTCGATGGCTGCAGAGTCGGTGAAGCCCGCGGTCACCTGAGTGGCCTTGAAGGGTTGGCCATCCGGACCCTTGACGGGTTGTGGCTTGGAGCGGTCTTGCGTGCTGCCGTCGCCAAGCTGGCCATATTGATTTTGGCCCCAGCTGTAGATGGTCTGGTCGGAGCCAATGGCCAGCACGTGGCTTCCGCCTACGGCCACTTGCGTGTAGGTGAACCCGATGGGTACGCCGTCAGGCATGGGGACCTTGGTCGGCGCATTCTGTGTGGCTGTCGTACTCGGATCCTGACCCAGTTGCCCGTACTCGTTGTCGCCCCAGGCGTAGGCATTCCCATCGCTGGCCACCCCTACGGAAAAGCCGGTAAAATTATCGCTGGCGCTTATCTGGTTGAAGCGGATGCCCCGGCTGGTTTTGGGCGGGGTGATGGTCACTTGCTGGCCGCCCTGGGCATCGCCATTATTCGGGCTGATTGCCCAGCTGCCGATGTCTACAGGGCTCCAATGGGCGACCAGGGTGATGTTGCTGGTGACGGGCTGGCTGAAGTCATAAGCCACATTGGAATTGCCGTTGGCGTCCTTAAGGAACCAGCCGTCGAACAGGAAGCCGTCTCTGGTCGGGTCTGCGGTCGGACGTGTGGCCTGCCTGCCTTCGGTGACGGACTGGGGTCCGGGCATGCCCGAGGGCGCTGGAGGTGAGTCACTGTCGGAAGAGAAAACGAGATTGTAAGCGTTCATGTACTGGTAGGTCAGGTGGTTGTCGGGCTGCTGGCCGTTCATGCTCCAGATGATGGTGACATCGGCCTTGCCTGCTGCATGCTGGGGCGTGGTGACGCTCCAGGTGCCGTTCGACTCGGCGATGAGGTTGGTGCCGGGCGTCCCGCCGAAGCTGACGCTGACTGGCCTGGGATCCTCGGGGAATGTGACTGTGCCGGGGTGGGCGTCAGAACTACCATTGGTCCTGCGTCCCAACTGGCCTCGGCTGTTGTCTCCCCAGCTGTAGAGGTTGCCGTCCGAGCCTACGGCCAGGGAAGAGGTATTTCCTGCGTTGATCTGGGTGCAGCTGATGCCTGCCGGCAGGGACACTTTGCCTGGTGTGACATTTCTCAAGCTGCTGGCGTCGCGTCCCAGCTGGCCGAATTTGTTGCTTCCCCAGCTGTAGAGGTTGCCGTCCGAGCCTACGGCCAAGGTGTGTTGGTTTCCTGTGCTGAACTGGGTGAATCTCGTGACGCCTGTGGGCAGCGTCACTTTGCCTGGATCGATGTTTTGTGTGGGTGTGTCGGTCTCTCGTCCCATCTGGCCGTTGCTGTTGTAACCCCAGCTGTAGAGGTTGCCGTCCGAGCCCATGGCCAGAGAACACCATCCCTGTGCGGCAATCGCGGTGTATTTCGTAACGCCTTTCGGCAGGATCACTTTGTTCGGCAGGGTTCCTGGCTGTTCGCTGTTGGTGTTGCGTCCGAGTTCGCCCTGGGTGTTGTTTCCCCAGCTGTAAATGTTGCCGTCCGAGCCCAGAGCCAGGGAATAGAAGGTTCCCCCGCTGATCTTGGTGCAGGTGATGCCTGTCGGCATTGACACTCTGCCTGGCGTGGCGTCGTAGGTCGCTGATCCTGTGTCGCGTCCCAACTGGCCTAGGCTGTTATCTCCCCAGCTGTAGAGGTTCCCGTCCGAGCCGATGGCCAAGGATTGCGAGTATCCGGCGCTGACCTGGGTGAAGTGGACGCCGGCTGGCGGGGTGACCAGGCCCGGTCTGTCAGCTGGCGTGATGGTGGTGCTGCGTCCTAGCTGCCCGTTGTCGTTTTGTCCCCAGCTGTAGAGGTTGCCGTCCGAGCCGATTGCCAGGGAAAGGGTCATTCCTGCGCTGGTCTGGGTGAAGTGGACGCCGGCTGGCGGGGTGACCAGGCCCGGTCCGTCAGCTGGCATGATGGTGGTGCTGCGTCCCAGACCTGCTTTGTTGTCTCCCCAGCTGTAGAGGTTGCCGTCCGAGCCCGTGGCCAAGGTATGCCATAGACCCGGGCTGATGTGGCTGAATCGAATGCCGGGTTTGGCGGGTGGGACCAAGGTGATCTTGTCGCCTCCGGCGGCTGGCCCGGAGGTGGGGGAGAGGCTCCAGGCACTGGTTCCCTTGGTCCAGTGGGCGGTCAGAGTGAGGTCTGCAGTGACGGGTTGAGTGAAGTCGTAGGCAAGATTGCCGGTGAACCAGCCGTCGAACAGGTAGCCGTCCCTGGTCGGGTCCTTGGCGGGCCGGCTGGCCTGTGCGCCGTCATCGACGTTTTGAGGGTCGATGCTGCTGCCGTCGGCGCTGTCGAAGGTGACGGTGTGCCTTGTCGAGCGTGCCTGGGGGCGGCTGTCAGGTGTTTGATCGTGTTCGGGTGTGGTGTTCAGTGGCGAGGGTGTTGGTGTCAATGGGGACTGGGGTGTCGTCGGCGTGGTCTGCAGCGTTGGCTGGCTTGTGTCGGTGTCGATGTTGGTGTTGGTGTCAGTGTCGGCTGTGGCGAGGCTGCCCATGATCAGACCTGCGATCAGGATGATGGCAAGCAGAAGGCTCACGGCAATGCATGGCCGGGCAGAAGCATCCCTATGGTGCATGATAGCTGCGAACCCCTTTCCCAAACAGGTGGCTCGATGATGAAAATCCCCAAGTCGCTTCACGAGACATGTGCCGGGGACCATCCCGACAGCTAACTTGCAGTCTATCATGCGCGGACGGGCAAGAATGGAGCAACACCAGGGTGAATAAGAAGGGTGGCTCCGCTGTGTTGGGGGATTGCGGGGCCACCCTGTAGGGCCAGGATCGTCATAATTTGGGGATAGACGTAATCCGGGCCTGCTTACTCGTGCGAAGTCTACTGATTCAGGCTTCCGGCCTTTCTCAGGCGTCGCGCTGCCATGGTTGCTGTGATGATGAGCAGACCAACGGTGAGGGGCAGGAATATGCCGGTGCCGCCGGCCCGAGGCAGGACGCTGATGGAGGTGTACAGGTAGGTGTTGCTGGTGTCAGGGAGTTGCGTAACCCCGTTCAGTGTCCAGTCGATGGTTACCGTAACCGGCCCTGGTGTGTAAGGCGGCGTAGTCACATTCCAAGTGCCGTCATTGTTGGCTGTCGGATAAATTCCGCTCGTATTGCCGAACTGAACGAGTTTGGGAATGCCGACTCCAGGGAAAATGATCTTGCCTGGATGCGGATCATGGTCACCGCTGACGTCGCGTCCCAGCATACCTTGGTCGTTCTTTCCCCAGCTGTAGGTGTTGCCGTCCGATCCTATGGCTGAAGAGTGATTGCCTCCTGCCTGAGGCTGGATGAGGGTGATGCCGGCCGGAGCGTCCACTTTGGTGGGCAGATAGTCGGATTTGCCGCTGGTGGTGCGTCCAAGTTGTCCGCAATCGTTGTATCCCCAACTGTAGAGGTTGCCGTCCGATCCTGTGGCGAGGGCGAAGTAACTTCCCGCCACAAACCGGGTGAAGTGAACGCCTGAAGGCATGACGACCCTGGAAGGGGTCGAAGAAATCAGTTCCTTGTTTCCCAACTGATCTTTGTTGTTGCCTCCCCAACTGTAGAGATTATTGTCGGAGCCGAGAGCCAGCGAGAAGTTCAGGCCCGTGCTGGCTTGTGTAAATGTGACGCCGGTTGGGGCCTTTACTTTGTAGGGCAGAGGGTCATATAGGTCAGTTGTCGTACTACGTTGGCGGCCCAGTTGGAACGAATTGTTGTATCCCCAGCTGTAGAGGTTGCCGTCCGAGCCCAGGGCGAGGACATGCTTGCTGAATGGACCTGTGAAAACCTGGGTGAATGTGATGCCGTCGGGTGCAGCGACTCTAAGAGGGTCTCTGCTCTTTAATTCTGACCTGCCTTGCCCTAGTGCGCCATCCCTATCGTCTCCCCAGGCGTAGAGGTTGCCATCGGAGCCTAATGCCAAGGCGAAGCTATCGCCCGCGTAGACTCGAGTGTAGTGGATTCCCGCAGGCGGTGCCACTTTGTCTGGGGGATTGCGATTGTTGGCGAAGGTGTTGCGTCCCAGCTGTTCACAATCGTTGCTTCCCCAGGTATATACATAGCCGTCTGAGCCAAGGGCCAAGGCGAACTTTTGTCCTGCAACGGCCTGGGTATAACGGACTCCGGCGGGAGTTTCCACCACGACAGGCTTATCTGAGGGGGTGTGTCCAAGTTGGTAATTATAATTTGTCCCCCAACTGTAAAGGTTGCCGTCTGAACCGAGAGCCAGGGAAAAATCCTGTCCCGCTTGGATCCAAGAGAAGCGGATTCCACGTGGGCCTTGCGGCGGGGTGAGTTTGACGCTCTGGCCGCCGGTTTGCGGTCCTTCCTTCTTGTCGATGTTCCAGTGCGAGACGGGACTGAAGTGGGCGACCAAGGTGATGTCGCCGGTGACGGGCTGATTGAAGTCGTAGGCTATATTGGAGTCGCCCTTGGAGTCTTTGAGGAACCAGCCGTCGAACAGATAGCCGTCCTTGGCCGGATCCTTGTCGGGGCGGACGGCCTGATCGTCATCCATGACCCGCTGGGCATCTGGTGTTGGTGTACCGCCTGCGCTGTCGAAAGTGACTGTGTACGTGGAACCATCATACTTGTAGGGCAGGTGTGCATCGGGCTGATGGCCGTTCCTGATCCATGCGACTGTTAAGTCCACCCGGCCCTTTTCGTGCGCTGGGGTGCGGAAACTCAAGGTGCCGTTCTGGTTCTTGGTCACGTCGGTAATCGGGGTTCCATCCAGCTTGGCGCTGATGAATTTGAATGCTTGTGGGAAGTCGGCCTTGTTTGGTGTGGTAACTGGCACACTGCTGGTGTTCCCGGCACCCAGCTGGCCGCTGCTGTCGTCTCCCCAGTCGTAGAGGTAGCCGTCCGAGCACATAGCCAGGATGTGCCTGTACCCCGCACTGAATTGAGTATAGGTGATGCCGTCGGGCATGTTCGCTTTGCCCGGCTGGTTTGTGGTTTCACCACCTGTATCTCGTCCCAGCTGGCCGCTGCTGTTGTCTCCCCAGCTGTAGATGTTGCCGTCGGAACCGGTCGCCAGAGAGTAGTCGTATCCCGCGCCGACCTGCCTTGTTTTGATGCCTTCGGGCAGGGCTACCTTGCTGGGCTGGCTGGTGCTGCCATACCCCCAGTTGTATGCATTGCCATCTGAATCAATAGCCAGTGTGTGGCGGTATCCTGCGCTGACCTGGGTGAAGCTCAAACCGTCCGCAGTATCCATCTTGTATGGCTGATTGGCCGGTTCGCTGGCGGTGGGTGTGCGTCCCAGCTGGCTGTTGCTGTTGTCTCCCCAGCTGTAGACGCTGCCATCAGAGGCGAGTGCAAAGGAAGCCGTGCCGCCCGCGGACACCTGGGTGAACTTTACGCCTTTTGGAAGCGGTATTGGGTTCGGGTACGCGTGCCCATAAATCGACGAGTCACCATGGAGTTCGCCGGTTTCGCGTCCCAGCTGGCCGCTGCTGTTGTCTCCCCAGCTGTACACAGTTCCGTCCGAGCATGTGGCCAGCGCATAGTTTGGTCCTGCGCTGACTTGAACAAAGCTTTTGGAGGAATTTGTAGATGGGACCACCTGATTTGGCACGGGACTTGATGAGTGGACGAGACCTAGTCCTGACTGGCCTTTTTCATTGCTTCCCCAGCTGTATAGATGGTTACTGATATCGATGGCCACAACAAATTCGTCTCCTGCGCTGACCTGGATGAAGCGAGTGCCACCTGGAACGTCTACTCGTCCAGGCCGATCGGCAGGTTCGCTGGCGGTGGGTGTGCGTCCCAACTGCCCCTCGCTGTTGTTGCCCCAGCTGTATAGCACTCCGAGCGAGTCAAGGGCTAGTGAAAAGTCTTTTCCTGCGCTGAACTGGCTGAAGCGAATATCTCCTATGGCCGGCGGGGTCAGGGTTGCTGTCGTGTTGCCGGTGGCAGGACCATGGTTGGGGCTGAGACTCCAGGAATTGAGACCCTTGACCCAGCGGGCTGTCAGCGTGAGGTTTTCGGTGACGGGCTGGGTAAAGTCATAAGCGACATCCCCAATGAACCAGCCGACAAAGGAATAGCCTTTGCAGTAGGGGTCTGGGGGACGTACCACCCTGCTTCCACGGCTGAGCGTTGACTTTTGTGTTGACGAACCTATTGTGCTGTCAAAAGTTACTGTGTATGTTGTGGCCAAGCGTGGCTGGACCGAGTTTCCGTTGCTTTCATCTGCCTTGTCAGCATTATTGGAATCACTGTCAGATGGGGTGGCCGTAGGAGCAGGGGAGGAGTCGGAAGAGGGAGTCGGCTTGGTGGGATTCTGGGGTGCGGTAGTAGCCGACGGCGATTCCGATGTGTCTGGGGCAGTGGAAGGCGTTGATGGTGTTGCTGAGGTGTTTGGGGTTGCTGTAGGTGAAGAAGGTGTCGCGGGTTTTGTTGACGGGCTCTGCGAGATTATGGTGCTGGAGGAAGTGCCGGGGTTTTGCTTATCTACCCGAGCGGTCGGTCGACCCCCCCCCCCCGGTGCCTTCCAGAGCAGTCTGCGCGCTCGCGCTGGCTGCACTGGAATCGTTCGTGACCGGCTCGGCAGTGGCAGCAAGGCCAGTCAGAAGGCTGGTAGGCAGGATAATCGCGAGCAGAAGGCCAGCAACAGTGGATGACCGAATCTGCTTTTTCCGACGATGACGCATGATGGGTGCGATCCCCTTCCTCAAAATCAACGGCCCGTTAATAAAAATCCCAAGAAAAACGAGCTGCACGCCGGGAACGGTCCCGGCTTCTATCTCATCATGCTACCACGCTCTACACACATTGACTGCGGGACTGGAATTTGGCGGGATTGCCGGTGTCAGCCGCTGCCTTGTTGGTGTCTATATTGCGTTGTTTCCCTTTTGCTGCTGGGGTTGATGTGACAGGGGAATGAGATAAGGGGGGGGTAGGTGGCTCCGCTGTGTTGGGGACTGCGGGGCCACCCTGTCTGACCGGGCCACCTTGGGGTATGGTCCGGCTGCTTACTCGTGTGAAGTCTTCAGGCTTGCAGGCTTTGTGCTTCCCGCTGGTGGCGTCCGGCTGCGATGGCACCAGCGGCGGCAAGTATTCCGGCGGCCAGCAGGATCATGGTCCCGCTGCTGCCTGCGCGAGGCAGCATGCCTTCGTAGGTATAAGCCAGGTGCGCCTGGGTCTGGCTGGTACCGCCAAGTGTCCAATCCACAATCACGTCAGCCAGGCCCGGATTATGGGCGGGGGTGGTCAGGGTGACGGAACCGTCAGCGTTCTGCCGGAGGGCATCGATCACTGTCTGGTCGAAGCTGACGCCGGTGATCAGCAGCTCCGGGTTGAAGGTGATTAGGGCCGGGGTGCTGCTCTGAGTCGTGCCCCCGTCGCCAAGTTGGCCGTATGCGTTGTCGCCCCAGGCGTAGGCGTTACCGTCCTGGCCAATGGCCAGGGAGTGGTTTCGTCCTGCGCTGGCGCGCGCTGCTGCGAGCCCGCTGCCGGCCTTGTCTTGGCCGGCGGGCGTCGATACTCGCGTGGGTGTGGGCTGGTCGCTGGTGGTGCCGTCGCCGAGCTGGCCGTCGGTGTTCCATCCCCATGCCCAGGCTGCGCCGTTCTGGTCGATGGCCAGGGAGTGATGCACGCCGGCGCTGATCCATGCGGCCTGCAATCCTTGGCTGGAGCCTGTGGGGCTTGGCACCCGCCTGGGGGAGGGCTTGCTGGTTTTCGTGCCGTCGCCCAGCTGTCCGTGGTCGTTGTAACCCCATGCCCAGGCTGCGCCGTCCTGGCTGATGGCCAGGGCGTGGTTGGCTCCTGCGCTGATCTGCGCGGCTTTGAAGGTCCTGCTGGTGTTCCTGGGGTCGGGCACGGGTGCCGGCTCTGCGGTGTATGTGGTGCTGTACTCTCCTGTGGCCGCGCCGTTGCCAAGCTGCCCGTAGTTGTCGTATCCCCAGCTGTAGAGGCTGCCGTCCGTGTCCATGGCCATGATGAAGCTCCATCCGAGGCTGACCTGGGCCGCGTGCAGTCCCTGGTTTGAGCCATTGGGGTCCTTGGCCAGTGTCGGTGTCGGTTTGGACCTGCTGTATGCGGTGTAGTTGTTGTTTTCGCTGCCCCAGGTGTAGACGCGTCCCTGCTGGTCGATAGCGGCTGAGTCGTAGGCGCCGGCGCTCACCTGGACGGCTTTGAAGGGCTGGCCATACTCGCCTTTGACGGGTTGCGGCTTGGAATGGTCTGTGGTGGTGCCGTCGCCCAGCTGCCCGTGGTCGTTGGCCCCCCAGCTGTAGACGATGTCGTCGCTGCCGACGGCCAACACGTGGTAGCCGCCTGCCACGGCCTGCGTGTAGGTGAAACCGGCTGGCACGCCGTCGGGCAGGGGGACCTTGACCGGCGTTTTCTGCGGGGTGCTGTTGGCGGTGCCCTGGCCGAGCTGGCCCTGCTGGTTGCTGCCCCAGGCGTAGGCGTTCCCGTCGCTGGCCACACCCACGGAGAATCCGCGGAAGTTTCCGGCCTGGTAGCCGCCGGCGCTGATCTGGCTGAAGCGGATGCCTCGGCTTATCTTGGGCGGCGTGATGGTCGCCTGCTGGCCGCCCAGGGAACTGCCCCTGACCGGGTTGATCGACCACCCGCCGGTGTCGGCTGGGCTCCAGTGGGCGATCAGCGTGATGTCTCCGGCGACCGGATGGCTGAAGTCATAAGCCACATTGGAACCGCCTTTGGCATCCTTGAGGAACCAGCCATCAAACAGACAACCGTCTGCTTTTGGATCCGGATAAGGGCGCTTGACCTGCCCGCCCTCTATGACGGACCGGTCTGCCGGCATGCCTGAAGGCGTCGGACAGGCAGCGTCCGTGGATGTGAATCCTACCTTGTATTTGGGCCCGGTGTATGTGTAGGACAGGTATGCGTCCGGCTGCGGCCCGTTCATGCTCCAGGAGATGGTGACATTCACCCATCCCTTGCTGTGCGGCGGAGTGGTGACGCTCCAGGTGCCGTCCGCGTTGGCGGCCAGCCCTGTGCCCGGTGTCCCGCCGAATTCGATGCTGGTGATCACGGCATGGTTGGTCAGGGGAATCGTACCTGGCTGATAGGAATCCCGTTTCTTGGTGTCTCGTCCCAGTTGGCCGTTGGAGTTGCGTCCCCAGCTGTAGAGGTTGCCGTCGGAGCCGATTGCCACAGCATGATCGCCGCCTCCGATAACCTGGGTGTAGTTGACGTTCTTCGCTGGCGGGTCGATTTTGGTTGGTTGGGGATCTGTCGTATTCCAATATGGCCTTGCCAGTTGCGCATGGCTGTTGTTTCCCCACGTGTATAGGATCCCTTGGTCGTCCAAGGCGAAGCCATTCCAGTCTCCCGCACTGATTTGGATTATGCGTGTCTTTGTGGGCACGTTGACCTTGCCTCGCGGGTTGATCCTTGCGCTGCCGGTGTTTCGTCCCAGCTGGCTGAAATTGTTGTATCCCCAGCTGTAGAGCACCCCATTCGAATCCAAGGCCAGGCAGTGCATTCCTTTGGCAATTACCTGCGTGTAGCGGACTCCGGCAGCAGGAGGATCCACTTTTCCCGGACTGTCGGCCGGCGTGGTGCTGGTGTCGCGGCCTAGCTGACCATGACCATTGCCTCCCCAGCTGTATAAGTTCCCATCAGTGTCGAAAGCCATGCAGTAGTCATATCCGGAGGTGATCTGACTGAAACGGATTCCCGTTGGGGCGTCCACTTTGCCTGGCCTGGTGCTCGGCGTGGTGATGGTCTCGCGTCCCAGTTCGCCGTCGCTGTTGTATCCCCAGCTGTAGATGCTGCCGTCCGAGGCTAATGCTTCTGAGTGGTACTTTCCTGCGCTGACCTGGGTGAAACGAACTCCTGCAGGGGCGTCCACCTTTCCCGGAGTGTTGGCTGGCGTGGTGCCGGTGCCACGCCCAAGCTGACCATAACTGCTGCTGCCCCAGCTGTACAGGTTCCCTTCTGAATCAAGGGCCAGGGAGTGATCGTAACCTGCACTGACCTGGATGAAACGAAGTCCGGCTGGGGTGTCTTCCCTGCTTGGCTGCCAGTTGTAGTCGGAGCCATACATTTCTCCCCAGTGGTAGATACTGCCGTCTGATCCCACTGCCACTGAGTATTGGTATCCTGCACTGAACTGGCTGAAGCGGATGGTCCGGGCAGGAGGTGCAGTAAGGGTGATAAGAGTGTTGCCAGCTGTGGGGCCTTGGGTGGGTGAGAGGTCCCAGACATCACCGTTTTTGGTCCAACGGGCTTCCAGTGTCACGTCGCTGGTGACTGGCTGGCTGAAGTCGTATGCGGTCAATGTGCCGCTGATGAACCAGCCATCAAACGAATAGTCTGGTCGGGCTGGGTCGGCAGGCCTCTGCGCTTGGGCGCCTTCATCGACGGTCTGATCAGGTGTGGTGGTCCCGCCCTCTGTATCAGTGAACTTGATGGTGTACTGGGTGGTTGAGCGGGTCTGGGGATTTTCGACGTTCGTGCTTGGCGCAGCGGATGCTGTAGGTTGAATTGGCTCCAGGGGCGACGATGTGTGTAAAGGCGATGGTGTGGCCAGTGATGGCTGGGGCATCGAAGGTACGGTTGTCGGCGTTGCCTTACTGGGGGAAATGCCGGAATTTTGCTTAGCTACGCGAGGGGTCTGACGACCCCCCCCCCCCGGTGCCTCCTGCTATGGCTGGCGCGCTCGCGCCGGCCACAGCAGGCTCGCTGGCGGTGGTGCTGGCATCGGCGCTGGTGCCGGCGAGGAGGCCTAGAGGCAGGACGAAAGATAGCAGAAGACTGACGGCCGCGGCTGGTCTGATCGACATGTGCTGATGCTGACACCTATTAAGCATAATCCCCTTCCCCAAAGGCTAACCCATCGGCCCCTACCGGTTGAAATACCCTTGGAGGCTTCCATGACGTAGCGTATATCCCCATCCCTCTGTGCGAGGGTACAAGCAGGAAGCCTTGCGTCTTTCAACTATACTACGTGCCGATAAGGTTCTCTCAGGTGGAATGTCGGGGAAGTAATTCTGAGTAGAACATGAAGTTTATGAGTGCGTGTTATGGGTACGTGGCAGGGAACGATCCATTGGCCACTGATCAGGCGGGCCAACCGGCGATCAGGGCGTGCAGGCCCTTGCGGTAGCTGGTCTCCATGAGGGCGCTGATTCCGTCGTCCGTAGAAGCGAAGAGTGTCTTGAGGTCATCGAATCCTTGGGTATCCTCGGCCAGTCTTTTGGCCAGATCCGTATTGGTTTGGCCACCCGCACCGCCGACTGGGGGAGAGGCCTGGGCGATGGCACTGCCCAGGGTCAGTCCGGCAAGGCTGTTGAGCAGGTGGATGGTGTCGGAATCGACCTTGAGCCCATGGGCGGTCAGCTGGTTCAACCAGGTGCTGACCATGTGGAAGGACTGGTCGGTGTTGATGGGATGCGTGGCCATGAGCGGGAGCGCCCGGGGATGCGAAAGCAGCGTCCGGTGAACCTGAAGCATGACATCTTCAAGCGCTTGCCGCCATCCCATGTCCTGGGGTATGGAGTCCAGGTCGGTGGCTGACTGCCAGATGAGCTCGACGATTCCATCAAGCAGGGCGGCCTTGCTGGGTACATGGCGGTAGATGGCTGGTCCTGACACCCCCATTTGCTTGCCCAAGGCGCGGATGTTCAGGGCCTCCAGTCCGTGCTCGTCGACGAAATATAGGGCAGAGCGCAGAATGTAGTCTCGGTTGAGCGTCGTCTTGACGGGTGCCTTGGGTGGGTCAGCCATGCTTCCTCACTCCTTCCGCTGTACTCCTCTCTTGAATAGTATCGTTGCCAGGAGAGCCAGGGCGAGCAGGAAGGCCAGCAGGATACGCAGGTCAGGCCATACATCCGCCATTCCGGCATGGTCGAAATTGATTTTTCCTACGGCATCCATGGCCCAGTAGACGGGACTGCCCTTGGCCAGCTTCTGTGCCCAGTCCGGGAATCCGGAGACAGGACTGAGGGCTCCGCCCATGCCAGCCAGGAGCATGCCAAGAATGTTGTTGAAGGACATGGCCATGTTTTGCGAGGACGAGAAGATGTAGAGCAGCAGGCCGAAGAGGGTCAGCACAATCGAAATGAGCAGGCAGACCGCGGCCAGGGCCAGGACTGATCCATTGGGCCGATAGTGGTAGAGCGCCGTCCCGATCAGCATGACTAGAGAGACCTGGACCACCTGCACCATGAAGGACACGCTCAGTTTGGCCATGACCAGGTCGAAGAGGGATACTGCCGACACCCGCATTCTGTCCCAGGTGTGCCATTCGTGTTCCTGGAAGAAAAGTTGAAGGACCAGCTGCAGTGAGAACATGGAGAAAAGGATGGCGAACCCCGGAAGCGCCTGCTCGGATCCGTTCGCGCCCAGATGCCCTTGGGCCCGCAGGGAGTCACGGTAGGAGGGCAGCATGAAGGGGATGATGATCAGGGGAATGGCCACGATGACCGCCTGCAGCCAGATGCTTCGCAGCTCGATTTTGAAATTGAGTCGGAAGGCTGCCAGGTAACCGTTGAAATGCATGGCGCTCACCTGTCTTCCCATGCTGGTGACCCGGCAGGATTGCTTGAGGATGCACCCATGACTGCCATGTAGGCCGACTCGATGTCAGGCTGGACGATGGTGACTGACGACAGACGGGCCTCTTTCATGACCGGCTTCTGCAGGAGGCGGGCCAGCTCCTGTTCCGGACTGGACACTGGGTGGTCGGGCTCCAGAAAGCCCTCACTCATCTGCCATCCGGGGATCTGGCCTGGGGCCTGACCGACGAAGGAGATACGCAGGGATGCCCGGGCATATTTATGGAGTACCTCCTGCAGGGAGCCCCGGACCTGGATCCGCCCGTCGATCAGGAAGGCCAGGTCCGCGCCCATCTCTTCCAATTCTTTGAGGTAGTGGGTGGTGTAGATGATGGTGGTGCCCTGTCGGCTCATGGCCTTGACCATGTCCAGTATTCTGGAGCGGGCCTCCACATCCGCTCCGACCGTGGGCTCGTCCAGGAAGAGCACCGGGGGATTGTGGACCATGGCCATGGCAGTGTGGAGGCGGCGCTTTTGTCCTCCCGATAGATTCTCGGCTGCTGTTCCTGACTGGAATCCCAATCCCATGAGCTCTATCAGTTCGTCGGCCCTTTTGCTGCATTGCTTGGTGTTCAGTCCCTGCAGACCGGCCATGCCGCGCAGGTTGTCCCGGACGCTGAGGTGGGGATAGATGCCCAGATCCTGGGGAGCAAGTCCGATGACCCGGCCGAAGATGCGTGAAGGGGTTCGGTAAGGGTTGTGCCCCTCGACTGTGATGTGGCCTGAGTCCGGCTCGCCTAGCCCGGTCAAGGCCGAGATCAGGGTTGACTTGCCTGCCCCGTTCCTGCCCAGCAGGCCGAGGATGTTTCCGCGCCTGACTTCAAGATCCACACCCTTGAGCACCTGCTTGCTTCCGAATGATTTGCGCACCTGGCGACAGGACAGGGCGTATTCCCCCGAATTGTTTTTTACGGGTTGCAAGATGTACCTCCTGACGATCATTAGTGATTAACGATGTAAACTATAATAACATTGTTAACAACCTGGTCTCGCCAAGGTTTTCATGGGCCGCATTGTGGTCTGCGTCAGCTTTCGGATATTCTGATGTGGCTTGGCGGGGATATACGCCTTGCATTGACTTGCAAGTACTATGATTTTCGTTAGCAGTGTTGGGGCTATAGGAACTAAACGCGTTGTTTATGTTGGGGGTTTGGCCTTGTGGCTGTA
>NZ_WKKW01000009.1 GCF_009683175.1 Bifidobacterium asteroides
TTTAGTAGAGCGCCGGCGTACCTTTAGTAGAGCGCCGGCGTACCTTTAGTAGAGCCATAATCCTGAAACGCCTTGTATCATAAGGACTCAGGTACCCCCCATATAGAAATCTAGCTATCATATAGTCATCAACTAAATCAAACATATAATAGACGGAAAATATCAAAACCTTGCTAAGAAGACACAAACACTGGCCTCTACAGGAGCAGAACGAAAGCAATACCCGGATGAATCCCGCCAGGCAAATCTAGATGGCCCCACAATAAATATCTCCGACACGATTTTCATTTCCAAGGCTACTGGTATCTCTATCTCACCAAAGCTCTTGACAGTTAGACCAAGAGAGCGCTTCCGTTCCAGCCAAACACCCTTAGAACACCATTTAGACACATTATATTTTCGACCAACAGCTCATGGGCTTCATTTTTGACAGCATTGTCACCATTAAAGAGACAACAGATATACGAAACATATGCATAGAAATAGAATCAGGGAAATAACAGATTCAACGCCAGGCTGGGCTCTGTGTTTCCGACGTAATAAATCAGAGCAGGCTGAAAACAGGAGTTATCAGAAGGAATGCAATCAACATAGGGTGGCCTCAAGAATGAATTGCCTACTCCCAGACCTATAATTTGTTTGCTTTTAGGTGGACGAACCAAGACACCAAGTGTATGTCGACAGACAGCTTCACCTTACCGCAGCCTGTTAATCTAATTGTCCGGACAGATAAGGTTCTACAATTTACCTAATAGCGTCTTCAGTAAAACCTGCACCTTGTTGTTCGCATCCTGGAAGCTTATGCGTTCGTTGACCGGTACCAGAGTTGTATTCACTGTATCATATTCCGCCCGGTAGCGGTTCTCCTGCTTGGCCATATCCTGTAGCAAGTTGGCCAGATCACTCTTTTCAACTCCAGTCTCTTTCATCAGTGTTTTCAGATAATTAATGTTTACAGCGATTGCCAGTTTGTTCCGCAGCTCAGGCCTGACCGTAAGAATTGAGGACAGGTCGAATATATCCTTGGCTCTTAGGAGGCCGTTGGAGTTTCCCCTTTTCGGGTGTGTCGCTCGATAGCTCGGAGAATTCTGGCACAAGGAGATCACCTTCTCGTACACGATACGGATTAATGTGGCGACTGTTATGGGCGTTCTCGACTTGTTGTTGACTTGGGTCACGTAAAGCATGTTATTGTTGAGAGATATCTCGATGTCGAGACCTCTGTGTCCATTGAAACGCGGAACAGCTTTATTTGGTTGGCTCTTCTCCGCGATAGTAGCTGTGATTTTCTTCTGTACTTTGGGCGTGCCGTCAATAGGAAGATTTAAACTACGGAATCTTCGCACCTCCAGGTTGGAATCGCGGAATTCTTCATTAAGGGCCTCTTTGATGAGGTCTACCTGCTGGTCTGTGACCGAGTTCTCCTGAATGAACAGATCTATATCCTGGGAGGAGCGGTGGCTGATATTATGAGCAATCATCGCCTGTCCGCCGTGCAATGCGATTTTCCCGGCCAGCTCATCTATCGAGAACAGAGCTCGTAGGGCCATTTCTATGATGCGCTGGATATTCTCCGGGTCTGTGGTCGTTGAATTGGTCATTTGTTTCCCATGCCTTTCGGATAGTAAATTCCAATCTTCGAATCCAGCTGCCTACTGCACATGCCAGCTTCCAGATAGGTGATTAATTTTTTCTTATCCGGTTTTTCCATGCTTCTGGCCAGTTCCTTCTGGTGTTCGGAGTAACCCGCCCTATCCATATAAAAAAGTATATTCTTCTCATAAGGGAACAGATAGTCCCCGTCCATGAGCAGCTGCATCATCCTAAGAATCCTCAAACGATTCTTCGCCCTGCGGAATGCCTCAAGTACCTCACTAGCCCCGCCTGCATAATTCGTTCTGATGGCGCACTCGATCAGCGTCTTTTCCACGCTACTCACAGGCAAGCCGGATGGGGCACGCTGGGAGGGAATCTTGGTTATGCCGGTATCGACTGTGGCGGATTTATCAAGTAGATAAATCTCTCGCGTCACACCTTCATACTCGAATGTATATATGTTGCTGGTTGTCCTCGCAGGTTTGGAGAATGCAAGATTAAGCTGCTCCTGTGTCAGTTTCGTCGTCTTTTGATAATGCTTCTTAGGCTTTTTCCTTCCTTTCTTGACATAGATGGGTTTTGGAATATTCAATGTCAGCTCATGCAGATAAAGCGCGGAATAATGCGAAATATAGGAATTTGGGGCGAGAGAGAGAGCTATGGCGAAGGGTGAGATTGGACGGCTTCTGGGTATCAACCGGACAATCTGTTTGCCGTCAGTTTTCCTGACCAGATGCAGTTCCGTGAACAGATCAGTATCAGGAGACAGGATGTAACCCTTGAAGCGCGTCAGCGATGTTCGCTGCGGCAGATACTCATGCCTCTGCAGGGACTGATAGACTTTTTTGATCGAATTCATATTCAAGACGTAGTTAAAATCGCTACTTTCGGAAATCACCGCGTCATGCATGTCTTTTGGTCTGAATCTCTTGTAAAAAATGTACTGCAGACTCATTGCTTGGCACCTTCTTGTCCGCGCGGGTTGACAAATCGTTGTTTGTTTGATAAAGTATAAATACTTTATCAAATTGCAACAATACTATTTTTCTCCTGAAAAGTCAACGTAGCTTGACAAATTTATATTTACAGTATAAAGTATAAATACTTTATACAGGTTGTAATCGACCTGGCGAGCAGCGTCCTTCCCTCTAGTAGGTGAGCCTAAATCATGGATTCTGCTTAGACGGTCGCTTCTGATGGTTAGACGGTAGGTTCCACTCTCTGTGCTAGTTTTCAGAAAAAGGAGAGATAGAAACCGTAGTAAAAAATATTATAATTTTTTCATGAAAATATTATACTATATTCATGGTTGTGAATATCTTTTCTATGGAGGTCTCATGCGCATACCCATTATCAACGCCAAGGGTGGGGTGACGAAAACCACCAGCGCCATCTATTTGGCTTTGGCGGCGTCCAGAAACGACCAACCCGTGGAAGTGCTCGACGCCGATGTGCAGGGCCATGCCTCATTGTGGGCGTACGCCGCTGAAGACGCAGGTACGCCTCTTCCCTTCCCCGTGGCAATAACCAACATCGTTAATCTGGAGCGGCTCAAGCCCGACGATTCCAAATGGACGATCATTGACGCTGCGCCAAGCGGGAAGATCATTGATGTCTGCATACGCATAGCCGACTACATCATCATCCCGACCTCGGACTCTCCTATGGATCTGCAGCAGGTGCGGGCTGTCATGGACATCATCCCTCCGGAAAAGCCCTGCGCCGTGCTGGTCACCAGGGCACAGAGGAACACTAGGGCGTTCGGCCAGACCGTCGCCATGCTCGATGATACAGAGCACCAGGGGGCTCAGGCGATGCCCCGATTTGAGACGGTAATCCCCATGCGTCAGGACATCAAGAGGGCCATGGGTAGCGCCCCGAGCAAGCTCTACGAATATGGGGACGCCTATGTGGAGCTGAAAGAGGACATCGCCAGAATGAAGGAAGGAAACCGATGAAGAACAACCGCGCATACTCCCAGGATCTCAGATCACGCAAGCCACGGACCGCCAAGGACATCTACAACCCGAGCCGGCAGGTGTCGGAAGACGTGCAGAATCTGACGACCCTGAGCTTCAAAATGGATGCCGACCTCAAACTGCGCATGAAGCTCGTCGCGACTAGTAAGCATATGAAAATGGCGGAAGCTGGGCAACAAGCTATCAGGAAGTGGGTTGAAGAAAATGAAGAAAAGAAAGAATAAACAAAACTTGCATTAAAAAAAATAAAAAATTTTTATATATTCTCATTTTCTCTACCCGTGGCTTCACATACCTCGAAGTAATGACAAGAAAACATTAAATAATGAATAAAATAAAAAATATATAAATCATCTTATAGTAAATTAGCTTGTTCTCCCCGGTTGAGATGGAATGGCAGTTCTCCCGGCTGGAGAGCATAGCTCACCTCACCTGTCGGAAGTTTTCGTGCAGTGGTAAGACGGCGTATTTCGCCCTAGTGCCTCAGTCAAGCTTCGACAAGTAGAAAGCAGGGGAGAATATTCTCTAATGGAGTAATTTGTAGGAGTCATTAAGTGGAGTACTAAGGTGGAATATCGTGTGATGCAGTAACGAAAAATACCGAGGTGGTTTGAGAATGACAACAGATCAATAAAAGGAAAAACAATGCGATCTTTTGAATTTGTAAAGGTCGACGAATCTGCTCGCAAGCATGGCTTGAAGGATGAGGAGATCAGGTACGCCGTCCGCCACCCTTTCGGCTTCCAACAAACTCTGGGCAATCCTGAAAAGCCGACATTCGCGTTCGTTGGCCCCAGGCATGAAGGGGGCTCGCCCCATAACGCCATCGAGGTGATCGTGGCCAAGCGTGCGGACGGCTTTCTGCATGCATTCCACGCCATGCCCTTCACCGACAGGTGGAGGCATTTGCTGTATCGCAGATGACGGCGGATTGCTGAAGGACCCGCCATCCCGGACCGTTTGGCCCGGAGATGGCGGTCTCCCGATAAATAAGAAAGGAAAACGCAGGTGAGCTATACAAGCGAGGAGCTTGATGCAATGGCTGACCGGGGCGAGCTGAAGCCCGCGCCGGGGACTGCGGTGTACAGGGATCCCGGTGCTCCGGCCCTGACGGATAAGGATTTGATGAATATCTTCGCCGGCCGGCCCCGCGAAGAGGAGCGCCGACCCGTCAACGTGGAACTGCGCGTGAAGGTCACGCCGGCCATGAAGGAAGCCCTGAAGCACATCGCCCGGGAGGAGAACCTACACAACTCCTCGGCGCTGGTTCGCTCCGTCCTGGCGGACTTCATCCAGGAACGGGCAGGAAAAGGCAGAAGATTAGCAGATTCCCGATGAAGGGATTGACCTGCTTCCGGATGCCATTGTCCTAAAGCATAAGAAACCGGCCGCGACCCGGAAAAGGGCCGCGGCCTTTTCCTGATCAACGGCGGGGGAACGGTCGGGTCCGCAAGCGTGGTCCATGCTCCGGCCACGCTGGCAGCCGGGGCCGGGATCGCAAGTGGCGACGCCTGTCTAGGGGATCAGGCCGATGTACGTGACCTTGGCGGTGCCGTCGGCCATCTCCCTCCAGACTATGCCGTACGACTTCTTGTCTGCTCCGGGCAGATCGACCCGTACCCAGTGTGCGAGTCCTTTCTCGGTCTGCTGCTCATGGGCCCATTTGATGGGCCCTTCATCAAGAAGCTCCAGGACGCGGTACATCTCCTGGGCGAGGTAATAGTCGTTGGCGTAGTAATACTCGTACTGTTTCTGCGCCCTTTGGGTGGCGCGCACCCTCGTTAATGTGATCATACTGTACATTCTACCATTTTGTCACATTGAAGCACTTGTAACAAGAACATATTGTATCACTTGATTAAGTGTAACCATAATGAGGATATTGTTTGTGTGTCATTGAGCAAGTTGTTACACTGAGTAATAGCACGATACCGACATATGGCAAAGGTGTGCGGTGTGAAATGGTGGAACAAAATGCTGAGGAGACACATATGACTTCGACTATGCAAGAGCCTGTTCTGGTGAGTACGGATGCACGCAATCGAATCTCTCTTGGGAAGCACGGGAAGGGCCTGTACCGGGTGATGGAGACCAGCTACGGATACACCGTAGAGAGGGTGGAGGTAGTGAGCGAACGAGATAAACGACTGGCGAACAATAAAGAGTTCTGGGAAAAGGCCACTAAGGATTGGGATGCCGAGGCCGAGCCTATGCGGCTCAAACATTAAGCAAATTGCATTACTTATTAACAGCCTGTATATCCTTCAGAACGAGCAAGGACTGAAATCATAGGACGGAGGCAGCAAAGCACAAAAGCAGGATCAAATTCCGACAATCGCCAGCAATGGATGGAATTTGCCGACCCCGACCTTGACCATAAGGCCGGGGTCGCTTCGTAAACGACCATTAAACATCCGATAGGACGGCACGAAGGCACACTCGGGGCCGGCTACAGGAAGCAACGCAAGAAGCCGGTCGCCGTCTACCTGCCCATCAGCCTCTACAGGAAGCTTCGGCTCTACTGCTTCGACCACGAGACCTCGATGTCCACCCTCCTGAGCGACATGTGCAAGGAGCGCATGGACAAGGAAGACCCCCAGGCCGGCCGCTGAGCCGACATAGGACACCACCCTGCCTTACGGTTTTTCCGGATCTCAAACGTCAGACACTACATATGGTGGTAGAGCAGTGATACACTAGAAACCAGCCAAAAAGAAGACCACTGGGCATCATGGATCCCCAAACGGAGGGGTGGCAGAGTGGTCGAATGCAGACGCCTGAAAAACGTCAGATTGATTTTTGGTGAAGTTGATCCGCGGGTTCGAATCCCGTCCCCTCCGCCTTTCTTTCAAGACCCCGGCAGGATAAGCCGGGGTCTTGCATATGCGATGGGTACTTCTGCGACAGAAACCCCACGGCATGCAGAAGGCCCCCGGTATCGAGCCGGGGGCCTTCACCGTTTTCCGGGTAACCAGGTGTTTGAAGGGCACCTTCCGAAAAACGCCAGATTGATTTTTGGTGTATACGCATATTATCACGAAACAACGCGAAAAACAGCGATAGTGCCGTTATGTTACAGCAATGCAGGAAAATCACCTAAAGTCGTCACGTCGGAGCGACGCGGGAAAGTCACTTGAATTCGTCAGATCAAAATGACGTAGAAAAGCAAATTAAAAGCGACGCAGCAATGCGGGTTCAATAAACGACCGTTTCATATACAGTCGGCTCGTCATGCTTATTTGAAGAATCAATGCTGCGTATCTGTCGGTTTACTTGTTCTTTAATCTATGTATGATAATCGTATGGAAAGATAGACTGATTTGAGGGGAGGGCGCATGCTGATCGGCTATGCGAGGGTGAGCACGCTTGAGCAGAGCGAGGACCTGCAGACCGACGCGCTGAGGAAGGCGGGTTGCGGGAGGATCTACGTCGATCATTCCTCCGGGGCCAAGGCCAGCCGCCCCCAATTGGATCGGATGCTGGAGGCGCTGCGCGAGGGCGACACGGTGGTGGTATGGAAGCTGGACAGGCTGGGCCGCAGCGTGCAGAACCTGGCCGGCCTGATGGACCGGTTCCGCAGGCAGGGGGTGGGGTTCCGCAGCCTGACCGAGAACATGGACACCAGCACGTCCGGCGGGGTGATGGTCTTCAACATGTTCGCCGTCATGGCGCAGTTCGAACGGGACCTGATCCGGGAACGCACCATGGCCGGCCTGACGGCGGCCAGGGCGCGCGGCAGGAAAGGAGGCCGCCCCTACAAGCTCTCCGACAAGGACGTCGCCATGGTGCGCCAGCTGTACGACTCCAGGACCGTGACCGTCAAGGAGATAGCCGCCAGGTTCAACGTCAGCCGAAGCACCATCTACAAGGCGATCGGGCGGGCAGGGAAGAAGGAGCAGCACCAGGCGGGCATCTGAAGGAACAGCCATGCCGGCTTAAAGCGCCCGCCGCTCCTGCCGCTGACGGGACGGCGCCGCTTGTCCGGGCCCAGATGGGCCTATTTGGCCGAGGAGCCCGATGCTCCTCTGACCCAGCCTCGCAGGACGTTTTTGTCCATTTGGCTCAGAGACTGGTAGACGTCGCCGGCGATCTTCTCCGGGCTGTCTTCGATGTCCCAGAACATGAACGTGTGGTCGTCTTTCACCTTGTCTATAAATTTTGTGAGCAGTTCGTGTTCCTTATCGTCTTTCCAGCGTTTCTTCTCAGGCAGATCCCCGGGTTTGCGGCACAAGAAGGCCAGCACCCTGATATCAGGGTCTTCCATGGCCATCTCATACTCCTTTTGCGTATAGCTCTTATCCTCTTCGCCCGGTCGGGTCTTGGGTATGAGGCTGCCGTACCTGCCGCCTAGGATAAGCACGTAGATATCAGTGTCCTTGAGCCTGTCCCTGATGTATTCGAGCTGTCTTCCGTCGGCGGCCGTGAAGTCTTCCATGCCGATCGCTTTGTATTCCTTCGAAGAGTTCAGCCGCTGCAGCACGGCCGCACGGATGTCCTTCATGTCCTTGTAGGTCGAGCCCACGAACACCGTGTAGAGCTTCTGCCCCTCCTGCCCCGCTTGCGGCGCGCTCTGCTGATGCTCCGGCGCCGATTGATCCCCGGTATTTTGGATGTCTAGCTCTATTGCAGGTTCTATTTTCCCTAGTTGATGGACTTCCATAGGAAAATCATAAGACCAGGCTACAAGATTCCTCGCCCGGCTGCTCTCCTTCTCGGATCACACGGGGAAAAGACAAACAATGATTCCATCAAGAGCAAAAGTATAAGCAGCATAAGCACCGATAATTATTTTTCTCCGTCTGTCATTAAGTTTTTCCAGTTTATCGGACTGTTCCTCCCACACATCAATGAGGGCATCAGATTCGTCGACCGTGGATCGTGCCTGGGGCTGGGCTGCGGTGCCGGCCTGTGTCTGCTGGTCGGCCGGTGTCTGCTGGTCGGTCTGTGCTGCGGTGACGGTCTGTGCTGCGGTGCCGGCCGGTGTCTGCTGGTCGGTCTGTGCTGCGGTGACGGTCTGTGCTGCGGTGACGGTCTGTGCTGTGGTGACGGTCTGGGCTGCGGTGACGGTCTGTGCTGCGGTGATGGTCTGTGCTGTGGTGCCGGTCTGTGCTGTGGTGCCTGATTGCGGTGATTGCACCTGTGTTGCTGTGCCTAACAGCATGGGGGTCTTTATGGGGTTATATAGATCATTGATAATCACATAAGCGACAAAAACTACAATGCCCAGCAGTATAACAATACAGCCAGTGAGCAACCATAGTTGTGCATAATTTTTAATGGTCGCCCAGGTGGGCTTCGCCAAGAGGGAGATGAAGCCGGATAGTGCGCAGAGCCCGAGCAGGCGCTGCGCATGGTCCATTTGCTTGTCGCGCTGGTCTTTCAGGTCGTCGTACCTCTGCTGGGCTTGTTCAAGGGTCCGTTGAGGCGGTTGTTTTTGATTATCGTTCGCTGCATTGCCGCCAGGTTTGCTGTTGGTCTGCTGATTGGTCATGGATGCCTCCCTCTTCCTTCGATGCTAACGACATAATCCAACAACGCCTGGTCAGAATTCTATGCGCCGCTTCCTCTATTCAATTGAGGAAGCGGCGCCAGGCCCGTATTTGGCCTGGTGGATAACCGGCATGCGGGCGTCCGGTCACCAGCGGCGGCCCCTGGCCTGGAGCCTGGCGTAGATGGCCCGACGGCTGGCATACCATTCCCTGGTCTGCTGGTCCTGCTCGCGGGTGACTCAGGCCAGGTGCCCCATGGACCGGCCTATGTCGATCAGGTGCTCCTGCCGGCGCTGTTCGATCAGGGCATGCAGGTAGCGGCCCCTGGGGGAGTCCTCATCGATCAGGGTCACCCGCTGGCCCGCTAGCAGCTGGTCGATGACGCTGCCGGCCATCCGCTCGACCCTGGCCCTGTCCTCCGGAGACACTTCCTCGCCTGCCATGGCCCTTATCATAAAGACATATGGGGAGCGTACGCCCATACCATGGGTAAAGGGCCGGGTGTGCGTGCGGACGGGCTGTCAGAACCGCGAAAAAGCATATTAGGTTTTCGGTCAAAGGATCCGAAGCTGAAGCGAATCCTTGAGGAGGATGCCCGCCACAGCAAGGCCGCGTATGAAAAACCAAGGGAAAACCAGAAAAAGAACGTAATCCTTTACTGTAGGTCGTCAGTGTAGTACCACATAGATAGAAGGTAGGAGAGAGGAGCTCAAACGCTCAAGATGACCGGACCCGCCAACAAGCACGACCGGTAGACGGCCAAACAAGACCGACAAATAAACAATCAGAGAAAAACCGAGGTAAACATCATGCTTGCACACGAGTACGAGTCTAAGACGAAAGAGGAGCGTCGGCAGATGGAAGAGCTGGCCGCCAAGGCCGAACGCGGGGAGCGCCTGGACGTCGTACCAGGCTCCGTACGGCACATGGATCCGAACCGCGATGTGGACAAGGACCAGTTCTTCCGGGACCTTCATACGGAATTCGACCAGATGCGCCTGCGCCGGGCCGAGGCCACCCAGGTGGCACGGAAGACCTGGAAGATCCGGGTGCCCAAGGATCTGGACGACAAGGCCAACCAGTTGGCCAAGCAGGAGGGCACAAACAAATCCGCCATCATCCGTAAGGCTGTCGCCTGGTACCTCCAGAACACGGACAAGCGGCCGACAGCAGCTTGACGGCCGACGCGGGAGGATGTAAGGGCGTTCCGGGAATCCATGAAGATTGGAATTCCTGGGGTGCCCTTTTTCATGCGGCGGGAAGAAGCTGCGCGTAGGTGATTCCGCAGGGCATGTCCAGGACGGCCAGCCGGTCCTGGGCCATCATGGTGAACAGATTCTCCACCTCTATGCACGCGGTACAAGCCTGCCGGAGCCGGCAGGAAAGAACAGAGCCGGGCGTGCGCACCGGAAGAACTGCTGCAGCCCGAAGCGGGCATTCCACCGTTATCCCAGAAAGGACCCAAAACCATCTCACCGCATCCATAGAACACCAGCAATCACAGCCCACCAAACGTAACCACCCAAGCATCAGACCCACCAGTAATCACGAAATCACCATCAATCAACACACCCCAAGTGCACCAACCAGCGCAGACAGAAATCACGTCCAGACAAGCCACAATCAGACCAAATTCAAGAGATGGACTTCTTGCATTAAAATGTGTAAAATCCAGCGTTATCGTTGAAATAACGCCAAATTCTGCGCACGATGCGCGAATTCGACAAAATTCGGTTGCAAGGACATGTGCAAAATCAAAAATCTGCGCGGGAACCAATGCACGAAACAAGCGAGATCAACAGCCTTTATGTGGGGCGTTGCCTGTTGATGCAGCAAGCCGTACCTGCCGGTCCAAGGGCAAGAGGAGGATCCAGTGATTCTGCTTGGAGCAATGCATGAACAGCTACCACTGCAACGAGGACAAGGACGCCCTAAACCGGTTCGCCGACAAGTCAAAGATGACCCGCCAGCACAGAAACAAACAGCGGACGCCGAGCGGAAACCTTGAGCCCCGCCCCTTTGACAAGAACCGTCACTGCGTAGGTATACTGAATTTAGTAAGAAAAATCCCCGCCTGCCGGAAACAGAGCGGGGAACAAATCTAAGCAATAGAGAGTATATCTCCTTATGGAAGAATTCGCCAGTCAGAATCCTCGGCCCATGGGCGGGCCGCAATGGAAGCAGCTCAACAGGCAGCGCCGGGTCTACCTGATGCCCGACTTCTGCCGCATATCCCTGCCCATCCGCAACCCCGGGCCTGACGCAGCCGAATGGGTGCGCGTCAACGGCAGCCGGACCTACGTCCTCCACCCGCAGACCGTAACGACTCCGGGGAAGGGCATCACCCACATCTGGCCGTACGGGAAGAAGGCCAGGCTGCTCATGGTGTGGATAAGCACCCAAGTCGTGCGCCAGAAGAAGCACAACACCAGTCGCGTCATCATGCTCCCCTCCACACTGCGGCAGCTGATGGAGGACCTGGGCATCCAACGGAAGCCCCGCAAAACCGATTACGAGGACTTCAAACGCCAGATCGGCGCCCTGTCCTACTTCGACATGACTATAACCGAAATGAAAACAACCACCGAGACCATCTGGCAGGACACCAAAAAGGTCACTCTGGTCGAGGAATCCCACATAGGGTGGTCCCGCTACACGCCCAAGAACGGCGTTACCGAAGGCTCATACATCCAGCTCACCCAGGAGACCTGGGACAGGATGGCCAAAAGCACCCCGCTCTCAGCTGACATGGTGGAGATCCTCACATCCACAGGCCGAGGCGCGGAATTCGACATCTACGCATGGCTGTCGCAGCGCATATACGCGCTCAACCATTCACACGCCTACCAGACCCCGCTTATCACCTGGAAATCGCTCCAGAACCAAATGGGCTCGAACTACGCTGAAACACGAAACTTCGTCACCAGATTCAAACAGTCGCTGAAGCATGTGACCGCTCTCTGGAACGCGGCCCTGGCCGATGCCGGTGCAGAGGGCAGGCTTCATTACAGCATTGAGAAAGGCGGACTCCGCTTGTATCGGTCTCCCGTCAGCGTCGTTCCAAAGCCCAAGTGCTCCGATCACGCGGATACGCTGCATCAGGAAGCGAACCCCCTGTCCCAGAAGAAGGATAGCAAATCGACTGTGAAAGTCGAAGACTTCCCATCTGATCAGAGCTATGATGTCCTGGCCACACCCCCAATAAGCACCGACGAGGACTGGGACCAGATACCAATAGAGCCCATGGAATTTAAACAAGGATAACCTCCGTTCCATTACCCTCAGCCCGTCTCATTCCGTCTCTTCACTCACTCGCAGCACCAGCAGAGTCGACTCTTTGCTCCAAAAACTCCCACAACAACACTGCAATGATCAGTGGGCACCTCGCTGGTTTCCTGTCATACATCCCATCGGATCTTTCATGCCCAACAGCGTACTTTTAGTAGAACCAGCCGGCGTACCTTTAGTAGAGCGCCGGCGTACCTTTAGTAGAGCGCCGGCGTACC
>NZ_WKKW01000010.1 GCF_009683175.1 Bifidobacterium asteroides
TGTTGGTGTGGTGGTGGTTTGAGAACTCAAGAGCGTGTTTGTGCTACTTATAGCTTTTTGATTGCCAGTCCGATGCCCGCCCGGCTGTTGTCGGGTACGTGGGAGCGTTGTGAGGGGTGTCGGGGTTTTTCGTGGGTTGGTTTCCTCCTTATGGAAGCCGGCCCGTCAATTATTGATGTGAGTCGTTTCGGCTTCTTCATGTTTTTTGTGGAGGGTTTGATTCTGGCTCAGGATGAACGCTGGCGGCGTGCTTAACACATGCAAGTCGAACGGGATCCGGGCAGCTTGCTGCCTGGTGAGAGTGGCGAACGGGTGAGTAATGCGTGACCAACCTGCCCCATGCTTCGGAATAGCTCCTGGAAACGGGTGGTAATGCCGGATGCTCCGCGCTGTCGCATGATGGTGTGGGAAAGGGTTTACCGGCATGGGATGGGGTCGCGTCCTATCAGCTTGTTGGCGGGGTGATGGCCTGCCAAGGCTTCGACGGGTAGCCGGCCTGAGAGGGCGACCGGCCACATTGGGACTGAGATACGGCCCAGACTCCTACGGGAGGCAGCAGTGGGGAATATTGCACAATGGGCGAAAGCCTGATGCAGCGACGCCGCGTGCGGGATGACGGCCTTCGGGTTGTAAACCGCTTTTGATTGGGAGCAAGCGAGAGTGAGTGTACCTTTCGAATAAGCACCGGCTAACTACGTGCCAGCAGCCGCGGTAATACGTAGGGTGCAAGCGTTATCCGGATTTATTGGGCGTAAAGGGCTCGTAGGCGGTTCGTCGCGTCTGGTGTGAAAGTCCATCGCTTAACGGTGGATCGGCGCCGGGTACGGGCGGACTGGAGTGCGGTAGGGGAGACTGGAATTCCCGGTGTAACGGTGGAATGTGTAGATATCGGGAAGAACACCGATGGCGAAGGCAGGTCTCTGGGCCGTCACTGACGCTGAGGAGCGAAAGCGTGGGGAGCGAACAGGATTAGATACCCTGGTAGTCCACGCCGTAAACGGTGGATGCTGGATGTGGGGCCCGTTCCACGGGTTCCGTGTCGGAGCTAACGCGTTAAGCATCCCGCCTGGGGAGTACGGCCGCAAGGCTAAAACTCAAAGAAATTGACGGGGGCCCGCACAAGCGGCGGAGCATGCGGATTAATTCGATGCAACGCGAAGAACCTTACCTGGGCTTGACATGTGCCGGACGGCCGCGGAGACGCGGCTTCCCTTCGGGGCCGGTTCACAGGTGGTGCATGGTCGTCGTCAGCTCGTGTCGTGAGATGTTGGGTCAAGTCCCGCAACGAGCGCAACCCTCGCCTCGTGTTGCCAGCGGGTCATGCCGGGAACTCACGGGGGACCGCCGGGGTTAACCCGGAGGAAGGTGGGGATGACGTCAGATCATCATGCCCCTTACGTCCAGGGCTTCACGCATGCTACAATGGCCGGTACAACGGGATGCGACATGGTGACATGGAGCGGATCCCTGAAAACCGGTCTCAGTTCGGATCGGAGCCTGCAACCCGGCTCCGTGAAGGCGGAGTCGCTAGTAATCGCGGATCAGCAACGCCGCGGTGAATGCGTTCCCGGGCCTTGTACACACCGCCCGTCAAGTCATGAAAGTGGGCAGCACCCGAAGCCGGTGGCCCAACCCGTAAGGGGGGGAGCCGTCTAAGGTGAGGTCCGCGATTGGGACTAAGTCGTAACAAGGTAGCCGTACCGGAAGGTGCGGCTGGATCACCTCCTTTCTACGGAGATTATGGAAATCCCCTGCGTGTGATGCGTGGGGGTCGTGCCTGCGGGTCCGGCCGGATGGCCGGATGGTGTGGGCGTGCTGGCGTGGAACGGTCTTGAGGCTGTGGCATGGATGCGCTGTTGGGTTCCCGGACCGCCACCCTTGTGGGTGGTGTTCCTGATGCCCGTCGGGTTCCTCATGGGGTGTTGCCCTGTGGCGGGTCCTGTCGGTGTGCTGGTGGTTTGAGAACTGGATAGTGGACGCGAGCGGATGGCCGGCTTTCGGGCTGGTTGTCTGCTGTATTGTTTCGTCCGAGCCTATTTTTGAGTGGGTTCGGGTCGATCGTTTTGTGATCGTTTAGTGTGATGATTTGTCGTCTGGCAGTTCGCAGTTGTTGTTGTCGTGGCATGGCCTGTGGTCGTGTTGTCGGCAAGGGCGCATGGTGGATGCCTTGGCAGACAGGACCGATGAAGGACGCGTGGGGCCGCGATAGGCCTCGGGGAGCCGCCGACAGGGCTTTGATCCGAGGGTGTCCGAATGGGGTAACCCGCCGGCCGTGATGGGCCGGCACCGCATTCGTGCGGGGGGTACGCAGGGAAGTGAAACATCTCAGTACCTGCAGGAAAGGATATTCCGTGAGTAGTGGCGAGCGAAAGCGGATGATGGCCAAACCGGTGCCGTGTGATACCCGTCGGGGGTTGCGGCATGGGTGTTGTGGGACTTGGCGTCCGGGCTCCGACGGGCCCGGCGGCAGTGATAAAGCGGCGTGTGAGGCGAACGGGATTGAATTCCCGGCCGTAGAGGGTGATGGCCCCGTAGCCGAAGGCGCGCCGCCTGCCGGTTCTTGTTCCCAAGTAGCGCGGGACTCGTGGAATCCCGTGTGAATCGGCCCCGACCGTGGGGTAAGCCTGAATATTCCTGTCTGACCGATAGCGTACGAGTACCGTGAGGGAAAGGTGAAAAGCACCCCGGGAGGGGAGTGAAAGAGTTTCTGAAACCGTGTGCCTACAATCCGTCGGAGCCCTTCGGGGTGACGGCGTGCCTATCGAAAAATGAGTCTGCGAGTCAGTGGTGCGTGGCGAGGCTAACCCGTGTGGGGCAGCCGTAGCGAAAGCGAGTCCGATAAGGGCGTTCCAGTCGCGTGTCCTGGACCCGAAGCGGGATGATCTAGCCCTGGGCAGGTTGAAGCGCGGGTAAGACCGCGTGGAGGACCGAACGGACCTGGGTTGAAAACCGGGCCGATGACCTGGGGCTAGGGGTGAAAGGCCAATCAAATTCCGTGATAGCTGGTTCTCTCCGAAATGCATTTCGGTGCAGCGTCGCGTGAGTGCCTCCATGGGGTAGAGCTACTGGATGCTTGAGGGCCCGTATCGGGTACCGACAGCAGCCAAACTCCGAATACGTGTGAGGTGTATCGCGGCAGTGAGTCGGCGGGGGATAAGCTCCGTCGTCGAGAGGGAGACAGCCCAGATCGTCGTCTAAGGTCCCCAAGCGCGTGCTAAGTGGGAAAGGATGTGGAGTCGCATAGACAGCCAGGAGGTTGGCTCAGAAGCAGCCATCCTTGAAAGAGTGCGTAACAGCTCACTGGTCTAGTGGTTCCGCGCCGATAATGTAGCGGGGCTCAAGCACGCCACCGAAGACGCGGCAGCGCAGTTCGCTGTGCTGGGTAGGAGAGCGTTCCGCGTGGGGTGAAGCGGCGGCGTGAGCCGGCCGTGGACCGCGTGGAAGTGAGAATGCAGACATGAGTAGCGAGAGGCGGGTGAGAATCCCGTCCGCTGGATGACCAAGGGTTCCGGGGCCACGTTCGTCGTCCCCGGGTGAGTCGGGTCCTAAGGCGAGGCCGACAGGCGTAGTCGAATGGATGAAGGAGTCGATATTCTCCTACCGGCGTCAAGCCGTCCAATCCAAGACGTGGAAGCGTGCCCTTACCCGTGTCGGGCGATGGTCTTCGGACCGTCCGATGGCATGGGACCGGCGTGTGGATGCGTGGCGGGTAGCGCGGGAGTGACACGGAACGGGAGCCGGGCCGCGGTGGTGGTTATCCGTGGTCAAGCATGCGGCGCGTCGGGCAGGCAAATCCGCCCGGCATGAGCGCGAGGTGTGATGATGGGGGGTCTTGTGCCCCGAATCCGGTGTGCCGTTCCGTCGAGAAAAGCTTCGGCGTGAGGATTGGCGCCGCCCGTACCCCAAACCGACACTGGTGGTCAGGTAGAGTATACCAAAGCGATCGAGCGAATCCTGGTCAAGGAACTCGGCAAATCACTCCCGTGCCTTCGGTATAAGGGAGGCCCCGGCCGGTGAGGCGCCTTGCGCGCGGAGCCGGCTGGGGCGGCACAGACCAGGGGGTAGCGACTGTTTACCAAAAACACAGGTGCATGCGAAGACGTAAGTCGCTGTATATGCACTGACGCCTGCCCGGTGCCGGAAGGTTAAGAGGATCCGTCATCCCTCTTCGGAGGGGGCAGCGGTGAATTCAAGCCCCGGTAAACGGCGGTGGTAACTATAACCATCCTAAGGTAGCGAAATTCCTTGTCGGGTAAGTTCCGACCTGCACGAATGGCGTAACGACTTCCCCACTGTCTCGACCAGGAGCTCGGCGAAATTGCAGTACGAGTAAAGATGCTCGTTAAGCGCAGAAGGACGAAAAGACCCCGGGACCTTTACTATACCTTGGTATTGGCGTTAGGTGCGGACTGTGTAGCATAGGCGGGAGGCTTCGAAGCGGGTGCGCCAGCATCCGTGGAGCCGGAATGTGAAATACCGCTCTGTCCTCATCTGGCCTCTAACCTCGGCCGGTCATCCCGGCCAGGGACAGTGCCTGGCGGGTAGTTTAACTGGGGCGGTTGCCTCCCAAAGAGTAACGGAGGCGCCCAAGGGTTCCCTCAGCCCGGTTGGCAATCGGGTGTTGAGTGCAATCGCACAAGGGAGCTTGACTGCGAGACCGACGGGTCGAGCAGGGACGAAAGTCGGAGATAGTGATCCGGTGCCGGCGTACGGACGCGGCATCGCTCAACGGATAAAAGGTACCCCGGGGATAACAGGCTGATCATCCCCAAGAGTCCATATCGACGGGATGGTTTGGCACCTCGATGTCGGCTCGTCGCATCCTGGGGCTGGAGCAGGTCCCAAGGGTTCGGCCGTTCGCCGATTAAAGCGGCACGCGAGCTGGGTTCAGAACGTCGTGAGACAGTTTGGTCTCTATCCTCTGCGCTCGTTGGAATCTTGAGGAGCCCTGCCCATAGTACGAGAGGACCTGGGTGGACGAACCTCTGGTATGCCGGTTGTCGCGCCAGCGGCACGGCCGGTTGGCTACGTTCGGATGGGATAACCGCTGAAAGCATCTAAGCGGGAAGCCCCCTCCAAGATAAGGATTCCATGAAGCCTCCGGGCTTCTGAAGACCCCATGCAGAACACATGGTCGATAGACCGGACGTGGACACCCCGCAAGGGGCGGAGCCGACCGGCACTAATGGTCGAGGACAACACAACACCCACCCCCTGGAGGGGTGGCGGCATCAACCCTACTGCGCATCCTGCCTGCGGCAATATGCACGAACACGCAGGCGATCGACAACGGAACACGCGTCCACCATCCGGTCCCCGAACCGCCAGAAGACCCCATGCCCTTCGCATGAAGGGGATGGATGAAATTGAAGATTCGCGGCGGTCATGGCCTGGGGGAGACGCCCGGTCCCATTCCGAACCCGGAAGCTAAGACCCAGCACGGCAATGGTACTGCACCCGGAAGAGTGTGGGAGAGTAGCACACCGCCGCCA
>NZ_WKKW01000011.1 GCF_009683175.1 Bifidobacterium asteroides
TACAGCCACAAGGCCAAACCCCCAACATAAACAACGCGTTTAGTTCCTATAGCCCTATAATGGTGTAACGGTGGTGCTACTGTCACCGTTGATGTAATAACTCAAGAATGATAGTTAGGCCTATCTATCAGTGCAGTATTCCAGTTTTAGCTGGGTTGTCAGAGGTGCCATGGCTGACACCGCTGACTTCGTTATTGGTTATCAAGGATGAATTGACTCAACAAACGGAAAGGGGCTTATGATGAAAGCTCTGAACACTATCAAAAGTAGGTTGCTCGCCAGCGTTGCTGTTCCACTTGCGCTGTCTATGGGAGTCGCCATGGTTCCCAGTCAGGCGATGGCTGCAGAGCCTGTGGATACCGCTTCGACATCTATCGTGAGTCAAGTCACCGATTCGCTGACTCCGAGGGATGTGCTGGAGATAGCGGATACCGCATGGGAAAACGGTGATTATGAAGGTGCTGGCATCCTGACCGAGTATGCATTCTCGATGCATGATGGCACTGCCGGTAATGGCTTCCAATCGAGGAATTGGGCTACGACGATCGCCAAGAAAGCTGTCATTAAGCTTCTGCGCTGGGGAGGTTCCAAGCTTCCTGCCAAGATTGCTCCGTGGGCCGGTCGGATTGCAGACTTCCTGGAAGCCACCGGCGTCTGGACTCATGCCGCTATCGTCTCAGGTTTGATGCAGCTGGGCATCCCTTACGATATTGCTGAATACACGGCGACATGGGTTGATTTGTTCCTCTGATTCATGGAGAGAGGGGTGAGCGATGAGTGACCGTGGACGATCAGACCATGTAACGGTTTCGGATGCGATTACCGGTGTTGGTTTTTTCGGAACTGTGTTGTTGGGTTTTGTCTTTCCTTTTGCGGTCGGCATTGGTGTCACTTATCGCTTGCTCCCTTTCGGTGGCGTTCGTTCCTGGGTGCATGGGTGGCGTGGGGTTTTGGGTACCATCGTTATCTTTCTGTTGTGGTTCTTTGGTACCTACATAACTGATGCGTTGGTGGATGTGTTGTTTAGCATGAGCAGTCACAAGGTCTTGAAGAAGCTTGTTAGCGAAGTTGTGAGTTTTGTGTTTCTCATGGGGTTGATGGCCTTGGCCTTCAGCAGGTGGGAAGCCATGGCGCTCTCATCTTTGATAACTGAGGTTCTCACCATTCTCATCTCCCTACTCGTCATTCATGCCGTTGATGCTGCAGACAAGCATGATTAATCTAAACAACGATCATTCCTAGGGAATGAAGCGGATTCGAGTGCCCCTTTTATGGGGCGGGAGAAACGCATCGGACGCGGAGAGGTCTCCTCCTTGGTTTGGGAGGAGACCTCTTCGGTTTGGTTGTGTGTGGTGTTAGTCGTCGGTGGGGTTGATGTTCTTACTGAGGGCCAGGGCGATGAGCGCTGCGAGGTTGTTGGTTCGGTCGAGGGTGAGGGCTTGGACCATGTATGAGCTGGCTTGGTCGGGGTCGCGGGCGGCCCAGGCCAGGTAGGCTCTGGAGGCGCTGAGGTGTGGGGTGGGGCCGACGGCGGCGGTGAGCTGGTCGAAGAGGTTGTAGGCTCTGTCGGCGCGTTCCTGGTTGACGGGGGTCCGGCCTTCGAAGCAGGTGGTGAGGCTGGTGAAGATGAGTTTGACGGCGGCGGGGTCGTGGGGTTGTTCGGTGATGGTGGTCAGGTCGTCTCGGGTGGTGTCGGGGTTGATGGCGGCGACCAGGAGCGCGTCGCGGTGCGGCAGTGAGGTTTCTATCAGCGCGGCCATGCGGGTGAGCCGGTCGTGTCCTATGGCTTCGGGCTGGTGGGTGCCGTCGAGTATGCGCATGATGCTGTCGAGGGCCTGTCGGCCTGCGGTGAGCATGAGTTGGGGGTCCTGGCTCAGTTGCTTGACGTCGTCCTGGAGGCTGGTTGTGGTGTTCATGGGTGTTCCTTTCCTTGGTGCCGGGACTGTTTGTGCCGACGCCTGGAATGGCGGCCCGGGTATAGCGGAGAGTCAAGCCCCCGCGTGGATCCGAACACTCCCCCGGAGGCCGAGGGGGCATGCTGTTCGGCCCCCTCGGCCGGAGCGGGGTGTGGGCGGAGACGCTCGGGGCTTGAGTCGCAGCGGCCCGGGCCAGAATGGAAGGGGGCGGCACAAACACCACATTCCCAACCCCTTCAGCAGCACGCCGCAGGCGTGCGACAGCGGCGGCCAGACATCAAGGCGCAGCCGCCGATGACCACAACCCCGGCCGAGCCGAGCATGGAAAAAGGGACCCCGTTGAGGGGTCCCTTGATGATGTTGCCCTGATGGGTCAGGCCATCTGGCTTCGGAGTCCTGGGTAGTGGTGTGCCAGGTATTCGGCGGTGGCTTGGCGGATCAGTGCCGATAGGTTGGTGCCTTCTGTTTTGACGGCGGCTTCGGCCCATTGGTCCAGGGCCGGGGTGGTGCGTACCTGCCAGGTTTTGCTGGTGGGTTGTTTGAGTTCGTCGCGGGGGCGGCCGGCGAAGATGGAGAGCAGGTCGTCGTCGGTCAGGGGGCCGGCGTCGTAGCCCCGGTATACCCGGGTGCCTTCGATGGGTGTGAATTGGCCGGCGTCGGCCATGCGGTCGAGTGCTTCGGCGTGTGCTGCCCTGTCGGCGGGTGTCTGTGTGTTGGTCATGGTCTGGCTCCTTGTTGGTTGTGTCTATTGGTATCTGAGATGTTGCCACCGGCTGGTCAGCGGCATGGCGTGGAAGGCGTGGAGCTGGCCGTCCTGCCATTTGCTGACGATGACTTCGAGCAGGTTGTCGGGTAGGGCCCCGGGGTGTGGCTGGCCGACGAAGACCACCGTCATCTCGTCGCCGTAGCCCTCGATTTGTTCGTGGCCTATGGAGTGGAGGACCGCGTGCCTGATTTCGTCGTCGGCGCAGCCGTGCTTGCGGGCTGATTGCTCTATCTCGATCTCCATGACCATGAGTGTAGTACAAATTGCACATACAAACCAGTCGTGCGTTCCTCGCGTTGCGGTCTGGCTGTCCGAACGCGGGGCGTTCGACGATGCCGATTCCACCCCGTGGGGTGGCGCGAGGCATCGCTGCGCCGCCGCCGGCAGCCGGCCCCGCTTGGTGGCGGGGCCGGCTGCGGGGTTCATTCACTCTTTGGTGTCCTCCTCCTGGTCGCCGTCGTCTGTTTCATCTTCGTTCCCTTCGTTGTCTTCCTCTTCAGGTCGGGGCACCAGGTCGCCGTCGAGACCGGATTGCTCTTCGTCGCTGATGGCGTAGCCTGCGGTTTGGAGGGCACGGTAGAGGGGTTTGAGCAGGCCGTCTATGTCGTCTTGGCTGCGCCAGGTCTCGTGGTTGATCTGTGTCTCCATGATGGCGTGGCACAGGGCGAAGGCCGTCTGGGTGCGGCGACTCTCGTCAAGGTCGGCCTTTTGCGCCAGCTCGGCTTCCTGGTCCTGGACGATGGCGCGCCATGTGTCCCGCACCTGGTCCCGGCTGACCCACCAGGTGCGTTGGCTCGCTTGGGCGATGACCAGCATGGACAGGGCCTGGGACTGGTTTTTGGCGGGGCGTTTGAGGGACATGAGCCGTTGCGTGTAGGCCAGCCGCAGGTCGTGGCTTGCCGTGTCCAGTTGCTTGGCCGGTGCGATTTCGGCTTCTTGTTCGGCTTGCCACCTGGCCAGGTCATCCTCTCTTTGCCGGCGTTCGTCCTCCTGGTCCTGTTGGGTGTATGGCTCCAGCAGGGTGATTTTGACGCGCCACTGTCCGCCACGGTCGAGCAGTCCGGCGGCCGTGGGTTTGTCGCCTTCCCATTCCTCCAGCCATGTGTCGAGGGCCTGCTTGGGGTCGGGGTCGGTATCCGGGGAGAATCGGGCGATGGTGCGCCAACCTTCCGGGTCAGACCAGGATTGTGATGGTGTCAGCGGCACGATGGGCAGCCCGGCCTGCTTGATGGCTTCCTGGGCCTGTTCGATCCACTTGTCCAGCGACCGTTTGGCCTGGACCTGGTGCAGTGTCATGTTCCAGTTGTTGGTGCCTGCGGCTTTGATGAGCTGGTCTTGCAGGCCTTCGTCGTCGCGGAAGTCGGCTATCGTCTCCAATTCCTCGAAGCTCAGCTGGGATGGCAGCGCGAGTATTTTCTCGTCGTCGATGGACGATATTTTGAGCCGTCGCTGCACGGTGCTGCGGCTGCGGCCAGTGGCTTTGGCCATCTGGTCCACGTCTTCGCCAAGGTCCAGGAGGTGGGCGTATCCGCGTGCCTCGTCCAGGGCGGTGAGCTGGTCACGGTGTATGTTCTCTACCAGCATCACCTCCGCCTGGGTCTGCTCGTCCATGTCGGTGATGATACAGGGCACGGTTGCAAGGCCGGCCTGCTCGGCGGCCGCCAGCCGCCGGTGTCCGATGACCAGGGTGTGCCGCCCCTCCTGGTTCGCCGGTGTGACGACCAGGGCCTGCTGTATGCCTTGGGACGCGATGCTCATGGCCAGCTCCGACACGTCTCCTATCTCGCTTCGGGGGTTGGCGTCGTTGGGCCTGATGGCGTCGATGGGCAGCATGGTCACTGTGGTTGTGGTGTTCATGGGTGTTCCTTTCCTTGGTGCCGGGACTGTTTGTGCCGACGCCTGGAATGGCGGCCCGGGTATAGCGGAGAGTCAAGCCCCCGCGTGGATCCGAACACTCCCCCGGAGGCCGAGGGGGCATGCTGTTCGGCCCCCTCGGCCGGAGCGGGGTGTGGGCGGAGACGCTCGGGGCTTGAGTCGCAGCGGCCCGGGCCAGAATGGAAGGGGGCGGCACAAACACCACATTCCCAACCCCTTCAGCAGCACGCCGCAGGCGTGCGACAGCGGCGGCCAGACATCAAGGCGCAGCCGCCGATGACCACAACCCCGGCCGAGCCGACCAGTTTTATGTTTGCCGATTGAAGGGTGATCTGCAGTAGCTCATGATAGAAGAAAGACCATCCGATAAGAAATGTGTTTATATTGTGAAGCTTTATCTTGATGAAGCTTTCTAACTGATATCCCGAGTATATTAAAGCTTGTTAGAAGCCGCCACTGCCTCTATCATATTTATATGATATGCACACTAGGGCGGCACTTTTTTATCTAAAGGGGTGTAACTGAGATGGACACCGCTCGTATTCCTTACCCTTCGCATCCTTATCAGAGCTCAGCCAATCTAGCCTCTATGCTGATACAGAACGGTCTCTCCGGCATCAGGGGCTATAGGAACTAAACGCGTTGTTTTAGGTTCTGTGTGTGGGTTTGGTTGTGTGTT
>NZ_WKKW01000012.1 GCF_009683175.1 Bifidobacterium asteroides
TACAGCCACAAGGCCAAACCCCCAACATAAACAACGCGTTTAGTTCCTATAGCCCAGAATCTCTGAAGTGGGTGTCACTGCTCCAGGAAATCGGTGCAGACGCAGTCGTTAATATCATTCAGAATGGAAGCCACGGGGGAGGATCAGGTAAGTATAGACGCTGGGAAAAGTTTGCTATGCAAACGGCTTGGTGTCTTGACATCATTGGATGCAGCAATTGAAGGTCCATCTCTACTCAAAGGAAAGTTGCCATCTTAAAAGGCGACGTATGGGTACTTAGCTATCAAAGGCAATGAGCAAGTTATTAATATTCAAGAAGCGAGTTAAAACAGAAGTTGACACTGAACCGGGTTCTGATAATATTACTACAAAGCATAGTCCGCAACGATGGGAGACGCAATGATTGGGGAAGCTGTATACATGCGGGCGACGCACCCAGGATCTCCTTTCTTTGTCGATAGCCGTAGTCTCATGGCACATGCCGAAGAGTCATGGGATCCTGAACCTGACTGTCCGATAGGATGGGCTTCAAATAAATCCGTAGTATGGACATATATGCAGCCGACTGCTTGCATAATGAGGACCCACGGATGGAAAATTCATGTGACGGCTTCCCTTGACAATGCACAATCAGTTTTAGAAAAAGTTTCTAAAATCTGTATTTCAGAGCATGTTATGTTCAAATATCTCAGGGATAAACAACAGTACCGATCCTCCAATACCAAATATGCAGGACGCAGCTCTAGTGGAAAATTCATAACCATATATCCCTTTTCTGATGAGCATCTTGAAAGATTAACCCTCAAACTAGAGGAAGCAATAGGCGGTGAACCAGGACCTTATATCCTCAGTGATTTAAGGTACAATAACGGACCTATCTTTTTCAGATATGGGGCGTTTGTTTCAATAGAAATGTCCGATGCGGAAGGTGAGAAGATAAGTCTCATTCCCGACGCTGACGGAGTGTTGAAAGAGGACATATGCACCAGTTACAGCGATACGAGCAACGTGTTGTGTTGGTAAATAGGAATATCGCCCCATGACAGCGTTTATTTCAGTACTCGTTGTCGTGGGGCTTTATAATCGCATGAGGTCTGGCGATACTCTGATCTCAGTACCATGAAGGTTAATATTATGCGTGATGGTGTGGTAGTAGCTGAACAGCTAAGTAAGAATTTCGTCTCGGGTGACGGGACTCCCACTGTGGTATTCAATGATCTTTCTTTTGTTGCTGCTGGTGGTGCCATGACCGCAATTACAGGGCCCTCTGGATGTGGTAAGAGCACCTTGCTATATTGCCTTTCTGGTCTTGAACAGCCATCTCAAGGAAATGTGTGGGTGCTGGGTGAGGAACTAACTAAGAAGAACCAGCGTAACTTGGCTTTGTTTCGCAGATCGCATATCGGGTTTGTGTTTCAGTCCTACAATCTTGTCCCGTCCATGACCGTTCGTGACAATATCCTGCTCCCCTTGACTCTCAGCCATCGCAAGGTCGATCAAGGAAGCATCGATGCCCTCATGGATAAGTTCCACTTGAGCGGGCACGACAATGACGCAGCTAGTTCGCTCTCAGGTGGTGAGCAGCAGCGGGTATCCTTGATTCGCACCTTGGTCGCGGATCCCGATGTTGTGTTCGCCGATGAGCCGACAGGTGCTCTTGACCAGAAGTCCGGACAGTTGGTTTTCTCGCAGTTGCGGGACTTCTCCCATCGACCCGGTAAATGCGTGGTCGTGGTCACACACGATCTCCGCCTGGCCCGGCAATGCGACGTCGTATACACCATGAGTGATGGCGGATTTGTCGCATCAGGGAATGTGGAAGAGCAAGCGTAGTTATTGCCCTGATTCTGTATGGCGATGCGGCGTGAAAGGTGTAAGTCATGAAGTGGGCGTTGAATGATCTGAAAGCCAATAGAGGAATCTGGGCCGGTGTGTTTCTTGTGCTTGTGGTCACGCAGACGATTCTGTGCGCCATGAGTGTATGCAAGGGAATCAATGATCTCAAACATGATTCCCCGGGGGAAGTGGGTGTGGTATCTCACCATCTCAGCACTAACGTGGACTCGGTCTACCAGATAGCAATGGTCCTGGGTTGCCTGGTCATTATGGTGACGATTCAGGCTTCCATAAGGCAGCGGCGGAAGGGACTTGCATTGTTGTCCCTGCTTGGTGCCACACCTAGGCAGGTGCTGACCCTCACCATGGTGCAGGTGTTCGTGCTGACTCTGATCTCCTCCATCGTTGGTATGGCGCTGGCGCCAATTCTTGCCCCACGGATTCTAAAGTTCCAGTTGGAGGCCGTGCTGTTACCGCCGCTTATCACTTTTACTTGGCAGGGTTTCTTAGACTTTGCTTTGAGGGGGCTTGCAGTCGGTTTCATTGTGGCTTTGTTGGGTGCTCTCTTTACTCTGCGTGCTTTGAGGAAAGTGCTTCCGGTTGAGCTGCTGAGAGGTTCAGGAACTGAGGAAGTCCACGTCACGAGAGCTGGGCGCGGTCTGAGGAGATTCCTTATTATCGGTGGTTTCATCGCCCTGCTGGCACCGGCTGTCGCTGCCGTCATCCTGGTGTTGAACGACCCCAAAACTCTGAGTAAGACCCAATTGGGCATCATCATGCAACCCATGTCATTAGGCCCGATCATCGCGATACTGCTGTTTCTGGTCGCTCTGGCCTATTCTGGAGGACCCATCATCCAATGGGCCACCAAAACATGGACGAATCTGGTTCCTGTGCAATCCGATGTCTGGAAGATCGCACGGGCACAAGCCATTGTGAGAAGTCGCGGGAAGGCATTCGGCTCCACCATCATCTCACTGACTGCTTGCCTGTTCCTGCTCGGTGGATTGTTAATCACAGGTCAAACCAGTACTGCTGCCATAAGTGGCTTTCCCCAGTTGAAAGACATGGGATCAGCCACACCGATAGAGCTTATGTCCAGCCTGTGGTCGGCCTTGCTCATTGCTGTAATCGGTGCGGTCGCCAGTTTCGCCATCTCTGCCAAGGAACGCAACCTTGATCTGGCCCTTATCTCCATCGCGGGCGCTGTGCCCGGACAGCTACTTGCCATATCGGCCTTGGATGGTTTCATCCTCGTGACCACCGGTATCCTTATCTCTGCGGGGGCCACCTTGCTCGTCGGAGTTTTCACCGCTGTGACATTCCTCCCTCTTTCCAAGAATCTCTTTGTAGTGGTCTTCCCCTGGAAGTTCTTCATTATCCTTGCTGTGCCCATTATCGCCGCGGGAACACTTTCCACATTTTTCTCTGCACGTTCTAGTTTGAAGCGATCGGCAATTGAAACCGTCCAAACAGCCATAGGCGAATAGCGGAAATCATGTCAACTATGCAAACTCAGCAACGTCAAAAAACCACAATTTTTAATGTATTCAGACTATTGAAACCGCACACAGCTATCACTGTTGTTGTGATGTCTGTGGGTATAGTGTCTTCAGGTCTGGCGTTACTACAACCTCTGTGTGTCAATTATCTTCTACACGCCATAGAACAGAGTCAGAAGTTGGTGAGACCAATTGCAGTCTTGGCGCTTTTGTTTGTAGCAGGCATCGTCCTGGATGGTTTGGGATCCAATATGGCAAACCGCCTTGCGGCGAAAATAGTTTTCGATAAACGTAGCAATCTCATTACCTGTATCCTCGGCCTGCCGGTACAAGAGTATGATAAGAGGGAGTCGGGTGACTATGTCTCAACTGTCATCTCAGATACTAATGAGTTACGCTCAGCCCTGTCATCAGACTTCTTTAAAGTGGCCGCGAATCTGTTAACAGCTTGCGGATCAGCTGTCGCTATGCTGTTCATTGATACCAGACTCTTTGCCGTGGCACTTATAACTTCGTGCACATCCATTCTGTTGATGATTGCTGCTTCTTCTCGTCTGCAGGCCTATACCGAACTGGTACAAGCTAAGACAGCAAGACTGTCTAATGCCATACTGCGATCATTAGCTGGAATTCGCACAATTAAGGCCTTTATGGCAACAGTGCCTGAAACGAAAAGAGTAGTCGGTACCGCAGAAGAAGTGTATCGGGCAACAGTAAAAGTGGCCAACAAGGAAACAATCATTCGGTCCATTGTGAACTGCGCCATACAGCTGACCTTACTAATCGTTTTTTCCTTTGGCGGCGCGGAAATAGCGAAAGGGGATCTTGATATTTCTAATTTCATCTCCTTTTCAATGTATTTGACTATGGTTGTTTCTTCGCTAAGCTCCTTTTCCTCATCTATAACCACGGCTTTCAAAGCTTTAGGACCACTCAGGAGAATAGAAGACATTGAATCTTTGCGCGATAAAAGCGAAACCGTAAGTTCGAGCAATATGCTTTCCCCAGATGGGCATTCCTCGTTTGATACAGCCAACATTACGCTGGAGTTCAAAGATGTATGCTTTTCTTACAATACAGCGGACAAAGATGATGAACGAAATACCACTCTGCAGAACATTAGTTTTAGCGCAGTCCCACACCAAAGAACCGTCATCGTGGGCTCGTCGGGTTCAGGTAAAACTACGCTGCTTTCCCTATTGGAGGCTTTTTATAGGCCGGATTCGGGGCATATCCTATACAACAATGTTGACTCAACTGATTTAAATGGGCCTATAGGAACTAAACGCGTTGTTTTAGGTTCTGTGTGTGGGTTTGGTTGTGTGTT
>NZ_WKKW01000013.1 GCF_009683175.1 Bifidobacterium asteroides
TTTTGTCAATAATTTATGGAAGACTTTTAACCGTCACGCAAGCAATACTTGTATTGCGTCTCAGTGTAAAGTTCGCTGTAGCTTTTCGCGTTGTGGATTCGTATGGTGCTCGGGGTTTCGTCGGGCTGTGGATTGGGGTTGGGTATGGCTGGTGAGTTTCTGTCCCTTGAGGGTGTCTCCTATCATTACGGTTCGGGCGGGGCCGGCATCACCGACGTGTCCCTGCAATGCCCGCCTGGGTCATGGACGGCGATCATGGGGCCCTCGGGCGCGGGCAAGTCGACCCTGCTGAATTGCGCCTCGGGCCTGCTGCCGGTCGACCAGGGCTTGGTGCACATCGGGCAGCATGACCTGGCCCGGATGGGAGAGGCCGACCTGACACGTGTCAGGCGTGACCTGATCGGGTTCGTGTTTCAGGACTACAACCTCGTCGAAGCGTTCACATGCCTGCAGAACGTGATGCTGTCCTTCCTCTTCGGCGGGCCGCGCATCGAGGTCGACGACGCCGTGCGGGCCCTGCAGGCGGTGGGTCTGGATGGTTTCGCCGACGTCTATCCCTCGGACATGTCGGGCGGGCAGCGGCAGCGTGTGGCGGTGGCCAGGGCTTTGGCCTCGAGGCCCTCGGTCGTCTTTGCCGACGAGCCGACGGGCGCCCTGGACACCGCCGGCTCCCAGCTGGTGCTGGACGCCTTCGGCCAGGTGGCGGCGCGGGGGTCCACGGTGCTGATGGTGACCCACGACCCGGATGTGGCGGCCCGTGCTGGCAGCACCGTGTTCCTGGTCGACGGCCGCATCCACTCGGTGTGGTCGGGCTGCACGGCCGAGCAGCTGGCCATGCACCTGGCCGAGACCACGTTGAGCGGGGCCGACCGGTGAGCGCGGGCATGGCCTCCCCGGCCCAGCAGGCGAGCCGACCCTGGCGCAAGCGGCCAACAAGGGCCAGCCTGTCCTTCTCCCTGGTCAGGGCCCACCGCTCCTCCTACTGGATCATGTGCCTGGCCGTGTTCGCCGCCACGACCCTGTCCTGCGCGACCCTGCAGGCACGTCAGGCGGGCCTGGCCTACGACGGCCTGCACGGCCTGGAGGGCCTGAACGCCTACCACCGCATTCTGACCAAGGCCTACTACGACCTGGCATTGAACACTGTGTCGCTGATCGCGCTGGTGTTCTGCCTGCTGGTGACGGTGTTCCTGGTCCTGTCATCGGTGTCCTTCCTGGTCCAGGAAAGGCGCCGGGAATACGGCCTGATGCGGCTCAACGGCGCCTCGGGCAAACAGGTCGTGGCCATGGCCCTGCGAGAGTTCTCCCTGCCCCTGGCCCTGGCCGACGCCGCGGGATGCCTGGCCGGATCCCTGCTGACCGTTCCTGTGGGCATGGCCTTCATAAGGGCCATGGGCACCACGGACATCGACCTGCTCTTCCACCCCAGGGCCCGCCTGTGGGTGGCGGCCGTGGCCTTCGCCCTGATGATGGCGGTCTGCCTGCTGGGCGTGTGGCTGGCCACGCGCAGGCTCGGGGCCGAGACCCCCCTGAAGCTGATGACACAACCGGCCGTCAAGGACAAAAAGGCCAGCCGGTTGCGGATCGTATGCTCCCTGGCCCTGTTCCTAGCCTCTATCACGGTCGCCTTCATGCCGGTCGACCGCTCGGAGTCCTACGACCGGCTGCTGGGCTTGATCGTCCTACTGATAATCACCGTGTACGTGGCCGCCCCCCTGCTGGTCCCCCCGGTAGCATCCCTGCTGGGCCTGCTGGCCGAAAAAACCGCGGCCGGACCGGGCCTGCTGGCCCGGCAACGGGTCCGCAGGGGCAGGGCAGGCGCCACGGCCATAGCGTTGCCGGCCATGATGGCGCTGACCATTCTGGTCTCCTTCACCCTCATCATGCAGGCGGGCCGCATGAGCTCGGTGGTGCTCAGCATCGAGCCCATGAAGGCCGACGTGGTGGCCTCCTCGGACGACCTGTCCCAGGCCGGCAGGATCTCGCGCACGCTGCAGGGGCTCGGACGGGAGGTCGGCACAGCCGACATCTACCAGACCCAGCAATGGGTCCTGACCGACAAGCACGGAAACATCCAGATGGACACCTTCCCCCAGGTCACCTGGGCCCAGGCCCGTGACCTGGCCGACCCCAGCCACAAGGACACCGCCCCCAAGGTGCTCCAGGGCAGCCTGGCCGACCTGGGCGCCGGCAAGGTGGCCATAAGCAGAGCATACGACAACCAGCGCAAGCCGGGCGACACGATCACCCTCATCGACCGCCACGACAAAAGACACCAGGTCCAGGTCGTGGCCGTCATCGAGCCGCCCAAGACCACCCCCCACGTGAACATGGACATGCTCACGACCGAGGATGGCCTGCCCAGGGAGGGCGAGAACGGCCGACTGTACGCCTTCATCACCGCCCGCGACCACACCCAGGCCGACGACATAGCCCAACAGATAAGGGACACCACCCACAAGATCACCGCCTTGAACAGGCAGGACTTCATCGACGACTACATCAAGACCAGCATCAAGGAGCAGCAGGGAACACCGCTCATGATAGCCGGCGGCACCATCCTGGCCCTGATATTCCTCGTCCAATCTATAGCCATAGGAATCAGCGAACGACGCATGCAGAACCGGCGCCTCAACCAGATGGGCGTCACCCGCGGCGCCCTCGCCTGGTCAGCGGCCATCGAGACCACACTCGACGTCACCGCCGGCATCATCCTCTCCCTCGTCGCCGTGGCCATCACCGAGGCATCCGTGGCGATAAGCTTCGTCCGGGACGGGGTCGGCATACAACACACACCCATCATCGCAGACATCTTCCTACCCATGTCCCTCCTGCTCCTGGCCGTCGCCATAGCCACCACCATCCTCTGCACACGCCTCACCCACAAGAACCAACCCACAAAACACTAGAGGCCAGGCCAACCATGAACTTTATCCACGTCGTCAGGAAATACATGCCGGGGCACATTCTTGCATACACGGCAAGCCTTCTGCTGGGAATCCTCGCACAAGCGGTCGTCCTGCTGCAACCACAGCTCAGCGGAGCCCTCATAGACGGCGTGCAACAACACAAAGCAATCGTATTAATCGCGGTGCAATTGGGAATACTGTTCATTCTTGGCGCTGTATTGACAGCAATCCAGCAAGCCATACTAGGCACAATAGGGGAGAAATCATTATATTC
>NZ_WKKW01000014.1 GCF_009683175.1 Bifidobacterium asteroides
GGGCTATAGGAACTAAACGCGTTGTTTATGTTGGGGGTTTGGCCTTGTGGCTGTAAGCGTGTTGGGTGGTTGTTAATAGGTCGGGTTGTTAATAGGGGTCTTGCAGGGGTGCCCGTTCCTGTTCGATTGGGGAATGAGAACCAGATCGAAGAGGGCCAGGCATTGCCCCATATGCCATGGGCGGATGCGCAGGCATGGGCGCAACAGATCAGGCACGCAGCGCTGGATGTGTCCGTCCTGCTCGATCACGTCCACCGCGCGCAGGCAGGACCGGGCCCGCGCCGCGCAGTTGAGGGAGTTCCCGGACTGGCTGCTGACGGGCAGGACCCGGGAACAGATGGGGGCCATGGGCGCCAGGGCCTGGCGTAAACGGGTCGGCTGGTGCTGGAACATCAAGCCGGCAATCACACCGGACGGGGTGGTCCATCACACGCTCATGGCCGACGGCACGTATATGGCACACGGCTGGTGCCTCCTGATAGCGATCGACGGGCAGACGGGCCAGGTCATCGACCGGCAGTGGTGCCATCAGGAGAACACGGCGGCCTACACGGCCCTGTTCTCCCGCATCCCCGGGCCCGACGTGCTCATCACCGACGGCCTTCGCGGCGTGCAGAAAGCCTGCCATGCCTGCTGGCCGGGCACGCGCATCCAACGCTGCCTGGTGCACGTGCAACGCAACACCAAAACCGACCCGACACTCAAACCACGACTTCAGGCCGGCAAGGAACTCAAGCGACTCTCCGACCAGCTCACCCGGGTCCATACCATCGAGGAAGCGGTGCGTTGGGGTGAGGCCTTGAACGCCTGGCACGAAAGATGGGAAACCCTCATCGACGAACGCACCATGGCCAAGGACGACCCAGCCAACCCCAAAGCCAGCCACCAATCCTGGTGGTGGACCCACCAGGAACTCCGCCGCTGCTACCGCAGGCTCGAACACCTCTTCCAAGACAGGCAGCTCTTCGCCTTCCTGGAACCCGAACCCACCGCCGGCGGGCCAGTGGAACGCACCACCAACCGGCTGGAAGGAGGAGTCAACCCACCCATCAAACGCACCCTCCTGCAACACCACGGCCTACCCGAGAGCCACATGAGACGCGCCTGCGAATGGCACTGCTACATGAAAACCGACAACCCCGACCCCGCCAGCCTGATCAGGGACGAACACCACCAGCCACAACCAGCACCCAAACGGGAAACCAGACAGGAACAGGACGAGCCCGAACACTACGGCACCGCCATCAACTGGAACGAGTTCCACACACCAGTCAGATACCCCGACACCACACTCTGACCAACACACAACCAAACCCACACACAGAACCTAAAACAACGCGTTTAGTTCCTATAG
>NZ_WKKW01000015.1 GCF_009683175.1 Bifidobacterium asteroides
GTCTACTACAACGCCACCATGAAGAAGTGGTGCATGTACCTGAGCCTGAACGGGGGAGGGTTCCCCTTCCAGAAGTCGGTCATCGTCCTGCTGACCGCCGACGACATCGAGGGGGACTGGAGCCTGGTGGGCCCGGTGGTCTACTCCGGCTTCCAGAAGTCCAACGTGGCGGCCACCGACGTGCCCAAGGTGCTGGGTCCCAATGCCGATCTGTCACGCTATGCCAGCCTTACGGATACGGGTATCAATGCGATTGATGCCTGTGTCAAGGATGACGGGCAGGGGG
>NZ_WKKW01000016.1 GCF_009683175.1 Bifidobacterium asteroides
GGCAGCGACGGATACACCTACGCCTGGGGATTAAACAACTATGGCCAACTCGGCATCAGCAGCAAAAACTCTTCGTCTTTTCCTGTGCGCGTGCGAGACTTCGCCAGCCCCAACGACGCAAACAAAGGACTGAAAGCCGTACAGGTCAGCGCCGGATACTCTCATTCGCTGGCCGTGGGCAGCGACGGATACACCTACGCCTGGGGATTAAACAACTATGGCCAACTCGGCA
>NZ_WKKW01000017.1 GCF_009683175.1 Bifidobacterium asteroides
TGTTCACCCTGACAGGCGTATGCCGTTCGGTGGTCGTCCCGTCGCCGAGCCGGCCATTGCTGTTGTTTCCCCAGGCGTAGGCGTTGCCATCGCTGCCCACGGCCAGCGAATGCTCCCATCCGGCGCTGATTTGTACGTAGGTGAAATCCTTGGGTAGGTCCGGGTACGCGTTGCGGTCAGGCTTGTTCACCCTGACAGGCGTATGCCGTTCGGTGGTCGTCCCGT